>NZ_BONF01000007.1 GCF_016862575.1 Catellatospora bangladeshensis | reverse complement strand
TCGCCGGCGTCGTGCCTGGCGGGTGGCGGGGTGTTGATCGCCGGTTCGTGTCAGAAGGTGCGGTCTGACACAAGGTTTCGACACGAGATAGCGATCATCGCTTCCAGAGCAGTCCGGCGGGTCCGCTGCCGGAGCAGCCCGGCCGGTCCGCCACCGAAGCAGCCCGGCCGGTCCGCCGCCAAAGCAGCCCGGCGGATCCGCCACCGGACCAACCCGGCCGGTCCGCTGCCGGAGCAGCCCGGCGGGTCCGCGTTCGGCGCAGCCGGGCGGGTCTAGGGTGACGGGCATGCTCGATCACCTGTCGATCCAGGTCGCCGACGTCGCGGCCGCCGCGTACTTCTACGACACCGTGCTCGCCCCGCTCGGCGGGCGGCGTCTGCTGGAGTTCGGCGACGTCATCGGATACGGCACGGACCGGCCGGTGTTCTGGCTCGGTCCGGTCACGACGGAGGGCTTCGCGCGCGAGGCGCACATCGCGTTCGCCGCGCCGGACCGGGCGGCCGTGCAGGCGTTCTTCGACGCCGCCGTGGCCGCCGACGCGGAGGTGCTGCACGCGCCCCGCCTGTGGCCGGAGTATCACGCCGACTACTTCGGCGCCTTCGTCCGCGACCGCGACGGCAACAACGTCGAAGCCGTCTGCCACCTGCCTGGGTAGGCCGCCCGACGAGCCAGGCCGCCCTCCGGACAGGTCCACGGAAGCGGGCCGCCTCCGCAGCGGACGCCGGCGGTGCGGGCGATCTAGCGTGCCGCCCGGCTCGCCCGCCAGCCCTTGATCCCCAGCACGCCGACCGTGGTCCCGAGCGCCAGCGACGCCGCGATGAGCAGCGCGTGCACCCACAGGAAGCTCGTCGGTGCGCCCTCGCCCACGACACCGGCCGACCACGCCCGCGGGTCGTTCCAGATCGCTACGGCGAAGCGGGGCCAGATCACCCAGGTCCACACCCCGACCAGCATCAGGAACACCGACCAGCCCCGCGACAGCACCATGATCGGTGAGTATGCCAGCCACCCGGCTCCGTCACCTGCGAGAGGTTAAGAAGGGCACCTTCTACTACGAATAGCGTTAAGAAGGTGCCCTTCCTTGCGTTGCGGCGCGGCTGCGGACGATGGCCAGGACCGCCGCCTCGACCTGTTCGATGGGGCGTTCGGGGGTGAAGACGAGCCAGTCCAGGGCGACGACGAGGCAGACGCCGAAGAGAGCGGACGCGGACAGGCGTACGTCGAGGTCGGCGGCGAAGTCCCCGCTGTCCACGCCCTGCTGCAGCGTGCCCGCGATCACCGAGATCGCCTCCTCGCGCAGCAGGAGCAGCGTCTGCTGCCAGTCGCGGTGGGTGCGCCACATCTCCGACAGCAGCAGCTGCGCGAACGACCGGTAGCGCTGGATGAAGCCCAGCTCGGCGCGCACCAGCGCGGCGATCGCGTCGGCGGGCGCCCGGTCCGCCACCGCCGCCTGGAAGTCGGCGGTGAGCAGCCCCACCCCATACCGCAGCAGCTCCTCGAACAGCACGGTCTTGGACGCGAAGTTGTAGTACACCGTCCCCTTGGCGACCCCGGCCCGCTCGGCGATCTGATCCACCGTCGTGTCCGAGAACCCCTGCTCGGCGATGAGCGCCATGGTCGCCTCGAACAGCTTCTGCCTGGTCGCGTCCCGCCGCGCCGTCCGCCCATCCACCCGCCCCATCCTGCCCCACCCCCGCCCGATCCCAAATCGATCATGAAGTTGTGCCGCCGACACGCCGCCGAACCGTGCCATAAGTTCATGATCGACGCAGAAAGACGGCCGGGTTACAGGGGGAGCGCGGGGTGGAGTTTGTCGGGGGTGAGGCGGCGGGTGCGGGCGGCGGTGAGGGTGGTGAGGGTGAGGGCCAGCGCCGTGACCCCGAGCAGGACGAGGACGCCGGTCAGGACCGTGTCGGACGAGCCGCCGAGGATGAGGTGGCGCAGGCCGTCGACGACGTAGGTCATCGGCAGGTACGGGTGGATCGCCTGGAAGAAGGCGGGGCTGGTGGCGACGGGGTAGGTGCCGCCGGAGCCGGTGAGCTGGAGCATCAGCAGGATCAGCGCGGCGACCCGGCCGGAGGGGCCCAGCGCCGCGCCGAGCAGTTGCAGCACCGCCGTGAACGCCAGCACGGTGGCGAGCAGGTAGAGGTACATGCCCCACGGGTGCACCGGCGCCAGCCCGAGGGCCAGGCGCAGTACGCCGTACAGCGCCGTGGCCTGGGCGACGCCGACGGCGACGGCGGGCCGCCAGCCGGCCAGCGCCACGCGCCAGGCGGGCGCGCCGGTCATCTGGTGCCGCCGGGTGATCGGCCGCAGCAGCATGAAGGTGAGCATCGCGCCCACCCACAGCGCCAGGGCCAGGAAGTACGGCGCGAACCCGGTGCCGTAGGCGGCGGCCGCGTGGCGTACGTCGCGGTCCAGCGTCACCGGCGCGGCCAGCACCCCGGCACGCTCCGCGCGGCTGTCGGCGTCGTACCCCGGCACCTCGGCCGCGCCGTCGCTCAGGCCGGAGGCCAGCTCGCGGGCGCCGTCGTCGAGCTTGGCCAGGCCCGCGGCCAGCTTGCCCGCGCCGCCGGACAGCGCGGTCAGCCCCCCGTCGAGCTGCCGCGCGCCGGTGGACAGCCGGTAGAGCCCACCGTGCAGCGACTTCGCCCCGGTGGACGCCTCCGCGATGCCGCCGTGCAGCCGGTCGGCGCCGGTGGACAGCGCGGCCAGCCCCGTGGCCAGCTCGTCGACGCTGCGCCGGGCGGCCGCGACGTCGTCGGCCAGGTGCGGTGCGGCCTTCGCCACCTCACGCGCGGTCGCGGCGACGGCCAGCAGCTTCGCCCGCACCTCGGGCAGCCCGGCCTCGTCCAGCCGCCGGTCCAGGTCGCGGGCGGTGTCCGCGGCGGCCTGCGCGGCCCGGCGGGCCGCGGTGAAGGCCGGGTCGTCGCGCAGCTCCGGGTGCGCCGCGGCCAGCGCGTCCAGGGACGAGACGACCTCGCCGGTACGCCGCACCGCCTGCTCGGCCAGCCCCGGCAGCAGGTCGAGGTGCTCGGCGAGCGCCTGCGCGGCGTCGGCGACGGCGGTCGCGCCCCGCTCGATGGTGCCCGCATGCTCACGCAGCACGGGCTCCACCCGGTCGGCCGCGCGGTCCACGGTGGACGCGAGCTGCTGCCCGCCCGCCGCCGCACGGGCCGCCCCGTCGGCGAGCTGCGCCGATCCGGCCTCCAGCGTGGCCAGCCCGGCGGCCAGCGTCCGCGAGCCGGACTCGGCCTGCGCCAGCCCGTCGGCCAGCGTGCCCGCACCGGCCGCAGCGTCGCCCGCCCCGTCGGCCAGCGCTCCCGCACCGTCCCTGGCCTTCCCTGCCCCGTCCGACAGCGCGTCCGCCCCGTCGGCGGCCTCGCCCAGCGCGGACTTGAGGTCGGTGAACCCGATCAGCATGCCGTCGAAGTACTTCCCCGCCGCTGACTCGGCCGCCGCCGCCCGGATCTCGGTGAACGCGCTGCGGGCCAGCATGCCGGAGATGTAGTTGACCGCGTCGTCGCTGACCACGGTGAGCTGCCCGGCCCGCGCGTCCGCCGCCGGGTCGGGCCCGGTGACCAGCGCCGCCGAGAAGTCCGCCGGGATGCGCAGAGCGAGCTGGTACGTGCCGTCGCGCAGCCCGGCCTCGGCGGCGGCCGCGTCGACCCGGTGCCAGCCGAACACCTGCCGCTGCTCCAGCTCCTCGGCCAGATCACGTCCGGCGTGCACGGCCGCGCCGTCCGGGTCGGTCGCCTCCCGGTCCTGCAGCACCAGCGCCACCGGGATGCGGTGCATGTTGCCGTACGGATCCCAGAACGCCCACAGGTACAGCGCCCCGTACAGCAGCGGCACCAGCGTGAGCACGACGAGCGCGGCCCGCGTCATCCGGTGCCGCCGGAACCGCCGCAGCTCCAGCCTCCCGAGGCTCACCGCCCCACCCCCACCAGAGAAAGGAAGGGCACCTTGTTATCGGATTCCGTAGTAGAAGGTGCCCTTCCTAACCGCGTAGCGGTGAGGGTTTCGGGGCCGCGGCAGGTGAAGACGGCGGCGCGGCCGGTGGCGTCGAGTTCGCTGAGGAGGGTCCGCGTCTCGGCGGGGGTCAGGGACACGTCGAGGTCGTCGAGGAGCAGCACGTCGGGGTCCTCCAGCAGGGCGAGCCTGATCATCAGTCGGTGCCGGTCGAGCGGGGCGAGGTCGCGGGCGAGGGTGCCGGGTGCGATGCCCGGGGGCAGGTCGGCCAGCAGCGGGCCGGCGGTGAGGCGGCGCAGGCGGTGCCAGGGGCGGGCGCGGCCGAGCAGGCGCAGCCGTTCGCCGAGGTGCTCGGCGACGGTGAGCGCCGGTTCGGGCTCGTTGACGCCGGGGACCAGGCCGAATGCCGTGCGCCCCGGGCCGGTGACCCGGCCGTGCGTGAAGCGGAAGCGGCCGCCGAGCGCGAGCAGGGCGCTGGTACGGCCGCCGCCCGCGGGCCCGGTGAGCGCGACCAGCTCCCCCGCGCCGACGCGCAGGTCCAGGTCGCGGAAGACCCAGCCCTGGCGGGTACGCACTCCGAGCCCCTCTGCCTCCAGCAGTGCCGCCTCCACGCGTACCCTCCGAAAAGTTTTTGAACTGACCGGTCGGTCTAAATACTGGATCACGAAGGGTCGCGGCCGAAAGTGAGGGTGAGCCGTTTCACCGCATACGATTCAACGGTGATCCCGGCAACGACCATGATCTTCCGCACCGCGAGCTTCCACGACCTGGACGCCGCCACCCTGTACGCCCTGCTCAAGCTGCGCGTGGACGTGTTCGTCGTGGAGCAGGACTGCCCCTACCCCGACCTGGACGGACGCGACACCGAGCCCGGCACCCGGCACCTGTGGTACGAGGTCGACCGCAAGCCGGTCGCCTACCTGCGCCTGCTCACCGACGACACGCCGGACGGCATGGTGTACCGCATCGGCCGTGTGGTGACCGCCCCCGAGGCGCGCGGCGACGGCCTGGCCGGGCAGCTGCTCACCGTGGCGCTCGCCGTGGTCGGCGACGCCCCGGCCGTGCTGGACGCGCAGGCGCACCTGCAGCGGTTCTACGCCAAATACGGCTTCGCGCCCAGCGGCCCGGAGTTCCTCGAGGACGGCATCCCGCACGTCCCCATGCGGCGCGGCTGACCGCCCTTCGGCCAGGCGCGGGGATCAGGAGGGGCGGACGACCGCGGTCGAGGCGCGGACCACCAGCTCGGGGTCGAACAGGTACTCGTCCGGCGCGACCTCGCCGCCGTCGACCTGGGACACCAGCATGGCCACCGCGGCCTGGCCCATCGCACCGATGGGCTGGCGCACCGTGGTCAGCGGCGGGTCGGTGCAGGCCATGAACAGCGAGTCGTCGTAGCCGACCACCGAGATGTCCTCCGGCACGCGCAGCCCCATCCGGCGCACCGCGCGCACCGCGCCGAGGGCGAACACGTCGGAGGCGCAGATCAGGCCGGTCACCCCGTCCTTGATCAGCCGGACCGCGGCGGCCTGCGCGGCCTCCATCGAGTAGATGGTGCGCGCCACCGGCGGCTTGGCCTGCCCGGTGCGCTGCTTGAACGCGGCCAGCTTGCGGGCCGAGGGCACGTGGTCGGCCGGGCCCAGCAGCAGGCCGATCTTGGTGTGGCCGAGCGAGGACAGGTGGCCGTACGCCTGGTCCACCGCGACCGTGTCGTCGGCCGCCACGATCGGGAAGCCCAGGCCGTCGATCGCCGCGTTGACCAGCACCACGGGCAGGCCGCGCTGGCGCAGCCGGTGGTAGTGCTCATGCTCGGCGTCGGCCTGCGCGTACAGGCCGCCCGCGAAGATCACGCCGGAGACCTGCTGCTCCATCATGATGTCGACGTACGCCGACTCGGCCACGCCCTCCTCGGTGCGGGTGCACAGCACCGGGGTGAAGCCGCGCTGCGCCAGCGCCCCCGCCACGATCTCGGCGAACGCCGGGAAGATCGGGTTCTGCAGCTCGGGCAGCACGAGGCCGACCAGGCGCGCCCGCTCCCCGCGCAGCTTGGTGGGCCGCTCGTAGCCGAGCACGTCCAGGGCGGTCAGCACGGCGGTGCGAGTCGATTCGGAGATGCCGGGCTTGCCGTTGAGGACACGGCTCACCGTCGCCTCGCTCACCCCCACGTACTTCGCCACTTCGGCGAGTCTGCGCGTCACGCCGGTTACTGTAACCGGCCGCCGTCGGTGCGTACGCCCGGCGAACCGGTGGACCGGATCACGCAACGGGCCGGGAGCCGTGGGCTGAACCGTTAAGAAGGGCACCTTCCTCTACGCATAGCGTTAAGAAGGTGCCCTTCCTTTCGTAAAGCCGGTGGGGAGGGCCGCTCACCCTCCCCACCGGGGTTCGGGTTACGAGGCGTAGACCTCGTACTCGGAGAGCTGGCCGGCGGGCCAGCCCGTGTTGCCGGTGAAGCTCAGGCGCAGGTAGCGCTGGCTGGTCGCGGCGAAGGTGATGGTGACGGTGTTGGCCGAGGACGGGTTGAAGACGTAGCCCGCGGAGGCCTTGACCGTGGTGTAGGAGGAGTTGTTGGTGCTGCCCAGGACCGAGAGGGTCTGGGTACGGGTGGCCCAGGCGGTCGCGGGCGGGAGCTTCAGCACGATCCGCGAGACCGAGGTCGTCGCGCCGAGGTCCACCGTGATCGTCTGCGGCCAGGCGTTGTTCAGCGACTCCCAGTAGGAGTTGGCGTTGCCGTCGACCGCGTTGCCCGCGCCGTACACGTCGGCGTGGCCGCTCTCGGTCACCGGGCGGTTGAGCGCCAGGTTGGTGTTCGCGACGACGCCGTTGCCGGCCAGGTTGACCGTGTGCGGGCTGCCCGGCGCGTTGCTGGTGAAGCTGACCGTGCCCGAGCGGGTCCCGGCGGCGGTCGGCGTGAACGTCACCGAGATGGTGCAGGACGCGCCCGCCGCCAGCGCGGAGCCGCAGGTGGTGCTGCGGGCGTAGTCGCCGGTCACGTTGACCGCGCCGAGCGTCGCCGACGCCGTGCCGGTGTTGGTCACCGTCACCGTCTGCGCGCCGCTGGTGCTGTTCACGGTCTGGTTGCCGAACGCCAGGCTGGAGGTGGACAGGCCGATCGCCGGGGTCTGCGGGGGCGGGGTGCCGTTGCCGTACACCTCGAACTCGCTGAACTGGCCCGCGGGCCAGCCGGTGTTGCCGGTGACCGTCACCCGGACGTAGCGGCGAGACGCGGCGGTGAAGTTGATCGTCGCGCTGTTGCCGGTGGCCGGGTTGAAGGTGTAGCCGGCCGAACCGGCGAGGCTGCTGAAGTTCGAGCCGTCCGTCGAGCCGAGCACCTGGAGGGTCTCGGTGCGGGTGCCCCACGACGGCGGCAGCTTCAGCACGACCTGGTTGACGTTGACGCTCGCACCCAGGTCCACCGTGATCGACTGCGGGAAGGCGTTGTTGGCGCTCTCCCAGTACGTGTTCACGTCGCCGTCGACCGCGTTGCCGGGGGCGTACGACTGCGTCTGGCTGGTCGCGGTGGCCGGGCGGCCCGCGGCGAGGTTGCCGTTGGGGTTGAAGCCGGAGCCGGTCAGGTTCACCACGTGCGGGTTGCCCTGCGCGTTGCTGCCGACGGACAGCTGCCCGTTGCGGGTGCCCGTGGCGGTCGGCGTGAACGTCACCGAGACCGTGCAATTGGCGCCCGGGTTGAGCGTCGCGCCGCAGGTGGTGGTCCGGGCGAAGTCACCGCTGACGGCGACGCCGCTCAGGCTGACCGCGACCGAGCCCGGGTTGCTCACCGTGACCGTCTGCGCGGCGCTGGTGGTGCCCACGTTCTGGGTGCCGAAGACCAGGTTCGAGGTGCTCAGGCTCAGCTGCGCCGACGGCGGCGGCGGGGAGCTGGGCGGCGGCGGGCTGTTGCTCGGCGGCGTGGTCGGGCCGCCGGTCCACACCGGCGTCGGCCAGATGCCGGTGCAGGCGGGCGGGTTGGCGTACCAGCCGGAGTTGGTGCCGATCTGGGTGATCTGGAACGACGGGCCCACGCAGTTGTGGATCGGGTTGCTCTGCGCGATGCCGGACGCGGTCACGTTCTCGAACGTGGCCTGGCCCTGCGACTGCACCTGGAGTGCGTACGTGCCCGCGCCGATGATCCGCACGTTCTTGAAGTGGATCCCGGTCGCGCCGCCCTCGATCCAGTGCAGCGCCGCGTACGAGCTGTCCAGGATGTCGGTGTCGGTGATGTTGATGGTCGCGCCGTTGATCGGCTCGTTCAGGCCCGAGAACCAGATCGCGCCGACGCCGAAGTTCCAGTTGTAGTCGGAGTTGCCGGTGCGGATCAGGGTGTTGCGGGCGACGGTGAAGGTGCCCGCCACGGCCGTGCCCTGGCCCGAGTTGACGCCCGGGTAGCGGTTGCCGATGTGGATGCCGCCGCCGTTGGTGATGGTGTCCGCGACCACGTTGTCCGTGATCTTGATGTCCCGGCCGCCGTACGACACGATGTTGTTCGCCAGGATCGTGACGCCGACCGTGTTGAACGAGAACGTGTTGTTGACGTTCGGGATCCGCTCGGGCCACATGGCCAGGCCGTCGTCGCCGGTGTTGCGGACGAACGTGTTGGTCACCGTGGAGTTCGTGACGCCGGTGTGGAAGTTCACGCCGTCGGCGGTCTGGTCCAGGATCACGCTGTTCTTGATGGTGAAGTTGTCCATCGGGCCGTCCATCCAGGCGCCGACCTTCGTGTGCTGCATCCACACGCTGTCGACCACCGAGTTGGTCATGGCCCCGCCCATGGCGTTGACCTGGTCGTTGTCCACCCGCTCGCGGATGTCGCCGATGATCGCGAAGTCCTTGAGGGTGACGTTGCGGCTCGGGCCGCCCGCCTCGTGCGACCGGATCTCGCCGCCGTAGCCGCCGCCGGCCACGTACTTGCCGTAGACGCCGACCGCGCGGTTGCGGTTGGTGGGGTGGCGGCCGGTCAGCACGCTGTGCCACATGCCCGCGCCCTGCAGGGTCACCCCGTCGACCACGATGTGGTCCCAGACGGTGTAGGTGCCCGCGGGGATCCAGACGACCCGGCCCTGCGCCTTACCGGCGTCGACGGCGGCCTGGAACTTGGCCGTGTTGTCGGCGGTGCCGCCGTTGGGGTCGGCGCCGAAGTCGGCCACCACGTCGATCGCGTTGGCGGGCTTGCTCTTCGGACCGCCGACGACCTCGAAGTCGGCCAGGTCGATGGTGAAGCTCGGCGACTGCGCCGTCGAGTTCACCTGGAGCCGGATCTTCGTGCCGATCGGGTACGTGCTGCCGAGCAGGCTGCGCTGCTCGTCGTAGAAGTGGTGCGGGTTGGTGTCGCCCGGGTTGTTGTTGAACGGGTAGCCGCCGTAGAACCAGCCGTACTTCGAGGTCACCGGCACGCTCTTGAGGAAGTTGCCGTTGACCCGCAGGTCGATGGTGGCGTCGCGGCCGGTGCCCGCGGCGTTGTCCGGCAGGCTGTACCGGAAGTTGATCGCGTCGGCGGGCTTGGTGAGGGTGAACTCGACGTACTCCCCCACCGCGTCCAGGGTGACCGCCTGGCGGCCCGAGGCCTCCGAGGCGAGCTGGCCGTAGTAGCGGGAGTGCGCCAGGATCGTGCCGTTGGTCGGCTGCTCCTCGGCCTCGAACTCGGTGAACGCCACCGTCGCTCCGCGGCCGGGCACGGCCAGCGGGGACAGCGACGCGGCCTGGGCCGGGGACGGGAGCAGGGCGCCGGCGGTGACCGCCACCAGGCCGGCGGCGGCCAGCACCGAGCCGGCGGCCACGGCTGCCAGCCCGGTGCGGCGCGGGTTTCTCGTTCGGGTACGGGGACTGCTGTGCTCGTTCATTGCCTGTGTTGCCTTCCGGTGTGGGACGGGGGGACCGGAGCGGTTGAGGCGGCGCGGGGTGGGGGTCGCGCCGCCACGGCCTTGGCGATGCTGAGCTTTCGGGCTCCTTTCGGGCCCGCTGGGCGTCGGTTCGGGGTGAGCGGTCAGGCGGGGCGGAGCCAGACCGCGGTGTCGGTGGGCAGGCGGGTGCCGTCCAGCGGGCCGCTGGCGATCAGCACCGCCGCGTGGGCGGGCAGCTCGACCGGCGACTCGGCGAGGTTGACCACGCAGATCACGTCGAGGCCGTCCGGGCCGGGGCGGCGGAACGACAGCACCTGCGGATCGCTGTCCAGCCAGGACATCGGGCCGTCGCCGAGCGCGGGCTCGTTGTGGCGCAGGCCCAGCAGGCGGCGGTACAGCTCCAGCATCGAGCCGTGGTCGCCGGTCTGCGCCTCGGCGGTGTACGCCTTCCACGCGGCCGGCTGCGGCAGCCAGGGCTTCTCGGCCGCGCCCTCGGGGCTGAACCCGAACGGCGCCTCCGCGCCCGACCAGGGCAGCGGCACCCGGCAGCCGTCGCGGCCCGGGTCGGCCCCGGCGGTGCGGTGCCACATCGGGTCCTGCTTCAGCTCGGCCGGGATGTCCTCGACCTCCCAGAGGCCCAGCTCCTCGCCCTGGTAGAGGTATGCCGAGCCGGGCAGCGCGAGCGCCAGCATGATCGCGGCGCGGGCGCGGCGGGTGCCCAGCTCCAGGTCCACCGGGGTGTCGTGGGTGCGCCCCTTGAACGAGAACGAGGTCTCTTCGCGGCCGTACCGGCTGACGTGGCGGGTCACGTCGTGGTTGGACAGCACCCAGGTCGCGGGCGCGTTCACGGGCGCGTGCGAGCCGAGCGTGTCGTCCACGACCTCGCGCAGCTTCGGCGCGTCCCAGGCGCTGCACAGGAAGTTCATGTTGAACGCCGTGTGCATCTCGTCGGGGCGCAGGTAGTTGGTGAAGCGCTCGATGTCGGGCATCCACACCTCGCCGATCAGCGCGCGGCCGCCGTACTCCTCCGCGATGCGCCGCCAGGCCCGGTACACGTCGTGCACCTCGTCGAGGTCCTCGAACGGGTGCCGCTCGGTGGTGCCCACCTCGGGCAGGTTCGGGTCCTTGATGAGCAGGCCGGCCGAGTCGATGCGGATGCCGTCGGCGCCCCGGTCGAACCAGAAGCGCAGCACGTTCTCGTGCTCCTCGCGGACGGCCGGGTGGTCCCAGTTCCAGTCGGGCTGCGCGCCGTCGAACAGGTGCAGGTACCACTCGCCGTCGGCGACCCGGGTCCAGGTGCCGCCGCCGAAGTTCGACGTCCAGTCCGTCGGGGGCAGCTCGCCGTGCTCGCCCCGGCCGGGCCGGAACCAGAACAGGTCGCGCTCGGGCGAGCCGGGCCCGGCCGCCAGCGCCGCCTGGAACCAGGGGTGCTGGTCGGAGCAGTGGTTGGGGACCACGTCGACGATGACGCGGATGCCCAGCGCGTGCGCTTCCCGGATCATCTCCTCGCACTCGGCCAGGTCGCCGAAGATGGGGTCGATGTTGCGGTAGTCGCTGACGTCGTAGCCGCCGTCGGCCTGCGGCGACACGTAGAACGGGTTGAACCAGATGGCGTCGATGCCCAGGTCCCTCAGGTACGGCAGGTGCGCGCGCACGCCGGCCAGGTCGCCCACCCCGTCGCCGTTGCCGTCGGCGAAGCTGCGGACGTAGACCTGGTAGATGACGGCGTCACGCCACCAGGCGTCCGTCGCCGGGCGCACCCCCCTCGGCGCGATGGCTCCGATGTCAACCACGAGAGATACCTGCTTCCTCTTACGGGAACGCGAAACTGGAGATGGAACGGGCGGAGCGGACCGGGCGGCCCGGCTACTCCTTGAGGCCGCCGGCGGTGAGGCCGGACATGATGCTCCGCTGGAAGATCAGGAAGAAGATGATCGTCGGGATCGCGGCGATCACCGCTGCCGCGACGACCACGTTCTGCGGCGTGCCGCCGGAGAAGGCGTAGATGCCGACGCTGATGGTGCGCGTCTCTGGTGAGGGCATGACCAGCGCCGGCCAGAGGAAGTCCTTCCAGACCGCGGTCACCGCGAAGATGGACACCACGCCCAGGATCGGCCGTGAGATCGGCAGGATGATCGACCACAGGATGCGCATCGACCCCGCGCCGTCCATCGTCGCCGCCGACATCAGATCCTCGGGGATCGAGTCGAAGAACCGCTTCAGCAGGAAGATGTTGAACGCGTTGGCGACCGCGGGCAGCCAGATCGCGAACGGCGAGTCGATCAGGCTGATGTCCAGGATCGGCATGTCGATCACGGTCACGTACTGCGGGATGATCAGCACCATCGCGGGGATCATCAGCGTGGCCAGCATCGCGCCCAGCACGATGTTGCCGAACCGGGGCCGCAGCTTGGACAGCGCGTACGCCGCCGCCGTGTCCAGCACCAGCTGGAACGCCAGCGCGCCCAGCGCGTAGTAGACCGTGTTGAACAGCAGCTTGGCCAGGGCCAGCCGCTCCCACGCGTCGGAGTAGTTCGCCGGCTGCGGGTCGCTCGGCCACAGCGTCGGCGGCGTCTGCGCCAGCTCCGGGCTGGACTTCAGCGCGCCGGTGACCATCCAGTACAGCGGGCCGATGAAGACCAGCGTGAAGACGATCAGCACGGTGATGAGCAGGCTCCAGTAGATCGCCTTGCCGCGGCCCCGGGAGACCTGCGCGAAGGAGATCAGTGACCGGGTCTCGGAAATCTGCGCCATGACTCGTCCCCTAGTCCTGTTTCGCGTTCAGCCGGGCGTACACGGCGGAGAAGCCGATCAGCGCCACGAGCATGATCACGCCCAGCGCCGCCGCGCCGTTGAGGTCGTTCTGGAAGAAGCCGTGCTGGTAGATGAGGTACACGACCGAGGTGGCCGAGTCCTGCGTACCGGCGCCGTTGGCCAGGATCAGCGGCTCGATGAACAGCTGCATCGTCGCGACGACCTGGAGCATCGCCATCAGCGACAGGATCAGCCGGGTCTGCGGGATGGTCACGTTGGTGATCCGCCGCCAGATGCCCGCGCCGTCCAGCTCGGCCGCCTCGTACAGCTCGCCGGGGATGTTCTGCAGCGCGGCGAGGTAGATGAGGATCGCGCCGCCCATGTTCATCCAGGTCGAGGCGAGCACCATGGCCGGCATCGTCATGTCGGCCGACTGCATCCACTGCGAGGTGGGCAGGCCCACCGCCTTCAGCATCGCGTTGAACAGGCCCGCGTCGCTCGGGTCGTACGCCAGGTACTTGAACAGGAACAGCGCCGACGCGGGCGGCAGCATCACCGGCAGGTAGACCAGCACGCGCAGGTAACCCTTGGCGTGCCGGAACTCGTTGAGCAGCACCGCCAGGAAGAAGGGGACCGCGTAGCCGAGGATCAGCGCCAGCACCGTGAAGTAGAGGGTGTTCTTCCAGGCGATCCAGAAGCTCGGGTCGTTGATGATGCGGTCGTAGTTGTCCCAGCCCACCCACGTGGTCTCACCACGCCGGGTCCGCTGGAAGCTCATCACGACGCCGCGGATCATCGGGTACCAGGAGAAGAAGGCGAAGCAGATGACCGCGCCGGCCAGGAACCCGTATCCGGTCAGATTGTCCTTGATACGGCGGTTGCGCCGGGCCCGGCGTGGATCCGCGGGCGGCTGGGGCGCTTGGCTGCCGACGTCGATGCCGGTGCCCGGAACGGTGGCGATCGCCATGTCTTCACTCCCGAGGGAAAGGGTGAGGTCAGGTCCGCGCGGAGGGCGGGGGGCCGGCGCCGGGCCGGCCCCCCGCCGTCTGATTACTTGGCGGCCTGCGCGAGGAGCTGGTTGACCTTCTCCTCGGCCTTCTTCAGCTCTGCGTCGACGTTCGCGTTCGGGTTGGTCAGGATCGCCGACATGGCGCTGTCGAGGATCGCGTAGATGCCCTGCGCGTTGGCCGGCTCGAACTTGATCGGGACCGGGTTGTTCTCGAAGGCGGCGAAGTCCTCCGGCGCGATGTTGCCGTTCGCCTTACGCAGGTCGAACTCGGCCTTCTGCGACGCGCTGCCCGGGGTGAACAGCTGCGGCTGCGGGAGACCCACCTGCTCGCCCAGGCCCTTGGCGCGGACGTAGTCGAACTGGCCCTTGCCCGGGGTGAGCTTCTCGAACGCCAGCCACTTCAGACCGGCCTTGATCTGGTCCTCGGAGAGGCCCGCCTTGAAGAAGTAGCCCTCACCGCCGCCCAGCGTGCCCTTGGCCGGGCCGTCCTGGCCGGGCATCGGGCCCATCGCCCAGTCCTCGTACTTGCCCTGGAACTGGGTCACGATCGCGGTGGTCGCGTCCGGCGCGCCCACGAACATGCCGACCTTGCCGGCACCGGCCAGCGTCAGCAGGTCGCCCCAGCCGAGCAGCTGGCGCGAGCCCATGCTGTTGTCGGCGTAGCGCATGTCCTTGAGGTTCTGCAGAACCTTCTTGCCCATGTCGTTGTTGAAGTCGGCCTTCTTGCCGTCGGCCGACACCGGGGTGCCGCCCTGGGAGAACAGCTCGGCGGTGAAGTGCCAGCCGCCGGTGTTGCCCGAGCTGTACTCGCCGTAGCCGGCGACGCCGTCACCGAGCGCCGCGATCTTCTTGGCGGCGTCGCGGACCTCGGCCCACGTCTTCGGCGGGCTCTTCGGGTCCAGGCCGGCCTTGGCGAACAGCGTCTTGTTGTAGACCAGGCCCATCGAGTAGTTCTTGGTCGGGATGCCCCAGACCTTGCCGTCCTTGGTGAACGTGTTCTTGGCGTCCGCCAGGACGTCGTCCCAGGTGGGGATGTTGTCCTTGTTGGCGTAGGCGGTGATGTCCATCGCCTGGCCGGAGTCGATGACCTGCTGCACGTCGGTCATGTAGCCGTAGAACACGTCGGTCATCGAGCCGCCGTTGAGGCGGGCGGTGAAGTCCGGCGGGTTGGCGCACTGGGTGCCGACCGACACGCTCTTGATCTTGATGTCGGGGTTGGCCGCCTCGAACGCCTTGACGTCGTCGTTCCAGGCCTGCAGCAGGTTCTTCTGCGCGCCGACCGGCATGCAGTCCACCGTGATGATGGTCTTGCCGGCGGCGTCAGCCTCGTCATCGCCCTTGGTGGAGCAGGCCGCGAGGCCCAGTCCCAGGCCGGCCGCGAGCGCGATCGCGGCGACCCTCCGGAAGTGCGGTACGGACATCTGTCCATCCCTTCGGGAACAGGAATCTTGATCTACGTGAACCGCGGCGAGAGGTGTCCGCGGCGGCGTCGTTTTGTTGCGCTGGCTTCCGTGTGACCTGCCTCGCATTTTCCAAGGTCAGGCTTACGTGAAGTCACTGTAGCGATGGCGACTCATTGCCGCAAGGTATCAAGATAGTTACGCAAAATTTCGACGGGACGTTGTCGTGTGGCGGGGTGGTGTCTGTGCTGCAAGGGATGTGTGTGGCGGGGCTCACGGGGGATGTGTCGAGATGGTTTCGCAATCATCTCGGCATGCTGTCGTGTCTTTGCGGTTGGTTGTTGCGGAGTGGGTGCACGGAAGTCATGAACGTGCAGGTCAGTGGTGGGAAGGTGGCGTTCTGCCGTCAGTTGCGGTGGCGTGGGGGGTGAAGGGCGGCGCCGAGGACGGTGGGGGTGGGGTTCGCGGGTGCGTTTACGCAACGTTTCAGCGCGGCTGGGGCGCTGGTGGTGGGGCGGTGCTGTCTTGATCGCGAGTTCGTGTCGGGAAGTGGGGTCTGGCCTTAGGGTTGGACACGAAGTGGCGATCATCGTCCGCTGAAACGGACAAACCGGGCCTCGTGAAGGCGCGGGCCCGGGGAATGGGACAGGCCCCGTCGCTGGCGGCGACAGGGCCTGTGTTGGTACGCGGTGCGTGTAGCTGGTCGGCGGTGCGTCGGGGGTCCGGCGCGGCCGCATGATCGTCTGACTTGCCTGGCACTTGGGGGTATCTTGCGCGCGCTTTTGCCCACTTGCCTGGCAAGTTGGACGATCAAGGGGGCGGGGCGGGCGGAGGGGTGGGGTCAGTCGGCGGTGCGGGCCTGGGCGGGGACGCGGGGGGCCGTGGGGGTTACGGCGGCGGTGGAGCCGCGGACTACGAGTTCGGTTTCGAAGAGGAGTTCGTCGGCGGGGACTACGTTGCCGGCGATTTCGCTGACCAGGAGGGCTACGGCGGCCTGGCCCATGGCTTCGATGGGCTGGCGGACGGTGGTGAGGGGTGGGTCGGTGCAGGTCATCACCGCTGAGTCGTCGTAGCCGACGAGGGAGATGTCGCCGGGGACGGTGAGGCCGAGGCGGCGGGCGCCGCGGACGGCGCCTAGGGCGAGGACGTCGCTGGCGCAGATGATGCCGGTCACGCCTCGGCCGATGAGCCTTGCCGCCGCGGCGTGGCCGCCCTCCATGGAGAAGATGGTGCGCTCGACGAGGTCGTCGGGGCCGGGGAAGGCCTGGCGCTTGCGCTGGGAGGGCATGTGGTCGGGGGGGCCGAGGATGAGGCCGACGCGGTCGTGGCCGAGGGAGGCCAGGTGGTTGTAGGCCTGTTCGGTGGCTACGGCGTCGTCGGCGGAGACGCGGGGGAAGCCGAGGTCCTCGATGCCGGCGTTGACCAGTATGGCGGGCAGGCCGCGGTCGAGGAGGCGGCGGTAGTGCTCGTGCTCGGCGTCGGCCTGGGCGTAGTTGCCGCCGGCGAAGATGACGCCGGAGACCTGCTGCTCCAGGAGCATGTCGACGTAGTCGGACTCGGCCACGCCGTCGGCGGTGCGGGTGCACAGGACGGGGGTGAAGCCGCGCTTGGCCAGTGCGCCCGCGACGACCTCGGCGAAGGCGGGGAAGATCGGGTTCTGCAGCTCGGGCAGCACGAGGCCGACCAGACGTGCACGTTCGCCGCGCAGCTTCGTCGGGCGCTCGTAGCCGAGCACGTCCAGGGCGGTGAGCACGGCCGTGCGGGTGGCCTCGGAGATGCCGGGCCGGCCGTTGAGCACGCGGCTCACGGTGGCCGTGCTCACTCCCACGTACTTCGCCACTTCGGCGAGTCTGCGCGTCATGGTACGCAAGTGTAGGGCACGATCGTGCAAATCAGTTGCACGGGATGCCCTACAGTTTGCGTTCGATTTCTCGCGGCCCTTGCCGTGGGAGCGTTCCTACGGGAGGGAGGAGACGATCTCCTCGACCGAGCGGCGGCGGCCGGTGTAGAACGGCACCTCCTCGCGCACGTGGCGGCGGGCCGTCGAGGCGCGCAGGTCGCGCATCAGGTCGACGATGCGGTGCAGCTCGTCGGCCTCGAAGGCGAGCATCCACTCGTAGTCGCCCAGGGCGAACGAGGCGACCGTGTTGGCGCGGACGTCGGGGTAGCCGCGGGCCATCTTGCCGTGCTCGGCGAGCATCTCGCGGCGCTCGGCGTCGGGCAGCAGGTACCACTCGTACGAGCGCACGAACGGGTAGACGCAGACGTAGCGGCGGGCCTCCTCGCCGGCCAGGAACGCCGGGATGTGGCTCTTGTTGAACTCGGCGGGGCGGTGCAGGGCCGCCTGCGACCAGACCGGCGTCAGGCACTTGCCGAACGCGGTGCGCCGGAACAGGCCGTACGCGTCCTGCAGCGCGTCGGCCGAGGACGAGTGCCACCAGATCATCACGTCGGCGTCGGCGCGCAGGCCGGCCACGTCGTACACGCCGCGGATCGTCACGTCCTTCTCGGCGAGCTGCTGGAACAGCCCTTCGACCTCGCTCGCCGCCTCGGACCGGATCGACGGCATCGGGGCCTTGGCGCGGAACACCGACCACATCGTGTACCGGATGGTGTCGTTCAGCTCGCGCAGCCGGGCGGCGTTGCTCTGTTCCTGCTCGCTCATTGCTCTGATCCTTCCAGAATCCGGACGGCGGCCTGCTCGGCCGAGTTGACGCAGGCGGGGATGCCGACGCCGTCGAACGCCGCGCCGGCCAGGGCGAGAGGGAGCCCGCTCAGCAGGTCACGCGCGGCGGCGACCCGGTCGACGTGACCGGGGGCGTACTGGGGCAGTCCCCCGCCCCAGCGGGTGACGGAGGCGGCCGTGGGCGCGGGCAGCGTCGTGCCCAGCACGGTGCCGAGGTCGGCGAGCGCGGCCTGCACCAGCTCCGCGTCCGGGCGCTGGAGCGCGGCCTGCTCGCCGTGGCGGCCGACGCTGGCGCGCAGCAGCACGCCGCCGGGGCGGGCGTGGTGGGCCCACTTGGTACTGAAGAAGGTGGCGGCTTTGATGGTCAGGCCCTGGTCGGCGGGCACCAGGAAGCCGCTCAGCGTGGGCAGCTCGACGCCGGTCAGCTCCAGGGTGACCAGGCCGATGCTGGCGTAGTCGAGCGTGCCGACGAGCTCGGCGGCGTCGGGTGCGACCGGCTGCAGCAGCCGGGAGGCGGGGCGGGCGGGGACGGCCAGCACGACGTCGTCGCAGGTCAGGCGGGGGCCGCGGGCGCTCGTGGGGGCGTCGGGGGCGGCCGCGCCGACGTACACGGCCCAGCCGGCGCCGTCGCGTTCGAGGCGGCGGACGGGCAGGCCGGTGCGGATCTCGGCGCCGCGGGCGCGCAGTTCGGCGGCGGCGGCGTCGATCAGCGTGCTCAGGCCGCCGCGCAGGGTGCCGAAGACGGGGGCGCCGGAGCCGTGGGCGCGGCTGGCGGCCGTGGTGCGGGCCACCGCCTCACGCAGGGTGTGCTGCTCGCCGAGCGCCCGGTGCAGGGCGGGCATGGTCGCGGCCAGGGAGAGGCCGTCGGCGCTGCCCGCGTACACGCCGCCGAGCAGCGGGTCGACGAGGTGGTCGACGACCTCGTCGCCGAGGCGCTCTCGGACCACCGCGCCGACCGCCCGGTCCTCGCCCGGGGCCAGCACAGGGGCGCCCCGGTCGGTGTCCCGGTCGGCCGTCGCCGCCACGCCGTCGAGCGTGGTCTGCGGGCCGGGCACGCCCATCACGTGGCCGGTGGGCATCGGGCGCAGCGCGCCGCGTACCCACAAACCGGCGCCACCCGCCACGGGGTGCACCAGGCGCTCGGCCAGGCCCAGCGACTCGACCAGGCGCATCGCGCCGCTGGGGCCGCCCGCCGGGTCGCGCATCAGGAACTGCTCGGCCCCGGTGTCGACCCCGTCCGGCCGGGTGCTGATCTTGCCGCCGAGGCGGTCGTACTGCTCCACCACGGTCACCCGGTGGCCCGCCGCCGACAGGCGCAGCGCCGCAGCCAGGCCCGCGATCCCGCCCCCGACGACGACGGTGTGCGCGGTCATCGGGCGCTGAGCTCGTGGACCAGCTCGACGACGCGCGTGAGCACGGTGGGGTCGGTCTCCGGGAGCACGCCGTGGCCGAGGTTGAACACGTGGCCGGGCGCGGTGCGGCCCTCGGCCAGGATGCGGCGCACCTCGCGCTCGACGACCTCCCACGGCGCGAACAGCACCGCGGGGTCGAGGTTGCCCTGCACCGGGTGGCCGGGCACCAGCTTGGCGGCCTGGTCAAGCGGGGTGCGCCAGTCGACGCCGACCACGTCCGCGCCCGCCTGGGCCATGGCCGGCAGCAGCAGCGCGGTGCCCACCCCGAAGTGGATGCGCGGCACGCCCGCATCCGTCAGGCCCTCCAGCACGGCGCGCGAGTGGGGCAGCACGTACTCGCGGTAGTCGGCCTCGGAGAGCGCGCCGACCCAGGAGTCGAACAGCTGCACCGCGCTCACCCCGGCGGCGATCTGCACCTTGAGGAAGGTCAGCGTGATGTCGGCCAGGCGGGCCAGCAGCGCGTGCCACAGCTCCGGGTCGCCGTACATCAGCGCCTTGGTCTGGGTGTGGTTGCGCGACGGGCCGCCCTCGACCAGGTAGCTGGCCAGCGTGAACGGCGCGCCCGCGAAGCCGATCAGCGGGGTCTCCCCCAGCTCGGCGGTCAGCAGCCGCACCGCCTCGTCCACGTAGGACACGGCGGCCGGGTCGAGCGGGCGGACCCGGTCGAGGTCGGCCATGGTACGGACCGGCTCGGCGACGACGGGGCCGGTGCCGGCCACGATGTCCAGGTCGACCCCGGCGGCGTCGAGCGGCACCATGATGTCGCTGAAGAAGATCGCCGCGTCCACGCCGTGGCGGCGCACCGGCTGCAGGGTGATCTCGGTGACCAGGTCGGGGCGGCGGCACGACTCCAGCATGCGTACGCCCGCACGCAGCTCGCGGTACTCCGGCAGGGAGCGCCCCGCCTGCCGCATGAACCACACCGGCGTGTGCGTGACCGGCTCGCCGCGGCACGCTCGGACGAAGGTGGAGCCCGCCGTCGGGCGGCTCCCGGGACTGGTCTGCTCTGCGCTGCTCATCCAGGCCATCGTGCCACCGGGCGGAAAACGCTCGCCGAACGGGTCGCACGGATGTGAGCTGTCGGCGCGCCGTAGCGGGACAACGGTCCCGGCGCCCCCTAGGGTACGGCTATGGCGCTGACGACCGTACTCCCCGAGACGTTCACGCGCGCCGTCGCCGCGCTGCGTGCCGCCCAGGCCCGGGACGAGATCGCGCTGGAGGAGGTGCCCGCGCCGAGCCGGCTCGCCCCGTACGCGTTCGCCCTCGGCGCGACCGTGCTCCGCCGGGGCGAGGAGGTCACCACCGGGCGGCTCATCCTGCTGCACGACCCGGCGGGCCACGAGGCGTGGGAGGGCGACACCCGGCTCGTCACGTACGTCACCGCGGAGCTGGAGCCCGAGCTGGCGACCGACCCGCTGCTGCCCCAGGTGGGCTGGAGCTGGCTGGTGGACGCGCTCGACGCGCACAGCTCCGGCTACGCCGCGATCGGCGGCACGGTGACCCAGACCATCTCCAGCCGCTTCGGCGCGCTGGCCGCCGACGGGCCGCCCACCACCGACCTGGAGCTGCGCGCCTCCTGGACGCCGCTGGACCTGCACCTGGAGGGCCACGTCGCGGCCTGGTGCGCCCTGCTGGCCTCCACCGCGGGCCTGCCGCCGGTCGGCGTCTCGGCCCTCCCCCTGCGGCGCGGCGACCACCGCTGACCGTCTCCGCATGACCGAAGCTCCCGCCTGGCCGCGCTGACGGCCTGACGGGAGCTTCAGTGATGTGGGGAGATCAGAGATAGGCCTTGCAGGCCTTGTCCATGGCCTTGAGCTTGGACTCGCTCGGGGAGGCGAAGAACGCGTCGAGCTTGTCGAGGCAGCCGGTCATGGCCTTGTTCTCGTTCTGCACGCCCTCGAGGTCCTGCTTGGACTTCTCCAGGTCGTCCCTGGTGCTGTCGAGCACGTTCTTCTGCGTGGAGAGCTCGCTCTCCTTGTTCGCGATGGTCTTGTCGCGGTCGGCGACCTGCTGGGTCAGCGTGGCCTTGGTGTCGCTCAGCTCACCGGACTTCAGCACGAACAGCGTGGTCATCACGCCGGTGGCGAGCACCAGCAGGCCGGTGGCGATCGCCAGCAGCAGGGTCGCCTTCGACTTCTTCGGCGGCGCGGCCACCGCGGCCGGGTAACCCGGGTAGCCGGGGTAGCCCGAGGTCGGGTACGCCGACACCGGCACCGCCGACACCGGGTAGCCCTCCGGCTGCGCCGGGACCGGGGCGTAGCCGGCCGGGTAGGCCGCGGGCTGGGCCGCCGCCGGGTACGCCTGCTGCGGCGCGGCGGGGTACGCCTGCTGCGGCGCGACCGGGTACGCCGCGGTGGGTGCCGCCTGCGCGGGCACGGCCTGCGCCGGAACGGGCTGGGCGGCGACGGGCTGGGCAGCCGGAGCGGCGGCCTGGGGCGCGGTCACGGCCGGGGCCGCGACGGGCAGTGCTGCGGTCTCCGCGGCGGCGGGCTGCGGCGCGGCGGCGGGCACCGGCGCGGTCGCCTCGTCGGGCGGGGACGCGGGGTGGGTCATGTCTCTCTTCCTCCGTGATGGTGGTGCGTGGTGCTTGCCGAGCCGGAAAGGGGTTCCGGTCAGCAGATGTCGATGCTCTTGCAGGCGTCGGCGATCGGGATGGCGAGCCCGAGGCCCTCGGCTTCGAGGTATCCGGCGACGGCGATCCCGACGACCTCCTGCTGGCCGTTGATGACCGGGCCGCCCGAGTTGCCGGGGTTGATGGCGGCGTCGAACTGCACCATCGGGCCCTCCTCGTAGCCGGTCTCCCGGATGGCGCTGATGACGCCGCTGGTCACGGTGTCGGTCAGGCCCAGCGGCGCGCCGACGGCGATGACCTGCTGGCCGGGCTTGGCCGCGACCGCGGCCACGGTCAGCCCCTTGAACTTCGCCGTGGTGTGCAGGTGGGCCACGTCGCGGACCTTGTCGACGCGGACGATCTTGACGTTGAAGCGCTGCCCGGCGCGGGTGATCTCGGCGGTCCGGCCGCCCTTCTTCCAGACCTCCTCGACCACGTGGTAGTTGGTGAAGAGGTTGGTGCCGCCGTCGGCGGCCTGCGGCCCGACCGCGAACGCGGTGCCGATGGAGCGGCCCGCCTCGACCCGGAACACGCTGGGCAGCACGGCCGCGGCGACCTTCTCCACATTGAACGCGCCGCCGACCTCCTTCTCCAGCTCGCCGAGCCGCGACTCGGCCGCGTCGAGGCGGCCCTTGTCCTCCTGCTGCAGCCTGCTCAGCCGGTCGTCCGCCCGCTCCAGCGCCCCGCCGAGCTGCTCGATGCGCACGGTCTGCCAGGCGACCAGCCCGACCAGGACGGCCAGCAGGGCGGCGATCAGCGCGCCGGGCCGCACCAGGCGGCGCAGCAGCCCGGGACGCGCGGCCGGCGGCTGGCCCGGCGGGAGGTGACCGGCGGGCAGCATGGCGTGCGGCGGCACCGGGTACGGCGGCGCGGCGTGCGCCGCCAGGTGTGGCGGGAGGGCCTGCGGGTGCGCTGGGGCCGCCTGCGGGTGCGGCGGGACCGCGTGCGGCGGGACCGCCTGCGGGTGCGGCCAGGGCTGCGGGGCGGCGGGCGGGAACGGGCCCGCCATCGGGCCGGGCGCGGGCGGGAAGGGTCCGGGCACCGCCTGCTGCGGGATCACCGCGGCGGCCGGTGGAGCCTGCGGCACCGCGGGCACGGCGGCGGGCACGGCCGGTCCGGCGGCGGGCATGGCGGGTTCGGGACCCGTGGTCATGGCGTTTCCTCCCCGTGGCACCGCCCAGGTCCGAGCGGCTGGCACAACATACTCGGTGACGGCGAATCCCAACATCCCTGTTTGCGGGCCTGTATGAAACCTCCACCGACGCGCCATACCGGGGTGCTGCCGCCAACCCCGGGTGCCTGGCCGTACGGTGTGACCATGACCGACGAGGACGCACCCCTGCGCCGTCGGACCCGCCACCGCACGCCGACGGGCGAGGTGGCGCCGGACGGGACGACGAACGGCGCGGGACCGAGGCTGCTGACCGAGCCGGCCGACGGCACCCCTGCCCCGGTCGACACACCTGCCGGGCTCGCCGAGGTGGTGGCCCGTTTCGCCGCGGGCACCGGCCCGGTCGCGGTGGACGCCGAACGGGCCTCCGGCTTCCGCTACAGCCAGCGCGCATACCTGGTCCAGCTGCGCCGCAAGGGGGCCGGCACGGCCCTGATCGACCCCGTGCCGCTGCCCGACCTGTCGGCTTTGGACGATGCACTGGCCGACACCGAGTGGGTGCTCCACGCGGCCAGCCAGGACCTGCCGTGCCTGGCCGAGGTGGGGCTGAGACCACGCCGTCTCTTCGATACGGAATTGGCCGCCCGGCTGGCCGACTTCGAGCGGGTCGGGCTCGCCGCGCTGACCGAACAGCTACTCGGCCGCACCCTGGAGAAGCATCATTCGGCAGCCGACTGGTCGACCCGGCCGCTGCCGCACGACTGGCTGACCTACGCCGCGCTCGACGTGGAGCTGCTCGTGGAGCTGCGCGACGCGCTCGACGTGGAGCTGGCCCGGCAGGGCAAGTCCGAGTGGGCCGCCGAGGAGTTCGCCGCGCTGGTCTCCGGGGGCGCCCGGCCGCCCCGGCAGCGCACCGACCCGTGGCGGCGCACCTCCGGCATGCACCGGGTGCGCGGCGCGCGCGCCCAGGCCCGGGTGCGGTCGCTGTGGTACGCCCGGGACGCCATCGCGGTGCGCCGGGACACGGCGCCCGGCCGGGTGCTGCCCGACGCGGCGATCGTCGCGGCGGCCGAGATGAACCCGAAGACCGAGCGCGAGCTGCTGCTGCTGCCCGGCTTCGGCGGGCGCTCGGTGCGCCGGCTCGCGGCGACCTGGCTGGAGGCGCTGGAGGACGCGCGCGGCCTGCCCGACGACGCGCTGCCGACGACGCCGCAGTTCGACGGCCCGCCCCCGCCGCACCGCTGGGCGGACAAGGACCCGGAGGCGGCCGCGCGCCTGGCCCGCTGCAAGGAGGTGGTGACCAGGACCGCCGAGGAGCACCACCTGCCCCCGGAGAACCTGATCACCCCCGACTTCGTACGCCGACTGGCCTGGGAGCCGCCGGTGGAGCCGGACGCCGACACGGTCACCGAGGTGCTCCGCGGCTTCGGCGCCCGACCCTGGCAGTGCGGGCTGCTCGCGGCCGAGCTGGCTCAGGCGCTGATCGCCCCGCCCCCGGCGGAGGAGACGGACGAGGAGGCTGAGCAGACGCCCGGCGACGGCTCCTGAGCCGGACCCCTGCCGGGTCGAAGTCGATCGCTGCGCTGGTCTGTGCCTCCGCGCCGACGAGCGGCAGCCGGATCGACGCGGTCACGGTGCGCCGTGGTCGAGCCGTTGCGCTGCGACCGCCGGATGGGGATCACGTGTGTCGGTCTTCTACACAGGGGCAACACGGGCTTGTGAGTCAAGCCACAGCCGGTCTCTTCACTGATCTAGTTACTCACGAGTAGCATCCGGATCAGCTCCCTAACTGCAAGGAGGCAGACCGTGCCCCGTCAAGTACGCGACGTCGTCTTCGTCGACGGCGTGCGCACCCCGTTCGGCAAGGCGAACGGAGGCATCTACGCGAACACCCGCGCCGACGATCTCGTCGTCCGCTGCATCCGCGAGCTGCTGCGCCGCAACCCGCAGCTGCCGCCGGAGCGCGTCGACGAGGTGGCCATCGCGGCCACCACCCAGATCGGCGACCAGGGCCTGACCATCGGCCGCACCGCCGCGCTGCTGGCGGGCCTGCCCAAGACGGTGCCCGGCTACGCGATCGACCGGATGTGCGCGGGCGCGATGACGGCGGTCACCACGGTCGCCTCCGGCATCGCCGTCGGGGCGTACGACGTCGCGATCGCGGGCGGCGTCGAGCACATGGGCCGCCACCCGATGGGCGAGGGCGTCGACCCCAACCCGCGCTTCCTCGCCGAGAAGATCGTCGACCCGTCGGCGCTGGTCATGGGCGCCACCGCGGAGAACCTGCACGACCGGCTCCCGCAGCTGACCAAGGAGCGGGCCGACGCGTTCGGCCTGGCCAGCCAGCGCAAGACCGCCGCCGCGTACGCCGCCGGCAAGCTGCAGGGCGACCTGGTCACCGTCGCCACCCGCGACCCGGAGACCGGCTGGGGCCTGGCCACCACCGACGAGGCGCCGCGCGAGACCAGCATGGAGAAGCTCGCCAGCCTGAAGACCCCGTTCCGCCCGCACGGCAAGGTCACCGCGGGCAACGCGGCCGGCCTGAACGACGGCGCCACGAGCTGCCTGCTCGCCGCCGAGGACGTGGCCCGCGAGCTGGGCCTGCCCATCGGCATGCGCCTGGTGTCGTACGGCTTCGTCGGCGTCGAGCCCGAGGTGATGGGCGTCGGCCCGATCCCGTCCACCGAGCGCGCGCTGCGCCTGGCCGGGCTGACCATCGACGACATCGGCCTGTTCGAGCTGAACGAGGCGTTCGCGGTGCAGGTGCTGGCGTTCCTGGACCACTTCGGCATCGCCGACGACGACCCGCGGGTCAACCCGTGGGGCGGCGCGATCGCCGTGGGCCACCCGCTGGCCTCCTCCGGCGTACGGCTGATGACGCAGCTGTCGCGCCACTTCGCCGAGCACCCCGAGGTGCGCTACGGCCTGACCGCCATGTGCATCGGCATCGGCATGGGCGGGACCGTCATCTGGGAGAACCCGAACTGGGAGGGCGACAAGTGAGCGAGATCGTCACTCACGCCAAGCTGCGGCTGATCGCCGTACCGGGGCTGGACAGGCCGGCCGCGCTGATCACGCTGGACAACGGCCTGGACCACACCAAGCCGAACACCTTCGGCCGGGAGGGCCTGACCTCGCTCTCGCAGGCGATCGACGAGGCGCAGGCCGCGTCGCCGTCGTTCATCGCGGTCACCGGCAAGCCGTACATCTTCTGCGTCGGCGCGGACCTGACCGGCTTCGCCGCGATGACCTCGCGCGAGCAGGTCGTCCAGATCGGACGGCTGGGCCACGCCACCTTCGCGAAGCTGCGCGAGAGCAGCGTGCCGACGTTCGCGTTCGTCAACGGCGCGGCCATGGGCGGTGGCCTGGAGGTGGCGCTGCACTGCCACTACCGCACCCTGTCGCAGGGCGCGGCGGCGCTGGCGCTGCCCGAGGTGTCGCTGGGCCTGATCCCCGGCTGGGGCGGCTCGCAGCTGCTGCCGAACATCGTCGGCATCGTGCCCGCGGCCCAGGTCGTGGTGCAGAACCCGCTGATGATGAACAAGATGCTCAAGCCCAAGCAGGCCTTCGAGATGGGCATCGCGGACGCGCTGCTGGAGCCCGCCGACTTCCTGGAGCGCTCGCTGGAGTGGGCCGCGGGCGTCGTCAACGGCACCGTCACCGTGAACCGGCCCGAGGTGGACCGCTCGGAGATGTGGGACGCCGTGGTCGGCTTCGCCCGCACCGAGCTGGACAAGCGCCTGCACGGCGCGGTCCCGGCCGCCTCGAAGGCGCTCGACCTGCTGACCCTGGCCAAGAACGGGGTCACCGCCGAGGGCATCGAGACCGAGATCCAGGCCCTGGCCGACCTCGCGGTCACCCCGGAACTGCACAGCGGCCTCTACGCCTTCGACCTGGTGCAGCGGCGGGCCAAGCGCCCGGCCGGCGCGCCGGACAAGAGCCTGGCCCGCAAGGTCACCAAGGTCGGCATCGTCGGCGCGGGCCTGATGGCCTCGCAGCTCGCGCTGCTGTTCGCCAAGCGCCTGGAGGTCCCGGTCGTGCTGACCGACCTCGACCAGGCCCGGGTGGACAAGGGCGTCGGGTACGTGCACGCCGAGATCGACAAGGCGGTCGCGAAGGGCCGCATGTCCACGGGCACCGCGGCCAAGCTGCGCGGCCTGGTCAGCGGCTCGGTCGACAAGTCCGTCTTCGCCGACGCCGACTTCGTCATCGAGGCCGTGTTCGAGGAGCTGTCGGTCAAGAAGAAGGTCTGGGCCGAGCTGGAGCAGATCGTCAAGCCGGAGGCGGTGCTGGCCACCAACACCTCCTCGCTGTCGGTCACCGCGATGGCCGCCGACCTGGCGCACCCGGAGCGGGTGGTGGGCTTCCACTTCTTCAACCCGGTCGCCATGATGCCGCTGCTGGAGATCGTGCGCGGCGCCGCCACCGACGACGCCACGCTGGCCACCGCGTTCGCGGTCGGCAGGCAGCTGAAGAAGAGCTGCGTGCTGGTCAAGGACGCGCCGGCGTTCGTGGTCAACCGGATCCTCACGCGCTTCCTGGGCGAGATCTGGAGCGCCGTGGACGCGGGCACCCCGATCAAGACCGCCGACCGCGCACTGGACCCGCTGGGCCTGCCGATGCGGCCGATGGCGCTGCTCTCCCTGGTCGGCCCGGCCGTCGCCGCGCACGTCGGCGGCACGCTGCACGAGGCGTTCCCGGACCGCTTCTCGGCCAGCCCGAACCTGGCAGCGATCGCCAAGTCGGGCCTGCCGCTGCTGGTCGACGAGCGGCTCAACCCCGAGGTCGAGGCGCTGCTCGTGCAGGGCGACGCCCCGCTGACCGCGGAGGAGGTGCGCGGGAAGGCGCTCGCCGCGCTGGCGCAGGAGATCCGGCTCATGCTGGACGAGGGCGTGGTGGCCGAGGCCGCCGACATCGACCTGTGCATGATCCTGGGCGCGGGCTGGCCGTTCCACCTGGGCGGCATCACCCCGTACCTGGACCGCGCCGGAGTCTCCAGCGCCGTGACGGGCCGCACCTTCCGCTGAGCGCGGCCTCGCGAGGCGCGCGCGAAGATCGCCGTTTCGTGTCACAACCTCGGGTGAGAGCCCAGGTTTCGACACGAAACGGCGATCTTCGCAGGCGGCGGCTCAGGCGACCGAGCCGCGGGGCACCACCCAGCGGGCGCGGGCGCCCACCGCGTCGCAGATGCGTTCGTAGTCGCTGTCGTAGTGCAGGACCACCGCGTCGTGGGCGGCCGCCACAGCGGCCACGAACAGGTCCACCACGGAGGTGCGGTGCTGCCCGGACGACGCCAGCGCGGCCTGCGCGGCCAGCGCCTTCTCCTCGACCACGTCGTCGCCGTTGAGCATGATCGTCGCGTCGAGCAGCTCGCGCAGGCGCCGGTACTCGTCGGCGTTGCGTGCGCTGTAGCAGACCTCGGCCACGAGCAGCGCACACGTGCCCAGCTCGCCGGAGCGGGTCAGCTCGGCCAGGGAATCGGCCACCGGCGGCAGGGTGCGCCGCGCCCAGACCGAGGTGTCCACCAGGTAGATCGGGAACGGGTATCGGATCGCCGCCACCGGTCACCGGCCTGCGGCGCGATAGTGCTCCTCAGGATCGGCGATGACGGGTATGTCCGCGGTCTCCGCCAGCAGCGTCTGCAACCGCCGCCGGCGCAGCACGTCGCGCAGCGCGGCGTTGACCGCATCGGTCTTGGTCCGCACGCCGAGCAGCTCCATCACCTCGACGCAGGCGTCGTCGTCAAGATTGATCACGGTTCGCACGACGGCCTCCTAAACAATCTTGATATCACCTCAGGCTTTAAACGATACCAGCTTGCGCGTACGGAGGCACTCCGGCGGCGGCCGTCCCCGCCGGAGTGCTGCCCGTCAGACGTCGGCGGTGGCGCGTTCGGCGGCGGAGCGCTCGACGCAGAACTCGTTGCCCTCCGGGTCGGCCAGCACCGCCCAGCCGGTGCCGTCAGGGTTGCGCAGGTCGGCGACGAGGGTCGCGCCGATGCCCAGCAGCCGCTCGATCTCCTCGTCCCGGCTGCGGTCGGTCGGCTGCAGGTCGAGGTGCAGGCGGTTCTTCACGCTCTTGGCGTCCGGCACGGCGATGAACAGCAGGTCGGGTGCGTCGTCGGGCGACATCAGCAGCGCCGCGGTGTCCTCGGGCTTGTCGTCGGGATGGCGCGGGTGCCCGGTCACCTCGCTCCAGAAACCCGCCAGGGCGTATGGATCGGAGCAGTCCACGGTGATATGCCGGATCGAAGACGTCATTGCTCCGATGCTAGGGGGAGGGCGATGGTGACCTCCATGCCACCACCGGGCAGCGCCACCGCGCCGACCGTGCCGCCGTGCGCGGTACACACGGCCTTCACGATGGACAGCCCGAGGCCGGAGCCCCTGGCGCCGGTGCGTTCCCGGCCGCCCCGCCGGAACGGCTCGAACAGGCCGGACACGTCCACCTGGTCCACGGTGAACCCGGTGTTGCCCACCATCAGCCGGGCATACTCACCGTCGTGCCGGCTCTCCACCCAGATGCGGCCGCCGAGATGGTTGTAGCGGACCGCGTTCTCGATCAGGTTGCCCGCGAGCCGGTCGAGCAGGCTCGGGTCGCCGATGACCGGCGCCGGGCGCAGCTCGGTGCTGACCGACAGCTTGGTGCGGCGGACCTCGTGGTCCATCGCGGACAGCGCGCTCACCACGCCGGTGCCCAGGTCCACCGGCTCGCGGCGCAGGCCGGTGCGGCCCTCGCTGCGGGCCAGCATGAGCAGCGCGTCGACCAGCGCGTTGGCGCGCTCGGAGGCGTCACGCACGACGGTGGCCATCCGGCGCAGCTCGGCGACGTTCGCCTCGGGGTCGGACAGGGTCACGTCGATCTCGGTACGCATGACCGCGAGCGGCGTGCGCAGCTCGTGCGAGGCGTTGGCGACGAAGCGGTGCTGGGCGGTGAACGCGGCGCCGAGCCGGTCCAGCATCGCGTCGAAGGTGTCGGCCAGTTCGGCGACCTCGTCGTCGGCGCCGGTGTAGCGGATGCGCTGGTCGAGCGTCTCCCCGCCGAGGCGGCGGGCGGTGGCGGTGACGTGGTGCAGCGGCCGCAGCGCGCGGCCCACGACGGCGTACGCGCCGATGACGCCCACGATGCTGATCGCCACCACGGCGACCAGGCCCTTCGCGGTCAGCTCGGTCTGCGCGGCGGCGAGCAGCGCCTCCTGCCAGGCGCGCACGTCCAGCTGGCGGCCGTCGGCCAGCCGCACGACGGTGCCCGCGGCCAGCTCGTCGGCGGGGTGCAGGGCTGCGCTGACGACGAGCCAGGCGACCAGCATCAGCAGGGCGCCCGCGCCGAGCAGGAGCACCCCGTTGAGCAGGGTGAGCCGCAGGCGGAGGGTGGGGCGCAGGCCGCGGCGGGCGGGCACCCGGACCGGACGGGAGATCACGCGTGATCCTCCCCCGCGGCCGGGATGCGGTAGCCGGCGCCGACCAGGGTCTCGATGAGGCCCGGCTGCCCGATCTTCATGCGCAGCGTACGCATGGTCACCCGCACTATCGTGGTGAACGGGTCGGTGTTGGCGTCCCAGACCCGCTCCAGCAGCTCCTCGGTGGAGACGACGCCGCCGCGCGCCCGCAGCAGCTCCTCCAGCACCCCGAACTCCTTGTTGGTCAGGTCGATCAGGGTGCCGGCCCGGGTCACGGACCGTTTGGCGGGGTCCAGCTCCAGGTCGGCGGCCTTGAGCACGGGCGGGGTGACCGGGGTGGCGCGCCGCCCGAGCGCCTGCACCCGAGCCACCAGCTCGTCGAACGCGAAGGGCTTGGGCAGGTAGTCGTCGGCACCCAGCCGCAGGCCCTCGACCCGCTCGGCGACGCTGCCGCTGGCGGTCAGCATCAGCACCCGCGTCAGCGCACCGGAGCCGACCAGCTCGGCGCAGAGCTGGTCGCCGTGCATGCCGGGCAGGTCCCGGTCCAGCACCACCACGTCGTACCGGGTGACGAACGCCATCTCGTGCCCGGTGCTGCCGTCGTAGGCGACGTCCACCGCCAGACCGTGCCGCCGCAGACCGCGGGCGATCGCGTCGGCCAGATGCCGCTCGTCCTCCACCACCAGCACCCGCACGTCTCCACCCTCTCTCGCGGCCTGTCTCCGCCCACGAAGATAGAGCCCCCAGGCCATTGCAAAAAATCTTCGGCTATATGACGCTCAATGCAGAGAATCGCCAAGATACGGAGGCACTGATGGATCGACGTGACGCACTGCGTTCGGCGGCCGGCGCGGTCGCCGAGGGCGCGTCCGTCACGGCGCCGGGCGGCGGCGCATCAGGCGGCACCACCCCGGCCGGGCGGGACGTCGCGTTCCACCGCTGGGACACGCCGCAGCGCTGGGCCGAGGGCAGCGGCAGCGGGGTCTTCGCGGGCACCGGGGGGCTGGCGTTCGCCGCCCCCACCGGCACGCTGACGCACACCGACCCCCGCTCCGGCACCACCGCCGAGTACGAGACCGCGACCTGGACCGGCCCGCGCAGCAGCGGCGGCTTCCCCGCCACCGAGCTGATCCCCTCCTGGACCGCGGCCACACCCGGCGGCAGCTTCCTGCGCGTCGAGCTGTCCGGCGAGACCGCGGCGGGCACCACCACCAAGTGGTACCGGATGGGCGACTGGGCCGCCGACGACACGGCCTTCCGGCGCACCTCGCTGCGCGGCCAGGGCGACGCCGACGGCGACGTGAACGCCGACCTGTTCCGGGCGGCCCCGGGCCGCGCGCTGACGTCCTGGCGGCTGCGGGTGACCCTGCTGCGCCCGGCGGGCAGCACGGACGTCCCGGTGCTGCACAGCCTCGGCGCGGCGGCCTCGGCCCTGCCCGCGCCCGGTGAACTCGCCCCGAGCCTCCCGCTCGCGGCGCAGGGGCTGGTGCTCGACGTGCCGGCGTACTCGCAGGAGATCCACGCCGGGGAGTACCCGCAGTGGAACGGCGGCGGCGAGGCCTGGTGCTCGCCCACCTCGACCGCGATGGTGCTGGCCTACTGGGGCACCGGCCCCGGCCCGGCGGACTACTCCTGGGTCGACCCCGGCTACGCCGACCCGTGGGTGGACTACGCCGCCTCGCACACCTACGACCACGACTTCGACGGCTGCGGCAACTGGCCGTTCAACACGGCGTACGCGGGCCGGTTCGGGCTGCGCGGGTTCGTCACCCGGCTGCGCTCGCTGAACGAGGCCGAACGGTTCATCGCGGCGGGCATCCCGCTCATCGCCTCGGCGTCCTACCGCAAGGGCGAGGTCCCCGGCCTGGATTACGGCACCAAAGGCCACCTGATGGTGCTCGCCGGCTTCACCTCCAGCGGCGACCCGGTGCTCAACGACCCGAACTCGCCCAGCAACGACCAGGTGCGCAAGCCCGTCGGCCGGGCCGAGTGGGAGGCCGCCTGGCTGAACAGCAGCCGGGGCGTCGTCTACGTGATCCACCCGGCGTCGGTGCCGCTGCCGGCGCCGCCGGTGCAGGCCAACTGGTGACCCGGCCCGGTCACCGGGTGTAGCGGTACACGTCCAGGCCGCCGAGCAGCGCCTGGCACACCACCAGGCCCGCGTCGGCGGTCCCGCGCGTGTCCGCCCAGCAGCGGTCCAGGGTGGGCCCGCCGACGCCGAGCACCCGCGGCCGCCCGGACCCGGCCGGCTCGGCCGCGCCGAACCAGGTACGGTCGTCGCCGACGTACGCCAGCAGCACCGACCGGCCGTCGTGCTCGATCACGCTCCAGTCGGCCAGCCGCAGCAGCACGCGGCCGGTCACGGTGTCCCGCAGCACGCCGTACCGGGGACGCTCGTTGACGTTGGACACCAGCACCCCCGGCGCCAGCGCGTAGGAGCCGCCCACCTGCCCCTGCCAGCGCGCCGCGCCGTCGGCGGGATCGAGCACCCAGACCCGGTCCGAGTCGGTCACGCACACCATCGGCGCGCAGTCCTCCACGTAGTACGGGTAGCCGCCGACCGGGTGGGCCACGTCCCACACCGGCTCCAGCGCGGGCAGCCGCAGCGCGGCGATCCGGCGCGCGCCGTCCCGCTCGTACGCCGCCACCACCAGGTTCGCGGCCACCTGCATACCCTCGGTGCCGGTGGGCAGCGGTCGCGGCTCGCCCAGGACGCCGTCCGGGGTCAGCAGCCTGGCCTGCGGCCGTCCAGCCGTCTCGAACAGCACCAGGCCGGCCAGGTCGGGCCCGACCCGGTAGGGGGTCCACCCCTGCGGCGCCGACATCGCACGCCGCCACAGCTCGCGGCCGCTGGCCACGTCCCGGCCCCCGAGCCACTCCCGCTCCGCGCCGCCGCCCAGCACCGCCGTCCACTCCGCCGCGCGCGGGGCGACGCCCAGCAGCATCGCCCGGGCCTGCCACAGCGCCGTCCCGGTGTCCGGCTCGACCGCGTACGTGGTCCACATCTCCGCCGGCGCCGCGCTGTCGATCAGTGTCACCAGCAGCGTCCGTCCCGCCCGGACCGCGCTGAACACCTCGGTGGACAGCCCCTCCAGCGGCAGCCGCCAGCGCACCGCGCCGCCGTCGATCGCCAGCAGGGCCCGGCCGCCGTCCCGCCGCTCCAGCGCCAGCGCCAGGTCCCCGCTGAGCACCACCGGCCCGGTCACCGGCGGGTCGAAGTGGGCGACCAGCACCAGCGGCGGCGGGGGCACGACCGCCGACCCGCCGAGGCCGAGCAGCCCGGCCAGCACCACGGCGACCAGCGCCGCGCCCCGCCGCGCGGCACGCGACACGAGCGGCCCCGCCTCGGGCTCGTCGTCGAGCCCGCGCGGATCGCCGAGATCGATGAGCACAGCCATCGCAACCCTCCGCCCCGTCACCGGGTCAGGCGTCCCACCGCCACAGGGTCAGCCCGTCCCCCACCGAACAGGCCGGCGCCCGCTGCGCGAAGGCACACCGTCCCACGCGGGCGGCCGACTCCGCCACCACCGGACGGCCTGGGCGCGATCGCGGTGCACCGCTCCGGCGGCGGGCCGCGCACCAGCACCTGCACCGGCCAGGCCCGGCTGGTGGCTACGCCTCCGCCACGCGCCAGAGCACCACGTCGTCGCCGACCGTGGTGCAGGCCAGCAGGCCGGGCAGGACATCGCAGCGCAGCACCACGCCGGGCACCCGGCCGAGCCGCCGCAGGCCGTCCGGCGTCAGCTCGGCCAGGTACGTGCTCCGCGTCGGCGAGTCGGTCCGCGCGGCGAAGCGGACGTGCACGTTCCGGGTCGCCAGCGGCTCCCAGCCCGCCACGTCGGCCACCCGCGCCCCGGTCGCCGGGTCGAGCCGGGCGGTGAGCACGGCGTTCGCGCGGTCGACCACCACCGGGCCGCCGGGGCTGGTCAGGAACATGTCGCCGGGCAGCGCGCGGACCGGCTCCCCGGTCGCCGCGTCGATGAGGAAGGCGGCGCCCTCCTCCGCGGGCAGGGCGCACAGCAGGCCGCCGCCGCAGTCGGTCTCCCGGGCCCACCGGTTCTCGCCCGCCACGGGAGCCAGGCGCTGCCGGTCGTACCAGCTGCGCACCGCCACCGGCCCGGCCCGCCCGTCCCACCGCTGCCCGGTCAGCCCGACGGCGTGCCGGGTGGGCAGGATCGCCGCCCCCTCGTCCGGCGTGCCGGGCAGCCGTACGCTGCGGCGCACCGCACCCGAGACCAGGTCGTGCTCGACCAGGTCACCGTGCACGGTGAGCCGCCACAACGCCCCGGCCCACGGGTCTGCCTCGGCGGCGAGCGCCGCCGGGGCCCGCCAGCGCACCGCGAACGTGACCGGGTCGTGCACCGTCACCTCCGGCAGCCCGAGGTCGCCGGTGCGGCTCACCAGCACCCCGCCCACCGGCTCCAGCGCGGCCGTGTTCCGCCAGCGGACCACTCCGGAGCGCCGGTCCACCGCGAGCACGTCGTCGTAGCCGATCAGGGGCGGATCGGTCACCGTCTCGGGCAGGGTGAAGGCGATCAGCTGGACGTCCCCGGCGACCGCGGCGGTCCAGTCGAAGGCGCCGCCGGGGGCGCGCCACAGCCGGTGCCCGTCCGTGGCGTCGTACGCGGAGATCTCGCCGGAGGCGGCGACCAGGAAGGTATCCGGGCCCGCGGCGGCCACCACGGCGCCCGGCTCGTGCCACCGGGCGAGCTCGACCAGGCGCGGTCCGGGCGGCAGGGTGTCCGCGGCCGCCGTCCCGAGCAGCGCCGCCAGGGCCAGGCCCACGGCCAGGCGGGTGCCCCACCGGCGGGGCTCGGCCGGGGCCGGGTCCGCCGGGGCGGCCCAGTCCGCGCCCAGGTCGATCACGGCGCCGGGCGCGGCGGTCATGGCCGTTCCCGCCCGATCCCCCAGACCGCGATGTCGCCGGACATGGTGGTGCAGACGAGCGCCGCGCCCGCCAGACCGCAGGAGCGCAGCAGGTACGGCACCTCGCCGAGCCGGTGCGGCCCGTCCTCGGCCAGCTCCGTCAGGTAGGTCGTGCCCTGGCGCGCACCGGTGCGGCCGAGCACCCGCACCGGGGTGCCGTCGTCGCTGAGCGCGTGCCAGCCCGCCAGGTCGGTCAGCCGCCGCCCGGTGGCGGGTTCGAGCCGGGCCAGCACCCGCCGGGTGATGAAGCCCAGGTCCGGCGAGCCCACCAGGAGCAGCCCGGCCGGGCTGGGCACGAACTCCTCCTCGGGCAGGCTGCGCACCGGCTCGCCGGTGACCGGGTCGATGAGGAAGGCCCGGCCGTCCCCGGCCGTGTACGCGCAGGACAGGCCGCCGCCGCAGTCGCTCTCCCAGACCCACTGGCGCGCGCCGGTGACCTGCGCGAAGGTCTTCGCGTCGTACCAGAGCACGCCGCGCTGCTCCGGCCTGCCGTTGTCCTCGTAGCCCTCGAAGCCCACCGCCTCGCGGCTGAGCACGATGTTGACGTACTTCGCGGCGGGCAGGCGGGGGCGCAGCGTGCGGCGTACCGCGCCGGTGTGCAGGTCGTGCTCGACGACCGCGCCGTCGGCGGCCAGCCGCCACACCGCGTCGCGCCGCACGTCGTACACCCACACCCGGCTCGCGGGCAGCCGCCAGCGCAGGTCGTAGCGGCGCGGGTCGCGGATCTCCACGTCGGGCTGACTGCCCTCGGGAGAGTAGCTGACCAGCAGGTCGCCCGCCGGTTCCACATAGCGCTGGGTGCGCCAGAGCGTCTGCCCCGTGGTCCGGTCCACCGCCGTGGTCTGTCCGGCGGGCCAGCCGAGCCAGCCGCCGTTCTCGGAGCCGCCCGAGCGCAGCAGCACGACGTCGCCGAACGCGGCGGCGTGCACCAGATCCGTGGCGGCCACCTGCCACCGCTGCCGCCAGCCCGCCGTCTCGTACGCCGTGGCGCCGTCCGGGCCGAGCACCACCACCAGCTCGTCGTCCAGGACCTGCACCTGCGTGCCCTTGCCGTCCAGCACCGCCAGCGCGGACAGCCGGGGACGGGGGTCGGGCACCGCCGCGGTCACGCCGCCCAGCACGGCGGCGACGGCGAGCGCGACGGCGATCCGGCGGCTCCACCGGAACGGCCCGTGCGGCAGGGCCGGGCCGCCGTCCTCGGCCGGCTCCTCGCCGGGCAGCACGCCGAGGTCGATGAACAGCTCCGGAGCGTCCTCCGGCGCACGACGTGCCACGCCCGCACCACCTCACGCGACATACCGGCGCGCGGGGCCGTACAGCGGCGGCACCGTCGCGGCCGGTGGCTTCGCGTGGTGGACGCGCCGGAACACCCGCCCGGTTGTCAGCGCCCGGCCCGGAAACGATCAGGGCTCCCGCCGGAGTGGCGGGAGCCCTGATCGTGCGAAGTGATCAGCTACGGACGGAGCTGACCAGCGGAGCCTCGGCCGGGGCGGTGACCGCCGCGGCCCACTTGGTGACCCGCTCGGTGATCTCCGGTGCGGTGAGGCCGATCTCGGCCAGGATCTCGGCGCGGGTGCCGTGGTCCAGCCACTGCGACGGCACGCCGAGGTCGCGCAGCGGCACGTCCACCTCGTTGTCGCGCAGCAGCTTGGAGACCGCGTCGCCGACGCCGCCGGCGCGCACGCCGTCCTCCAGCGTCACCACCAGCTTGTGCTCGCGAGCCAGGGCCACCACGTCGACCGGGACCGGGCGCACCCAGCGCGGGTCGACCACGGTCACCCCGAAGCCGCGCTCGGCCAGCTTCGCGGCCACCTGGACGGACAGGTGCGCGAACGCGCCCACCGAGACCAGCAGCACGTCCTTGCGCTCGGCCTCGGCCAGCACGTCCATGCCGCCCAGCCCGTCCTGGCCGCCGACCCGGCGCAGCGCGGGCAGCGCCGCCGGGACCGAGCCGGTCGGGAAGCGCACGATGGTCGGGCCGTCGGTGATGCCGATCGCCTCGCGCAGCTCCTCGCGCAGCGTCTCCGCGTCGCGCGGGGCGGCCACCCGCAGGCCCGGCACCACGCCGAACACGGACATGTCCCAGATGCCGTAGTGGCTGGGCCCGTCGGGGCCGGTGATGCCGGCCCGGTCCAGCACGAACGTCACCGGCAGCTTGTGCAGCGCCACGTCGAGCAGCACCTGGTCGAAGGCGCGGTTGAGGAAGGTGGCGTAGACCGCGACCACCGGGTGCAGGCCGGCCAGCGCCAGGCCCGCCGCCGAGGTGGTGGCGTGCTGCTCGGCGATGCCGACGTCGTACGCCCGGTCCGGGAACGCCGCGGCGAGCTTGTCGATGCCGGTGGACTCGGGCATGGCCGCGGTGATGCCCACCACGTCCGGCCGCTCGCCCGCGATCGCGACCAGCTCGTCGGCGAACACGTTGGTCCACTTCAGGCTGGGCGCGGCCAGCAGCCGGCCGGTCTCCGGGTCGAACGCGCTCGGCGCGTGCAGCCGGTCGGCCTCGTCGTCGAGGGCCGGCTGGTAGCCGTAGCCCTTCGCGGTGACCGCGTGCACGATGACCGGGCCGCCGAAGCGCTTGGCACGCAGCAGCGCCGACTCCAGCGCCTCCTGGTCGTGTCCGTCCACCGGCCCGATGTACTTCAGGCCGAGGTCCTCGAACAGCGCCTGCGGGGCGACCGCGTCCTTGATGCCCTTCTTGACCGCGTGCAGCGCGTCGAACAGCGGCTTGCCGACCAGCGGAGTCTTCTCCAGCGCGTCCTTGACCAGGTCGAGAACCTTCTCGTAGCCCGGGTTGAGGCGCAGCGTGGCCAGGTGGTCGGCGAGGCCGCCGATGGTGGGCGCGTACGAGCGCCCGTTGTCGTTGACGATGATCACCAGCGGGTTGTCGGTGGCGGCGATGTTGTTCAGCGCCTCCCAGCACATGCCGCCGGTCAGCGCGCCGTCGCCGACGACCGCGACGGTGTGCCGCTTCTCACCGCGCACCGCGTAGCCCTTGGCGATGCCGTCGGCGTAGGAGAGCGCGGTCGACGCGTGGCAGTTCTCGACCAGGTCGTGCTCGCTCTCGGCCTGGTTCGGGTAGCCGGTGAGGCCGCCGCGCTGGCGCAGGCCGTCGAAGCCGTCGAGGCGGCCGGTGACCATCTTGTGCACGTACGCCTGGTGGCCGGTGTCGAAGACGAAGCGGTCGACCGGGGAGTCGAAGACCCGGTGCATGGCGAGCGTGAGCTCCACCACACCGAGGTTCGGGCCGAGGTGGCCGCCGGTGCGGGCGACCTTCGCGACCAGGAAGTCCCGGATCTCCGCCGCCAGCGCGGTCAGCTGCTCCGGGCTCAGGGTCTTGAGGTCCTGCGGCCCTCGTACGGTGCTCAGCAGGTTCCCGCCCTCGATCATGCCTTCGCCTCGCTCTCGCCGTCCCGAACGGCACTCCCGGGGTGCGTGTGCCGCACGTTCCGCTTACCCATGCTGGGGAAGTCTATCGGCCGCCCGCATCGCGGATCACCGCCGCGCCACCCCCTTCACGGGACCTTCACTCCCGCACCGCCCGCGACGGGTCCCGGGCGGTGACCCGGACGGCTGGTCAGCGGCCGCCGTCCGCGGGCGCCAGCAGGGCCACGCACTCGACGTGGTGGGTCTGCGGGAACAGGTCGAAGGCGCGCAGCGCCCGCAGCTCCCAGCCCTGGTCGCGGAACGTGCGCACGTCCCGGGCCAGCGCCGCCGGGTCGCAGGCGACGTACGCCACCGCGCGCGGACCGGCCGCCGCGATCGCGCGCACCACGGCCGCCCCCGCGCCGGTGCGCGGCGGGTCCAGCACGACCACGTCCGGCCGGGGCAGCCGCTCCTTCGGCCGCCGGTCGCGGTGCAGCGCCTTCTCGACGGTCGCCTCGACCACCCGCACCGGCAGCCCGGCCAGGTTGCCCCGGGCCGCGGCGACGCCGTCACGCGCGGACTCGACCATGGTCACCGCGCCGGTCACCCCGACCGCGTCGGCCAGGGAGGCGGCGAACAGCCCGGCGCCGCCGTACAGGTCCCAGGCGTGCTCGCCCGGCCGGGGCGCCAGCAGCTCGCGCACCGCACCGGTGAGCGCGTCCGCGGCGGCGGGGTGCACCTGCCAGAACCCGCCCGCCGAGATGGCGAACGCGTGCCCGGCGGCCCGCTCCTCGATCTGCTGCGGCGGTTCCTGCACCAGTTGAGCCGGGCCGGCGGACGGCTTGACCACGTCGATCACGTCGCGGTCCGGCCACCGGCGCTCCAGCACGTCCAGCGCCTGGATCTCCGGGTGCGCGATGGCGCACCGGCTGATCGCCACCACCTCGTTCGAGCGGTGTTTGAGCAGGCCGGGGCGGCCGAGCGCGTCCGCGCGGTAGCGCACCCGGGTGCGCCAGCCCTCGTCGCCGCCCGGCAGCGCCTCGACGGTCACCCCGAGCGCGTCCACCGCCGCCGCGTCCAGGCCGCCCAGCCGGGTCAGCTGCTCGCGCACCACCGCCGTCTTCCACCCCCGCTGCGCCGCGGGGGCGACGTGCTGCAGGTCGCAGCCCCCGCAGCCGTTGGCGTGGGCGTACGGGCAGCGCGGGGTGATCCGGTCCGGGGAGGCGTCCAGCACCTCGACGCAGTCGCCGCGCAGATACGCCTTGTGAATCTCCGTGATCTCGGTCACCACCCGCTCGCCGGGCAGCGCGTGCCGCACGAAGATCACGCGGCCCTCGTGCCGGGCCACGCAGTGCCCGCCGTGCGCGACCGCACCGACGGTGACCTCGACCTTGTCGCCCTCGTAAAGCTCGGCCACCTACGTCTCCTCCCCCGCGCGCGGGCCGCGGGCGGGGCTGCGCACCAGCTCCCGGTCCAGCCGGTCCAGGTCGGTGGCGCTGGTCGAGGCGAGCTGCCACGGCACGCTGGTCACCATCACGCCCGGCTCGTACAGCAGGCGGCCCTTGATCCGCAGCGCGGACTGGTTGTGCAGCAGGTGCTCCCACCAGCGGCCGACCACGTACTCGGGGATGTAGACCGTCACCACGTCCCGCGGCGAGGCCCGGCGCAGCGACTTCACATAGTCGATGATGGGGCGGCTGATCTCCCGGTACGGCGAGTCGACCACGGTCAGCGGGACGCTGATGCCGCGCCGCTCCCATTCGGCCTGGATGGCCCGGGTGTCGGCGATGTCGACGTTGACGGTGAGCGCGGTGAGCGTGTCGGGCCGCGTCGCCTTCGCGTACGCCAGCGCCCGCATGGTGGGCAGGTGCAGCTTGCTGACCAGGACGATCGCGTGGTTGCGGGCCGGCAGCACCGGCCGCTCCTCCGACGGCACCAGCTCGCGGGCCACCGTGTCGTAGTGGCGCCGGATGCCCACCATGATCACGTAGATCACCGCCATCGCCACGATCGAGATCCAGGCACCGTGGGTGAACTTGGTCAGCAGCACCAGGACCAGCACGAATCCGGTCAGCACCGCGCCGAATCCGTTGATCGCGCGAGCGCGCTTCATCCGGCGGCGCGCGGCCTGGTCGCGCTCGGTGCGCAGCAGCCGGTTCCAGTGCCGCAGCATGCCGATCTGGGACAGCGTGAACGACACGAACACGCCCACGATGTAGAGCTGGATCAGCCGGGTCGTCTGCGCCTGGAACGCGATGACCAGCACCGCGGCGAACGCGGCCAGCATGATGATGCCGTTGGAGAAGGCCAGCCGGTCCCCGCGGGTGTGCAGCTGCCGCGGCAGGTAGCGGTCCTGCGCCAGGATCGAGCCGAGCACCGGGAAGCCGTTGAACGCCGTGTTCGCCGCGAGCACCAGGATCAGCGCCGTCACCGCGATGACCAGGTAGAACCCGGGCGGGAAGTGGTCGAAGATGGTCTCGGCCAGCTGCGCGGTCACGGTGGGCTGCACGTAGCCCGGCCCCGCCCCGACGATCTGCTCCTGCGGGTCCTCGACGTATTGCAGCCCGGTCTTCAGGCTCAGCGCCACGATGGAGACCATCATGATGATCGACAGCACGCCCAGCAGCAGCAGCGTGGTCGCGGCGTTCTTCGACTTCGGCGGCTTGAACGCGGGCACGCCGTTGGAGATCGCCTCGACGCCGGTCAGCGCCGCGCAGCCGGAGGAGAACGCGCGCACCAGCAGGAAGCCGAACGCGAACGTGGCGCCGACCTGCAGCCCGTGCTCGGGCAGGATGGTCAGGTCCGCGCTCGGCGCCTTCAGGTCCTCGCCGAGCAGGAAGATCCGCACGATGCCCCAGCCGATCAGCCCGAGCATGGCGAACATGAACAGGTAGGTCGGGACGGCGAACATGAGGCCCGACTCGCGCAGACCGCGCAGGTTCAGCGCGGCCAGCAGGGCGATCAGGCCCACCGCCCAGAACACCTTGTGCTCGCCGATGAACGGGACGGCCGCGCCCAGGTTCTCCACGCCGGAGGAGATGGACACCGCCACCGTGAGCACGTAGTCGACCAGCAGGGCGCTGGCCACGCCGATGCCCGCCTTGGAGCCGAGGTTGACCGTGGCGACCTCGTAGTCGCCGCCGCCCGAGGGGTAGGCGTGCACGTTCTGCCGGTAACTGGCGACCACGGTCAGCATGACCACGACGACCGCCAGCGCCACCCAGGGCGAGTACGCGTACGCCGCCGCACCCGCGATCGACAGCGTCAGCAGGATCTCGCCGGGCGCGTACGCGACGCTGGAGAGCGCGTCCGAGGCGAAGATCGGGAGGGCGATGCGCTTGGGCAGCAGGGTGTGCTGCAGCCGGTCGGAACGGAACGGCCTGCCGAGCAGCAACCGCTTCAGCAGGGAGGTAGGACTCGCCACATGTGGGAGCCTACGACGAGCGGTCGGCCCACCCCTGCCCGGTCGGACGAGTGGCGGCGCGGCGCCCGAGCCGCCGCCGCGCGGTCCGGTGCCACGTGGCAGGCTGATGTCGCGCGCCGCCCGCGCGCATGGCAGGCTGAGATGGCCGGTACGACGGCATTGTCGGGAGGCGTGACGTGCACGTTGTGATCATGGGGTGTGGCCGGGTCGGCTCGACGCTCGCACACAGCCTGGAGGCGCGCGGGCACTCCGTTTCGATCATCGACCAGGACGCCGACGCGTTCCGGCGGCTCTCCCCCGACTTCGCGGGCACCACGGTGACCGGGGTGGGCTTCGACCGCGAGGTCCTCATGCAGGCCGGCATCGAGCGCGCCGACGCCTTCGCGGCCGTGTCCAGCGGCGACAACTCCAACATCATCTCGGCCCGGCTGGCCCGGGAGACGTTCGGCGTGCAGCGCGTCGTGGCCCGCATCTACGACCAGCGCCGCGCCGAGGTGTACGAGCGCCTGGGCATCCCCACCGTGGCCACCGTGCGCTGGACCGCCGACCGCATCGTGCGCCACCTGGTGCCCGAGGGCCACACCGAGCTGTACCGCGACCCCACCAGCACCGTCGCCATCATCGAGACCCCGGTCAACCCGGCCTGGATCGGCCACCCGCTGCACGCCCTGGAGGAGGCCACCGGCACCCGGGCGGCGTTCGTCATGCGCTTCGGCATCGGCACGCTGACCACCGCCTCGACCGTGCTGCAGGACGGCGACCAGGTCTTCATGCTGGTCACCGACGAGATCGCCGACGCCGTCACCAAGATCGCAGCCGCGCCGCCGGCCGCCGTCTGAGAAGGAGACCCTGTTCATGCGCGTCGCCATCGCCGGGGCCGGCAACGTCGGGCGCTCCATCGCCCAGGAGCTGATCGAGAACGGCCACCAGGTCATGCTGCTCGAACGGCAGCCGCGGATGCTGCGCCCGGAGCGGGTGCCCGCCGCCGACTGGGTGCTCGCCGACGCCTGCGAGCTGTCCAGCCTCCAGGAGATCAACCTCGCCGCGTGCGACGTGGTCGTCGCCGCCACCGGCGACGACAAGGTCAACCTGGTGGTGTCGCTGCTGGCCAAGACCGAGTTCGCGGTGCCGCGGGTGGTCGCCCGGGTCAACCGCGCCGAGAACGAGTGGCTGTTCACCGAGCAGTGGGGCGTGGACGTCTCCGTCTCCAAGCCGCGCCTGATGGCCGCCCTGGTCGAGGAGGCGGTCACCGTCGGCGACCTGGTCCGGCTGATGACGTTCCGGCAGGGCGAGGCCAACCTGGTCGAGATCACCCTGCCCGAGGACGCGCCGCACGTCGGCCAGCCGATCCGCGACATCCCGCTGCCGCCCGACAGCGCGCTGGTCGCCATCGTGCGCGGCCGCCGGGTGCTCACGCCGACCCCCGACGACCCGGTCGAGTCCGGCGACGAGCTGGTCTTCGTCTGCACCGTCGAGGTCGAAGAGCAGGTCCGCTCGGTCATCCTGGGCGCCGACAGCGTCGAGAAGACCCGCTCCCGCCGCCGCTGACCTCCGCCGGATCAGGCGGGGCTGGCCTCCTGGTCGCGGCGGACGCGGCGGACCACGCCGAACGTGATCACCAGGAGCAGGGCGAACAGCGGGGTGCCCATCACGATGCGGGCGATGCCCAGCGCGGTGCCCTGCTCGGCCATCCACAGGCTGCCCTGCACCACCACCTTGACCGCGAACACCGCCGCCCACAGCGCCGTGAGCTGCGTGAACACCCGGACCAGCCGGGCGTTGTCGCGCCAGTCGTTGCGCCCGCCGTTGGCCACCACGGACCAGAACCAGCCCACGGCCGGATGCCCGATGAGGATCGACCCGACCAGCACCACGATCTGGCCGATGATGATCCAGATGCCGGGCAGGTAGAAGTCGACCTCCTTGCCGGAGTCCCAGGCCATCCAGGCGCCCAGCGCGATGCCGAACAGGCCGTTGATCGCGAACCGGACGGGCTTGCGCTGGGCCAGCCGCATGATCGCGACCCCCACCGCCACGGTCGCGGACGCGATGATCGCCCACTGCAGCGCGATGCGGGACTCCTCGGCCGGGAACCGCAGCCCCAGCAGGAGGTTGGTGAGCACGAACACGACCACCGGCACCGCGGCCTCGGTCATCCCGCGCAGGCCGCCCAGCTGCTGCGCCATCTGCTCGGCGAAGGGGGGAAGCTCCTCTTCCTCCGCGGTGTCGACGCCGCGCTCGGTGCGCTCGGTCATGCCTGCTCCTCGCCGTGCTTGTCAGCGGCGCACGCCGAAGCTGCGCCTGTCGTCGGCCCGCTCGTCACGCGGCCGCTTCCAGCTCGTAGTACGGGTTGTAGATGACCTTGCGGCCGTCGCGCACGGCGACGCGGCCGCGGACGGACAGACCCCGTCCGGGCTCGATGCCGTTGATGTGCCGCCGCCCCAGGAAGACCAGCGTGATCAGATCCGTGCCGTCGTAGAGGTCGGCTTCCAGCGTGGGCAGGTTCGTGCGCGGGGTGTAGACCACCGTGCGGAGCCGGCCGCTGACGTTGACGAGTTCCCCACGGTGCACCGTGTCGGCGCAGACGCATCCGGCGAGCTCGGTGTCACGGCGCAGCTCCTCCGACTCCAGCTCCTGATCGCTGGCGGTGAGGCGGTGGAGCATCCCACGCAGCCCCTTGGCCCGTGGTCGCGCTTGGTCGGTCGACATGACCTGGCTCTCATCCTTCCCCGCCGGGGCGAGGTCCCCGGTCGGCGCGTAACTGCCAGCCTACTTCGGGGCGCCCGGCCGCGGGACACCCCCGGGGCAGGAACGTGGTACGCCGCCCGGCGGTCCGCCCCCGCGGGCCGCACCCCGGTCCCGCCTTTGCTCTGCACACAAATACGCAACGGTTGCGTATTTGTGTGCAGAGCAAAGGCCGGTCGGGAGCACGCTCCCGGGCAGGTCAGTCCCGGCGCGGGCGCGGGGAGGGCTTACGGCGCGGCGCGTCGCCCGGGGCGGGCGCGCCGGAGCCGCCGGTGCCGGTGGGCGCCATCGTGCCGAACGGCGTCGGCGCGGGCGTCGGCGGCACCCGGCCGGGCACCAGCTGGTTGTGGCCGTACTGCTCGCCGCCGTGGGGCTGCGACGCGGGCGGCTGCTCGGCGGGCTCTTGGGACGCCGCCTCGACCGCGGCCCGCTCGGCCGCGGCGCGCTGCGCCATGTCCGGCGGCAGGCGCAGCGGCAGCGCCTCCCGCACCGGGCGGGCGCTCTCGTCCCGGCGTACGGCCAGGCCGGTCAGGATCTGCTCCAGCGGGCCGGCCTCGGTCAGGTCGACCGCGGCGGGACCCTGGAACACGGCGCGCACCATCCAGCGCGGGCCGTCGACGCCGATGAAGCGCAGGTCGTTGAAGCCCTCGGGGGTGCGCAGCCGGGCCCGCAGCTCGGTGCCCCAGCGCCCGGGAACCTCCTGGGCGCCCACGCCGTCGGCGAACAGCGACTTGCGGATCTCCTCGCGCACCTCGTCCCAGATGCCCTCGGAGCGCGGCGCGGCGAAGGCACCGAGCTGGAGCGCGTTGTGGCCGTGCACGAGCGCGATCTGCTGGATCGTGCCCTGCTCACCGGCCTGCACCCGGATCTCCACGCCCTCGACCGCGGGCAGCAGCAGGCTGCCCAGATCCAGGCGGGGCGCGTCGGGCGCCTCCTCGAAGTCGTACGGGCCGTCGTCGCCGAAGATCGAGCCGAGGGGACGGGCGGACCCGTTCGCGCCCGCAGCGGGCGTCTGCGGCCGCTCCTCGGGCTGGTAGTCCTCACCCAGCAGCGCGGCACGCCGCGCGGCGCGGGCGTCCTCGAAGCGCGGCTCCTCCGCCTTGGCGTGACGCCCGGTGGCGGCACGCTTTCGCGAGAAGATCACTGTTCCTCCTCAGTTCCCCGTCGAGCCGTGGCCGCCGGTGCCCCGCGCGGAGTCCGGCAGTTCGGCGACGTCGTGGAAGTGTGCCCGCTCCACCCGCTGCACGACAAGTTGCGCGATGCGGTCCCCACGCGAGATCTTGGCGGTCGCCGACCGGTCGTGGTTGATCAGCTGGACCAGGATCTCGCCCCGGTAGCCCGCGTCCACGGTGCCGGGAGCGTTCAGCACGGTCACCCCCATTTTCGCGGCCAGACCCGACCGCGGGTGGACGAGTCCCACGAATCCGTCCGGCAGGGCTATCGCCACGCCGGTGCGGATCAGCCGGCGCTCACCGGGCGCGATCGCGGCGTCCTCGGCCGCGTACAGGTCCGCGCCGGCGTCCCCCGGATGGGCGTACGACGGCAGCGGCAGGTCGGGGTCGAGCCGGCGGATCGGCACCACGACGGGCGGGGTCGCAGGGGGATACAACGGTCAAACCTCCGGGGGGAGTGCTGTGACGCACGCTCATGACGGGAGCTGCGTCTCCTTGCCACTATCCTGCCGCGTCCGGCGGACCCGGCGGGTCCTACCCTCGATGCTGTGACACACCCAGGCAGCGGTATGGCGTCCTCTGGCACAACGCCGACAGGGGTCGGTGCGGCACGGCCTGTGCCCCGGCACACGGAGCGCCTGTCGACCCCGTGGTGGCTGTGGGTGCCCGGCCTGCTGGCCGCCGCCGTGCTCGCGGCGCAGGTCGGACTGGGTGCGGCGGGTCCCCGCGGCTGGGTGGCGTACGTGGTCGTGCTGCCGCTGGCGGCCTACGGCCTGTGGTGGCTGGGCCGGATCCGGATCACCGTGGACGGCGAGCAGCTGCGGGTGGACGACGCCGTGCTGTCGCTGCGGCACGTGGCCCAGGTCGTCCCGCTGGACGCGGAGACCAAGCGCGAGCTGCTCGGGCCCAGCGCCGACCCGATGGCGTTCGTGATCCAGCGGCCGTGGGTCGGCGGGGCCGTGCAGGTGGTGCTCGACGACCCCGACGACGTCACGCCGTACTGGGTGATCAGCTCGCGCCGCCCGGAGGAGCTGGCGCGGGCGCTGCGCTCAGGCTGAGGGCGGCAGCACCGGCGGGTGGCCGCCCCGCCGCAGCAACAGGTCCCGGCGCAGATCGTCGCCGAGCCGCCGGGTCGCCTTGCGGTTGAGGTAGCTGGCCACGGCCGCGCCGGTGAGCAGCGGCCCGAGCGTGGTCAGGCTGCGCCCGAAGCGCTTGACGATCATGTCGCGCAGCTGCTTGCGGGTGGCCGTGCCGAGCACGGTGGCGGCCGCCGCGCCGGGCAGCATGGGGCTGATGCCGCGGTGCCCGGCCCAGGCCTGCATCAGGCTGACCGCCTTCTGTGCGGGCGTGCCGAGCACCGGGTAGCCGTACACCTCGTGCAGCTCGCCGACGAGCTTGAGCTCGATGCCCACCACGGCGACCGTCTCGGTGGCCAGCACCACCGGGGTCGACAGCAGCGTCGGCGGGGCCATCCACTCCACCGAGGCGATGCCGCCGCCCACCGCGCCCACCCCGGCCGCGGCGCGGGCGGCGTTGCGGATGAGCCGCTCGGCCAGCGCGTCGTCGTCCAGGCCCGGGTAGTGCCGGCGCAGCGTCTCCAGGTTGCGCACGGGCACGTGCGGGGCGAGGTCGGCCACCGCGTCGGTGATCCAGCCGATCGCCTTGCGGGGCAGGAAGACCTCCTTCACCCCGCGCTCGCGCAGCCCCACCAGCATCCGGCCGAGCAGCCTGCGGCGGTCTGCCTTGTCCAGGTCGGCCTCGGCGAGTCCCGCCACCGCGGCGGCCAGCTCGTCCGGCCTGCCGGCGGCGCCGCCGGATCCGGCGGTGCCCGGCGTCTCGTCGTCGGGCACCGGTGCGGGGCTGGTGGTCATGGCTGACTCCCGTCGGCTGAGCTGGCGTGGATGACCGCGACGAGCGTCTGGGTCATCGGGGGACCCGGCCCCCGCGCGGCACGCCGCGTCGGCGCGGCGTGCCCGTCGGAATCCGTGTTCCCTGATATCTGCGCCATCTCACCGCATCACGTCAAGCGGCTTCGGGGAGCCCGCCGGCGCGGCGATGCGCCGTCGGCGGTGCTGCCGGCGTCACGCCCTGATCAGGCGCACTCGCGGCAGATCGGCTCGCCGTTGCGCTCGCCGGCCAGCTGGCTGCGGTGGTGCACGAGGAAGCACCGCGAGCAGCGGAACTCGTCGGCCTGCATCGGCACGACCTTGACCGTCAGCTCCTCGTCGGCGAGGTCGCCACCCGGCAGCTCGAACGCCTCGGCCAGGTCGACCTCGTCCACGTCCACGCTGCCCGACTGGTTGTCGACACGCCGAGCCTTCAGCTCCTCGAGGCTGTCCTCACCGAGGTCGGCCTCGTCACGGCGCGGGGCGTCGTAGTCGGTGGCCATCGATTGTCACACTCCCAATTCGTGTCTGGTCCGTCTGCGTACGCGACGTTTCACTCTCAACGAGCGCGGTACTTTAGCGCGCCCGTGTGGGAGTTGTACGCTCCCGCACGCGAAGTTGTTCCCGATGTGACTGAGCCGACAGCTTTGGAGGGCCGTCGGGTCAGGCGAGACCAAGGTAGGGGCAGCCGCCCGCCGATCACGGTCGGCGCGCCGGAACCTTCCGGCCAATTCCGGCCGTCTGTCGGGTCGCGGCCCCCACCGGGCCGGTCAACCGATAACCTCTGGCGCATGCCGTCAACGGTGGCGGCGATGCGGACACTCTGGCTCACGGGGAGCGGCACCGAGATGCAAATGGCACGAATTCGAGCGATCGCCCTCATCAGCACCCTGGCGATCATCGGCATCACCCTGGCCGTGATCACGCTCAATCGTGACACGCAGGCCGAGGCTCCCGTCGTCGAGAGCTGCCCGGCGGGCTACGTCCCCGTCAACAACAAGCTGCCCGACTCCGAGAGCGAAGTGAAGATCAACGTCTACAACGCCACCAGCACGGTCGATCTGGCCCGCAACGTGGCAGCCGACTTCACGAACCGCAAGTTCAAGGTCGAGAAGACCGGCACCGACCCGAAGAAGCAGCCCGACATCGTCGCGCAGCTGCGGTACGGGCCGAAGGCGGTCGGCGCGGCGCAGCTGCTGCGGGCGTACTTCCTGAACGCGGTCGAGGAGGACGGCTTCAACATCAAGCGCGAGGACGACACCATCGACGTGATCATCGGTGGCGAGTTCAAGCAGCTGGCCACCCCCACCGAGATGCGGCAGGCGGTCGCCGCGCTGGGCAACCCGATCCTGCCCCCGGGCACCTGCGCCCAGCAGCCCTGAGCCGAACGGCGCCGCCCCGGGCCCGTTTCTCACGAGCGAAGCTCCCGTTCTGTGCTGACCACAGGACGGGAGCTTCGCTCGTTGCGGGGCTACGGGCCGGCGTCCGCGTCGAGGCCGGTGAGCAGCTCGTCCAGCGGGCCGTGCAGCGCGGGCGGGGCCGCCAGCACCATGTCCGGCCCGGCCGGGCGGCCCGACAGGCCGGTGACCAGCAGGCCCGCCTCGCGTGCGATCAGGCCGCCCGCGGCCAGGTCCCACTCGGCCAGGCCCTTCTCGTAGAACGCGTCCAGCCGGCCCTCCGCCGCCGCGCACAGGTCCAGCGCGGCCGAGCCCATCCGCCGGATGTCGCGCACCCGCGGCAGCACGTGCGCGGCGACCGCGGCCTGGTGCGCCCGCCGCTCCCGGGCGTAGCCGAAACCCGTGCCGATCAGCGACAGGGGCAGCTCGACGGCCCGGGAGCCGGTCAGCCGGACGCCGTCGCGGAACGCGCCGTGGCCCTTCGCCGCGGTCCACGTCTCCCCCGTCGTGGCGTGGCGTACGACACCCGCCACGATCTCACCGTCGACCTCCGCGGCGATCGAGACGGCGTAGTACTCCAGCCCGTACAGGTAGTTCACGGTGCCGTCGATGGGGTCGACGATCCAGCGCACCCCGCCCGCGGCCGCGGAAACCGGCGCGCCGCCGAACTCCTCACCGAGTACCGTGTCACCCGGACGCCGTGCCGCCAGCGCGGCGATCACCTGCTGCTCGACCGCTCGATCCGCGGCCGTCACCACGTCGGTCGCGGTGGATTTCGTGCCCACATCGGTGATCGCCTCGTTGCGCATACGGCGGGCCGTGTCGGCCGCCTCACCGGCCACCTGTACCGCGATGTCCAGCAGTTCCAGCTCGTTCACGACCGTCCTCCTCGTCACCTGGTGCCATCCTGCCAAGGCCCCGGGCTCCGCTCGCGGACCGCCTCCGGCGTGCGCGCCGAGATGATCGCCGAGTACGGCGCTACAATTCACGCCTGCCACGTGCCGATGGCACGAGGCGCATCCACACTTCACACTGGCTGACCCACCGCGACGCGCAGCCGCGCCGTGGCGCTAAGCCGTATGATCTCTGCTCGTACCTCGCCTCCGGAAGGTCGTCCGTGACTGAAGCCCGCCAGATCAGCGCCGACGTTCGTTCGCTCACCGACATGCTGATCGCCCAAGCCGCAGGCGCCGGCGGCCGGCTCACGCCTGCGGATGTGGCGCGCACCGTGGAGGCTGCCGACGTCACCCCCGCCCAGGCCAAGAAGCTGCTGCGCGCACTGCTCGAGGCGGGCGTGACCGTCGAGGTCGACGACTCGGCCAACGGCCGTCGCAAGGTGGCCGCGGCCCGCGCCGCGACGCCCGCCTCCAAGGCGACCACCGCCAAGACCGCGCAGCCCGCGGTGGCGAAGGTCGCCAAGCCCGCCCCGCCCAAGCAGGCCAAGCCTGCCGAGCCCGACGCCGCTGACGCCGCCAAGGCGCCCGCCGCCAAGGCCGTCCCGGCGAAGGCCGCACCCGCCAAGGCCGTGAAGGCCGCCCCGGCCAAGGCCGCCGCCAAGGCCGAGGAGACCGCCGACGAGGCGTCCGCCAAGGCCGCGAAGGCACCCGCGAAGAAGGCCGCCGCCAAGAAGGCTGTCGAGAAGAAGACAGCCGACAAGGCCGCCCCGGCCAAGGCCGCCAAGCCCAAGGGCGAGCCCGGCGAGGGCGACGAGCCCGACGGCGTCGACCTCTCCGTCGAGGAGCTGGCCGCCGACCTCGAGGACGTCGTCGTCGACGAGCCCGTGGAGATGGCCCAGGCCGCCGAGGCCGACGCCGCCGCCGCGGACGACTTCGAGTGGGACGCCGAGGAGTCCGAGGCCCTCAAGCAGGCCCGCAAGGACGCCGAGCTGACCGCCTCGGCCGACTCCGTCCGGGCGTACCTCAAGCAGATCGGCAAGGTCCCGCTGCTCAACGCGGAGCAGGAGGTCGAGCTCGCCAAGCGGATCGAGGCCGGCCTGTTCGCCGCGGAGCGGCTGCGCCAGGCCGAGGAGGAGGGCCTGCAGCTCACCCGCGACATGCAGCGGGACCTGCTGTGGGTCTCCCGCGACGGCGAGCGTGCCAAGAACCACCTGCTGGAGGCGAACCTGCGCCTCGTGGTCTCGCTGGCCAAGCGCTACACCGGCCGCGGCATGGCGTTCCTGGACCTGATCCAGGAGGGCAACCTCGGCCTCATCCGCGCCGTCGAGAAGTTCGACTACACCAAGGGCTACAAGTTCTCCACGTACGCCACCTGGTGGATCCGGCAGGCGATCACCCGCGCCATGGCCGACCAGGCCCGCACCATCCGCATCCCGGTGCACATGGTCGAAGTGATCAACAAGCTCGGCCGCATCCAGCGCGAGCTGCTCCAGGACCTGGGCCGCGAGCCCACCCCGGAGGAGCTGGCCAAGGAGATGGACATCACCCCGGAGAAGGTGCTGGAGATCCAGCAGTACGCCCGGGAGCCCATCTCGCTGGACCAGACCATCGGCGACGAGGGCGACAGCCAGCTCGGCGACTTCATCGAGGACTCCGAGGCGGTCGTGGCCGTCGACGCGGTCTCCTTCTCGCTGCTGCAGGACCAGCTCCAGCAGGTGCTGCAGACGCTGTCCGAGCGCGAGGCGGGCGTGGTGCGGCTGCGCTTCGGCCTCACCGACGGCCAGCCGCGGACTTTAGACGAGATCGGCCAGGTGTACGGGGTCACCCGCGAGCGCATCCGGCAGATCGAGTCGAAGACGATGTCGAAGCTGCGGCACCCGTCGCGCTCGCAGGTGCTGCGCGACTACCTCGACTGATACCGGCAGGTCAAGTCGACATTCATCGCGAATCGGACGAACGGCATCCACCGAACGTACAGAAGTGCTCACCGTCCGTATATAGACGGCTACGCGATCTGTTTCTGTTCGACTCGCGATGGTTGACGTGGCACTCTGGTGGAACGGCACACTGTCCAGGACGGGTCATCTCCCCAGGTAGCCCGTCTGACCAGGTAGGCTCTACCGCCCACCGACTGTGACCCCGGTCCCCCCGAGGCCCAGCCGGGAAGGCCCCCGACGCGGTCGGCGTTGAGGTCTTCGTGGGTAACGAGCTGAATGACAATGGCGGGTTCGGCGTAGCTGGACTCGAAGGATCGACGATGTATTTCAGCATCGGTGACGACCAGAGGAGGAAGGCGATGACCCAGACCCTCACGCCGCCGCCGGCGACGGTGGCTGCCCCAGCCGCCGATGAACGGTGCGACCGCTGCAACGCGGCGGGCAAGATGCGTGTGAAGCTGGCCGGTGGGGGCGAGCTGGTGTTCTGCGGACACCACGCCAACAAGTACGCCGACGACCTTGTCAAGATTGCCGTGGAGGTGGCGGCCGACCCCGAGTTCACGTGGCGGGGCGCCGACACGACCGCGAAGTAACCCTACAAAGCTTGACCCGAGGGGGGCACCGCCGAGCGGTGCCCCCCTCGGCGTGCGTGCCCGCCCCGCGCCCCCCCGCCCCTTGATCGTCCGACTTGCCTGGCACATGGGCGCATCTTGGGTGCGCATTCGCCCATCTGCCTGGCAAGTCGGACGATCAAGCCGCGGTGGATCGGACGATCCACGTGCGCGCGACGATCGGCGCGCGCGGGGTCAGAAGGACTGGATCGTCGCGATGCGTTCTTCGAGTTGTTCGATGGTGGCCTGGGCGCTGGGCGGGCCGCCGCACTTGGAGCGCAGCTCAGCGTGGATCTTGCCGTGGGGCAGGCCGGTGCGGTGGTGGTGGGACGCGACCAGGGCGTTGAGCTGACGGCGCAGGTGGATGCGGCGCTCAGCGGAGGACATGTCCCGCACCGGCTCGCGCTGCGCGGGCGCCTGCTCGGCGGCCCCCGCCCGGTTGCGGCGCACCGCGGCGGCCTGCTCGGCCTGGCGCTTGGCCAGCAGCGCGGCCACCTGGTCGGCGCTGAGCAGGCCGGGCAGGCCGAGGAAGTCCTCCTCCTCCTGCGTACCGACCTGCGCCGGCAGGCCGAAGGTGGCGCCGTCGAAGATCACCTGATCCAGCTCGGCGGTGGCCGACAGCGCCTCGAACGACTTGTTCAGCTCGCCGCTGGCGTTCTCGGACTGCTGCGCGCGCTCCAGCAGCTCGTCGTCGAGCCCGTCCTTGGCCTTCGGGCCGCCGAGCACGTGGTCGCGCTCCAGCTCCATCTCGCTGGCCAGCCCCAGCAGGTGCGGCACGCTGGGCACGAAGACGCTGGCGGTCTCCCCGGGGCGGCGGGCGCGCACGAAGCGGCCGATCGCCTGGGCGAAGAACAGCGGGGTGGAGGCGCTGGTCGCGTACACGCCGACGGCCAGGCGCGGGATGTCGACGCCCTCGGACACCATGCGCACCGCGACCATCCAGCGCTGCGTCGAGCCGCTGAACTCGGAGATCTTCGCCGACGCGCCGACGTCGTCGGAGAGCACCACCACGGCCTTCTCGCCGGTGACGGTCTCGATCAGTTTCGCGTACGCCCGCGCGGTGGTCTGGTCCGAGGCGATCACCAGGCCGCCCGCGTCGGGGATGCCGCCCTCGCGCAGCACCTGCAGGCGCGCGTCGGCGGCCCGCAGCACGGCCGGCATCCAGTCGCCCTTCGGATCCAGCGCGGTGCGCCACGCCTGGGCGATCAGGTCCTGGGTCAGCGGCTCGCCCAGCCGGACCGCCAGCTCGTCCCCCGCGCTGGTGCGCCAGCGGGTCTCGCCCGAGTACGCGAGGAAGATCACCGGCCGGACGACGCCGTCGGCGAGCGCGTCCGAGTAGCCGTACACCGAGTCGGCGCGGGAGCGCTGCACCTCCCCCACCCGCTCGTACGTGACGAACGGGATCGGGTTCTCGTCCGAGCGGAACGGGGTGCCGGTGAGCATCAGCCGCCGCTCGGCGGGCTCGAACGCCGACTTCACGCCGTCGCCCCAGCTGCGCGAGTCGCCCGCGTGGTGGATCTCGTCCAGGATCACCAGCGTCTTGCGGGTCAGCGTGCGCCGCAGATGCACCTGCGGCGCCATGCCGACCTGCGCGTACGTCACCACGACGCCGTGGAAGTCGGAGCTGGTGTGCACGTCGGCGTTGCGGAACATCGCGTCGAGCTGGATGCCGACCCGGGCCGCGGCCTGCGCCCACTGCAGCTTCAGGTGCTCGGTCGGCGCCACCACGGTCACCGCGTCGACCGTCCCGTGGGCGAGCAGCTCCGCGGCGATACGCAGGGCGAAGGTCGTCTTGCCGGCGCCGGGCGTCGCGACCGCCAGGAAGTCGGGGGTACGCCGGCGCAGGTACTCGACCAGAGCCTTGCGCTGCCACGCGCGCAGCGACGGGAACGACTCGGGGACGGGGCGGGCCAGCGCCACGGCGGAAGCCTCCTGCTCAGGCGGGGGTCAGCACGAAAGCGCCCTCGGGTCGGCCGGGATGGCGCCGAGCGCGAAGGCGGGCCCTGAGTCTATCGGCTCGCCGGGACAGAACACCGCCACTGTCCGCCGAACGTGCCGAGTCCCTTGGCACACCCCGAAAACCCGCCCGCCCCGGCGCCCGGTTCCCGGCCGAAGATCGCTAGTTCGTGTCGAAACCTGCGGTCCAGCCCCATATTCCGACACCAACTCGCGATCATCAGCCTGCGCCGGGTTTGGGTCACCGCCGAAGATCGCGGGTTCGTGTCGAAACCTGTGGTGTAGCCCCACCTTTGGACACCAACTCGCGATCTTCGCGCGGCGGCGCGGCGGGACGGGGCGCGCGGGCCAGCGTGCGGCGGGGCGAGCGCGGGCGGTGAAGTGGGTCAGGGGGTGGGTGGGGGTGGGTGGGGGCCCGGATGGGTGGCGCCGGCGCCCGGACGGGGGCGGGGGGCGGACCAGTGCCGGTAGAGGGCGGTGATCCGCACCACGAAGACGAGCAGGGCCGCGCCGGTGAGCGTGGCCACGTTCGCGTGGCCGGTCCCGACCAGCAGCGCCACCGCGATCGCGCCCAGCAGCGAGGCGACCGCGTAGATCTCCCGCCGCAGCACCACCGGGATCTCGTTGAGCAGCAGGTCCCGGACGAGCCCGCCGCCGATGCCGGTCAGCATGCCGAGCAGGCACGCGCCCACCGGCGGCACGTCGGCGTCCAGCGCCTTGAGCGTGCTGGTGACGGTGAACAGGCCGAGCCCGGCCGCGTCCAGGCTGAGCACGGTACGCCGCAGCCGGTCCAGGTGCGGGTGCAGCCAGAACACGGCGAGCGAGGCGGTGACGGCGGTGGCCGGGTAGCGCCAGTCGGCGAAGGCCAGCGGCGGCACCTGGTTGATCACCAGGTCGCGCAGGATGCCGCCGCCGAGCGCGGCGACGAACCCGACGAAGACCACGCCGAACAGGTCGAGCCGCTTACCCACCGCGGCGGACCCGCCGGACGCGGCGAAGACGGCGACCCCGGCGAGGTCGCCGACGAGCAGGGCCGTCGAACTGTCCACCGGCGCAGGCTACGGCGTCCAAACGCCCGCCCGCGCGCCGCCTCGCCGCCCGCACGCGTCCCCGGGCACTCAGCCACGCCACCCCGGCGCCCGCCCGCGCTCGGCGGCGCCAAGATCGTCCGACTTGCCTGGCAGACGGGCGTATCTTGGGCGCGCTTTCACCCATGTGCCAGGCAAGTCGGACGATCGAGCGGAGCGCGAGGGCCCGCGCCGCCGCGCGTGCCGGGGGTCAGTGGTCGGCGGGGTGCGGTGGCCGCGGCCGGTCAGGCGGGGTCGTTCTGGTAGGTGCGGTCGTACAGCAGGTCGATCTCGGCCTGGGCGGGCAGCGAGCTGGACGCGCCCCAGCGGGACGCGCACGCCCCGCCCGCCGCGCAGGCCCAGCGCAGCGCCTCGGCGACCGGCCGCCCCTGGGCCCAGGCCACTGCGAACGCGCCGGTGAAGGCGTCCCCGGCGGCGGTGGTGTCCACGGCGTCGACCGGCGGTGCGCCGACCTCCAGCCGTTCCCCGTCGCGCGCGGCGTACGCGGCACCGGCCGCGCCGAGGGTGAGCACCACCCGCGGCACCCGGGCGAGCAGCGCGTCCAGCAGCAGCGGCACGTCGTTGACGGGGGCGAGGCCGTCACCGGCGTCACCGGCTCCGTCGAGCCCCGCCAGCATGGTGGCCTCGGTCTGGTTCACCACGAGCACGTCCACGGCGGCGAGCAGCTCGTCGGGCAGGGTCCGGGCCGGGGCGGCGTTGAGGACGACCGTGGTGGCGCCGTGCCGGGCGGCGAGGGCGGCCTGGGTCACCGTCTCCAGCGGGATCTCCAGCTGGCACAGCAGCACGTCGCAGGCCGCGATGAGGTCCCGGTCGCCCGCGTCCAGTCCGGTGAAGTGCGCGTTGGCGCCGGGGGCGACGACGATGAGGTTCTCCGCGGCGGCGTCCACCGCGATCAGGGCGACTCCGGAGGGGCCGGCGACCCGGCGCAGCCCGTCCAGCCCGACACCGGCCGCGGCCAGGCAGCCTTTCAGCTCGTCGCCGAACGCGTCGAGGCCGACGGCGCCCAGGAAGTGGCAGTCGGCGCCCGCACGGGCCGCGGCGACCGCCTGGTTGGCGCCCTTTCCGCCGGGGACGGCGAGGAAGCCCTCGCCGAGCACCGTCTCGCCGGGGCGCGGCAGGACGGGCGTCGCCACCACCAGGTCCATGTTCGCGCTGCCCACGACGACCACACTCGCGGTCATGGCCGCTTCCCCTTCGACAGCCGCCGAGCCCCCGTGCCGCGCGGCGGCAGCCGCACGCTCGGCGCGGACCGGTCAGTCGGTGAGGTTCTCGTAGATCTCTTTGCACTCCGGGCAGACCGGGAACCGGTTGGGGTCGCGCGACGGCACCCAGACCTTGCCGCACAACGCGCGCACCGGCGTTCCCTCGATCATGGCTTCGAGTAGTTTGTCCTTCGGCGCGTAGTGGGACATGCGCTCGTGGTCGCCCTCGTCGAGGCGATACTCCGTCTCGACGCGCTCATCAAGGATGGTGCTGGGGTTGGTCACTGGTGTGGTCACCCGAACATTGTCTCAGGTCACCCGCTGACGGCCCAGTCTGATATCTCGCCACGCTGGTGGCGGCACCTGTGTCGCGGGCCGCACCGGGGCCGCCGCGCGCGGGAGGGGCCCGCCCCGGCAGTACCCTCATGATCGTGACTGATGTGAGCATCCACCTCAATCCCGAGGTCAAGACCGCGCTGGAGAACGGGCAGCCCGTCGTCGCCCTGGAGAGCACGATCGTCTCGCACGGTCTGCCGCGGCCCGACAACCTGCGGGTGGCCCGCGAGATCGAGCAGGCGGTGCGCGACCACGGCGCCGTGCCCGCGACCATCGGCATGGTCGGCGGGCAGCTCGTGGTGGGCCTGGACGACGCGGCGCTGACCCGCCTGGCGACCGGCACGGACGTGGCCAAGCTGTCGGCCCGCGACCTGGCCGTCGCGGCGGCGCTGGGCGCGGACGGGGCGACCACGGTCGCGGGCACCTCGGCCGTCGCGGCCGCGGTCGGCATCGGCGTGTTCGCCACCGGCGGCCTGGGCGGCGTACACCGTGAGGCATCGCACACCTTCGACGAGTCCGCCGACCTGACCACGCTGGCGCGTACGCCGATCACGGTGGTGTGCGCCGGGGTGAAGTCGATCCTCGACGTGGGCGCCACCCTGGAGCGCCTGGAGACCCTCGGCATCGGCGTGGTGGGGTATCAGACGAACCGCTTCCCGGGCTTCTTCATCCGGGACAGCGGGTTCGGCGTGGACTGGCGGGTGGAGTCGCCCGAGCAGATCGCGGCCGCCATGCGGGCGCAGCACACGCAGGGCGCGCACCGGGCCGCGCTGGTCGTGGCCAACCCGCTGCCCGAGGACGAGCAGCTCGACCCGGTCCTGCACGACCGCACCCTGGCCGACGGCCTGGCGATCGTGGAGCGCGACCGGGTGACCGGCAAGCAGGTCACGCCGGTGCTGCTGTCGCACTTCCACTCGGCCACGCAGGGGCAGAGCCTGGCCGTGAACGTACGCATCATCCTGCGCAACGCCGCCCTGGCCGCGCAGATCGCCGTCGCGGCCGCCGCCCGCTGACCTCCCCGAACGGGGGCATCATGATCCTCACCGTGGGCGACCTGGTCACGGACGTACTCGCGGTGCTGCGCGCGCCGCTGGCGCAGGGCTCGGACACCCCGGCGACGGTGCACGTCGCCGGGGGCGGCCAGGCCGCCAACACGGCCGCCTGGCTGGCCGCGCTGGGCAGCCCGGTCACCTTCGTCGGCGCGGTCGGCGACGACCAGGCCGGCCGCGACCGGCTGGCCGAGCTGCACCTTGCGGGCGTACGCACCCAGGTCAGCGTCCGCCCCGGGGCCAGCACCGGCAGCATCGTGGTGCTGACCCACGGCGCCGAGCGCACGATGATCAGCGACCGGGGCGCGAACCTGCTGCTGGCCTCGGCCGACGTCGACGCGGCCATCGCCCAGGGCGCGGGCCTGCTACACCTGTCCGGGTACACGCTGCTGGACCAGCCCTCGCGGCCCACCGGCCGGTACGCGCTCGCCTCGGCCCGTGCGGCAGGTCTGCGCACCAGCGTGGACGCCGCGTCGGCGGCGCCGCTGCACGCGGTGACCACCGAGCTGATCGAGGACGGCGTCACCGGGCACCCGTTCCTGGACTGGGTGCGCGGCGTGGACCTGCTGCTGGCCAACGCCGACGAGGCGACCGCGCTGGCCGGTCCCGGCACACCCGCCGACCAGGCCATGGCGCTGTCGTACGCGATCGGCGGCGACGTGGTGGTGAAGCTCGGCGCGCACGGCGCCCTCTGGGCCGGCCCGGCCGGGGTGGTGCACGTGGCCGGCGAGCCGGTGCCCATCGTGGACGCCACCGGCGCCGGCGACGCCTTCGCCGCCGGCCTCCTGGCCGCCTGGTCCGCCGGCGCGACACAGCACGACGCCCTGCTCGCGGGCTGCCGAACCGGCGCCGCCGCCGTCAGCCTCGTCGGCGCCCGCCCACCCCTCCCCGCCACCTGACCCGCCGCGCGTCCCCCGCCCCGTCCGCTCGCAGTTTCGGGGAAACTGCACCCTTGCCGAAGCGGGAAGCTGCACTTTCCCCGAATCTGCAGGCCCGCCGGGCGTTCCCGCGGGCGGGGCGGGGCGACCCCGAAGGACTTGTTGCGGCGAGAAGGAGCAGGATGGGAGGGGATACCCCTCGGCAGCTGGGAGGCAACGTGAAGCGGCAGGCGGACCGGCCGGTGCTGATCACCGACGCCGAGGAGAGCCCGGAGGTCGAACTCAAGCGCCGGGAACGGCGCTACATCCTGATGATGCTGCTCCGCGCGGGCTGCCTGATCCTGGGCTCGGTGCTGGCCATGGCCAAGGTCCCGCTGCTGTGGCTGTGGCTGCCGCTGTGCGGCCTGGGCATGGTGCTGCTCCCCTGGCTGGCCGTGATCCTGGCCAACGACCGCCCGCCCAAGGACGAGCACCGCCTCAAGCGCTACCGCCGCAACACCGCCCCGCCCAACGCCCTCCCCGCCCAGCCCGCCGGCCAGGTCTACGAGGGCACCATCGACGACCCCCGCCCCTGACCCAGGGCCGCAAGATCGTCCGACTTGCCGGGCGATCGGGCGAAAGCGCGCTCAAGATACGCCCGGGTGCCAGGCAAGTCGGAGGATCGAGGGGCCGTCAGGCGAGGCGGACGCGGACGCGGCGGTTGGCCTTGCCCTTGGATTCGACCTTGACGACCTGGAGTTTGCCGATCTGGGACGTGGAGGCGACGTGGGTGCCGCCGTCGGCCTGCACGTCCAGCCCGACGATGTCGACGATGCGGATCTCCTGCTCGTCGGCGGGGATCAGGTTGGACTGGGTCCGGATGATGTCGGGCAGGGCCAGCGCCTCGTCGCGGGCCAGCACCTTCGTCGTCACCTGGCGGTCCGCGCCGACCTCGGCGTTGACCAGCTCCTCCAGCCGGGCCTTGAAGTCGCCGGGCACCTCGGGCAGGTTGAAGTCCATCCGGGCCTCGCCGGGCTCCATGTTGCCGCCGGTGACCAGCGCGCCGAAGTCGCGGAACACCACGCCGCACAGCACGTGCAGGCCGGAGTGGGTGCGCATGAGCAGGGTGCGGCGGGTGTCCTCGACCGCGCCCGCGACCTGCGTGCCGGCCGGCGGCAGCGGATCGCCCTCGGCCGGGATGAGCCACAGGTCGTCGCCCTTGCGGGTGCCGACGATGCGGGTCTGCACCCCCTGCCAGAGCAGCACGCCGTGGTCCGGAGGCTGGCCTCCGCCGCCCGGGTAGAAGGCCGAGCGGTCCAGCACGATGCCCTGCTCGGGATCGGCGGCCAGCACGGTGCAGGTCCAGTCGCGCAGGGTCGGGTCAGCGAGGTCGAGGCGCTCGGTGCGCCCGTGGTGGGAAACGCCCATATCCGTGGAGTCTAGGCATCCGGCGGGCGGCGCGCCCCGTCACGGCGCGCCGCCCGCCGTGCTCAGCCGCGGGTGTCGGGTGCGGTCACGTCGCGGGCGGTGACCCGGCCGTTGGCCAGGATCTGCATGTGTACGGCGTGGGAGCGGTCGGCCGGGCGGGCCGGGCGGCCCACCGACTTGCTCACAGCGGGGCGGGACTGGCGGCCGGTGGACCGGCGTCCGCGCCGGCTGGCGGGCCGCCGCCGCACGGCCACGGTCACCCAGTGCTGCTCGACCTCCTCGCCCCACTGCTCCTGGTGGAACCAGAAGCGCTGGCGGCCGGGCGCGCCGCCGCCGATCACCTGCAGCGGGTCGAGCCGCGCGTCGAGCTGCTCGAAGCTGACCTCGCCCGCGCACCGGGCGAACGCCTCCTTCAGCGTCCACAGCCGCAGCAGCTGCTCGCCCTGGTCGTCGCTGCCGGCCAGGCGGGCGTGCTCGGAGGCGGACAGCGCCGCCCAGGGCAGCACGGCGGCGTCGTCACGGGCCGCGGGCTCCAGGTTCACCCCGATGTCGTACGCGTCGGACACCGCGACCGCGATGACCGAGTCGGTGTGCGAGACGCTCAGGTCGAGCCCGGCGATCGGCCCGCACACGGTCAGCTTGCCCTGGCCGCCGTAGCGCAGCGTCCAGTTGCGCGGCGCGACCTCGCCGTGCCACTCGATCGACAGGATCATGCGGACCAGCGCCCGGGAGATGACGAAGGAGCTGCGCCGTTCGGTGGAGCGCAGGCCGTCGGCCTCGGCCCGCTCGTCGCCGCTGAGGAACTGGGCCAGCTCGGCCTCCCGGCGCCGGCACTCGGCCAGCGAGAAGAGCGACACGGCGACCCCGGCGGGCCGGCGGCGGCGCGGCGAGGGCGTCGCCCGCAGCTCGGTGAGCAGGGCACGGGCCGCGGCGCGCGAGCCGGGGCGGGGACCGGACGGGGTCGGCACGGGCCGGGTCCGCCGCGCCGACACGGGCACGGGCTCGCACACCGCGCGGGCCGGGTTGCCGGTCCAGTCCTCCCCGTCGGGGATCTGCTCGCCCTTCATCAGGAAGGAGTGCGCGCCGAGCACCGCGTTCTCGCCGACGGTGACGCCGTAGTGCACGAACGAGCGCACGCCGAGGGTCGCACCGGAGCCGATCACGGTCGGCTCGGACCGGAACATGCCGTCCTCCTGCGAGTGGCACTGGATCACCACCCGGGCGTTGAGGGTGCAGTCGTCGCCGATGGTCATCATGGTCCGCTCGGACATGTACACGCCGTCGTCGTACACCCGCTTGCCCATCCGCACGCCCAGCAGCCGCCAGATCATCGGGCGGAACGGGGTGCCGGCGAACGGGACCGGCGCCTCCAGCTTCCACAGCCGCTCGTGCCACCAGTAGTACGGGTCGTAGATGGAGCAGCGCCGCGGGCGCAGCCGCTGGAACCTGCCGACCGTCCGCTCCACCAGCACGCTCCAGCACAGCTGGAACACCAGCATGACCACCATCGCGGCGGGGAGGACCAGCACGCCCCACTCGGAGTAGTTGTCCAGCGCGGCGGCGAGCACCACCAGCCCGACCGCGCCGGACACCCAGCCCACGAACAGGAACCAGGCCATCGAGCGCAGGTTGTACCGGTTCTTCAGGGCCAGTGCCCGGCGCAGCGCGTCGCCGGTGGGCGCCTCGCAGCCGGCCTCTCTCGCGACGACCCGCGCGATCGGGAACGACGGCGCGCCGAGCAGGCCGGTGTCGTGGCGGACCGGGCCGTCGGTGGGCACCGCCGCCTTGGTGCCGTAGAGCACGTTCTGCCCGACGGCGTGGCCCGCCGGGAACGAGACGTCGTTGCCGACGAACGAGCGGGCGCCGACGATGACCCGCGACATCTTGAACGACGTGTGCGAGTAGTCGGCGTTGATCATGGTCAGGCCGTCGGACACCATCGTGCCGGTGCCGACGGTGCACAGGAACGGCGTGTCGAACCGGAACTCCAGGCCGAAGTTCGATCCGGTCTGCACCACCTGCTGCAGGTCGACCCCGATCCAGCGCAGGTAGTTCACCACGTACGAGCTGTCGCCGAACAGGCGCATGAACAGCGCGGAGTTGGTCATCCCGGAGATCGTCGAGGCGAGCCAGTAGCGGAAGCTGTAGAGCGGGTAGACGGTGTCCGGCTTCCACAGCAGGTTGAGCACGCGCGGGATGACCACGATGGAGGCCAGGCCGAGCAGCAGCGCGGTCACGAACAGCACCGCCGAGACCAGCACCAGGTCCAGGTAGATCATGCTGCTCAGGGAGAACGGCTTGCCGTCGACCAGGCCCTTCAGCATCGGCACCTGGGTGACCAGGGCGACCAGCCCGCCGAACACCAGCGGGCCGCGGGTGAGCACCTGGTTGGCGATCTTCACCCCGGAGTAGACGGTCTTGCGCAGCCAGCCGCAGCTGCGGGCCGGGACCGGCGGCAGGCCGGGGTGGCCGGGCTGGGGCGGCATGCCCTGCCAGCTCTCGCCGGGCGGAACCGCGTAGCCGGGCGGCAGCGTCGAGGAGTGCCCGAGCCGCGCGCCGTCGCCGATGGCGGAGTTGATGTCCAGCGCGGTGTGCTCGCCGACGATCACGTCGCTGCCGATGGTGATCCGGCCGGTCTGGATGTAGCCGGCCTGGGCGCGGTAGCCCAGGAAGTAGCAGTCCTTGCGGATGACGGTGTTGTCGCCGATGGTCAGCAGGTCGGTGCAGATCGGCATGACCGGCGACAGGATCACCACGTTGCGGCCGATCTTCGCGCCGAGCAGGCGCAGGTACCACGGGTACAGCGGGGTGCCGTAGAACATCAGCAGCCGGCTGGCGCCCATGCACATGCGCACGTACCAGAAGCGCAGGTAGGTCAGGCCCCACAGGGGTATCTCCTGCTCCTTCCAGCGCCCGATGAGCAGCCACTTCATGGCGATCGGGTAGACGGCCAGGATCACGAAGCCGACGGTGCTGAACGCCGCCGAGCGCAGGTACAGCTCCAGGTAGCCGTCGGCGGCGGCCATGAAGCGGAACGCGAAGATGAGCAGGTAGCCACCCATCACCGCGGAGCCGAGCCCCAGCAGGAGCTGGAACAGGCCGCAGGCCGCGTACTGCAGGGAACTCGCCCGGCGGGCCGGGCGGGCCCGGACCGGCGCGCTGCGCGGCGGCGCTTCCGCCGACGACGCGGCGACCGGGGCGACCGCGGCCGCCAGCGCCCGCACGGTCGGGTACACGTACACGTCGCGCATCGAGACCGAGGGCAGGTCGGGGCGCTGCCGGACGCGGGCGCAGAAGCGGGCCATGAGCAGCGAGTCCGCCCCCACCTCCTCGAAGAAGTGGCTCTCCACGCCGACCCGGTCCACCCGCACGATCTCGGCCAGCACCTCGGCGTACCCCTGCTCGACCGGGGTGGCCGGCTCGGCCGCGTCGGCCTGCGCCGCGGTGCGCCGGTTGGTCGGCGGGGGCAGGCTCTTGCGGTCGGCCTTGTCGCTGGGCAGCATCGGGATGACGTCGAGCTGCTCCAGGTAGGTCGGGATCATGTAGCCGGGCAGCCGGTCGCGCAGCCACGCGTAGATCTGCGGGCGGTCCAGCGCCACGGTGTCCTTGCGCAGGCTGTAGTAGCCGACCAGCTCGGTCACGCCGGGTTCGGGCCGGTGCACGTCGACCACGGCCTGGGCCACGCCCGGCACCTGGAGCAGCACCGACTCGATCTCGGTCAGCTCGATGCGGTAGCCCCGGATCTTGACCTGGGTGTCGATGCGGCCGAGGTACTCGATCTCGCCGGTCTCGTTGACCCGGCCCAGGTCGCCGGTGCGGTAGATGCGCCCGGACGGGTTGTTGGGGATGTCCAGGAAGTCGGGGATGAAGGCGCGTTCGGTGAGGTCGTCGCGGTTCACGTAGCCCACCGCCAGGCCGATGCCGGCGATGCCGATCTCGCCCACCTCGCCCGGGGGCAGGGCGCGGGACTCGTCGGGGTCGAGGATGACCGTGGCGTACGTCGGCAGCGGCAGCCCCAGCGTCACCGGCTTGTCCGGGTGCACCGGCGTCCAGGTCGCGGTGACGGTCGCCTCGGTGGGCCCGTACACGTTGAGGAAGCGGCGGCCGGGCCGGTGCCAGCGGGTGACCAGATCCTGCGGGCACGCCTCGCCGGACACCAGCAGGAAGCGCAGGTCGGGCAGGTCCTCGTCCAGCGTGGCGAGCAGCGTGGGCACGCAGCACATCGCGGTGATCTCCCGCGCGGTGAGGAACTCCCACAGGTCCCGGCCGAGCAGGCTGGCCCCGCCGGGTTTGGGCACCAGCGTCGCGCCGACCATCCACGACACCCAGATCTCCTCGATCGAGAAGTCGAAGGCGATGGTCAGGCCCTGGTACATCCGGTCACCCGGGCGTACGCCGTAGAGCTCCGCGGCGACGCGGACGAAGTTGCAGATGGCGGCGTGCTCGACGGCGACGCCCTTGGGCCGGCCGGTCGAGCCCGACGTGTAGATGATGTACGCCAGCTCGTCGGCCGGCTCGCCCCGCTCCTCGGCGGCCAGCCGCTGCTCGGGCGTGGCGGCCAGCTCGGCCCCGGCCTCGTCGACGCAGAGCACCTCGGCGCCGGTGACCTCGGCCAGGTGGTCGCGCAGGTGCGACAGCGACAGCACCAGCCGCGAGCCGGAGTCGGCCACGATGTAGGCCAGGCGGTCGGCGGGGAAGCCGGTGTCCAGCGGCACGTACGCCGCGTGGATCTTCCCGATGGCGAGCATGCCCACGTACGACTGCACGGCCTGGTCGAACAGCAGCGCGATCCGGTCGCCGGGGCGGGCGCCGTGGCGGATCAGGTGCCGGGCGAGCTGGTTGGCCCGCGCGTCCAGCTCGTCGTAGGTGAGCGCCTCCTCGCCGGTGTCCACCGCGAGCTGCTCGGCCCGGTCGTAGCGGCGCAGCCGGTCGCACTGCTGCTCGAAGAGCTGGGACAGCCGCTCGCCGGGCTGCCAGCGCGGCTCGTGCCCGTGCCCCGGGCAGGTGAGCACCAACCCGGACCCGCCGGGCTCGACGTCAGGAAACTCAGGAAGATCATCGACATCGAGTACGCGTGTGCTCATGGGCTTCTCCCTCCGCGCGGACGAACAGGACGGCTGGGGCGGGACACGGCCGTCCCCGCGCACCGCCCGCTGCGGCGGTGCGCTGGAACGAACCGTGTCCCTCAGGCGCCGGACCGGCGCCCCGGCATCAACCCATGCCGTCGCCTCCCGCGGCGGCGGGCGTCAGGTCCGCGCCGCCGGCGGGGGTCGCGTACGACTCCTCGATCGCGTCGAGCACGATGCCGCACGCGGTGTCGATCACCTCGGCGGTGACGTTGAGCGGCGGCAGGATCCGGATGACGCAGTCGTCCCGGCCGCCCAGCTCGACGATCAGGCCGCGGCGCAGGGCCCGGGCCTGCACCTGCCGGGCAAGCTGGCCCGCCGAGCGGCCGTCGCCCGGGTCGGCCAGTTCGACGCCCCACATCAGGCCCAGCCCGCGCACCTCGTGCACCGCCGGGTGGCCGCGCAGGATCGCGAAGCGCTGCTCCACCTGCTGCCCGCGCTCGCGTACGTTGGCCAGCACCTGGTCCCGGTGCAGGATCCGGACCGCCTCCACCCCCGCGGCGAAGGCGAGCTGGTTGCCCCGGAAGGTGCCGGTGTGCGCGCCGGGCTGCCAGGAGTCGAGGCGCTGGTCGTACATGATCAGCGCGACCGGCGTGCCGATACCCGACAGCGCCTTCGACGCCACGATCACGTCCGGCTCGATGTCGTAGTGCTCGAACGCGAACCAGGTGCCGGTGCGGCCGCAGCCGGTCTGCACCTCGTCCACGATCAGCGGGATGTCCAGCGAACGGGTCAGCGCCCGCACCCGGCGGACGAAGTCGCGCGCGGCCGGGATGACCCCGCCCTCGCCCTGCACCAGCTCCAGGATCACCGCGGCCGGCCGCGCGACCCCGCCGTTGGGGTCGAGCAGGGACTTCTCCAGCAGCCCCGCGCAGTTGGTCTCGCAGGTGTCCGGGCGCAGGCCCAGCGGGCAGCGGGCGCAGTACGAGTACGGGAAGAAGTGCACGCCGGGCACCCCGTTGGCGATCGGGCGCTTCTGCGAGACCAGCCCGGAGGCGGCCATCGCGGCGTGGCTGCAGCCGTGGTAGCCGCCCTGGAACGAGATGATGTCGCCCCGGCCCGTGGCGGTCTTGCACAGCTTGATCGCCGCCTCCACGGCGTTGGCGCCGGTGGGGCCGCAGAAGTGCACGCGCATGCGTTCGCGCAGGTCAGGGGCCAGCATGGACAGCTGCGCCTCGGTGAACGCATCCTTGGCGGGGGTCGGGAAGTCCAGCGCGTGAGTGAGTGTGCCGAGCTGCTGCGTCACGGCGCGTACCAGCTCAGGATGGTTGTGGCCGAGCGAGAGCACGCCCGCGCCGGTAAGGAAGTCGATGAAGACGTTGCCGTCGACGTCGCGGACGAAGGAGCCGGCGCCCTCGGCGATGGCGATGGGGAGGTTGCGGGGGTAGGTACGCGCGTTCGACTCGCGGTGCTGCTGACGCGCGAGCAGCTCGGCGGAACGGGGCCCGGGCAGATCGCAGTGGACGGACGGCCCGGTCAATGCGTCAGGCTCGCTGAGCATCGTCATTGGTTCTCCTCAAGCGGACACGGTGGAGCCGGGAGGCTCCGACCTGGGTGAGCGCGGCGCTCACACTCCGCCTGGAAGGAGGAGGGCGACCCCAATAACGATTACTAAGTGGAATCGTTAGCTCACCCTTCGTGATGCTACCGACCGTCTCGACGCTTGCTCCGGATTTCAGAAGGTTCGTCCGATCCGCTCTGGACCGAACGGCGGAGGCCGCTGCGGGACCCGATCAGGGCCTTCGGTACCGGCGCAGGGCCAGGTCTCTGTACCTGCAGGTAACCAGGCTCGGGCAGGCGTCGGAGGCCGAACGTGCCCGGCGGCACTACCATGCGCCGTATGTTCCGCACCTCGCATGCGCTCGCCGCGCTCGCCGCCCTGGCCCTCACCCTCACCGGGTGCACCTCCACAGCGGACGACCCGACCACGCCCGCTGACCTGCCCGCCGCGCAGACCCTGCTCACCGAGGGCGCCGCGGCCATGACCGCGGTCAAGTCCGCGCACTTCGTCATCGACGTGACCGGCAAGATCAGCGGGGTGCCGCTCAAGCGCGCCGAGGGCGACCTCACGCAGGAGGGCTCCGCCAAGGGCACCGCCACCATCGAGACGCTCGGCACGGCCGTCGAGGCGAACTTCGTCATCGTCGGCGACAAGGCCTACCTGCAGGGCGCCACCGGCGGCTACCAGCAGTTCCCGCTCACCGCGGCGGCCCAGCTCTACGACCCCTCGGCCATCCTCGACCCGAACCGCGGCGTGGCCAAGCTGCTCACCACCATCAAGTCCGCGACCACCAAGGCCAAGGAGACGGTGGACGGCCGCGAGACGTACAAGATCGAGGTCGAGCCCGACGCCGTCGCGCTGGCCGCCCTGGTGCCCGGCGTCGGCGCGGGCGTCACCGGCTTCCTGTGGCTCGACGCGTCCACCAAGCAGCTCGTCAAGGGCGAGTTCACCGTCCCGGCCAAGGGCAGCGACCCGGCCGGCGTCGTCGCCGTCACGTTCAGCAAGTACAACGAGCCGGTGACCATCAGTGCACCCTGATCCGAGCGCCCCGGCCGCCGGGCCGCGGCACCGCCTCGCCGTCGGCGTGGGCGGGCTCGCCGTGCTGCTCGGCGCGCTGGACGCGTACGTCGTCGTCTCGGTCCTGATCGACATCGTCGGCGACCTCGGCATCCCGATCAACCACCTGGAGCGGGCCACCCCGCTGGTCACCGGCTACCTGCTCGGTTACCTGGCGGCGATGCCGCTGCTCGGCAGCCTGTCCGACCGGTACGGCCGCCGCATCGTCATCGTGCTCTCGCTGGCCGTCTTCGCGGCCGGCTCGGTGGTCACCGCGACCGCGACCGAGCTGGTGCCGCTGGTCGCCGGGCGGGCGATGCAGGGCATGGCCGGCGGGGCGCTGCTACCCGTCACCATGGCGCTGATCGCCGACCTGTTCCCGCCCCGGTCCCGGCCCACCGCGCTCGGCTGGGTCGGCGCGGCACAGGAGCTGGGCGCGGTGCTCGGGCCGCTGTTCGGCGCGGCCGTGGCCGCCTGGATCGGCTGGCGCGGCATCTTCTGGATCAACATCCCGCTCGCGGCCCTCGCCGCGATCGCGGTCTGGTTCCTGGTCCCGGCCCGCTCCGGCGTGTCGGCCACCGCCGCGCCGGGCGCAACCGGGACCTCAGCGGGCGCGGTCGGCGCGGGGGCGGCTCGGACGAGTGGCGGATCCGCCGCCCAGCGCGTGGACGTCGTCGGCGGGCTGCTGCTCGCGGTCGTGCTCGGGCTGTGCGTGGTGGGTCTCTACAACCCGGACCCGGCGCACGCGGTGCTGCCGAGCTGGGGTCCGGCCACGCTCGGGGCGGCCGCGCTGATGCTGGTCGCGTTCGTGGTGTGGGAACGGCGGGCCCGGACGAAGCTGCTGGACCCGGCCGGGGTCGCCATGGGACCGTTCCTGGCCGTGCTGGGCGCCAGCGCCTGCGCCGGGGCCGCGCTCATGGTCACCCTGGTCGACGTCGAGCTGGTCGGGCACACCCTGCTGCGGCTGGACACCATGGACAGCACCCTGCTGCTGACCCGGTTCCTGATCGCGCTGCCGGTCGGCGCGGTGCTGGGCGGGCTGCTGCTGCGCCGGATCGGCGAGCGGCCGCTGACCGTCCTCGGCCTGGCCGGCTCCGCGGGGGCGTACCTGCTGATCGCGGGCTGGCCCGCGGACCTGCTCGCCGCCCGGTACTCGCTCGGGCCGGTCAGCCTGCCCCGGCTGGACACCGACCTGGTGCTCGCCGGGCTCGGGCTCGGGCTGACCATCGCGCCGCTGTCCGCGCTGGTGCTGCGGGTGGTGCCCGCGGTGCAGCACGGCGTCGCGTCGGCCTCGGTGGTGGTGGCCCGGATGATGGGCATGCTGCTCGGCGTCGCCGCGCTGACCGCCTGGGGCCTGCACCGGTTCCAGGAGTTCACGAAGGACCTGCCGACGCCCCTGCCGTTCGGCATGACCGAGGAGGAGTACGGGCGGGCGCTGGCGGCATACCAGGTCGCGCTGGACGCGGCCCTGCGCGCGGAGTACCGGGAGATCTTCCTCGGCACCGCCGCGATCTGCCTGCTCGGCGCCCTGGCGGCGCTCGGCATGCGGGCACCGCGCCCGGCCGCCCCCGCCACCGTCCCGGTGGAAGCCGCCCCAGCGCTCGACCGGGTCTGAGGCCCGATTGGCAAGATCGCGGGTTCGTGTCGGAATCCAGGGCCCAGCCCCACCTTCCGACACGAACCCGCGATCATCCGCGTGGCGGTCAGGCTGGGCCGGGGCACGTGTCGCGGGAGGCTGGTCGACTGAGGCGGGAGGGGTCATGGGCGAGGGTGTGCTGGTGGTGCGGCAGGCGGGGGCGGCGGACCGGGCCGCGCTGGGCGGGCTGCGGCGGGCCTGGACGGACGAGCAGACCGGGGACGCCGCGTTCGACCCGGACTTCGCGGCCGCGTTCGAGGACTGGCTGGAGCGGGAGGGTGACCGGCGGGTCTGCTGGCTGGCCGAGCGCGCCGGGCAGCCGGTCGGCATGGTCAATCTCGCGCTCTTCGAGCGCATGCCGCGCCCGGGGCAGCCGCGCAGCCGCTGGGGCTACCTCGGCAACGCGTACGTGCTCCCCGAGCACCGCGACGCCGGAACGGGCGCGGCCCTGGTGACCGCGCTGCTCGCGTACGCGAAGGAAGAAGGGCTGGTGCGGGTGGTGCTCAGCCCGTCGGCGCGGTCGGTCCCGTTCTACGAGCGGGCCGGGTTCCACCGCGCCGACGAGCTGATGCTGATCACGCTGGGCTGACCGTCAGGCCTTCGCGGCCTTCGCGTCGGCCTTCATCTGCTTCTTGAACTCGCGCACCTTGGCCAGGCTCGCCGCGTCGCGGATGTCGGCGACCGAGCGCAGCGAGCCCTCCTCGCCGTACGCCCCGGCGACCTCACGCCAGCCCGCGGGCTGCACGCCGAACTGCTTGCCGAGCAGCGCGATGAAGATCTGCGCCTTCATCTTGCCGAAGCCGGGCAGCGCCGACAGCCGCTTGAACAGGTCCTTGCCGTCGGCGGCGCCGGTCCAGATCGTCGCCGCGTCGCCGTCGTAGTCGTCGGCGATGGCGCGCGCCAGCTTCTGCGTGCGCTCGGCCATCGAGCCGGGGAACCGGTGGATCGCGGGCGGGGTCGAGAACAGCTGCGCGAACGCCTCCGGCTCGTAGTCGGCGATGGCGGTGGCGTTCAGCCGCTCGACGCCCATCCGCTCGGCGAGCCGGTACGGGCCGACGAACGCCTTCTCCAGCGGGATCTGCTGGTCGAGCAGCATCGCGGTGATCAGCGCGAGCGGGTCGTGCCGCAGCATCTCGTCGGCGGCGGGCTCCTGCGCGAGCCAGAGCTTGGTCATGCCGTACAGCCTGCCAGAGCCCCCGGCGCCCGCGCCCTCGCCCACGCCAGGAGGGATGACCGGCACCACGTCGGTCGTACCGCAGGTAGCACTCGGAGTAGCAACCGCGGGCACTGCCGGGTAGCATCGGCCTTATGAAACTGAGCGTCAGCCTGCCGGAGGAAGACATCGAGTTCATCGATGACTACGCCGATCGGCGCGGCAGCGCCTCCCGGTCCGCGGTCCTTCAGCGGGCCATCGACCTGCTGCGCGCCAGCGAGCTCGAGGACGCCTACGCGGCGGCCTACGACGAGTGGGACGCCGGCGAGGACGGCAGGCTGTGGAGCACCACCGCGGGTGACGGGCTGGCGGATGCAGCGCGGTGACGTCTACCTGGTGAACCTCGACCCCGCTCAGGGAGCCGAGTCCAACAAGGTCCGGCCGGCCGTGCTCGTGGGCAGCACCGTGGCCAACCGCACCGCGGAACGGACCGGCCGCGGCGTCGTCACCCTCGTCCCGGTGACGTCCAACACCGAACGGATCTACCCGTTCCAGGTGCTGATCCCGGCCGGTGAGGGCGGGCTGGCCCGCGCTTCGAAGGCCCAGGCGGAACAGGTCAGATCCGTCGACTACAACCGCCTCCGCCAACGGCTCGGCAGCCTGCGCCCCGACACCCTCGCCAAACTCGACGCCGCCCTACGCATCCACCTGGACCTCTAACGCCCTGCCGCGGCGCGGCCCTGCAAGATCGTCCGACTTGCCCGGCAGACGGGCGTATCTTGTGCGCGCATACGCCCGCTTGCCAGGCAAGTCGGACGATCTTGGGCGTGGTCAAGGGTGGGGCCGGGCCGCGAGGACGGGGGTCGCCCGGCGGGCCCACCAGCGGTGGGTGAGCAGGCCGCCGAGCAGGCAGCCGACCGCGTTGACGAGCACGTCGTCCACGCTGAACACCCGCCCGCCGATGAACCCGAACTGGATCAGCTCCACCGCCAGCGAGCAGCCCGCGCCCAGCATGAGCAGCCGCAGCGGCGAGGCCAGCGCCGCGAAGCGCACCGCGGCGCCCGCGCCCAGCGCGAAGAACACCGCCAGGTTGCCGCCCACCTGCACCACCACCCACGGCAGCGGCTCGGCGAGCTGGACCCGCAGGTCGCTCAGCGGCACCAGGTACACCAGCACGGTGCCTTCGGGGACCCGCACCGGCGTCAGGATCATCCACACCCACGGCACCGTGCCCAGCACCATCGCCGCCTCCGCCAGCGACCACCGCCAGGCCCGCCCTCGCGGCACGCCGGAACGCACCCGGCCCGCGATCAGCGCCCCGGTGGCGAGCAGGGTCAGGGGCACCAGCGCCGCCGTCGTGATCCAGACGGTGTGCCAGTACTCCCATGCCTGCGCCATGCGCTGGAGGTTAGTGCACCATGATGGGGTGCAGACGCTGCTGGAGACCGCCGACATCGACCGCCTTCGCACCGCCCTGACCGGCGCGGGTTTCACCGCCGAGGGGATAGCCGCGCGGCTCGGGCCGCAGGCGTCCGCCGACGCCGGGCGGCACGACTTCCGCGCCGCGCTGCGCGGCACCGGCTCGGGCGACCCGCTGGACACGCTGATCCGCCTGTTCATCTGCGGGCAGACCGAGCCCGAGGAGGCCGTCGCCGCCGCGCTGCACCCGCTGCCGCTGCCCGCCGCGCGCGCCGCGGGCCTCGTCACGCTCGCCGACGGCGGGCTGGCCGCGGGCGTCGACCTGGAGCCGTACGGCGACTGGTGGGTGCTGTCCGACCTGCCCGCCCAGCCCGGCCGGCAGCTGCCCGCCGACCACGTGCTCGGCGTCGGCGGCGCCTCCACCACGCTCGCCGCGGCGACCGTGCGCCGCCCCGTCGGCAGCGCCCTCGACCTGGGCACCGGCTGCGGCGTGCAGGCCCTGCACCTGAGTACGCATGCCCGCCACGTCACCGCCACCGACCTGTCCCCGCGCGCCCTGCGCTTCGCCGCCACCACCGCCGCACTCAACGGCCTGAGCTGGGAACTGCTGCAGGGTGACATGCTCGCCCCGGTCGAGGGACGCCAGTTCGACCTGGTCGTCAGCAACCCGCCGTTCGTGGTCGGGCCCGGCCTGGCCACGCACGTCTACCGGGACTCCGGCCGAGCCGGGGACGGCGTCTGCGCCGAGCTCGCGGCGGCCTCGCCGAAGCTGCTCGCCCCCGGCGGCACCCTGCAGTTCCTCGCCAACTGGGTGCACGTGCGCGGCGAGGACTGGGAGGACCGGGTGGCCGGCTGGTTCGCGGGCACCGGCATGGACGTATGGGCCATCCAGCGCGAGGTCAGCGACCCGCTGGACTACGTACGCCTCTGGCTGGCCGACGCGAGCGAGAAGCACGACGCGCAGCGGGCCGCGGACTGGCTGGACTGGTTCGCCGCGCACGACATCACCGCCATCGGCTTCGGCCTGGTCACGGCACGTAACAGCGGCAAGGACGACCCGTCGGTGGTCTGCGAGGACCTGCGCCAGCAGGTGCAGGCGCCGCTGGGCGACCGCGTCGCCGAGTGGTTCACCCGCCGCGACTGGCTCGACTCCCGCGACGAGTCCCAGCTACTCGCCGCCCGCTACCGCCGCGCCGACGGCCTCCAGCTGCGCCAGGAGGCCACCATGGGCGACGACGGCTGGCTCGTCGACCGCCAGTTCCTCGCCATGCCCGAGGGCCTGCGCTGGGTCGAGGAGATCGACCCCCTCATCCTGGCCCTGGTCAGCGGCGCCAACGGCCACCTCACCCTCGCCGACCAGCTCGCCCTCCTCGCCGCCGCCCACGACGCCCCCACCGAGGCCCTCACCCAGGCCCTCCTCCCCGTCCTCGACCACCTCGTCGAACGCGGCCTCCTCCTGCCGCAGTGATGGGTTGATCATGAACTTAGGGGCGTGTTCGGCGGCGTGTCGCCACCCTGTCACCGTGATCGACACTGGCAGGGCAGGCTAGAGCGATGCGTGCAGTGGTGCAGACGGTGAGCCGGGCCAGCGTGACGGTGGACGGGGAGATCGTCGGGGAGATCAAGGACGGGCTGCTGGTGCTGCTGGGGGTGACGCACACCGACACCGTCGCCACCGTGGAGACGATGGCCCGCAAGGTGTACGAGCTGCGCCTGCTCGACGGCGAGCGCAGCGCCTCCGACGTGGGCGCCCCGCTGCTGGTGGTCAGCCAGTTCACCCTCTACGGCGACGCCCGCAAGGGCCGCCGCCCCACCTGGCAGGCGGCCGCCCCCGCCGAGGTCGCCGAACCCATGTTCAACGCCTTCGTCGCCGCCCTGCGCGCCCGCGGCGCCACCGTCGAGACCGGCCGCTTCCGCACCCTCATGCTGGTCGAATCCGTCAACGTCGGCCCCAACACCGTCATCCTCGACCTCTAACCCCCACCGGCCCTGCCCCACCCGCGCCGGGTGCCGGCCGGGCACTCGGTTCGTCGATCATGAAGTTAGGGAAGCGACACGCCGTCGAACCCGCCCATAAGTTCATGATCAACGCGGGAGGGGGCGGCCGCCGGGGGGAGGGTGGCCCGGGGGTTAGAAGAGGGGGCCCTTGCGGGTGGTGGATTGGGTGAGCCAGTCCTTGAGGAGGCCGCGCCAGTCGGTGTCGGCGAGGGTGGCGGGGTCGACGGTGAAGCGGCCGAAGATGTCGCGGTCGGCGAGGGGGCCGACCTTGCGGTCCAGTTCCATGACGACGTGCAGCTTGCGGTCGGTGCCGACGAAGGTGACCTGCAGGTTGTGCAGGTGGGCGGCGTACGCGGTGCCGGGCAGGAACTCGATCTCCTGGTAGAACGGCAGCGTCTGGGGCAGGCCGCGCAGCCGGCCCCGCTCCACGTCGGCCTTCACGAACTGGAAGCCGAGCTTCGTCAGCGTGTCGAGGATGTGCTGCTGGGCGGGGGTCGGGTCGACCTGGACGGGGTCGAGGTCGGTGCGGTCCACCTCGCGGGCGACCTCCAGCTCGGTGCGCAGGCCGACGTTCATGCCGGCCAGCGGCTGCCCGAAGGCGCGGGTGAGCGGCGTCTCCATCGGCACGTCGCAGGTGATGTCGAATATCCGACGCTCGCGCGCGGCCAGGGTGAAGCCCTCGACGACCCGCTGCCGGTGGATCTCCACGGTGGACGTCTGGCCGGGCAGGCCGCCCTGCGGGCGCGCGTCGGTGACCAGCACCAACGCGATGTAACCGATGGACACCTGGTGGTCGCCGCCGGTCACCTCGACGGTGCCCTTGAACGTGCCGCCGGGCTTGGCCCGTGACACCGACAATTCCGTCCTTACCGACGGTCCCCCGACTCCGAACAACCTCATCAGGCGCTTCACGACCACATGCCCTCCCCTGTCTCGAGCCCATGGTGGCAGATCCGTGAAATCGTCTCACCGCCGTCTCACGCGCCCTACACCAAGCTGTCCACTAACAAGCTTCACGGGGAGGACAGCGATGAGCGACGAGATGACGATGGACGCAGTGGCCGTACTTGAACCGACTGCGGCGGACCTGACCGCCGACCTGGACGAGACCGACGAGCGCGGGGTCTCCACCGACCTGGTGCGCGCGTACCTGAACCTGATCGGACGCACCAAGCTGCTGACCGCCGAGCAGGAGGTCCAGCTGGCGCGCCGGATCGAGGCCGGCCTGATGGCCGAGTACGTGATGGAGCGCGACGGCATCGCCGACCGCGACCTGGAGACCGTGGTCCGCGAGGGCCGCGCCGCCAAGGACCACCTGCTGGAGGCGAACCTGCGCCTCGTGGTGAGCATCGCCAAGCGCTACACCGGCCGCGGCATGGCGTTCCTGGACCTGATCCAGGAGGGCAACCTCGGCCTCATCCGCGCCGTCGAGAAGTTCGACTACACCAAGGGCTACAAGTTCTCCACGTACGCCACCTGGTGGATCCGGCAGGCGATCACCCGCGCCATGGCCGACCAGGCCCGCACCATCCGCATCCCGGTGCACATGGTGGAGCAGGTCAACCGCATGGTCCGGGTGCGCCGCGACCTGGCCACCGCGCTCGGCCGCGAGCCGTCCATCGCGCAGATCGCCCAGGCCATGGACGTGCCGGAGTACCAGGTGATCGAGCTGATCTCGTACGACCGCGAGCCGGTCAGCCTGGACCAGGCCGTCGGCGAGGACGGCGAGAGCGCGCTGGGCGACTTCGTCGCCGCGGTCGACCCGCGCGGCGACGCCGCCGACGCGCTGGCCCAGGGGCAGCTGCGCGACGAGGTGGAGATCGTGCTGGCCACCCTGTCGCAGCGCGAGCAGGCCGTGATCCGGCTGCGCTTCGGCCTGGACGACGGCCGCCAGCGCACCCTGGACGAGGTCGGCAAGGAGTTCGGCCTGTCCCGCGAGCGCATCCGCCAGATCGAGAAGACGACGCTGCTGAAGCTGCGCAGCGGCGAGCGCGCCGAGCGCCTCTCGGTGTACGCCGCCTGACGTATTCGCAGGTGAACGCGACGGCCCCGGCTTCTGCCGGGGCCGTCGCGGTGTCTATGGGGAGCGCCGCTCAACCTTTGGACCCGGTCGCGTGTTCGCTGAGGTGGACACACGAGGGGAGTACGGCCTTATGCCCGACGACGACTTCCGGTCGTTCGTGGAGCAGCGCTACACGGCGCTGTTACGCACCGCTTACCTGCTCTGCGGCGACCGCGACCGCGCGGAGGACCTGCTGCAGAACGCGCTGGCCGCGGCGCTGCCGAAGTGGCGGCGCATGGACCACCCGGAGGCCTACCTGCGCCGGGTCATGGTCAACCAGCTCGCCAACGACTGGCGCCGCCCGATCCGCGAGATCGTCACCGCGGTGCTGCCGGAACGCGCCGCGCGCGACGCCGCGATCGAGCAGCGCGACGAGCTGTGGACGGCGCTGCGCCGGCTGCCCGTGCGCACCCGGGCGGTGCTGGTGCTGCGTTTCTGGGAGGACCGCAGCGAGCTGGAGACCGCCGAGATCCTCGGGGTCAGCGTGGGCACCGTGAAGAGCACCGCCTCCCGCGGCCTGACCCGGCTGCGCGAGCTGGTGCCGCATCCATCCGTCTTCAGCACCGCGAACGGGGGCAACTGACATGATCGACGAACTTCGCGCCACCCTGGACCAGCACGCCGAGCTGGTGACGGCCCGGCCCGACCCGCACGCCCGGGTGCTGCTGCGCCGCCGACGCCGGCAGCGGCGGCGGGGCTCCGCGATCGCGCTGGTCGCCGTGCTGCTTATGGTCGGCCCCGCGGTGTGGCTCGCTCAGCCGGACACCTACCCCTCGCTCGCCCCGCCACCGCTGGCGGCCGTGCGCCCGTTGCTGGACTCCCCCACCCGGGGCAGCCTCGCCACCGACGCCGCGTTCCTTGCGGCCGTGCGACGGCGCGCGGCGGCGGAGGTCGGCGGACAGCGCGGCGGCCCGGGTGGGCCGCTCATGCCCACCGAAGCCGACCAGATCAAGGTGTTGTTCGCCGGTGACGTCGGCGTACGCCGGTTCGCTCTGGTCGCCGGCACTCAGGGGTGGCCGCTCAAGGCGCAGTTCGAGGGGCCGCGTGGCACCCCGGCAGCCGAGCTGGAGCAGACCGGGTCGGGCTCGCTGGACCTGCCGGTCGTGGAGGCGGGCTACGGTGGCGGCGACGACACCTTCGTGCACCAGATCGCGGTCCTGGTCGGCCCGGCCGGGGCGGTCTACGAGGAGCAGGCGAGCGAGCGCTACTCCTCGTCCGGCGTCGAGCGCACCTGGACCGCCCTGGCCACGCCGGACGATTACTTCGCCGACGAGCAGATCGACTCCGTGCGCCGTATCCGCGTGCGCATGGGCGGGACCGTGCTGACCGAGGTGCGGGTCGCCCCGCTGGCCGAGGACACGCAGCCGTTGCCGATCGACCCGGCGCCCTACGGCGGCCGGGGCACGCCGGTGCCTGAGCGTGCCGCGCAGCTCGCCGGCTATCTTGCCCAGCAGACGAACCAGACGGACCGCGACCCGGTGATCCGCGTCCTCTGGAGCGACCAGCTCGACATGCCCGGCGCCCCGGGCGGCCGGGCACACGTGGTCACCGTGCAGCTGGTGACGGCGGACGGCGGCGGGCCATACCGGACCATGGAGTTCGGCGCGGCGGGCATGGGCCGCGAACACCCCTCAGGCAGCGGGTACGCGGGCGACCCCGAGCACACCGTGCTCGTGATGCGGCTGGCGGGCTTCGCGCCGGAGCCCGACGACCGCCTGCAGCTCATCGCCCCGCCCGGTGCGGTGCGGGCAGAGCTGGTCAGGGCCGGGGTGACCACCGAGCAAGCGTTGGTCAAGGGGGTGGGCACGGCACACGTACCGCTGGACTCCGAGGTCCTGGTGCGGGTGTACGACGCCGCGGGCGCGCTGCTCGGGACGGCGGCCTACACCGACCGCGTCGGCAACTGCGACCCGATCGAATATTCGGCTTGCCGGCCGCTTTTCCCCGCACCGACACCGCCGACGCGGTAGGCCGGGAACGGCGGGTCGGCGCTGCACGGGGAGCGCCGACCCGGCCCAGCTCAAGGGCGCCTTCCTCTGCGCACAGCGTGCCGGGTCGCGGCTCGTCTCGCTCCGCGAGCCGGTGGAAGGCGCCCTTCCTATCTCACCCGGCGGGGGCCGGTGTCGCCTATCTCAGCTGGCGCGGGCCGGTGTCGGGACGGGGCGCGGGGGCGGTCAGCTCGCCCAGGGCGTGCAGGACCGAGACGCCGGTGGCGTGGACCAGGACCGGGTTGACGACGAGGCGGCGCAGGCGGGGGGTGTCGGCCGCGAGCTGGCCGAGGCGGACCAGCAGCGCGGCGATCGCGTCGGCGTCGGCGGCGGCCAGCAGCGGCGCGGCCTTCGGGGCGCGGACCAGGGCGGCGGCGTCGGTGCCGGTGAGCGGGGCGGCCCGCCAGGCGCGGTCGCCGACCAGCTCGGTCACCGGCCCGGCCAGGCCGAAGCCGACCACCGGGCCGAACGACGGGTCGTCCACCACCTCGATCACGCAGGCCACGCCCGGCGCGACCATCGGCTGCACCAGCACCTCGACGTCGGCGCCGAACAGCTGCTCCAGGTCGGCGTACGCGCGCCGGACCTCGCCGGGCCCGCTCACGTTGAGGCGCACCGCGCCCAGGTCGATCCGGTTCGGGCGGTCGGCGACCTTGAGCGCCACGGGTGTGCCGTAGCCCGCCGCCGCCGCGGCGACCCGTTCCGCGCCGCGTGCCCGGATGCTCGGCACCACGTCGACGCCGTACGAGGCGAGCAGCGCCTCCAGCGTGGGCGCGGCCGGGTCGGCGGTCTCGGGCACGGGCGGCAGCGTGCCGGCGGGCGTACGCAGCCACGTCGCGCGGCGCGTCACGTGGGCCAGCGCCCGCACCGCCTCCTCGATGGAGCGGTAGGACGGCAGCCCGGCCGGCCCGCGCCCGGCGAGGAAGCTCGCCAGCACCGGCTTGTCCGACTCCCGCACCACCTCGCCCAGCGCGTCGGCGTACGGGCCGATCAGCGCCGTCTCCGTGCTCTGGTCGGCACTGAGCGGGCCGGTGGGCAGCGGCGGCGCGACCACCACGACCACCGCGTCGGTGTCGTCGCTGTGCAGCGCGGCGTGCACGGCCGCGGCGAACTCCGCCGGCCCGGCGGCCGGGCCGACCGCACCGGACCGGCCCACCCGCAGCCCGGCCGCGCGGATCTCGGCCGAGGCGAGCGCGGCCAGCGCGAACGCGTTGCTGACCACGCCGATCCGGTCGCCCGCGGGCAGCGGCTGGGCGGCCAGCAGCTGGGCCACGTCGAACAGCTCGCCGACCGTGCCCACCTCGATCACGCCCGAGTGGGCGCGCAGCGCCTGCATCGCGGCGTCGTCCAGACTGGACCCGCCGTGGCCGGTGTGCCCGGCCAGCATGACGATCGGCTTGTGCCGCCCGACGCCGCGCGCGATCCGGGCGAACTTGCGCGGGTTGCCGAAGGACTCCAGGTACATCGCGATGACGTCGGTCTCCGGGTCGCCCGCCCAGAACTGGAGCAGGTCGTTGCCGGAGACGTCGGCGCGGCGGCCCGCGCTGACGAAGCTCGCCACGCCCAGCGCGCGGCGGTCAGCCTCGGCCAGCAGCAGCAGGCCCAGCGTGCCCGAGTGGCAGAACAGGCTGACCCGGCCGGGCAGCGGCAGGCGGGGCACCAGCGTGGCGTTGAGGCGCGCGGCGTTGTCGGCGATGCCGAGGCTGCCCGGCCCGAGCACCCGCATGCCCGCCGCCCGCACCGCCCGCAGCAGCCGCTGCCGCTGCGCCGGGTCCAGCTCGGTCAGCACCAGCAAACCGTGCACGCCCGCGGCGGCGGCGTCGGCGAGCACCTCGGGCAGCGCCGCGGGCGGGGTGGCCACGACCGCGAGATCGACCGGGCCGGCCGACGACGGCCGTGCCGCATCGCCTGCCGCAGGATCCGGAACGGCCATGTCCGGGGCCGCGACCAGCTCGGTCAGCGAGCGCAGCGGCCCCTCCGGGTGCACATGATGGATCGGGCCGGTGAAGCCGCCGCTACGCAGGTGGGCCAGCACCGCCGCGCCGACGCCCCGGCCGGAGGCGCTCGCGCCGTACACGGCGACCGAGGCCGGGCGCAGCAGGCGGGCCACCGAGCGGGACTCGGTGCGGCGCTCGCGTTCGGCCTGCACCGCCCGCGACTTCTCGGTCGGTGCGACGGGGAAGGTCAGTGTCACCACGCCGTCGGCGTACCGGCGGGTGACCTCGTATCCGGCGTCGGTGAACACGCGCAGCATCGCGCCGTTCTCCGGCAGCACCTCGGCGACGAAGCGGGTGATGCCCGCCTCCGCCGCAGCGGCGGCCAGATGCTCCAGCAGCACCGAGCCCACGCCCCGGCCCTGGTACGCGTCCTCGACCACGAACGCGACCTCGGCCTCGTGCGCGCCCTCGCCCAGCCGCTCGTACCGCCCGACGGCGACCAGCCGCTCCCCCGCGGCGACCACGAACGCCTCCCGGTCCACGTGGTCGACGTTGACGAAGCGGTGCAGGTCCCGGGCCGGAATGCGCGGGTACGGCGAGAAGTAGCGCAGGTAGCGGGTGCGCTCGCTGAACCGCGAGTGCATCGCCACCACCGCCTCGCCGTCCTCCGGCGTGATCTGCCGCAGGTGCACCGTGGCGCCGTCGGCCAGCAGCACGTCCGCGCCGCGCACGGCGTCAGTCCCGGGGGTCGTGCGGGTCGAGCCCGTGCAGCGGGAACACCGCCTTGCGGGCCGCCATGACGGCGCGGTCCAGCGCGTGCTCCCCGCCCGGCTGCCACGGCGTGAACGTGACGTCCCCGCCGTCGGTCAGGCTGACCGGAACGTCCCGGCCGGGCAGCCGCTTGGCGGCGTACTCGCGCCACGACGCGGGCAGCGGCGTCGACGGGTCCAGCGGCTCGCCGGTGACCATGGCGAGCAGGTGGGTCCAGGTCCGGGGCACCACCTCGACCAGGGCGTACCCGCCGCCGCCGGTGGCCACCAGGCGGCCCTCGCACAGCTCGTCGGCCAGGTCCCGCACGGCGAGCTGCGCCGCCCGCTGCCCGTCCACGGTCAGCCGCAGGTTGGCCAGCGGGTCGAGCCGGTGCGAGTCGGCCCCGGCCTGCAGCACGATCAGCTGCGGCCGGAACGCCCGCACCACCGCCGGGACCACCGCGTGGAAGGCGCGCAGCCAGCCGGCGTCGCCGGTGCCGGGCGGCAGCGGCACGTTCACCGCGCTGCCCTCGGCGCCGGGGCCGCCGGTCTCCTCGGCGAAGCCGGTGCCGGGGAACAGCGTCATCGGGCCCTCGTGCAGGCTCACCGTGAGCACGCGCGGGTCGTCGTAGAAGATCTCCTGCACCCCGTCGCCGTGGTGCACGTCGATGTCGAGGTACGCGATGCGCTCCGCGCCCTGGGCGAGCAGGTCCGCGATGGCCACCGCCGGGTCGTCGTACACGCAGAACCCGGCCGCGCGGGCGGGCATGGCGTGGTGCAGGCCGCCCGAGATGTTGGCCGCGCGCCGGGCCCGGCCCGACCACACCGCCCGCGCGGCGGCCAGGCTCGCGCCGCAGATCAGCGCGGACGCCTCGTGCATGTGGTCGAAGACCGGGTTGTCCGGGGTGTTGAGGCCGTACCCCCGGAAGAAGGGGTCGTCGGGGGCGGCGCGCACCGCCTCCAGGTAGTCCCGCCGGTGCACGCGCAGCAGCTCGTCCTCGGTCGCGGGCTCCGGCGCGACCAGCTCGACCGCGGGCCGGTCCAGCACGCCCAGCTCGCGGGCCAGCCGCATGGTCAGCTCGACGCGGACCGGGTCCAGCGGGTGGTCGCCCAGGTCGTAGCCGAGCAGCCGGTCGCTCCAGACCACCGTGGCGGTCATGCGCGGCCCACCGGCCGGGCGGGGTCGGTGATCCAGTGGCTCCACGAGCCGACATACAGCTGCGCGTCGGTGCGGCCCGCGGCGTGCAGCGCCAGCACCGTGTGCGCGGCGGTCACCCCGGAGCCGCAGTACGCCCCGACCGGCTCACCGGCCAGGTCCGCGAAGACCTCCGGCAGGTCGGCGCGCAGCGTGCCGTCCGCGTTGACCAGCTCGCCGTAGGGCAGGTTGCGGGCGCCGGGGATGTGCCCGGCCACCGGGTCGACCGGCTCGGTCTCGCCCCGGAAGCGCGGCGCGACCCGCGCGTCCAGCAGCGCGCCCTGCTCGGCCAGTGCGGCGGCCCCGGCCGCGTCGAGCACCGGCATCGCGCCCGGCCGCACCGTGACGTCGCCCCGTTCGGCGCTGACCGGGTCCGTGGTGACCGTGCCGTCCGCGGCGGTCCAGGCGGCGAACCCGCCGTCCAGCACGCGTGCGTCCGCGTGACCGGCCCAGCGCAGCGTCCACCAGGCACGGGCGGCGGCCATGCCGTCCCCCGCGTCGTACACGACCACCGGCCGGCCCTCGCGCACGCCGGCGGCGCGCAGCGCGCCCTCCAGCGCCTCCGGGTGCGGCAGCGGGTGGCGCCCGCCCGCCCCGGGCGGCCCGCACAGGTCCCGGTCGAGGTCGACGAAGACCGCCCCGGGCAGGTGACCCGCCTCGTAGTCGTCCCGGCCGGGCGGTCCGGACAGCCGCCACCGCACGTCCAGCACGGTCGTCGGCTGCCCCGAGCGGAGCCGGTCCCCCAGCTCCGCAACGGAGATCAGTGGTGTACGCACAACCGCAAGTCAACACCATGCGCGACAGCGTGTCCGCGCCCACTGTCCCACCCGGCTGCCAGACTCTGCACGGGCGAGGAGGGCGGAGGCGCTCTCGACTGCCGTGGCGGCTGGTGCGACACTGCTGAAACCCGCCCAGAAGGTGGCGTGGCGCGGCTATGCGGGCTGTTCCGCCGATCCGGACGGACCTGCCTGGGAGGTGGCATACCACCCGTTCCGGCCGCTCCACGAGCACAGCCTGCCCGGACCGCCATGAGCGGCTCGGGCGCAGCATGATCAAGCGATCTGCACCGACGGGTGTCGCTGCGGTGACACGCAATAGAATCGCAGCCAGCGACTTGGAGAGGACCCGTTCATGTCCGACCTCATTGACACCACTGAGATGTACCTTCGCACCATCCTCGAGCTCGAGGAGGAGGGTGTGCCCCCGCTGCGCGCCCGCATCGCCGAGCGCCTGCACCAGAGCGGCCCCACCGTCAGCCAGACCGTGGCCCGCATGGAGCGCGACGGCCTGCTGACCGTCGTGGAGACCGACCGTCATCTGCAGCTGTCCGAGGCCGGCCGGGCGCACGCGGTCGCCGTCATGCGCAAGCACCGCCTCGCCGAGCTGCTGCTCGTCAACGTCATCGGCATGCCGTACGAGGAGGCCCACGAGGAGGCCTGCCGCTGGGAGCACGTGATGAGCGACGCCGTCGAGAAGCGGGTCTACGACCTGCTCAACCGGCCCACCCGCTCCCCGTACGGCAACCCGATCCCGGGCCTGGACGCGCTGGACACCAAGCCGCGGGACACCGACGGCATCGGCGACGCCGAGCGCAACCTGGCCTTCCCCGGCCTGACCGGCCAGGTCGTGGTCCGGCGGATCTGCGAGAGCGTGCAGACCGACTCCGAGGTGCTGCGCCAGCTGCACGCGGCCGGGGTCGACCCGGGCGCGACCGTCACGGTGGCCCAGGAGCGTGACGGGGTCTCCATCGACCACGGCGGCGAGCCCATCCGCCTGCCGCGCGAGGTCGCCTCGCGCGTCTTCGTCTCCAGCCGATAAGGGGTCAGACGCCGGCGCGGTCGATCTCCTTGGCGAGCGCGACGGCCTCGGGCGCGAGGGCACCGGCGTCGCCGCCGACCGGCAGCGTCACCTTCAGCACCAGCAGCCGGGCGTTGCCCGCCAGCCAGCCCACCTCCACGTACGGCCCGCGGCCCTTCGCCGCGGGCCGTGTCTGCTGGTAGGCGACGCGGCCCAGGCCGGTGACCGCCTTGGCCCCGTCGGGCAGCATCGCGTCCTTGAACACGGCCACGTCGGCCTTGCTCGGCGTCACCGAGATGCTCAGCTCGGGCAGGTCGGCGTCGGTCGGGCGGGCCACGCAGGTGTTGGTCTTCTCGTGCACGGCCGCGCCGGAGATGCTCAGCTTCGCGCCGAGGTGCTCCTCGATGCGCGGGAAGTCCAGCAGCAGGCAGGCCCCGCTGAGCGCGGGCGGGCTGGGGGTGGTCACCGGCGGCGGCTCCTGCTCGTGCGCGGCCGCGCCGGGCCCGGCGCAGCCCGCGAGCAGCGTTCCCCCCGCCATCAGCGCCAGCAGCCTCGTCCGCACCGGACCAACCTAGCCGCTGGGCCCGTACGCCGAAAGTCCAGCCGAGCCCCGGGCGGCTGCCTAACCTGGTGCCATGACCGGAAAAGTGGTGCATTTCGAGCTGCCCGCCGACGACGTCGAGCGCGCCCGCACGTTCTACACCGACACCTTCGGATGGCAGCTCGACGACATGCCCGAGCTGGACTACATCTGGGTCCGCACGGTCGCGACCGACGACCGGGGGCAGGCCGCCGAACCCGGCGCGATCAACGGCGGCATGACCGCCCGCCAGGACCCGGTGACCGGTCCGGTCATCACGATCGAGGTCGAGGACATCGACACGGCCCTGGCGAAGGTCGTCGCCTGCGGCGGCCGGGTGGTCCAGGAACGCGCGGCCGTCGGCACGATGGGGTTCACCGCGTACATCGCCGACACCGAGGGCAACACGATCGGACTGTGGCAGAACGCGTAGCGGGGGTGCGGCGCGCCCGCCACACCCCCGCTCACCTGCAGAGCGTCAGCTCTTCTGCTCGATCTGGCCGCGCACCTCGATCAGCTCGGCCTTGACCTCGCCGACGGTCTTGAAGTACCAGACCACCATGCCGAGGCTGCCGCTGTCGGCCCAGGCGCAGATCGCCATCGGCACGCCCTCGGCCGTGGCGCTGCCGCACTTGGCGGTGCCGCCCAGCGGGCCCGCCGGGACCTCGGCGATGCCGGTCGCGGTCAGGCCGGAGGTGGCCATGCCCTTGAACGCGTCGTCGAGCTCCTTCTCCGGGTCGCCCATGCGCGCGGACGCGGCGAAGATCATCACCAGGTCCTTCTTGGCGGCGTCGCCGTAGAAGCCCGCCACCGCGTTGGACGCGGCCGGGACGGCGGCCTGGAAGCCGCTCTTCATCGTCTCCGCCAGCGTCTTCAGCTCGGCGTCGGTCACCGGCTTACGCCCGGCGAGCGTGGCCGGCGCCACCACGGTGATCTTCGCGGCCGGCGGGTTCGCCTGAGCGGACGCCGAGGCGATGATGTTGTTCAGGTCGTCCTCGAGCTGCGACGCGGTGTCCTGCGCCTTGTCGTAGACGACGTATGCCGCGATGCCGCCGCCACCGCAGCAGACGACGAGAACGCCGACGATGATCGCGATCCACATGCCCGTGCGCGACTTCTTCGGCGCCGGCGCCGGCGCGTACTGGGGCTGGGCGGGATACGGCGGCGGGTAGTCGGGCGCGGGGGGTGGATAGGACATGAGCAGAACTCCCGGGGTCGGAGGGGAAAGCCGCATCGTAGCGGTAGCCCGCGACAGCACGGTGTCGCCGAGACGTCAGCCCGGACCGCGAACTGCCGCGCGGTGACGGCCCCACCGGACGAGGATGGAGCACATGACCGCTACTCGACGCATCGGCCGGGACGGGCCACAGGTCAGCGCCATCGGCCTGGGCTGCATGGGGATGAGCTTCGCCTACGGGCAGCGCGACGACGAAGGCTCGGCCGCGACGCTGCGGCGCGCGCTCGACCTCGGGGTCACCCACTTCGACACCGCCGACATGTATGGCTTCGGACACAACGAGGAACTGATCGGGCGCGTCATCGGCGACCGCCGCGACGAGTACGTGCTGGCCACCAAGTTCGCCAACCGCGGCGAGGTGGACGCGCAGGGCGACGTGCTGCGCCGCTGGGTCGACTCCTCGGCCGGGTGGGCGCGCCAGGCGCTGGAGGACTCGCTGCGCCGCCTGCGCACCGACCACATCGACCTGTATTACATGCACCGGCGCAGCCCCGACGTGCCCATCGAGGAGACCGTCGGCGCGCTGGCCGACTTCGTCAAGCAGGGCAAGGTCCGCTGGACCGGCCTGTCCGAGGTGAGCCCCGCCACGCTGCGCGCCGCGCACGCCGTGCACCCGATCACCGCGGTGCAGATGGAGTACTCCCTGTTCACCCGGTTCGTCGAGGACGAGATGCTGGCCACCTGCCGCGAGCTGGGGGTCGGGCTGGTGGCGTACTCCCCGGTCGGACGGGGCTGGCTCACCGGGAAGATCACCTCACCGGCGGACCTGGCCGACGACGATTTCCGCCGCACCGTGCCGCGCTTCGCCGAGGAGAACTTCGCCCACAACACGGCCCTGGTCGACGAGGTCCGCAAGGTCGCCGACGAGGTGGGCGCGACCCCCGCGCAGGCCGCGCTCGCCTGGCTGCTCTCCCGCGGCGACGACGTGCTCCCCATCCCCGGCACCAAACGCGTCGCCTACCTGGAGGAGAACATGGCCGCCGCCGACCTCCACCTCTCCGACGCCCAGCTCCGCCGCCTCACCGACGCGATCCCACCCGGCGCCGTGGCCGGCGAACGCTACGCCCCCTCCGGCATGTCCACCGTCAACCAGTAAGCAAAGGAAGGGCACCTTCTTAACGCTATGCGTAGAGGAAGGTGCCCTTCTTAACCTCGGCGCGGTCGCGGGGTGCGGGTTCCCCGGCCTTGATCGGCGTTTCGTGTCAAGATCTGCGGTCTGGCGCAGGGTTCCGACACGAAACGGCGATCTTCGCCGGGCGCGCCCCACCATCTGACCCGGCCCGACCCCGGAGACCGTGAGCCGGGAGACCGCCGAGCCGGGCGGGCCGCTCAGCCAGGCGTCGCGGGATCGGGGCCGCCGGCCGAAGCCGCTGTGACTAGCCGGTCCGGGCCAGGCCCGCGACCGCGGCCAGCGTCAGTGCCGAGCCCGCCGCGGCCGCCACCGTCAGGTGCTCGCCGAGCAGCCCCACCGCGATCAGCACCCCGGCCACGGGCTCCAGCAGCGTCACCACCGCCGTCACCGTGGCCGGCACCGCCGCCACCCCCGCGAAGAACAGCCGGTACGCCAGCGCCGTCGGCACCGCGCCCAGGTACAGCAGCCACGCCGCCGTCCCCGCCATACCCCCGGCCGACGGCAGCAGCCCCTCGGCGGCAGCCAGCGGCAGCACGCACAGCGCCGCCACCGCGAACGAACCCACCGTCGCCCCGGACAGGTCACCGCCCACCCGCCGCGAATAGATCGTCACCACGGCGTACCCGGCCGCCGACAGCAGCCCGCACGCGACCCCCAGCAGGGGCGCCGCCCCCGCGCTGCCACCGCCGCCGACCAGCAGCACCAGCCCCGCCAGCCCCAGCGCCACCGCGAGCACCCGCCCAGCGGTCAGCGCCTCGCCGAGCAGCCACCGCGCCGCCAGCGCGATGACCACGGGACACGCGCCGAGCGTGACCACCGTGCCCACGGCCAGCCCCGCGAACGCGATCGAGCCGTAGTACGCCGTCTGGTAAACCGCCAGCCCCGCGCCCAGCACCAGCGCGTCCCGCCGGCGGGCGCCGAGCCGCTCGCCGAGCGCCAGGTGCAGCCCCGCCAGCAGCCCGATGCCGAACACCAGCCGCCAGAACGACACCGCCACGGGCCCGAGGCCGCTGGTGCGGTAGAGGACCGCGGCGACCGCGCCGCCGGTGCCCCAGGCGGTCGCCGCGACCGCCACGTAGAACATGCCGCGCCCGTACGACGCGGTCCCGCCCGCGCGCGCCGGCGCGAGCCCCTCGATGGACTCCATCTCTCCGTCTCCACTTGTCGATGGCCTGCGATTCCGCGTACGCGGACGGGCCACCGGACGCACGGCCGAGCCGTCACGTCAGTGGTGCTGCGCCGTCCGCCCTCAGGCGACCGGCGGGGAGATGATGGAGCGAGCCATGGCGGCGATGCTAGCCAGGGAATGCGCGTGCCTGCGAGTGGGTTGACCACACCGTGGGAATCCTGGAGGAGTACGAGCGCGGAAAGCTGTTCTTCGAGTACGGCGACTACATCACGGCTGCCAGGATCCTGGAGCCGGTGGTGGAGGAATCCCCCGACGACGTCGCGCCCCGGCTGATGCTGGCGCGCGCCTACTACCACTCGGCCCAGCTGCGTAAGTCCGAGCGGGAGCTGCGGGTGATCCTCGACCACGACCCCGCCGAGCACTACGCCCACCTGATGCTGGGCCGCTGCCTGCAGCGCCAGAGCCGCCACGACGAGGCGCAGCCGCATCTGCGCATCGCCCAGGCGATGGGCATCTGACCGTCAGACGTGTACGACGACCACCCGCTGGTCCTTGGGCCGCTCCGGCTCCTCGACCAGCCGGGTGAGATCGTCGGGATCGCTGGTCAGCAGCACCACGGGCCGGGGCAGCGCCAGCGCGGTCGCGGCCACGACGGCGTCGATGGCGCAGCGGTGTCCGGAAAGGCCGGCCGCGCCGAGCAGTTCCCCCGCACGGCGCCCCAGCTCCGGGGTCACCGGCAGCGCGGTGATGCGGGACAGCACCCGATGCACCGTGGTGTCGCGCGGGCCACCGCGCAGCACCTCCGTCAGCGTGATCGCACTGACCACGACCTGGGCACGACGGTTGAGCGCGGTTTCCAGGAAGGCGCGCACCCGCTCATCACCGGCGGCGAGCTTGCTGAGGCCCTCGCTGTCCAGCAGCAGCGCGCCGCCGGTGGACGTCACGCGTCGGGCCACACCGCACCCGCCTCCGCCAGCGCCTGCTCCGACACCGCACCGTGCTCGGCTTCCAGCAGCGCCGCGAGTTCGGCCAGCAGGTCCAGCTCCAGCTGCTTGGCCACGGCCTCGGTGACGTAGCGGCTGAACTCTCCACGGCCCACCCGCCGCTGCACCGCGTCGGTGAGGTCCTCCGGCATCGAGACGCTGACCTTGCGCGAGCGGCCGAGCATCCGGACGTTGTCCGGCAGTCCGAGCACCTGGTCGAGCCGCTCACGCAGCTCCGGCGAGGCCTCCTCCAGCTGGCGATACAGCGTGAGCACCCGCAGGAACTCAGCGGTCGGTGCGCCCTCCGCTGTCGGCGGCGGGACGGGTTCTGCGGTCATGTCCCCGATGCTACCGCCGGTAGCATCGGGGTGCCCTCAATCGTGGTCGTAGAACTCGACCGTGATGCCCGTACGCCGGACCCGCACCGTCGCATGGTCTCCGAACGCCTCCAGCAGCACGTCGTCGAAGGCCCCACTGCCGACGGCGTCCGCCAGCGCCCGCGCCCGCCCGTAGCGCTCGGGGTCGTCGCCCTCATAGGGGTGCTCGGTGTACGGGTACTGCCCGCGGTCCAGCCGCGGACCGCCGAGGGTCGGATGCGGTTCGTCGTACTCCCCGACGCCCAGGTCCTCGACACCGGCGTCCGCCCGGTCGGCGGTGGTGCGCACCCAGAAGCCCCACGCGTCGAACACGCATGCCTCGCCGTCGTTGAAGTACGGCGTGTACTGCTTCCAGCCGAACTCGACCACCGCATCGTCGTCGACCAACGCGCGGACCAGCGGCTGCAGCTCAGAGAGCGGCCGCTGCGGCACCCGGTCGCCGGGCGTGATCCGCCCTTCCACGGGGATGCCCAGGAAGCTGGTGTGGCTCATGCTTCGTCCTTTCCCAACAGCACCGACAGCGGCACCTCCTTGCGCTGCGCGCCGGACATCCACGGCTTGATCGGCATCCCGGCGATGTAGTCGGCGGGCGAGGGCAGCCAGCCCAGGTCCTCCAGGATGTGCCGCTCGGCGATCAGCCGCACCGGGATGCGCTTGCGCCCCACCTGCAACGTGTCGCCGAAGATGCGCTGGCACAGGTAGACGCCCGCGGTGTGGTGGTACATCGAGCGGTGCCGCACGTCTCCGATGATCTGCTTCGAGGAGTCGATGAACTCCTCGATCGCCAGGTAGTCCTCCGGCTCGCCGCCCCACTTCCGGGCGGCGGACTGCGCGTGGTGCCACGAGTTCATGCGCGGCACACTAGGCACGGCCCCCGACAGTTTGATCACGGGAGAGACATGACCGAGCTCAACGCGGTGCGACGGCTGGATCTCGGCTACTTCATCCGCCCCGCCGAGGAGGCGGGAACCCCGCATCCGCGCGTCGAGGCGGTGCTCGCTTACCTGGTCGACACGGCCGATGGGCTGCTGCTCTTCGACACCGGCCTCGGGCGCGGCGACGACGAGACCGAGGCCCACTACCGCCCGCACCGGCGCCCGCTCCCCGAGGCGCTGGCCGAGGCAGGGGTACGCCTCGACGACATCGCCCTGGTCGTCAACTGCCACCTGCACTTCGACCACATCGGCGGCAACCCGCTGCTGCCCGGCCGCCCGATCTTCACCCAGTCCGTCGAGCTGGCCACGGCCCGCGCCGGCGACTACACCTTCGACCAGCTCGTCGACTTCCCCGGCGCCGACCTGCGCGAACTCGACGGCACCGTCGAGATCGCCCCCGGGATCCGGATCGTGCCGACGCCCGGCCACACCGCCGGTCACCAGAGCCTGCTCGTGTCCCACGCCGACGGCGACGTGACCGTGCTCGCCGGGCAGGCCTACGACCTCGCCACGGACTTCAGCTGCGCCGTGCTCGCCCGCCGGGCCGCCGCCGACGGGGCCGCCGCCCCGCTCCCGCCATACCACCCCTGGCTGGACACCCTCACGGAACTGAACCCGCGCCGCGTCCTCTTCGCCCACGACGCGGCCGTCTGGCACCCCGACGCCTGACCGCCGCCCGCAGTTTCGGGGAAAGTGCCGCTAAGACGGCCCGCTTTCCCGCAGTCTCCCCGAAACTGCAGCCGCCGGGGCGTTCACGCCCACCCGGGGGTACGCGAAAGGGGGCCGGACCGGAAGGTCCGACCCCCTGACGGGATGCGGGTCAGCTGCAGCCGCTGGTGGAGCCGCAGCCCTCGCAGACGTAGCAGCTGCCGGCGGGGCGCATCTTGGTGCCGCAGGTGTAGCAGAGCGGCGCGTCCGACACGCGGCCCGTGATGGACTCCAGCACCTCGGTGGAGGAGCCGATCCGCGCGGCGGGCACCGGCGCGGCCGGCGCGTCGGCGCTCACCGGCGCGGGCGCCGGCGGGATGTACTCGACGCCCTCCTCCTCGGCCCGCAGCCGCGCGGCGCGCTCGGCGGCCGTGAAGACGCCCAGCTCGGCCCGCTGCTCGTAGGGCAGGAAGTCCAGCGCCAGCCGGCGGAAGATGTAGTCCATCACCGAGTTCGACAGGCGGATGTCCGGGTCGTCGGTCATACCGGCCGGCTCGAACTTCATGTTCATGAACTTCTCGACGTACGTCTGCAGCGGCACGCCGTACTGCAGCGCGACCGAGACCGCGATCGAGAACGCGTCCATGACCCCGGCCAGGGTCGAGCCCTGCTTGCCGAGCTTCAGGAAGACCTCACCGAGGCCGTCGTCCGGGTAGGACGACGCGGTCAGGTAACCCTCGGCCTCGCCGACGGTGAACGACACCGTCTGCGACGGGCGCTTCTTCGGCAGCCGCTTGCGGACCGGCCGGTACTCGATGACCTTCTCCACGACCGGTGCCGAGACGGGGGCGACCGCGGCGGCGGGGGCGGCCGGGGCCTCCTTCTTGGCGACCGACAGCGGCTGGCCGACCTTGCAGTTGTCGCGGTAGATCGCCAGGGCCTTGAGGCCGAGCCGCCAGCCGTCGAAGTACATCTGCTCGACCTCTTCGACCGTCGCCGTCTCCGGCATGTTGACGGTCTTGCTGATCGCGCCGGAGATGAACGGCTGCACCGCGGCCATCATCAGCACGTGCCCCATGGGGGCGATGGCGCGCTCACCCATGGCGCAGTCGAACACCGCGTAGTGCTCCGGCTTGAGGCCGGGGGCGTCGACCACGTGGCCGTTCTCGCCGATGAACTCCGTGATCGCCTCGACCTGCTCCTCCTGGTAGCCCAGGTTGCGCAGGGCGCGCGGCACGGTCTGGTTGACGATCTGCATCGAGCCGCCGCCGACCAGCTTCTTGAACTTGACCAGCGCCAGGTCCGGCTCCACGCCGGTGGTGTCGCAGTCCATCATGAAGCCGATGGTGCCGGTGGGCGCGAGCACGCTGGCCTGCGAGTTGCGCCAGCCCTGCTTCTCACCGAGGGCGTTGCCGGCCTTCCACTGCTTCTGCGCCTCCTTGGCGACCAGCGTGGCGACCGGGCCCTGCGGCTTGAGCGCGTCGGCGGCCTCGGCGTGCTTGCGCATGACCCGCTGGTGCGGGGTGGCGTTGCGGGCGTAGCCGTCGTACGCGCCGACGACGCCGGCCAGCTCGGCCGAGCGGCGGTAGGCGGCGCCGGTCATCAGCGCGGTGATCGCGGCGGACAGCTGACGGCCGGCCTCGGAGTCGTAGGGCAGGCCCGACGCCATCAGCAGCGCGCCCAGGTTGGCGTAGCCGATGCCGAGCTGGCGGTAGGCGCGGGTGTTCTCGGTGATCTTCTGGGTCGGGAAGTCCGCGAACGAGATGGAGATGTCCATCGCGGTGATCACGAACTCGACCGACTTGACGAAGCGGGCGATGTCGAACGAGCCGTCGTCGCCGAGGAACTTCATCAGGTTCAGCGAGGCCAGGTTGCACGAGGTGTCGTCCAGGTGCAGGTACTCCGAGCAGGGGTTGCTCGCGGTGATGCGGCCGGTCTCGGAGCAGGTGTGCCAGTCGTTGATGGTGTCGTCGTACTGGATGCCCGGGTCGGCGCACTCCCACGCGGCCTGCGCCAGCTTGCGGAACAGGTCCTTGGCGTCGACGGTGTCGATGACCCGGCCGTCGAGGCGGCCCAGCAGCTCGAACGGCTTGCCGTTCTCGACGGCGTCCATGAACTGGTCGGACACGCGCACCGAGTTGTTGGCGTTCTGGTACTGCACGCTGACGATGTCGCGGCCGCCCAGGTCCATGTCGAAGCCCGCGTCGCGCAGCGCGCGGATCTTGTCCTCCTCGCGCGCCTTGGTCGCGATGAACTCCTCGATGTCCGGGTGGTCCACGTCGAGGATGACCATCTTCGCCGCGCGCCGGGTGGCGCCGCCGGACTTGATGGTGCCGGCCGACGCGTCGGCGCCGCGCATGAAGCTGACCGGGCCGGAGGCGGTGCCGCCGGAGGAGAGCAGCTCGCGGCTGGCGCGGATGCGGGACAGGTTCACGCCGGAGCCGGAGCCGCCCTTGAAGATCAGGCCCTCCTCCTTGTACCAGTCCATGATGGAGTCGACCGAGTCGTCCACGGACAGGATGAAACAGGCACTGACCTGCTGCGGGCTCGGCGTGCCCACGTTGAACCAGACCGGGGAGTTGAAGCTGAACACCTGGTGCACCAGCATCCAGGTCAGCTCGTGCTCGAACACGTCGGCGTCGGCCGGGGTGGCGAAGTAGCCGTACTTCTCACCGGCGGCCCGGTAGGTCTTCACGACCCGGTCCACGAGCTGCTTGAGGCTCCACTCACGCTCGGGGGTGCCGACCGCGCCCCGGAAGTACTTCGTCGTCACGATGTTGGTCGCGTTGACGCTCCAGAACTCGGGGAACTCGACCCCGCGCTGCTCGAAGTTGATCGAGCCGTCGCGCCAGTTCGTCATGACGACGTCCCGGCGCTCCCAGGTGATCTCGTCGTACGGGTGGACGCCGTCCTTCGTCCACACCCGCTCGATCTTCAGACCTCCGGCGTTCGCCCGCGTGCGCTTCGCGCTCGCCGTGGCGTTCTCCCCCATCGTCAGCCCCCTCAAGGTTCTCTAACTACTCAACAACTCAACACAACGTCTTGATGGCGGGCCTCAGCCCGCGTGCTGACCGGCTTTCGCGGTCTCGTCCGCCGCCTCTTGCCCATCGGCGCAGTCTTCAACCGTCCCCGCGGAATCTTTTTTGGCCGCCGCGCGCAGCGCCTCGATCTCCCGGATGAAGTCGTCGGCGGACTGGAAGTCCTGGTACACCGAGGCGAAGCGCAGGTAGGCCACCTCGTCCAATTCGCGCAGCGGCCCGAGGATGGCCAGCCCGACCTCCTGACTGGGCACCTCCGCCGCTCCCCGCGCGCGGACCGCCTCCTCGACCCGCTGGGCCAGCAGCGCGATGGAGTCGTCGTCCACCGGCCGCCCCTGGCAGGCCTTGCGCACCCCGTTCATGATCTTCGACCGGCTGAACGGCTCGGTCACCCCGCTGCGCTTGACCACGGCCAGCACCGATTCCTCGACCGTGGTGAACCGCTTGCCGCATTCGGGGCAGTGCCGGCGCCGGCGGATGATCTGGCCGTCCTCGGCCTCGCGGGAGTCCACCACGCGGGAGTCCGGGTGCCGGCAGTACGGGCATCGCATCGCTGTCACCTCCCACGTCGTCGTCGCTCCCGGGCGGCGGGGACCCCGCACTCCGGGCACGGCACCGCCGGCGTCCGCCGCGTCGCGGCCGCCCGGGGGTGGGTGCGGGTGCGGGGCATCGGCCATACCGCCAGTTGGGGTTCTTACCCCAATCTATGGGCGGTCGGCTCGAAGCCACCACAAGATGTGGTGTTGAAACTATGCCCCCGACGCCCCGGAGGCAAGTTGAAACGCGCTTGCTTGTGGCGTGTCGCGGACAACAACACGTACCGTCACCCACACGTGAAACATGCGTGACACCATCGACAGAGTCGTACAGATGTTTGAAACTGACATCATGTCGCATTAGTGTGTCCGGTAAGAGTCGCCGCCACTGTCACTATCCACCGGAGGTCCGACATGTCCCCCACAGAGCGAGCGTCCCGGCCCGGTCGGCCGCCGGCCGCGCCCGCCGGCGCGGGGCCTCTGCGCGCGGTCGCCGCGACCAGCGCCTCCCCTGCGGACCTGCAGACCGCCGACCTGAGCAGCCGGCAGAAGCGCATCCTCGCCGTCATCCGCGACTGGGTGGAGCAGCACGGCTACCCGCCCACCGTGCGCGAGATCGGCGAGGCGGTCGGCCTGGTCTCCCCGTCCTCGGTCGCCTACCAGCTCAAGGAGCTGGAGCGCAAGGGTTTCCTGCGCCGTGACCCGTCGCGCCCGCGCGCGGTGGACGTGCGCACCGCGGCCGATCCCGACGAGGAGGCGGCGCTCGCCGCCCGGCCCACCCCGGTCTACGTGCCGCTGCTGGGCCGCATCGCGGCCGGTGGCCCGATCCTCGCCGAGGAGTCGATCGAGGAGGTGCTGCCGCTGCCGCGCGAGCTGGTCGGTCAGGGCACGCTGTTCTCGCTCCAGGTCAAGGGCGACTCGATGATCGAGGCCGCGATCTGCGACGGCGACTGGGTGGTGGTCCGCCAGCAGCCCACCGCGGAGAACGGCGACATCGTGGCCGCGATGATCGACGGCGAGGCCACCGTCAAGGTCTACCGCCTGCGCGACGGCCACGTGCAGCTGATGCCGCGCAACCCCGCCTACGACCCGATCCCCGGCGACGCGGCGGTCATCCTCGGCAAGGTCGTCTTCGTGATGCGCCGGGTCTGACCCCACGACAGCAGCAAAGCGGCCCGCCCCCTTCCGGGGACGGGCCGCTTCTTTTTCAAAGATCAGCGCTGGTACGGGTCGTAGCCCGGCTGGTTCTGGTAACCGCCGTCGTAGTACGCCGGCTCGGCCTGGTACTGCTGGTAGCCGCCGCCGTACTGGCCGCCCTGCTGCCCGTAGCCCTGCTGGCCGCCGTAGCCGGGGTCGTAGCCGCCGCCGGCCTGCGGGTAGCCCTGCTGCTGGCCGTAGCCGGGGTCGTAACCGCCCTGCTGCCCGTAACCCTGGTCGTAGCCGCCCGCCTGCGGGTAGCCCTGCGGCTGGCCGTACCCGCCTTGCTGGCCGTAGCCCTGGTCGTAGCCGCCCGGGTCGGCGTAGTAGCCGGACTGGTAGCCGCCGCCCACGCCCGCGCCCACCGGGGCGAGCAGCGTGGTCGCCGAGTTGTCGGCGGGCACCAGGTCGTCCTCGTCGCCGCCCTTGCGGCCGCGCCGCTTGCGCGACTTCAGCACGCCGACCACGCCGAGCACGACCAGCAGCACGCCGAACACGCCGACGCCGGCCAGTGCGATGTAGAGCTGGTCGATGGTGCTGAACAGCGACAGGTACCACGCCTTCTCGGACTTCTTCGCCGGGCCGTCAGCCGGGGCCGCCTCGGTGAAATCCTTGGTGGACGGGGTGTAGCCGAGAATCACCGCTTCCTGCGCGGGGGTGTTCGGCGTCTTGGTCTGCTGCGTCTCCGAGACGGTGAAGAACCTGTCGCCGTCGGCCGAGTACGTGATCGCCTCGCCCATCGGCTCCTCGGGCAGGTGCGTGACCCGGGGCTCGTTCTTGGTCAGCGCGCCGACGATGTCGCCGTCCTTGACATCCCACTCGTAGGCGTCGGCATAGGTGCGCAGCACGACCTTGCTGCCGTCGGCGTTCTGCGCCGCACCGGTCACCTGGCGGCGGCCGAGGCTGCTGAACGGGTTGACGGTGTCGGTGCGCAGCAGCTTGATCGAGCCGACTTCCTTCATCGGCACGGCGGTCTCGTTCTTCGCGGTGATCGGCCAGGTGGTCGGCGCGAACAGGTAGGTCTTGCCCTCGGCGGCGGCGAAGTCCCAGTCCTTGGTGACGATGATCGGGCCCTTGGCCGTCATGATCAGCGCCTCGGAGTCGAACTTCTTCGCCGGGTAGCTCATCCGGAAGGGCCCGGTCACCTTGCCGCCGGAGAGCTTCCACAGCGCGATGCGGGCGCGGGTGTGCTCGACCGTGAAGTCCTGCGTGATCTTCGAATCGCCGGTGTCGGCGATCCAGATCGTCTTGCCGTCGGGGTCCAGCGCCAGATCCTCGGGGTCCGCCGCGCCGGGATCGGGGTAGGCGTAGCTGGTCTGCGAGACCTTGCACTTGTCGGTGAGCTTGAAGATCTTCTCGCGACTGGCATCGTCGTTGCCGTCGTTGATCACATAGAAGCCGCCCTGCACGGCCACCATGCCGGAGAGTTCGGTGAGACGCGGGTCGGTGATGGTGCACACCTTCGTGCCCGGCACGGCCTTCTCCCCCGCTGCGCCGGAGGGAGCCGGGCTGGGCGCTGCGCCCACCGGGGCGCTGACCAGCCCGACTCCGAGGCCGACCGTGGCGACGGCCGAACCTGCCTTCACCAGGAATCCCGTTAACCGCATCCGGACAGTTTGCCACGACCGGGCACGGTCTTGTGTAACCCGATTAATAAGTCACGATGGGTCGGCTACCCAGTCACTTTCCGTAATCGTAAATGTTCCCAGCTCAGCGGCCAGTTCGCGGTCGACACGCGCACGGAGCTGCGTTCCGGCGACGGTGTGTCCCGACGCCAGCACCTCACCCCTTCGGTGGACCTTGGCCACCAGGTCGCCCCGGTCGTACGGCACGCACGCGAGCACCTCGACCGCCGGGACCGGCAGCTTGTCCTCGATGACCTCGCGCAGCTCCTCGATGCCCTGCCCGGTGTGGGCCGACACGAAGACGGCGTCCGGCCACTCGCGCTTGAGCCGCAGCAGGGTCTCCTGCGGCGCCGCGTCGGCCTTGTTGACCACGAGCAGCTCGGGCAGCCGGTCGGCGCCGACCTCGGCCAGCACCTCGCGTACCGCGCGCACCTGCTCCTCGGGGTCCGGGTGGGCCCCGTCGACCACGTGCACCACCAGGTCCGCGTCGGCGACCTCCTCCAGCGTGGAGCGGAACGCCTCCACCAGCTGGTGCGGCAGGTGCCGCACGAAGCCCACCGTGTCGGACAGGGTGTACACCCGGCCGTCGCGCGCCGCGGTCCGGCGGGTCGCCGTGTCCAGGGTCGCGAACAGCGCGTCCTCGACCAGCACCCCGGCGCCGGTGAGCCGGTTGAGCAGGCTTGACTTGCCCGCGTTGGTGTAGCCGGCGATCGCCACCGACGGGACCGTGTTGGCCCGCCGCGCCGAGCGCTTGGTGTCGCGGATGACCCGCATACCGTTGATCTCGCGCTTGAGCTTGGCGATCCGGGTGCGGATGCGCCGGCGGTCGGTCTCCAGCTTCGTCTCACCGGGACCGCGCAGACCCACGCCGCCGCCCGCGCCGCCACCGCGACCGGAACCACCGGTCTGCCGGGACAGCGCCTCACCCCAACCACGCAGGCGGGGCACCAGGTACTGCAGCTGAGCCAGCTCGACCTGGGCCTTGCCCTCCTTGCTCTTGGCGTGCTGGGCGAAGATGTCCAGGATCAGGGCGGTCCGGTCGACCACCTTGACCTTGATCCGCTCCTCCAGGTTGCGCAGCTGGCTCGGGGAGAGCTCGCCGTCGCAGATCACGGTGTCCGCGCCGGTCGACTCCACGGCGGCGCGCAGCTCGTCGACCTTGCCGCGGCCGATGAAGGTGGCCGCGTCCGGCTGGCTGCGCCGCTGAATAAGGCCCTCCAGCACCTGCGAGCCCGCGGTCTCCGCGAGCGCGGCGAGCTCCGTCAGGGAGTTCTCCGCGTCCACGACGGTGCCGGAGGTCCAGACGCCCACCAGCACCACCCGCTCCAGCCGCAGCTGCCGGTACTCGACCTCGGTGACGTCGGTGAGCTCGGTCGAGAGCCCGGCCACGCGGCGCAGCGAATTGCGCTCCGCGAGCTCGAGGTCACCGGTGGTCTCGTCGGCCACCAGGGTGTCCGGGAAAGTAGGCAAATCTGCTCCTCCGTCTTACTCGAAGATCTGACGGCTTCAAGGTTGGCACGGATGTAACGCCTGCGCACCTGCATTGCTTCCGCGTCCCGGTACACCGGACGCGACCGCCGGGGTTACCCGGCGGTTCAGCAGGCGATTGAGCCCTAGTGCCCACGTGGTGGGAAAATGAAACTCGACTGAACTCACGAAAGGCGACATCGTGCCCACTACCCGCCTGCCCAGCGCCGGATACTCCATCACCGTACGTGTGGCGGTCATCGCCGACTCCTCGGCGATCGGCCGGCTCACCATGGCCGTCGGTGAGGCGGGCGCCATCGTCACCGCCGTCGACGTCGTCGACTCCGACCACCTGCGCGTGGTCGCCGACGTCACCTGCGACACCGCCGACAGCGCGCACGCCGACCAGGTCGTCAAGGCGCTGGAGGCGATGGACGGCGTCGAGGTCCGCAAGGTCTCCGACCGCACCTTCCTGCTCCACCTCGGCGGCAAGATCGAGGTCACCTCCAAGGTCAACCTGAAGACGCGTGACGAGCTGTCCCGGGCGTACACCCCCGGCGTGGCCCGGGTCTGCCAGGCCATCGCCGACAACCCCGACGACGCCCGCCGCCTGACCATCAAGCGCAACACCGTCGCGGTCGTCACCGACGGCTCCGCCGTGCTCGGCCTGGGCAACCTCGGCCCCGCCGCCGCACTGCCGGTCATGGAGGGCAAGGCCGCCCTGTTCAAGCGCTTCGGCGGCGTCGACGCCTGGCCGGTCTGCCTCGACACCCAGGACACCGAGGAGATCATCAACATCGTCAAGGCGATCGCCCCCGTGTACGGCGGCATCAACCTGGAGGACATCGCCGCCCCGCGCTGCTTCGAGATCGAGGCCCGGCTGCGCGAGCTGCTCGACATCCCCGTCTTCCACGACGACCAGCACGGCACCGCCATCTGCGTGCTCGCCGCGCTGACCAACGCGCTGCGCGTGGTCGGCAAGAAGCTCAGCGAGGTCAAGGTCGTCGTCTCCGGCGCCGGCGCCGCCGGGACCGCGATCATGAAGCTGCTGCTGCGCCAGGGCGTCGGCGACGTCATCGCGTACGACCGCCGCGGCGCCCTGCACCGCGACATGGCCAACCTCGGCCCGAACTGGCAGTGGCTGGTCGAGCACACGAACAAGGACAACTACTCCGGCGACCTGCCCGGCGCGATCGCCGGCGCCGACGTCTTCATCGGCGTCAGCGCCCCCAACCTGCTCACCGGCGACGACATCGCCCGCATGGCCCCCAACGCCATCGTGTTCGCCCTCGCCAACCCCGACCCCGAGGTCGACCCCCGCGAGGCCCGCAAGCACGCCGCCGTCGTCGCCACCGGCCGCTCCGACCAGCCCAACCAGATCAACAACGTGCTCGCCTTCCCCGGCGTCTTCCGCGGCATGCTCGACGCCCAGGCCCGCGAGTTCACCGAGGAGATGGCGCTGGCCGCCGCCATGGCCATCGCCGACGTCGTCGGCGAGGAGAAACTCAACCCGAGCGTCATCGTCCCCAGCGTCTTCGACGCCCGCGTGGCCCCCG
>NZ_BONF01000006.1 GCF_016862575.1 Catellatospora bangladeshensis | reverse complement strand
CGTGGCCCCCGCCGTAGCCGCCGCCGTCCGCGCCGTAGCCCAACAGTCCGCCGCGGCCCCCGTCCTCGACTCCGACCCCACCCCCACCCCGGAGTCCTGACCCACCCACCCCAAGATCACCCAACCTGCCAGGCAGACGGGCGAATCCCCACCCAAGATTCCCCCACCTGCCAGGCAAGTCCAACGATCTTGGCCCCGACGGGCCGCCCCCGGCCCGCCTCCCGGGCCGTCCCCGGCCATGATCGCGAGTTCGTGTCGGAATGTGAGGCCAGACCTCAGGTTCCGACACGAACTCGCGATCATCACCCGGTCACCCAGCTCCAAGAGCCGCCAGCCCACCCGGATGATCGCCGGTTCGTGTCGAAACCTATGGCCAGACCCCACCTTTGGACACGAGACCGCGATCAAGCTCCAAGCCGAGCCCACCCGGCCGCCCGCCACGCGAGGGTCAAGATGATCGCCAACCCGTGCCACGACCCCGAGCCCAGGCCCGCCTACTGACACGAACCCACGATCACCACCACCCCGCCACCTCGGCGCGGGTTTCGGAGACGCCACCTACCGGAGCAGACACCGAACCTCCGGACTCCGGTCAACGGCCGATCAGCCCGGCCGACGTACCAGCGAACCCGGGTCGATCTCCCCCGTGAAGGTCAGCACAGCCGGCCCGGCCAGCCAGGACGTCTGCTCGTCAAGCGTGACCTGAAGCCGCCCTCCGGGCACGTCCACCGTGACCGTCCCGGCGTCCCGCCCCGAGGTGACCAGCGCGGCCACGCCCACCGCGGTCGCCCCCGTGCCGCACGACATCGTCTCGCCAGACCCGCGCTCGTACACCCGCATCCGCCGGTGGTCCTCCGCCACCCGCACCGAGAACTCCACGTTCACCCCCGCGGGGAACAGCGAGCCGTCGGTATCCGGAGCACGGCTCAGGTCGACCGCCGCCGCCACCTCGGCAGGCACGTCACACACCAGATGCGGGTTACCCATGGAGATCGCGAGCCCGGGGTAGGTCACCCCGTGGATCGTCGCCGTCGAGTCACCCAGCAGCCGCGGCGCCGCCATGTCGACCCGGATCAGGTCCCCCTCGACGTACGCCGTCCGCAGCCCACCCCGCGTCGACAGCGGGATGACGTCCCCCGCCAGCCCCGTGGTGTGCAGATACCGCGCGAACACGCGCACCCCGTTGCCGCACATCTCGGACAGCGACCCGTCGGAGTTCCAGTAGTCCATGAACCACGCCGCACCCGGCTCGGCGGACGGCTGCACCCGCAGCACCCCGTCCCCACCGATCCCGAACCGCCGGTCACACAGCGCCGCGACCAGGGACGGCGTCAGCTCCACGGTCCCCTCGAGATCCTCGATGATCACGAAGTCGTTCCCGGTGCCGTGCCCCTTGGTGAACTTCACGGCGTCTCCCTCACCATCCGCAGCGCCTGCTCCACGAGATCCGGGGCGGCGCCGTCGAGCCAGCGTACCGAGGGGTCCCGGCGCAGCCATGAGCGCTGGCGCCGCACGAACCGGCGCGTCCCGGTGACCGTGTCGTCGTACGCCTGCTGCTCGGTGCACCTGCCCTCAAGGTACGCCAGCACCTGCTGATACCCGAGCGCCCGCGACGCGGTGAGCCCGCCCGCGAGCCCCTCCGGCACGAGTCCCCGGACCTCGTCGACGAGCCCGTCGCCCCACATCTTCGCCACCCGCCGGGTGACCCGCTCGTCCAGGTCGCCCCGGTCGACGGCGAGCTGGAGCACCGGGTACACCGGCACCGGATCGGGCAGCGACGCCGTGAACCGCCCCCCGGTGATCTCGATCACCTCGAGCGCCCGTACGATGCGCCGCCCGTTGCTGTCCAGGATCTTCTCCGCCGCGTCGGGATCGATCGAGCGCAGCCGCGCGTGCAGCACCGCGGGCCCGACCCGGACCAGCTCCGCCTCCAGCCGCGCCCGCACGGCCGCGTCGGTCCCCGGGAACGAGAAGTCCTCCAGCACGGCCCGCTGGTACAGCCCCGACCCTCCGACGAGCAGCGCCACCCGCCCGCGCGCCTGGATGCCGTCGATCGCCTCCCGGGCCAGCCGCTGGTACTCCGCGACGCTGGCGGGCTCGGTGACCGGCCAGATGTCGAGGAGGTGGTGCGGCACCCCCTCCCGTTCGAGGGCGGTCAGCTTGGCGGTGCCTATGTCCATGCCCCGATAGAGTTGCATCGAGTCGCAGTTGACCACCTCGCCGCCGAGGGCGTGAGCCAGCGCGATCGACAGCGCCGACTTGCCTGCGGCGGTCGGGCCGACCACCGCGATCACCGTCGCGGCCGCTCGCCCGGCCGTCTCGTTCACCCGCACGACACAACCGTAATCGGATCGTGCCCTGAACAGCGGGGTGGACCAGGTGCGTCTCGCGCCGCGACCCCGTAAGGTCACCTTGTCCTGGGCGCGTGCCGCGCGCCCAGTCGGACCTGTGACAATGCTGAAGGAGAGACGACGTACTCTCCCCGGTGACAGACACACGGGTAACTGCGCTTTGGCGGCGACCTCGCAGGTGACTGCGGGTTCGGTCGGGAAGAACGAGGATGGGCACATCATGAGCGACTGGGCATCGTATGGCCGGGTGGACGCGGACGGCACGGTCTGGGTGAAGTCGGCCGCGGGCGAGCGCGCCGTCGGATCATGGCAGGCCGGCACCCCGGAAGAGGGGCTGGCGCACTTCGTCCGCCGGTACGAGGATCTCGTCACCGAGGTGGACCTGATCGAGACCCGGCTCAACTCCGGGGCCGCCGACGCCTCGCAGTCCCTGGCCACGGTGAAGCGGCTGCGTGCCGGCCTGGACGAGGCGCACGTGGTCGGCGACATCGACGGGCTGGCCGCCCGGCTCGACCGGCTGACGGCCCTGTCCGAGGAGAAGGCGGGCGCCGCGAAGGCCGCCCGTGACGCCGCGCGTGCCGAGGCCGTCGCCCGCAAGACCGGCCTGGTCGAGGAGGCGGAGAAGCTCGCCGCCGAGTCCACCAGCTGGAAGGCGACCGGCGACCGGTTCAAGGAGATCCTCGACGAGTGGAAGACCATCCGCGGGGTCGACAAGAAGACCGACGGTGAGCTGTGGAAGCGCTTCTCGGTCGCCCGGGACAGCTTCACCCGCCGCCGCGGCGGTCACTTCGCCACCCTGGACGCCGCCCGCAAGCAGGCCCAGTCGGTGAAGGACGACCTGGTCGCCGAGGCCGAGTCGCTGGCCGAGTCGACCGACTGGGCGGCCACCGCGGCCCGGCTCAAGGAGCTGATGGCGGCGTGGAAGACCGCGCCGCGCGCCTCCAAGGAGGCGGAGCAGAAGCTGTGGGACCGGTTCCGCGCCGCGCAGGACGCGTTCTTCACCCGCCGCAGCGAGGTCTTCTCGGCCCGTGACAACGAGCAGAAGGCCGCGCTGGTACGCCGCCAGGAGCTGCTCGCCCAGGCCGAGGCGATCGACGTGGACGCCGACCCGAAGGCCGCCCAGAACGTGCTGCGCGAGATCCAGGGCCAGTGGCACGACACCGGCCGGGTGCCGCGCGAGAACGTCGCGGGCCTGGACCGCCGCCTGCGCGCCGTCGAGGACAAGGTCCGCGACGCGATGGACGCCGCCTGGCGCCGCACCGAGCCGTCGGCGAACCCGCTGCTCAAGCAGATGCGCGAGCAGGTGGCCGAGGCGGAGGCGCGGCTGGAGCGGGCGCAGGCCGCCGGCGACGCCAAGCGCATCAAGGAGGCCGAGCAGGCCCTGGCCGGCAAGCGCAACTTCTTGGCCTTGGCCGAGAAGTCCAGCTGATCTGCCTCGCCCTGGCGGAGAAGTCGAGCTGAGTTTCACCAGCTGAAGCAAGGGGGCGGTCGCACGCGCGGCCGCCCCCTTGCTGTGTACCCGGTCAGGGGTGCACGATGTACCCCGGAGCCAGGGCAGGCACGCATTTCCCGATCATCTCGTCCGTTGTGGATGGAGCATCGAAATGCGTTGGAAGACCCGCACGACCGCGCTGGTCGCGGCCGTCTCCGCGGCCCTCGCCGCCGCGGCCACCGCCCTCGTGGCGATCACGTTCACCGCCGTCCCGGCCAGCGCCGACACCGGCACCGGCTACCTGCGCACCAGCGGCCGCAACATCGTCGACAGCCAGGGCCGGGTGGTGCGGCTGACCGGCATCAACTGGTTCGGCATGGAGACCGACAACCGCACGTTCCACGGCCTGTGGGCCAGCGCCCCGGCCACCTGGCGCGGGCAGCTCGACCGGATGGCCTCGCTCGGCTTCAACACCCTTCGCGTCCCGTACTCCGGCGATGCCCTGAAGCCCGGCGCGACCGCCACCGGGATCAACGACTACACCAACCCGGATCTGATCGGCCTGTCCCCGCTGCAGATCCTGGACAAGGTCATCGACTACGCGGGCACCAAGGGCATGCGGGTCATCCTGGACCGGCACCGGCCGACCGCGGCCGGGCAGACGCCGCTCTGGTACACCGCGACGGTCTCCGAGGCCAGCATGATCGCGGATTGGCAGATGCTGGCCCAGCGGTATGCCGGCAACCCGACCGTGATCGGGGCGGACCTGTTCAACGAGCCGCACGCCGAGGGCACCGACCCGAACGCGACCGGCGCCTGCTGGGGCTGCGACGTGCAGGCCCGGGACTGGCGGCTGGCCGCCGAGCGGATCGGCAACGCGGTCCTGCAGGCGAACCCGAACTGGCTGATCTTCGTCGAGGGCGTGAGCTGCCTGTCCGGCGGCGTGGCGAACGTGTGGGACAACATCCCGGACGACCCGATGTCCTGCGACTGGTGGGGCGGCAACCTGTCCGCCGCGATCGACAAGCCGGTACGCCTCAACGTCGCCAACCGGCTGGTGTACTCGCCGCACGAGTACGGCATCTCGGTGTACGACCGGCAGAGCTGGTTCAACGACCCGAACTTCCCGAACAACCTGCCCGCGGTGTGGGACCACTTCTGGGGCAAGCTCGCCAAGCAGAACGTGGCCCCGATCCTGGTCGGCGAGTTCGGCAGCACGCTGGCCAACCCGCTGGACACGCAGTGGCTGACCAAGCTGATGGGCTACATCGGCGAGAACGGGCTGTCGTTCACGTACTGGTCGTGGAACCCGAACTCCGGTGACACCGGCGGCGTCGCGCTGGACGACTGGTACTCGATCAACCAGACGAAGTACAACATCCTCCAGCCGTACCTCAACCCGCCGTCGGGCAACCCGTCACCGGTGCCGACGGTCTCGCTGACGCTGTCGCCCTCCCCGTCGCGCTCGGCCTCGCCGTCACCGTCGGTGTCGCCCTCGCGGTCGGCGTCGCCGTCCCCGTCGATCTCGCCGTCGGCCTCGCCGAACCCGGGTGGCGGCTGCACGCGGGTGATCACGATCATCAACTCGTGGCCGGGCGGCTACCAGGCCGAGATCAAGGTGACCAACACCGGGACGAGCGCGCTGAACCCGTGGAACGCGACCTGGACGGTGCCCAGCGGCGTCACGCTGAGCAGCGGCTGGAACGCCACGGTGACCCAGAGCGGGACCACGATCACCGCGGCCGCGCCGAGCTGGTCTCCCTCGCTGGCCGCGAGCGGCAGCGTGACCATCGGTTACACCGCGACCGGTCCGTCCTCGCCCGCGCCGAGCAACGTACGCCTCAACGGAGCTGTCTGCTCCTGACCGGCTTTGCTCTGCACACATATACGCACCCGGCTGCTGTCGCGTATATGTGTGCAGAGCAAAGCAACCGTCCGCATCGGACACGCCGGAGGGTTTCCCGCCCGGCGCGGCCGGTCATGTGGGCACCTGGCACCCCTGCATCGATCCCACCGGCAGCCGCCGGAGCGGGTGCCAGGCTCGCCGGTCCGGCCGCGTACGTCGCGCCGGACCGGCGAGGTCCTCGGCCCGCCGCAGGTCAAGCGAGCCGCAGGTTAAGAAGGTGCCCTTCCTCTACGCATAGCGTTAAGAAGGTGCCCTTCCTTTCAAATCCCGGCTAGGTGGAGGAGGAGGGGTTTGACGTCGGTGGCGGCGAAGGAGCCGCGGGCGGCGGTGGGGTCGGAGCAGATGAGCAGGGGGCCGTCGGCGGGGTGGTCGGGCAGGCGGCCGTGGGAGCCGCGGACGGCCAGGGCGCCGGCGTCGAGGCCGACGACGCTCATCAGGTAGCGCATGCCGAGCTTCTTGCGGAGCAGGGCGGTGGCGGCGCGGCGTTTGGCGGCCAGCGGGGCGGCGGGGTCGAAGAAGAGCTCCGCCGGGTCGTAGCCGGGTTTGCGGTGGATCTCCACGAGGCGCGCGAAGTCGGGGGCCCTGGCGTCGTCGAGCCAGTAGTAGTACGTGAACCACGACTCCGGCTCGGCGACCAGCACCAGTTCACCGGAGCGCGGGTGGTCCAGGCCGTGCCGGGCCTTGCCCGCCTCGTCGAGCACCTCGGCCACGCCGGGCAGGTTCGCGCAGACCTTGGCGACGGTGCGCAGGTCGGCCGGGTCCTTCACGTACACGTGCGCGAGCTGGTGGTCGGCGACCGCGAACGCGCGGGACGTCCACGGGTCGAGGTACTCCATGCCGGCCTGGGTGTGCACCCGGAGCAGGCCCTCGGCGCGCAGCGCCCGGTTGACGTCCACGGGGCGGCGCACCGGCGTGATGCCGTACTCCGACAGGGCCACCACGGTCGCCCCGCGCGCCGTCGCATCGTCGAGCAGCGGCCCGATGACGCCGTCCAGCTCACGTGCGGCGGCCGCCGCCTCGGGGCCGTACGGGCCGAAACGCTGCAGGTCGTAGTCGAGGTGCGGCAGGTAGACCAGGGTCAGGTCGGGTTGGTGCACCCGCATCACGTAACGCGCGGCGCCCGTGATCCAGCGGCTGGACGCGATCCCCGCACCCGGCCCCCAGAACTGGAACAGCGGGAACGTGCCCAGCTCGGTGGACAGGGCCCGGTGCAGCTGCGGCGGGTCGGTGTAGCAGTCGGGCTCCTTGCGCCCGTCCGCCCGGTACACCGGCCGGGGCGTGACGGTCCAGTCCACGTCCGCGCCCATGGCGTACCACCAGCAGATGTTCGCCACGGTGTAGCCGGGCCGGGCCCGGCGGGCCGCCTGCCAGACCTTCTCCCCGCCGACCAGCGCGTGGTGCTGCCGCCAGAGCAGCACCTCGCCCAGGTCGCGGAAGTACCAGCCGTTGCCGACGATGCCGTGCTCGGCCGGGGACACCCCGGTGAGCAACGTCGCCTGCGCCGAGCAGGTCACCGCGGGCAGCACCGTGCCCAGCGGCGCGGCGAAGCCGGACCCGGCCAGCGCGCGCAGCCGGGGCATGTGCTCCAGCAGGCGCGGGGTCAGCCCGACCACGTCCAGCACGACCAGCGGGGTCACGGCGTCCACGGGCGGACCTCCTGCAGCTCCATGGTGCCCAGCGGCGCGGCGGGCGGGCACGGCGCCAGCCCCAGCGCGCACAACTCGTCCCGGGCGAACGCCAGCTCGGCGGCGATCCCGGCGGCGAGCTGCTCCGGCGTGGTGGGCCGCTGCGCCGGGGGCAGCACCTGCCAGGTGTACGTCTCCACGTCCACGTGGTCGCACCCGGCGACCGGGCCGCCGAACAGCTCCTTCAGCGCCATCCGCAGCTCGGGCAGGGTGCTGCCCAGCGGCGGAGCCGGTTCGGCGTGCAGCGGCACGTGGTAGTGCACGCGCCAGGGCTGCGGGGTGCGCCGCGGCCGGGGCAGCAGCCGGTCCAGCGCTTCGCCCAGGTCGTCGGCGGCCTCGCCGCGCGAACCCCGGGTCTGGTGCAGGAAGCGCGGCTCGTCGTAGCCGCGCAGCGCCGCCTCGGCGGCGACCGGGTCGTCGGCGGTCAGCGCGGCCGACACCTGCACCTTCACCACCGGCAGCCCCGCCTTCGCGAGCCTGGTGAGGGCCTCGGCGGGCTCCTCCCAGGCGCAGGCCAGGTGGGCCAGGTCGAGGCAGACGCCGAGCCAGTCGCCGTCCATGCCGGCCCACAGCCGGGCGGCCTGCTCGGTCGTCTCGACCACGCAGCCGGGCTCCGGCTCGAAGCCGACCTGCACGGTACGGCCGGTGGTGCCCGCGATCCCGGCCAGGCCGTCGGCCAGCTCGTCCAGCACCCGCTGGGCGGCCCCCGCCCGGTCCGGGCCCCACGGCTCGCGCCAGGCCAGCGGCAGCGTCGAGATGGAGCCGCGCACCGCGTCGTCGGGCAACAGGTCGGCGAGCACCTGGGCGAGGTCGAGGGTGTAGCGCAGCCGCTCCGGCGTGGTCCAGTCCGGGTGGTAGACCGCGTGCTTGACCACCTCGGCCTGGAAGGACTGGTACGGGAAGCCGTTGAGCGTGACCACCTCCAGGCCGCGCAGGTCCAGCTCGCGGCGCAGGCGGCGGCGCAGGTGCGGCTCGGCGGCCAGCGCCGAGGCGGCCGGGGCGGCAAGCCACAGGCCCAGCCCCAGCACGTCGGCGTCCAGCCGGTGCCGGATCGCGCTGCCGTACGCGTCGAGCTGCGCGACGATGCCGTCGAGGTCCTCGGCGGGATGCACGTTGGTGCAGTAGCTCAGGTGCACCGTCTGCCCGTCGGGGTGTGCCAGCCGCATCAGGCGCCCCCGCGCTTGATCGAGTTCCCGGCGAACTCGCCGGCCGGCGCCTCGTCGTCGGACAGGTCGAGCTTGCCGGACGCGCCGTAGAACTCGACCGGGTTGCGCCACAGCACCCGGTCCACGTCGTCCTCGCCGAACCCGGCGGCCAGCATCGCCTCACCGGTGCGCAGCGTGAGCAGCGGATCGGAGCGGCCCCAGTCGGCGGCGGAGTTCACCAGCATGCGCTCGGTGCCGTACCGGCGCAGCAGCTCCACCATGCGCGGCGGCGACATCTTGGTGTCCGGGTAGATGGAGAAGCCCAGCCAGCAGCCGCTGTCGCGGACCAGCTCCACGGTCACCTCGTTCAGGTGGTCGATGACCACCCGGCCCGGCTCGATGCCGGACTCGCGCACCACGGCCAGGCTGCGCTGGGTGCCGCGCTGCTTGTCCCGGTGCGGCGTGTGCACGAGCGCGGGCAGGTCGAACTCGACGGCCAGCCCGAGCTGCGCGGCGAACGCCTCGTCCTCCTGCGGGGTCATCGAGTCGTACCCGATCTCCCCCACCGCGACCACGGCGTCCTTGTCCAGGTAGCGCGGGACCAGCTCCAGGACCTCGCGGCAGCGCGGGTCGTTGGCCTCCTTCGGGTTCAGCGCGATGGTGGCGAAGTGCCGGATGCCGAACTGCCCGGCCCGGAACGGCTCCCACCCGATCAGCGCGTCGAAGTAGTCGGCGAACGAGCCGGGGCTGGTGCGCGGCTGGCCCAGCCAGAACGACGGCTCCACCACGGCGCGCACCCCGGCGGCGGCCATCGCCTCGTAGTCGTCGGTGGTGCGCGAGGTCATGTGCACGTGCGGGTCGAAGATGCGCATCAGATCCCCTTCTCGGCGGTGAGGCGGTCCAGCAGCGCCGCGGCGTCGGCGGGCAGCTGGCGCCCGGCGGCGTCGCGCTCGTCGGCGACCCCGGCGAGCATCGCGGCGAGTTCGGCGTCGGCCCGGTGTTCCAGCCCGTCCACGACGGACAGCGGGATGCCCATGAACACGCACTTGAGCACGGCCTGCCGCCAGGCGGCGGCGTCCAGGTGCACCGCGTACGGCCCCAGCGCCGCGGCGACCAGCCGGGTGTCGTTGGTGCGGATCGCGTCGTGCAGCAGCTCGACGGCGCTCGGGCCGAGCGGCAGCAGCGGCAGGGCGCGCAGCACGGCGCGCTTCTCGGCGGCGTCGCCGTGCCGGTAGAGGGCGCGCGCCTGCCCGGCGGTGTGCTCGGCGGGCAGCGTGGCCAGCAGCACCGCGCGCGCCGCCTCGTCGGCGGTCCAGCCGGGCACCCCGACCGGGCCGCGCCCGCAGCGGCGCGCGGCGGCGGGGAACAGCCGGCTGATCACGGACGGGTCGGCGGCCACCCGGCGCAGCGCCTCGTCCAGCCACCCGCCGTCGTCCACGCAGGCCAGCGCGGCGCGCAGCACGTCGGGTCCGGGCACGGTGCCGCTCGGGCGGCGCTGTCCGGGCGGGGCGGCCGTCTTGGCCGCTGCCGTGATGGGCTGCCCGGCGGCCTTGCGCAGGAACGCCAGCGAACGCCGGGCGACCTCAGGCGCGGCGTGCGAGTGCCGTGGCAGCTCCACCCCGATCAGCCCGCGGTATCCGGCCGCGGACAGCGCCCGCAGCACCGGCGGGAAGTCGATCTCGCCCTCGCCGAACTCCAGGTGCTCGTGCACCCCGCGCCGCATGTCCTCGATCTGCACGTTCACCAGGTAGGGCGCGGCGGTCGCGATGCACTCCGGGATGGGCTCCGGCTCCAGGCAGCGGCAGTGCCCGATGTCCAGGGTCAGCCCGAAGGCGCGCGGCATGCCCAGCGCCCGGTGCAGCGTGCGCCAGCCCGCCAGGTCCTGCACGAACATGCCCGGCTCGGGCTCGAAGCCGACCGGCACGCCCGCCTTCGACGCGGCCTCGGTGAGCCGGGCGCAGCCGTCCACCAGCCGGTCCCAGGCCAGCTGCGGGTCGACCGACGGCGGCCGCACTCCCGACCAGCAGGACACCGCCTCCGCGCCGAGGTCGGATGCGATCGACACGGCGCGCAGCAGGAAGTCCAGCCGCACCTCGCGGTCGTCGTGCAGCAGCGTGGGCGCGTGCTTGCGGCGCGGGTCGAGCAGGTAGCGGGCGCCCGTCTCGACGACCACGGACAGCCCCAGCTCGATCAGCCGGGTGGCCAGGCCGGACACGCGGCGGGCCAGGCCGGGGGCGTACGGGTCCAGGTGGTGGTGGTCCAGCGTCAGCGCGACGCCGTCGTAGCCCTGTTCGGCGAGCACGGCCAGCGCGTCGCCGAGACGATGGTTGGCGAAGCCGTTGGTGCCGTACCCGAAACGCAGGTTCATGTGGCGGAGATCCTCCGGACCAGGCGCCGGGCCAGCGGCGCGGCGGCGGCGAGGGCGAGCCCGGCCAGGCCGGACCCGTGCCGGGCGGCCAGCGTGCCCTGCAGCGTGGGCAGGCCGGTGATGCCCGAGCCGACGGCTTCGCGCACGCGCGCGGCGCTCGGCTCGGCGGCGGCGCGGGCCTGCGCCCGGCCGTAGTGCGAGACGTACCACCCCGCCAGGGCCGCGGGCAGCCACGCGCGCAGGCCCCGGCGGGTGCTCAGGCCGGCCGCGGTCGCGGCGACGGCGACGGTGCCGGTCAGCGTCGCCAGCGGCAGCCGGGCGTCCGCGCCCGACACCTCCCGGCGCGACAGCTCCGTGACCGTGTAGGTGTGCGCGGCGACGGTCAGCGCCGCGGGCACCGCCTTCGCGACCGGCCCGGACGACGCGCCGAGCAGCACGTCCAGCCCTCGGCAGGCGGCCATCGCGGCGGGACCGGCGGCGGTGTTCTTCGCTTTGACGTCGTACGCCCACACCATGGCGGCTAGCGGCGCGGCCGTCGCCAGGCCGCGGCGCCCACCCGCCCACGCGGCCAGCCCCACCCCCGCGGCGGTCAGCCCCGCCGCGAGACCCAGCGCGGCCCCGGGCGAGATCCGCCCGCTCGGGATCGGCCGCTCCGGCCGCTCCACCGCGTCCAGCTCCCGGTCCGCCCAGTCGTTGGCGGCCATCCCCGCCCAATACAGACACACCGAAGCCGCGGCCAATCCGGGGGTACGCCGATCGAGCGTGCCCGCCGCGGCGGCCCCCGCGATCACGTCCCCCGGCACCGACAGCGCCGCCGGCGCCCGCACCAACTCCGCCACCGCCCGCAGCGTGCCTTTCCACCCCGCCGCCCGGCGCTCCGTCCCCGCTCCGGGTTGCAGTTTCGGGGAAACTGCGGCTGTCGCCGGGCTCGAGAGTGCACTTTCCCCGAAACTGCGGGGTGGGACGGGCAACCGGTCTGCTGACGCGGTGTTCGCGGGTGTGCTCTGGTCGCGGCAGGTGGGGGGCAGCGCGGCCGCACGGTCCAGTGACGTCGGGTGCGCGGTGGTTGTGGGCGAGGGCCGGGCGCCCGCGCGCGAGACCGCGCGCGGTGCCTGTGCGGCGGCGTGGCGGGCGGCAGCCTGGTGGCGGTTGCCGGGGCGGGCGGGGACGCGCTGGCCCTCGGCCACGCGCAGGGCGCGGGCGGACGGCGGGCGTCCCGCCTCGGGCACGGCGCTCACGCGAGGCCCTCCACGAGGCCGACCAGGGCGTCCCACTGCGCGGCGAGGCCGTGCGGCACGTCGCCCAGCGGGTCCTTGAAGAAGAACGCCAGCTCCGGCAGCGGGCCGGTGCGCCCGGCCCGGTGCGCGGCGGCGGTGAGCCGGACCAGGTCCAGCACCAGCGGCGCGGCCAGCGCCGAGTCGCAGCCGTGCCAGGTGAAGTCGAGCCGCATCGGCGTGCCCAGGAACCCGGTGAACGTGACCAGGTCCCACGCGGTCTTGAACTCACCGAGATCGGCGACGTACTCGATGCGCGTGTCACCCTGCGGCTGGTAGCCCAGCGTCTCGGCCAGCACCCGCTGCTTGCTGGCGGCCTTGGCCGCGTTCGGCGCGGGCTGGGCCAGGTTGGCGCCGTCCCCGCCGCCGAGCAGGTTCGCCCCGGACCAGCTGCGCACGTGCAGGTTGCGCATCGCGAACATCGGCGCGAGCACCGACTTGACCAGGGTCTCCCCCGTCTTGCCGTCGTGCCCGGCGTACGGCACCCCGCGCTCGTAGGCCAGCTGCGCCAGCGCGGGCAGCCGCGCCCCGGTGGACGGGGTGAAGTCGACGTACGAGCAGCCCGCCGTGAACGCCGCGTACGCGTACAGCGAGCTGGGCGGCAGCACGGCCGCGTCGCCGCGCAGGGCCTTGTGCAGCAGGTCGAGCGCGGCGTGCGCCTCGTGCGGCGCGGCGGCGGCCTCGGTGGAGGCCACGTTCATCATGACGACGCGGCCCAGCTCGTGCCGCCGGCGGAAGTCGTCGAGGTCGGCGGCGATCAGCGCGGCCGTCTCGGCCTGTGTCGCGCCCCGGGGCGCGGGGCGCACCTCGGCGTCGAGCGCGGCCAGGTCCGGCTGCACCGCGGTGACCAGGCGGCCGGGCAGCACCCCGGCGTCGGCGAGCGCCTCGGCCCGCTTGGACAGCGGCGTCGCGATCACGTCGTGCCCGCCGAAGACGAGATCGGCTAGGCCCGGCAGGGCGGGGCTGTGCAGCTGCGGCAGTTCCGTGACACATCCGGTGGGCTCGGCGAGCCCCGCGCGCAGCGCGACGGCTCCGGCCATGCTGGTGACGGCGACCGACCCCCGCCCTCCGACCAGCCAAACACCAGTTCGCATGCCAGTCTCCCGGGGAGATGAAGGAGAAACCAAGACAGATTACTTGATTTCGCCAACAATACCGGGATTCAACCCTAATGCCCGTTTACGAAATGTCTACGCAGCTCAACCCCGCGTGTCCACCGGCCCATGATCGCTCGACTTGCCTGGCAAGTGGGCGAATGCGGCGTCAAGATACGCCCATGTGCCAGGCAAGTCGGATGATCTAGGGGCGGGTCAGCAGGTGGCGCAGGCGCCGCCGCCGGTGGGGGCGGGCTGGGTGGGGGGCTTGCCGATGGTGGGGAGGCCGAGGAGGACGCCGGGGGTGCGGACGGCGCGGCCGGCCTCGTAGGCGTCGCCCGCGCGGGTGCGGCGGTGGGAGACCAGGGCGCCGTCGCAGTTCAGGTGGTGCGGGGCGGCGTAGCTGACGACCGTGTGCACGATGTCGCCGGGGCGGACCGCCGCGGCCTGCTCCGGGGAGACCGCGAAGTGCACCAGGCGGCCGTCGCGGGCCCGGCCGGACATACGGCCGGTGGCCTGGTCCTTGCGGCCCTCGCCGACCGCGACGAGCACCTCGACCTCGCGGCCGACCAGCTTCTTGTTCTCCGCCCAGGTGATCTCCTCCAGGGTGGCGATGAGCCGGTCGTACCGCTCCTGCACCACCGCCTTGGGCACCTGGTTCTCCATCGTGGCGGCGGGCGTGCCGGGGCGGATCGAGTACTGGAAGGTGAACGCGCTGGCGAACCGCGACTCGCGGACCACCCGCAGCGTCTCCTCGAAGTCCGCGTCGGTCTCGCCGGGGAAGCCGACGATGATGTCCGTGGTGATCGCCGCGTCCGGCATGGCCGCCCGCACGTTCTCGATGATCGACAGGTAGCGGTCGGACCGGTACGAGCGCTTCATCGCCCGCAGCACCGCGTCGGAGCCCGACTGCAGCGGCATGTGCAGCTGGTGGCACACGTTCTCGGTCTCGGCCATCGCCTCGATCACGTCGTCGGTGAACGCGGCCGGGTGCGGGCTGGTGAAGCGCACCCGCTCCAGGCCCTTCTCGCGCAGCTGCCCGGTGGCGCGCAGCAGCTTGCCGAACGCGAGCCGGTCGCCGAACTCGACGCCGTACGTGTTGACGTTCTGGCCGAGCAGGGTCACCTCCAGCACGCCCTCGGCGACCAGCGCCTCGACCTCGGCGAGCACGTCGCCGGGGCGGCGGTCCTTCTCCTTGCCGCGCAGGCTGGGCACGATGCAGAAGGTGCAGGTGTTGTTGCAGCCCACCGAGATCGACACCCAGCCGGAGTAGGTCGACTCGCGCCGGGTCGGCAGCGTGGAGGGGAACACCTCCAGCGACTCCAGCAGCTCGACCTGCGCCTGCTCGTTGTGCCGGGCGCGCTCCAGCAGCACCGGCAGCGAGCCGATGTTGTGGGTGCCGAACACCACGTCGACCCAGGGCGCCTTCTTGACGATCTCGCCCTGGTCCTTCTGGGCCAGGCAGCCGCCGACGGCGATCTGCATCCCCGGGTGCTTGTCCTTCACCGGGCGCAGGTGGCCGAGGTTGCCGTAGAGGCGGTTGTCGGCGTTCTCGCGTACCGCACAGGTGTTGAAGACCACCACGTCGGGGGTGCGGCCGGGGTCGGCGGCGGGGTCCAGCCGGACGTAGCCCGCGCCGTCGAGCAGGCCCGAGATGCGCTCGGAGTCGTGCACGTTCATCTGGCACCCGTACGTGCGCACCTCGTAGGTGCGGGCGGGTGTGAGCTGGGTTTCAGGCTGGGTAGTCATCTCAACCGACCAGGGTATCCGGTGCCGCGCGCGGGTAGGGAATCCGGGAGAGTTACCCGCTCGTGACCATCCAGCAGCCTGCCTGTCGTGTCGGCCGTTCTAAGGTCACTGAGACGACGATGTACGGACGCCGAAAGGACGGTGGCATGTCCCACGAACCGCTCATTGTGCTGGACGCGGTGAACAAGTGGTTCGGAGACCTGCACGTGCTGCGCGAGGTGAGTCTCACCGTCGACCGGGGCGAGGTGGTCGTGGTGATCGGCCCGTCCGGCTCCGGCAAGTCGACGCTGTGCCGCGCGATCAACCGGCTGGAGACGATCAACTCGGGCTCCATCCGCTTCGACGGCAAGGAGCTGCCCGCGGAGGGCCGCGCGCTGGCGCGGCTGCGCAGCGAGGTGGGCATGGTCTTCCAGTCGTTCAACCTGTTCGCGCACATGAGCATCCTCGAGAACGTCATGCTCGGGCCGGTCAAGGTGCGCAAGGAGAGCAAGGCGGTGACCCGCGAGCGCGCCCTGTCCCTGCTCGACCGGGTGGGCATCGCGAGCCAGGCCGACAAGCTGCCGGTGCAGCTGTCCGGCGGCCAGCAGCAGCGGGCCGCGATCGCCCGCGCCCTGGCGATGCAGCCCAAGGCGATGCTCTTCGACGAGCCGACCAGCGCGCTCGACCCGGAGATGGTCGGCGAGGTGCTGGACGTGATGACCTCGCTGGCCAAGGAGGGCATGACCATGATCGTGGTGACCCACGAGATGGGCTTCGCCCGCGCCGCGGCCGACCGGGTCGCCTTCATGGCCGACGGCCAGCTCGTCGAGCAGGCGCCGCCCGCCGAGTTCTTCGGCAACCCCAGGAGCGAGCGGGCGCGGGACTTCCTGTCGAAGGTCCTGCAGCACTGAGACTCCGTCGTCGTGACCGACGGCGGCTGTGAACTCCGGCGCCGCTGACCGTGGGGCCGGGCTGATGAGGGAGGGACTATTTCCATGCGTATGAAGCGTCTGGCCGCCGTCGCGGCCGTGGCCGTGCTCGCGCTCGGCGTCGCCGCGTGCGGCAGCGAGAGCGAGACCCCGGGCACCCCGTCGGGCGAGAGCCCGCTGGTCGGCAAGGCGACCGCCGGCACGCTGAAGTTCGGCGTGAAGGCGGACCAGCCCGGCCTCGGCCTGCAGACCGGCAGCACCTACGAGGGCTTCGACATCGAGATCGCGAAGATCATCGCGAAGGGCCTCGGCGGCGACCCGGCGAAGAACACCTACGTGACGACGGTGTCGGCCAACCGTGAGCCGTTCATCCAGTCCGGCCAGGTGGACATCGTGGTGGCCACCTACACCATCAACGACGACCGGAAGAAGAAGGTCAACTTCGCCGGCCCGTACTACACCGCGGGCCAGGACCTGCTGGTGCCGACCGCGTCCGCGATCACCGGCCCGGACGACCTGGCCGGCAAGAAGGTCTGCTCGGTGGCGGGCTCGACCCCGGCCAAGCGGATCAAGGAGAAGTACCCGCAGGCGCAGCTGCAGGAGTTCGACGCGTACTCCAAGTGCGTCGAGGCGCTGGCCAACGGCACCGTCGACGCGGTGACCACCGACGACATCATCCTCGCCGGCTACGCCTCGCAGGCGCAGTACGCGGGCAAGTTCAAGGTCGTCGGCAAGCCGTTCTCGTCGGAGCCGTACGGCATCGGCCTGAAGCTGGAGGACAAGGCCGGCTGCACGAAGATCAACGACATCCTGAAGGCGTCGGTCGCCGACGGCTCGTACAAGGCGGCCTGGGACGCGACGCTCGGCAAGAGCGGCACCCCGGCGCCGACCCTGGACGTCAGCAAGCTGACCAACTGCCCCGCGTGATCATCGGCGGGTGGGACGGGCGTTTCGCCGCCCGTCCCACCCGCTTGTCGTGACGACCGAGTTTTCTGAAGGGCGAGGATGGACGTCTTCTCCGATCCGGCGAACCTGCAGCTCTACATCGACGGCTTCCTGATGATCCTGAAGCTGACCGGCGCCTCCTCGCTGCTCGCGCTGGTGCTGGGGCTGCTGCTGGCGGCGTGCCGGGTGGCCCCGGTGCCGGTGCTGCGGGCCTTCGGTGCGGGCTGGGTGCACCTGTTCCGCAACACCCCGCTGACGCTGGTCATCCTGTTCTGCTACTTCGGGCTCTACAGCGCCGTCGGCGTCGAGTTCTCCGAGGACATCCACGTCAACAACTACTGGCTGGCCGTCGTCGGCCTGTCGGCGTACACGGCGGCGTTCGTCTGCGAGGCGATCCGCTCCGGCATCAACACCGTGCCGCTGGGCCAGGCCGAGGCGGCCCGCGCGCTCGGGCTCACCTTCACCCAGAACCTGCGGCTGATCATCCTGCCGCAGGCCATGCGCTCGGTGGTCGCCCCGCTGGGCAGCATCCTGATCGCGCTCACCAAGAACGCCACCATCGCCGGGGTCATCGGCGTCGCCGAGGCCTCGAACGCGATGAAGGGCCTGATCGAGGCACGCGGCGACCAGACGATCGCGATCTTCCTGGTGTTCGCGCTGACCTTCGTGGCCCTGCTCGTGCCGGTCGGCTACGGCTTCACCGCGCTGGCCAACCGCCTGATGGTGCGCCGATGAGCCGCATCCCGAACCCGTCCCGCGCCGCCTGGTTGGAGGCCCGATGAGCGCCAGCGTCCTCTACGACCACCCCGGACCCCGCGCCCGTATGCGCAACCGGGTGCTCAGCGCCGTCTTCGCGGTGCTGCTGCTGGCCGGCCTGTACGGCATCTACCGGGCGTTCGACAGCACCGAGCAGTGGACCTGGGCGAAGTGGCAGCCGTTCTTCCAGGACGTCACCCTCCCGAACGGCGAGCAGGGCAACTTCTGGGACTACGCGCTCGTCGGCCTGCTGGGCACACTGCAGGCGGCCGCCACGGCCATGGTGTTCGCGCTCGCGTTCGGCCTGGTGTTCAGCGCCGCCCGGCTCTCCGACCACGTCTGGATCAGGGTGCCCGCCGGGGTGATCGTGGAGTTCTTCCGCGCCGTGCCGGTGCTGCTGATGATCTTCTTCCTGTCGTTCGGCGGCTTCTGGGTCTTCGGCACCTATGTCGAGCCGTTCTGGTCGGTCGTCATCGGCCTGACCTTCTACAACGGCTCGGTGCTGGCCGAGGCGTTCCGGGCGGGCATCCAGGCCGTGCCGAAGGGCCAGTCGGAGGCCGCCTACAGCCTGGGCCTGGTGAAGTCGCAGGTCATGCGGATGATCCTGGTGCCGCAGGCGGCGCGGACCATGCTGCCGGTGATCGTCAGCCAGCTCGTGGTCGTGCTCAAGGACACCGCCCTCGGCTACATCGTCGCCTACCCGGAGCTGATGCTGGAGGGCAGCAAGAGCTACGCGGTCTTCGCGAACGTGGTGCCGACGTTCATGGTGCTCGCGCTGATCTACATCGTGATCAACGCGACCCTGACCGCGATCGCGCACCTGCTCAAGCGCCGGGCCGACCGGCGCGGCGTGACCACCGCGCCGGCCAAGATCGCCGCTGCGAACGCGGCCGCCTCGGGCGTGGGCGGCGGCGCCGGCGCCTGATCCGCCCGGCTGGCCCACTGGCCCGCCGACCCGCGCTCGGTGGCCGCGCTCGGTGGCCGCGCTCGGTGGCCGCGCTCGGTGGCCCGGCTGGCCCGGTCCGGGGACAGAGTGCAAGATCGCCGTCTCGTGTCGGAACCTGAGGTCTAAGCTCAGGTTCCGACACGAGACGGCGATCTTGTTCTTTACGTGGCTCCCTGGCCGCGGTGCCCGGCCTGAAGATCACTATTTCGTGTCGAAACCTGAGGTCGACCTTAGGTTTCGACACGAGACAGCGATCTTCCCCTGCCAGCGGCGCTCAGCGGGCGATCTCCGTGGTGCGGGACTCGCGGACGACCGTGATGCGGATCTGGCCGGGGTAGGTCAGCTCCTCCTCGATCTGCTTGGCCACGTCCCGGGCCAGCACCGCGGCGCCGATCTCGTCGACCTCCTCCGGGCGCACCATGACCCGGATCTCCCGGCCCGCCTGCATCGCGAACACCTTGTCCACGCCGCTCTTGGCCCCGGCGATCTCCTCGATGCGCTCCAGCCGCTTGACGTACGCCTCCAGCGACTCCCGCCGCGCCCCTGGCCGCCCACCCGAGCACGCGTCCGACGCCTGGGTGAGCACCGCCTCGATGGTCTGCGGCTGCACCTCGTTGTGGTGCGCCTCGATCGCGTGCACCACCTCGTCGCTCTCGCCGAACCGGCGGGCCACGTCGGCGCCGATGAGCGCGTGCGAACCCTCCACCTCGTGGGTGAGCGCCTTGCCGATGTCGTGCAGGAACGCCGAGCGCTTGATCAGATCCGGGTCCAGCTTCAGCTCCGACGCCATGATCCCGGCGATGTGCGCGGTCTCGACGAGGTGCTTGAGCACGTTCTGCCCGTACGACGTCCGGTAGCGCAGCCGGCCCAGCAGGGTCACCAGCTCCGGGTGGATGTCGGTGATGCCGACCTCGACCAGCGCGTCCTCCGCAGCGCGCTGGCACATCCGCTCCACCTCGAACCGGGCGACGTCGTAGACCTCCTCGATACGGTGCGGGTGGATCCGCCCGTCGAGCACCAGCTTCTCCAGGGTGAGCCGGCCGACCTCCCGGCGCACCGGATCGAAGCAGCTCAGCAGCACCGCCTCGGGGGTGTCGTCGATGATCAGGTTGACCCCGGTGACAGTCTCGAAGGCCCGGATGTTGCGGCCCTCGCGGCCGATGATCCGGCCCTTCATCTCGTCGCTGGGCAGGTGCAGCACGCTGACCACGCTCTCGGCGGTCTGCTCGCTGGCCACCCGCTGGATCGCGTCGACCACGATGTGCCGGGCCCGCTGCTCGCCGGTGGCGCGGGCGTCGTTCTCGATGTCGCGGACCAGCAGCGCGGCCTCGCGCTTGGCCTGCACCTCGATGCTCTCCACCAGCTCGTGCTTGGCCGCGTCCGCGGTCAGCCCGGCGACCCGCTCCAGCTCCTTGCGGCGCTGCTCCTGGGCCTGGGCCAGCTCCTGCTCCTTGGCCTGCAGCGCCTGCTCCCACCTGGCCAGCTCGGCCTGGGCCGCGGCGATGCGCCGGTCCCGCTCGGCCAGCCGCTCGGCCTCCTCGACGTGCTGGCGCTCGCGCTCGGCCAGCCGCTCGGCCTCGGCCGTGTGCAGCCGCTCCCGCTCGTCCAGCCGCTGCAGCCGACGCTCGGCCTCGGCGGCCTGCTCCTTGGCGGTGGAGGTGAGCATCGCGATCTCGCGCTCGCCGGTGCGCCGGGCGGTGGCCCGGACCTGCTCGGCGTCCTCCTCGGCCTGGCGGTGCGCCCGCTGCAGCACGGTGTCGGCCTCGGCGTGCGCCCCGTCCAGCACCCGCTGCGCCTCGGCGCGGGCGGTGGTGACCTCGGCCTTGGCCGCGGCGTTCTCGGCCCGTACGGCGGTCGCCTCGGCGCGGGCGGAGGCCACGGAACGGCGCTCGTTCTCCAGCGCGGCCTGCGCGTCGGCGACGGAGTTCTGCAGCTCGGTGAGGGTCTGGCGCTGGCGCTCGCGCTCGGCCACCGCCTCCGGGTCGTCGACGATCACGCTCAGCGGCAGGCCGGTCGGTGCGGTGGGGGCGCTCAGGCGGCGCATCAGCCGTACGCCCAGCGCCAGCGTCCCCGCGACCAGGAGGGCGAGGACGATGATCGCCGCGAGCAGCGCCCCTTCCATCGGGGTCATGCCGTTCGCCCGTCGTACTCGCTCATGGCCTGCCTCCTGACGCTTCCGATCCGCCGACACGGTGGTGCCGGCGCGGAGGCAGACCGACCAGGTGCGTGGACCCGCACACGACGCGCACGGCACGGATCGGCCCACCCTGCCGGAATCGGCCGGGTGCGCCTGCGCACCATCACCCTCGAACCGCTACAACGGCTCTGAGCTGCGACTACATGTAAGCAGCCGCAGGGGTACGGCGGCTGCGCGTGTCCTCACCAGGCAAAACTGTTGTCGTACTGTTACACGTTCTATGTTGTGTGGTTTAACACGTACTGGTCGGTGATACCTCTCCTGCGAGGCTAGGTGCCCGATGGCGGTCCGGTCAAGAACTCATGATCGGACACCAAGAAGGACGCATCGCCCATTGTGTCCGGTTGTCCGGCGTACCACCGTTGCCGAACCGTGACACACCCGAAGACACTCCCCCGCCCCCGGCGTGTCGCCAACCCGACTCCCGGGCCGGGCTGGGCCAGGCCAAGATCGCGGTCTCGTGTCGAAATCTGCGCTCTGACGCTGCATTCCGACACGAGACGGCGATCTTGCACGAGACGCCCCACCCCCAGCCGAGGCCGCACAGGGGAAGATCGCGAGTTCGTGTCGAAATACCTGGCCAGACCGCACAAGTCGACACGAGATCGCGATCATCGCGGCGACCACTCCACCGGGACCGCGGCAACCCACCGGAAGCCCACCCGCGCCCCTCCGGCGCGGGTGTCGAACTTCACTGGTCCGGGAGGTCGAACGTGTCCGGGTCGATCAGCTCGGCCAGCTCCGCGTCCTCGGCGCTGCGGGCCGCCAGCGCGGCCTTGACCGCACGCACCGCCACGCCGCCCGGATAGCCCTTGCGTGCCAGCGCCCCCACCACCCGCCGGAACACCGCGTCCGGCTCCCCGCGCGTGGTCCGCAGCTTGCGCACGGCCAGCTCGTACGCGGTCTGCTCCTGGGTCTCGTCATCCAGCTCGGCCAGCGCCTCGGTGACGACCTCCTGGTCGACGCCCTTGCGGCGCAGCTCCTGGCTCAGCGCCCGCGAGGCCAGCCCCCGGCCGTGATGGCGGCTGGACACCCAGGCCCGCGCGAAGGCCGCGTCGTCGATGATGCCGACCTCGTCATACCGGTCCAGCACCGTCTCGGCGACGTCGGCGGCCACGTCCCGCTTGGCCAGCGCCGCCGCCAGCTCCGCCCGGGTCCGCGGGCGCACGGCGAGCTGGCGCAGGCAGATCTCCCGCGCCAGCTCGTAAGGATCCTTCGCGGCCTGCTCCCGCTCGGCCCGCCGCGAGCGCGGCTCGGTGTCCCGCCCGCCGTCGCGGCCGTGCCGGTCGATCTCGTCCCCCGGCTGGCCGAGGTGGGCATCCGGGTCGTGGCCGGGGCGCGCGGACCGGGCCGGGGCGGGCGGCTTCGCGTCCCATCCCCGGCCGGTGCGCGCACCGCGCCTTCGTCCCGCCATCGGTCAGCTCTCGGGCAGGCCGATCAGAAGTCCACCGGGGGCAGCGCCGGGCCGCCGGCCGCGTCGCCGGCCGTCGACTGGCCCACGCCGAGCTTCTCCAGGATCTTCTTCTCGATCTCGGCGGCGACGTCCGGGTTCTCCTTGAGGAACTCGCGCGCCTTCTCCTTGCCCTGGCCGAGCTGGTCGCCCTCGTACGTGTACCAGGCGCCGGCCTTGCGGATGATGTTCTGCTCGACGCCGACGTCGATCAGCGAACCCTCGCGCGAGATGCCCTTGCCGTACATGATGTCGAACTCGGCCTGCTTGAACGGCGAGGCGACCTTGTTCTTGACCACCTTGACGCGGGTCCGGTTGCCGACGACCTCGGTGCCGTCCTTGAGGCTCTCGATGCGGCGGATGTCCAGGCGCACCGAGGCGTAGAACTTCAGCGCCTTGCCACCGGTGGTGGTCTCGGGGCTGCCGAACATCACACCGATCTTCTCGCGCAGCTGGTTGATGAAGATCGCGGTGGTGTTGGAGCTGCTCAGGCCACCGGTCATCTTGCGCAGCGCCTGGCTCATGAGGCGGGCCTGCAGACCGACGTGGCTGTCGCCCATCTCACCCTCGATCTCGGCACGGGGCACCAGCGCCGCCACCGAGTCGATCACGATGAGGTCCAGCGCGCCGGAGCGCACCAGCATGTCGGCGATCTCCAGCGCCTGCTCACCGGTGTCCGGCTGGGAGACCAGCAGGGCGTCGGTGTCCACGCCGAGAGCCCGCGCGTACTCCGGATCGAGGGCGTGCTCGGCGTCGACGATCGCGGCGATGCCGCCGTTGCGCTGCACGTTCGCGATCGCGTGCAGGGCCAGCGAGGTCTTACCGCTGGACTCGGGGCCGTAGATCTCGACGATGCGGCCGCGCGGCAGGCCGCCGATGCCCAGCGCCACGTCGAGCGCGATGGAGCCGGTCGGGATGATCGCCATCTGCTGCACCGGGCGCTCGCCGAGGCGCATCACCGAGCCCTTGCCGAACTGCTTGTCGATCTGGGCGAGCGCCAGATCTAGGGCCTTGGTCTTATCGGGGTTGGTCGCCATCTTCGTCGCCACCTCTTTTAGGGCACTGTCAGTCGCCGACTTCGCAGCCTTCTTCGTCACGCGGACACGCTAGGCGCTGGGTCCGACAAAGGCGATGCGGGCACGCCAGGCTGTGGACAAGGACGCGTTATCCGGAGCACTGGTCAGGACGATAGCCGAACATGTGTACGAGCGCCATCCTGCCACGCCGTAGGCGTGTCCGCAGGCTTACCGCAGGCGTGCGGGCACCCGTTCGGAGTAGTGGTCGCACACGGCGCGCCAGATCAGGTGCACCTCCTCGCCGTCGGCCAGGGCGCTGTCGATCGTCCGCCCGCCCAGCTGCGGCAGCACCTGGTCGGCGGCGACGCTGGACGCGTACGCGGGCCCGAACACCTCGCGCAGCCGTTCCCAGAAGTCGGTCCGTCGCATCGGGCTAGTCTGCCACCTTCAGGTCGGTCACGGCGGACAGCGTGTTCGGCCGCAGCGCCAGCGCGATCAGCGGGATCGTGCTCAGCCCGGCGAGCAGCGTCAGCACGGCGTACCCGGACAGCTCCACCACCACCCCGGACAGCACCCCCGCGCCCGCCCCGGCCAGGCCGGTGACCAGGTCGGACAGGCCCTGCGCGCGGGCCTTGACGGCCATCGGCACCGACTCGGTGAACAGCGTCGAGCCGCCGACCATGGTGCCCGACCAGCCCAGCCCGAGCATGACCAGCGCCACGGTGAGCCGGGCGGTGTCGTGCCCGGCGGTGCCCGCCACCGCGCAGGCGGCGACGAGCAGCGCCACCCCGCCCAGGATCACCGGCACCCGCCCGGCCCGGTCGGCCAGCCAGCCCACCACCGGGGACAGGCCGTACATGCCGGCCACGTGCAGGCTGAGCACGAAGCCGACGATGCGCAGGGTGTCCGGCGCGTTGTGGCTCTCGCCGATGTGCACCGGCGTCATCGCCATGACCGCGACCATCACCAGGTGCCCGAGCGCCACCGCGGTCATGCCGAGCCGGGCCGGCGGCGACGCCAGCACCGCCCGCGCCGCCGCGCCCAGCGTCTGCCCGTGCCGGGCGCCGTCCGCACCGGTCCGCGCCTCCGCCGGCGCCGGGGCGGCCACGGCGGTGACAACCGTCACCTCCCCTGGTCGCGACCCGCCGGGCGCCCGTGCCGCCGCAGGCCCGGCGGCCCCGGTCCGGGGCCCTGCCGCCACCTCCGGCCCGGCCGCCTGCTCGGGCACCGCGGCCGTCCCTGGCGCGGCGGCGCGGGCAGCGGGTGCCAACGCCGCCGCCTGGGCCAGCAGCAGCGGGTCCGGGCGCAGGAACAGGGTCAGCAGGAGCGCGCTGACCGCGAAGGACGCGGCGGCGAAGGCGAACGGCCCGGCCAGCACGGGGATGCCGGTCCCGGCGAGCGCGCCGCCGAGCGGGGCGGCCAGGTTCGGCCCGACCACCGCGCCGAGCGTGGTGGCCCAGACGACCAGCGAGAGCTGGCGGCCGCGGCGCTGCGGCTCGCCGAGGTCGGTGGCGGCGTAGCGGGACTGCAGCTTGGCCGTGCTGCCCGCGCCGAACAGGAAGAAGCCCACGAACAGCAGCGGGATCGAGTCCAGCAGCGCCGCCCCGAGCACGCCGAGCCCGCCCACCGCGCCGGTGAGGTAGCACAGGGCCAGGCCGGGGCGCCTGCCGTACCGGCTCATCAGGGCGGTGGCAGGCAGCGCGAGGACGCCGCCGCCCACCACTGCGGCGCTCTGCGCGACGCCGGACAGCGCGGTGCCCGCCATCTCGCGGGTGAGCAGGGCGCCCACCGAGATGCCCATGGCCACGCCGAGGCCGCTGACGACTTCGACGATCATGAGCAGCCGGATGGTTCTGGCCTGCACCGCGGCGTACGCGGCGACGTTCGGCGCCATGAGGGGGCTCCCGGGGGGGTAAGGGGCGGGGACGCAACACCTACCTTGCCTGATCGACGTCGCTCGCACCGGCCCGGCCGGATGAGAAGGACTCGGGTATCGTCGTCCCCGAACAAAAACCCCCAGTACGGGCCACGTCCGCCGGGACCCCCGACCAGGCCTCAACCGTCCGGTCAGACCGCGGCACGTTTGGCAACTCCCGGCCCCGCTGGAACGTCCTGTGAAGGAGGCAGCGCCGCTGCCCCCTTCGGAAAGAGCCACTGGGCGACGCGTCGCCGCGCCGTCCAGCCGATCGGGGAGGACCATCCCGTGACCATCACCCCCGTCACGCCTCAGGCGATGACCGCCGAGCAGCGTGAGCAGTTCGAGCGCGACGGCTACCTGATCGTCCGCAACGTGCTGTCGCCCGACGAGGTCGCCCACTATGCGGCCGCCGTCGACCGTGTGTACGCCGAGCACGAGGCCGTCGGCAAGCTGGGGGCGGACGCCTCGCTGCACAAGCTCAGCGCGGTCGCCAGCTGCCCCGAGCTGAACGGCCTCGTCGACCACCCCGCGGTGTTCCCGCTCGTCTGGTCGATGATCGGCTGGAACGTGCACGTGTACCACTCGCACCTCGACGTGCACCCGCCGATCAAGCAGACGAAGCCCTACCGCTTCGAGTGGCACCAGGACGGCGGCCGCCAGAACGGCGAGCTGGAGACCGACCCGCGCCCCCGCCTGTCGGTCAAGCTGGCCTTCTGGCTGTCCGACGTGTCCGAGCCCGGCCGCGGCAACTTCAAGGTCGTGCCCGGCAGCCACAAGATGAACCGGATCGACGGCCCGCCGAGCCGCGACATCGAGTGGCCCGACCCGGCCGGCGCCATCGAGGTCTGCGTGCACCCCGGTGACGCGGTCTTCTTCGACCGCCGCATCTGGCACGCGCGCTCGAACAACTACTCGGAGATCACCCGCAAGGCGGTCTTCTTCGGCTACACGTTCCGCTGGATCGCCACCCGCGACGAGCGCCCGGCGCCGGAGCACGTGGCGCGGCTGAACCCGGTCCAGCGCCAGCTGGTCGGCGCGCTCGAGGGCCGGATCGACGACCCGGTCGACGGCGGCGACCACGCGTGGGGCTACTTCCCCGACGAGGTCCCGCTCTACACCGACCTCAAGGAGCGCGGTCTGCTCGACTCGTCGTTCCCCTGGCTGCGCCGCTAGCCGTCAGACGTCGATCGCCGTCTCGGGTCCGCAGGTGCGGGCTCGAGACGGCGATCTTCATTTCCGCCGGTACGCGTCAGCGCAGGTCCTCCGGGAGCAGGTCCATGAGCAGGCCGTCGTGCCAGGTGCCGTCCGGGCCCAGCTCGTAGCGGCGCATGACGCCCACGGGCTGGAAGCCCACCTTGGCGTAGCAGGCGATCGCGGCGGTGTTGTCCGCCGCCGGGTCGATGACCAGCCGGTGGTGCCCCAGCTCGCCGATCAGGTGCCGGGCCAGCGTGCGTACCGCGTCGGAGCCCAGGCCCCGCCCGTGCACGGCCGGGTCGAGGTAGAGGTCCATGCCCGCGTGCCGGTACATGGCGTCGCTCTCCTCGGTCCACTGGATCGCGCCGACCACCTGCCCGTCGTGCTCGACCACCAGCAGCTCCAGATCGGGGTCGTCGAGGTCGGCGGCGATCTCCGCGGCGAGGTCGTCGCCCTGCCAGCGCACGCGCACCTCCGGAGCGGCGCGGATCTCGGCGAGCCGGTCCACGTCCGCGGGCTCGGCGGGACGCAGCGCCACCCGCTCGCCGTGCAACGTCGTCATGCCGCCACGGTACGGCCCGGCCCGGGTCCCGGCCGCCGGATTACCCATGATCGACTCTGGACAGCGCTCGCTAGGCTCGGCCGTATGCAGATGACATGCCCGAAATGCCATGGCCAGATGCGGCAGTACGAGCGCAACGGCGTGACCGTCGACCAGTGCACCGAGTGCCGCGGCATCTTCCTCGACCGCGGCGAGCTGGAGCGCCTCACCCAGGCCGAGAACGCCTGGCACGGCGCCCACCAGCAGCACGCCGCCCCGCCGCCCCCGCAGCAGCAGCACTACCCCCAGCAGCAGCACGGCTACCGCGACCACGACTCGGGCGAGTACCCCCGCTACGACAAGCACCAGAAGCACGGGCACGGCCACCACAAGCGCCAGGAGTCCTTCCTCGAGGACCTCTTCGGCTGACCGCCCGGCCCACCCCGTCTATCGCAAGGCGGGGCGGGCGGCGGAGTGCGGGTGGGCGGCGGCCGCGACGGCGTCCGCGAGGGGCTCCGCCTCGTGCGGGAGCAGGGTGGCGATGGTGACGCGGACGGCGGGGCCGGTCGCGGTGCGGAAGACGTGGCCGGGAGTGACGGCGTACCCGGCGTCGCGCAGCGACGCGACCGCGCCGGTCTCGTCCGGCACCGGCACCCACACGTTGATGCCGGTGCGCCCGGTCGCCGCCACCCCCCGCGCGTGCAGGGCTGCGAGCAGGGCGCCGCGGCGTTCGTCGTACGCCCGGCCGGCGGCGGCGATCTCCGCGGCCACCGCGGGTGAGGTCCACAGCCCGAGCAGGGTGCGCTGCAGCAGCCCGGAGACCCAGCCCGCGCCGAGCCGCAGCCGCCCCTCGACCCGGGAGACGGTCTCGGCGTCCCCGGCGAGCACCGCGCAGCGCAGGTCGGGCCCGTAGGGTTTGCTGGCGCTGCGCAGGAACGCCCAGGCCGGCCCGGCCGCGACCGGATGCAGCGGCACCGCGGCCAGCTCCCCGGCGTGGTCGTCCTGGATCACGAACACGTCGCGCAGCAGCGGCCGCAGCGCGGCGGCCCGGGCGGCGCTCACCGAGGCGCCGGTCGGGTTCTGCGCGCGCACCGTGACGATGGCGGCGCGCGCCCCGGCGGCCAGCGCGGCGCGCACCCCCTGTTCGGTGGGCCCTTCGTCGTCGACCGGCATGGACACCGGCACCAGCCCGCGCGCGGCGACCAGGTCGAGCAGCGCGGCCCAGCCGGGGTCCTCGACGGCGACCCGGTCGCCGGGCCGCAGCCGCGCCTCCAGCAGCCGGTCCAGCCCGTCCAATGCCCCGCTGACCAGGCTGTACGCCGCATCGCCGGGCAGCTCCGGGAGCCGGGTGCGGGCGTGCGTGAGCAGTTCGGGCAGCGGCCCGCCGTCGGCGTACCGCAGCGGGGCGGCCTCGCCCGCGGCCAGCTCGGCGGCGACGGCGTGCAGCACCGGCGCGAGACCGGGCAGCAGCGCGGGATCGGGCTCGCCGTCGGACAGGTCGCGCACCCCGGCGGGCAGCGGCACGGCCCGGCGCGCGCGGCCCGTGGCGATCGGCGTGACCGGGCGGACCCGGGTGCCGTTGCGGCCGGCGGTGACCACGATGCCCCGGTCGCGCAGCCGCTGGTAGGCCGCCGCGACGGTGGCCGGGCTGACCGACAGCTCGGTGGCCAGCGACCGCACGCTGGGCAGCGCGTCGCCGGGGGCCAGGCCGCCGCCGCGCACCCCCTCCTCCACGGACGCGGCTATCGCCGTTGCCGAGCCACCGGTGATCGGATATCGTACTGTCACAAAGCCAAGTATGTACTAGTACAGAACTACGAGTCAAGGAGGCGGACATGGCCGGCACCGAGCCGTCCGCGTACCCCCGGACCCCGCGCACCACCGCCCTGCGGATGCGCGAGCGCATGTCCTACGACCGCGCCGCCGCGCACGCGATCCTCGACGAGGCGTGGCACTGCACCCTCTCCTTCGTGCTCGACGATGAGCCCCGAGTCCTGCCCACCCTGCACGTGCGCGTCGGCGACACGCTCTACCTGCACGGCTCCAGCGGCGGCCGGATGGGCCTGGGCGCCCGCGGCGGGCTGCGCGTCGCCGCCTGCGTGACCCACCTGGACGGGCTGGTGCTGGCCCGCTCGCAGTTCCACCACAGCGCCAACTACCGCTCTGTGATCGCCCACGGCACCGCCGAGCTGGTCACCGACGAGGCCGAGAAGCTGCGCGTGTTCACCGCGCTCGCCGAGAAGATCGGCCCCGGCCACGCCGCACGCACCCGGCCCCCGTCGGCGAAGGAGCTGGCCCAGACCGCCCTGCTGGCACTGCCGCTGGACGAGGTCTCGGTGCGCGCCCGCACCGGCACCGCCGGCGACGACGAGGAGGACCTCGACCTGCCGTACTGGGCGGGCGTGCTCCCCCTGCGCGTGGAGCCCGGCCGCGCCGAGCCAGCCCCCGGCGTCACCGTGCCCGTCCCCGACTACCTGGGCTTGGAGCGCGGCCCGTGGTTCGAGCCGGTGGTCCTGCGCGGCGAGCGGGTGACCCTGGAACCGCTGGACCTGTCCCACGTGGACGGCCTGTTCGCCGCTGCCGGCGGCGACGACGAGGTGTGGCGCTGGCTAAGCCGCAGCACCCCCCACACCCCCGCCGAGCTGGCCCCGTTCGTCGAGATCGCGCTGGACATGCAGCACCGCGGCGAGCGCGTCCCCTGGGTGCAGCGCGCCACCGCCACCGGCGAGATCCTCGGCACCACGTCGTACTACGCGATCGACCCGAAGCACCGCCAGCTCGGCATCGGCCACACCTTCCTGGCCCGCAAGGCCTGGCGCACCGGCGTCAACACCGAGTCCAAGCTGCTCCTGCTCGAACGCGCCTTCGACGTCCTCGGCTGCGAGCGCGTCGAATGGCACACCGACCACCGCAACGAGCGCTCGCAGGCCGCCATCGCCCGCCTCGGCGCGACCCGCGAGGGCGTACACCGCCACCACCGCCTGCGCCCCGACGGCACCTGGCGCGACACCGTCACCTTCAGCATGCTCGCCGCCGACTGGCCCACCGCCCGCGCCCGCCTTCAATAAAGGAAGGGCACCTTCTTAACGCTATGCGTAGTAGAAGGTGCCCTTCTTAACGCCTCCCAGGTGACGCAGCACACGGGCATCTCGACCTAACGGCCGACACGCATTTCGCTCCTTACGAGAGAGGATGGCCACATGCTCGGCGTCACCGACCTGTGGACCTTCGTGCTCGGCACCATCGCCATCGTGCTGCTGCCCGGACCGAACTCGATGTACGTGCTCGCCGTCGCGGCCCGCCGCGGCGTACGCCAGGGCTACCGCGGCGCGCTCGGCGTGTTCTGCGGCGACGGCGTGCTGATGCTCGTCTCCGCGGCCGGCATGGCCTCGCTGCTGCGCGCCGTGCCCGCCCTGTTCATGGTCGTCAAGTACGCCGGCGCCGCATACCTCGGCTACGTCGGCGTCCGCATGGTCGTCAGCGCCGTACGCGGCTGGCGCGACCTGGCCGCGGGCCGCCCCGACGCGGCCGCCGCCCAGCCGGAGCCCAAGGCCGAGAACGCGTTCCGCCGCGCCTTCACCATCAGCCTGATGAACCCGAAGGCGATCCTGTTCTTCGTCTCGTTCTTCATCCAGTTCGTCGACCCCGGGTACGCCTACCCCGCCGCGTCGTTCGTACTACTGGCGATCATCGTGCAGCTCTGCAGCGCGCTCTACCTCAGCCTGCTCATCTTCAGCGGCAACCGGCTCGCCGCCACCTTCCGCAGCAGGCGCCGCCTGGCCGCCGCCGGCACCAGCGCCATCGGCGCCCTGTTCGTCGGCTTCGGCGTCAAACTCGCCACGTCGTCCCTATAACCGGAACCCTGAGCACCCGCGAGTCCTCGACCGCACCCGACTTATCCACCCCGACGCGCCCCCGCAGCGGCCCTCATCCCGCGAAGATCGCGATCTCGTGTCCAAACCTGGGGCCCAGCCCCACTTCCCGACACGAAACACTGATCTTCACGACCGGGCCAACGCCGCAGCAAGGCCGCCAAGCCCGCCGCGCGGCGCAAGATCGCGGGTTCGTGTCCAAACCTGAGGCCCAGCCCCACTTCCCGACACGAAACACCGATCTTCACGACCAGGCCAACGCCGCAGCGACACCCGCACCCCAGCCGCGCGGCAGATGATCGCCGGTTCGTGTCGAAACCTGTGGCATGACCGCACCTAACGACACGAGGCACCGATCTCCATCCTCGGCGCCGGTTCTAAAGGCACCCCCACCAGACCGCCACACATAGACGTCGGCCCACCACATCGATCCGGCCGAGACCGAAGTCGACGTGATAGGCCAACGTCAATAAAGCTCGGGAGCCGCAAACCCAGCCCCGCCCCCACCCCCGGGCAGCAAAAACGGTCGGCGTCGAAGCCGGCCGAAAACGCTGGAGGCAGGCAGGGTCAGGCGATGGACGGCTCAGGGATGAGCAGGTCGTGGCGCCCCAGGTCGCGGATGATGTCGTTGACCACCCAGATGTCCACGTGCGCCGGGCGCGCGTGGCTGTGCGGGTGCCGGGCGTCGCGGTTGCGGACCACGAAGTAGTGCACGGCCGCCCGGACCCGCGCCCGGTCGACGGCGCTGGCGCGCACCGTCTCGCGGATCAGCGCGCGCAGGTGGTGAGCGATGCGCTCGGCGAGCGCGAACTCGTGGCCGGAGTGGCCGGGCTGGTCTGCCTGCAGGCGGGCGAGGTGCCCGTCGAGCTGGCGCAGCAGCACGTCGGACTCGTGGCGGCTGTTCTTCCTGTCGACTGCCGGTGCGGTCTGTCGTTCGGTCATTTCACCCTCCGCACACCGTGTTCGATGTGTTACTCATCGTGAGCAAGACGGTACGTGATTCGGGCGCATCCGGGCAACCCTCACATCCGATCCGTCTCATCCTCTGGGCCTACCCCCGCGCCTGCGTGGCAAACGCCACAGCCGGCGGAGTCACCCGTCGGTGCCAGGTAAAACGCTCTCGGCGGGGCCTGCTGTTCCCACCGGGCGAATGTCGGTGGGGGCGGGCAGGATGGTCGGTGATGAATGCTCCCGCGCTCGCCGCCGCACAGTTCGGGCCCGCCACCCGGGCGTGGTTCGACGCCGCCTTCGCCGCGCCCACCGCCGCCCAGGCAGGCGCCTGGCAGGCCGTGAGCGCGGGCGCGAACGCACTGGTCGTGGCCCCGACGGGCTCGGGCAAGACGCTGGCGGCGTTCCTGTGGGCGCTGGACCGGCTGGCCCACGAGCCGCTGCCGGAGGACCCGACCCGCCGCTGCCGCGTCCTCTACGTCAGCCCGCTGAAGGCGCTGGCCGTGGACGTCGAGCGCAACCTGCGCACCCCGCTGACCGGCATCCGGCACGCCGCGGCCCGGCTGGGCCTGCCGGAGCCGGACATCTCGGTCGGGATGCGCACCGGCGACACCCCCGCCGAGGAGCGGCGCTCGTTCCAGCGCCGCCCGCCGGACATCCTGATCACCACCCCGGAGTCGCTGTTCCTGCTGCTCACCTCGCAGGCACGGGAGTCGCTGCGGGGCGTGGAGACGGTGATCGTCGACGAGGTGCACGCGGTGAGCGCGACCAAGCGCGGCGCGCACCTGGCGCTGTCCCTGGAGCGGCTGGAGGCGCTGCTGGAGCGGCCCGCGCAGCGCATCGGCCTGTCCGCCACGATCGAGCCGGTGGAGACCGCGGCCCGCTTCCTGGGCGGGGCGGCCCCGGTCACCGTCGTGCAGCCGAAGACCGCCAAGACCATCGAGGTCAGCGTCGAGGTCCCGGTCGAGGACATGACCGCGCTGGACGAGGGCCACGCCGAGGACGAGGGCCCGCGCCGCGCCTCGATCTGGCCCGCCGTCGAGGAGCGGGTCTACGAGCTGATCAAAGCGCACCGCTCGACGATCGTCTTCGCCAACTCCCGCCGCGGCGCCGAGCGCCTCTGCGCGCGCCTCAACGAGCTGGCCGCCGAGCGGACGGTGCAGCCCGTGCCGCCCCCCGCCCAGATCATGGCTCAGTCCGGCACCGGGTACGGCGCACCGCCGCAGCTCGCCAGGGCACACCACGGTTCGGTGTCCAAGGAGGAGCGCAAGCAGATCGAGGAGGAGCTGAAGTCGGGGCGGCTGCCCGCCGTCGTCGCCACCTCCAGCCTCGAGCTCGGCATCGACATGGGCGCCGTGGACCTGGTGGTGCAGGTCGGCGCGCCGCCGAGCGTGGCGGCCGGGCTGCAGCGCGTCGGCCGGGCCGGGCACCAGGTGGGCGCGGTCTCGCGCGGCGTGGTGTTCCCGGTGCACCGCGGCGACCTGCTGTCCTGCGCGGTGGTGTCGCTGCGCATGACGGCCGGGCGGCTGGAGCCGCTCGACTTCCCGCACAGCCCGCTGGACGTGCTGGCGCAGCACATCGTGGCGATGACCGCGATGGACGAGTGGACCGTCGCCGACCTGGCCGCGCTGGTGCGCCGGGCCGCGCCGTTCGCCGCGCTGCCCGAGTCGGCGCTGCACGCGGTGCTGGACATGCTGGCCGGGCGCTACCCGTCGACCGCGTTCGCCGAGCTGCGCCCGCGCATCGTCTGGGACCGCGCGGCCGACCTGCTCACCGGCCGCCCCGGCAACCAGCGCCTGGCGGTCACCTCCGGCGGCACCATCCCCGACCGGGGCCTGTTCGGCGTCTTCCTCGCCGGTTCGGAGAAGGCGTCCCGGGTCGGCGAGCTGGACGAGGAGATGGTGTACGAGTCCCGTGTCGGCGACGTGTTCGCGCTGGGCACCAGCTCGTGGCGCATCGAGGACATCACGCCGGACCGGGTGCTGGTCTCCCCCGCCCCCGGCCAGCCCGCCCGGCTGCCGTTCTGGAAGGGCGACCAGGCGGGACGCCCGGTGGCGCTGGGCAAGGCGCTGGGAGCGTTCCTGCGCAACCCGTCCAGCCTGGACAGTCTCGACGAGGCCGCGAAGAGCAACCTGACGGCATACCTGGAGGAGCAGCGGGCCGCCACCCGGCACCTGCCCGACGACCGGACGGTGCTGGTCGAGCGCTTCCGCGACGAGCTGGGCGACTGGCGCATCGTGCTGCACAACGTGCTCGGCGCGCCCGTCAACGCGCCCTGGGGCCTGGCCATCGGGCAGCGGCTGCGCGAGCGGTACGGCGTCGACGCGCAGGTGCACGCCGCCGACGACGGCATCGTGGTGCGGCTGCCGGAGACCGCCGACGAGCCGCCCGCGGCGGACGTGTTCGCCTTCGACGCCGACGAGATCGAGTCGCTGGTGGCCGAGACGGTCGGCACGTCGGCGCTGTTCGCGTCGCGGTTCCGGGAGTGCGCGGCGCGCTCGCTGCTGCTGCCCCGCCGCGATCCGGGCCGGCGGCAGCCGCTGTGGCAGCAGCGCCAGCGCGCCGCCCAGCTGCTCGACGTGGCCCGCGACTACCCCGACTTCCCGGTGACGCTGGAGGCGGCGCGGGAGTGCCTGCGCGACGTGTTCGACCTGCCGTCGCTGGCCTCGATGATGCGCGACATCGCCGCCCGGAAGATCCGCATGGTGGAGGTGTCGACCCCGCAGCCGTCGCCGTTCGCCCGCTCGCTGCTGTTCGGCTACGTCGGCGCGTTCCTGTACGGCGAGGACGTCCCGCTGGCCGAGCGCCGGGCCGCCGCGCTGGCGCTGGACCCGACGCTGCTGGCCGAGCTGCTGGGCCGGGTGGAGCTGCGCGAGCTGCTCGATCCGGCGGTGATCGCGGAGACGGCGCTGCGGCTGCGCTGGGCCGACCGGCGGGTCCGCGACGCCGAGGACACCGTGGAGATGCTGCGCCGACTCGGTGACCTGACCCACGACGAGATGACCGAGCGGGGCGCCGAGCCGGACTGGGTCGTGGAGCTGGCCCGCGCGGGGCGGGTGCTGTCCATCCGGGTGGCGGGCGAGGAGCGCTGGATCGTCGCCGAGGACGCGGGCCGCTATCGGGACGCGCTCGGTGTGGCCCTGCCGCCCGGCCTGCCCGCCGCGTACGCCGCGCCGGTCGCCGACCCGCTGCTCGACCTGATCGGGCGGTACGCACGCACCAACGGCCCGTTCCGGGCCGACGACTGCGCCCGCCGGTTCGGGCTGGGCGTGGCCGTGGTCGAGCACACGCTGCACCGGCTGGCCGCCTCCGGGCGCCTCGTCTCGGGCGAGTTCACCGCGCACTCCGACGGCGGTTTCGTCGAGTGGTGTGACGCGGAGGTGCTGCGTACGCTGCGCCGCCGCAGCCTGGCCGCGCTGCGTAAGGAGATCGAGCCGGTCCCGCCGGACGTGCTGGGACGCTTCCTCCCGGCCTGGCAGCACGTGGGGCGGCGCAGCGAGGGCGTCGACGCGGTCGCCGCCGTCGTCGACCAGATCCAGGGCGTGCCGGTGCCCGCCTCGGCGCTGGAGCGCCTGGTGCTGCCCGCGCGCGTGGGCGACTACACGCCGTCCTACCTGGACGAGCTGTGCGCCACCGGTGAGGTGGTGTGGGCCGGCGCGGGCGCGATCGGCGGCAGCGACGGCTGGGTGGTGCTCGCTTTCGCCGACGTGGCTCCCCTGCTGCTCCCGCCCCCGTCCGAGCTGGCCCTGACCCCGGTGCACGAGGCCGTGCTCGACGGGCTGGGCGGCGGGGCGCTGTTCTTCCGGCAGCTCGCCGAGCGGGCCGAGGCCGAGCACGCCGACCTGCTGGCCGCCGTGTGGGACCTGGTCTGGGCCGGGCTGGTCAGCAACGACACCCTCGCCCCGGTGCGGGCGCTGCTGTCCGGCGGCGGGGGCGCCCACCGGGCCAAACCGACCCCGGGCCGCGCCCGCTACCGGCGGCCGGGCCTGACCGGCGGGCGCTCCCTCTCCTCCGCGCTCGGCGGCATGGCGCATCTGCCCAGCTCGGCGGGCCGCTGGCACGTGCTAGGCGCGCGGGACACCGACCCCACCGCCCGCGCCGCCGCGCTCGCCGACGCCCTGCTGGAACGGCACGGCGTGGTCACCCGCGGCGCGGTCGCCGCCGAGAACCAGCCCGGCGGGTTCGCCGCCGTGTACCCGGTGCTGTCCGCGCTGGAGGAGCGCGGCGCGGCCCGGCGCGGCTACTTCGTCGAGGGGCTGGGCGCGGCCCAGTTCGCACTGCCCGGGGCGGTGGACCGGCTGCGCTCCTACTCCGAGCGCGACGGGGCCGCCAAAGCGCTGGTGCTGGCGGCCACCGACCCGGCCAACCCCTACGGCGCGGCGCTGCCGTGGCCGCACACCACCGAGGGTCACCGGCCCGGCCGCAAGGCGGGCGCGCTGGTGGTGCTCGTCGGCGGAGCGCTGACGCTGTACGTCGAGCGCGGTGGGCGTACCCTCCTCTCCTTCACCGACGACGAGACCGCGCTCGCCGCCGCGGCCGCGGCCCTGACCGGGGCCGTGTCCAGCGGGGCGCTCGGCGCGCTGACCGTGGAGCGCGCCGACGGCGAGGCCGTCACCGGCAGCGCCCTGGGCGCGGCCCTGGAAGCGGCCGGCTTCCGCATCACCCCCCGAGGCCTGCGCATCCGCGGCTGACCGCCCCGCGATGATCGCGGGTTCGTGTCCAGATGTGCGGCCCGACCGCAGGTTCGGACATGAGATCGCGATCATCCCGCCGGGACGGCCTCAGCCGCGCCACGGTGCCCGGAGATGAAGGTCAGGGAAAGACCAGGGAGCCGGATGCCGGATACGGGCTGGCGAGCCGCGTCTGAGCGGTGGCATGCTGCGGGTCATGACCGTCGCCGCCGCCCCCACGCGCCGTGACTCCTATGTGGATTTCCTCCGGGCGCTGAGCCTGATCGTGGTGGTGCTGTGGCACTGGGCGTTCACCATCCTCGACTGGCGCGACGACGGCCCGCACGCCACCAGCCCGCTCGGCTTCACCCGGGGGCTGTGGCTGGCCACCTGGCTGCTGCAGGTCATGCCGCTGTTCTTCTTCATCGGCGGCTTCGTGCACCTGCGCACCTGGGAGAAGGCCCGCTCACGCGGGGTGACCATGGGCGCGTTCATCGGGCGGCGCATGGGCCAGCTGCTCATCCCGGCCGGGATCGTCCTGCTGCTGTGGATCGGCCTCGGCTCCCTCATCGGGGCCTACTTCAACCTCACCGGCGTGGGCCGCGCGGTGAAGCTGGTGGTCAGCCCGCTGTGGTTCCTCGGGGTGTACCTGATGCTGATCGCGCTGCTGCCGGTCAGCCTGTGGCTGCACCGCAAGGCCGGGGTGCTGGCCCTGGTCTGGCTGGCGGGCGCGTCGATGATGGTCGACGTGCTGCGCTTCGGCAGCGACCTGGAGGACATCGGCTGGCTGAACATGGTGCTGGTGTGGGGCTTGGCCCACCAGGCCGGCTTCTTCTACCAGAACGTGGTCGACTCACCCCGGCGCAACGACTGGGCCCTGCTCTGGACCGGCCTGTTCGGGCTGGTCGGCCTCGTCGGCTCCGGCCTGTATCCGGGCTCCATGGTCGGCGTACCCGGCGAGCGCTTCTCCAACATGGCCCCGCCCACCTTCGTCATCGTGGCGCTGCTGGCGTTCCAGATCGGATTCGCCGAGCTGCTCCGCCCGCGCATGCAGGTGCTGCTGGAGCGCCCCCGCTGGAAGCGGGCCAACGAGCTGATCAACGAGTTCTCGCTGCCGCTCTACCTGGTGCACACCACCGGTATGGCCATCTTCCTGTTCCTGACCTGGCTGTGGCTGCGCTACGACATGGACAAGCCCGCCGACGTGGACCTGGGCTGGTGGCTGACCCGGCCGCTGGCCATCATCGGCCCGCTGATCTGCACGATCCCGGTGCTGCTGCTGTTCCGCAACCTGCACCGCCGCGGCACGGCGGCGGCCGCCGCCCGGCGCGCCGCCGAGGCGGAGAAGGCGGCGGGTACGCAGCCCGCGGCGGTGCCCGCCCCGCGCGAGCCGGCGGTCGAGGACACCTCGGCCGAGGAGGCGAGCGCGCCGCGCCGGCCATAGTGGACAACGGCCCGGATCGGTCTACCTTCGTAGGCATGCCCGGATACGACTACATCTCGTTCACGACCGACTACGGACTGTCGGACGGGTTCGTCGCGGCCTGCCACGGGATGATCGCCCGCGGCGCACCCGAAACCCGGATCATCGACGTCACCCACCTGATCGCGCCCGGCGACATCACCCGCGGCGCGGCCGTGCTCGCCCAGACCGTGCCGTACCTGCCCGACGCCGTACACCTGGCCGTCGTCGACCCCGGCGTCGGCACGGTCCGCCGTCCCGTGCTGCTGCGGACCCCGCGCGGCCTCCTCGTCGGCCCCGACAACGGCCTGCTGGTATGGGCCGCCCAGGCGCTCGGCGGCATCACCGCGGCGTACGAGCTGGCCAGCGCCGACTGGTTCGCCCCCGACGTGTCCCGCACCTTCCACGGCCGCGACGTGTTCGCCCCGGTCGCCGCCCGGCTGGCCCGCGGCGCCGACCCCGCCGACGCCGGCCCCGCGCTCGCCCTCGACGAGCTCGTCCAGCTCCCCGACCCGGTGGTGGCCCTCGGCGACGGCTGGCTGGAGGCCGAGGTGCTCACCGTCGACCGCTTCGGCAACGTACAGCTCGCCGCCGCCGGGGCCGCCCTGGAGCAGCTCCCCGACCGCCTCACCGTCGGCGGCTGCCGCGCCGTACGCGGCTCCACCTTCGCCGACGCACCCTCCGGCGGCCTGGTCGTCTACGCCGACTCCGCCGACCGCGTAGCCATCGCCGTCAACGGCGGCCGCGCCGCCGTAATGCTCGCCGTAACCCCCGGCGACATAATCCGCATCTCCTAACCCCACCCTTCCCACCCCCTCTCCCGCGCCCCCCTCCCGCGCCACCCTCTCCCGCGCCACCCTCAGCCGCCACCACCTCTGCCGCGCCGATCTTGCGCGAACTGTGGGTGCGACACGCCCTTTCCGGGCAAAAGGGCAACACCTCGCGCAAGATCGACGCGCGCGGCCGCCGCCGGGCCACCGTCGCGCGCCAAGATCGTCGAAGTTGCCAGGCACATGGGCGAATGGGCGGTCAAGATACGCCCATGTGCCTGGCAAGACGGACGATCTTGGGGCCGTCGCGTGGACGAAAGGCGGCGCGAGCGCGCGAGCCACCCGCGCGCAGGAACGGCCGGAACGCGAGAGCGGCCGAAGCGCAGGAGCAGCGGGAGCGCGCGAGCGGCCCGAGTTCGAGAGACGCCCGAGCGCAGGAGCAGAGGGCGGGAGAAGAGCGAGCCAGGCCGAGTGGGTCCGGGCGAGTACGCGGGGCGGGCTGTGGGCGCGGGGCGGGCTGTGGGCGCGGGCGGGCCGTGGGCGCGGGGCGAGGTCGGGTGGGGAGGTCAGGGGCGGGCGGGGAAGAGGAGGGTGGCGGCGGCGCGGAAGGCGGTCAGGGGGTCGGTGTCGCCGGCGAGGTTGCGCAGGCCCCCGGACTGCCAGAGGGTGGCGAAGCCGTGGGCCAGGGACCAGGCGGCCGTCGCGGCGGCGACCGGGTCGTCGCCGGTCCGGGTCGCGGGCATCGCCGCCAGGCCGCCGTGCAGCAGGCGACCACTCTCCTCGCGCGCCGCGATCAGCTCCGGCGCGTCGGCGTGGTACAGGTCTGGCCGGAACATCACCCCGAAGTGGGCGGGGTACGCCAGCGCGAAGCGCACATACGCCACGCCGCGCTCGCGCATGTCGGGCGCTTCGGCCAGCGCCTCGGCGAGCAGGCGGTAACCGTCCACGGCGACGGCGGTGAGCAGCCCGGCCTTGTCCCGGAAGTGGTGCGCGGGAGCGGCGTGCGAGACGCCCGCCCGCCTGGCCAGTTCCCGCAGGCTGAGCGCGCCCGGCCCGTCCTCGGCGAGCACCTCCAGCGCGGCGTCGAGGATGGCCCGGCGCAGGTCGCCGTGGTGGTAAGCGCGCGCGGTATCGGTCACCCCTCCACGGTACGCCAAATCTTGTCATTGACAAGTTTCGCCGCGCCCACCTATCTTGGCACTGACAAGATAGTGATGGGAGCCGAGATGAACCCCGCCCTGGTCCGCCAGATCTGGCACCTGCTGGAGCCGGTCCACGCGAGCCTGTACTACGCCCCCGAGGCCCACGCGGAAGCCGCCGCGCTCGGCTTCGACGTGAACACCCGCTGGCCGAGCTACTTCGCCTGGCGCTCGGCGCCGCTCGGCGCAGCCGGACCCGAGCTGGTCGCCGCAACGTACTTCAGCTTCAGCCCCGCCATGATCGGCCAACACGTGCCGTCGATCTGGGACACCGCCACGCCCGGCGACGTCCTGGCCGCCCGGCAGCGCGCCGTGGATGCCACCCTGCGCGCCCGGCTGGGCGACCTGATCGGCAGCCCGGAGCTGGCCGAAGCCGCCGCGCTGGCCCGCCGCGCCGCCGAGGCCGCGGTCACCGCGGGACGGCCGCTGGCCGCCGCCAACGCCGACCTGCCCTGTCCGGACGAGCCCCACCTGGCGCTCTGGCACGCCGCAACGGTGCTGCGCGAGCACCGTGGCGACGGCCACGTGGCGGCACTGCTGGCCGCCGGGCTGGACCCGGTCGAGGCGCTGGTGTCGTTCGCGGCGGTCGGCGCGGCGCCGGTGGAGGTGTTCGCCTCGCGTGGCTGGACCGCCGAGGAGTGGTCGGCCGCCCGCGAGCGGCTCGCCGAACGCGGCTGGATCGGCCCGGACGGGCTGGCGACGCCGCTCGGGCGCGAGGGCCGCGACGCCGTCGAGGCGCGCACCGACGAGCTGGCCACAGGACCGTGGCAGGCGCTCGGCCAGGCTGCCACCGGGCGGCTGGCGCAGCTGGTCATGCCCGCGATGCTGGGCGTGGTCCGTTCGGGCATCCTGCCGGCGCAGAGCACGCTCGGCATCAAGCCCCGCGCTTGATCACGCCACAGCGGGCGGCTGTTCGCCAGGATGACGGGCATCAGGCCCGCTGCTTGATCGCGCTCCATCGGGCGTTCGTCCCGAGACACGCGAACACGCCGAAAGGCAAACCGTCGCCCCCTGCGTTAAGAAGGTGCCCTTCCTCTACGGAAACCGTTAAGAAGGTGCCCTTCCTTTCGGGTCAGACGCTGACGACCTCGCGGCCGCGGGTGTTGCCCGTGTTGCCGGGGCGGATGTTGCGGGTCGTCCGCAGCGTGGTGCGCAGCGGGTTCTCGCGCCGGACCGTGACCGAGACCTGGCCGTCGGTGGCCACCTCGGTGCGCGGGCGGTGCGGCAGCGGCACCATCGCCTCGGCCGCCTGGTCGACGCCGCGCGGCGCCGGGGGCGTCAGCACACCCTCGACCTGCTCGGCGACCGCCATCGTGTCACTGACCTCGCGCAGCACCTCGGACAGCCGAGCGCCGAGCGCGTCGCAGATCGAGGTCAGCAGCTCGCTGGACGCCTCCTTCTGCCCTCGCTCGATCTCGGACAGGTATCCGAGACTGACGTTCGCGGCCGTGGAGACCTCGCGCAGGGTGCGGTGCTGGCCCTGGCGGCGGGCACGGAGGGCATCACCGATCACTCGACGCAGAAGCACCATGTCGCACCCCCTGTACTGTGCCCCGTAACTACTGTCGGCTGATATGCCGTCAGCCGCCGGTTGTCACCGACGGCTGAGAAGAACCGTACTCTCTTAATGCCATTTCGACACCCCGCCCCGCCGGGGCGGTGCGGAACTTGCTCGGCGGCCGGCGCCATAGGAATACACACTACGGCAGTGACCCCAAACCTCGCCCGGCCAATAATCAGATCACGGTACGGCGACAGCCTCGCGCAGCAGGTCAAGGGCGCTTTCCACAGCCGCGAGCCGAACGTGAGAACGGTCACCATCGATGTCGAGGGCGCGTACCCGGCCGAGGCCACCCGGCCCGGCCAGCGCCACGTACACGGTCCCGGCGGGCACGCCGTCCTGCGGACCGGGACCGGCCACTCCGGTCGTGGCCAGGCCCCAGTCGGCACCGCAGCGCTCGCGCGCGCCCCTGGCCAGCGCCAGCGCCACGTCCGGGTCGACCGGCCCGCGCGCGGCGAGCAGGTCCGCGTCCACCCCGGCGAGGCTGTGCTTGAGGTCTGTGGCATACACCACCAGCCCGCCGCGCAGCACCCTGCTCACCCCCGGCACGGTCACCAGGGTCGCGGTGAGCAGGCCGCCGGTCAGCGACTCGGCCGCGGCGACCGTCTCACCGCGCGCGGCCAGCTGTTCCACCAGCGCAGCGAGCCCGGTCACGCCGCCTCCGCCACGGAGACGTCCCCCGCACGCGGCGCGGGCACGGCAGCCGCCCCCGGCCCAGGGCGGCGCCCAGCCACGGCCTGGGGCTCCTCCTCAGCGCCGCCGAGGGCTCCGGGCACACCACCCCTGGGAGCCTCCGGCACACCGCCGCCGGGAGCGCTGGAGGCGGCGTCGCCGCTTTCGGCACCCTTGGTGGCGCGCTGCGCGGCCCACTCGTCATAGGCGGCCGCGACGGACGGCCAGAGCCGGTCCAGCTCGTCGTCGGCCAGGCCGAACACGTCGGCCAGTGCCTCTCGCCACGCGGCGCGGGTCACGAGGTGCTCCTCGCGGCGGCCGGCCGCGTCATGGGTGGTCAGCACGCAGCTGCGCAGGATCTGCACCCCGGCGGCCGTACGGCGCTGGGCCGAGAACAGCCCGGTGAACGGCGAGCGCGGCGAGGTGGACAGGTGCTCGTGCGCGCCCGCGAAGTCGCCCAGCGTGGCCGGTGCGGCAGCGATGTCGCAGGCCGCGAAGGAGCCGGACGGGTCGTGCCGCAGCCGCCAGCCCGGCTCCGCCCGCAGCGTCTCGCCAAGGGCGTACGAGAACGGCCCCTGCGGGTGCTCACCGGCGCGCAGCGGCAGCGGGTCGTGCAGCGCGTCGCCGAGCCCCGCGTCGGCCAGCCACGTGCCGTCCGGGTGGGCCGGGTCGGGCAGGCCGTGCACCAGCAGGGCCAGGTGGTTCAGGTCGGCGTCGGCGACCGCCGGGTCGCTCACCACGTACCCGCGGTGCAGGGTGACCGTGAAGCCCAGCTCCCGCAGCAGCTCGCTGAACGCGCCGTTGAGCTGGAAGCAGTAGCCGCCCCGGCCGGTCGTGATCTGGCGCAGCGCGTGCTCCGGCGCGACCGTGCCCGGCCGGCCCAGCAGGATCTCCAGGTTCGTGTACGGGATCCGGGCCACGTGCGCCCGGTGCAGCTCGTGCAGGTACTCCGCCGAAGGCGCGCGCCTGGGCAGGCCGAGGCGGCGCAGGTACTCCTCGATCACGAGGCGGGCTCGGTCGCGCCGCGGCGCAGGCGGATCGCGGCGATCACGTAGTCGATCCCGGTGACCACGGTGACCAGCAGCGCCGCACCCATCAGCCACGGCCCGACGGCCGCCCACGGCTGCCCGAACGGCCACAGGTACCACGCGATGGCGGCGATCTGGAGCACGGTCTTCAGCTTGCCGCCGCGGCTGGCCGCGATGACGCCGTACCGGATGACCCAGAAGCGCAGCAGCGTGATGCCCCACTCGCGCACCAGGATCACCACGGTGACCCACCACGGGAGCGCGTCGTACCAGCTCAGCAGCACCAGCGCGGAGCCGGTCAGGGCCTTGTCCGCGATCGGGTCGGCCACCTTGCCGAACGAGGTCACCAGCTCGAAGCGGCGGGCGATCCAGCCGTCGACGTAGTCGGTGAACGACGCCACGCCGAACGTGATCGCGGCCGCGATCCGCCAGCGCTCGTCGGTCATCCCAGAAACGATCACCAGTGCCACGAAGACGGGCACCAGCACGATGCGCACCACCGTCAGGACGTTGGCGGCGTTGAGCAGCGGTGGCACTCGGCGTGAACGTTCCTGCACGGCGGACACGCTAACCAGCCACCACGGCCAGTGCGGGCCGACCGGCCGGAGCCGCGTCGATCATTTCCACCGGCACCGCGACCAGGTCGACCCCCTCGGTGCCGGTCACCCTCGCGCGGACCAGGTCGCCCGGGTGCAGCGCGGTCAGGTCCACCCCGCCGTCCCCGCTCACCAGCGTCGTCGAGCCGTCCACCTCCGGCGCCTGGTGCGCCGCGCGCCCCTCGACCCCGTTTTCATCGACGGTGTCCACGAGCACTTCCACCAGGCTGCCCAGGCGCTCCTCGGCGCGCTGCGCGCACAGCTCCTCGACCAGCGACAGCATCCGGTCGTAGCGGCGCCGGACCGTCGCCGCGCCGATCTTGCCGTCCATGGTCGCGGCCTCGGTGCCGTCCTCGTCGGAGTAGTCGAACACGCCGATCGCGTCCAGCCGCGCCTCGCTGACGAAGCGCACCAGCTCCTCGTAGTCGGCGCGGGTCTCGCCCGGGAAGCCGACGATGAAGTTGCTGCGCGCGCCCGCCTCCGGGGCCAGCTTCCGGGCGCTGTCCAGCAGCTCCAGGAAGCGCTCGGTGGAGCCGAAACGGCGCATCCGGCGCAGCACCGGCTCGGCCGAGTGCTGGAACGACAGGTCGAAGTACGGCGCGACGCCCGGCGTGGTGGCGATCGCCTCGACCAGGCCCGGCCGGGTCTCGGCGGGCTGCAGGTAGCTCACCCGCACCCGGACCAGGCCCCGGATCGCGGCGAGCTGCGGCAGCAGCTTCTCCAGCGCCCGCGGGTCGCCCAGGTCCTTGCCGTACGACGTCGAGTTCTCGCTGACCAGGACCAGCTCGCGTACGCCCGTGCCGGCCAGCCACTCCGCCTCGGCGAGCAGCTCGTCCGGCGTACGGCTGACGAACGAGCCGCGGAACGCCGGGATCGCGCAGAACGAGCAGCGCCGGTCGCAGCCGCTGGCCAGTTTCAGCGAGGCCACCGGGCTGCTGTCGAGCCGGTGCCGCAGCACGGGCCGCAGGTGCGCCGGGGTGTGCTCGTCGTTGGTGAACGCCGCGTGCCCCGGCACGATCACGCCCGTGTCGCGCCGCTTGGCCGGGGCCATCGGCAGCAGCTCACGCCGGTCACGCGGGGTGTGCGCGTCGTGCTTGTCGCCCCGCATCACGCCGTTGAGCGCGGCGGAGATCGACGGGTAGTCGTCGAAGCCGAGCACGGCGGCGGCCTCGGGCAGGCTCTCGGCCAGCTCCTTGCCGTACCGCTCGGCCATGCAGCCCGCCGCGACCACCTTCGCACCGGTGTCGGCGGCGGCCAGCAGCGTCTCGATGGAGTCCTGCTTGGCCTTCTCGACGAACCCGCAGGTGTTCACGAGGACCACGTCGGCGCCCTCGCCGTCGGTGCTGACCTGCCAGCCGTCGGCCGCCAGGCGCGCGGCCAGCTCCTCCGAGTCGACCTCGTTGCGGGCACAGCCCAGCGTCAGCAGCGCGACCCGGCGCGGCGACCCGGACGATTCGTGGGGTGACGGGGAGGTTACTGGCACCCGACCAGGCTACCGGGCGCGCACGACATACCGGGTAGTGCCTTCCCTGTAAGGAAGGGCACCTTCTTAACGCTATTC
>NZ_BONF01000005.1 GCF_016862575.1 Catellatospora bangladeshensis | reverse complement strand
GTAGAAGGTGCCCTTCTTAACGCCTCTGGGTCGGGAGGGGTCGCGATCATCGCGCGGGCGGGTGGTGCCGATCGGCGGACGGCTCGACTGGTCCCCGGCTGAGCGCGGGTCCGGGGTGAGCGGAGCCCCGGTCAGGGCACCCGGCAGCCGGTGATGAACTCGACGGTGACCGTGCCCTCGCCACTGACCTCGCCGCGCACCGCCACGTAGTTGCCGGCGTCCCAGTAGAACGCCTCCTTCGGGCCGTCGGCGGGCCGCGTCTGGGCGTCGGGCAGCCCGGCCGCGATGTCCTGCACCGTGCCCGGCTCGGCCCCGACAGGGCCGCTGAGCGTGAGCGTACGGGTCGCGTTGACGCCGTCGCGGGCCGCGCTGAGGCGGCAGTCGCGCTCGGCGTAGCCGCGGTCCTGGACCGTCCAGCCCGCCGGGATGCGGGCGGTGACCGTGCCCATCGCCTGCTCGACGGTGGCCTTGGCGTCCGTGAGCGTGGTCTGGTCGCGCAGCGACGGCGGATCGTTGCGGGCCGACCAGATCGCCAGCACCACCAGCAGCAGCGCCCAGGCCGTGACGAGAGCCGTCCACAGCCTGCGGCGGCCGGGCGGCGACTGCGGCTCGGGCTGCGGGGCCGTCTCGGGAGCGGGCGCGTCGATCGTCACGCGCTTCATGGTGTCACGCCCGCGCAGCGCGTTTCACCGCACCGGCCCCCAGGACCGCAGCCATCGGCCACGGCAGGCCGTCCCGAGCGGAGCACAAACGCGGCAGCCGAGCCGGAACATGGGGCGCGGCAGCCGACGGACGACCGAGCCGGACCACGGGCTCCGCCGCGACCAGCCGAGCCCTTACCCTCCCGCACCCGCCCGGGGTGCGCACCGCGGCGATGATCGCTGCTTCGTGTCACAAAGTGCGGCTGGACCGCACCTTCTGACACGAGACGGTGATCAAGACCTTCCAACCCAGCCCCAGACGTTAAGAAGGGCACCTTCTACAACGCATAGCGTTAAGAAGGTGCCCTTCCTTGCCTTGAAGGCAGGCTAGGCGACGGCGAGGGAGACCTCGTTGACGCCGCGGTCGGCGGTGACGGTCGCGTCGCCGTTGCCGAAGCGGGACAGGGCGCGCAGCTGCCAGGTGCCGGGCGCCGCGAAGAAGCGGAACTGGCCCGCCGGCGAGGTCACGACCTCGGCGGTGAACTCGCCGGTGCGGTCGAGCAGGCGGACGTACGCCCCGGCGACCGGGTCACCGCCCGCCGCCTGCACGATGCCGGTGATCACGGTCTCCTTCTCCAGGTCGACGCTGAGCGGCAGTGGGGCGGCCTGGTCGGGTGCGGCGCAGCCGGCCGCGACAGTCGAAGCGGTCTGTGCGGTCATGTTGATCACGCCTTCCCGGGCTCGTCGCCCAGCGCCACCGGCACGCCGACAAGCGAGCCGTACTCGGTCCAGGATCCGTCGTAGTTCTTCACGTTCTTCTTGCCGAGGATCTCCTGCAGCACGAACCAGGTGTGCGAGGAGCGCTCGCCGATGCGGCAGTACGCGATGGTGTCCTTGCTGTCGTCGATGCCGGCCGCGGCGTACAGCTCGGTCAGCTCGGCGTCGGACTTGAAGGTGCCGTCCTCGTTCGCGGCCTTGGACCACGGCACGCTGATCGCGGTCGGGATGTGGCCGGCCCGCTGCGCCTGCTCCTGCGGCAGGTGGGCGGGGGCCAGCAGGCGGCCGGCGTACTCGTCGGGGGAGCGCACGTCGACCAGGTTCTGCACGCCGATCGCCTTGACGGCGTCGTCGCGGAAGGCCCGGATGGACAGGTCCTGGTCCTTGGCGACGTACTGCGTGGCGGGGCGGGAGACCGCGTCCTTGGACAGCGGGCGGGCGTCGAGCTCCCACTTCTTGCGGCCGCCGTCGAGCAGCTTGATGTCGCCGTGGCCGTAGAGCTTGAAGTACCAGTAGGCGTAGGCGGCGAACCAGTTGTTGTTGCCGCCGTACAGCACCACGGTGTCGTCGTTGCCGATGCCGCGCGACGACAGGAGCGCCTCGAACTGCTCCTTGTTCACGAAGTCACGGCGGACCGGGTCCTGCAGGTCCTGGCGCCAGTCCAGCTTGACCGCACCGGCGATGTGGCCGCCGTCGTACGCGGTGGTGTCCTCGTCGACCTCGACGAACACCACGCCGGGTGCGCCGATGTTCTTTTCGGCCCAGTCGGCCGAGACGAGTGCGGAGTCGCGACTCATGGATGGTCTCCCTTGGGATATGTCTGATGTCGTAAACGTCTGGTGTGGTGACGCCACGGGGAGCACGAGCGGGAGAAACAAAAACGCCGCCGCGTACGGGTCCACAGGGGGTTCACCGGGTACATGGCGACGGCGGCAGCTGACTGGCGGGGATGGCCGGCTCAGCGGTGAGCGGCTGAATGCGAGTCAGGTTGAGGCTGCTGGACGATCACAAAGCGCGATCGGGTGCGCGTTATTGTGCCGCCGTCAGAGGACGGGGCAACACAGGCACGTGGCCACGCGGCACAGGTCGACCGCGCGCCGCTTGGTAAGCAGCGGACTCATAGTTGGTGACCCTACCAGCACGGTCCTCATTTCGGGAATGTGTCGTCCACCATCCGGGATCGGCCGCCCGGATGGTGATCCGCTTCCGTGCTGGTCAGGCAAGCTGCACATCGGTGGCGGCGAATGCCACCTGGAGGCCGGTCTGCTCGGTGGTGACGTTGCTCAGCTTGAGCTCGAACGGCAGGTTGGGCGGGCGCAGCGTCACCGCGAGCCGGTCCTTGTACGCGTCGATGATCGATTGCCGGATGGAGCCGGCGACCCCGCGCAGCTCGGTCACCCGCAGCCGCACCCGGCCGCCGTCCACGACGGTCACCTCGGCCTTGCCGCTGACCCTGCCGATCAGCGGCACGTTGCCGCTGACCTCGACGATCCGGTCGCCCGCGGACGTCAGCGTGATGCCGGACAGACCGCTGGCCTTGACGAGGTCGGCGTAGGACACCGTGGCCACGCCCTCGACCCGGGCCGCCACCGGCCGCGCCGTGTCGTTCATCAGCTCCTTGAGCGGCGCCTCGACGTCGAACGCGGAGACCGTGAGCAGCGGCAGGGGCAGGTCGCCGCCCTTGAGATCGCGCATGGTCAGCTCGATCTCGTCGTACCGGCCCGCGGCGACCTGGGTGAGGAACGGGACGCCCTTGATCTCGACCTCGGGCGGCGTGGACGTGATGCCCTGGCTCTGCATCCGCGCGGCGATCCGATCCGCGATCTCCCGCTCGGCGTAGTGCACGCCGACCCGGTCCGCCACGGCGAGCAGGATCCCGAGGACGACCAGCAGCACCGCGGTGATCATGAGGAACTTCCTCATGCGGGCACCAGGAAGGCCACGCTGATCACGTACGCGACCGGCGCGGCGAGCGCGAAGCCCGCCAGCGGGCCCTGCATGTGCCGGGCCAGCCACATGGTCGGCGCCTCGCCGGCCAGCTCGCGGCCCGCCTCGGCGAAGCCGATGGTCAGGTCGGCCAGCACCGCGGCGCCCGCGGCGGCCATGCCCACCAGGGCGGCCTCGTGCGGGGTGAACGCGACCAGGTAGCGGCCGATGACGGCGGCCGCGGCGGTGCCCAGCATGGCGCCGAGCACGATGCCGGCCGAGCCCCGCGGGACCTGGTCGGCCAGGCGCGGGTACGGCGCCACGACGTCGGTGAGGCGCGCGACGCCCAGGGCGATCGCGCTGGCGATGAGACACACCACGATGGCTTGGGTGCCCACTGGGATGCGAGTCAAAACAATCAATGTGGCGAACGAGACCACGCCCAGCACGATCACGACGGTCGAGGCGAGCGACTCGGAGACCTGCACCCGGCCCTCCGGCCGGATCATCTGGCCGACGATGCCCGCGACCAGGCCCGCCGCGGCGACCGCACCGAGCGGCGCGATCGTGGCGACGTCGGGATAGATCGCCGCGACGTCGGCGGCGAGCGCGGCCAGCACGCCGACCGTGGCGACGACCTTCACCGCCGGCGGGTTCATCGCCATGGTGGTCGCGAAGACGTAGAGCAGCTGCGCGCCGAAGATCACTGCGGCGTACGGCAGCCGCCCGGCGCCCACGCCCGCGGTCTGCGCGCCCATCACCAGCCCGACGCCGAGCAGCAGCGCGAACCCGGCCACGGCCAGCGACAGCAGCCGTCGCACCGGCACGAACTCCAGCTCGGCGCCGTCGTCGAGGAGGTCCTCGTCGTCGTCCTCGGGCTCGGCGGCGCGCCCGCGGCGGCCGCGTTCCTTCACGCTGACCGTGTCCTCCCGGCGGGAGCGCGGGTTGGGTTCGGCCGCGCCGCGGGACGCGGGCACGGGAACGGGCGCAGGACCACGGCCGGCCGGGCCGGGGCCGGGCCGGTGCGGCCCGTCGAACTGGGGGCCGGGTGACCTGCGATTACGGACGCTGTCATCGGGAGGGGAACCGAGCACGCAACGATCGTGCCACCTCACCCCCCAAGAGCGCACCTCACCGGCGGCTGAATGGGGCGAGCTGACCGGCCCTGCTTGCAACAAGCGCGAAAGCTGCTCGAAACATTCGGCAATGCGCAGCCGTGATGAGTGACAAACCTATGAGGTGCTGGTATTTCTATTGTTCTCGACTATGCTTCAGCTTTACCCGCCCGTCAGCGACGCCGGGACCGACGTGAGGCCAGCCACGCCCCCATGTGCTGCTCGCGCGGCCCAGCCGCGAGGACGGAGGCGATCCGTGGAAATCCTGCTCCTGGTCACCGCACGCGCCGGTGAGCCGTCGGCCGTGCTCCCCGCACTCGACCTGCTGCCGCACACCGTGCGCACCGCTCCCCGCGACGTGCGCAACCTGGTGTCGGCCCCCAGCCCGGACGCCGTCCTGGTCGACGCGCGCTCCGAGCTCTCCGATGCCCGCGCCACCTGCCGGATGCTGCACGCCACCGGGATCGGCGTGCCGCTGATCGCGGTCGTCACCGAGGCCGGGCTGGTCGCTATCAACGCCGACTGGGGCGTCGACGACGTGATCCTGGCCGGTGCCGGGCCCGCCGAGGTCGAGGCCCGGCTGCGCCTGTCCGTCGGCCGCCTCACCTCCGCGACCGCCGCCGCCGGCGGCCTGATCCGCGGCGGCGAGCTGACCATCGACCCGGACACCTACGCGGCGAAGCTCAAGGGACGCCCGCTCGACCTCACCTACAAGGAGTTCGAGCTGCTGAAGTTCCTGGCCCAGCACCCGGGCCGGGTGTTCACCCGCGACCAGCTGCTGCGCGAGGTGTGGGGTTACGACTACTTCGGCGGCACCCGCACCGTCGACGTGCACGTGCGGCGCCTGCGCGCCAAGCTCGGCTCGGAGTACGAGGCGATGATCGGCACGGTGCGCCAGGTCGGCTACAAGTTCGTGGTGCCGTCCTCGCGCCAGCAGCTCGCCGACCGCGAGCTGGCCGAGGCCGCCGACCTGCTCGCCGACCTGCCGTCCCGCTGATCCGCACGATCTCTGCTCGGCCCGTGCCCGCGACTCACCGCCGCGGGCACGGGCCGTTCCCTCATGTGACGCGGGTCCGCCCGCCGTGTGAGCGCGATCCGTTTTAATCCCCGGCGGCTACGCTGGCGCCATGATCGGGCATGCCGAGCGGCGCGACCGGCTGACACCGGACGAGGTCGCCGCCGTCGCCGAGCTGGCGCGCGCGGCCGGGGACACCGACGGGGCGTACCCCCTGTCCGAACACACCGTGCTGCACCTGCGGCACGGTGGCGACGCCCCCGCGGTGCACCTGGTGGTGCGCACGCCCGACGGCGAGCTGGCCGGCTACGCGCACGTCGACACCACCGACGCGGTGGACGGACCGTCCGCGGAGCTGGTGGTGCACCCGCTGCGGCGCCGCCACGGACTGGGCCGCGCCCTGGTCACCGCGGCCATCGCGGCGGCGGCCGAGGCGGATCCGGCGGGCCGGCTGCGGCTGTGGGCACACGGCGACCACCCGTCGGCCAGCGCGCTGGCCCTGTCGCTGGGCTTCCGGCGGGCGCGGGTGCTGTGGCAGATGCGCCGTTCCCTGTTCGCCGAGGTGCCCCAGCCCGAGCTGCCGGACGGGGTGGCGCTGCGGCCGTTCCGGCCGGGCGTGGACGACGAGCCGTGGCTGGCGCTGAACGCGCGCGCCTTCGCCGACCATCCCGAGCAGGGCCGGTGGACGCTGCGCGACCTGCGGGTGCGGATGGCCGAGCCGTGGTTCGATCCGGACGGCTTCCTGCTCGCCGAGCGCGACGGCGCGCTGGCCGGGTTCCACTGGACCAAGGTGCACGGCGAGCTGCGCCGCGATGCCGAGGCAGGCGGGCGCACCCATCACCACGACCCGATCGGCGAGGTCTACGTGCTCGGCGTGGACCCGTCGGCGCACGGCTCCGGCCTGGGCCGGGCGCTGACCGCGGCCGGGCTGCGGCATCTGCGGGCCCGCGGGCTGGACCAGGTGATGCTGTACGTCGACGAGTCCAACACCGCGGCCACCGCGCTGTACCAGCGGCTCGGCTTCGCCCGCTGGTCGACCGACGTGCTGTTCCAGCGGAGCTGAAACCGCCTCTTCCGCGCCGCTGTGAGATCCATCACCATCTAGGCATGGCCACCGCCGCCCCGCCGCCCGCGCCCGCCGATTTCGTGGAGTACGCGGCCCGGCGGCTGCGGCCGCTGGCGTACGCCGCGCGGCAGCTGCACGGCGACGACGCGTCGGCCGAGGCGCTGGCCCGGGAACTGCTCGTCCTGGTCGCGCTGCGCTGGACCCGGCTGCGGGCCGCCGACGAGGAGTATCACGCCGAGCCCGGCGCCGCCGCCGACCGTTACCTGCACCGGCTGTTCGAGCGCGAGGCACGCGACGCGGCGCCGCGCCACCGGGTGCGGCTCGACCTGGACCGGACCCCGGCGGAGCGGTGGGACGGCCTCGCCGCCGACCCGGCGGACGAGGCCGGCGCGTTGTGGACGCGGGGCCGGGCGCTGGTGCGGCGCCGCCTGCTGCTGGCCGGTGGGATCGCCGGAGCAGCCCTGGCCGCGGCCGGGATCCGGGAGTGGTCCCGGCGGGGCGGGACGGACGAGTTCACCGTGCGGCCGTTCCCGTCCCCACGGTCCGTGTCGCCGAGTGTCGTGATCGACGTGCCCGGGGTGGAGCGGCTGCCGGACGCGGGGGAGCAGGCCAGGGCGCCGCGCGCGCTGGTCGACCGGCTGCCGCGCGAACTCGTGCCGCCCACGGCGCCGGAGTCGCTGCCCACGCTCAGCGAGCGGCCGGTCGGGCAGGCGCTGGCCCTGCTGGTGCCGGACCGGTCGGCGTACGTGCTGGCGCTGGGGCGCGACGGGAGCTGGTGCCGGGTCGACTCGGTGGAGGAGCGGGTGGGCGCCCGGCTGGAGGAGGGCTCGCTGTCGCCGGACGGCTCGTACGCCGCGTTCACCGAGACCGCCGGGGTGCGGGTGGTCGACCTGGCGACCGGCCGGGCCCGCTCCTACCCGCGCGGGCCGCTGGCCATGAGCTGGGTGGCGCCCGGCCTCCTGCTGCTGGGGGTGGACGCGCTGATGGACGTGGCCACGGGCCGCCTGCTGCCGGTGCCGCTGGACGCGCGCGACGTGGCGGCCGTACGCCGTGCGCCGGGCCCCGAGCGCCCGGAGGCGCTGGTCGAGGTGCTGTCGGGGGACGCCTCCGGCGGACCTGCCGTGCTGCGCCGGACCGACCTGGCCACCCGCCGCAGGCGCAGCTTCGTGATCACCGGCGACGGCGCAAGGCACCTGGGTCCGTTCCTGGGCGCCGGGTTCACGGTCGCGGGCACGGGGGGTCTGGTCGCCCGCCGCTGCATACCGCACGACCTGATGGCCGGGGCCGCCGTGGCCGTGCTGGAGCCGGGCACGGGCGCGCTGCGCCGGGTGCTGGCCGTCGACGAGGCGGTGGCCGGCGAGCTGCGCCTGCTGGGCTGGCTGGACCGGCGGCGGCTGCTGCTGAGCTGCACCGGCGGGCAGGGCGTGCCGCCGGGCCTGTGGCGCCGGGTGCTGGCCTGGGACCTGCGCGACGGGCGGCTGGGCCTGGTCGCGACGGCCCCCGGCACCGGCGCGCTGTCCCTGGCCGACCTGGCCGGCGCGGTGTGAGCCCGTTCACTTCCCGGCCACACCCTGCTGCGCGGTCCGTCACCGCCGCTGTTTTGCCTGTTCACCCTGAGTTCACCTGAGACGGGAGAGCCGTCCACCTGCGGCGTGCAATGTCGGGGTCAGGCCGGCGACGGCCGAATCCCTGACTAGGAAGGCACCCCTGAAGTGAACCGTAACGTGCTCTCTCGGCGCGTGCTTGCGGGCGTTGCTATCGCCGCGCTCGCTCTGGCCGGTTGCTCCTCGAAGGAGGACCCGGCGACCGACCCGTCGGCCGGCGCCGGCTCCGGTCTGGCGGCTCTGTCCGGTGAGCTCAAGGCTTCCGGCGCGAGCTTCCCGAACACGTACTACCAGGAGGTCATCACCTCCCTGAAGGACGAGGCCCCGAACCTGAAGGTCACCTACAACTCGGTGGGCTCGGGCACGGGTAAGAAGGAGTTCGGCTCCGGCCTGACCGACTTCGCCGGCTCCGACAGCACGGTCAAGGACACCGACGGCGTTCCGGCGGGCACCTTCCTCTACGTGCCGACCGTGGCCGCGCCGATCACCATCTCGTACAACCTCAAGGGCGTGGACAACCTCCAGCTGAGCGCGGACACCCTGGCCAAGATCTTCCAGCGGGAGATCAAGACCTGGAACGCGCCGGAGATCGCCGCCGACAACCCGGGCGTGACCCTGCCCGCCACCGCCATCTCCGTGGCGCACCGGGCCGACGGCTCGGGCACCACCAACAACTTCACGAAGTACCTGGCCGCCGCCGCGCCGACCACCTGGAAGCTCGGCAGCGGCGACACCGTGGCGTGGCCCGCCGACACCCAGGGCGGCCAGAAGAACACCGGTGTGGCCCAGCTGATCCAGGCCGCCGACGGCGGCATCGGCTACGTCGACCTCGCCGACGCGACCGACGGCAAGCTGACCTTCGCCGCGATCAAGAACAAGGACGGCAAGTTCGTCAAGCCGACGCTGGAGGGCGCCACCGCCGCGCTCGCCGGTGCCGAGATCAAGGACGACCTGACCTTCAACCCGCTGAACGCGGCCGGCGCCGACAGCTACCCGATCACCGCGCCGACCTACCTGCTGGTGAAGACCACCTACACCGACGCCAAGCAGAAGGAACTGGTCAAGGCGTTCGTGACCTACCTGCTGAAGGACACGAAGGACCTGGCCGCGGAGCTGCACTACGCGCCGCTGCCGGCCGAGCTGCAGACCAAGGCGCTCGCCCAGCTGGACAAGATCAGCTGAAGCTGATCTGACCTGAGCACGACCGGTGCGGCGGGTCCACCCGGATCCGCCGCACCGGCCTCAGCAGGCCACCCCTCGGAGTAGAGATGACTGTGGTTGACAAATCCGCTCAGCTGACCCGGAAGGACCGCGGCCGCCACGCCGACCGGCTCTTCTGGGCCGTCTGCGTGTTCGCGGGCCTCGCGGTGCTGATCATTCTGGCGCTGATCCTGGTCACGACGGTGAACGAGGCTTTCCCCGCGTTCTCCGCCGACTTCTTCACCAGCACCGACTGGATCCCGAACGACCCGGACGGCGACGGCCCGCGCGGCCCCGTCTACGGCACGCTCGCCTTCCTGTACGGCACGCTGGTGGTGTCGGCGATCGCCGTGGTGGTGGCCGTGCCGGTGTCGATCGGCATCGCGCTGTTCCTGACCGAGCTCGCCCCGCCGAAGCTGCGCGCCACCATCGTGACGCTGATCGACATGCTGGCCGCGGTGCCCTCCGTGGTCTTCGGCCTGTGGGGCATCCTGGTCCTGGCGCCCGCCATCGCGCCGGTCTACCAGGGGATCCACGATGTCGTGGGCGGGGTGCCGGTGCTGGGCTCGCTGTTCGGCGAGCCGCGAAGCAGCGGCCGGACCTTCATGACCGCGGGCCTCATCCTCGCCGTCATGATCATCCCGATCATCACGTCCATCTCGCGGGAGGTCTTCGCGACCGTCCCCGACTCCGACAAGCAGGCGGCCTGGGCGCTGGGCGCCACCCGCTGGGAGATGATCAAGGGCGCGGTGCTGCCGCACAGCTTCGGCGGCGTGGTCGGCGCGGTCATCCTCGGCCTCGGCCGGGCCATGGGCGAGACCATCGCGGTCGCCCTGGTCATCGGCAGCTCCGTGCAGATCACCGCGAACCTGTTCGAGAGCGGGTACGCGCTGCCGGCCATCATCGTCGACCAGTGGGGCGAGTCCACCGGTGACTTCCGGGCGGCCCTGATCGGCATGGGCGTGGTCCTGTTCATCATCACCGTCCTGATCAACCTCCTGGCCCGGGTCGTCGTGCGGCGCGCGGAGATCCGGATGAAGGGAGCCTCGGCATGACCACCACCACCACCGCCGCCCGTCCGGCCTCGTCCGCGCCCGCCCCGGCGGACCTGCGGCGCTCCGCGCTGCCGCTGCGCCGACGGCTGACCGACGGCTTCGCCAAGGGGCTCATGGTGCTGGCCCTGCTGGTCGCCCTGGTGCCGCTGGGCCTGGTCATCTACAAGGTGATCGAGGCCGGCGCCGGGGTGATGAGCCTGGACTTCCTGGTCGACGACATCCCCAACTCGGCCCGCCGGGCCGGTGGCGGCATGGGCCCCGCCGTGGCCGGCACCCTGATCATCACCGGCGCCGCGGCCGCCATGTCGATCCCGCTCGGCGTGCTCGGCGCGATCTACCTCAACGAGTACGGCAAGCAGAACGCGCTGGCCCGGCTCATCCGGACCATGGCCGACGTGATGACCGGCGTCCCGTCGGTGGTCATGGGCCTGTTCGTGTACGTGTCGTACGTGCTCCTGGTCAAGGAGCAGTCCGGCTTCGCGGCGGCCCTCGCGCTCGGCTGCCTCATGCTGCCGATCATCATCCGCAGCACCGAGGAGATGCTCCGGCTCGTCCCGGACGAGCTGCGCCAGGCCAGCGCCGCGCTCGGCGCCCGGCGCTGGAAGACCACGGTGTCCGTGGTGCTGCCGGCCGCCATCTCGGGCATCGTCAGCGGCATCATGCTGGCGATCGCCCGTGCCGCGGGTGAGACCGCGCCGGTGGTGCTGGTCGCGGGCACCGCGTTCGTCAGCAACTGGAGCCTGTCCGGCGACAACACCACGCTCGCCGCACAGATCTTCAAGAACGCGGGCGAGTTCTTCCCGGCCGCGCAGGGCCGTGCCTGGGGCGCGGCGCTCACGCTGATGGCGATCGTCCTCGTGTTCACCGTCGCCGCCCGCCTGATCTCCAGCCGCTTCGCCATCAAGGAACGTTGAGGATGACCATGAGCACCGACTTCAACCTGTCCACCCTCATCCCGGGAGCCGCGCCCACCATGCCCGCCGTTTCCGCACCGCCGGTGATGCAGCTGGAGAACGTCAGCGTCTTCTACGGCAACTACGAGGCCGTCCGCGGCACCACGATGGCGATCCGCGAGCACCAGATCACGGCCCTGATCGGCCCGTCGGGCTGCGGCAAGAGCACCGTGCTGCGCTCGCTGAACCGCATGAACGACCTCGTCAACGGCGCCCGCGTCGCCGGGAAGGTCACCTTCCACGGGCAGGACCTCTACGCCGCCGACGTGGACCCGATCCAGGTGCGCCGCCGGATCGGCATGGTGTTCCAGAAGCCGAACCCGTTCCCGAAGTCCATCTACGAGAACGTGGCCTACGGCCTGAAGATCAACGGCATCAAGGACAACATGGACGACCGCGTCGAGCAGGCGCTGCGCGGCGCGGCCCTGTGGGACGAGGTCAAGGGCAAGCTGAAGTCCAGCGGCCTGGCCCTGTCCGGCGGCCAGCAGCAGCGGCTCTGCATCGCGCGCGCGATCGCGGTCAAGCCCGAGGTGATCCTGATGGACGAGCCGTGCTCGGCGCTCGACCCGATCGCCACCGGCAAGATCGAGGATCTGATGCACGACCTCGCGGGGACGTACACCATCGTGATCGTCACCCACAACATGCAGCAGGCGGCCCGGGTCAGCCACCACACCGCGTTCTTCACCGCGGAGCTGGACGAGGCCGGCGTCCGTCACGGCCGCCTGGTCGAGTTCAACGACACCGGCCGCATCTTCACCAACCCGGGCGACAAGCGCACCGAGGACTACATCACCGGCCGCTTCGGCTGAGCCCCGGTCACATCGTCGAAGCTCCCGCTCTGCACTGACAGCAGGGCGGGAGCTTCGCGCTTCGGTCAGAGGGCGGGCATGTAGGCGGTGGAGACGTCGCGGGGGGCGGTGAGCATGTCCGAGACCGTCGGGTATGCCGCCAGCCCGCGCAGCGTGACCAGCGTCGGCGGGAGCATCGGCAGCTCGCCCGCGGCGTTCTCGGCGACGGCCTGCTCGGGAGTGACCCAGCGGGCCCGGTCGGCCTCGAACTCGGGCAGCGCGGCGTCCTGACCGTCCGGCATCGCCGCCAGGAAGAACCACGTGTCGAAGCGGCGCGGCTCGAACACCGGCGTCAGCCAGCGGTCCCACGGGGTGAGCGCGGCGGGCAGCAGCGTCACCCCGGTCTCCTCCTCGATCTCGCGCACGGCGGCGTCCGCCGGGGTCTCCCCGGGCTCCAGCGAGCCGCCGGGGAACGCCCACATGCCGCCGAAGGCCATCGCCCGCATCCGCCGGATCAGGAACACGGTGCGGTCCGGCCGGATCAGCACCACGGTCGACGCCTCGCGGGGCACGGCCGGCTCCTGTCCCGACTCCGCGAACTCGCGGGCCAGCTGCTCGAAGCGGGCCCGCTGCTCCGGCGGCAGCAGGTCGAACGGGTTACTCGACATGTACCAGCACCGCCTGTCCCTGGCCGACGCCGATGCAGGCCGCCGCGATGCCGTAGCCGCCGCCCCGGGCACGCAGCGTGTGGCACAGGTCCACGATCACGCGCGGCGCGGACGCGCCCAGCGGGTGGCCGTACGCGATCGCGCCGCCGTCGGCGTTGACCAGCTCGGGGTCGATCTCGGGCAGCTCGTGCAGGCAGCTGAGCACCATCGCCGCGAACGCCTCGTTGATCTCCCACGCGGCGATGTCGCCGAAGCCCAGGCCGGCCTTGGCCAGCAGCGCCCGGATCGCGGGCACCGGGCCGGTGGAGAAGCGCTCCGGCGAGACGCCCGCGACGGTGCTCGCCACGATCCGGCCCAGCGGCGTCACGCCGAGCCGCTCGACGGCGGCGGCGGAGCCGATCAGGGCCGTGGCGGCGCCGTCGTTGACGGGGGAGGAGTTGCCCGCGGTCACCGCGCCGTCCGGGGTGAACGCCGGGCGCAGTCTGGCCAGGGCGGCGGCGCTGGTGTCGGCGCGCACCGACTCGTCCCGGGTCACCCCGGCGACCTCCACGACCCGGTCGTCGAAGCGGCCCTGCGCCCACGCGGCGGCGGCCCGCTGGTGCGACCGCAGCGCCCAGGCGTCCTGCGCCTCGCGCCCGATGCCGAACTCGGCGGCGACCTGCTGCGCGGCGACGCCGAGCGGCACCGTCCAGTCGTCGGGGAACAGCGGGTTGACCATGCGCCAGCCGAGCTGCGTGTTCCACAGCCTCGCCTCGCCGGGGAACGCGACATCGGGCTTGGCCATGACGAACGGAGCGCGGCTCATGCTCTCCACGCCGCCCGCGACGACCAGGTCCAGGTCCCCTGCGCGTACGCCGCGCGCGGCCTGCACGATCGACTCCGCGCCGGAGGCGCACAGCCGGTTCACGGTCACCCCGGGCACCGTCACCGGCAGCCCGGCCAGCAGCGCCGCCATGCGGGCCACGTTGCGGTTGTCCTCGCCCGCGCCGTTGGCGTCGCCGAGGATGACGTCCTCGATCTGCGCCAGGTCCAGCTCGGGGTGCCTCTTGAGCAGCGCGACGAGCGGGGCGGCGGCGAGGTCGTCGGTGCGTACGCCGGACAGCCCGCCCTTGTGCCGGCCGAACGGGGTGCGGACCGCGTCGATGAGATACGCCTGCGTGGTCATGCTCCGCAGGCTACGTCAACTGAGGGATCGTTCAGTAACCCAGGTTGGTGAAGCCGAGGTAGCCGCGCAGCTTCTCCGTGTGCGGCGAGGCGGGCAGCGCGGTGCCGTCGATGCTGCGCAGCTCGGCCACCCCGCGCACGCTGGACAGCAGCCACACGCCGTCGGCCGCGGCCAGCTCGGCCGGGGTGACCATCCGCTCGGCGGCGGTCAGGCCCAGGTCGGCCGCGTTGTCGAGCAGGTGGCGGGCGGTGGTGCCGGGCAGGATGCCGGTCGTCTCCACGGGCACCGTGTTCAGCACGTCGCCGGTCCGCCAGACGAGGGTCGAGGTCGGGCCCTCCAGCGCGTAGCCGTCCTCGGACACCCACAGCGCGTCGTCGACGCCCTGCGCCAGCACCCAGCGCTGCGAGGCCATGTTGATCGCATACGACAGCGACTTGACGCCGCCGAGCAGCCACGGCGCGGCGGTACGCGCCCCCGCGGGGTAACCCAGCGAGATGGTGGCCACGGCGATGCCGTCGCGGCGGGCGGCCAGCGTCGCGGCGCCGATCGGGTTGACGGTGGCGAAGCAGGTCACCGGGCCGCCGGTGGCCGCGGCCGCCTCCGCGCCGCGCGTGCACACCAGGCGCAGCGCGCCCTCGACGTCCGCGGGCCACTGCGCGGCGGCCAGCGCGGCCAGCTCGCGCAGCGCGTCCTCGGCGGGAAGGGCCAGGTCCATGCGCGCGGCCGAGCGGGCCATCCGGGCCAGGTGCTCGTCCAGCAGCCACGGGGCGGCGCCGCCGCGGCCGTCGGGGCGTACGTGCATGGTCTCGAAGACCCCGTCGCCGCGCAGCACGCCGAGGTCGTCGGCACGGAGCACGGGAGTGTCGGCCGGCACCACGCCACGGCCCTGGACCACGAGAACAGGCTGCACCACGGCCGGAATGGTACGCGTCCCCACCAGGGGGTTAGGAAGGGCACCTTCTACTACGGATAACGATAAGAAGGTGCCCTTCCTTACTTCGGAGGGGGATCGGGGCGCGAACTATGATCGGACGATGCCCGAACAAGGCTCCGCCGAGCTGGCCGATCTGCTGCGTGATCGCGGTCTGCGGCTCACCCCCCAGCGGCAACTGGTGCTCGACGCGGTGCGCCAGCTCGTCCACGCCACGCCCGAGCAGGTGCACGCGGCCGTGTGCGAGGTCGCCTCGGGGGTGAACATCACGACCGTCTACCGGACCCTGGAGCTGCTGGAGGAGCTCGGGCTGGTGACGCACGTACACCTGTCGCACGGCGCGCCGACGTATCACGACGCGGCCGTGGTGCAGCACGTGCACCTGGTGTGCCGCAGCTGCGACACGGTGACCGAGCTGGAGCAGAGCGAGCTGGCCCCGCTCGCCGAGCGGCTGCTGAGCACGCGCGGCTTCCGGATGGACATCGGGCACGTGGCGCTGTTCGGACTGTGCGGAGGATGTGCGTGATGGGTACGCCGGTGCTGGTCGGTCACTTCGACCCCGATTCCCCGGACGCGCCGGTCGCGGCGCACCACGGCGACCCGCTGCGCGAGCAGCGCACCCTGCTCACCGCGGCCGGGCTGGTGGACCGCTCGCACCGCGGGGTGCTGGCGCTGACCGGCCCCGAGCGGCTGAGCTTCCTGCACAACCTCACCACCCAGCACCTCACCGACCTCGCCGACGGGCAGGGCACCCGCACGCTGGTGCTGTCCCCGCACGGGCACATCGAGCACGAGCTGTGGGTGACCGAGCTGGACGGCACCCTGTGGGTCGACGTCGAACCCGGCACGAGCGACGCCGTGGTCGGCTTCCTGACCAAGATGCGGTTCTTCACCCAGGTGGAGATCAAGCCTGCCGAGTACGCGATCCACAGCCTGGTCGGGCCTGCCGCGCTCGCCGCCGTGGGACGTCTCGGCGTGGCCGTGCCCGCCGAGCCGGACGTGCTGCCGGTGCCGGAGCCGAAGTTCCACACCGGCGCCGTGCCGCCCCGCCCCACCACGGTCTACGCGGTCGCCCCGCTGCCCGGCGGCGGGTTCGTGCGGCGGCACGCGCTCGGTGACGTGCCGGTGCTGGACCTCGTGCTGCCGCGCGAGAGCGCCGAGCAGACCCTCGCCGCGCTGGAGCTGCCCCCGGCCGGGCTGTGGGCGTACGAGGCGCTGCGGGCGGCCGCCAGGCAGGCGCGGGTCGGCATCGACACCGACCACCGCACGCTGCCGTCCGAGGTCGAGCTGACGGCCGCCGCGGTGCACCTGGAGAAGGGCTGCTACCGGGGCCAGGAGACGGTGGCCCGGGTGCACCACCTCGGCCGGCCGCCGCGCGCGCTGCGCCTGCTGCACCTGGACGGCATCGCCACGGACGAACTCCCGGCGCGTGGCACCGAGATCACGGCCGACGGCCGTACCGTCGGATTCGTCGGCACCGCGGCCCGCCACGCGGAACTCGGGCCGATCGCCCTGGCCGTCCTCAAGCGCAATATTTCCGGCGACACCCCCCTCACTGCGGGAGAATCCACGGCCGCTATCGACCCTGACTGAAAATATGACAGGATGCGCCCATGACGAACGGCACTCTGATCACCGTCGCGCCCACCGGCGCGGAATCCGCCAAGGCTGACGTCCCGGCCCTGCCGGTGACGCTCGACGAGCTGGTCGCGACCGCGAAGGAGTGCGAGGCCGTCGGGGCGAGCGTGATCCACGTGCACATCCGCGACGAGGACGCCCAGCCCAGCCTGGACCCGATCCGGCTGCGGGAGACCGTCGCGGCGCTGCGGTCGAGCACCGACCTGATCGTGCAGCTGTCGTCCGGCGGTTCGGTGCACGACCCCGAGTCGGCCCGCCTGGCCGTGCTCGACGCCGGTCCCGACATGGCCAGCTGCACCATGGGCACGGTCAACTTCGGCGACGACGTGTTCATGAACCGCTGGGAGTTCATCGTCGACCTGCACACCCGCATGCAGGAGCGCGGCGTCGTGCCCGAGTACGAGATCTTCGACCTCGGCCAGCTGTGGTCCCTGCAGCGCCTGCTCGACAAGTACGGCCTGCCCGCCGGGGGCCACGTGCACGTCGACTTCGTCATGAACGTGCCGGGCGGCATGCCGGGCACCGCCGCCGCGCTCGTCGCCTGCCAGCAGGCCCTGCGCGAGCTGCCCGAGGGCACCACGTTCTCGGCCACCGGCATCGGCCGGGCCACCCTGCCGGTGCTGCTCACCTCGCTCGGCGCGGGCGGCCACCTGCGCGTCGGCATGGAGGACACGGTCACCTACGCCAAGGGCCAGCCGGTCGAGTCCAACGCTCAGCTCGTCGCCCGCGCGTCCGCGTTCGCCCGGCTCGCGCAGCGCCCGCCGCTCACCCCGGGTGAGGCACGCAACCTCCTGGGGATCCCCGCGCGCTGAAATGTGAAACCCCGGTAGCGTTCCTTACCATGGGCAAGGTTTACGAGGGCGGCGTGCCGCTCGTCGAGGTGGAACGCAGCGGATTCGTCGAGGGCGGCCACCGCGGGTCGGTGATCGTCCTGGACGCGGCGGGCGCTGCCGTCGCGTCGGCCGGTGACGTCACCGGGCCGATCTTCCCCCGCTCCTCCAACAAGCCCATGCAGGCCATCGGCATGCTGCGCGCCGGGCTGCGCCTGGCCGACCCCGCCGACCTGGCCCTGGTCACGGCCAGCCACTGGGGCGAGGACTTCCACATCTCCCGGGTACGCGCGCTGCTGCGCAGCGGAGGGCTCAGCGAGGCCGCCCTGCGCTGCCCGCCCGACCTGCCGCTCGACGACAACGCGAAGATCGCCACCGGCGGCACCCCGCTGCGCGTCTACATGAACTGCTCCGGCAAGCACTCCGGCATGCTGCTCACCTGCCGCGCCGCCGGCTGGGCCGTCGAGGACTACTTCCAGCCCGACCACCCGCTCCAGCAGCGCCTCAACGAGACCATCGAGGAGTTCGCGGGGGAGTCGGCGGCCGCGATGGGCGTCGACGGGTGCGGCGCGCCGGTGCTCGCCGTGTCGCTGACCGGCCTGGCCACCGCGTTCCGCCGGATCGCCGAAGGGGTGCCCGGTTCGCTGGAGCGCTCCGTCGCCGACGCCATGCGCGCGTACCCCGAACTCGTCAGCGGCACCAACCGGGAGGACGCCCAGCTCATGCGCGCCGTCCCCGGCCTGGTCAGCAAGGTCGGCGCCGAAGGTGTCTGGGCCGCCGCAGTTCCGGGCAAGGGCGCGGTCGCCGTGAAGATCGACGACGGCGCCGCCCGCGCCCGCGGCCCCATCATGATCACCGCCCTGCGCCGCCTCGGCATCGAGGTCGACGCCCCCGCGCTCGCCCACCCCACCCTCCTCGGCGGCGGCCGCAAGGTAGGCGCCCTCCACCCCCTCTGGTAACTCACCCACCCCCGGGCACCCCCGCTGCGCCCACCCGCTGCCCCGCTGCGCTCGCTGCGCCCGCTGCGCCGCGTTGATCATGAACTTAAGTGAGTGTTCGACGGTGTGTCGCGTCCCTAACTTCATGATCGACAGCGGTGCGACGGGCTAGATCGCTGTTTCGTGTCGGAAAGTGGGCCTGCACCGCAGGTTGTGACACGAGATAGCGATCTTCGCCGCGATGGCCGCTGGCGCGGCGGGTCGCAGGCTGGTGAGTTGTGGTGGGATGCAGCGCTAAGGGGTGAATTGCGGCGTGGCGCGGATCGCTAGCTGATTGTTAGCACTATGCTTGCAACTGTTAGCAGTCGTGGGTAGCTTGATGAGCGTGCAGAGTCCCGACATCGGCGCCTTCATCAAGGATCTGCGGGAGAACGCCCGCATCTCCCTGCGGCAGCTGGCCGAGCAGGCCAACATCAGCAACCCGTACCTCAGCCAGATCGAGCGCGGGCTGCGCAAGCCGTCCGCCGAGGTGCTGGCCCAGCTGGCCGCGGCGCTGCGGGTCTCCACCCCGGCCATGTACCTCAAGGCCGGGCTGCTCGGCTCTGACGACCACCAGGGCGTGCCGACCGCGATCGCGGCCGACCCGCTGCTGACGGTCGCGCAGAAACAGTCCCTCACGCAGATCTACGAGACGTTCGTTCGCGAGAACGCACGCGCTGAAGCGGCAGCCGAAGCCGATGCGGCCGCGCCGGCCACCCCGGCCGAGACCGAGGCGACGAAGCCCGCGGTGAAGAAGGCGGTCAAGAAGGCCGTGCGCAAGCAGGCACAGGAGGAACAGTGACCATGACCCAGACGTCGAGCAAGACCGACAGCCGCACCTACCCGAGCGCGTTCTACGCCGCCGCCGGCGTCGGCGACCTGGCGTACGAGCAGCTGCGCAAGCTGCCCGAGCTGGCCGACAAGCTGCGGGTCAAGGCGTCGGAGCTGGCCGACCAGGCCGCCGCGACCGACGTGCCGCAGTGGAAGGCCAAGGCCAACGAGTACGGCGCCTTCGCCACCAGCAAGGCCGCCGAGCTGACCGCGAAGGTCGACGCCGCCGGGATCCGCGACTCGATCGTGTCCGGCACGCAGACCGCCGCGGAGAAGGCGTCGAAGTTCTACGACACGCTGGTCGCCCGGGGCGAGCAGGCGTTCACCGAGCAGCAGGCCGGCACCAAGCCCGCCGCCCCGCAGGCCGAGCCGGCCGCGGCGCCGAAGGCCGAGGCCAAGGCGGACGACGTGCCGCCCGCGGCCAAGCCCGCCGCGAAGAAGCCGCCGCGCGCGGCCAAGTGATCCGTCCCGTCGCGGCGTGCCGATCGAGGTCGGTGCGCCGCGACGAACGTATCCGGCATCGTCAGCGCTGGGATGCCGGGGTCGTGAGGTTCTAAGCTGTCTCCCATGGTCTTCCAGATCGAAGCCTGGATCAAGGTAGTCATGCTGTTCGCGTTCATCGCGCTGCTGCTGTGGGCGTTCGTGGACTGCCTGCTGCGCCGCAAGGACGCGTTCCCGGCGATCGGCACCATGCCGAAGGCGGGCTGGCTCATCGTGCTGCTGGTCGCCATGCTGTTCGTGTGGCTGGCCCAGAGCAGCGAGTTCATCGCGATGGCCGGTGGTGGCCTGGCCGCCTACTACCTGCTCGACGTGCGCCGCGGCCTGCGTGAGGTCGCCGAGGGACACTGGTGACCCCGTGATCAACGACCTGCGCTGGCCGCCCCCGCCGGACGGTTTCCCCCGACGCCTCGGCAAGCCGCGCAACTCCGCCCCCAACACCGGCCGTCCCGCGCCGCCCGCGCTGCCCACCGAGATCGTGGACACCGCGCACGGCGTACAGCTGGAGCGGCTCATCACCGGTGTGGGCACGCCGGTGACGGTGTTCGCGCACGGCCTCGGCCACGGCATCGCCGAGACCCGGCCGCTGGGCAGCGCGGTCGCGGGCAAGCGGGTGTTCTTCCAGTTCCGTGGGCATGGCGAGTCGAGTTCCCCTCGCGGCGCCTGGGACTACGGCGATCTGGCCCGCGACCTGCGCGCGATCGCCGACATGAGCGGGGCTACCCGGGCGCTCGGGGTCAGCCTGGGTGCCGGGGCGCTGTGCCGGCTGCTGGCCGAGACGCCCGACCGGTTCGAGAAGGTCGTCATGTTCCTGCCCGCGGTGCTGGACCGGCCGCGGCCCGAGGCCGCCCGGCGGCGGCTGGTCAACCTGCTGGAGGCGATCAACAGCGGCGACCTGCCGACCGTGGCCAACGCCGTGGTCGAGGAGATCCCGCCGTCGGCCCGCAACGGCGCGTCCGGCTGGGCGTACGTGCGCCAGCGCCTCAACACGCTGATGAACACCGGTCTGAGCAGCGGCCTGCTGACCCTGCCCGACCAGGTGCCGGTGCCCGACGTGGGCCTGCTGCGCGACGTCAGCGCGCAGGTGCTGGTGATCGGCTGCATCGGCGACGACCTGCACCCGTCGTCGGTCGCCGAGCAGCTCGCCGCGGTCCTGCCGGACGTGCGGCTGCACATCTACAACCGCCCGGCCGTGCTCTGGCACGAGCGCGCCGACCTGCGGGAACGGATCTCGGCCTTCTTGAACGGTTGACCGGGCCGCTAGGCTGCCGGTTCGTGGCAGGTCACGCGGTCTCAGAGTTCTTCCTCGGCGTACGGCTGCTCGGGCGGGGCATCCGCCGCTACGTACGCAGCCCGAAGCTCGTCATGCTCGGGCTCATCCCGGCAGTGCTCAGCCTGCTGCTCTTCATCGGCCTGTTCTGGGCGCTGTTCTACTTCATCGAGGACGTATCCGAGGCGGCGACCTGGTTCGCCGACGACTGGCCCACCGACCTGCGCTCGGCGGCCCGCCTGTTCGCCGGGATCGCCATCGTCGGGGCGAGCGGGCTGCTCGCGGTGGTGTCGTACACGGCGGTGACGCTGCTGATCGGCGACCCGTTCTACGAGGCCATCGGCGAGGCCGTCGAGGAGGACTTCGGCGGCGTGCCCGACGCCGTCGACCTGCCCTGGTACAAGGAGCTGCGGCGCAGTGTGTTCGACGCGCTGCGGCTGCTGCTGGTGTCGGCGATGATCGCGATCCCGCTGTTCGCGGGCGGTTTCATCCCGGTGGTGGGGCAGACGGTGATCCCGGTGATCGGCGCTTTCGTGGGCGGCTGGTTCCTGTCGCTGGAACTCGTCGCGGTCGCGTTCAACCGGCGCGGCCTGCGGCTGCCCGACCGGCGGGTGGCCCTGCGCAAGCACCGGCCGCTGGCGCTGGGGTTCGGCGTCGCGGTGTTCTGCTGTTTCCTGATCCCGCTCGGCGCGGTCCTGATCATGCCGGCCGCGGTCGCGGGCGGCACCCTGCTGGCGCGCCGCTCCCTCGGCCTGCCCATCAAATGAGGTAGCCCACGTGTCCACCCACCCCTCGCCCGCACCCACGGGCGGCCAGACCGCCACGCCCGCCACGACGGGTGATCAGGCGTCCACGCCCGCCCCGGCAGGCGGCGAGCCCGCCTCGGGGCCCGTCCCGGCGGACAGCACGTCGACCGAGGCCGGCCGTTCCTCGCCGCCGCAGCCGGTCGGCTGGCATGCGATCACGCTGGTCGCGCTGCTGTTCGCGCTGACGGTGCAGCTGCTCCGGGCGAGCGGGCCGCTGCTCGATCAGGTGGCCGGGCCGGTCGGCATCGTGAACGCGGCGCTGATCGCGCTGGCGATCTTCGCCCTGCCGGGGCTGCTGCTGGTGTGGCTCGGCCGCCGGGCCGCCGCGCCGGGCGCGCTGCCGTCGCACCTCGTGCCGGGGGTGTGCGTCACCGGGGCGCTGTGGGTCGCGGGGAACCTGTTCGGGCACAACCTGCCGCTGACCGCCGCGGGCGCCGTGGCCGGCCTGGTCACCCTGGCCTTCGCGGTGCGGCAGGCGGGCGGTCCGGTGACCGCCGCGGTGGGCCTGCTGGCCGGGGGAGCACTCGACCTCGCCGTACGGTCGGTCACGGTGACCTGGGATCCGCTCTGGGGCGGTGGGATCTGGCGGGGCGGAGAGGCATGGATCCGGCCCTTCAGCACGGTCGGCGCGGTCGTGGCCCTCGTGCTCGCGGTGCGTGTTTCGGCAGCCCGGCCCGCTCCGGCCGGCACGGCCGGCGGCCGCGTCTGGGCGCTGGGCGGATACCTCGCGCTGTGGACGACGACGCTGGGCAACCCGGCCTTCGCCGCGTCCCAGTCGGGCGTCGCGTTGCAGCTGTGCCTGATCGTGCTGATCGGCACCCTCGTGGTCGCGGTCGAGCTGGTGCGCCGGCTCACGCTGGCCGGGGGCACGAACGCGGTCCCGGAGCCGGATCACTGGATCGCGGGCTCGGCGGCGCTGGCCGGGCTGGCGGGCGGGCTCGCGCTGGCCTGGTGGGGCAGCGGGCCGGTGGTGCTGCTCGGCCTCGTGCTCGCACAGCTCTCCGCGGCGGTGGCGGTCGCGCGGGCGCTGGCCTCGCCGAGCGACCGGGGGGTGTGGGCGTACGGGCTGGTCTGGGTGCTGCCCGTGCTGCTCTTCCAGGTGCACTACGACATGCCGCTGCCGTTCGGCAACCGTTGGCTGCTGATCGTGCTCGCCGTGCTCGTCGGGCTCGCCGGGATGGGCCGCCGTCCGGATCACCCCGGCGGCTGGCGCGTGGACCTGCGCGGGCTGGCAGCCCGCCCGGCTCCGGTCGCCGGGGCCGTCGCGCTGGCGCTGGCCGTACCGCTGCTGATGCACCTGACCCGGCCCGACGACGGGACGGTGACCGTGAGCCCGACCGGCGTCACCGTGCTGAGCTGGAACGTCAAGTACGGCCGGGATGACGCGACCGGCCAGGCGGATCCGGACCGGCTCGCGAAGGTGATCCGGGCCCTGGACCCGGACGTGGTGGTGCTTCAGGAGGTCAGCCGGGGCTGGGCCATCGGCGGCGGGGTGGACGTCGCCGAGTACCTGTCCCGCGAGCTGCGCATGCCGTTCTGGTGGTCGCCCGCGGCCGACGGGCAGTTCGGCAACCTGCTGCTGACCCGGCTACCGGTCAGCGACGTGCGCACCGGCCGGTTGCCCTACGGGCAGGGGCCGATGCACCGCTCCTACCTGAAGGCAACGGTGCAGCTGGCCTTCGGGAGATCCATGGACGTGGTCACCGCGCACCTGACGCACCGCAAGCCGAACACGCCGACCCGCCTGGCGCAGATCGACACACTGCTCGACCAGGCCGACCGGGCCCGGCCGACGGTGGTGGCGGGCGACTTCAACTTCTGGCCGAGCTGGCCGGAGACGCGCTCGTTCACGAACGCGGGCTGGACCTCGGCGCAGGACGTGACCGGCCACGGCGACGCCTGGACCTCCCCCACGGACCAGCCCACCAACCGGGTGGACTGGGTCTTCGGCTCCCCGGCGGTGGCCTTCACCGACTTCCGGGTTGTCACCGGGATCACCACCGCCGCCAGCGACCACTTCCCGGTCCTCGCCACCGTCGCCCTCCGCGTCCCTTGACCCGCCCGTCCTCAAGCCGCTGGCGCGGCCGCAGTTTCGGGGAAAGTGCACGAAGCGGCACGCAATACCCGCACTTTCCCCGAAACTGCGTCTGGCCGTTCGCGGACGGCCCGGCGTTGGGGGGTGTGGGTTAAGAAGGGCACCTTCCTCTACGCATAGCGTTAAGAAGGTGCCCTTCCTTTCTTAGGTGGTGCCGCGGATGACGAGTTCGGTGGGGAGGATGACGCTGTCGGCGATGTCCTCGCCGGCGGCCAGGCGGAGCAGCTGGCGGGCCATTTCGCGGCCCTGGCCGACGATGGGCTGGCGGACCGTGCTCAGGGGCGGCTCGGTGTAGCGGGCCAGCGCGATGTCGTCGAAGCCGATCACGGCCACGTCGTCGGGCACGCGGCGGCCCGCGGCCTGGAGGGCCTGGAGGGCGCCGTGGGCCATCAAATCGGAGGCGACGAAGACGGCGTCCAGGTCGGGGTCGTCCTCCAGGAGCTGGCGCATGGCGACCGCGCCCGAGTCGCGGGTGAAGTCGCCGACCGCCACGATCGAGCGCCGATCCGAGCCGCGCAGCTCCTCGCGGTAGCCGGTGAGCCGGTCGATGCCGGCCACCATGTCCTGCGGCCCGGCGATGGTGGCGATCCGGGTGCGGCCGGTCTCCAGCAGGTGGCGTACGGCCGTGCGCGCCCCGGTGACGTTGTCGACCTCGACGTACGGCACGCGCACCTGGCTGAGTGGGCGGCCACCGCAGAGCACGGGGATGCCCATCCGGGCCAGCGTGCCGGGCAGCGGGTCGGCGCCGTGCATGGAGGCGATCAGCACGCCGTCGATGTGCCGGGCCAGCGCGTAGCGCTCGATCCGGTCGTGGCTGGCCTGGGAGCCCGCCACCATCAGCACCAGCTGCTTGTCCGCCGAGTCCAGCTCCTGGCTGACGCCCCGGATGATGCCGGGGAAGAACTGGTCGTCGGAGAACACCCGGGACGGGCTCTCCGGCAGGATCAGCGCGAACGAGTCGGTGCGCTGGGTGACCAGGCTGCGCGCGGCCTGGTTGGGCACGTAACCCAGCTCGTCGATGGCGCGGCGCACGGCGGCGCGGATCGACTCGGCGACCGTGGGGGAGTCGTTCACCACGCGCGAGACGGTGGCCCGGGACACGCCCGCCCGCTGCGCGACCTGTTCGAGGGTCGGTCGGGGCATCGCGGCCCCCGCTCAGCCGGTACGCAGCGAGGCCAGCAGCGACTCGTCGCCGCTCACCTCGAGCGAGTCGAAGCCGATCCGGCCCCACAGCGCGAGCATCAGGTCACTGGCCTGGCCGGACGCGTGCACTCGGGTGTCGGGGCCGTCGGCGTCGAGCAGGGTGTCCGTGTCGAGCAGCGCGATGCCCTCGCCGCGCAGCCGGATGAACCACTCCTGGCCCTCCTCCGGCGCGGTCAGGTGCACGACGCCGTACCGGTCGGTGGGGCCCTTGCGGCGGCCCGCGGGCAGCCAGCTGTCCAGCACCTCGGTCACCCCGTCGGCGGCGAGGTGGTCGTTGAGCGGCTCGGCCATGCCCTGTGACATCTGCATGTCCCAGCGGTGCACGGCGGTCTCGTGCGCCATCCGGCGGTGCCAGAACAGGGCGATCTTGGCCTGGGGCGCCCAGTTCCAGGCGGGCATGTTCGGGTCGAGCGCGTCCAGCAGCTCGATCAGGCCCTTGGCCTCCTCGTCGAACCAGTCGAGGGTCTCCTCGGCGCCCGGGTAGTCGTGCCGCCGGGAGCCCGGGTCGGGCGCGCTGGTGACGCCGCGGCTGGCGTGGCCGCGGACCCAGCGGTACACCCCGCCGAGATGGTGGACCAGGTTGAGCACGGTCCAGTCCGGACAGGTGGGCACGACCGCCGTCAGGTCGGCCTCACCGGCGACGGCGCGGAAGGCGGCCGCGTCGGCGCGCAGCGCGTCGAGCCATAGTTCCTTGGTGCCGTGCGCTCTCATGGCCTCGTCCTCATCGGGTCTTCCCCACCTGGTCGTTCGGGAACTGTGGCGGCACTAGTGTGGTGACGTGTCTGACAATAGCCTCGCCCGCCCCGCACTCGCCGACCTGACCACCCTAGGGCTGGGTGGCCCGGCCGGACGGCTGGTCACCGCCGGGTCCGCGGACGAGATCACGGCCTGCGTACAGGACGCGACCCGCACCGGCGAGCCGCTGCTGCTGCTGTCCGGGGGCAGCAACGTCGTCGTCGGCGACGCGGGCTTCCCGGGCACCGTGCTGCTCATCCGCTCCTCCGGCGTCGACGTGATCGCCGAGGACGGCGACGACGTCTCCGTGCGGGCCGCGGCGGGCCACCCGTGGGACGACTTCGTCATGCGTACCGTCGCCGAGGGCTTCTCCGGCGTCGAGTGCCTGTCCGGCATCCCCGGCACGTGCGGCGCGACGCCGATCCAGAACGTGGGCGCGTACGGGCAGGACGTGTCGCAGGTCGTCGAGTCGGTGACGGTGTACGACCGCACCGAGGGCGAGGTGCGCACGTTCACCCCGGAGGAGTGCCGGTTCGAGTACCGGCACAGCGTCTTCAAGTACACCGACCGCTGGGTGGTGCTCGACGTGGTGTTCCGGCTGCGCCGGGACGGCAAGTCCGGCCCGGTGGCGTACGCGGAGCTGGCCCGCGCGCTCGGGGTGGCCGAGGGCGAGCGGGTGCCGCTGGCCGACGCGCGTGAGGCGGTGCTCGGGCTGCGCCGGGGCAAGGGCATGGTGCTCGACCCGACCGACCCCGACACCCGCTCGGTCGGCTCGTTCTTCACGAATCCGGTGCTCAGCGCCGCGGCGTACACCGAGCTGCGCCGCCGCACCGACACCGACCCGCCGGCCTGGCCCGGCGCGGACGGCGTCATGAAGGTCAGCGCCGCCTGGCTCATCGAGCGCGCGGGCTTCACCAAGGGCTACACGCGCGGTCCCGTGGCGATCTCCTCGAAGCACACCCTCGCCCTCACCCACCCCGGCGGCGGCACCACGCACGACCTGCTCGCCCTGGCCGAGGAGATCCGCGACGGCGTGCACGACCACTTCGGCGTCACCCTCCGCCCCGAACCCGTCCTCGTCAACTGCGAACTCTGAAAGGAAGGGCACCCTCTTAACGGAATACGTAGAGGAAGGGCACCTTCTTAACGGTGCCGGGCTCAGCGGTGGCGGCGCAGGCCGCCCGCGAGCCAGCCGAGGCCGCCGCAGACGGTGAAGAGCAGCAGCAGGCGGACCAGGTCGGTGCGGTTCACTCGGCCGACCGCCGGACCAGCACGACGGCCAGCACGAGCAGGCCCACGCCGAGCAGCAGCAGGGCGATGCCGAGCAGCACCATCGGCCCCAGGCGCAGGGCGCTGAGCTGGCCGCCGTACGCCGAAAGCGCAGAGAACTCCGCATTCAGGTTCATATCGGACGTAACGACCGGCAGCCCCGGCAGGGATCATGCGGCGGTGCCCGGCCAGGGCACGGTCACCTCGCCCAGCCGCCAGCGGGCCGGGCGGTCCAGCACCGGCCAGCCCGCGTCGCGCAGCCGTGACACCGCCTCCAGCCACCGCTGCCGCGGCCCGAACACGGCGAGCGGCGCGGCGTGCCGCCAGGCCTCGTCCAGCGCGCACAGCAGGTCGTACACCGGCTCGCCCGGCACGTTGCGGTGGATCAGCGCCTTCGGCAGCCGCTCGGCGAACGTGGCCGGGGATTCCAGCGTGGCCAGCTTCGCCGCCAGCGTCAGCGAGACCGGCGTGTCCGCGCCCGCCGGCAGGGCCGCCCAGCTGCCCAGGCGGCCCAGCTCGTCACAGGTGCCCTCGACCAGCCAGCCGCCCGGCGCCAGATGCGCCGTCATCGTGGTCCACGCGGCGGCCACGGCGCTCTCGTCATACTGCCGCAGCACGTTGAAGGCCCGGACCACCACCGGCCGCAGCCCGGCCAGCTCGAACCCGCCCCGCGCGAACGTCAGCCCCGGCGGGTCGGCAGCGGCCTGCGCCGCCGCCACCCGCGCCGGATCGATCTCCAACCCGGTCACCCGCACGTCCGCGCGCACCCGCTCCAGCCGCGCCCGCAGCTCGACCGCCGTGATCGGCGTAGCCCCATACCCCAGATCCACCACCAGCGGATCCGCCGCATCGGCAAGCGCACCCCCACACCACCACCCGATCCACCGATCCACCCGCCGCAGCCGGTTCGGATTCGTGGTCCCCCTGGTGATCTCCCCCTGCGGCTTCACTGCCCTCCTCCCGCCCTCAGCCAGCGTCGATCATGAAGTTGTGGACACGACACGCCGCCGAGCCGTGCCATAAGTTCATGATCAACGCACTTAAAGGACCCGGTGGACCTTGTGCTGGGCGGCTTGGGCGAGGGGGCGGACCACGAGGCGGTCGATGTTGACGTGGTGGGGGAGGGTGGCGGTCCAGGTGATGCAGGCGGCGATGTCGTCGGCGGTGAGGGGGTGTTCGACGCCGGCGTAGACGCTGGCGGCGCGGGTGGCGTCGCCGGCGAAGCGGTTGAGGGCGAACTCGTCGGTCTTGACCATGCCGGGGTCGATCTCGACGACGCGGACGGGGTCGCCGCAGAGTTCGAGGCGGAGGGTTTCGACCAGGGCGGTCTGGGCGTGCTTGGCGGCGGCGTAGCCGCCGCCGCCCTCGTAGACGATGAGTCCGGCGGTGGAGCTGACCGTGACGACGGTGCCCGCGCCGGAGGCGATCAGGGCGGGGAGCAGGGCCTTGGTGAGGCGGAGGGTGCCCAGCACGTTGACGTCGTACATGGCCTGCCAGTCGGCGACGCTCGCGCTGGCGACGGGGTCCGCGCCGATCGCGCCGCCCGCGTTGTTGACCAGCAGATCGACCCGGTCGACGGTTGCCGCGTACTGCGCGACGGCGTAGTCGTCGGTGACGTCGCAGGTCACGGCCGTGCCGTTGATCTCCTTGGCGAGCGCCTCGACCCGGTCGGTGCGGCGGGCCAGGGCGTGCACGTGGAAACCGGCGGCGGCCAGGTGCCGGGCGGTGGCGGCGCCGATGCCGCTGGACGCGCCGGAGACGACCGCGATCTTCTGGTCAGACATGAGCTGCATCCTAAGCTCCGCGACGTCCCGGACTGTGGGCTGCGACGCTCGTCACGCCCGCGAACGGGAAGAGTCCGGGCGCACCGGATGTTGATCGACCTGTGAGCTCTCGTACCCTCCGCCGCGAGCTGCCCCGGCGTATCGCCACGCTCTCCGTGCACACGTCTCCGCTGCACCAACCGGGCACCGGGGACGCGGGCGGCATGAACGTGTACATCGTCGAGGTGTCCAAACGCCTGGCCAAGGCGGGCGTGGAGATCGAGATCTTCACCCGTACCACCGGCCGGGACCTGCCCCCGCGGGCCGAGCTGGCGCCCGGGGTGCTCGTCCGGCACATCAGCGCGGGGCCGTTCGAGGGCCTGGCCAAGGAGGACCTGCCCGCCCAGCTCTGCGCGTTCACGCACGGCGTGCTCGGCGTCGAGGCGTCCCGCCCGCCGGGCTTCTACGACCTGCTGGCGTCCCACTACTGGCTCTCCGGCCAGGTCGGCTGGCTGGCCAAGGACCGCTGGGGGGTGCCGCTGGTGCACACCGCGCACACCCTCGCCAAGGTCAAGAACGGGCGGCTCGCCGTCGGCGACCGGGCCGAGCCGATGGGCCGCGTGGTGGGCGAGGAGCAGGTCGTCGAGCAGTCCGACCGGCTCATCGCGAACACGCCGACCGAGGCCCGCGAGCTGATCGACCTGTACGGCGCGCCGCTGGACCGGGTGGCCGTCGTCGCCCCCGGCGTCGACCTGGACCGCTTCCAGCCCGCCGACCGGGCCGCCGCCCGCACCCGGCTGGGCCTGCCGCAGCGCGCCAAGATCATCGCTTTTGTCGGCCGCATCCAGCCGCTGAAGGCCCCCGACGTGCTCATCCGGGCGCTGGCCGAGCTGTCCGACCCCGATGCGATCGCGCTGATCGTGGGCGGGCCGAGCGGCTCCGGGCTGGACCGCCCCACCTCGCTCATCGAGCTGGCCGCGGCGCTGGGCGTACGCGACCGGGTGCGCTTCCTGCCCCCGCAGGCCGGGGACCGGCTGGCCGACGTGTACCGGGCCGCCGACCTGGTCGCCGTGCCCTCGCACAACGAGTCGTTCGGGCTGGTCGCGCTGGAGGCCCAGGCCTGCGGCACGCCCGTGGTCGCCGCCGCGGTCGGCGGCCTGGTCACCGCGGTCCGCGACGAGGTCAGCGGGGTGCTCGTGGACGGGCACGCCCCGGCCGACTGGGCGCGGGTGCTGGACCGGCTGCTCGCCGAGCCCGGCCGCCGCGCCGAGCTGGCGGCGGGCGCGCTGGCGCACGCGTACGACTTCTCCTGGGACCACACGACCGCCCGGTTGCTCGGCGTCTATGGTGAGGCGATGACCGAGCACCGGTCCCGCCGGCAGCTGGAGCTGGCCGGCTGCGCCCGGTGGTGACCCCGCGAGGAGCCCGATGACGACGGTCGAGCAGACCTGTGCGCTGATCGAGCAGGCGTGTGCCGAGCTGCCCCTGGACCGCACCGGCCCCCACTCGTACGTGGTGACCCTGCCCGGCACGCACAAGCTCAAGACGAACGTGAACCTCATCGTCGGCGAGCACGCGCTGCGCGTGGAGGCGTTCGTGGTGCGCCAGCCCGACGAGAACCGCGAGGCCGTCTGGGCCTGGCTGCTGCGCCGCAACGCGAAGCTCTACGGCGTCGCGTTCACCATCGACGCCGTCGGCGACGTCTACCTGACCGGGCGGCTCCCCCTGGACGCGGTCACCCCGCGCGAGCTGGACTCCCTGCTCGGCGCCGTGCTCGCCGCCGCCGACGAGTCCTTCGACACGCTGCTCGAACTCGGCTTCGCCACCGCGATCAAGCGGGAGTGGCGGTGGCGGATCAGCCGCGGCGAGCCCACCGACAACCTGCGCGCTTTCCGGCACCTGATGGACGACGAGGCCGAGGAGCCCACGACCCGTCCCGAGGGCCTCGCCGCGGCGGCGACCCCGTCCGGTGGCGGCGCGGTGCTCGACACCGGCACCGACGTGCTCCCGGAGCCGGGCCGTGACGCGCGGGCGGCCTGACCGCCGCGCCGCCCGCCGGGCCGACGCGCTCGGGCTGCTGGCCGGGGTGGCGCTGGACGCCGCGTTCGGCGACCCGCGGCGGCTGCACCCGGTGGCCGGGTTCGGCAACTTCGCGCAGGTCGTCGAGCGGTACACCTACGCCGACTCACGCCGCGCCGGTGCCGTGTTCACCGCGCTCGCGGTGGGCGTGCCGGTCGCCGCGGCGGTGCTGGCCCACCGGGCCACCCGGCACCGGCCGGTGCTGCGTACGGCGCTCACGGCGGCGGGCACCTGGGCCGTGCTGGGCGGGCGCAGCCTGCGCCGCGAGGGCGGCATCCTGGCCGGGGCGCTGGAACGCGGCGACCTTGCCGCCGCCCGCACCCGGCTGCCGCACCTGTGCGGCCGCGACCCGTCGGCGCTGGACGAGACCGGGCTGGCCCGCGCCACCGTCGAGTCGATCGCCGAGAACTCCTCCGACGCCGAGGTCGCGCCCCTGGTCTGGGGTGCGCTCGCCGGGCTGCCGGGCCTGGTCGGCTACCGCGCGGCCAACACGCTCGACGCGATGGTGGGGCACCGCTCGCCGCGCTACGCCCGCTTCGGCACCGCCTCGGCGCGCCTGGACGACGCCGCGAACCTGCTGCCCTCCCGGCTCACCGCGGCCCTGGCCGCCGCCACGTCCCCGCTGGTGTCGGGTTCGCCCCGGCGTACGGCCCGGATCTGGCGCCGCGACGGCGGCCACCACCCGAGCCCCAACTCGGGGCAGTGCGAGTCGGCCTTCGCGGGGGCGCTCGGCGTACGCCTCGGCGGGACCAACGTCTACTTCGGCCGCTCCGAGACCCGCCCCGAACTCGGCGACGGCCCCCGCCCCCGCGCCCGCGACATCCGCCGCGCGAGCACCCTCTCCGCCGCCGTCGGCCTCTCCGCCGCCGCCCTCGCCGTCCTGGTGAGGAAGGGCACCTTCGCCGGCTCGCGTCAGCGAGACGAGCCGCGGCTCGGCACGCATTCCGTAGAGGAAGGGCACCTTCTTGACCGGGGGCGGCGATGACCGCTTACGACCTCGGGTATCACGGCGACGTCGCCGTCGGGCCGGGGCTGGTCGACCTCGCGGTGAACGTGCGCCAGGCGCCGCTGCCCGGCTGGCTCGCCGAACCCGTCCGCGACTCGCTGAGCAGGCTCGACGCGTACCCCGACGGCACCGCGGCACGGGCCGCGCTCGCCGCCCGGCACCGCCGCGACCCGGCCGAGGTCCTGCTCACCGCCGGGGCCGCCCAGGCGTTCACGCTGCTCGCCCAGGCGCTGCGCGACGCCCGCCGCCCGGTCGTGGTGCATCCGCAGTTCACCGAGCCTGAGGCGGCGCTGCTGGCCGCCGGGCACCGGGTCGGCCGGGTGCTGCTGCCGGAGCCGTTCCTGCTGGACCCGGCCGCCGTCCCGGAGGACGCCGACCTGGTGGTGCTCGGCAATCCCACCAACCCGACGTCGGTGGCGCACCCCGCCGACACGGTGGCGAGCCTGGCCCGGCCCGGCCGGGTGCTGGTGGTGGACGAGGCGTTCGCCGACACGATCCCCGGCGAGCCGCACTCCCTGGCGTCCCGGCGCGACCTGCCCGGCCTGGTCGTGATCCGCAGCCTCACCAAGACCTGGGCGCTGGCGGGGCTGCGCGTCGGCTACCTGCTCGCCGCGCCCGAGCTGGTCACCCGGCTGGCGGCGGTGCAGCCGCTGTGGCCGGTGTCCACGCCCGCGCTCGCCGCCGCCGCGGCCTGCGCCGCGCCGCACGCGGTCGCGGCGGAGGAGCAGATAGCCCATGAGCTGGCGGTACGCCGGGAGCACCTGCTCGCCGCGCTGCGCCGCGTGCCGGGGGTGCACGTGGCGGGGACGCCCGCCAGCTCGTTCGTGCTGATCCGGGTGCCCGACGGGCCGGGGGTGCGCGAGCGGCTGCGCGAGCACGGGTACGCGGTCCGCCGCGCCGACACCTTTCCCGGCCTCGGCCCCGACTGGCTGCGCGTCGCCGTACGCGATCAGCAGGTCAGCGACGCCTTCACGGCGACGCTCGGCGATGTCCTCAGGTGACAGGCGCCGACTGCTGAAGTAGTGTTGAAGTGTGACCGCCGTTCCCCTGGAGAGCGTCGCGTTCTCCGAACTCCTCCGGGAGCCGACCGCCACCGCGGACCGGCTGTCCCGGGTACGCGCCGTGCGCCTGCGCCGGCGTGACGCCGACGACCTGGTCCTGATGTCCGCCCAGCGCGCCGAGCAGGAAGGCGAGGTCATCGACCTCACCGCGCGCCTGCTCGCCGAACTCGCCCGTCATGATCCTGGCATCGTCACCGGGGTCCTGCCGCGCGTGCTGCCGTGGGTCCGCTTCCTGCCGGACGCGGCGGTGAGCGAGCTGGCGGAGGAGTTCGTCAGCACCGCCCAGGCGGTCGTCGCCGTCGGCAACACCACGGCCCTGTCGGTGCTGCTGGCCGCGTGGCGGCACACCGCGGAGGCTTACTCCGATCCGGAGCTGCACGCGATCCTGACCGCTCCGACGAGCGGGGATCACGGCCCTGTGCCGCTGCCGGAGGTGGCATGACTCCCAAGCGGGGAGACCGGGTCGCACCACCATCCCTGCCCGGTGAGTACGCACTGAGGTTCGCGACCAACGACGCGGTGAAAGGCTGGGACGAGCTGTGCCGGCAGGCGGCCGCCAACACCCGCGCCGCGTTCGAGGCACTGCGCGGCAATCCGTGCCCGCGACCGGAGACCGACCGTCAGCACCGGCTCAGGCACGACCTGGCCTGGGGCACGCACGACGGCAGATCGCTGGAGCAGTGGCAGTACGAGGTGACCTCCGGCGGCCGCATCTGGTATCTCGTGGACCACGACACGCGTACCTGCTGGATCAAGCATGCGGGCACCGGCCATCCGAAGGCGACCGACCGCTAGGCGTCCGCTGCGCGTACCGCGAGGGCGGTCCGGTGGGCGTGTTCGTCGAACAGGACGAGCACGGCTTCTTCGAGGGGCGTCTCGGCCGTGTCGAGGACGTGCAGAGCCTGGCGTACGGCGTCGTCGAGCGGCCAGCCGTACACGCCTGACGAGATGAGCGGGAACGCGATGGTGCGCGCGCCGAGCCCCTCCGCGACCCGCAGCGCGTTGCGGTAGCAGTCGCGCAGCAGCTCGGCACGGTCCTCGCCGGTGCTGTACACGGGCCCGACGGTGTGCACCACCCAGCGCGCGGGCAGGTTGCCCGCGGTGGTGGCGACGGCCTGGCCGGTGGGCAGGCCCCGGCCGTAGTGGGAGGCGCGCAGCGCCCGGCACGCGGCGAGGATCTCCGGGCCGCCCCGGCGGTGGATGGCGCCGTCCACGCCGCCGCCGCCGAGCAGCGAAGAGTTGGCCGCGTTGACGATCACGTCGGCCTCCTGGCGCGTGATGTCGCCCTGGACGAGCGTGATGCGCATGATCGTTCCTCCGGTCAGGATGCGGGCTTACGCCTCACATCCTGACTGGCGGACGGCGACCTCACTTGCAGGAGTAGGTGAACTTCGTGGCGGCTTCGAGGACCTGCGGCTTCAGGATGCGCAGGGTGGCCGTGGCGTCGAGCGTGCCCTGCCCCTGGAAGCGCCAGTACAAGTGCACCTGGGTCGAGGTCTCGCCCTTCTTGATGGCCTGCTCCAGGGCACCGGAGCTCTGGCCGTCGCTGCGCAGCCACTCGTAGGTGATCAGGCCCGCGCTGCCGTCCGTCTGGATCGTGCCGACCACGTCGACCTGCACGTCGCACGTGGTGGCGGGCGGCTGCACGGCGGTCACCGCGATCTTGACCACCTGGACCGCGTTGTTGCGCTCCTGCCACCAGCCCCACGCCACGTAACCGGCGATCACCAGCAGCACCACCGTGGTCAGCGCGCTGAGGAACGCCATGATCCGCTTTGAGACCGACTTCTTGCGCGGCGGCGGCGCGGCCTGCGCGGCGGCGAGCTGCCAGGCCGGGGGCGCCGCGGGCACCCCCTGGCCGAAGCGCAGGTTCACGTCCTGCTGCGGTCCCGGCGGGGTGACCCGGCCCTGCTGGTACGAGGCGGACCGGCGCTGCTCCTCGGCGGCGCGCCCGCCCATCCGGGTCGCCCCGTCGGGCGTGACGGCGGGCGGCGGCCCCGGGCGCTGTCCGGGCGGCGCCTGGGCGGGCACACCCGGCGGCGGGCCGGAGTGCGAGCCGCCCGCTAGCTGCACCGTCTCCTCGGCGGCCGGTGGCACCGGCGATCCGGCCTGCGAAAACGCGGGGGCCGACGGCGGGAACGCGGGCGCGCCGTAACCGGGCGCCGAAGGCGCCGCCGGAGCGGGCGGCGCGACCGGGGTCGTCGGGGCATGCGGCGTGGTAGGGGCATGCGGCGCGGCATGTGGAGTCGCCGGGGCTGACGCGGCCGGCGGCACGGCGGCGGCCGGGGGTGCGGACGCCGGGCGGGCCACGGTCGGCGTCGTCTGCGCGGCCAGGGCCTTCACCCCGGAGCGGTCGCCGAAGCCGGGGATGCGCTGGGTGCCCGCGCTCAGGCCGGTCAGCGCCGCGGTCAGGCCCGCGCTGCCGCCGACCGCCTCGACCTGCTGGACCGCCTGGCGCAGCACCTGGGACGTGTCGGCGTCGGTGCACGCGTCGGCGAGCCGGGTCAGCAACCGGGCCCAGCCGGCCGCGTCGTGGCCGGGACCGGCGGCCGTGCCGGCGGCGGCGTGGCTCCAGCCGGGCTCGGCCAGCAGGGCCGCGCCGGAGGCGCTCAGCACCACGGTCTCCGGGCTCACGTCGCCGTGCGCCTGCTGCGCCTGGTGCAGCCGCAGCAGGGTCTGCGCGGTGTCGGTGGCGATCAGGGCCGCGACGGCGGGCGCGAGGGTCGCCCCACCGGCCAGGGCCTGGTCGACCGTGGGGGACGGCGCGGCATTGGTGATCAGCCAGGTGCGCCCGTCATCGACCACCTGGTCGACGACGTTGAGCAGGCCGGGCAGCCGCAGCCCGTTGACGCCGCGTACCGCGTCGGCGAGGCGCTTGGCCGCGGCCGGGTCGGCGAGGCGCTGGTCCTGCAGGCACAGCGCACCCCGCCGCTTGCTGTCCGCAGTGGACACCGTGTACCAGGTGCCGAGGCGCCCTGGACGCCCCTCGCCCAGCACCGTGTACTTGCCGCCGCCGATGGTGGTCACCGGACCCCGTCCTTCTCAGCCGATGATGCAGTTCGCGTTCTGGATGATGGGTGCAGAGTAGACCTTGGTCGGGATGCTGGGGCCGCCCGTATAGGTCACGATCGTCAGCCGGATCTGGGTGTTGCAGTAGAGCAGTCCGCTCATGTCGACCTCCCGCGTAATCATCGGCTGGCCGCCTTCCGTGGCGATGCCGGTGACCGTGACGGTCTTGGCTGCCACGCCGCTGATCGGCTGGTTGTTGTAATCGATCAGCGTGAAGATGAACCGGAACGAGTAGCGGCCCGCTCCCTCGGTGCCCACCAGGACCCCGGCGCGGGCGGTCTTGCCGGCCGTGTCGGCGGTCTGGCCCTGGCAAACGCCCTTCGTGGACCACCAGCACATGGTCGGCCGCGCCAGGGAGCTGACCCGGGTGTTCGGGATCGTCGGCGACGACGACGGCGACGGGGAAGGCTTGGGGGAGGGCTTCTTGCTGGGGCTCGGCGAGGGCTCGTCCGAGGGGGACGGGCTCGGCGACGGCGACTCGCTCGGCGAGACCGACGGGCTGGGCGACGGCGACGCCTCGGGGCTCGGCGACTCGACCGCGGCCGGGCTGGGCGGCGGCGGGAGCGGGGACGAGTCCGACAGCAGCGCCGCGGCGCCGACCCCGCCGAGCACCAGCACCAGCGTGATGGTGGTCGCGGCGATCACCGTGAACGCCTTGCGGGACATACCGAGGATGGTCGTGCCCACCGCGGTCGCGTTGGCGGAGATCGCCGCGGCCAGCGGGAACAGCAGCGCGAGCAGCAGGGCGCGGCGGGCCAGCTTCTCGCGGCCCTCCTCCTCCCAGGCAGGCCCATACCCGGCGCCCGCGACGGCCTCCAGCTCGCGCAGGAACGTCGTGGCGTCCTTGGGCCGCTGCTTGGGGTCCTTGGCCAGGCCACGGCGCACCAGGCCGCGTACGGCCTCGGGCACCAGCTCGACCGGCACGGGCGCCTGCTCGTGCATCAGCCGCAGCGCGATCAGGTCGCCGGGCGCGCGGAACGGCGGCTGCCCGGCCAGGCACTCGAAGAACGTCGCCGTCGCGGCGTAGATGTCGGTCGACGGGTTGGCGGCCGCGCCGGACCACTGCTCCGGCGCCATGTACGACGGCGTACCGGCCAGCGGGCCCTGGCGGCCGCTGCGGGCGGCGATGCCGAAGTCGGCGAGCTTGCTCTGGCCCTCGCCGTTGACCAGCACGTTCTCCGGCTTGTAGTCGCGGTGCACGACCCCGCGCCCGTGCGCGGCGGCCAGGCCGAGCAGCGAGCCCTTGAGCACCACCAGCGCCGCCTCGGGCTCGGTGGGGCCCTGCTCGCGCAGGATCGCGCGCAGCGCGACGCCGTCGACCAGCTCCATCACGATCGCCGCGCCCCCGGGCGCCTCGATGTACTCGTACAGCTTCGCGACCTGCGGGGACTCCACCTCGGCCATGACCCGGGCCTCGGCCCGGAACGACCGGATGAACTGCTCGTCCTCGCGCAGGTGCGCCGCGAGGTACTTGATCGCGACCTGCACCCCGGTCGCCTCGTGCTGGGCCAGCACGACCGTGCCCGAGGCGCCGCGTCCCAGCTCACGGATCTCCGTGTAGCCGGGAACGGTCCACTCCTGCTGACTCACGCGGTCACCTCCGCCGCCGGGGCCGTACGCCTCGATTTGATGAACGTGATGAGCCTGCGCACCAGCCGGTACCAGATCGGGAACATGATCAGGCCGATGGCCAGCGCGATGACCAGCACGTCGATGCCGGGCGGCAGGTACTCGTCGACGAGCCCGCCCAGGCGGTCCCGCCAGGCCAGGAAGCCCAGCAGCACGAACAGGCCGGTGCCGACGACGGCCGTGAAGCCGTACGCCGCCATGCCGATCTGCTTGATCCCGGGCCTGCGCCCGTTCTTCAGGTCCGACCAGATGCCCTTGGTGAAGTACGCCGACGCCTCCTCGCGCAGGCGCGGCAGCCGCAGCCCGTCCGCGAGCGCCTGGTAGCCGTCCAGCGGCATCAGCGGGTTGAGGTTGTAGAGCGTGTTCAGGTAGAGGCCGAAGGCCAGCTGGTACGCGATGCCGGACACCTGCGGCTGCGGCACGTACGCCGCGACGGCCGCGCAGATCCCGGCGACGCCGGCGGTGGACAGGGGCCCCGACAGCGTCACCACGATGCGCGACCAGCGGGTGCCGAACCACATGTCCGAGGTGTCCACGAACGCGAACGGCATGCCCATCATCACCATGAACCCGCCCCGGGTCACGGTGCGGCCGTAGGACTTCACCGCCAGCGCGTGTGCCGACTCGTGGATGACCAGCGCCACCAGGTAGCCGACCGCGATGGAGACCGCACCGGCCACCCCCGCGCCGTTGATGTCGAACAGTTTCTGATGTCCACTCGCGACCGCCATGGCGTAGATCCCGCCGAGGATGAGCACCCAGAGCAGGAACACGCCGGTACGCGTGAAGAAGCGCCAGCCGAAGCTCCGGTACACCCGGCTGAACAGGCTGTCCAGGCCGCCGATCGACACCTCCATGCGCAGCAGCGTGCGCAGGACCGCCCGGCCGATCCGCTTCATCAGCGGCGGCTTCTCCGTCTCCCGCTGGCCGTGCAGGCCGCGAACCAGCTCCAGCGCCGCGAACGTGCGCAGGGTGCGCTCGATCCGGGGCAGGGCCAGCTCGCCGTACTTCTGCGCGTACGCGAACAGCAGGTCGCGCACGGTGTTCTCGCCGTCGAGCTGGTGCCACAGGAACACGTCCCGCTCGTCGAGCTGGAGATACTGCCCCGTGCGGGTGTTGCGCAGCACCCATTCCTGGTCGCCGCGCATACCGGGCACCTGCTTGAGCGCCCAGCCGCTGCGCCGCCGCGGGCGCGCGCTGAGCGGCCCCGTCGCCGTCGGCGCCTGGTCGGGCTGCGCGGCCGGCAGCAGGACGCTGTGCTCCACCCCGCGCACCATGGTCTTCGAGCCGATCGCCGCCGATCGCGGCTGCGCGAACCGCATCGGCACGTCGCCGATGTGCAGCTCGGACTCGTCGGACAGCGGCGCCCAGTCACCGTGGACGACCCGGCCGGCCACCGTGACGCCGTTGAACGAGTTCAGGTCCTCCAGGTGGAAGCCGTCCGCGGTGCGCACCACCCGGGCGTGCTGGCGGGAGACGCTCGCGTCGTTGACCACGATGTCGTTGTCCGTGGCGCGGCCGATCGTGGTGACGGGGTTGACGAGCGGGAACACCCGCTCGCCACCGGCATCGGCCCAGCGCAGCTCCGGCGCCGCGAAGGTGTCCACTTTGGCGCCTTTGCGCAGCGTGCCGCAGTGCAGGCAGTACGGGTAGTCCCGCCGCAGGTGCACGTGGCAGGCGTGGCACAACATCGTTCGGCCTTTCAAGGGGTGGGTGGCCATGCGGCGAGCCGAATCATAGGCGGCCGATCGGCCGCATGCTCTCAGCTGACTGCTTTACGACCGTGATCCGATCAGCTGTATCGAGCGACGTAGGACGGGCGGCCGGCGGGAGGGCTCACGCCGGCGCCGCCGGCCGTCCGACCGCATTCACTCACGCCGGGGCGACACCGCCCGCGACCGTGTCCTCATCGGACCGCCCGTCCAGCGACCGGCCGGCCACGGCTCCGGCGATGCCGCCCGCCACCGCACCGGCGGCCAGGCCCGCGCCACCGATGAGCAGCTCCCGGGTACCGATGCCGTCCTCAGTCGCCGCGTCCGCGGCGGCCGGCGCGGCGCCGTCACCGGCGGGCGTGGGCGAGGCAGCACCGGTCGCTCCGGCGCCGTCGCTCGGCACCGACGGCACGACCTGCACCACGACCGGACTCGCGGGAGCCGTGTCGCCCGGGGTGAGGCCGCCGACCGGACCCGGCAGGCCGGAACCGCCGCCGGTCGCGCCGCCACCCGGGGTCCCCGAGCCGCCGGTCTCTCCGCCGGGCGTGCCGCCGCCGCCTTCCCCGCCAGGGGTTCCGGTGCCGCCGGTCTCTCCGCCCGGCGTTTCACCGCCGCCGGTCTCTCCGCCGGGGGTGCCGCCGCCCTCCTCGCCAGGAGTGCCGGTGCCGCCGGTCTCTCCGCCAGGCGTGCCGGGGTCAGCCGTCTCGCCGCCGGGAGTGCCGGTGCCGCCGTCGCCGCTCTCGCCGCCGTCGCCCGGGGTGGGCAGGAGGATGTCCAGGTCGGGGATGTGGTCCAGGAGGCCCGGGTGGAAGGGCGGGGGCGGCGGGTTCGGTGTCGGGTCGCTGATGTTGGGGTTCCCGTCGCCGTCGTTGTCGCCGAACGGCTCGTCGGTGGTGTCCGGGTTGTCGTCCTGGTTGTCGAGGAAGTCCGGGATCCCGTCGCCGTCGTCGTCGCCGAATCCCCACAGGTCGCCCAGCCCGCCCGAGCCGCCGTCCCCCGCACCGCCGTCGGCCGGGGGGTCGATCTCGAACGGGATGTCCGGCAGGTTGTCGAGCAGGTTCGGCGGGATGAACAGCGAGGGCCCGGTCTCGCCGGGCGGGGACCAGTCCGGGTCGGCACCGTTCACCAGGCCGTCCCCGTCGTCGTCCTGCAGCCCCGGAGGCATGCCGACGCTGGGATCGTGATCGTTCACGTCGACGAACTGCGGCACGCCGTCGTCGTCGGCGTCGGTGAACGGGCCGAGTCCGAGGGACACCGGCTGCACGGCGGGCGCCTCGCCGTCCTCGGGCGCGGGCAGCGGCAGGTCCGGTAGGCCGGGAAGGTGCGGCAGGTCCGGCAGACCGTCGCCGTCGGGCAGCGCGGGCAGGCCACCGGGCAGCTCCAGGCTCATCGGCTCGGCCAGGCCGCCGCCGGGCGGCGCGGGGATCGCGTCCGGAGCGCCGAATCCGGACAGGCCGCCCTGTGCGAGGAGGCCGTTCTGCACGATGATCCCCGCACCGTCCTCCGGACCCTCGCCCGGCGCGTCGGGCCCGAGCGGTCCGAGGTCGAGGAGCAGCTGGGGCGGGGGCGCGGGGTCGTCCTGCTTGGGTCCGATCTGCAGCGCGGGTCCGGTCGGGTCGTCCGCGCCGCCGCCGGGCGTGCCGCCGCCGGGGCCGCTGCCGCCCGGGACGGTGCCGGGGCCGTCGTCCGGGCCGGTGGGCCCGTCCGGGTCGAAGAGGTCCAGCTGGGGCGGGGTGGGTGCCGGGTCGTCCTGCTTGGGGCCGATCTCCAGCGCGGGCCCGGACGGGTCGTCCTGCTTGGGGCCGATCTCCAGCGCGGGTCCAGACGGGTCGTCCTGCTTGGGGCCGATCTCCAGCGCGGGTCCAGACGGGTCGTCCTGCTTGGGTCCGATCTGCAATGCGGGTCCGGTCGGGTCGTCCGCGCCGCCGCCGGGCGTGCCGCCGCCGGGACCGCTGCCGCCCGGGACCGTGCCGGGGCCGTCGTCCGGGCCGGTGGGTCCATCGGGGTCGAAGAGGTCCAGCTGGGGCGGGGCGGGTGCCGGGTCGTCCTGCTTCGGGCCGATCTCCTCGGCGCCGCCCGGCCCGTCGCCGGGTCCGTCGCCGCTGGGCACGTCGTGGTGGTCGGGGATGTCGAGGTCGGGCACCTCGACCGGGCTGATCAGGCCGGCCAGGCCGCCGGTGCCGATGCCGGAACGGGACAGGCGCGGGTTGAGCGCGGTCGGACCGGCGCCCACCGCAGCGTCGGTCAGGCCGCGCAGCTGCTCGGTCTCGCCGGGGGTGAGGCCGTACGCGGCGGCCGTGCCGGCCACGTCGGCGCGTACCCGGCGGGCGAAGTCGGGGTCGGCCGCCATACGGGCGACCAGGTCGGGGAAGTGGGACATCGTGCTGGCTCCTTGCACTGGGGGTGGCCGTCAGTGCGCGGGTCGCCCGCTGGCGGTGTCCCGCGCGGACCGGCCGGTCGGGGCGACACGGGCCGGGTGAGCTGATCCGGATACGGAGGCTGCCGGGCAGCGGGGATGCGACGGGGGTGCACACCCCCGGCTGCCCGGCAGGTTAAGGGAGGTCAGGCGGTGGCGGGGCCGCCCGCCTGATCCTCGTTGGACTTGAGGGCCTTACCGGCGACCGCACCGGCGACGCCGCCCGCGACCGCGCCCGCGGCCAGGCCCGCTCCGCCGATGAGCAGCTCGGTGCCGCCGAGGCCGTCCGTGCTCTCGCCCGCGGCGGCCTCGCCGGCCTGGGCCGGGGCGCCGTCCGGCGCGGGGCCGACGGCCTCGCCCGACTGCACGACCACCACGACCGGGCCGGACTGCTCGCCCTCCGGCGTGGTCAGGACCGGGGCCACGATCGGGTCGGCGGCCGGCGGCGCGGGCGCGGGCTCGGTCGCCGACTCGGGCTCGGGCGCCGGGGCGGGGTCGGCCGGCTCGGCGGGCTCCGCCGGTTCGGCCGGCTCGCCGGGGTCGCCCGGGTCTCCGGGGTCGCCCGTCTCGCCCGGCTCGGGGAAGTCCGGCACCTCGAAGATGGGCAGGTCGGGCAGGTCGAACGGCGGGTCGAACGGCGGCAGCGGCGGGTCCGGGTCCGGGTCGACCGGCGGCAGGTCCGGGAAGTCGAACGGCGGGTCGAGGATGTCGAGGCCGCCCGGGAACGGGTTGTCCGGCTGCAGCTCCAGCTGGAGGTCCGGGATCTTGATCAGATCGAGGCCGGCGTGCGGCGCCGGGACCGGGTCGTCGTCGGCGGGCAGCAGATCGATCGGGTCGAGCGGCAGCGGCTCCAGCGGCGGGGGCGGCGGCTCCGTGCCCTCCGGCAGCAGGTCGCCCGGGTCCACCGGCGGCTCCCCGCCCGGCAGCAGGTCGGTGGGGTCGGGCGCCTCCTCGGGCAGCACGTCGAGCGGGTCCGCCACGTCCGAGATCAGGCCGGCCAGGCCGCCCGAGCCGAAGCCGGACTTGGACAGCCGGGCGCCCAGCGAGGTCGGGCCGGCCGAGGCGGAGGCGTCGGCCAGACCGCGCAGCTGCTCGGTCTCATCGGGCGTGAGACCGTACTGGGTGGCGACGGTGTCCGGGTGCGCCCGCGCGTGCCGGGCGAACTCCGGGTCGATCGCCATCCGGGCGATGAGATCGCGGAACTGGGACATTGCAGACTCCCTTTCGCTGGGATGTCGCACGGGGGCTGTGGTGAGAACACGCTAGGTCGCCTGGGGGACTGCGCACATCGCGGCGAGTACGTAACTTTGCCGCGAGGACTGCTGCGTACCGACCCGGAGACAGGAGGCGGTCGTGGACCATCAACAGGCCGCTGAGCTGCTGCGGCAGCGAGCGGGACGGCCCGTGGCGCCCCGGCTCGTGGAGCAGCTGCTGCGGCGCACCGACGCGGACCCGACAGTGCTGGAAGCGATCCTGGACCAGGTGGACACCGACGCGGACGGGCTGCACCGGGTGCCGCTGCGCTGGCCGGACGAGCTGGCCGACCCGGCTAGGGTGTCGATGCTGTCGCTGAGCCCGGACAGCCGCGCCGTGGTGGGCGCGGCCGCGGTCATCGGCCGCGAGTTCGACCTGGCCATCCTGGAGGGGGTATGCCCCGGCGGGGACGTGCTCGGCGGCCTGGAGGACGGGGTCACCGCGGGACTGATCCGCGAGCAGGGCCCGCAGGTCTACGCGTTCGTGCGGGCGCTCGGCCGGGAGGTCTGCTACGACACGCTCGGCCCCCGGCAGCGTGCCGAGCTGCACGAACGCGTCGCGGCGGTGCTGGCCCGGCTCGGCGCGCTGGGCGGCGTCCGCGCGGCCACCGTGCAGGAGCTGGCGTACCACACCGCCGAGGCGGCCGCGCTGGGCGGCCGGCAGCGGCTGGACGCCGCCGTGGCCGCCGCGGCCACCGCCGCCGCGGCCGCGCTGGAGGACGCCGCGTACGACCTGGCCGCCGGTTACTTCGCCCAGGCGGCGCTGTTCGCGGGCCGGGCGGGCTGGGCGCCGGAGCAGTCCGGGCGGCTGCTCGCCGCGGCGGGCACGGCCCGGCTGCGCGGCGCGAGCGGCGCCGGGGCCAGGGACGCCGGCCGGGCCTCGCTGACCGGCGCGATCCGGCTCGGCCTGCGCGCGGGCGATCACGGCCTGGTCGCCGCCGCGGCGCTGGGGCTGGGGCCGCGGCCGACCCTCGGCGCGCTGGCCGGGGACGCCGCACCGCCGCCGGATCCGGTCCGGCTGGACGCGCTCCGGGACGCGTGCGCGACGCTGCCCGCCACCGGCCTGCCCCCGGAGCAGCACTCGGCGGCGGCCCGGCTGATGTCCCGGCTGGCGTACGAGACGGGCCGGCCCGAGCTGGCCCGGCGCGCGCTGGACCTGGCCCGCACCGGCGGCGACCCGCGCGCGGTGGCTGAGGCGCTGCTGGCAGTCGGCGGCGAGCTGGACCAGGTGGTGCGGGAGGCCGTCGCGCTGGGCGACGAGGAGCTGCTGGCGCGGGCGTACGACCTGGCGGCGGCGGAGGCGGTGCGGCGTGGCCAGACCGGCCGCGCGGCGGCGCTGCTGGAGCGGCTCGCGGCGCTGGCCGACCTGCGCGCCGCGGCGCTGGTGCGCTGGTACGCCCTGCGTGCCGCGGCGGAGCTGGCCGCGCTGCGCGGCACTCCGGACGCCGCGGCGGCCGCGCGGGCGCTCGCGGCGGGGCAGGCGGTCGCTCCGGCCGCGGCCGACGCCGCCGACGCCGCGCTGCGCCGCTGGACGGGACCGAAGGCGGGGCCCGGCCGGGCCAACCCCGCCGGGCTGACCGCGCGCGAGCGTGAGGTGCTGGTCTGGGCACTGCGCGGGACACCCGCCAAGGAGATCGCGAGCGCGCTGGTGCTGGGCGAGCGCACCGTGGAGACGCATCTGGCGAGCATCTACCGCAAGCTCGGCGTGCGGACCCGGATCGAGCTGATCCGGAAGCTGGGAGACGGTAGCGGGCTGTAGTGGCGCCAGTGACTTAAAGTTACGAACGAGATTCGCAAATGACTGGACGGCCACTTGACCAGCGGCGTAGCGTCTTCTTCAAGCGCATCGCTCGATGGAAACCCGGGGGATGGCCCAGCTGATCATTTATCGGTTGTGGCGCCGAGTGATGCGCCGGGGGATGGGTGGCACATCGCCGTTGGGGGACGGCCGCCACCTGAGACCGGTCGGCCGGCCGGCGACGCTAACGGGGGTGAGCGTCGCCGCCGGCCACCGGCATGTCCGGCCCCCGTCGCGGCCTCCAGGATCGCCGCGACCTTCAAGATCGCCCGACTTGCCTGGCACCTGTGCGTATCTTGAGCCCGCGAAGGCCCATGTGCCAGGCAAGTCGGATGATCAAGCGGCCGGGACGGCCGGGTGAGCGGGTCAGCGGCCCTGGTTGGCGACGGCGGCGGCGGCTTCGGCGGCCGCTTCCGGGTCGAGGTAGGTGCCGCCGGGGGTGATCGGGCGCAGGTTCGCGTCCAGGTCGTAGCGCAGCGGGATGCCGGTCGGGATGTTCAGCTTGGCGATCGCCTCGTCGGAGATCCCGTCCAGGTGCTTGACCAGCGCGCGCAGCGAGTTGCCGTGCGCGACCACGAGCACGGTCCGGCCCGCGTGCAGGTCCGGGATGATCGCGTCGTACCAGTACGGCAGCATGCGCGCGACGACGTCCTTGAGGCACTCGGTGCGCGGCTTCAGCTCGTCCGGCAGCTGCGCGTAGCGTGGGTCGCCCACCTGCGAGAACTCGTCGTCGTCGGCGATCGGCGGGGGCGGGGTGTCGTACGAGCGGCGCCACAGCATGAACTGCTCCTCGCCGTACGCCTCCAGGGTCTGCTTCTTGTCCTTGCCCTGCAGGGCGCCGTAGTGGCGCTCGTTGAGCCGCCAGCTGCGGGCGACCGGGATCCAGGACCGGTCCGCGGCGTTGAGCGCGATCTCGGAGGTGCGGATGGCGCGACGCAGCACGCTGGTGTGCACCACGTCGGGCAGCAGCCCGCTTTCCCTGAGCAGCTCGCCGCCGCGGCGCGCCTCGGCCTCTCCCTGGGCGTTGAGGTCGACGTCGACCCAGCCGGTGAAGAGGTTCTTGGCGTTCCATTCGCTGTAGCCGTGCCGCAGCAGCACCAGTGTTCCAACCATGCCGACCATCCTCCCCGATGGCCGTCAAGGCCCTGTGACCAGCCCCACGTGACGACCACCACGTGATATTCGAGGTGACTTCGGTCGTACCCGAGCCCTAGGTTGTAAGGCACCACGGGGTTTCGAATCATTACAGGGGTGCGGCGTGCGGGGCTGGCTGGCGCAGACGGCGGGTGGACTACCGAAGACCTTCTGGTATCTGTGGACCGGCACTCTGATCAACCGCACCGGCGCGTTCGTCATGCTGTACCTCGAGATCCACATGGTGGTCGAGTACGGCTTCTCCCCGGCCTTCGCCGGTCTGGTGCTGGGCCTGTTCGGCGGTGGCATGGCGCTCGGCTCGCTGGCCGGGGGCGTGCTGGCCGACCGCTGGGGCCGCCGGTCCACGCTGCTGGTGTCCAACGTCGCGCTGGCCGCCACGGCGATCGTGCTCGGCTTCGTGTTCCAGCCGCTCGCGGTCGCGGCGCTGGCCACCGTGTACGGCTTCTGGAACGGCCTGGGCCGCCCCGCCTTCTCCGCGACCATGGTCGACGTGCTCGGCCCGACCATGCGGCTGCGCGGCATGAACCTCAACTACTGGGCGATCAACCTGGGCTTCTCCTGCGCCGCGGTGCTGGCCGGCGTGCTGTCGCGGACCCCGCACCTGACCGTGTTCCTGCTGAACGCGGCGGCGCAGCTGATGATGGCCGCGATCGTGTTCTGGCGGGTGCCCGAGACGCAGCCTGTGCGCAGCGCGGTGCCCGGAAGGGCACCGGTCGAGGGCAGCATCGTGACGGTCCTGCGCGACCGCGTGTTCATGCTGTTCGTGCTGCTCAACCTCGGCCTGTGGATCATCATCGAGGCTTGCAAGCTGATCCCGATCGCGATGCACCAGCGCGGGATGGACGCCGCCGACTACGGCACGGTGATCGCGGTCAACGGCATCATGATCGTCGCCTTCCAGCTGTTCGTGCCGAAGCTGCTCGCCGGGCGCGACCGCAGCCGGGTGCTGGCCCTGTCGGCGCTGCTGGTCGGCCTGGGCATGGGCGCGGTCGCGATCGCGGGCACCGTGCCGCTGCTGATGCTGACCGTGGTGGTGTGGACCGCGGGCGAGATGCTCAACGCGCCCGTCAACGGCACCCTGATCGCCGACCTGTCCCGGCCCGAGATGCGCGGCCGCTACCAGGGCGTGGCCTCGATGGGCTTCACCGCGGCCAACTTCTTCGCCCCGATCTTCGGCGGCCTGCTGCTGGAGCACGCCCCGCCCGCCACCCTGTGGCTGGTGCTGGCCGCGCTCGGCGTGGTGGTCGCGCTCGGCCAGTTGCTCAGCGGCCCCGTCCGCGAACGCCGCGCCCGTGCCCTCCTGGAGCCCAGGCCCGCCGCCACCGAGGGAGCGAACCTTGCCCCCGCCGCAGCCTGACTCTCCCGCCGCCGGACCGCGGGCGGCCAGGCCCGGCGCCGACGGCAGGCTCCGGGGCTGGTTGCGGGAGACGGCCGGTGGGCTGCCCGCGACGTTCTGGTACCTGTGGGTCGGGACGCTGATCAACCGGGCGGGCGGGTTCGTCGTCATCTACCTGACGATCTACCTGACCACGGTGCAGGGGTTCAGCCCGTCGCAGTCGGGTCTGGTGCTCGGGCTCTGGGCGGCCGGTGGTGCCGTGGGCACGCTGGCCGGGGGCGTCGCGGCGGACCGGATCGGGCGCCGGCCCACCCTGCTCGTCGCGCACCTCGGCGCGGTGGCGCTGCTCGTGTCGCTCGGCTTCGCGCGGGGCTTCTGGGTGATCGCGCCGCTGACGTTCCTGTTCGGCGTGGTCGCCGAGAGCGCCCGGCCCGCGTTCCAGGCGCTGATGGTCGACGTGGTGCCCGAGCGCGACCGGCTGCGCGCGTTCACGCTGAACTACTGGGCCGTCAACGTGGGCTTCGCCGTGGCGGCGATGCTGGCGGGCCTGGTGGCCTCGGCCGACCCGAGGCTGATCTTCCTGCTGGACGCGGCGAGCGCGCTGGCGCCGTTCCTGTTCATCCTGCTCAAGGTGCGCGAGCCGCGGCGGGAGCGGCCCGCCGCCGCCCCGCACGCGCCGCTGGAGCGGGCCGGACTGGGCGCGGTGCTCGGCGACCGGGTGTTCCTCGGGTTCGTCACGCTCAACGTGCTGATCGCCTTCGTGTTCATGCAGCACCTGTCGACGCTGCCCATCGCGATGACCCGCGACGGCATCTCGGCGCAGCAGTACGGCCTGGTCATCGCGCTCAACGGGGTGCTGATCGTGGGCGGGCAGCTGTTCATCCCCAAGCTGATCAGGTCGTACGACCGCTCGAAGGTGCTCGCCGCGGCGTCGCTGATCATCGGGTTCGGCTTCGCGCTGACCGCGTTCGCCGATACGGCGCTGTTCTACGCGGTGACGGTGCTGGTGTGGACCGTCGGCGAGATGCTGAACTCTCCCTCGAACTCGACGCTGACCGCGGCGCTGTCCCCGGCCGCCATGCGCGGGCGCTACCAGGGTGTGATGTCGCTGTCGTGGTCGGTGGCCGGGTTCGCCGCGCCGGTGCTGGGCGGATACGTGCAGCAGCATCTCGGCAACGAGGTGCTCTGGTTGAGCTGCGGCGCCATCGCCGTCGTCGCGGCCCTGGGACAACTCTGGTCGGGGCCGGCCCGCGAGCGGCGGGCGGCGGCACTGCAGGCGATGTGAGGACGGCGATGAGGTTCGTACGCCAGACCGTGGGCGGGCTGCCCCGCACCTTCTGGATGCTGTTCTCGGCGATGCTGGTGAACCGGGTGGGCGCGTTCGGCCTGCTGCTGCTCCCGACGTACCTGACCACCGCCCGGGGCACCACGCTGGCCGTGGCCGGGCTGGTCACGGGTGCGTACGGCGCGGGCGGCGCGGGCGGCACCCTGCTCGGCGGCGTGCTCGCCGACCGCTGGGGCCGCAAGGCGACCTACCTCGCGGGCACCTGCACGGCGGCGGTGCTGATGGTCGGACTGGGCCTGGCCCGGCCGATCTGGCTGATCGCGGTGCTGGCGGCGGCCACCGGCCTGGCCCACTCGCTGCCCGGCCCGGCCACCGTCGCCGCGGTGGTCGACGTGCTGCCCGAGCAGGACCGTTCGCGGGCCTTCAACCTGCAGTTCTGGGCGTTCAACATGGGCGGTGCGGTGGCGGCGGCGCTGGCCGGTGTGATCGCCGAGTTCAGCTTCCTGGCGCTGTTCCTCATCGACGCGACCATGACCGCGGTTACGGCGGTGCTGGTCTGGCGGCTCGTACCGGAGACGCTGCGCCGCGACCGCACCGAGGTCGCCGGGCCGCGGCGGCTGTTCCCGATCAACCGGGCCCGCACGCCGCACGCCGCGGACCGTCCCGCGCCGGGCGGGCTCGGGGTGGTGCTGCGGGACCGGGTGTTCCTGACGTTCGTCGGGCTGACCTTCATCCTGGCCCTGCTCACCATGCAGGGGCAGTCGATCCTGCAGCTGGCCATGGAGGGCGACGGGCTGCGGCCGTCGGCGTACGGCATGGTCGTCTCGCTGGGCGGCGCGATGATCGTGGTGGGGCAGCTGTTCGTGCCCCGGCTGATCGGGGCGCGCCGCCACGCGGTCGTGCTCTCGGCGGCGTTCGTGCTGCTGGCGGTCGGCTACAGCGCCGTGTTCCTAGCCGACCGGCTGTGGATCTACCTGGCCGCGGCGTCGGTGTGGACCGTCGGGCAGATGCTCGCCGCGCCGCCGAACGCATCGATCATCGCCGAGCTGGCGCCGACCGCGCTGCGCGGCCGGTATCAGGGCGTGTTCTTCCTGGTGTTCCCGGCGGCGGGCTTCGTCGCGCCGTCGCTGGGCGGCTGGAGCCTGCAACACCTCGACGCCTGGCACTGGCTGCTGTGCGGTGCGCTGGGTCTGGCGGGGGCGCTCGGGCACCTCCTGGCGGCCCGCCGGCGCGAGGCGCGGGCGGCGCAGATCCGCCGGGTCGACGTCACGCCACAAACGACGGCGGAACCGGCGCTCGCCTGACGCCGCAACACCTTCGCGCCCGCGCCGTTGCTGAGCGGGCGGTCTCTGATAACCGGATGACATCGGCTCCGCCGAATGGCTGATGGGGGCCTAATCCCATCGACCGATGTCGCAAAGTAACGGTTTGAAAACAGCCAACGTGACTGTTGACACAGCGCCAAATTAAGTAAGAATTCTTTCCACATACAGTTAACACTCCTTCCTAAAAGAGGTTGACGACCGTGGAAAAAGGCGCGTTCCCGACGGCAGGCACGGACAGCGTGCTCGCCCGTCTCCGCGCCAAACTCCCGGAGTTCACCGGCGCCCTGCGGCGCGTCGCCGAGCAGGTGCTGACCGACCCGGCCGGGGCCTCCCGGGCCACGATCGTCGAGCTGGCCGAGCGCTCGCACACCTCGCCCGCCACCATCACCCGGTTCTGCCGGGCGGTCGGCTTCGAGGGGTACGCCGACCTGCGGCTGGCCATCGCGGGCGAGACCGGCCGCGCCGCCCGCTCGGCGGGCTGGGTCGTCGACATCGGACGCGAGATCGAGCCCGGCGACCCGCTGGAGCGCGTGCTCGGCCAGATCATGGCCGCCGACACCCGCGCCATGCAGGACACCGCCGCGATGACCGACCTGGCCGAGGTCGAGCGGGCCGCCGACGCGATCGCCGCCGCCGAGCGGGTCGACATCTACGGCGCCTCGGGCTCCGCCCTGGTCGGCGCCGAGATGCAGTTCTCGCTGCACCGCATCGGGATCGCCGCCTGGTCCTGGCCGGACGTGCACAACGGGCTGGCCAGCGCCGCGCTGCTGCGCGCCGGCGACGTGGCGCTCGGCATCAGCCACTCCGGGCAGACCCGGGAGACCATCGAGATGGTCGCCGAGGCCGGCAGCCGCGGCGCGACCACAGTGGCGCTGACCAGCTTCCCCCGCTCGCCGCTGGCCGACGTCGCCGACGTCGTGCTGACCACGGCGACGCAGGCCACCACCTTCCGGCCGGACTCGCTCTCGGCCCGGCACCCGCAGCTGGTCGTGCTCGACCTGCTCTACATCGCCGTCGCGCAGCGCACCCACGAGCGTGCGCACGCGGCGTTCCAGCGCACCGCCCAGGCGGTCGCCGGGCACCGCCTCCGGGAGGTGGTGTGAGTGCTCTCCACCCTGACGGCCCTGCGCCGTCCCACAGATTCCGGCGCATTGGCGCCGGTTGACGCGGCGACGTCAAGCGACGCAACGCTGCGGCATCTGGTCACGCCCACGGGCGTGACGTCTCCCGGATCCACCGGGGCGCAACACCAGATCCAAGTGCAGCGACGCGCCGGATGGGCCCGACGCGCCGCGATATCTCGTACGAGGAGATTGTCATGACCGTAACTCCCGACAGCCCGTCGGAGCTGAACCGCCGCACCCTGCTGCGCCGGGCCGCTGCCGCCGGTCTGCTCGCCGCCCCCGCCATGAGCGCGCTGGCCGCCTGCGCCAGCGAGGACGGCGAGGGTGGCACCACCGGCGAGAAGACCGAGGCCAACCCGTTCGGCGTCGGTGACAAGCAGCCGCTCGAGGTCGCGTTCTTCAACGGCGGCTTCGGCGAGGACTACGCCAAGTTCGACGTTGCCGCCTACGAGAAGAAGTTCCCGGGCAGCAAGGTCGAGCTGAAGTTCTCGAAGACCATCCTCACCGACTACCAGCCGCGCTTCTACGGCGGCAACCCGCCGGACGTGCTGAACAACTCGTCGCCGGAGACCATCCCGGTCGGCCCGGTGGTGCAGGGCGGCCAGCTGACCGACCTGACCCAGCTGCTGGAGGCGGGCTCGTTCGACGACCCGGCCGTCAAGGTGAAGGACACCCTGGTCGCCGGCGTCGTTGAGGAGGGCACCTTCAACGGCAAGATGTACACGCTGAACTACGCGTACTCCATCTACGGCCACTGGTACGACGAGGCGCTGTTCGCCAAGAACGGCTGGACCGTGCCGAAGACGTGGGAGGAGTTCACCACGCTGGCCGAGGCCGCCAAGGCCAAGGGCATCGCGGCGTACACCTTCCAGGGCATCCACCCCTGGTACATCCACAACGTGATCTCGGAGTGGATCTACAAGGTCGGCGGCAAGGAGGCGATCCTCAAGATCGACAACCTGGAGCCGAACGCGTGGAAGCAGGACGCGGTCAAGGTCGCGGCCGAGCGCATCGCCGAGATGGCGAGCAAGGGCTGGATCCAGGCCGGCGCCGCCGGTCTCGACCACACCACCACGCAGCAGGCCGTGCTCGACGGCAAGGCGCTGTTCATCTGGTGCGGCTCCTGGCTCGAGGGCGAGATGGCCAAGACCCTGCCGGCGTCGGTCAAGCTGGCCGTCGCGCCGCCGTGGGACCTGTCCGGCTCGGACAAGGCCAAGTACGGCGCCGTGCACGCGGCCCCCGGTGAGGGCTTCGTCGTCCCCACCAAGGCCAAGAACCAGGCCGGTGGCCTCGAGTTCCTGCGCATGATGCTGGGCAAGGAGCAGGCCCGCAAGTTCGCCGAGCTCACCAAGTCGCTGCCCGTGGTGAAGGGTGCGGCCGACGGCCTCACCATCTCCAGCGCCCTGACGTCGGCCTCCAAGGTCGCTGCCGCGGCCACCGAGGTCATCAACTGGCGTTACGGCGGCTGGTACACCCCGCTGCAGAACGCGGTGTTCGCGGCCGCGACCGACCTGGCCGCCGGCAAGAGCAGCGCCGAGAAGTTCATGGACGCCGTGCAGAAGGCCGCCGACGAGGTGGCGAAGGACGACAAGATCGTGAAGCAGAAGGCCTCCTGATCTGACGTCCGGGCCGCCGCCAGCGGCGGACCAGCGTGAACGGGCGGGGCCGGACCTCCGGCCCCGCCCCTCCCTCCGAAGTCGCCGGTTAAGGACTACCGCCATGTCGTTCGGCAGAGCCCGCTTCATCACAGGGTTCCTCTTCGCCCCGATCCTGCTGTACGCGGTGTACGTGCTGTATCCGTACGCCCAGACGGCGTACTACTCCGTCACCGACTTCTCGGGCTTCAGCCCGGACTTCGCGTACGTCGGCTTCGGCAACTACGTGGAGCTCTTCGAAGACGAGGTCTTCCTGAAGGCGCTCGGCCACAACGTCGTGGTGCTGACGGTCTTCCCGGTCGTCACGATCCTGCTGGCCCTGTTCTTCGCCTTCATGCTCAACGTCGGCGGGCGCGGCGACAAGGCAGGCGTGCGCGGTGTCCGCGGCTCCTCGGTCTACAAGTTCATCTTCTTCTTCCCGCAGGTGCTCTCCATCGCCATCGTCGCCGTCATCTGGCGCCGGGTGTTCCAGAGCAACGACGGCGGCCTCATCAACTCGCTGCTGATGGCGATGGGCCTCGTCGAGAAGGACAAGCCGCTGATGTTCCTGGCCGAGGGCGAGTCGGTGTTCCCGCCGATCACCATCGGCAACTTCACCTTCGAGGCGCCCGTCGTCCTGGTCTGCCTGATCCTGATCGCGATCTGGGGCGGCGTCGGCTTCTACCTCGTCCTGTTCTCCGCGGCGATGCAGTCGATCCCCAAGGACATCTTCGAGGCGGCGACGCTCGACGGCGCCACCCGCGTGCAGACGTTCTTCCGGGTCACCCTGCCGCTGCTGCGCGAGCACGTCTCCGTCGCCTGGGTCTACCTCGGCATCGCCGCGCTCGACTTCTACGCCCTCGTGGTCGGCATGACGCCCGGCCCCGGCGGCGGCGGCCCGAACGACGCCAGCCAGGTGATGAGCTCGTACATGATGTCGAACGCCTTCCGGCCGTCGCGGTTCGACTCCTTCGCGTTCGCCTGCGCCATGGGCGTCTCCATCGCCATCCTGACCCTGCTGCTCGCCGCGGTGCAGCTGCGGGTCACCCGCAGCCGCGACAAGCTCGAGTTCTGAGGGGCAACGCCATGTCTCACCTCGCGACCACCGAAGCGCCCGCGACGCCCGCACCCCCCGCCGCGCCGTCCAAGGCGACGGGGCAGGCCAAGCCGCCCTCGGACGAAGGCCGGGTCTTCAACGTCTTCTCGCACGGCTTCCTGTTCCTCTGGGGCGCCCTGGTCACCATCCCGCTGCTCTGGGCCGTCATCCAGTCGTTCAAGACCGACACCGAGATCATCAACGACCCGCTGGGCCTGCCCGAGCAGTGGCTCTGGGGCGCCTTCGGCCGCGCCTGGACCAAGGGCCACATCGGCGAGTTCTTCATCAACACGATCGTCGTGCTGATCGGCGGCGTCACGCTCACCATGCTGCTGGGTTCCATGGCGGCGTACGTGCTGGCCCGCTACCCGTTCCGCGGCAACCGGGCCGTGTACTGGATGTTCATCGCCGGTCTGACCATGCCGATCTACCTGGGCATCCTGCCGCTCTACCTGACCGTGGAGAAGGTCGCCAAGGCGCTCGGGCTGGTCGAGGTCATCGGCCTCAACACCCACCTCGGCCTGATCCTGGTGTACGTCGCGTACTCGCTGCCGTTCACGATCTTCTTCCTGCACGCGTTCTTCCGTACGCTGCCGAGCAGCATCGCGGAGGCCGCGTCGGTCGACGGGGCCGGGCACGTGCGGCTGTTCTTCCAGGTGATGATGCCGATGGCCAAGCCCGGCCTGATCGGCATCGGCATCTTCAACGTGATCGGCCAGTGGAACCAGTTCATCCTGCCCACGGTGATCATGAAGGACGAGGACAAGCGGCTGCTCACGCAGGGCCTGCTGGAGCTGGCCACCAACGCCCGTTACGAGACGGACTTCGCCCGCCTGTTCGCCGGCATGACCATCGCCATGCTGCCGATCCTCGCCGTGTACCTGGTCTTCCACCGCCAGGTCCAGGCCGGCCTCACCGGCGCCACCCTCAAGTAGCGCCGGCCGATCTCCAGGAGCGGCATCCGCCATCGCGGCGGGTGCCGCTCCTCCGTTGTGGAGGGGCTGTCCGTCAGAGCCCCGGAGGGTCGCCGGGCCGCGTCGCTGATGTGTGACGCGGCGCACATTTCTCGCGATTCACATGGTAGACAAGGGCTTCGGCGCGGCACCGGCGATCGGGAGGTCATTGTGGGCAGAGCGGACGTGGACCCGGAAGCACGCTTCCTCCCCAGCCCGGAGACGCCGATCCTGAACGAGCACGACGTACGCGAGCTGCGCCCGCTGCGGCTGGCCAAGTCGGCCGCGCTCGGTATCGGCGGCCCCGAGTTCGCCGACGAGCTGCGCCGCCTGCCCGCCGCCGAGCTGTCCTGGATCCAGCAGCAGCTGAAGGTCCGCACGGGCGCCTCGCCCTCCCTGCTCGCCCAGTCCCTGCGCATCAGGCTGGTGCGCGCCCCGGAAGGGCTCGCCGAGCAGATCCTCTTCGACGCGCTTCGGGTCGGGGCCGTGAACACGGCGTTGACCTGCTGCTTCACCGAGGAGGAGCTGGCCGCGGTGCTCCGCGCGGACGCCGGTGCGCTGGCCTTCCTCGCCACGCACGACGTGCTTGCGCTGCTGCTGGACGCGGGTTCGTTCGGATACACGCCCGCGGTGCGGGCCGGGGTGTGGTCGGTGATGGTGGCCAAGGCGCACGTCGGCGCGGTGGCCGCGCTGGGCTGGCTGGTCGCCGAACCACCCGCGGGCTGGAGCCCGGACACGCTGGCCGCGGTGCGCGCCACGTGGGCCCGGCTGCGGCAACGGCACCGGCTGCTTCCCGAGCGGCCGGAACCGCTCGGCCGCCTGGTGGACGTCGTGTCCGAACTCCAGCACGGCTGGGCGGCCGCCGTGGAGCCCGCGCGGCCGGACGAGCATGCGGCCGTGCCGCCGGACACCGGGGTGGGCGTCGGGCGGACGCCGGCAGCCTGGGGCAACGGCTCGCACGGGCAGGAGGTGTCGCCGGAGGACGTGGGCGATCTCGCCGCGCTGTGCGACGTCGTGACGGACGCGCTCGGCGAGATCCGCGCCGACGTCCTGCCGGGCCTGGTGGAGGCCGTCGACGCCGGCCGCCTGCCCGCCGAGGGCGACCTGGCGCGGGTGGGCCGGTTCGTGGACAACCTGAACGCGTTCTTCGAGAAGGTGGCGGTGGTCACCCAGGAGCCCGCGCCGCAGACGCTCGACGAGGCACGGCTGCGGCTCGACGAGCTGTCCGCGGCGATGGACTCCCTGGGCCAGGTGGCCCGGGTCCGGCGGCTGACCTCGCTGCGCGCCCCGGAGTACGTGGCCAACGAGGCGCGTCAGGTGGCCGAGCTCGCCGCGTCGGTCGACGCGAGCGCCGATCCGGCCGTCCTGGCCGGGCTCGACGCCCTGCTGACGGCGATCGAGATCGGCGGCCGCGACCCGCAGCGGGTCACCGAGCTGGCCCGCACCGTGCAGCGGGACCTGCCGGTCGCGTCCCTGCTCATCATGCACGTGGCATCCGGCGGCCTCAGCCTTGCCGACGACGGGGAACCCGTGCCGGACGGCGGCCCTGTGCCGGACGGCGGGGCCGTGCCGGACGACGCACCCGCGCCGCAGGACGCCTCGCCGCGGGACACCGCGCCGCAGGAAACGGCGGTGCCGGACACCGGCGTGGCGGACGGTGGCACGGCGGACGACGTCGTCGCGGCCGGTCCCCTTGCGCAGTCACCGGCCGGAACGTCGGCAAAGGTGCCCGCGCCGCGTTTCGCGGCGGAGACGGCGGCCCTCCCGGCGGCGAGCCTTGAGGAGGTCCTCGCCGGACTCCAGCTGACCGTCCCCGTGCCGGTGGGCGGCCCGGCCGACGAGGTGACCGCGGCCGACGACGCCGCCGGTCCGGGAGCCCCGCCCGACGCCGAATCCCTGCACGTGCGGCTGCTGGCCGAAGGGCGGTTCGTCCTCGCCTCGTGGCTGATGCAGGCGCAGGAGGCGCCCGCCGCGGTGGTGGCGGCGCACCGGCTCGCCGCGCACGCCGTGGCGATGCGCAGCTCGGCCGGGTCCAACGCCGCGGCGTTCGCGGACACCGCACGGCAGCTAGACGCCGATGCGCTCAGCGACCGCCCGGACATGCAGATGCTGGTGTACGCCGCGTCGGTGCGGGCGGGCCTGCTGTCGCCGACGGCGGGCGCCGCCGGGCCGCTGCGCGACGTCACCCCCGGCATCAACAAGGCGGGCGCGGCGGTCGAGGAGCTGACCGAGGCGCTGCTCAACGCGATCTACAGCGGCGCCTACCTGACGGCGCGCAGCACCGACGCGGTGGCGGAGGCGGCCGGCGCCGAGGCCGAGCACGCGGCGCTGACCGGTGCGGCGCGGGAGATGCTGCTGTCCGGGCCGTCCCGCACCATCCGGTACGCGGCCGCGACCGAGCTGTGGCAGCTGTGGATGGCGGCCGGCGGCTTCCTCGGCGCACCACTGACCATCGTCGCGAGCGGCTCGCGCAGCCTCGACGACCTCGCGGTCGTGCGGGAGCGGGTGCGGGAGCTGAGGTCCAAATCGGTCCTGGAGGCGGCGCTGGACCAGGACACGCGCCGCTCCTCGTCCGCGAAGCGGCGCCAGCGCATCGAGGCCAAGGCCCGCGGCAAGATCCTTGAGTGGACCGCGGACGTCACCGACCTGCTCACCAAGTGGGTGGAGGCGACCGAGAACCTCACCCGCCCCCCGGCCGCGGGCACGTGGATGGCGGACCCGATGGCGGAGCTGCGGTCCCGGGTGAACGGCATCCGCGAGCAGGCTCTGGACCAGCTCGCGGCGTTCGCGCACACCGGCCAGCCGGCCCGGGACGCGGCCACCGCGGCGGGCCTCGCGCTGCTCACCGAGTCGCTGGAGCTGCTCGACGGAAAGACCACCCTGCGCGGCGCCGAGCTGGCAGCGGACCGGCTCATCCACGGCCAGCTGGCGCTGGCACCCCAGCTGCCCATCGCGCCGTCCCTGGAGCCGTCGCGCCCGCCGACGCCGCACGACATCGCGGCCGCCATGGACGCGCTGAACGACGGCGAGGCGGGCTGGAACCGGGCCTTCGAGCAACGCTCGGCCCGGCACGACCAGGTGGGCACGCAGATCCTCATCGACGTCCTGCGGGCGGACGATCCCCAGCTCGCGCAGCGGCTGTCGGCCGCGCGGGAGCGGGCCGTGGCGGCCTCGGCCGAGCGCCTGGACCAGCTCGCGCTGGGCACGGCCACCCGCATCGACGCCGACCGCCGCTACGGCCGGCTGAGCGCCGACGACTGGGCCGACCTCTCGTCGCGGGTGCGGGAGCACACCTCGGGCACGCGCGGCACCCGGCGGGACTACGACGCGATGCTGACCGACGTCGCCCGGATCGAGCAAGACCGGGCCGACAAGGCGCGGGCGGCCGTCGAGACCGCCCGCGACCAGCTCCGGGAGGCCGAGATTCCGGCCGCCGCGGTTGCCCGGGTCGCCAGCCGGATCGACGACGGCGACCTCACCACCGCCAACGAGTACCTGGAGACCGTGCGCAGCGGGCGCGAGCTGCCCGGACCGCACGACGACGTGGACCACCTGCGGCTGTTCCACCCGGTCTTCCCCGCCCTCTTCGCGGGTTCCACCGGAAAGGCCCCGACCACCGCGCTCCTGACCGAGTTGAAGCAGGCCATCGACGAGGGACGCAATCCCGCGACCGGTCCGCTGGGCGAGGCGCTGGCCGGCGCCGGGATCGACGTCTCCCAGATCCGGGCCCGGGGGGCCGCAAGCAGCATCAGCCAGTGGACGGCGCTGGCGCAGGTGCGGGCGCTGGACGCGAAACTCGGTGGCGTCAAGGAGGTGCTGGAGCGGCTCGGCTTCTTCGTGGAAGGCGCCAACACGCCCCCCACCGGCCGTCGCGGCCAGACTGCCGGACGCTCCTACTGGATGCACCTCACCGGCGTCCGCGCGACCGCCGGCAATGCCGTCATCCCGGCGTTCGGCAGCGCGATCAGCCCGTCGGGGGATACGCTCCGGCTGCTCGCGGTGTGGCGCTCGCCCACCGCGTCCGAGCTGATCGAGCTGCTGCGCAGCGAGCCGACCGACCACTCCGTGCTGGTGCTCTACTTCGGCACGCTCGGCGTGAACGCACGCCGTGAGCTGGCCACGGAGTTCCGCGGCGGCAGCGGCGGGCGCCGGCTGCCGGTCACCGCGGTGATCGACGAGGCGGCGTTCGCGTACCTCGTCGCGCAGCCGGAGCCGAGCCGCGACACCACCATGGCCGTCTCGCTGCCGTTCACCTCCGCCACGCCGTTCACCCCCGACGTCGCCGGGCTCGTCCCCCAGGAGATGTTCTACGGGCGGGCCGAGGAGCGCGACAAGGTCGTGGACATGATGGGGTCCTGCATCGTCTACGGCGGCCGCCAGCTCGGAAAGTCGGCGCTGCTGCGGGCCGCGGCGCGGGAGTTCGACGACAACGTGTCGCGGCACGCCGTCTACCTCTCCATCTACAAGGTCGGTCAGGCCGTGCCGGCTGACGCGGTGTGGTCGACGCTGTGGCCGAGCCTCGCCGAGAAGGGCATCGTCTCGGGCGAGGTGCCCGCCGGTGAGCTGGCCCCCGCGCTGATCAGGCAGGTGGCCGCCTGGATCGCGGCCCGGCCGGGCCGCCAGCTCCTGCTGCTGCTGGACGAGTCGGACTTCTTCCTGGACGCCGATGCGGCCGAGGGCCGGTTCACCAACGTCACCCAGTTCAAGGAGCTGATGGAGCGCACCATGCGATCGGTGAAGGTGGTCTTCGCCGGCCTGCACCAGACGGCCCGCTTCGAGCGCCTGGTGAACCATCCGCTGGCCCACTTCGGGGATCCGGTCTGCGTCGGCCCGCTCGCGCCGCAGGCGGCCTACGATCTGCTGACCAAACCGCTGCACGCGCTCGGCTACCGCTTCGGCGACCAGGATCACGCGCCCCGGGTGCTGGCCCTGGCCAACAACCAGCCCGCGCTGATCCAGCTCTTCGGGGCGCAGCTGCTGCGCAACCTGCAGCGGGTGCCGCTGGCCGCGGACGCCCCGCCGCAGAACGTCACCGACGGCGACGTCGAGACGGTATGGGCCGACGACAGCCTGCGGACGGCGTTCCGCAAACGTTTCGACTGGACGCTGAACCTGGACCTGCGGTACAAGGTCATCGCCTACAGCGTGGCCTTCCACGCGCACGCGAACGGTGCGGGCTCGGCGCTGCCGGCGGCCGTGCTGCGCGCCGAATGCGAGCAGTGGTGGCCGCAGGGGTTCGCCGCGGAGAACGTGCGGTCCGGCGAGTTCCGGGCGCTGCTCGACGAGTGCGTCGACCTGGGCGTGCTGTCGTACGCCAGCGGCCGGTACCGGCTGCGTACGCCGAACGTGCTCGACCTGCTCGGCTCGCGCGAGGAGGTGGACGAGTTCCTGGATCAGGCGCACTCGATGCCGCTGCCGCAGAGCTTCGACGGAAGCCTGCTGCGCCCGCCGTTCGGCACTGGCCCCACCCGCGGCCCGCTGACCTCCCAGCAGATCGCGGACCTGCTGTCGCCGCGGAGCCAGGTCCGTATGATCGCCGGCTCGGCGGCGCTGACCATGGAGCGTTGCATCCGGGCCATGCGCGACGAGCACGACACGATCACCGGGGTGCGGCGCAGCCAGCTGCGTGAGGCCACCCCGACGAACATCGCGCACGAGTGCCAGCAGGCCACCATGCTCGCCGCCGGTGGGCACGCCGTCGTGGTCGTCGACCTCAAGACGGCCACCCCGCAGGTGGCCCGGACCACCTGGCGCACCGCCCGGGAGCTCATCGCCGCCCACTCCGGGGGGACGCTGGGCATCGTCCTGGTGACCAGCCCGAGGCAGGCCGCGGTATGGCCGACCGTCGCCGACGAGTCCGACGCCTCGTCCGGCCTGACCGGGCTGCGCCGCTACGAGGAGACGGACCTGCGGTTGTGGCTCACCGAGACCACCCTGCCGTTCCAGGACGACGCCTCCCGCAACGAGCTGCTCACCATGACCGGCGGCTGGCCGATGAACGTGAACAAGGTCGCCGAGGACCTGTCCCGCGACCAGGACGGCGACGCCCGGGTCGACCCGCTCGGCGGCCTGCGGCTGCACCTGTCCGATCCGGCGCGCGCCGACGAGCTCGTCGCCGCCTCCGGCGCGCGGGCCGACGAGGTGCTGCACGAGGCCTGGCGCTTCCTGGTCCGTGAGCTGGCCGACGAGCAGGCCGATCCGCAGGAGGTCGCCGAGTATCTCGCGATGCACGCGGAGTCGGAGGACCCGGCGGCGGCCGTGCTGCGCGCCGCCGGGCTGGTGGCGCTCGGCTACCGCGGGCTGGGCGACGTGGTGGACGTTCTGCGTACGCTCGGGCTGCTCGTGGCCAGCACCGAGGACGGCAAGCTGCTGGTGGAGCCGGTGATGGCGGCGGCCACCCGGGCGGCCGCGCGGTGAGCCGGACCACGCACCGCCTGCTGGCCGTGCTCGTCGAGGAGGCGGCGGGTCAGGTGCTGGCCACGCCCGCCTACGCGGGCCGGGGCATCGACCGCAAACGGTTCGCGGAGGCGAACCGGTCGGACCTGCTGCTGGTCATCGCGCGGGCCGGGACGCTGCGCGGCGAACTCGCGGAGCGGTATGCGGCTGACCTGGCGGCCGACCATGCGCTGCTGCGGGACCTCACCGGGCCCGACCCGGCGGTGGCGGAGCAGGCGGCGGTGCGGCTCGCCGTCGATCCCCGGGCGCTCGTGCCGGCGCAGGTGCGACCGGCCCCGAAACCCGCGCCGACCGTCGACGAGCGCCGGGCGGAGCGGGCCGCGCGCACCCTCGCGGAGGTGAAGGCGGCGCGCGACCTGGCCAGGGGACGCCTGGAGTGGGCCACCCGGGAGCGGGACGCCGCCCGGCAGGAGCTGGAGGCCGCGCTCACCGATCGCGACGAGGCGCTCGCCGTCATCGAGTCGCTGCGCGCGCAGCTGGAGGTGGAGCGCCGGCGCGGCGGTGACCTGCTGCACGCGGCGGACGTGCTGGCCCGCGCCGCGCGGCCGGCCCCGCCGGACGGCGACCCGCGCGAGCGGGAGCAGCGGGGGGAGGGCGCCGAGCAGGTGACCTCGCGGCTGACCGGGGCACTGGCGACGGCGGGCGTCGACCCCGGCGCGTTCCTCGCGGTGCTCGATGCGATGCGGGTCCCGTCGCCGCCGCCTCCGGCGCGGACCCGGCGCAGGGACATCTCGCTCGTCCCGCTGGGCGGGGGCACCGACATCGGCGGGTCGTGCATGCTCGTGGAGGTCGGCGACGTACGCATCCTCGTCGACGCCGGACTCCGCTCGCGCCAGCTGCTGAGCGAGGTCGGGCCGCCGGAGATCGCCGTCGCGCGGGCCGGGCGGATCGACGCGGTCGTGGTCACCCACGCGCACAACGATCACGCGGGCTACGTGCCGGCGCTGCTGGCCGACCACCCGGCGCTGCCCGTCATCTGCACGCCGGACACCGCGGCGCTGCTGCCGACGATGTGGGCCGACTCGGTGAAGGTGTTCGAGCGGGCCCGGCGGGCGGAGCTGGCCGCGGGCGTGGCGGCCGCGCTGCCGTACGGCCCCATCGAGGCGGGCGCGGCCCGGCGCGGCATCCGGACCGCGGAGTTCGGCACCGAGGTCGAGGTGCACGACGGGGTGACCGTGGAGCTGTTCCCGGCGGGGCACATCCTGGGCGCCGCGGGTGTGGTGGTCCGTGCGGGGAGCAGCCGGGTGGTGGTCACCGGCGACGTCTCCGACCAGCCTCAGGCGACGGTGCCGGGCCTCGTGCTGGCGGATTCCGCCCGCGGGGCCGACCTGCTGGTCATCGAGTCGACCCACTGCCGGCCCGGCGGCTCGCCCCGCGCCTTCGAGGTGCAGAACTTCCTCGCCACGGTGGCGGAGACGGTGGCGGCGGGCGGGCGCGTGCTGGTGCCCGCGTTCGCGCTGGGGCGGGCCCAGGAGGTGGCGCTGACCCTGCGGCGGCACCTGCCGGACGTGCCGGTGCTCGTCGACGGGATGGCCCGGCAGATCACCCGCATCTACGAGCAGCAGAGCGAGGGCGGCGACAGCCCGCTGCGCATCTTCGGCGGCCAGGTGCGCGAGGTCCCGCCCGACCGCCGCCGGGAGCTGATGGCGTCGTTCCGGCGCGGCGTCGTGATCACCACCTCGGGGATGCTGACGGCCGGCCCGGCCGTGCAGTGGGCCCGGTCGATCCTGCCGGACCCGGCCGCCGCGCTGCTGCTCGCCGGTTATCAGGACGAGGAGTCGCCGGGCGCCGCGCTGCTCGCGCTGGCCGACGGCGAGGAGACCCGGTTCCTGATGGACACCGAGACGATCGAGGTCAAGGCCCGGATCGCCAGGTTCGGGCTGTCGGCCCACGCCGACCGCAAGGGGCTGGTCTCGATCGTCAACAGCGCCGCCGCGGCCGAGGTGATGCTGGTGCACGGGCTGCCCGGACCGCAGCGCGAGTTCGCCGACCACCTGGGCCGGCTGGGCAAGCGGGTGGTGCCGACCCGGCGTTGGCAGTCGTGAGCGGGCTCCGGCGGCCCGCCGAAGATCGCTGGTTCGTGTCGGAACCTGTGGCCAGGCCCGAGGTTCCGACACGAACTGCCGATCTTGCGTCCAGCGCCGCCCCGGCGCGGCCGCGGGTGCGCGCCGCGACGGTCAGGACTCGCCGGTGACCAGGTAGATGACGTGGCGGCCGGCGTTGACGGCGTGGTCGGCGTAGCGCTCGTAGAAGCGGGCCAGCAGCGCGGTGTCGACGGCGGACTCGACGCCGTGCGTCCAGCTCTGGTCGAGCAGCTTGGCGAAGAGCGCCTTCTCCAGCTCGTCCATGGCGTCGTCGTCGCGTTCCAGCTCGGCGGCGCGCTCGATGTCACGGGACGCCAGCACCAGGGTGATCTTGCCGGCGATGCGGTCGGCCACGTTGGCCATCTGGCCGAAGATCGAGGTCAGCTCCGCGGGCACGGCGACCGCGGGGTGGCGGCGCAGGGCGGACTTGGCGACGTGCTCGGCGAGGTCGCCCATGCGCTCCAGGTCGGTGCCGATGTGCAGGGAGGTGATCACCATGCGCAGGTCGGAGGCGACGGGGGCCTGCTGGGCGAGCAGGCGCAGGACCTTGTCCTCGACGGAGCGGAACAGGGCGTTGATCTCCTCGTCGCGGGCGACGACCCGTTCGGCTCCCTCCTTGTCGGCGCTGAGCAGGGCGGTGGTGGCCGCGCTCATCGCGGTGCGGACCGCCTCGGCCATGGAGACCAGCAGGCGGCCGACCTCGAGCAGGTCGGCACGGAACTCCTCGCGCATTGATCACTTCCTGAGAACGGTGGAGGGGGTCGCGGATCACGGTAGGCGGCGCGGACGGCCGTAAGGTGAACATCGGTGAACGAGAGCAGGCGCGACGGTGAACACTGTGCAACCAATGCCGGTTTTGGTCGCGTTATACCTGAATTGTGGCGGAACGTTGGGGGAGCGGTCTGACCTACGATCGCATCGTGAACCCACTGGCAGCGCCACCCGGCGGCGGCACGATCATGCTCGCCGTCGCCGTGGGCGTCGTGCTGGGCCTGATCGCGGGCCTGCTCTACGCCCGCTGGCGCGCCCACCGGCAGGCCGCCACCGCGGTCAACGCGCTCGGCCCGTCGGGTCTCGGGGCGCCCCTGTCCAACGACCCGCTGGCGGGGCTGGGCCGCAAGAGCCTGGACGCGCTGCGCGTCGGGGTGGTGCTGCTCGACGGCGGTGACCAGGTGGTGCTGGCCAACCGCGCGGCCCGCGCGATGGGCATGCTGCGGGCCAGCGGGGTGCCCGGCGCGATCAGTGCGCACCCGATCCTGCGTACGCTGGCGGGCCAGGTCCGCCACACGGGCGTGCCGCGCGAGGTGGAGCTGGACCTGCCGCGGGGCCGCGAGCTGGCCGACTCCCCGCTGGGGGTGCACCTGCGCGCGGTGGCGGTGGGCGGCGGCCTGGTGGCGATCGAGGCCGTCGACGTGACCGACGCGCACCGCGTGGAGCGGGTGCGGCGTGACTTCGTGGCCAACGTCAGCCACGAGCTGAAGACGCCCATCGGCGCGCTGCAGCTGCTGGCCGAGGCGCTGCTGGACGCGACCGAACCGGCGAGCGAGCAGCCCGACCCGGAGGCGGCGGCGGCCCAGGCCGCCGAGGACGTGGCGGCCAGCCGCCGGTTCGCCGAGCGGATCCAGCGGGAGAGCACCCGGCTGGGCCGGCTCGTCTCGGAGCTGCTGGAGCTGTCCCGGCTGCAGGGCGCAGAGCGGCTGCCCGACCCGGAGCCGGTCTCGGTGGACGCGGTGATCGCCGAGGCGCTGGACCGGGCCCGCACGAACGCGGCCGCCAAGCACATCGAGCTGGTCACCGTGGGCACCCGCGGGCTGACCGTGTACGGCAACGACAACCAGTTCGCGACCGCGCTGGGCAACCTGGTGGAGAACGCGGTGGCCTACTCGCACGAGCAGTCGGCGGTCGTGGTCAGCGCGCTGGCCGAGGGGGACCGGGTCGACATCAGCGTCTCCGACCAGGGCATCGGCATCGGCCCCGGCGATCTCGACCGGGTCTTCGAGCGCTTCTACCGGGCCGATCAGGCGCGCTCGCGTTCGACCGGCGGCACCGGGCTGGGCCTGGCCATCGTCAAGCACATCGCGACCAACCACGGGGGACGGGTCGACGTGCGCAGCCGCCTCGGCGGTGGCTCGACGTTCACCCTGCGGCTACCCGCCCGACCCCCGGAGGCGATGCTTCCGCTACCCGCCTCCTTTGAGATCGAGACGTCGCCGTCCCCCGGCGCGCCCGCTCCGACCCTCGCGACACCGGCCGTGGACCCCACGGCGGCGGCCGCGAACCCCGCACGACCGGCTCAGACCGGCTGACTGGCAACTGCGAAAGGTGGGCGTGATGTCCCGCGTACTGGTGGTCGAGGACGAGGAGTCGTTCTCGGACGCGCTGTCGTACATGCTGCGCAAGGAAGGCTTCGAGGTCTCCGTCGCGGCGACCGGCACCGCCGCGCTCACCGAGTTCGACCGCACGGGCGCCGACATCGTGCTGCTGGACCTGATGCTGCCGGAGATGTCCGGCACCGAGGTGTGCCGGCAGCTGCGGCAGCGCTCGCACGTGCCGATCATCATGGTCACCGCACGGGACAGCGAGATCGACAAGGTGGTCGGGCTGGAGATCGGCGCGGACGACTACGTGACCAAGCCGTACTCCCCGCGCGAGCTGGTCGCCCGGATCCGCGCGGTGCTGCGCCGCCAGACCACCGACGTGGTCGAGGTGGCGGGCGGCACGCTCGCGGCCGGGCCGGTGCGGATGGACGTGGAGCGGCACGTGGTGACCGTGGACGGCGCCCCGGTGCAGCTGCCGCTGAAGGAGTTCGAGCTGCTGGAGCTGCTGCTGCGCAACGCGGGCCGGGTGCTGACCCGCGGCCAGCTGATCGACCGGGTGTGGGGTGCCGACTACGTCGGCGACACCAAGACGCTGGACGTGCACGTGAAGCGGCTGCGCTCGAAGATCGAGCCCGAGCCGTCCACCCCGCGTTACCTGGTCACCGTCCGCGGCCTGGGCTACAAGTTCGAGCCCTGACCGGTCAGTACAGCTCGCGCAGCGCCTGGGCGATGTCCTCGATCTCCCGCAGCTCGCCCGTGCACACGGCGATGACCAGGTCGTACGCGACGTCCTGGTCGAGCGCGGCGAGCCGGCGGCGGCTGACCGCGCCGTTGACGGTGAGGAAGGCGGTGGCCGTGATCCAGCCGATGCGCTTGTTGCCGTCCACGAACGGATGGTTGCGGGTCAGCGACTGGAGCAGCGCCGCCGCCTTGGTCCACAGGTCCGGATACATCTCCGTGCCGAAGGCGGTGCTGCGCGGGCGGGCCACCGCAGACTCGACCAGGCCCGGATCGCGTACGGCGACCCCGAGCCGCCCGGCGATCGCCAGCACGTCGGCGTACGTCGGGACGTAGACCTCGCTCACTGGGCCAGCCGGGCCAGCAGGTCGGTGTGCACGGAGACGATCTCGTCGACGGCCGCGGCGAAGCCCTCCGGTCCCGGCTCGCCCGACAGGTCGTCCAGCGCGGCGAGGCGCTCCTCGTCATGTACGTCCGGCGGCGCCGGGGCCCGGCGCACCTGCTCCTCGCTCATGCTGACTCCTGCGGGTTCTGCTCAGGCCCGCTCGGCGCGGGATGATTCGAGGTTATCCCGCGGGGCAAGCAGCTTCAGCGTGGTGCGTTCGCGGGCGGCGACGGTGGCCGGGTGCTCGGCGATCAGGCCGCGCTTCTCCCGCTCGGCGCACAGCTCGGCGAGCTTCGCGTACGCCTGCTCGCCGATCAGCGCGGTCAGCTCCGGGGCGTAGCTGACGTACATCGCCTCGGCGCCGGTGTGCGCGTCCGGCGACGAGGTGCACCACCAGTGCAGGTCGTGGCCGCCCGCACCCCAGCCGCGCCGGTCGAACTCGCCGATCGCGGAGACCAGCACCTTGGTGTCGTCCGGGCGCTTGGTCCACTGCTGGTCGCGGCGGATCGGCAGCTGCCAGCACACGTCGGGCTTGTACTCCAGCGGGTGCACCCCGTCGCGCAGCGCCTGGGCGTGCAGCGCGCAACCGCCCCCACCCGGGAAGCCCCCGTCGTTGAGGAACACGCACGGGCCCTCCTCGCCGTCGGGGCCCTTCTGCGTGGCGGTGCGCCGGGCGGGCTTCTCGTCGTGCAGCTCGTCCAGCTCGGTCCACTTGTCGAAGCCGCGTACGTGGTGCTGCCAATGCGCCTTGTCCAGGCGCTTGACCGCGGCCTTGACCCGCTTGACGTCGTCGGCGTCGGTGAAGAACGCGCCGTGCGAGCAGCATCCCTCCTGTTCCCGGCCGGCGATGATGCCCCGGCAGGCGCTGCCGAACACGCACGTCCAGCGGGACAGCAGCCAGGTCAGGTCGGCGCGGATCAGATGGTTCGGGTCCGCCGGGTCGGCGAACTCCAGCCACTCCCGCGGGAAGTCCAGCGAAGTCTCTCCCTCGTGCTCCACGAGTCCCAGCCTACGGCGCTGGCGGGCACCGATAACGTAGGCGCATGCGGCTCGGTGTCCTCGATGTCGGATCCAATACAGTTCACCTCCTCGTGGTGGACGCGCACCGCGGTGCGCACCCCTGGCCGGCCCGCTCGCTGAAGGAGCGGCTGCGCCTGGCCGAGCAGCTCGGCGGCGCCGGGGAGCTGACCGTCGCCGGGGCCGACGCGCTGGTGAAGGCGTGCGCGCAGGCCAAGGCCGCGGCCGAGGAGCTGGGCGCGGAGGAGCTGATGGCGTTCGCGACCTCGGCGGTCCGCGACGCGACCAACTCGGCCCAGGTGCTGCGCCGGGTGTACGAGGAGACCGGCGTCGACCTGAAGGTGCTCTCCGGCGAGGACGAGGCCCGGATGACCTTCCTCGCGGTGCGCCGCTGGTTCGGCTGGTCGGCGGGGCGGCTGATGGTGCTGGACATCGGCGGCGGCTCGCTGGAGCTGGCCGCGGGCATCGACGAGTCGCCGACGGTGGCGGTGTCGCTGCCGCTGGGCGCCGGGCGGCTGACCCGGCGCTGGCTGGCCGCGGACCCGCCCGGCGCCGCCGAGCTGGCCGCGCTGGAGTCCTACGTGGACGAGCAGCTGATGCACCGCGAGCTGGACGAGCTGAGGGGCTGCGAGTTCGCGGCGGCGACCTCGAAGACGTTCCGTTCGCTGGCCCGGCTGGCCGGCGCCGCGCCCAGCGGCGACGGGCTGTGGGCGCCGCGCGCGCTCACCCGGCGCGGGCTGCACCAGGTGCGCGGCTTCATCCAGCGCATCCCGTCGGCGGCGCTGGCCGAACTGGACGGTGTGAGCGCGAGCCGGGCCCATCAGCTGCTCGCCGGGGCGGTTGTGGCGGAGGCCGCAATGCGGCGATTGGGGGTCGACGAGCTGCGGATCTGTCCGTGGGCGCTGCGGGAAGGTGTCATCCTCACCCGCCTGGATCAGCTGACTACGGGCTGACCGGGGCTACCCTGGAACGCGTGTCCGTGCCGGTGCTTCTTTCCAGTTCGTCCGTGTTCCCCGAGCCCACCGCCGCCGCCTTCGAGCTCGCGGCGTCGCTGGGCTACGACGGTGTCGAGGTCATGGTGTGGACCGACGCGGTCAGCCAGGACGCGGGCGCGCTGCGCGGGCTGTCCCGCCACTACGGCATCCCGGTGCTGTCGATCCACGCGCCGTGTCTGCTGGTCACCCAGCGGGTCTGGAGCCCGGACCCGAAGGAGCGGCTGCGCCGCGCGGTGATCCTGGCTGACACGCTGAGCGCGCCGACCGTGGTGGTGCACCCGCCGTTCAGCTGGCAGCGCGACTACGCGCGCGGCTTCACCGACACCGTGTCGAAGCTGGCGCACCGGCACACCGGGGTGCGCATCGCGGTGGAGAACATGTACCCGGTGCGCATGGGCAAGCGCCAGGTGGTGCCGTACCACCCGGGCTGGGACCCGACCGAGACCGGCTACGACTCCTACACGCTGGACCTGTCGCACTGCGCGGCCTCGCGCTCCGACGCGCTGGAGATGGCCGACGCGATGGGCGAGGGCCTGGCCCACATCCACCTGGGCGACGGCACCGGCGAGGGCCGGGACGAGCACCTGGTGCCCGGCCGGGGCACCCAGCCGTGCGCCCGGCTGCTGGAGTCGCTGGCCGAGCGCGGGTTCACCGGCTCGGTGGCGATGGAGGTGGCCACCCGCAAGGCGGGCAGCCGGGCCGCCCGCGAGGCCGACCTCGCCGAGGCGCTGGAGTTCGCCCGTACGCACCTGTCCGCGCCGAGCGCGGCCCGCGCCTGACCGGCGCCCCTCGACGAGCGAAGCTCCCGCCCTGCCGGGCGGGAGCTTCGGTCATGGAAGGAGTGAGGTCAGCCGACCGGGGTCAGGCTGGCCTGCTGGGGGACCTCGGGCTTGAGCCGGGCCGCGGCGGGACCGTGCTCGGAGATGGCGGCCTTCTTGCGGGCGCGGTGTGCCGCCACGTGGGAACGGGTGGCGCACCGCTCCGAGCAGAAGCGGCGGCAGTTGTTCGACGAGGTGTCCAGGTAGACGTTGCCGCAGCGGTCGTCGGCGCAGACGCCGAAGCGGGCGCTGCCGTACTCGCACAGCCACACCGACAGGCCCCAGACGGCGCCGGCCAGGTATTCGGCGCTGACCGCCGAGCCCCGGCTGGTGACGTGGATGTGCCAGTTCCCGGACTCGTGGCCGGAGATGCGGGGGTGCACCGGATGTGCTTCGAGCAGCGAGTTGAGCTCGTTGACGGCCTCACGTTCGCGGCCGTTCGCGCCGTGCTCGAACACCTCGCGCAGCCGACGCTGGGCCTTGCGGAACACCTGCAGGTCGCGTTCGGTGGCGTCCTCGCACATCCAGTCCGGCCCCGGCAGGACAGCGCGGAGCTGGCTCAGGTCGTCCAGCGGCGCGTTGACAAGATCAACAGCCGTTCGGGCGTACGCATCGAAGTTCACCCGACAAAGGTAGTGCAACTACGGCGTGCGTGGGGTGTCAACATAGTGGGGGATGAAGCGCGCGTGACCGTCCGTGATGAGCTTGGTGCTCTCGCGTAGCCCCAGGCCCGCCGCCTCGCCGTCGATCATCCAGGACCCGAGGACCACGTGGTTGCCGTCAAACGACGGCAGGGCACGGAATTCCTGGAAGCAGTGCCCGCCCTCGCCGTAGATACCGTCGGTGAACTGTTCGCCCTGCGCAGTGACGATCCGCACATTGGCGCCCTCGCGGCCGAGCAGCGCCTTGGCCACGTACTCGGTCATGTCCCGGGGGCCGTCCAGGTACGCCGGCAGCAGCAGCTCGTGGCCGGGGTAGAGCTCCCACAGCACGGCCAGCAGCGCCTTGTTCGACAGCAGCAGCTTCCAGGCGGGCTCGATCCAGGTGGTCGGGGTGCCCGGGTCCAGCGCGAGCCGCCCGTAGGGCTCGGCGACCATCCACTCCCAGGGGTACAGCTTGAAGATCGTGTTGATCGGGTCGCCCGCGCTGTCGCGGAAGCGGCGCCCGTCCCACGCGATGTCGAGCATCGGGGTGACCCGCACGTCGAGGCCGGCCTGGTGCGCCGTGTCGGCCAGGTAGCCGACGGTCATCAGGTCCTCGAACGTCTCCTCCAGGTTCGACCAGGCGAAGTACACCGGACCCTCGGCGAACCGCGGCGCGAGCCCGCGCCAGCCCTCGATCAGGCGCTCGTGCATGCTGTTCCACTGGTCCAGGCCCGGCCGGGTGTCGGTGAGCCAGAACCACTGGATGATCGACGCCTCGATCAGCGAGGTCGGGGTGTCGGCGTTGTACTCCAGCATCTTGGGCGGGCCGCTGCCGTCGTACCAGAGATCGAACCGGCCGTAGAGGGTCGGCGGCTGCTCCCGCCACACCCGGCTCACCTCGGCCCGAGCCCACTCCGGGATGCCGAACTCGGCGAAGCGTCCCCGCTCCACCACGTGCGCGGCCGCGGCCAGGCACATCCGGTGCAGCTCCTCGGTCGCCTCCTCCAGCCGCAGCACCTCGTCCAGCGTGAACGAGTAGCAGGCCGACTCGTCCCAGTACGGCGTGGTCGCGCCGTCGTCGAGCTTGGTGTCGGAGTAGAGCATGCCCTGGGCCCGGACCGTCTCACGCCAGTCCGGGCGGGGTTCGATCTGATGACGCCGCACCGGTGCTCAGCCTCCGCAGGAGGCCAGGTGCGTGCCGAAGCCGCCGGAGGCGGGCAGCGGCTCGGCGGAGGCCGGCGGCTCGGCCAGACGGATGCCCGAGTTGCCGGCGGCGAACACGGTCTGGCGCGGCGCGGGCTGGCTGTCGCAGTCGTCGTCATCGTCCATGGCACAGGCGAGGGCGGCGACCAGCACGACCACGCCGCCGATGATCACAGCGGGGGAGCGGAGCGGGTTCTTGTCGGTCACGTGGAATGTTGTAGCCGACGCGGACAACTACCGGACAGTCGAGACATCGAACAGTGCTCTTGTATACAAGAACCGGTGTCCCCGGAGGGGCCCGGCACACGCGCGTTACGCTGCCCTCATGCTTCGCTCCGTGATCCTCGCCGCCGCCCGGTCCCAGAAGGTGGAACACCTCGTCGAGACCGCACCGATCAGCCGCGACGTCGTCAGGCGCTTCGTCGCGGGCACCGGCACCGCGGACGCGCTCGCCGCGACCCGGCAGCTCGCGGACGCCGGACTCACCATCACGCTGGACAACCTGGGCGAGGACACGCTCACCGCGGACCAGGCCAACGCCACCAAGGAGGCGTACCTGGAGCTGCTGGCCGAGCTGGGCCGGGCCGGGCTGACCGGCCGCGCCGTGCCCGGCGAGCAGACGGGCGAGGTGACCGTCGCCACCGCCGAGGTGAGCCTGAAGCTGTCCGCGCTCGGCCAGGCCTTCGACGAGCAGCTCGCCGAGAAGAACGCCCGCGAGATCTGCGAGGCCGCCGCGGCGATCGGCACCACGGTCACCCTCGACATGGAGGACCACACCACCACCGACTCGACGCTGGACATCCTGGCCCGGCTGCGCCGCGACCACCCCGGCACCGGCGCGGTGCTGCAGGCGTACCTGCGCCGCACCGAGAGCGACTGCCGGGAGCTGGCCACCGCCGGATCGCGGGTGCGGCTGTGCAAGGGCGCGTACAAGGAGCCCGAGCACGTCGCGTACCAGGCCCCGCTGGAGGTCGACAAGTCCTACGTGCGCTGCATGAACATCCTCATGGCGGGCGAGGGCTACCCGATGCTGGCCACCCACGACCCCCGCCTGATCGCGATCGCGCAGGACCGGGCCAAGTGGTTCGACCGCTCCCCGGCCGAGTTCGAGTTCCAGATGCTGTACGGCATCCGCCCCGACGAGCAGGCCCGCCTCGCCCGTGCCGGGCACACCGTGCGGGTGTACGTGCCCTACGGCACCGAGTGGTACGGCTACCTGATGCGCCGGCTCGCCGAGCGCCCGGCCAACCTGACCTTCTTCGCCCGCGCCCTGGTCTCGAAGAAGTAGCCCCGTTAGCAGGTCCGGCGGGTTGCGGCGCGCGGGGCTGTCGCGCGGTGCCGCACGTTGGTAGCGTCCTCGTCCGTGCACCCCGAGGACGCGAACGACGCCGCCGGCCCGGCCCTGCCCGCAGGCTGGCAGCCGTTCGAGGACACGGGGACCGGCCCGGTCGATCCGTGGGCCGAAGGCGGCGCGGGGCTGCCCGACGACCATCTGCCGCTGGACCACGAGGACCCGACCCCGTCCGCGGTGATCATGGCTGCCCAGTCGGCCCCGCCCCCACCCGACGAGCCGCCGACCGCACCGATCACGGTCGCGCCGCTGCCCGCCGACCCGGCGGCACCGGACGTCACGACCGTGCTGCCCACGACCGTGCCGCCCGCCGCCGCACCGCCCGCGCCGGGTACGGGGAGCAACCCGTCCCCTCAGCTGCAGCACAGCAGTGGCGCGTGGCCGGTGGTGCAGCCACCCACGGGCAGTGGCGCGTGGCCGGTGGTGCAGCCTCAGCATGACAGCGGCGCCTGGCCAGCGGCGCAGCCGCCACCGCCGCAGCACGGCAGCGGGGCGTGGCCCGTGGTGCGGCCGCAGCACGGCAGCGGGGCGTGGCCTGTCGTGCAGCCGCACGGCACGGGTGCGCACCCGTCCGTCTCCGGGGTGCCCGGCTACCCGCCGCAGGTCCCGTCGTGGCCGGTGGTCGCGCCGCCGCCGCGGCGGCGCTGGGGGCGGCTCATCGTGCTGCTCGCGGTGCTGCTGGTGGTGGCCTGCCTGGCGGCGGGCGGCGCGGCGGTGCTGGTCTTCCCGTGGCTGCGGGACCGGGTCACCGGCGGCGGGCCCGCCCCGGAAGGCTCCGTGCCGAGCCCCGGGTTCGGCGCGTCGCTGGCGGACCGGCAGGCGTGGATCAAGGACCGGATCGGCGCGGCGCTGGTCGCGCAGCAGAAGGCGCTGCTGTCGGGGGACGAGCAGGGTTACCTCGCCGTGGTGGACCCGGCGGCCGAGGTGAAGGTGCGCGACGGGCTGCGGCGGCAGTTCCGGTCGCTGCGGGCGATGCAGGTCGCGGCCTGGACCGAGGAGCCGACCCACCCGCTGCCCGCGCCCGACGGCCAGGTCTGGATCACCGAGCTGCGCAGCACCCCGTGCTTCGTCACCCCGATCTGCTCGTCGGCACCGGCGCGGGCGGCCACCCGGTGGCGGATCGCGGACGGCCGCGCGCTGCTGCGCGAGTGGGCGCCGGTGCAGGTGCAGCCGTCGCCGCATCCGTGGCAGGTGGCCGAACTGGTCGCGGTGGCAGGCCCGCGGACCGTCGTCGCGACCACGCCGGAGCACGAGGATCGGCTCGCCCGGCTGCTGACCGAGGCGGAGAAGGCGGCCAAGGTCGCCGACCGGCTCGCCCGGCCCGGGAAGCTGCCCCCGCGTTACGTCGTCTACCACGCCGGGGACGGGGCCTGGGGGACCTGGTTCTCCTGGAAGCCGGGCCGGCACGTCAGCGGCGGAGCGGTGCGGGTGGGCCCCGACCGCTGGGAGATCGTGCTCAACGAGCGGGACAGCGGGCCGAGCACGGCAGGTGGGGTGCTGCGCCACGAACTCGCCCACGCCGCGTCGCTGGCCGGGCTGGGCGACGACGACGACGACGAACTGTGGTGGCTGCAGGAGGGACTGGCCGAGTATGCGGGCCTGAACGGCCGTCCGGTCAAGGACTACCTCCGGCTGACCGACATCCGGCGGCTGATGAAGCAGTGGGACGGCGACGTGGAGAGCGCGCTGCCGCCGCGGGACGCCCCCGCGTGGCAGGTGGTCGCGCGCTACGGCGTCAGCGGCCTCACCGTGCGCTACCTGGCGGACCGGTTCGGCGAGGCGAAGCTCGTCGACTTCTTCCACCGGGTGGTCCACGACGGCAAGGCCGTGACGGAGGTCGCGCCGCAGGTCTTCGGAGTGGCGTGGGCGGCGCTGGAGCGCGACTGCGCCGCGTTCATCCGGCGTACCGCGGCCTGATCTTGGCGAAAGCCTCGCATCGGTCACAACCGTCCCGGTAACGTACTCAATACACAGGAACCCGCCCGTCGCATAGGGAGGTGGGGCTGCTCATGATCGGATCAGCACGGCCGGACGCCCGGCTGGCGGAGGTCAGGTTTCTCACCGTCGCCGAGGTGGCGACGCTCATGCGGGTCTCGAAGATGACCGTCTACCGTCTCGTGCACTCCGGGGAGCTCTCGGCGGTACGGGTCGGGCGGTCGTTCCGGGTCCCTGAGCAGGCCGTTCAGGAGTACCTGCGCGGGGCCTTCTCGGAGCAGTGAGGCGGCCCGCCTCACTAGGACGGTGACCCCTGGCAGTGCGCCCACGGCTGCTCGGCTACCCTGAACGGGTTCCACCACCGTCAACTTCGAGGGGATGCCGTATGGGCTCCGTGGTCAAGAAGCGCCGCAAGCGCATGGCGAAGAAGAAGCACCGCAAGCTGCTGCGCAAGACCCGCGTCCAGCGTCGCCGTCTCGGCAAGTGAGGCACGCGCCCGGGTGCCGTGAGCTAGCCGGACACCTGGGCGTGGAACTGTGGGACCCTACGGCGGGTGTGATGCCCGCCGGGTCCGCGGTGCCTCTCGACCATTCTTCGCCGCCCCGGGGAGGCGCGTCATGACCGCGGCAGCCGCCGGCTCTGCCGGTGACCGCGCACGCGCACCCCGGGTCGTCATCGTCACCGGCGTCAGCCGGTTCCTCGGCGCGACCGTCGCCGCCCGCATCGCCGCCGACCCCCGGGTTCAGCGGGTGATCGGCGTCGACCGCACGGATCCGCCCGCCGAGCTGGCGCCGCTGCTCAGCGGCATCACCCTGCGCAAGGTCGATCTGACCGAGGGCGCCGCCTCGCTGATCGGCACGGGCGCCGAGGCGCTGGTGCACCTGGCCATCATGTCCTCGCCCGACCCGGCCGCGGGCGGGCGCGCGGCGATGAAGGACCAGAACGTCATCGGCACGCTCCAGCTGCTGGCCGCCTGCCAGCAGATGCCGTCGCTGCGCCGGCTGGTGGTGCGCTCGTCCACCGCGGCGTACGGGGTGTCGTTCCGCGATCCGGCCGTGTTCACCGAGGACACCGAGCCCCGGGACGTGCCGCGCGGCGGCTACGGCCGGGACATCCTCGACATCGAGTCGTACGTGCGCGGCTTCCGCCGCCGCCGTCCCGGCGTGGTCACCACGGTGCTGCGCTTCGCCCCGTTCATCGGGCCGCAGGCCGACACCGCGCTGCTGAAGTTCCTGGCCCGGCCCATGGTGCCGACCGTGCTGGGGCGCGATCCGCGGCTGCAGTTCATCCACGTCGACGACGCGCTGGAGATCCTGCGCCGCTCGGTGCTGGAGGACCACCAGGGCACGTTCAACGTGGCCGGGCGGGGCACGCTCACGCTCTCGCAGGCGGTGCGCCGGTCCGGGCGGCTGGAGCTGCCGGTGCCCGAGCCGGCCATGCACGCCGCCGCCTCCTTCCGCCGCGGCGTCGCCGGGCTGAGCCTGGACCAGGTGGACCTGTTCGTGCACGGACGGGTGGTCGACACCGCCCGGCTGGTCCGGCAGTATGGCTTCACGCCCCGCTCGACCGCCGCCGCCTTCGACGACTTCGTCCGGGCCCAGGAGCCCGGCGCGGTCATCACCCCGGCCCGGGTGGCCGCCGCCGAGCAGCGGCTGCTCGACATGATCCGGACGGTACGCGAACGGAGAGGGGCTGCCAGGTGACCAGGCCCGAGATCGCGCCCGAGATCGACGACGAGTTCGACGAGCGGGTCGCCGCCGGGCTGGCCTTCCTGCGCCGCCGTCTGTCCGGGCAGTACGAGATCGACGAGTTCGGCTTCGACCCTGAGCTGACCGACCAGGTGTTCCAGCCGCTGCTGCGCCAGCTCTACCACCGCTGGTTCCGCACCGAGGTGATCGACGTCAAGAACCTGCCCGCCGAGGGCGGGGCGCTGGTCGTCGGCAACCATTCGGGCACCATCGCGCTGGACGCGCTGATGCTCTCGGTCGCCTGCCACGACGAGCACCCGGCGCACCGGCACCTGCGGCTGCTCGGCGCGGACTTCGTGTTCCGCATGCCGTTCGTGTCGGAGCTGGCCCGCAAGTCGGGCGCGACGCTGGCCTGCAACCCCGACGTGGAGCGCCTGCTGCTGCAGGAGGAGCTGGTCGGCGTCTTCCCGGAGGGGTTCAAGGGCGTCGGCAAGCGCTTCGCCGACCGATACCAGCTGCAGCGCTTCGGCCGGGGCGGGTTCGTCTCGGCGGCGCTGCGCACCGGCCGGCCCATCGTGCCGGTGGCCATCGTCGGGGCCGAGGAGATCTACCCGCTGCTCGGCAACATCAAGCCGCTGGCCCGGCTGATCGGCGCGCCGTACTTCCCGGTGACCCCGACGTTCCCGTGGCTCGGGCCACTGGGGCTGGTCCCGCTGCCGAGCAAGTGGCTGATCCGATTCGGCGAGCCCATCGACACGGAGCCGTACGCCGACGCGGCCGACGATCCCGCGGTCGTCTTCAACCTCGCCGACCAGGTCCGCGAGACCATCCAGACGATGCTCCGCGAGACCCTGGAGCTGCGCCCCGACCCCTTCGGCGAGTGATGCCGAGGTTTGTGGGAGTACAGTTACCATAACTGTGGTCCCACAAATCCAGGAGGGCGCGGATGCTGTCCAGGCCGCCGGCGATGTTCGATCGGGCTCACGAATGGGCCGCGCTGAGCCGCTTCATCCTCGACGAGCAGGCCGGAGCGACCCTCGGCGTGGTGTCCGGCCGACGCCGCCAGGGCAAGACCTTCCTGCTGGACGCGGCCTGCCGGGCAGCAGGGGGCTTCTTCTTCGGGGCGACCGAGGCGACCGACGCCGACTCGCTGCACCGGCTGGGCGAGGCGCTCACCGAATACACCCGTCCGGCCACGCCGATCCGGCTGACCTCGTGGTACGAAGCGGTGGACGCGCTGCTGGCCCTCGGTCGGGAGCGGCCGGTGCCGGTGGTGCTGGACGAATTCCCTTACCTGGCCAAGGCGAACCCCTCCCTGCCGTCGATCATCCAGGCGGCATACGGGCCGCTGCGCACGGAACGGGTCGAGTCCCGCACCCGGCTGCTGCTCTGCGGCTCGGCGATGTCGTTCATGGGCGGCCTGCTCGCGGGCAACGCGCCGCTGCGCGGCCGGGCGGGACTGGAGATGGTGGTGCGCACCCTCGACCACCGGCTGGCCGCCGAGTTCTGGGGCTTGAGCGACCCCCGGCTGGCCCTCATGGTCAACGCGGTCGTCGGTGGCACCCCCGCCTACCGGCGTGAACTGGCCCGCAACGACTCGCCCGCCGACGCCGGCGATTTCGACGCCTGGGTGACGCGCACCGTGCTGAACCCGGAGAGCCCGCTGTTCCGCGAGGCGCGCTACCTGCTCGCCGAGGAGCCCGACCTGCGGGACACCGCCCTCTACCACTCCGTGCTCGCCGCGGTCGCCGAAGGCAACGCCACCCGCGGCGGCATCGCCAGCTTCCTGGGCCGGAAGGCGGCGGACGTGGCTCATCCGCTGGACGTGCTGGAGGACGCCGGCCTGATGGCCCGCGACGCGGACGCCTTCCGGGACAACCGCAGCAGCTACCGCATCGCCGAACCGCTGATCAGCTTCTACGGCGCGGTGATGCGCCCGGTCTGGAGCCAGCTGGAGCGGCCGGGCAGCGCGACCCGCGTCTGGCAGCAGGCGAAACGGCGCTTCGAAAGCAACGTGATCGGACCCCGCTTCGAGCAGGTCTGCCGCGAGTGGGCGCTGTACCACGACGATGCCGAGCTGCTGGGCGGCCTGCCCGCCCGGGTCGGCACGGGAGTGGTCAACGACGCCGCCGCGAAGGCGGCGCACGAGGTGGACGTGGCGGTCGTCGGGGTGTCCGACGGTGCGCAGAAGCCGCCGCTGCTGTCCGTCGGCGAGGCGAAATGGAACGAGGTGATGGGCGTGCCGCACCTGACCCGGCTGCGGCGCATCCGCGACCTGATCGTCGCTGGTGGCCGCTACGACACGGCGGCCACCAGGCTGGCCTGCTACAGCGGCGCGGGCTTCACCCCGGAGCTGCGCTCCGCGGCGGACCGTGGCGAGGTCGTGCTCGTCGACCTGGCCACGCTCTACGGCCTGCGGTAGCGATCAGAGTCCGCGCAGGTCGAGCGCGTGCCAGACGAGGGTCTCGTTGTCGCCGGTGGACCACCACAGCACGCCGCCGCGGGCGACCACCCGACCCGCGTTGTCGCTGACCTGGACCAGCTCGCGGGTGCTCAGGTCGTAGAGCAGCAGGCGGCTGCCGGTCACCACCGGGCTGGAGCGGGTGTAGATCTCGAACCGGTCCAGCAGCGCGACGTCGGCCACGGCCGAGGCGACCGCGCCGCTGACGGTGCGGACCCGTTCCGCGCCCTCCGGGCGGGTCAGCTCGATGACCGTGGACGCCTCCGTGCTGCCGATCACGATCGACCGGCACCAGGACGGGGAGCAGGTCAGCAGCTCGTTGGGGCGTACGCCGACGGTGAAGCGGCGGCCGGAGTCGATGTTGGTCGCGGTCACCTCGCCCGCGTCGGCGGCCGATTCGCTGACCAGCCACGGCCAGGCGCTGATGGCGTACCCGCCGGCCAGTTCCCGGACCTCGGGGGTGCCACCGGCCAGCGGCACGGTGCGCAGCGCGGAGTAGCCCTCGCGGCCGCTGTCGGCCATCCAGCTCACCCGGCCGTCGTGCAGGGCCAGGTCGCCCTGCTTGTCGAACAGCATCACCGCACCGGTGTCCTCGGTGACCACCCGCGCCGGGCCGCCGTCCAGCCGGGCCGCCCAGATGCGGCTGCGCCCGGCGCCGTCGGGATCGCTGGTCAGCTCGACCCAGACCAGCTCGGCTCCGTCGCTCGCGAATCCGGCGAACTCGCCCGCCTGGTCCCGCGGCAGCCGGCGCAGCTCGCGCAGGCCGTCCCCGGAGCGCAGCAGCAGGCGCACGTCGGCCCCGCCGGGGCTGGCCGCCGTGCCGACCGAGCGTCCCGCGTCCAGGAAGAACAGCGGGGTGTACGCGGCACCGTCCGGCAGCGTCCCCGGCGTGTCGAGCACGTGCGCACCGGCGTACGCGACCGACAGCGGCACCTCGCCGGTGCGGCGTGGGGGCGGCGGCTGCCGGGGGTCCAGGGCGAGCATCGCCGCGCTCGCGCCGAGCGCCGCGACCAGCGAGACGACGCGGGTAAGCGGCGGCCGGTCCGCGGTGGCGGTCACAGCTTCTTACGGCGGCGGGACAGCGCCATGCCACCGGCGACCGCGCCCGCCAGCACGCCCGCGCCGAGCGCGACCGGCACGGCGACCTTGGCGGCCTTGCGGCCGTGCCGGAAGTCGCGGATGTCCCAGCCCTGCGTACGGGCCATGCGGCGCAGCGCCCCGTCCGGGTTTACGGCGACCGCGGTGCCGACCGTCGTCAGCATCGGCACGTCGTTGATCGAGTCGCTGTACGCGGTGCAGCGGGCCAGGTCCAGCCCCTCGGCGGCGGCGAGCGCCTCGATCGCGTGCGCCTTCGCCGGGCCGTGCATCATCTCGCCGACCAGGCGGCCGGTGTACGCCCCGTCGCGGATCTCGGCGACGGTGCCCAGCGCCCCGGTCAGGCCCAGCCGGGACGCGATGACCCGGCCCAGCTCGACGGGGGCGGCGGTGACCAGCCACACCCGCTGCCCGGCGGCGAGGTGCTGGTCGGCCAGGGCCCGGGTGCCGGACCAGATGCGGTCGGCCATCAGCTCGTCGAAGATCTCCTCGCTGAGCCGCTGCACGTCGTCCACCTGCCAGCCCTGGATGAAGGCGAGCGCGGCCTCACGGGCCTGCGAGATGTCGCCGGAGTGCTCGGCCGCCAGCAGCCGGAAGCGGGCCTGGCTGATGGCGAACCGGGCCAGGTCGATCGTGGTGAAGTAGCGGCGGGAGGCCAGGCCGCGGGCGAAGTAGTACAGCGAGGCGCCTTGCATCATCGTGTTGTCCACGTCGAAGAAGGCGGCCGCGGTGCGGTCGGGCGCGGTGACCGGCGTGGTGCCGGGCACGGATATCGGCGCGGACACGGGCGCGGGCACCGCGGGACCCGCCTCGCTCGCGATAGCGGCGGTCGGCGCGGGACTGCGACGGTGTGCCATGGCCCCTCCTTCTGCGGACGGCGTCCTTCGTGCCACGTGACGGCTAGAGCGTATGCGCCGGAGGCCGCTACACGCAGTAGGGGCGCGGCACCTCATCGGTGCCGCGCCCCTGATCCGAACGTGCGTTTCCGCTAGCCGAGCAGGCCGCCGAGGATCCGGCCCAGCTCGTCGAGCAGGCCCTCGTCCTGCGTCTGCTCGGGCTGGCCGTCGGGTGCCGGAGCCGGGGAGGCGGACGCGCTGGGCGCCGCGGAGGCGGCCGGGGCGCTCGGGCCGCCGTTGGCCTCGGGCTTGCCGCTCTCCTTGCTCGGCTGCGGCTCGCGCTGCTGCTCGGGCCGGTTCGGCTGGGACGACACCGCGTTGGCGCAGGCTCCCGGCACGGCACCGAGCTTGTCGCTGCCGTTGGTGCCGGCGCCGCAGGCCAGCGCGGTGCGGGCGGCGGCGGAGCGCTTCTCGATCCGGTCCAGCAGCGCCAGCGAGCCGGTGACCTTGTCCCGGTCCGTGGTGCCGCCGTCGAGCAGCTGCCCGACGAGCATGCGCTGGTCGGCGACGAACCGGTCGACCGCGTCCAGGGCGGAGGTGTCCCGCCGCGCCATGGCGGCGGTGACGAGCATCCGTACGCCCTGGGTGGTGTCGCTGTCCATGTCCGTCAGCGCCGCGGCGAACCCGCCGGCGTCGGTGCGCACGGCGTGCGCCTCGTTGAGCCGGGTCCGGGCGAACTCCAGGTAGAGCCGGCCCCGGGACAGGTCCGAGCCGGCCAGCGCCAGCTGCGCCTTCTCGGTCTGCCGCTTGACGCCGTAGAGGGCGTCGCCGGGGATCGCCTCACCGCTCGCCACCGACACGCCGGACAGCGCCAGCGTGCCGGCGGCGATGCCGACCACGATCGCACCCCGGGCGCGGGCCCGCCCTGAGGTGCGGGCCGACCACGCCGCGTTGCCGCGGTCGCCGGCCTCCGGTCGGGCGGTGACGCCGATGCCGTCGCGTTCCGCGGTGGCGATCAGCTGTGCACGCAGATCCCGTTTGAACGCGGCCTCGGGCACGCCGGGCAGCGTCACGGTGCGCAACTGCTGCCCGACCACGACCAGCTCGGTGAGCTGGTCGTCGACCCGGGACCGGGTGTGGTGACGGCGGCCACCGTTGGCCTCGTCGAGTAGCTGGGCGAAGCGCTCGGCGCGCCGGCGATCGAACAGGGACGTGTTCACCGCGGGCACCCCCCTTCGCTGATCGCGGTGTTTGCTGAGGCGAGCGTCGAGATTGCCGCTCGCACCCGGTCAAACGGGACCAGGGCACGATCAGTTACGGCTGCTCGAAGCCTGTGACCGCTCCGAGTGACATGAATCACGTTCACGGCTGGAACCCCTCGGGGAGCAGGCGGGCGAGCGCGCGCACGGCGCGGTACTGCAGGGCCTTGATGGCGCCTTCGTTCTTGCCCATCGCCTGGGCCGTCTCCGCGACGGAGAAGCCCTGCAGGAAGCGCAGCACGATGCACTCCTGCTGCTCGGGGTTGAGCTGCTTGACCGCGGTCAGCAGGGCGACGTTGGTGATGTGGTCGACGACGGCGGTCTCCGGGCTGCCCTCGGGGCCCCGGTCCTCGCGGTCGGCGTCGAGCACGTCGCCGGTGGTGACCTCCAGCCGGTAGCGGCCGGACTTGAAGTGGTCGGCGACCAGGTTGCGGGCGATGGTGACCAGCCACGCGCCCAGGTCGCGCCCCTGCCAGGTGAAGCTGCTGATGCGCTTGAGCGCGCGCAGGAAGGTGTCCGAGGTCAGGTCCTCGGCCAGCGGCCGGTTGCCGACCCGGAAGTAGATGAACCGGAACACCGTGTCGACGTACCGGTCGTAGATGAGCCCGAACGCCTCGGCGTCGCCCTGCTGGGCCCGCTCGACCAGCGTCCACACCTCGTGGGCGGCGTCGCTGGGATCGGGCCGGTCGGGGTAGCCGGTGCCGCCGGTGCCGGCGCCGCCCTCCTCGACCGCGGGCAGCACCTGGGTGTCCCCGTCGGCCGCGGTGGCTCCGCTCACCTGGGTGGGCATGCCGCTGCGGGTGCCGTTGACCCGGCCGCCGACCGGCTTGGTGCCGGGGGGCTGGTGCCGGACCGCGGCGTCGTTGCCCTGCCGGGTGCGGATCCGCTGGGTGCCGCCGTCGCCACGTACCGCCGTGGCCAGCATCTCGTTGAGCGAAGTGCGGAGCAGGCTCAGGCCGTCGACCAGGGCCCGGCGGGCCGCCGCCACTTCGCTGGTGACCAGCTCATCGCCGAACAACAGAGAACTCATCCCGCCACCTCCGCATGCCCCCAGACCGATCCGCTCCGGCTGTGCGGCGGGCGCGTGCGACCACCGTCATACCGGGCAGTCTCCACCATAAGCCGCACAACACCCGTTACGTACTCGTTCGGTGCGATAAACGGCACAAAGGCCTCCTCTGGCTGAGGGGTGTCGACTCATGGCAAAAGGGGTGAACCGACCCTGAGGATGATAGGGCCACAGCTCACCCAGCGGTGTGGAGTCAGTTGCACGCCGGACCGAAATGTTGTCCGCTCACCCGCAGGTGTCGTCGCACAACGTGTGCGCCCTGCCCCGCTGCGTGTGTCAGGTCTGTGCCAATGACGGGGGTGCACCTCACCCGGCCGGGTGAACCTGCTGTCACGGCCCGGTGTCGCGGATGTGAAACGACGGGGATAGGCGGGGGCCGTCCGCTGTGGAAAACTCAGCCCCCGTGAACCTCGCCACACTGCTGCGAAACCATGCCGCCGCACGGCCGGACCGCATCGCGCTGCGCGCGGGCGAGGAGACGCTGACCTGGGCGCAGTGGGACGCCCGGGTCGACGCCGCCGCCCGCGGCCTGCGCGCGCTCGGCCTGCCCGCTTCCGCCGGGCATCCCGCGCGTGTCGCGATCGCGCTGCGCAACGACCTCGACTTCGCGGTCACCCTGCTGGCGGTGCTGCGCGCCGGGCACGTCGCGGTGCCGTGCAACCCCGGCCTCACCCCGCGCGAGCTGCGCCACGTGCTCGCCGACAGCGGCGCCGAGCTGCTGGTGGCGCCGGAGGCGCTGCGGGCGGGCCTGGCCGGCGCGGTGCCGCAGGGGCTGGACCGGCTGCCGTCGGCCGAGGGCGAGCCGCCCGCCGAGGAGGCGGGGGAGGGACTCGCCCTGCTGCTCTACACCTCGGGCACCGAGGGCGCGCCCAAGGGCGCGATGCTGCCGCATCGGGCGCTGCTGGCCAACCACCGCCAGCTGGCCGCGGTCGAGCCGCCGCCGCTCGGCCCCGGCGACGTGGTGCTGCTGGCCATCCCGCTGTTCCACGCGTACGGCCTCAACACCGGCCTCGGCGAGGTGCTCTTCCACGGCGCGTGCGGCGTGCTGGTGGCCGACTTCGACGCGGCCGGGACCGCCGCGCTGATCGCCGAGCACCGGATCACCGTGCTGGTCGGCGTGCCGCCCATGTTCCTGGCCTGGAGCGCGCTGCCCGACATCGGCGAGCGGCTGGGGTCGGTGCGGCTCGCGGTGTGCGGCGCGGCCGCGCTGGAGCCGGCGGCCGCCGCCCGCTTCACCGAGCTGACCGGGCACACCGTGCAGATCGGGTACGGCCTGACCGAGACCGCCCCGGTGCTCACCTCGACCATCGCCGCGCCCGCGGTCAAGCCCGGCTCGATCGGCCGCGCGCTGCCCGGCGTCGAGCTGCGCCTGGTCAACCGGGCGGGTGAGGACGTGTGGCGGGCGGGCGAGGCGCTCGCCGCCGACGACGAGGACGACCTCGACCTCGGCGTGCCGGACTCGCCGGGCACCGACCCGGGCGAGATCGTGGTGCGCGGGGAGAACGTGTTCGCCGGGTACTGGCCCGACGGCCGGGACGGCCCGGACGCGGCGGGCTGGTGGCCCACCCGCGACGTGGCGTACGCCGACGGCGACGGCGACCTGTTCCTGGTGGACCGGCTCGGGGAGCTGATCCTGGTCAGCGGGTTCAATGTGTACCCGGCCGAGGTGGAGCAGGTGCTGCTGGCGCACCCGGCGGTGGCGCAGGCCGCGGTGCTCGGCGCGCCGCACCCGATGACCGGCCAGCAGGTGCGCGCCGTGGTGGTGCCCGCACCGCGCAGCGAGGTGACGGCGGCCGAGCTGGCCGCGCACTGCGCGCGCAACCTGGCCCGGTTCAAGTGCCCGAGCGAGATCGAGTTCGCCGACACCCTGCCCCACTCGGTGATCGGCAAGGTCCGCAAGGGCATGCTCTGACACGCGGACCCCGCTCCTTGCGAGAATGACGTCCGTGACGACGAGGCTGACTCTCTACACCCGGCCCGGCTGCCACCTGTGCGAGGTGGCGGTGGAGGCGCTCGAGCGCATCGGCGAGCCGTACGAGGAGATCGACATCACCGGCGACCGGGAGCTGGAGGCCGAGTACGGCGACCGCATCCCGGTGGTCATGCTCGATGGTCGGGAACACGGCTACTGGCGGGTGGAGGAGGAGCGGCTGCGCCGTGATCTCGCACGGTAAATTGGCACGATGAAGCGCGGCACGAAGCACCTGGTGTGGGACTGGAACGGCACCCTGATCGACGACCTGCACCTGGTCGTGTCGTCCACCAATGCGGCGTTCGCCGCGGCCGCGCCGGGCCGGTCCATCGCGGTGACCGCCGACGAGCACCGCCGCGACTTCCGCCGTCCCATCAGCGAGTACTACGGCTCGGTGCTGGGCCGGACGGTGGACGAGATGGAGTTCGCCGCCCTCGACCGGGTGTTCCACGACAACTACCGGACCGGCCTGGAGTCCCTGCTGCTGGCCGCCGACGCGCTCGATGCGCTGCGCGGCTGGACCGGCACGCAGTCGCTGCTGTCCATGTGGTTCCACCGCGAGCTGATCCCGACCGTGCACCGCTACCAGCTCACCTCGCATTTCATCCGGGTCGACGGCCTGCCCGAGCGGCTGGGCGGTGAGCAGGCGCACAAGGCCGGCCACCTGAAGCGGCACCTGGGCGAGATGCGCCTGGACGGGGCGGACGTGGTGCTGATCGGCGACTCGATCGACGACGCCGACGCGGCGAAGTCGGTCGGCGCCCGCTGCGTGCTCTACACCGGCGGCTTCACCGACCCCGACCGGCTGCGCGCGTACGGCGTCCCGGTGGCGGACACGCTGCTGGAGGCCGTCGCTCTCGCGGCGTGACGTTCATCTCGCCGCCCCACCTGGTGATCGATGTCTGCGGGCGCTTGGTGGCTATTTGCCGCTTTTACCCGTATATGCAGTGATTCGGGTGGGCGTGTTTTGTGGGTCGATGTCATGGTTGCGACATAATCGCGGAGCAGCGCCCATCCGGATACCCGTGGCGAACCGCCGTTTCGGCGACTCTCCGTGACGGGTGGAGAGCGGTTCGGCCAGAGTGGGGGCACACATGCCGCGGGGGCATTCTGGCCGATTCGTGATCCCGGATGGGCGCGCTTTCAAGATCGCGATTTGTGCACCCCTTCACAAGCGCCTACTCTGTTACCTCGACGTTCCCCGCTAGCACAGAGCCGTTCGGCCATGTGATCGGGGGTCTAAGCCTTGTTCGGCACGGAGTCTCATGAGTCAGCAGCGCACCGGTCACGAAGCCGGGATCACCGGCCGTGTCGGCGCGGTCACTCCCTCGGCGGTCCCGGATTTCCCGGACCTCCCCGAGGCGACGGTGGCCCGCCTGCCCGAGTATCTGCGTGCCCTGCACCACCTCGCCGAGACCGGGCACGACACGGTGTCCAGTGAGGGGCTGGCCAGCGCCGCCGGGGTGAACTCGGCCAAGCTGCGCAAGGACCTCTCTCACCTCGGGTCGTACGGCACCCGCGGCGTCGGCTACGACATCGAGCCCCTGGTCGGCCAGATCGAGTACATCCTCGGCCTGAACATGCGCCGCGCCGTCGCCCTGGTCGGCGTCGGTAACCTCGGCCACGCGCTGGCCGGGTACGCCGGCTTCGCCAGCCGCGGCTTCCGTATCGCCGCGCTGTTCGACGCGGATCTCAGCCGGGTCGGCGAGCTGATCAACGGCCTCGCGGTCCGGCACGTCGCCGACATCCCCGAGGTCGTGAAGACCGAGGGCATCTCCATCGCCGTGCTCGCCACGCCCGCCGGGGCCGCCCAGGCGGTCGCCGACCAGCTCGTCGCGGCCGGTGTCACCAGCATCCTGAACTTCGCCCCGGTCGTGCTGAACGTGCCGGAGCAGGTGGACGTCCGCAAGGTCGACCTGGCGGTCGAGCTGCAGATCCTTTCGTTCCACGAGCACCGCAAGTCGGCCCGTAACGGGGCCGACCAGAACGGCTCAGGGGCCCGCAACGGGGCCGACCAGAACGGTGCCGAGGCGCGCAACGGCGCCAAGGGCACGACGTCGCGGGGACGGGTGGCCCGCGTCATCGCGGAGGTCAACGGCACGGCGGTGGCCGCGCGGGGGGAGGTGGCCGCGTGAACCTGATCGTGGTCGGCGCGTCGTACCGGACCGCGCCCGTGGAGCTGCTGGAGCAGCTGTCCCGGGTCGACGGCCCGCAGGCGCTGCCGAAACTGCTGTCCGGCGGCGAGCTGGCCGAGGCCGTGGTGGTCTCCACCTGCAACCGGGTGGAGGTCTACGCCGCGGTCCCCGCGTTCCACGCCGGTCTCAGCCGCCTCGGCGAGGTGCTGTCCGAGCTGTCCGGCGTGCCCGCCGAGCAGCTCGCGAACACCCTCTACGTGCACCACGGCCAGGACGCCGTGCGCCACGTGTTCCGGGTCGCGGCCGGGCTCGACTCGATGGTGGCCGGCGAGGCCCAGATCCTCGGCCAGCTCCGCGAGGCGTACCAGCAGTCGACCGAGGCCGACGCGACCGGCAAGGTGCTGCATGAGCTGCTGCAGCAGGCGCTGCGGGTGGGCAAGCGGGCGCACGCCGAGACCGGCATCGACCACGCCCCCCGCAGCATGGTCAGCGCCGCGCTGGATCACGCCGTCACCGCCGCCGACGGCGACTGGCTGGTGGTGGGCGCGGGTGCGATGGGCGCGCTGAGCGTCGCCGAGCTGACCCGCCGCGGCGCGGGCACGGTCACCGTGCTCAACCGCGGCCTGGACCGGGCGCAGCGGCTGGCCGACGCGTACGGCTGCGCCGCCGCCCCGATGGACCGGCTGCCCGAGCTGCTGGCCACGGCCGACGTGGTGATCACCGCGACGGCGTCGGCCGAGCACGTGCTCACCGTGGAGAACGTCGGAGCGGCGCGCGCCGGGTCTCCCAAGATCCTGACTATCATCGATCTGGCGCTGCCGCGCGACGTCGAGCCGGCGGTCGCCGCTCTCGACGGGGTGCGGCTCGTCGACGTCGCGCGCTTGGGCACCGTGCTCGATCCGGGCGCGGCCGGGGCTCCGGTCTGCCGCCGCTCGGCCGCCGACCGCGAGGTCGCGGCGGTGGAGGAGATCGTCGCGGGCGAGGTCGAGACGTATGCGAGCTGGCTGCGCGGCGCCGAGGTGGCGCCGACGGTCGCCGCGCTGCGGGCGCGGGCCGAGGACGTGGTCAGCGCGGAACTGCGCCGGCTCGCCCAGCGCCGCAGCGACCTCACCGACGAGCAGCGCGCCGACGTGGCGCACACCGTGCACCGGATCGTGCAGCGGCTGCTGCACCAGCCGACCGTGCGGGTGCGCCAGCTCGCCGCCGAGCCCGGTGGTGAGGCGTACGCGCGCCTGCTGCGTGACCTGTTCGACCTTTCGGTGATCCCCGGATCGCCGGACCACACGACCGTCGCCGACGTGCCGGATCTGAAGGGGGGTGCCTGATGGGTACCAAGCTCCGCCTCGGCACCAGGGGCAGCGCCCTCGCCATGGCGCAGTCCCAGACCGTGGCCGACCTGGTCACCGAGGTGACCGGGCAGCCGGTCGAGCTAGTGGAGATCACCACCGCGGGGGACCGGTCCACCGCGCCGGTGCAGCAGCTCGGCGTGGGCGTGTTCGTGTCCGCGCTGCGGGACGCGCTGCTCGCGAAGGAGATCGACTTCGCGGTGCACTCGTACAAGGACCTGCCCACCGCGCCCGCGGACGGCCTGGCCATCGCGGCCGTGCCGGAGCGGGCCGACCCGCGCGACGCGCTCGTCGCCCGCGACGGGCTGACCCTGGCCGAGCTGCCCGCCGGCGCCGTCATCGGCACCGGGGCGCTGCGCCGCATCGCGCAGATCGCGGCGCTCGGCATGCCCGTGACCACCGTGCCCATCCGCGGCAACGTGGACACCCGCCTGCGCAAGGTCGCCGACGGCGAGCTGGACGCGGTCGTGCTGGCCCGCGCCGGGCTGGCCCGGCTGGGCCGCGCGGGCGAGGTCACCGAGATCCTGGACCCGATGCTGATGCTGCCTGCGCCCGCCCAGGGTGCGCTGGCCGTCGAGTGCCGGTCCGCAGATACCGACCTGGTCGAGGCCCTGGCGGCGCTCGACCACCGGGCCACCCGGGCGGCGGTCACCGCCGAGCGGGCTTTCCTGGCCACGCTGGAGGCAGGGTGCAGCGCACCCGTCGCCGCGCTGGCCGAAGTGACCGAAGACGACGAGATCTACCTGCGCGGTGCGGTGATCAGCGTGGACGGGCGGTTCGCCCTCCGGCTGTCACGCACCGGAACGCTCGCCGACGCCGAGGAGATCGGTCGCGCGCTCGCCGCCGACCTGCTCGAAGACGGTGCCGAGAATGTACTTGGGAGTGCAGAATGACCCGCACCCGTAAGCCCGCCGGGCACGTCGCGTTCGTCGGGGCCGGACCCGGCGACCCCGGACTGCTCACCCGCCGTGCGTACGACACGCTGCTCGAGGCCGACCACATCGTGTACGACCGCAGCGTGCCCGACGCGCTGCTGGACACGCTGAAGGCCGAGACCGGCGAGCAGACCGAATACAGCCCCGCCGAGGGTGTGCCCGGCGACGTGGCGAAGGTGCTGCTGTCGGAGGCGCGTTCGGGCCGCAACGCGGTGCACCTGGTGACCGGCGACCCGTTCGGCCACGACGCCGTGGTCAAGGAGGTCCAGGCGGTGGCCCGGACCAACGTGCGCTTCGCCGTGGTGCCCGGGGTGCCGCAGTCGGCCGGTGTCGCGACCTACGCGGGCGTGCCGCTGTCCGGCGTGCGCACCGCCGCCGACGTGGACGACGTGACCACGCTCGACTTCGACGGGCTGGCCGCCGCGGTGCGGCACGGCTCGGTCGCGCTGGCCGTGGACGCGGGCGACCTCGCCTCGGTGCGCGACGGCCTGCTGGCCGCGGGCGTCGACGGCGCCGCCCAGGTGGCCATCACCGGCGACGGCACCGGCGACACGCAGTACACGACCACCTCGTCGGTGGACAGCTTCGTCGCCGCGGCGCTCGGCTTCAGCGGCCGGGTCGTGGTGACGGTCGGCTCGGGCGTCGCCCACCTAGACAAGCTCGGCTGGTGGGAGCGGCGGCCGCTGTACGGCTGGCGCGTGCTGGTCCCGCGCACCAAGGAGCAGGCGGGCGTGATGAGCGCGCGGCTGCGGGCGTACGGCGCGATCCCGTGCGAGGTGCCGACGATCGCGGTCGAGCCGCCCCGGACCCCCGCCCAGATGGAGCGGGCGATCAAGGGCCTGGTCGACGGCCGCTACGCGTGGGTCATCTTCACCAGCGCCAACGCGGTGCGTGCGGTGTGGGAGAAGTTCGGCGAGCACGGCCTCGACGCGCGCCACTTCGGCGGCGTGAAGATCGCCTGCATCGGCGAGGCGACGGCCGAGGCGGTTCGCTCGTTCGGCATCCAGCCGGAGCTGATCCCGGCCGGCGACCAGACCAGCGAGGGCCTGCTGGCCGAGTTCGCGCCGTACGACGAGATCTTCGACCCGGTGGGCCGGGTGCTGCTGCCCCGCGCCGACATCGCGACCGAGACGCTGGCCGCCGGGCTGACCGAGCGCGGCTGGGAGGTCGACGACGTCACGGCGTACCGGACGGTCCGCGCGGCGCCGCCGCCGGAGGAGATCCGCAACGCCATCAAGTCGGGTGGGTTCGACGCGGTCCTGTTCACGTCCAGCTCGACCGTGCGTAACCTCGTCGGCATCGCCGGCAAGCCGCACCAGCGCACGGTCGTGTCGGTGATCGGCCCGAAGACGGCGGAGACCGCGATCGAGTTCGGCCTGCGCGTCGACGTGCAGCCCGAGCACGCCTCGGTGCCCGACCTGGTCGAGGCGCTCGCCATGTACGCCGTCGAGCTGCGCGAGCGGCTGGCCGCGATGCCCGCCAAGCAGCGCCGCGGCTCCAAGGTGCAGGGCCCGACCGCCCTGCGGTTCCGCTAGGTCACGAGATCGGCGCGTCCTCGATCACCACTGGGGACGCGCCGAAACCGACAGCCAGGGAGTGCCCGATGTCCTTCCCGAACGTGCGGCCCCGCCGGCTGCGCACCACCGCGGCGATGCGGCGCATGGTCAGCGAGACCAGGCTGCACCCGGCAGAGCTGATCCTGCCGCTGTTCGTGAAGGAGGGCATCACCGAGCCGCGCCCGGTGAAGTCCATGCCCGGCATCGTGCAGCACTCCCGCGAGTCGCTGCGCAAGGCCGTCGCCGAGGCGGCCCAGGCGGGCGTCGGCGGCGTCATGCTGTTCGGCATCCCGACCGAGAAGGACGCCGTCGGCTCCGGCGGCATCGACCCGTCCGGCATCCTCAACGTCGCGATCCGGGACGTGGTGAGCGAGGTCGGCGACAGCGTCGTGGTGATGAGCGACCTGTGCCTGGACGAGTTCACCTCGCACGGGCACTGCGGCCTGGTGCGCCCCGACGGCTCGGTGGACAACGACGCGACGCTGTCCGCGTACGCCCGGATGGCGGTGGCCCAGGCCGCGGCCGGGGTCCACGTGGTCGGCCCGTCCGGCATGATGGACGGCCAGGTCGCCGTGGTCCGCCGCGCCCTCGACGAGGCCGGGTTCCGCGACACGAGCATCCTGGCGTACGCCGTGAAGTACGCCTCCGCCTTCTTCGGCCCGTTCCGCGACGCGGTCGAGTCGTCGCTGGAGGGCGACCGGCGCAGCTACCAGCAGGACCCGGCGAACCTGCGCGAGTCGCTGCGCGAGGTCGAGCTGGACGTCGCCGAGGGCGCCGACATGGTGATGGTGAAGCCGGGCCTGCCGTACCTCGACGTGATCTCCGCGGTGCGCGACCGGGTCGACGTGCCCGTCGCGGCGTACCAGGTCAGCGGCGAGTACGCGATGGTCGAGGCCGCGGCCGCCAATGGCTGGCTCGACCGCGACCGGGTGATGATGGAGACGCTGTACTCCATCCGCCGCGCGGGCGCGCAGCTGATCCTCACCTACTGGGCCGTCGACGCCGCCCGCCGCCTGCGCGCCGAGTTCTAGCCGCCCCACGGGTGGCGTGGGTCTCGGGGCGGACAGTCATGATCGGAGTTTCGTGTCCAAAGCTGGGGTCTGACCACAGGTTCTGACACGAGACAGCGATCTTCGCGCCTGCCGGCCGCTTCCGGCGTCAGCTGCAGCAGCCGCCGCCGCAGCAGCCGCCACCGCCGGACGGGGCAGGCGCGGGGGAGCCGGCGCCCGCGCGGCCGGCGAGGCCGACGGTGGTCAGCAGCTTCACGGTGTCGTCGTGACCGGCCGGGCAGGGCGCGGGGTCGCCCGCGGCCACCATCGGCCGGTTCACCTCGAACGTGTCGCCGCAGGCGCGGCAGCGGAAGTCGTAGCGTGGCATCGGATCAGCTTATGCCCAGGCGGTGGGCCAGTTCCAGGACGTCGCCCTCGTACTCCAGCCATTGACGATCGGCGACGAAGCCCAGCTCCTGGTTGACCTTGATGAGCGGCTCATTGATGGCGGCGTTCCAGGTCTGCACCTCGGTGAGCTTCGGCTCGGCCGAGCGCAGCTCGAACAGCATGCGCGCCTTGATGGCGCGGCCCACGCCGTAGCCGCGGTGCCGGGGCACGACGACGGTGTCGTACTGGTCGGCGCGGCCGGGGCGCTGGGCGGGCACGACGACCTCGGTCAGGCCGGCCACCTCGCCGGTCTTCTCCTGGACCGCGACCACCACGTAGAGCTTGAGCCCACGCGCGGCCAGCGTGTGCAGGCTGGCCTGCAGCCGCTCCGGCTCGTACGAGCTGGGCCGCAGCTCCAGGTCGCCGAGGTCGTAGTTCTCGCGCACCTCGGCCTTGGCCGCCGCGTACGGCGCGATCAGGTGCTCGGGCGGCCCGTCGGCGTAGAACTCGATCTGATACCCGGCGCCCACGCCGCCGGCGAGGTCGCCGAGCGTGAACCAGTCGACCGTGTCCAGCCGCAGCACGCTGCGGATCTCGGTGAAGGCGAGCATGAAGCCGTACGACGTGTAGAAGTCGACCGCGACGGTGCCGCCGGCCACCTCCACGCCCAGGGTGGTGAAGTTGTGCCGCAGGGCCGTCCGGACCTGCTCGACGAGCAGGGCGCGGCCGATGTTCTGGCGGCGCGCCTTGGGGTGGACCAGAATCTCGACGACGCCGATGTCTCCGAGCAGGAGGATGCTGCCCGCGCCCAGCGGCGGCACGCCCCGCGCGGCGTCCCCCTCGTGCTCCTCGACCAGCCACATCAGCTTGCGTTCACCGGGCATGGTGACCGCCAGGTAGTCGCGCATCATGCCGTCTTGCCACAGCGGATCATCAGGTAGGTCGACCGCCGACACCTCGTTGAGGAGGGCTACCAGAGAGGTGATCTCAGTGGCGGCGGCGGTACGGGGATCCCATTCGCGCACCTTCACCTGTCCAGCTTGCACATTGGGAACGCGAAACGGAAGGGTCCCACCTGTCATCGTATGCAAACCATTACTCTGAGTGTCGGTTGATGGCAGCTGCGGTGGCACACGGTAGTGTTATGGGCCGTTTCGCTGATCTGTGCCCGGACGTCCGGATGCTTACGCCTGGCTGCTCCGGCCGTACGCCTGCGCCGTGTCGTACACCTTCTGCAGGTACACCCCGACGTTGTTGTACGACAGCACCACGGACTTCCAATTGGCGACGACCGACAGGTCCTTGCCCGAGGCGCAGAGGTAGTACGCCGCGGCCAGTGACGCGTCGTCGAGATCGTGGGGATCGGCGAGCTGGTCGTTGTCCGCGTCGACCGCGTACGCCACCCAGGTCGACGGGATGAACTGCATCGGCCCGACGGCGTGGTCCCACTTCTTGTCGAAGTCGAGCGTGCCCGCGTCGGTGTCCGCGATGCGCTTGTTGTTCTTCGTGCCGTCCAGGGCCGGCCCGAGGATCGGCGGCAGCGCCTTGGCGTCCTCGCCGAGCTTGGCGCCCTTGGTGCGGCCGTGGTCGGACTCGATCTTGCCGATCGCCGCGAGCGTGGTCCAGCGCAGCTTGCAGGTGGGCTTGGTGGAGGTCAGCACCCACTCGGCGTACGCGTACGCCTGCAGCGCGGTCACCGGCACGTTGACCTTCGGCGAGGCGGCCTCCGCCCAGCGGCGGAACGCCTCGGCGGGGCGGGCCGCCGGGCTCGCCGAGGCCGTCGCGGTGGGCATGGGCGAGAAGCTCGGGCTCGGCGTCTCGCTGGAGGGCGCCTCGCTGGAGGCCGAGGGCTCCGCGGCGGCCGGGGGCTTCGCGCCGCCCAGCGCCGGGATCAGCAGCGCGCCGGTCACCGTCGCCGCCGTCACCAGCGCGACCAGCGTGCCCGCGATGGTGGTGAGCCGCCCCACCGGCCGCCGTGACTCGCGCACCACGGCCCGCCCGGCGTCCATCGCGGCCGAGCGCAGCCGCACCAGCGCCTGTCCAACGGAGACCGTCTCAGCGGGCGGCGCGCCCTCAGCCGCCGTGGTCGCGGCGGCAGCGGGCGCGGCGGGGGGCTCGTGGCCCGGCGCCGTCGCCTCGTTCTTGTCCTCCCCGTCACGCACGCGTCCGAGTATGCCTTGCCCGCGCCCGGCTCGTCATGCGCACGAGGTGTCCGTCGGGTGATCCGGTTGTGACCTGACGGACCACATCCGCCCCGCGGTGTCGTCGTTACGACGGTTGGCAGCTCGACACGCGAGTGATCGTCTGCTTCGGTCCGAGGTGGTGGCACCTCGGGCGGCTCGATCAACCCGTTCTCACGATGTCCCGCGCAGGTGGGGGTACGGCAGCATGAACCGCGACTTCCAGGGGGGCGGAGGTTATCCGCGCGTGCCGCAGCGTTCACACCTGCCGCGTGGGCAGGTGACGTTCTTGTTCACCGACATCGAGGGCTCGACCCGACTGGCCCAGATGCTCGGTGACGGCTATCGGCCGGTGCTCCACGAGCATCGGCGGGTGCTGCGCGCCGTCCTCGCGTCCGCCGGCGGCGTGGAGCTGTTCACCGAGGGCGACTCCTACTTCTTCGCCTTCGCCGACGCGGCGACCGCCGTGGAGGCCTGTGCGGGCGCGCAGCGGGCGCTCGACGCGCACGCCTGGGCGGACCCGCAGGCACAGCCGAAGGTCCGGATGGGACTGCACACCGGCTTCGCCGAGCCGCACGGCCGCGAGTACGCCAGCCCCGAGGTGCACCGCGCGGCCCGGGTCGCGGCGGCCGCGCACGGCGGCCAGATCCTGCTGTCCGCCTCCACCGCCGAGGCCGCCACCAGCCTGCCCGACCAGGCCTGGCTGCTCGACCTGGGGCTGCACCGGCTGCGCGGCTTCGACGGCCGGGAACGTCTCTTCCAGCTGGTCGCCCCCGACCTGGAGCAGCACTTCCCCCGTCCGCGCACCGAACGCACCGCGCCGCACAACCTGCCCTGCCCGCTGACCTCCTTCGTGGGCCGCACCGCCGAACGCGCCGAGCTGGCCGAGCTGCTGTCGGCGCACCGGCTGGTGACCGTGGTGGGCGCGGGCGGCGCGGGCAAGAGCCGGCTGGCCGTCGCGGTCGCGCACGACCTCATCGAGTCCTATCCGGACGGCATCTGGTCGGTCGATCTGGCCACGGTGACCGACCCGGGGCTGCTGGCGTTCACCATCGCCACGGTGCTGGGGCTGCGCCCGGAGCCGGGCCGCCCGGTCTCGGAGACCCTGGTGGAGCACGCCTCCACCCGCCGCCTGATGCTGGTGCTGGACACCTGCGAGGCGCAGCTCGGGGTGGTGGCGGCGCTGATGGCGCAGCTGCTGGCCGGGGCGCGGGAGGTCACCGTGCTCGCCACCAGCCGGGAGCCGCTCGGCATCCCGGGCGAGCTGGTCTGGCGTATCCCGTCGCTGTCCCTGGCCCCTGCCGACGGCGGCCTGAGCGACGCGGTGACACTGCTGGCCGAGCGCACCGCCGCGGCCCGCGGTGGGCGCGCGGTCGAGCCCGCCGAGCTGGCCGACCTGGCCCGGGTCGCGGCCCGGCTGGACGGCCTGCCGCTGGCCATCGAGCTGGCCGCGGCGCGGCTGCGGGTGCTGTCCGGCAGCGAGCTGGCGGCGCGGCTGCACGCCGAGCTGACCGCGGAGGAGAGCGACCCGCTGCGGGCGCTGGACGCGGGCGCCTCGCCGTCCGGCGCGCACGCCCGGCACGCCACCATGCAGGCCACCGTCACCTGGTCGTACCGCACGCTCACGCCGGAGGCGGCGCGGCTGCTGCGCTGGATGTCGGTGTTCGCCGGGCCGGTGCGGCTGTCCAGCGTGCAGTGGCTGATGGACGGCGACCCGCTCGACGCGCTCACCGTGCTGGTGGACAAGTCGCTGGTGCAGGCCGAGCCGGGCGCGCAGGGCACGACGTACCGCATGCTCGACCCGATCCGCGGCTACGCCGCGCGGCGGCTGGCCGAGCACGGCGAGGAGGCGGCGGCCCGGGACCGGCACGTGGCCTGGGCGCTGCGCGCCCTGCACAGCGTCGGCAGGGGTGCGGACGGGCAGCCGGTGACGCTGTCGCTGTACTCGATCGACCCGCTCGCCGCCGAGCTGCGGACCGCGCTGCGCTGGTGCGGCACCGGCGGCAGCGCCCGCTCCGGCCTGCACATCTCGGCCGGGCTGGACCAGTGGTGGCGCGAGCGGGGGCTGGCGCGGGAGGGCCGGCTGTGGCTGTTCCGGCTGTACGCGCGGCTGTCCGAGACCGGCGAGCAGGTGGCCGACGCGGAGCTGGCGCGGGCGTACCACGCGCACTCCGGGCACGCCGCCGTGGACGGGGAGTTCGCCGAGGAGCTGCGCTTCAGCCGCCGGGCCGAGGCGTCCGCCCGGCGGGCCGGCGATCCGGGCCTGCTGGCGCGGGTGCTGGCCGGGCGGTCGGGCGCGCTGCGGCACGCGGGCAGACCCGACGAGGCCGAGACGGCCTGCCGGGAGGTGATCGCCTGGGCCACCCGCTACGAGGTGGCGCCGGACGCGCTGTTCGCCGTGTGCAACCTGGCCGAGCTGCTGTGGCTGCGCGGCGCGCTGGACGAGGCGGCGGCGCTGCTTGCCGCCTCCCGCCAGCTGGAGCAGCTCCGCCCGGCCGAGCGCGGCCGCCGCACGCTGGACCTGCTGCTGGGCATGGTGGCGCTGCGCCGGGGCGACCTGGTGGCCGCGCACGAGCACCTGACCGTGGCGCTGCGCTCGCGCATGGCGTACGGCTTCCAGGGCCGCGCCTGCGTCGCGATCAAGGCGATGGCGGCGCGCTGCGTGCAGGGGGGCGACCCGACGACGGCGGCGATGCTGTTCGGCGCGGCGGAGCAGGCGACGGTCCGGCTGCACTGCGGCCCCGGCATCTTCGCCGCCTACTGGGCCGCGCAGCAGGAGGCGGCCCGCGCCGCGCTGGGCGACGCGGTGTTCGACGAGGCGTACGCCCAGGGCGCGGCGCTGTCGCTGGGCGAGACGGCGTCGCTGGCGCTCGCGGTCGAGCACCCGGACATGGCGGTGGACTCCAGCCGCTTCGCCGAGCTGCCCAGCGGCTCCTGAGGCGAAGACGAGACCGCGCGGCCTTCCCGGAGACGGATCGGGAAGCCCGCGCGGTCTTTCACGGTGGGAGCGGGTCGTCAGCCCTCGGCGGCGGCGGCGCGCAGCGCGCTCTCCTTCATGCGCTGGGCACGCGCGATGTCGGCCTTGCTCACGGCGACGCTGCCGAAGTTCTTCACGGCCTGGTAGTACGTCCAGGCCAGGCTGTAGCAGGCGGGCCGCACGACCACGTTGTACGTGGCGCACTTGCGCTTGAGGTCCTCGTAGAACGCGCTGTCGAGGCGGGCCTTGTTCGCGGAGAACTGGCCCATCTCCTTGTAGTTGCGGTAGCCGAAGTCGTGCCGGTAGCAGGACAGCTTGAAGTCGAACCCGATCGGGTTGTCCGGGCTCGACGAGCAGTAGTCGGTGCTCCAGTTGAAGGCGTACGCCGACCACGCGCCCTGGTTCTGCCGGGCGCTGTTCCATGCGTTGTAGCTGGTCGAGCTGGTCTGGGTCCAGCTGGACAGGACGGACAGCTTCTCCGCCGTGGTCACGGCGGCGGCCGGCGACGCGGTTGCCAGTACGGCGATCGCGGCGACGGCTGGGACGAGGAGCATGCGCAGGCGGGACATGGCTTCACCTCGGCTGACGGGGTCGTCGGGGGTACAACGAGCCGGTGTTCCGATGCCGGGGTATGCATCGGTGGGCCTGAATGTAGTCGTTGCCGCGATGTTTCGGAAGTGTTGATTTCAACCACCTGCCCACAGGCAGAAGGAAGGGCACCTTCTTATCGCTATGCGTATAAGAAGGTGCCCTTCTTAACCGGAGCGCCGGATCACGGCGTTCCCGGGCTCAGCGCCCCCAGGTCACGGCACGAAGCGGGCCGGGCTGGGGAACGACTCGTTGTACAGCCGGTCCAGCGAGGTCACGAAGTACGTGTACCGCTGTCCCGCCACCGCCGAGGTGTCCGTGAAGGACGTGCCCCGGGTGGTGCCGACCAGGTTGGTCGCGTCGGCCAGGTCGCAGCCCGTGGGCAGCAGCTTCAGCCCGTCGAACCGGTACACCGCGTACGACGCCGCCTCGCCGAACGGCCCGGCGTTGTTCGCCAGCGGCTGCCACTGCAGCGCCACGCCCGCGTCGCCGCGGTCGGCCTTGGTGACGACCGGGAACAGCAGCGGCTTGCTGGGCAGGTGCGTCATGGCCGGGACCAGCGACGGCTTCGAGTAGTGCTCCGCCGCGTACAGGTCGGTGGCCCCGATCCGGTTCGCCCGCACCTGCACCGCGCTGAAGTGCACGTTGCCGGCCACGTTGTAGTCGCGGTTGAACGTCAGGTGCCTGCTCATCTCGGCCGGGTCGAACCACGCCGCGGGCTGCCCCGCGGTCGCGATCTTGTAGTCGGCCTGGCCGATGTAGAGCTGCGTGTTCGTGCCGGTGACCACGTCCGACCACCACGGCACCAGCTTGGCGTAGTCGGCCACGGCCAGCCCGATGTTCCAGTAGACCTGCGGCACGATGTAGTCCAGCCAGCCCTCCTTCACCCACTTGCGGGTGTCGGCGAAGTTGGCGTCGTAGGACTGGGTGCCGTTGGTCTCCGAGCCGAGCGGGTCGGCCGCCTTGTTGCGCCAGATGCCGAACGGGCTCACGCCGAACTTGACCCACGGCTTGGCGGCCTTGATGCGCTGGCTCATCTCGTGCACCAGCAGGTCGATGTTGTTGCGCCGCCAGTCCGCCTTGCTGGCGAAGCCGGCCCCGTACTGCTCGAACGTGGCCTGGTCGGGGAAGTCCTGACCGGCGGCCGGGTACGGGTAGAAGTAGTCGTCGAAGTGGACGCCGTCGATGTCGTAGTTCTCGACCGCGTGCATCATCGCGTCCTGCACGTGCTGGCGGACCTCGGGGATGCCGGGGTTGTAGTAGAGCCGGCTGCCCGCGGCGTTGACGGGGTAGGCCAGCGCCCAGTCCGGGTGCTGGCGAGCGGGGTGGTTGGGAGCCAGGTTGTTCACGTCGGTGCCCGCGCCGAGCCCGCTCGCGCTGGTCGGCATCGAGATCCGGTACGGGTTGAACCAGGCGTGGAACTCGAGGTTGCGGGCGTGCGACTCCGCGACCAGGAAGGCCAGCGGGTCCCAGCCGGGGCCGACGCCGTCGCGCTTGCCGGTCAGCCATTCCGACCAGGGCTCGTACGGCGAGGGCCAGAAGGCGTCGGCGGTCGGCCGGACCTGCACGACCACCGCGTTGTGGTTCAGGCGCTGCGCGAGGTCGAGCCAGGCGCGATACTCGGCCTTGAGCTCCTCCTCGGCCTTGCCCGCGGCACTCGGCCAGTCGATGTTGACCACGCTGGCGATCCACATGGCCCGGAACTGCCGCTTGGGCAGTGCGGGGTTGAGCGTGCAATCCGCGGTCGCGGTGGGGGCCGGCGTCACGGCGAGGGGCTCGGCCTGCGCGCCACCGGGGGCGAGCAGGGTGCCGAGCAGCGCCGTCGCGAACGCCGCCGCGATCAGTCTTCCGCGCATGAGAATTCCTCCGATAGTCATGTGCAGTACGAAGAAAACTTTCACCTCCTGCTCAAGAACGCAAGCCCCTCGATCCTTAAGGTTCCCGAGGATCGCTCACCTGCCGCTACGATCTGGCGGGCGGCGCAGGCCGCTCCGTGGACACGTGGGGAGCAGCAACCATGTCCTACCCCGACTACCGGCGCGACGAGCCGGACGGCTATCCGCAGGACGCCTGGGGCCGCGACACCGAGTCCGGCCGGCACGGGCAGCAGGAGCCGCCGACGGGCGGGACATATCCCCAGCAATACGGATATCCCCAGCAGAACGCCGGTTATCCACAACAGGGCGGCTATCCACAGCAAAGCGGTTATCCACAGGCCGGTGGGCGGTCCGGATACGGCGCCCCCGCGCAGCCCGCCGGCTATCCACAGCAGGACCACCCCGTCTCCGGTGGTTATCCCCAGCCCGGTGGCAATCCCCAGCCCGGGGGATATCCACAGCCTGGTGGGTATGGCGCACCGCCCGCCCAGGGCGCCCAGAGCGGCTACGGCCAGCCGGGCGGGTACGGCCAACAGGGCGGCTACGGCCAACAGAGCGGCTACGGCCAACAGAGCGGCTACGGGCAGCAGGGCGGCTACGGCCAACCGGGCGGCTACGGGCAGCAGGGCGGCTACGGGCAGCCTGGCGGCCGTCCGGGCGGTGCCCCCGGCTACGGACAGCCCGGCAGCCGCCCCGAGCCCGGCGGCTTCCTGGACGGGGCGGACGGCGACTACGACGACCCGTTCCCGGACCACAAGCCGCGCAAGCGCCGCTACGAGCCGGAAGCGGCCCCGCGCAAGTCACGCAAGGGCCTGTGGATCACGCTGATCGTGCTGCTGGTGGTGTGCGGCGGCGGTGGCGGCGCGGGGGCGTACCTCGTGCTCAGCGGGGTCAAGGAGAAGGTCGACGAGGCCGCGAGCATCTCGGTGAAGGAGCCCGCGCAGCTCGGCGGGCGGGAGAAGAACACCACGCCCGAGCTGGTGAAGCTGGCCGACGAGATGCGCGCCGAGATGTCGAAGGACCTGCCGAACATGACCGGCGCCGCGGCGGCGTACTACGGCACGCTGGAGGAGAAGAACCTGGCCATGGTCTTCGCGGCGGCGGTGCTGAACCCGAGCCCCGAGAGCGCGATGAAGGCGTTCACCGAGGGCCTGGGCGGCGAGCTCGGCGTCACCGGCGAGTGGGCGCAGGTGCCGCCGGGCCCGCTCGGCGGGCTCGCCAGGTGCACGTCGGCGACGATCGAGAAGATGCCGGTCGCGATCTGCGTGTGGAGCGACGGCGGCAGCCAGGGCGCGATCATCTACTACCAGAAGAAGGCCGACGAGGTGCAGGACAAGTTCGCCGGCGACCGGGCCCAGCTGGAGACGCGCCTCGAACCCGAGGACTGAGGTCCCCTGACGAGAAAAGGCCCCGCTCACCTGAGCGGGGCCTTTTTCAGACGTGCCGGGCGGTCAGAGGATCGTCCAGGTGTCGCCGGAGTTGAGCAGGGCGGCCAGGTCGGCCTCGGGCTCGCCGGCCTTGGCCTTCGCCGCGTCGAGCTGGTTGCGCACCAGCTCGTCGTAGGACGGGCGGCGCACCGAACGGAACACGCCCACCGGGGTGTGCCGCAGGTCCGGCCCGGCCAGCCGGGACAGCGCGAAGGCGTACGCCGGGTCCTCGGCGTGCGCGTCGTGCACCAGCACCTCGGCCGGGTCGACGTCGGCCTTCTCCCGCACGGCCAGCCCGAAGCTGCCCGCCGGGTGCGTGACCACGTGGGAGCCGTCGTTGCCGAGCGTGATCGGCTGCCCGTGCTCCAGCCGGATCAGGTACGCGTCGCGAGTCTCCGGGTCCTTGAGCACCTCGAACGCGCCGTCATTGAAGATGTTGCAGTTCTGGTAGATCTCCACGAAGGCCGAACCCTGGTGCTCGGCGGCCTGGCGCAGCACCGACTGCAGGTGCTTGCGGTCGGAGTCGATGGTGCGGGCCACGAACGAGGCCTCGGCGCCCAGCGCCAGCGAGATCGGGTTGAACGGGGCGTCGGACGAGCCGCCCGGCGTCGACTTCGTGATCTTGCCGAGCTCGCTGGTGGGCGAGTACTGCCCCTTGGTCAGGCCGTAGATCTTGTTGTTGAACAGCAGGATCTTCAGGTTGACGTTGCGGCGCAGCGCGTGGATCAGGTGGTTGCCGCCGATGGACAGCGCGTCGCCGTCACCGGTGACCACCCACACGGTCAGGTCCGGGCGCGACACCGACAGGCCGGTGGCGATCGCCGGGGCGCGGCCGTGGATCGAGTGCATGCCGTACGTGTTGAGGTAGTACGGGAAGCGCGAGGAGCAGCCGATGCCCGAGACGAAGACCGTGCGCTCGCGAGGGATGCCCAGCTCGGGCAGGAAGGTCTGCATCGCGGCCAGGATCGCGTAGTCACCGCACCCGGGGCACCAGCGCACCTCCTGGTCGGACTTGAAGTCCTTCGCCGACAGCTGGACCGGCACCGCGTTAGACATTCTTGATCACTTCCTCGAGCATGGTCTCCAGCTGGGTGGAGGTGAAGGGAAGACCACGGACCTGGTTGTAGCTCACGATGTCGACCAGGAAGCGCGCCCGGAGCACCTGTGCGAGCTGGCCCAGGTTCATCTCGGGCAGGACCACCTTGTCGTACGCGGCCAGCACCTCGCCCAGGTTCTTCGGCAGCGGGTTGAGGTGCCGCAGGTGCGCCTGCGCGATGTTCACCCCGCGCTGGCGCAGCGCACGGGCCGCGGCGCCGATCGGGCCGTAGGTCGAGCCCCAGCCCAGCACCAGCACCTTCGCCTCGCCCGACGGGTCCTCGACCACCACGTCCGGCACGTCGATCGCCTCGATGCGGGCGGCCCGGGTGCGCACCATGAAGTCGTGGTTGGCCGGGTCGTAGGAGATGTCACCGGTCTTGTCGGCCTTCTCCAGGCCGCCGATGCGGTGCTCCAGGCCCGGCGTGCCCGGCACCGCCCACGGACGGGCCAGCGTCTGCGGATCGCGCAGGTACGGGTAGAACTTGCCGTCCTCGCCGTTGGGGCCGGACGCGAACTCCACCCGCAGGTCCGGCAGGTCGCTGATCTCCGGCAGCAGCCACGGCTCGGAGCCGTTGGCGACGTAACCGTCGGACAGCAGGATGACCGGGGTGCGGTAGGTCAGCGCGATGCGGCAGGCCTCGATCGCGGCGTGGAAGCAGTCGACCGGCGACTGCGCGGCCACCACCGCGACCGGCGCCTCGCCGTGCCGGCCGTGCAGGGCCATGCTCAGGTCGGCCTGCTCGGTCTTGGTGGGCAGGCCGGTGGACGGCCCGGCCCGCTGCACGTCCACGACCACCAGCGGCAGCTCCAGCGCCACCGCCAGCGAGATGGTCTCGCTCTTGAGCGCCACGCCGGGGCCGCTGGTGCTGGTGATGCCCAGCGCGCCGCCGTACGACGCGCCCAGCGCGACGCCGACCGCGGCGATCTCGTCCTCGGCCTGCACCGTGGTCACGCCGAACTTCTTGTGCTTGCTCAGCTCGTGCAGGATGTCCGAGGCCGGGGTGATCGGGTAGGCCCCGAGCACGACCGGGAGCTGGGCCCGCACGCCCGCGGCCACCAGGCCCAGCGCGAGCGCCGTGTTGCCGGTGATGTTGCGGTAGTTGCCGGGCGCCATCTGCGCCGGGGGCACCTCGTAGCGCACCGCGAAGCTCTCGGTGGTCTCGCCGAAGCTCCAGCCCGCCTCGAAGGCGGCCTTGTTGGCGGCGACCAGCTCGGGCCGGGCGGCGAACTTGCGCTCCAGGAACGCCATGGTCGACGCGTGCGGCCGCGAGTAGAGCCAGCTCAGCAGGCCGAGGGCACACATGTTCTTGGCCCGCTCGGCGTCCTTCTTGCTGATCGTGTGGTCGGCCAGCGCGCCCACGGTCATGCTGGTCAGCCCGACCTTGTGCACGTCCCACCCGGCGAGCGAGCCGTCCTCCAGCGGGTTGCCGTCGTAGCCGACCTTCTGCAGGTTGCGCTTGGTGAACTCGTCGGTGTTGACGATGATCGTGCCGCCCTTGGGCAGGTCGGCGAGGTTCGCCTTGAGCGCCGCCGGGTTCATCGCCACCAGCACGTTCGGCGCGTCGCCCGGCGTGAGGATGTCGTAGTCGGCGAAGGCCACCTGGAAGCTGGAGACGCCGGGCAGCGTGCCGGCAGGCGCGCGGATCTCCGCCGGGAAGTTCGGCAACGTGGAGATGTCGTTGCCGAGCTGGGCGGTCTCCGACGTGAACCTGTCGCCGGTGAGCTGCATGCCGTCGCCCGAGTCACCCGCGAAGCGGATCACCACCCGGTCGAGCTGGTGGATCTCCTTTGCGGGATGCCCGGGCTCGCTGAGCTGGCCGGCGGGGCCGGTGCCCTCACGATGTTCGGCCACTGGACGCGACCTCCTGCTTGGGGTGGTGTGCTGTCACTTCTCGATTAAGGTCAGCCTACGTCGGAGGTAGGGAATCGGGGTGACACGGCCCCCCCAGCGAAACCGTGCTGAACGTGATAAACACGACAGCGTCCAGGGGGACGGGTCGCGTACATCACTGACCCGTCCCACGAAGTGGCACGCCGCCGCTATCGCGTGAATGAGGTCCCGTTCCACCTGAACGTGGTCGTGCGGCTCAGCTCATTCAGCCGTCCGTGGTCCACGCTCAGGCCGCCCGGGACCACCCGCCATTGGCTGACCAGGTAATCCTCCGGCGGGGTGGGCACCCGGGTCAGCGCCCGCCAGCCGTCCGGCGCCAGGTCGAACAGCACCAGGTTCTCGCTCGGCTGCACGTCGGCCGTGGCCCCCGGGGTGTCGTCGACCGCGCACGACACCCGCAGCAGCAGGTAGGGCGGCCGGGCCGGGTTCAGCCGCACCAGGTACGGGCCGTTCGACGGCGCCCCCGGCATCAGCGTCCACTCGCGGTCCCCGCCGTCGGCGACGCCGTCCGCGTCGAACACCGGGCGCAGCTCGCCGGCGGGCGGCGGCAGGTCGTTGCAGCGCAGTTCCCCGGCGACCGGGGTCAGGTCCAGGCGGCGACCCGCCACGGTCGGCACCACCGGCGGGTACGCGGCCGACACGTCCACCGGCGCGAACGCCTTCCCCGTCCACCGGAAGCCGTACGCCATGCCGATCCGGTAGCCGGTGAGGTCACCGTGCCACGGATGCATCTCCAGGTAGAGCACCTGGTCGGCAACCCAGATCCCCGGGTAGACCGCGCCGCGGTCGCCCACCCAGCCCAGCGCGCGCAGCCGCCCGCCCGCCTCCCGGGTGACCACCAGCTGGTGCGACTTGCCGTCCCCGCTGTCCTCCTCGCTGCCCCAGCACGCCGCCCCGAGCACGGCCTCGGCCGCGCCGTCGCCGGTCAGGTCGCCGTAGACGACGGTGCCGACGTCGAGGGTGATGCGCGGATACCCGGCGGGCGCGGCCACCGGCGCGAAGCCGCCCGCCGCCGGGCGGGTGCGGAACGTGAGCTGCCCGGAGGGGCAGTCCGGGGCGGCGGGCACGGTGATCGTCGTGCGCCGCCAGTCCGTCTTCAGGATGGGGTCGCCCGCGTTCACCGTCGTCACCGGCGCGGGGCTGGGCGGCGGCGCGCTCGGCAGCGGGGTGGCCGAGGGGGCGGCGCTCGGGCTCTGGCTCGGGCTCGGGCTCGGCGTCTGCGCGGGCGGCGTCGGGCCGGGCCACACCGGGCCGACGACCCGGATCGCGAACACGGCCACCAGGGCGCACACGGCCGCCGCGGCTGCGGCCAGCGTGCCGTTGCGGGCCCGGCGGCGCCGGTCGCCGCGCTGCCGTACGGTGTCCGGCGGCACCGGCTCGCCGCCCCGGGAGTGCTCGCCCAGCAGCGCGGCCAGCTCGGTGCGCCCGCGGTGCAGCCAGGACTTCACGGTGCCCGCGGGCACGCCCATCTCCCGGGCCACCTCGTTCACCGGCAGGTCGACCAGGTGATGCAGCACGATCGCCTGCCGCTGGTCCATCGGCAGCGCCCGCAGCGCGGTCACCAGCGCCACGTGCTCCGGGTCGGCCGGGGCGACGTCGACCGGGCGCATCCGGAGCAGGTGCGCGGCGGCGGTGCGCAGGTTGCGCCAGCGGGAGCGGGCCAGGTTCACCGTCACCCGGTACACCCACGCGCCCGGATTGTCGTACGCGGAGATCTCCGGCCAGCGCTGCCAGGCCCGGCAGTACGCCTCCTGCGCGAGGTCCTGCGCCTCGCCCCGGTCACCGGTGAGCCCGAACGCGACGGCCACGGTGCCGGCGTAGTTCGCCTGGTAGAACGAGTCGAAGTCGGCGGCGGCGAGCGCCCGGCGGCCGGCGGGCCGGGGCGCCCGCAGCGGCAGGGCGGGTTGCGGGGCGGGCATCGTCATGCAGGGTCACACACGATGCCCCGCCGAGCGGTTGCATGAATCCCAACCGTTATCGCCGGCGGTTAGGCTGCCGGTGTGGACGGTTACCTCGACGCGTACGCGACGGTGGCGCTGCTGCTGCTGGTGGGTGTTCTGATCATCGGCGGCGCGTTCGGAGCCAACCGGCTGCTGCGCCCGTCCCGGCCCAACGCGGCCGCGGGCAAGCACGACACGTACGAGTGCGGCCTCGACCCGGTCGAGGGCGGCTGGGCACAGATGCAGATTCGTTATTACATCTACGCCTACCTGTACGTGCTGTTCGCGGTCGAGGCCGTGTTCCTGTTCCCGTGGGCCGTCGTGTACGTCCGATCGGGTCTGGCCGTGGTCGTGGAGATGGCGATTTTCGTCGCCGTGCTCGCGTTGGGCCTGCTCTACGCCTGGCGCAAGAACGCGCTCCGCTGGCTGTGACCCCCGCGCGGGGCCGGTGCTTACCCGTGAGTAATGAGCCGGACAGCCCGCGTGTCACCGGCCGGACAGCTCGGGTGGCAGGGTCGCGCTAAAGCGCCACTCGTGCCACGATCGGGGGCGTGGACAACGTGCTGTTGCTGATCGTCGTCGCGCTCACCGTGGGCGCCGTGGTGTTCGGGGTGATGACGCTGGTCACCGGGGGTGACCCGGGCCTGGCGCCGGCCGAGCCGGACGAACGGGCCACACCGTTGCCCGCCGACCGCCCGCTCGTTGAGGGCGACGTGTCCCGGGTGACTTTCGACCCGACCTGGCGCGGCTACCGGATGGCGCAGGTCGACCAGACGCTGCGCCGCTTGGCGTACGACATCGGCTACAAGAGCGAGCTGATCCAGGTGCTGGAGGCGGAGGTCACCGCGCTGCGCGAGGGCCGCGTCGACGACGCCGACACCCTCGCCCGCGCCCGCGCCAGCGCGCTGGGCCAGGTCACCGGGATGGCGGCCGTGCTGGCCGAGGAGCCCGCCGCGGCCGGCGAGGCCGACGGCGAGCCCGCCGAGCTCGCGCCCGCCGCCGAGGCGGAGCAGACCGAGCAGCCCGCGGACGAGCCCGAGCACGACACGGACGCGCCCGAGGCCACCACCGACCCGGCGGCGGCCGGCGAGCCGGTCCGGCGGTGACGGCGCCCGACCCAGCGGCCCCGGGCGCGGGAGAGGTCACCGCCACGGTGATCGTCGCCGCGCCCGCCGAGCGGGTGTTCGCCGCCTTCACCGCCTGGGAGCGGCAGGGCGACTGGATCCCGCTGACCAAGGTGCGCGTGGTCGAGGGCGACGGCGGCGAGGGCACCGTCATCGAGGCGGTCACCGTGGCCGGCCCGGCGGTGCTGCGCGACGAGATGCGCGTGGTCAAGCTCGACCCGCCGTACGAGGTGCGCGTCGTGCACCAGGGCAAGGTGCTGCGCGGGCCCGGCGTCATGCGCTGCACCCCGATGGGCGGCGACCGCACCCAGGTCGTCTGGCACGAGTGGTTCCACCTGCCCGGCGGGGTCGCCGGCAAGATGGCCTGGCCCCTGCTGTGGCCCGGCTCCAAGGTCAGCCTCAAGCACTCCCTCAAGCGCTTCGCCCGCCTGGTCGAGTCCGGCCGCCTCCCCTGACGCCCCGCCGGTCCCGCCGTCCTGGCGTTGATCGTCCGACTTGCCTGGCACATGGGCGTATCTTGGACGCCCTTTCGCCCATGTGCCTGGCAAGTCGAGCGATCTAGACGGGGCGCTCCGGGTCGGCCGGGGACCAGCCCGGGCCGCGGAGCAGGGTGGCGGGCCACTGGGTGACGCGGCGGCGGCGCAGGTCGCGGAGGATGGCCGCGTACTCGTGATAGGCCACCCGCAGCGGGTTGTGGGTCTCGATGTTCTTGGTGAGGCCGTACACGGGGCGCTCCAGCTCCGGCGCGAACGAGCCGAACATCCGGTCCCAGACGATCAGGATGCCGCCGTAGTTGCGATCCAGGTAGCTGCCCTGCGAGGCGTGGTGCACGCGGTGGTGCGAGGGCGTGTTGAACACGAACTCGAACGGCCGCCACATGCGGTCGATGCGCTCGGTGTGGATCCAGAACTGGTACAGCAGGTTGATGCCGCCGCAGAAGGCGGTGATCGCCGGGTTGACGCCCAGCGCCGCGAGCGGCAGGTAGAACATGAAGCCGGTGAAGCCGGTCCAGGACTGACGCAGCGCCGTGGACAGGTTGAACGCCCGGGACGAGTGGTGCACCACATGCGACGCCCACAGCAGGCGGATGACGTGGTGGCCGCGGTGCGACCAGTAGTAGCAGAAGTCCTGCGCGATCAGGAACAGCGGCAGCGCCCACCAGGCGAACGGGATGCGCAGCGGGGTGAGTTCGAAGACCGCCGCGGTGGCCAGGCCGGTGCCCAGGCCCCACAGGACGTCCCAGCCCAGGCTGCCCAGGCCCATGCCGATGCTCGTGGCGCTGTCCTTCAGCCCGTACCCGATCTCGTCCTCGTCGGGATGGAACCGGTAGGACACCCGTTCGAGGACCATGAGCAGAATGAACAGCGGCACCGAGTACAGCACCACAGGTGGGAAGTCCGGGAGCGTCATGGGTTCCGAAGGCTATTCGCGTTCTGGTAAGGGGGCAAGAGGGTGAACGACCTTATCGTCGGGGAGGACGGCAAGGCCCGCTGCGCGTGGGCGGCGAGCGCTCCGGAGTACCGGGCGTACCACGACGAGGAGTGGGGCACGCCGCTGCGCGGCGACGACGCCCTGTTCGAGCGGGTGAGCCTGGAGGCGTTCCAGTCCGGCCTGTCCTGGATCACGATCCTGCGCAAGCGGCCCGCGTTCCGGGCGGCGTTCGCCGGGTTCCACATCGAGACCGTGGCCGGGTTCGGGTCCGCCGACGTGGACCGGCTGCTCGGCGATGCGGGCATCGTGCGCAACCGTTCCAAGATCGAGGCGACGTTGCACAACGCCCGGGTGGTGCTGGGGCTGCCCGGCGGGCTGAGCGCGTTGCTGTGGTCGTACGCCCCCGACCCGGCGCGGCGGCCCCGGCCCGCGACCCGGGCCGACGTGCCCGCCGTGACGGCCGAGTCGACCGCCATGGCCAAGGACCTGAAGAAGCGCGGTCTGCGCTTCGTCGGGCCCACCACCGCGTACGCGCTGATGCAGGCCACCGGCATGGTCGACGACCATCTGGCGGGCTGCCACGTCGCCGCGAAACGCCTGTGATGGGATGAACGGGTGCGTAGGGAGTGGCTGGTCAGCGTCGCGTTGCCGATCGAGGCGGAGTCCCCGGAGGAGGCCGTCCGGGAGTACTGGCGGTACGTCACCGAGCTCGGCCCGGACGAGCTGCCCGCCTACGTCTCGCCCGCCGGTGACGAACTGCAGATGAGTGCGTACGTCACCGACGGCGTCGCGCCCCTGGACCCGGAAGAGGACTGAGCCGCGACGGCTGCGGGACGGGGCTCACGCGCCGTGGAAGACGGGCTTCTGCTTGGCGACGAAGGCGTGGGTGCTGTCGCGGTGGTCCGCGGTGCGGCCCGAGACGGTCTGCGCGGCCAGCTCGACGTCGAGGGCGTCGGCGAGGGTGCCGGTGGCGCCGTGCAGCAGCTCGCGCTTGATCTGCCCGTACGCCACGGTGGGCCCGGCGGCCAGCCGCGCGGCCAGCTCCTGCGCGGCGGGCAGCACCTGCTCGTCGTCCTCGACCAGCCGGGTCAGCAGGCCCAGGCGGGCGGCCTCGGCGGCGGGCACCGGCTCGGCGAGCAGCAGCAGCTCGGCTGCCTTGGCGCTGCCCACCATCCGGGGCAGGGTCCACGAGACGGCGGTGTCGGCGGCCAGGCCGACCCGGGCGAAGGCCATCAGGTACGACGTCGAGGGGCCGCCGATGCGCAGGTCGGACAGGAAGGCCAGGCCCGCCCCGGCCCCCGCGGCGGCGCCGCGCACCGCGGCCACGACGGGCTTGGGCAGCTCGGCCAGGGCCAGCGCGAGCGGGTTGTAGTGCTTCTCGACGGTGTCCAGCGGGGCGTCCCCGCCCAGCGCGGCGACGTGCTCGCGCAGGTCCTGCCCGACGCAGAAGGCGCGACCGGCGCCGGTCAGCACCACGGCCCGGCAGCCGGCGTCGGCGGCCAGCTCCAGGAAGGTCTCCCGAAGCGCCTCCTTGAGCGCGACGTCCAGCGAGTTCAGCGACTCGGGACGGTTCATCGTGACGGTGACGACGCCCTCGGCGCGGTCGACGAGCAGCGGTGCGGACATCAGCTCTCCCTGAGGCAGTGATCGACGAAACGGTCGGCGGCGGGCCGCAGCCGGGCGGCCTGCCGGTCGAAGAACGCGGCCGCGGCGGTGCCGGGCCAGTCCGGGGGCAGCAGCGAGGCGGGCAGCTGCGGGTCGCGGAAGAGGAACGCCCGCCAGGCGTGCACGAGGGCGCACCGGGCGGCGTACGCGGTGCGGTCGTCGGTCAGCCGGGTCACCGCGCTCACCACCGGCGTGAGCTGCGCGACGAACCCGGCGTACGCGGCACCGACCGCGGAGACGTTCCACGCTCTCATGATCAGCTGCCGGGCGCCGTTCTCCCCGCCGACGTGCGCGGCGGAGAAGCGCTCGAAGCGCACCCCGGCGTCGGTGAGCAGCTGATCGACCTCGCCGGCCGGGCGGGCGGCGAGCCACACCGCGCTCTCCAGGCGGCCGTATCCGAGGAAGGTGAGGTCGGCGGAGAGCCGGTCGCGCTCGGCCCGCGCCTCGGGTGGGCTGACCACCAGCAGGTCGAAGTGGCCGTCCCAGGAGCTGCGGCCGGTGCGGTAGATGCGGGCGGCGGCCTCGTCGAGCCGGCGCACCGCCCGCGGGGAGAGCTGGTAGCCGGGTCCGGCCTCCAGCCGCACCGGGGAGAGCCAGCCCTGTCGCACCATGCGGGACACCGCGGTGCGCACCGCCGGTGCGGCGATGCCGAGCGGCGCGAGCAGCCGGATGAGGGCCGCGATGGTGGCCCGGCCGCCGCGTTGCCGCAGGTGATCGCCGTAGAGGTCGAATAGTGCGGAACGGGCCTGCATGAGGGGTGATTGTGACAGATGTGAACTGCGCTGGCGAGATGATGTCACAACGTGACCGGCCCGGTTTGGGCTTAGCGGAGTCCATCAGGGAAAATCATTGGTCGGCACCCGAACGTGTGGTCCCACCCAACCACACGGGGTGCCGGAAGGCGTACACCGGTGACGCATCGTGACCGGCCGTGGAAACGCGGCCTCGCGATGTTTCGGCGGTGGAGCAGGCGGGGAGACCCGCCGAGTCTTGCATTCCATCCCGGGTGCAGAACTGGCAAGTCTGAGGGGAGACACACATGGCGGCGATGAAGCCGCGGACGGGCGACGGTCCGCTGGAGGTCACGAAAGAGGGCCGGGGAATCGTCATGCGCGTGCCGCTGGAGGGCGGCGGGCGGCTTGTGGTGGAGATGACACCAGACGAGGCCACTGCCCTGGGCGAGGCGCTCAAGCTGGCCGTCGGCTGACAAACGGGACCGGCCGGCGCCGGTGGTGCGCCCGCCGGCGGCCCGTCTCCGCGACGGCCGCCAGGCGTTCCACTGGCCCCACCCGGCCGAACCCGACCCACCCCTCCTCGGCACGGCGTCCTCGCCCGGCGCGGACGCCTCGCCGTTCACACCCCCCCGCAGTAACACCCTCCTGACCAGCGGGAAACATCCCCGTCCCGATTCCGCCGCGGCCACGGCGAACCCCCGCGGGACGGGGCGCGCACACCTGCCTCCGTCGCGGCCGGCGACCGGGGCGGCGCGATAGGGTCAGGCGGTCGGCGGTGTGAACGCCCTCGGTACAGGCTGTGAAGGGGCAGGTAATGATCTCGATTCGTCTGGACGGCGCGGCGAGCGCGGCCGGAACCGTCGCGTGCCCGGTGGGCGCCGCCGTGGGCGACAGCCCGCTCGGCACGCCGCTGGCCGTGCTGCCCGACGAGATCAGCGCCGAGGTCGAGGCGTACCTCGCCGCCACCGAGCACAAGGGCGCGCCCGGCGCGGTCCAGACGCTGCCCCGCCCGCTGCGCGAGCCGGCGAAGGTGCTGCTCGTCGGCGTCGGCGCGGGCGACGAGGCGGGCTGGCGCGCGGCCGGCGCGGCGCTGGCGCGTGCCGCCGCCAAGGAGCCGGCGCTCACCGTGCCCGTGCCCGCCGACCTGTCCGAGGCCGCGCTGCGCGGGCTCGCCGAGGGCCTGTGGCTCGCGTCCTACCGGTTCGCCCTGACCGAGGAGAAGGCCGAGGCCGCGCCGAAGCTGGCCGAGGTCGTGGTCGCGGTGGACGCCACCCCGGAGCGGGAGGCGGCGCTGGCCGCCGCGCGCATCGTGGCCGGGCACGTCCGCTTCGCCCGCGACCTCACCAACACCCCGTCGGTGATCAAGACGCCCGAGTGGTTCGTACGCCAGGTGCGGGAGCGGGCCGGGGACGGCGTCACGGTGACCGTGCGCGAGCAGGCGCAGCTGGCGGCCGAGGGCTTCGGCGGCATCCTCGCCGTGGGCGGCGGCTCGGTGAACGAGCCCCGCCTGCTGGAGCTGACCTGGGCACCGGAGGGCGCGACCCGGCACGTGGTGCTGGTCGGCAAGGGCATCACGTACGACACCGGCGGCATCGACATCAAGCCCACCGAGGCGATGCAGCTGATGCGCAAGGACATGGGCGGCGCGGCCGCGGTCGTCGGCACCCTGCTCGCCGTCGCCGAGCTGGGCCTGCCCGTCAAGGTCACCGCGCTGGCCCCGCTGGCCGAGAACATGGTCTCCGGCTCGTCCTGGCGGCAGGGCGACGTCGTCACCCACTACGGCGGCCTCACCTCCGAGGTGCGCAGCACCGACGCCGAGGGCCGGGTCGTGCTCGGCGACGCGATGGCGTACGCGGTCAAGAACCTCTCGCCCGACCTGCTGATCGACCTGGCCACGCTGACCGGCGCGTCCCGCATCGCGCTGGGCAAGAAGACCGCCGCCCTGTTCGGGGCCGACGACGAGCTGGTCGCGGCGCTCAGCGCGGCCGCGGCGGACGCGGGCGAGCAGCTGTGGCGCCTGCCGCTGGCCGACGAGTACGCCGCCGACGTCAAGTCGGACCTCGCCGACCTGGACAACGCGGCCGGCAACCCCGGCACCATCACCGCCGCGCTCTACCTGCGCGAGTTCGCCGGCGACCGGCGCGACCGCTGGATCCACATCGACATGTCCTCGCCGGCCTGGTCCGCCGCCCCCGACGCCGAGCTGGCCAAGGGCGCCACCGGCTGGGGCGTCCGTACCCTCACCCGCTGGCTCACCACCCTCTGACCGAGGCGAAGGAAGGGCACCTTCTTAACGCTATGCGTAGAGGAAGGTGCCCTTCTTAACGTCCGGCGGGGCCGGGGCGCCCGGTTCGGCGGGCTCGGCCCGCCATGATCGCGGGTTCGTGTCATAACCCAGCGCTAGACCGCACTTTGTGACACGAAACCGCGATCATCAGCCGGGAGCCGGGAGCCGGGGTCAGACGCGGACGGCGGCCAGGAGGCCCTCGCCCAGGGGCAGCACCGCGGGCTGCCAGAGGTCGCTGTCGCGGACGCTCTGCGCCAGCTCGCGCACCGTGAACACGTCGCGCCCGCTGGTCAGCACGCCGTGCAGCACCACCAGGCCGCCGGGACGCAGCAGCCGGGCGGCCGCGTCGACGAATGCGGCGTACTCGGTCGCGTCCGCGTCGACGAAGATCAGGTCGTACGCCCCGTCGGCCAGCCGGGGCAGCACCTCCAGCGCCCGCCCGGTGATCACCCGGGCCCGCGAGCTGGAGAAACCGGCCTCGACGAACAGCCGCCGGGCCATGCGCTGGTGCTCGGCCTCCAGGTCGATCGTGGTGAGCACGCCGTCGGGGCGCATGCCGCGCAGCAGCCACAGCCCGCTGACGCCGGTGCCCGTGCCGATCTCGACGACCGCCTTCGCCCCGCAGGCGGCGGCCAGCATGCGCAGGGCCGCGCCGGCCGACGGCGCGACGGGGTGCAGGCCCACCTCGACGGCCAGTCCGCGCGCGGTCTGCGCGATCACGTCCTCAGGGACGAACGTCGCGACGAAGTCGCCCGCGCTGCCGGCCTGCCGATGCAGCGTCGTCATTGATGCACCTTCCGTGAACAGTGAATTCTCACGTTGAAACCGTGCCATCCTGAAGCCGGGGAACGGACGGAGGGCAGGTCAGTGACCGACGGCTGGGGTTATCGCCGGCCGGATGACGACGACTGGACGGCAACGCAGCAGACGCCGCCGGCCGTCGCACCGCCGGCGTCGTTTTGGTGGTCCGATGCGCTCAACGATCCGTGGCGCGATCCGCACTCGCCGGTGGCGCTCGTGCCACCCGCCGAGCGCGTGTCCGCGCCCGTGCCGGAGCCGTTGGCCGAGCCCGACCCTACCCGACGTCGTACGTTGTGGACAGTCGCCGGAGTGGCCGTCCTCGCGGGCGTACTGGCCGGGGTCCTCGGCGGGGCGATGGGGGTGCGCTTCAGCGACGACCGGGCCGTCGCCCCCTCCGTCCTCGGCCAGGCCGCCGCGACCCCGCAGCGCGCTCCCGATTCGCTGGCCGCCGTGGCCAGGATGGTGCTGCCCAGCGTGGTCACGATCCGGGTGCCGGTGGAGGGCAGCGTGTCGCTCGGCTCGGGCTTCGTGGCCAGCGCCGAGGGCCACATCATCACCAACGACCACGTCGTGTCCGGCGGCTCCGGAGTGGCGAGCGTCATATTCGACGACGGCACCAGCTCGCCCGCGAAGGTGATCGGCGCCGACCCGGAGTCGGACGTGGCGGTGCTGCAGGTGCAGCGCAAGGACGTGCGCCCGGCGCTGCTCGGCGACTCCGACGCGGTCGTGGTGGGCGACCCGGTCGTCGCGGTCGGCTCGCCGCTGGCGCTGCGCGGCACGGTCACCGCGGGCATCGTCAGCGCCCTGGACCGGCCCATCGCCACCAACACCGACGACGGCGGGAACAGGTACTACGCCGCGATCCAGACCGACGCGGCGGTCAACCACGGCAACTCCGGCGGGCCGCTGGTGGACGCCGCGGGGCAGGTCGTCGGGATCAACGCCGTGATCAAGTCGATGGGCGGCAGCGAGGAGTCGGCGGGCAACATCGGCCTCGCCTTCGCGATCCCGATCAACCACGCTCGGCGCGTCGCCGACGAGATCATCTCGGACGGCCGGGCGCACCGTACCGTGATCGGGGCGGAGGTCGAGGAGGCGTTCCGCGGCCCCGCCGGCGGGGTGCGGCTGGGCGAGGTGGTGGCCGCCGGGCCGGCGGCCGAGGCGGGCCTGCGCCAGGGTGACGTGGTGACCAGCTTCGGCGGGCGGCCGCTCAGCGAGCCCACGGACCTCATCGCACTTGTGCGGAAAACTGCACCGGGTGAGGTGGTCCAGGTGGCCTACAAACGCGGTCCCACCAGCCATAACGCCTCCGTGACACTCGTCGCTGACGCCGACTGAGGGGTGGCCTGTCCGGCCGTGCCGCACGTACCCTTGCGACGTCGGGCACACCTCGGGAGGCAGCGGTGTTTGAGAATCTGAACAGCTGGGAGTTCATCGCGCTCCTGCTGCTCGCACTGTTGATCTTCGGAGAGCGGCTGCCCAAGGTCATCAGCGACGGTCTGCGCATGCTGCGCAACCTGCGCGCCATGGCCACCAACGCCACCGGCGACCTGAGCCGCGAGCTGGGCACCGACATCAAGCTCGAAGACCTCAACCCCAAGGCGTTCGTACGCAAGCACCTGCTCAGCGAGGAGGACGAGGCGGCCCTGCGCAAGCCGCTGACCGGCCTCTACGACGACCTCAAGGGCGAGCTGAACACGGTGAACAAGCTCGGCGCCGACGCCAAGGCCAACGTCAACGCCATGGCCGCCACCCCGAGCGGCACGACGTCGTCCACCGCGTCCCCGGCCCCGTCCGCCTCCCGCTTCGACGACGCCACCTGACCTTCACCCCGCAGTCCCGCCGCGCTCGCGCGCCGTCCCCGGCGTGCTTGATCATCCAACTTGCCAGGCACGTGGGCGAAAGCGCGCCCAAGATACGCACAAGTGCCAGGCAAGTCGGACGATCAAGGCCCGGCGGACCCGGGACGGTCATGGCCCGGCCGGGTTCGGGGACGGTCATGGCCCGGCCTCCGGGAGGAGGCGCGGGCCATGGGGCAGGGCGCGGTCAGCGTTTGGCGGGGGAGAGGCCGAGGGAGCGGCCGACCAGGGACTCGCGGCGGACGGCCAGGCGGTCGGCGACCGCGTTCAGGGCGCTGCCGGCGGGGGAGCCGGGGGCGCCGAGCACCACGGGGGTGCCCTCGTCGCCGGCCTCGCGTACGCCGGTGTCCAGCGGGATCTGGCCGAGCAGCGGGACCGACGCGCCGGTGAGGCGGGTCAGCGAGTCGGCGACGGTCTGCCCGCCGCCCGCGCCGAAGACCTCCATCCGGCTGCCGTCGGGCAGCTCGAGCCAGGACATGTTCTCCACGACGCCGACCAGGCGCTGGTGGGTCTGCAGCGCGATCGCGCCGGCCCGCTCGGCGACCTCGGCGGCCGCGGCCTGCGGCGTGGTGACCACCAGGATCTCGGCGGTGGGCAGCAGCTGGGCCAGCGAGATGGCGATGTCGCCCGTGCCCGGCGGCAGGTCGAGCAGCAGCACGTCCAGGTCGCCCCAGTACACGTCGGCGAGGAACTGCTGCAGCGCGCGGTGCAGCATCGGCCCACGCCACACGACCGCGGCGTTCCCGCTGGTGAACATGCCGATCGAGATGACCTTCACACCGTGCGCCTGCGGCGGCATGATCATGTCTTCGACCTGGGTGGGGCGGCCCTCGACGCCGAGCATGCGGGGCACCGAGTGGCCGTAGATGTCGGCGTCGACCACGCCGACGGACAGGCCGCGGGCGGCCAGCGCGGCGGCCAGGTTGACGGTGACGCTGGACTTGCCGACGCCGCCCTTGCCGGAGGCGACGGCGTACACGCGGGTGCGGCTGCCGGGCTGCGCGAACGGGATCACGGGCTCGGCCGCGGCGCCGCCGCGCAGCTTCTTCTGCAGGTCCTGGCGCTGGTCCGGGCTCATCACGCCGAAGTCGATCTCGACGGCGGTGACGCCCTCGACCGTCGTCGCGGCGGCGGTGATGTCGGTGCGCAGGGTGTCCTTGAGCGGGCAGCCGGCGACGGTCAGCAGGATGCGTACGTGGGCCACGCCCGCGTCGACCTTCACGGACTCGACCATGCCGAGCTCGGTGATGGGTCGCTTGATCTCCGGGTCGTTGACGGAGGCGAGTGCGGCGAGAACGGCCTGCTCGTCGGCGTGCACAGCGGTGGACATGGGGCCATGCTACCCGTGGCACAGATCATGATCGGGCAATGCGTGCGGCGGGTGGTACGCGCAACATTCTCGCGACCCATTGCCCGCGCTCGCCCGATCGTGGGACCATCGAAGGAGTTGAAGCCGCGCGTCATGCCCCTTGCGACGCGCGGCTTTTCCTGTCCGCCTTCGCCTCCTTGCGCGCGGCCTTCTCCTGCTGGTGGCGGCGCTCGGCCGCGTCGTCCAGCTCCTCGGCGAGCTTGGCCAGCTCGGAGCGGATGTAGTCGCGGGTGGCGACCTCGTTGAGGGCCATCCGCAGCGAGGCGATCTCGCGCGCCAGGTACTCGGTGTCGGCCTTCTGGGCCTGGGCGCGGCGGCGGTCCTCGTCGAGGGTCAGCCGGTCCCGGTCGGCCTGGCGGTTCTGGGCGAGCAGGATCAGCGGCGCGGCGTACGACGCCTGAGTGCTGAAGAACAGGTTGAGCAGGATGAACGGGTAGGGGTCCCACTTCAGCCCGAAGACGCCGATCAGGTTGAGCAGGATCCAGACGATCACGAAGATCGTCATGTAGACGATGAACTTCGCGGTGCCCATGAACCGGGCGAACTTCTCCGCGAAGGCGCCGAACGCCTCCGGGTTCCACTGCGGCAGGCGCACCGCGCGGGGCTCCCGGGGCTGGTCGAGACGGTCGCTCACCGGCCCGCCCCCCGCCCGGCGCGGCTCATGACGCCGTTTCCGGGCCCGGGCTGCGCTCCCGCCAGTCGCGCGGCAGCAGGTGGTCGAGGACGTCGTCCACGGTCACCGCGCCGACCAGCCGGTCGTTGGAGTCCACCACCGCGATCGCGACCAGGTTGTACGTCGCCATCCGCCGGGTGATCTCGGCGAGCGGCAAGCTGGGCGGCAGCGGCTGGATGTCGCGTTCCAGCACGCCGCCGAGCAGGTCGCCGGGCGGCTCGCGGAGCAGCCGCTGGAAGTGCACCACGCCCAGGTAGCGGCCGGTCGGCGTGTCGATCGGCGCGCGGCATACGAAGACCTGCGCGGCCAGTGCGGGGGACAGGTGCTTCTCGCGGATGCGGGCCAGCGCGTCGGCGACGGTGGCGTCCGGGGTGAGGATCACCGGCTCGCTGGTCATCAGCGCGCCGGCGGTGTTGGGCCGGTAGTGCATCAGCGCGCGGACCGGCGCGGACTCCTCCGGCTCCATCAGGTCCAGCAGCAGCGCCCGCTCGCTGGGCGGCAGCTCGGCCAGCAGGTCCGCGGCGTCGTCGGCGTCCATCTCCTCCAGCACGTCGGCGGCGCGCTCGCGGTCCAGCCGGGCCAGGATGTCCACCTGGTCGTGCTCGGGCAGCTCCTCCAGCACGTCGGCGAGGCGCTCGTCGTCCAGCGCCGCGGCGACCGCGTGCCGCCGCTGGTCGGGCAGCTCCTGCAGGGCGCTGGCCAGGTCGGCCGGGCGCATCTTCTCCAGCACGGTGAGCAGCGACGCGGTGCCCTGTACGGCGGCCGAGTCGACGAGCCCGGTCAGCTCGTCCCACTCGAACTGGTGCAGCTGGCCGCGGCGGCCGAGGCGGCTGGCGATGTCCCGTACCGCGACCCGGCCCAGGTTCCACTGCCCGGCCCGGTCGGACTCCATGGCCACGTCGACCACGGCGGCCGGGGTGCCGTTGGGGGTGGTGATCCGGCGGTCCAGCAGGTCGGCGAGGACGAGCAGCTCGGCCGGGCCCTTCTGGAAGCGGCGCAGGTTGATGGTGCCCGAGCCGAGCACGACGCTGTCGGAGTCGATCGAGGTGACCCGGCCGATGGGCAGGAAGATCTGGCGCCGCATCGGCATCTCGGCCATCAGGCCGACCACCGCGGGCGGGCCGTCGGAGCGCAGCCTGGCCACGGCGTCGCGGACCCGGCCCACCTGGTCGCCGTTCGGGTCGAAGACGGGCAGCCCCGCGAGCCGGGCGACGAAGACCCTGGTCAGCGTGGCCATATTGGCATGGTATGCGTATTTATCCGGCCCGGTGGGGTGTTACCGGCGGCGTACCCGGTGCAGCCGGAACGGCTTGCGGGTCGCGTTGGCGGCCGGGGTCGGGCGCGGCTCGGCGCTGCCGGACGCGTCGCCGCGCGGCTCCGGCTCACCCGCGGGCGTGAGCGCGACCAGCACACACTCCCGGCCCCACCGCTCGGCCAGCGCCTCGGCGGTGCCGGGGGCGTTCAGCCGCTTGCCCGCCATCGTCACCGCGACCGCGTCCCACCGCTCGCCGCCCGGTTCGACCCGCTCGACGGTCGCCGGATAGGTGACCACCGCCCCGCCGTGATCCCCGCGCAGCGTCACCGTGGCCCGCTCCGCCTCGGCGAGACCTGGCAGCTCCTGCTCCCCGGGACCGACCACCACGTGCAGCCGGCCCTCCAGCGGCAGGCACCAGACCGCGTACGCCGGCCCGCCGACCGACACCCACGCGACCGCCGCCTTCTTCGCGGCCTCCTCCACCAACGGATACGTCATGCCGCCATTCTCCCCCACAAAGGAAGGGCACCTTCTTAACGCTATGCGTAGAGGAAGGGCATCTTCTTAACGCTTGCCGGGCACGGGCAGGTCGACGTCGACGGGGTCGGGAGTGGGGAGGGCGGCGGGGCGGCGGGCGTCGAGGATGACCAGGGCGACGCCGCCGGTGAGCAGGGCGATGCCGGGCCAGGCGGCGGCGGGCGGCACCTGGTCCAGCCAGGCCCAGCCGAGCAGCGCCGCGCCGGGCACCTCCAGCAGGATCAGCACGCTGATCGTGGTCGCCGAGATCTTGTGCAGCGCGTAGTTGAACATCGAGTGCCCGAGCAGCTGCGCGCCCGCCGTAAGCGCGATGATCGCCAGCCACGTCTGGTCGTCGAAACCGGTGAGTCCCACCCCGAAGAGCAGGCACACCGCGAGCAGGACCAGGGCGCAGACCGAGTAGCAGACCGTCGTGTACGTCGTGGTGGTCGTCCGCTCCCGCGCTTTCTCGCCGAGCGCCGTGTACACCGCCGCGAGCAGTCCTCCGGCCACCGCGAGCAGGTCACCGGCCACCGCCGTACCCCCGCGGGTGAAGTCGGCCCCGGTGGCGATCGCGGCGCCCGCGACCGCGGTGCCGATGCCCAGCCAGGTCCAGCGGCCGAGGCGGCGGCCCTGCCCGAGCGCGATGAGGCCGGCCCAGATCGGCTGGGTGGCCACCAGCGCGGTCGCGGTCGCCACGGTGGTCATCTTGACGCTGGGCACCCAGGTCGCGAAGTGCGCGGCGAGCGCGACGCCGGCCAGCACGCTCCACCGCCAGGCCCGGCCCTCGCGCAGGCCGAGCAGCTCGCCGCGGCGGCGGGTGAGGGTGACCGGGGCGAGCACGCCCACCGCGAGGGCGTTGCGCCAGAACGCGATGGCCAGCGCGGGCGCGGCGGCGTACGCGATGAGGGCCCCGGAGGACGAGACGGCGATGATCGCCACGGTGACGGCGGCGATGGTGAGCGAGTCGAGCCGGGGGCGCATGAGGCCCGATCCTGCCAGGTGCAGCTCAGCGCGGCGTCGGCAGATCGACATCTACTCCCTGGAATCAGGCACGTACTGAACGCGATCATCCTATGTACTTCACGTGATCGCCTGATTACCCTTCCGCGAATGGATTCAGAACCCTCGTTATCCTGCGCCGTGCCGCGCGCGATCCTCTTCGATTTCTACGGCACGCTGACCTCGGCCTGCACGCGCGGGCCCGCGCACGCGACAGTCCCCCGGCTGCTGGGCTGCGACCCCGCCGACTACTTCGCGGTGCTGGAGACCTCGTTCTACCCCCGGTGCCGGGGAGCCCACGGCGACGCGCTGGAGACCATGCGCTGGGTGGCTGATGAGCTGGGCGTACGCGTCACGCCGGCGCGGCTGCGGGCGGCGCAGGCGGCCCGGCTGACGGCGATCCGCGCCGACACCCGGCTGCGGCCGGAGGCCGTGCCCGTGCTCTGGGCGCTGCGCCGGATCGGGGTGCGGCTCGCGGTCGTCAGCGACTGCGCCTGGGAGCTGCCCGAGATCATGCGGGCGCTGCCGATCGACCACCTGATAGACGCGAAGGTGTACTCGGTGCACGTGGGGCAGAGCAAGCCGCATCCCCGCATGTACCTGACCGCGTGCGAGCGGCTCGGGGTCGAGCCGGCCGGGTGCGTGTTCGTCGGGGACGGCGGCTCGCGGGAGCTGACCGGCGCTCAGGCGCTGGGCATGCGGGCGATCCGGCTGGCCGCGCCGGATCTCGCCGAGCACCTGCAGTACGCCAGCGACGACGGCTTCACCGGCGAGGCGGCGGCGAGCCTGGCCGAGGCGGCGGCGCTGGCCATGGCGGCGCAACCGGTCGCGGTCTGACCCACGAGGCCGTTCGGCCCGCCGAACCGCACGGGTGAAGCCAAGCCGGGCCCGGCGGTGCGGAGGCCGCTGACCTGCGCGGTGTTAAGAAGGGCACCTTCCTCTACGTAAAGCGTTAAGAAGGTGCCCTTCCTTTCAGCCCTGGCGGATGGACTGGCCGCCGTCGATGACCAGCATCTGGCCGGTGATGTAGCCCGCGGCGGGGGAGCAGAGGAACGCGATGGTGGCGGCGACCTCGTCCGGGGTGCCGGGGCGGCCCATCGGGGTGTCGTAGCCCTGCTTCAGCTCGGCCAGGGTCGAGGCCGAAGTGTGGATCTTGCCGGGGGCGACCGCGTTGACGGTGATGCCGTCCGCCACCAGCTCCATCGCCAGCGCGCGGGTCAGGCCCAGCACGCCTGCCTTCGCGGCGGCGTAGCCGGCCTCCGCGGGCAGCGCGTTCACCGGGCCGGCCGTGGCCGACAGGTTCACGATGCGGCCCCAGCCGCGCTCGGACATGCCGCCGAGGAACGCCCGGCTGCACAGGAACGCCGTGGTGAGGTTGCGGTCGATCTCGGCGTGCCACTCCTCGAAGGTGAGCTGCGCGACCGGCCGGATCACCTCCACGCTGGCCCGGCTGGTCAGGCCGGCGTTGTTGACCAGGATGTCGACGTCGCCGAGCTGCTCGGTGACCGCGTCCGCCAGGGCGCCTACCTCCGCCTCCAGGGTGAGGTCCGCCACGAAGCCGAGCACGCCCAGCTCGCCCGCGCGTTCGTGGATGCGCCGGGTGGTGGAGACCACGGCGACCTTCGCGCCGAGGGCGGCCAGCTGGCGAGCGGTGGCGAAGCCGATGCCATGGGGGCTGCCCGCACCGGTGACGAGTGCGACCCGGCCGTCCAGCCGGAAGAGATCCATCCGCTCGTTCATGGCTCGATCCTGCCGGTTTGTCCGGGCTGACGCCAGTAGGGGGCCGCCGCTTACGCTGAGCGTCACTCCCAGACGTGGACGGAGCAGCGATGACCGACCCCTCCGCGCCGCCGCCCGGCGTGGCCGCGCCCGTGCCGAACCCGTACCAGGCGGGGCCTCCGCCGGGTATGCATCCGGCGTACGCGCCGTACGGCTACCCGCAGCAGGTCTACGCGGTGCACCCGTACGCGATCGGGCGGCGCACCAACGGCATGGCCATCGCGTCGATGGTGACCTCGCTGCTGGCCCTGGCCTCGATCTGCATGTACGGGCTGCCCACGATCGTGCTCGGGCCGGTCGGGGCGGTCATGGGCCACGTCACCCGGCGCCGCCTGCGGACCACGGGCGAGGAGGGCGACGGCATGGCGCTGGCCGGCATCATCATCGGCTGGGTGTCCACCGGGCTGGCCCTGCTGTGGATGGCCGTCATCGTGGTGCTGGTGATCTACAACATGGACGCGCCGCCGCCGGCGGTCCCGGAGGACTCCTTCTGACGGCCCGCGCGGGCGATCACGCATCCTTGACGTATGGCCGCACTTCCTGAAGCCCTCGCCGAGGTACGCGAACTCCTGCTGGCACCCGACCTGGTCCGGGCGACCGCGGGCGGGCAGCGCCGGGGCGGGACCCCGTCGCTGGTCAGCGCCACGCTGCGCCCGGTCACCCTCAAGGCGGGGCAGCGCGTGCAGCTGGTCACCGAGGACGGGCAGCGGCCCACCACCGTCAACCTGGCGCCCGGCGCCGAGCTGGCGAGCCGGGTCGACGAGCTGCTGGACGAGCCGTTCGGCAGCTGGGTGGTGGAGACCGGGCGCGGCACGCTGCGGCTGCAGGCGACGAAGAAGGGCGCGGTGCTGCACCGCTCCGCGGGGGCGGCCCCGGCCGCCGACACCGGGCACGACCGGGCCAAGGAGCACCTGATCGACCCCGGCGACCCGCTGTACGCCGTGATCGGCGGCGACGCGGCCAAGCGCCGCCAGGTCGACGCGTTCCTGCGCGCGCTGGACGCGACGCTGCCCGACCCCGCGCAGCTGCCCAGCCCGCTGCACGTGGTCGACCTGGGCTGCGGCAACGCGTACCTGACCTTCGCGGCATACCGCTACCTCTCCGGCCGGGGCGTGGACGTACGCCTCATCGGCGTGGACGTGCGGGCCGACCAGCGGGAGCGCAACACGGCGCTGGCCGAGCGGCTGGGCTGGACCGAGCACGTGACGTTCGTGGCCGGGACCATCGCCGACGCGCCGGTGCCCGCCGCCGACGTGGTGCTCGCGCTGCACGCCTGCGACACCGCCACCGACGACGCGCTGGCGCGGGCCCTGGAGTGGGACGCGCGGTGGATCCTGGCCGCGCCGTGCTGCCACAAGGACCTGTCCCGCCAGCTGCGCCGCCAGCCGCCCGCCGGGCCCGCGGGCCTGCTCACGGCGTACGGCATCCTGCGCGAGCGCTTCGCCGACGTGCTCACCGACACGGTGCGCGCGGCGCTGCTGCGCGAGCACGGCTACACCGTCGAGGTCGTCGAGTTCATCGACTCCGCGCACACCCCGCGCAACGCGATGATCCGCGCCCGGCGTACCGGCCGCACACCCACCGCGGAGGAGAGCGCCGAACTGGCCGCCCTCCTCGCCGAGTGGCGCATCACCCCCCACCTCGCCACCCTGCTACCAACCTGACCCCTGCCCCACCCCGCCCCGCCGCCAAGATCGCGTCGATCTTGCGCGAAGTGTTGCCCATATGTCCGTTTAGCGCGTGTCGCACCCACAGTCCGCGCAAGATCGGCGCGGGAGAGGGGTGCGTCCCCACGGGCCGCGCGGGATCAGCGTGGGGAGAGGGGTGGGGTCAGGGGGTTAGGGCGCGGGTGAGGGTGGTGGCGGTGTCGGCGAGGAGGGTGTCCTGGGGGAGGGGGGTGCCGGCGAGGGTGGAGATGAGGGTGGGGAAGCCGGGGAGGGGGTAGCCGTCGTCGGTGGCGATGGCGGGGGCCTGTTTGGCCAGCGAGGCGCGGGTGCGGGACCAGGCGTCGAGGAGTTCGCGGCGGGAGGGTACGCCGAAGCCGTGGCCGACGGGGGCGCTGTGGCGCAGGCGGACCACGGCCGAGTCGGTGAGGGTGGCGGCCAGGCGGCAGCCGTGGGTGATCTGCTCGGCGCGGCGGGGGTCGAGGCGGCTGTAGACGCTGCAGCGGCGGTGGCAGGACGTGGCGCACACGGACAGCGCCTGCGCGGTGTTGGAGTGCTGGCGGTCCAGGTAGGCCCGCCAGCCGGCGTTGTTCTCGTGGGCCACGGTCAGCACGCGCCGGGCGGCCGACTTCTCCGGCTTGGTGTGCGGGCACTCGCGGTCCTCGAAGTCGCCCCAGGCGCTGCCGTCGCCGCCGACCGCCGCGGGCAGCCGCACCGGGTCGGCGGCGTGCCCGAGCACCCGCTCCCAGACCAGCAGCGGGCCGTACTCGCTGGCGATGTGCACCACCGCGACCACCGCATTGGTCTCCCCGCGCCGGAAACGCGCGTCGAGCACCTCCAGCAGCAGCCGGAACGCCGGGCGCATGCTGCCCAGCGCGCCGCGGTGCGCCTCGCGGGGAGCCTGCGGCATCCGGCAGGCCAGCGCCCGCTCGCGCAGCTGTTCGGGCACGCTGTCGCCGGGCACCCGGTCGGCGACGGCGTGCTCGGTGTTGGCCTCGAAGACGGCGTTGCGCTCGCCGAAGTCCTCGGCGTCGAGGTCCATCAGCCGCTGCCCGAAGGCGCACAGCCGCTGCACGTGGGCCACCCGCGCCGGGCTGAGACCGCCCGCGCCCTGCGCGGCCAGGGCGGCCACGTCGGCGAAGGAGTACCGCGCGGCGAGCGCGATGAGCACCTCGTGCGCCGTCTTCACACCGGTCAGTGTTCCACGTGCGGGCTCAGCGGGACGGCACCCCGAGCAGCGCGCACGCCTCCCGGTAGAGCCGGGTGACCTCGACGCGGACCTGGGCACGCTCGGTGAGCCGGTGCGACCACGGCACCCGGATCGCCGTCTCCACGCCGTCGATCACGGCCTTGAACTCGATCGCCTGGTTGTCCATGCCGGACATGGCCGCCGCGGTGGCCGCCGGGCGGGTGTCCTCGGGCAGCGTGGCGCGGCAGATCAGCAGCGAGTCGCCGGCGTGGTCGTCGTTCATGTGCTTCATGATCTGGGCGACGACCTCGGGCGGGAACGGGTTCGGGTGCAGCCTGCCCAGGTCGGCCAGGACGTCGGTGTTGAGCCGGTAGGCGAGCTTCACCTCGTCGATCACCCGGTCCTGCTCGTCCGCGTCCCACGGCGCGGCGTCCAGCCGGGCGCGGTAGGCGTTCTTGAACCCGTCGAGATCGGCGACGCCGTCGAAGGCGTAGAAGCGCAGGCCGTCGCCGCCGAGGGGCAGCCCGTACGCGCGGGCGAGGGCGCGGGCCACGTACTGCCCGCCGGACAGGTCGCCCAGGTAGCGGTTGTAGTGATGGGCCACGTAACCGGCCGGCCAGGTGAACGCGATCTCGCGCAGGCGGGCGGCGTACTCGGCGGTGGCGGGGGTGGGCGTGAGCGAGTCGCGCCAGGCCGGGCCGAGCAGGAAGGACAGGTCCGCGGCGAGCGCGGGCAGCCGGGTGAGCGCCTCGGTGTGGAAGCTCCCGGCCACGGGGTCACCGCTCCAGTGCGCGGCGGCCTCCTCCAGCACCTCGTAGATCAGGTAGTGCTGGGCGGTCAGCGCGGCGTGGGCGGCGACGGTGAGCCGGCCCCGGGTGAGGTCGTCGAGGAACGTCGTCCGCTCGGCCGAGCTGTGGTCGGTCCAGGTCGCGGCGCGCAGGCGGGCGGAGAAGGGCTCACTCATGGCCAGCACCGTACGCGAGTAAGGGAACCCTAACCTCAAACTTTAGTTGGGAAAGGGGCGCCCCGTGCTGTGTTTCCACAGCACGGGACGCCCCTTCCGGTGCTTTCGTCAGCCTTCGACCGAGCTCTCCAGGGCACCCTCGGCCCCGCCCTCGGCACCCCGGCCGCCCGAGCGGCGACGGCGGCGGCGCGAGCGGGAACGGGACGCGCCCGCCTCGGCGGACCCGGCGGGCTCCGCCGGGCCGTCCGAGTCGCCGGCGGACTGGACGGTGAGCGAGCCGTCGGAGAACTGCACGGCCGGTGCGCCGTTCTCGTGGGTCACGGCCGCGATCGCGGCAGAGCCACCCCGGCGGCGACGGCGGCGGCTGCGGCCCTCACCCGTGCTCTCGCCGGAGTCGGCCGCACTCGTCTCGGCGGCGCCCGTCTCGCCCTGCTCGGCGGGCTGGTCGTCGCCGGTCAGGCGACGGCGGCGGCGCGGTGCGCGCTCGCGGGGCGGCGCCTCCGCGACCGGCCCGCGCTTGCTGCCGCGGCTGCCGCGCGAGCGGCCGCCCAGGTCCTCCTCGACCTCCGCGGACAGGCCCGCCCGGGAGCGCTGGGCGCTGGGCAGGGTGCCGCTGACGTCAGTCGGGATGTCCAGGTCGGTGTAGACCCACGGCGAGGTGTGGTACGTCTCCGGGGGCCCGTCGGGGCCGGTCAGCTCCAGGCCGAGCGTCTTGTCGACGATCCGCCAGCGGGGCATGTCCTCCCAGTCGACGAACGTCGCCGCGACACCGGTGGCCCCGGCGCGGCCGGTGCGGCCGATGCGGTGCACGTAGGTCTCCGCGTCGTCCGGGCAGTCGTAGTTGATGACGTGGGTGACGCCGGAGACGTCCAGGCCGCGCGCGGCCACGTCGGTGGCGACCAGCACGTCGATCTTGCCGGCCCGGAAGGCGCGCAGCGCCCGCTCCCGGGCGCCCTGGCCGAGGTCGCCGTGGACCGCCGCCGCGGCGAAGCCGCGGAAGTCGAGGTCCTCGCTGACCCGGTCGGCGTTGCGCTTGGTCCGGGTGAAGATCATGGTCAGGCCGCGGCCGTTCGCCTGCAGGATGCGGGCCAGCAGCTCCAGCTTGTTGAGCTGGTGCGTGCGGTAGACGACCTGCTTGGTCTGCGGGCTGACGCCCGGCTCGGTGGTGTGCCCGGCGTGCACCGTGACCGGCGTACGCAGGAAGCGGCGCGACAGCGTCACGATCGGGTCGGGCATGGTCGCCGAGAACAGCATGGTCTGCCGCTCTTCGGGCAGCATCTTCAGGATCTTCTCGACGTCGTCGAGGAAGCCCAGGTCGAGCATGCGGTCGGCCTCGTCGAGCACGAGCGCCTTGACCTTGTCCAGCTTGAGGTGCTTCTGCTTGCACAGGTCCAGCAGCCGGCCGGGCGTGCTGACCAGGATCTCGACGCCCGCCTTGAGCGCCTCGACCTGCGGCTCGTAGGCCACGCCGCCGTACAGCGCGAGCACCCGCACGCCGCGGGACTTGCCGGCGCCCGCGAGGTCCTTGGCGACCTGGAGGCCCAGCTCGCGGGTCGGCACGACGACGAGCGCCTGCGGCTGGCCGCCGGTGTCGCCCTCGCCCGGGGCGACCGCGCGGTCGATCAGCGGGATGCCGAAGCCGAAGGTCTTGCCGGTGCCGGTGGGCGCCTGGCCGATCATGTCGCCGCCGCGCAGCGCGATCGGCAGCGCGTACTCCTGGATCGCGAACGCGCGCTCGATGCCCATCGCGGCCAGCGAGGCCACGGTCTCCGGGCGGACGCCCAGCTCGGCGAAGGTCGGCGCGAGGGTAGGAGTGTTCTTGATTTCCGTCATGGAGTTCTGGGGTGCCCTCTCAGTGATCCGCATACGGCGGACCCTGGGGGTTGCCCTGCGGATGTCGGTACGCCCAGTTTTCATCGAAGGGCGTATATGTAGTCTCGGCGCGGGGGCGCGGCGCGACAGTGGAGTGCCTCCCCGTCGCGGTCGCGATCCTGGGGGACCGCGGCGCCGCACACGCGACGACATGGGCATCGGGCCCATGTCAACGTGGTCCATCGTACGGCGTAGTGGCCGTCTGGTCACCTGGTGTGTGGCGAATTCCCGGCTGTTAGTGGGATATGCCACGCAAATCGGTCAATTATTGAGGCCGACCGCGCCCATCCGGGCCGTGTGCGCGGCGGTCAGCCGCCCGAAAAGCTCCTCCAGCGAGCCGCCGTCGATGCCCGACAGCACCAGCGCGGTGAGCGGCGTGCGCTCCAGCGCCACCTGCTGCGCCTGTGACAGCGCCTCGCCGGTGAGCCGGCGCGCCCACATCGACAGCCGGTTGGCGACCTTCGGGTCCGCCGCGATCGCGGCCTTGATCTCGGCCGCCGCGAAGCCCGCGTAGCCGTCGTCGTGCAGCACGTCCAGCACCAGCGCCCGGTCGGCGTCGGCCAGGCTGCCCGGGGGCAGCACCCGGGCCACCTCCCGGAAGAAGTCATCCGAGATGCCCTCGCCGACGTACGCCTTGGTCAGCGCCTCCAGCCAGTCGCCCGGCTCGGTGTTGTCGTGGAAGCTGCGCAGCGCCGCGACGAAGGGGCGCATCGCGTCCTCGGGCTCGGCGCCCAGCTCGCCCAGGCGGTCGGCCAGCCGCCGGTAGTTGCCCATCTCCGCCGCCGCCATCTCGGCCAGCGCGGCCTGGCGGGACAGGTCCGGGGCCAGCCGCGCGTCGGCCGCCATCCGGTCGAAGGCCAGCAGCTCGCCGTAGGCGAGCATGCCCAGAAGATCGATCACACCCGGGTCAGCGGACACGTGCGCAGGATACCGGCCGGACGCACGGACGGCACGGCGCGAGCGCCGTGCCGTCCGTCAAAGGAAGTGCCTCAGCGGGCGGTGAAGCCCACGCTGCGCGTCGAGGCTTCCGCGATCTCCACATAAGCGATCTTGTCCGCCGGTACGACGACCCGGCGGCCCTTCTCGTCGACCAGGGTCAGCACCTGGGACTTCGACGCGAGCGCGTCGGCCACCAGCTGCTCGACCTCGGCGGGCGTCTGCGCGCTGTCCACCACCAACTCGCGGGGGGCGAACTGCACACCGATCTTGACCTCCACACAACCTCCTCGGCTCGTCCTTGAGCCTACCGCCGTCCGGGCAGGACGATGGCGTGGCGGCCCGGCAGCTCTCATCGATCTTGCGTCAGTGGTCGGCGCCGCTGAGCGGGAAACTGCTGATGCCACGCCACGAGAGGGTGGTGATGAGCTGCTCGGCCTCGTCCTGGGCCACGACCCGGCCACCGGCCAGCCACCAGCGGGCCGAGACCTGGGCGGCGCCGCACAGACCCGCCGCGAGGACCTCGGCGCGGGCGCGCGACACGCCGGTGTCGGACATGATGGTCTCGGTGATCGCCTCGACGGACAGCCGCTCCATCCGGTCCACCCGCTCGGCGACCGCCGGGTCGTTGCGCAGGTCGGACTCGAAGACCAGGCGGTAGGCCTCGCTCTCGTGGGAGACGAAGTCGAAGTAGGCGCGCATGGCTCCACGGACACGTTCCTTGTTGTCCGTGGTCGCCGCCATCGCCGACCGGATGCGCTCGGCGAACGCGTCGCAGTGGGTGTCCAGCAGCGCGAGATACAGCTCCAGCTTCCCGGGGAAGTGCTGGTAGAGGACCGGTTTGGACACCCCGGCGCGCTCGGCGATGTCGTCCATCGCGGCGGAGTGGTAGCCCTGGGCGACGAAGACGTCCTGAGCCGCGGCGAGCAGCTGCTTGCGTCGTGCCGACCGGGGCAGCCGGGTCGGCCGGCCCGTGGCTGTGGAGCCGTTCGGGTTGGCGCCACTGGTGGCCGCGGTCATGGAATCTCCTCACCCTGCGGACGGATCCTTCGACGGATCTTGCAAACTGGCCCGTCGTTGCAACTTATCGTCATTCGCCGTTCACGGTAGCCTCAGCGTGGGCGACGGAGGAGCGCACGGTGGACGTAACAGGGCAGACCGACAGTACGACGGGACCCGACGAACCAGGTAACGGTTCGACGGCGAACGGGCGCAAGCCCGGAGGATGGGCCGACGAGCGTACGGGAGGGTGGTCGAGCGCCGGTGCCGCGCTCGAACCGGGATTCGAGCCGTTGACCCCCTGGCACGCCCAGGTGGCCGATCGCCGCGGCATCGAGGCGCTGTCCGGCGCCGACCCGCTGACCGCGACCCTGCTGCGCTCACCCGAGGCCGCCCCGCCCGCCGTGAACGGCCAGCACCGCCAGTACGCCGACCAGCGTCCCCTGCCGGAGCCCTCCTCCCCCGGCGAGGACCCGTACGCGGACGAGCTGGCGCAGAGCTCGGCGGAGTTCGCCCGGCACGCGGCGTTCGACGAGCCCACCCCCTCCCACGGCTCGCCCCGCCTGTCCGCCGACCCCGCCCCGCCGGTCTTCACCCCGTTCCACCCGGAGCCGGTCGCCCCGCCGGAGGTGGTCCCGATCCCCGTCATGCCGCCGCTGCCCACGGGCGCCAACCCGGCGCTGACCGTGCCCACGGGCGGGTACCCGGTGCCCCCGCCCGGCCTGCGGCCCTCGCTGCCCGCCGAGCTGACCGGGCCGGTGCCCGCGCTGCCCGCCGCCGACGCGCCGCTGGCCGCCGCGGCCGCCGCCGCCACCCGTGCCGTGCCACCGGTCCAGGAGGCCCGCATGTCCATGCCGTTGACCAGGGAGCGCGAGGAGCCGCCCGGCGCGGCCGCGCCGGAGGTGGACGACCAGCTCTCGCTCGGTGCACGGTTCGGCATGGCGTTCGCCGAGCCGCCGCTGCCCGTGCGCCCCTCGCGCCAGCCCGCGCCGCCGGACCGTACGCAGCCGGGCCCGGCCGACCGGGCGCCCGCCGCGCGCGCTCCGGAGCAGGACGGGCCGGGACGGGGGCTGGACGCCACCCAGGAGTTCGCCCGCCCCGTGCTGGACCACCCGGAGGCCGCCCGGCCCGGTGAGCCGGCAGAGGGCGGCTCGCGGCGCGCTCCGGCGGCCGAGCAGATCGGCCGCCAGGTCGCCGACGCGGTACGCGGCGGCCGGGCGGGGCAGGAGGTCGTCGCGCAGGCGTCCGGCGGCCCGGGGCACCAGGAGCCCGCGCCGCGCGGTGAGGGCACGCCGTCGGCGTCGTTCCCGGGACAGCCCTCGTTCACGGCGCAGCCGCGGCCGTACATCCCGCCCGCCCCGCCTCCGCCGCACCAGGCCCGCATCCCGCACCCGCAGAGCGGCACCCCCGCCGCGGAACGGGCGGCCGAGCACGTGCCGGCCGCCGCCGAGCGGGGCGACACCCCGGCCGAGGCCGGGGGCGAGCACCTGCCGCAGCGGGTGCCCGCCGTGCCGGACGTGCCGCCCACCATCCACCCGGTCGCGGAGGCGGAGGCGACCGTCGCCGCCACGCCGCAGCTCGACCGCATCGCCTCGCACCTGCGCCGCAACGACGACGCCGAGACCGACGAGCGGCCCGACGGGTTCGACGTCGACGCGGTGCTGCGCGCCGTGCGCGGCGTGGCCGGCGTACGCGACGCGGCCCTGCGCACCACCCCCACCGGCGCCCATCACCTTCGGCTCGACCTCGCGGAGGGGGCCGACCCGGCGGCGATCAGCCGGATGGTGGCCCGCATGCTCCAGGAGCAGATGGGCATCGACGCCGCGCCGGCCGGACCGGCCGTGCCGAAGCCCGCCCCCGCGTCCGACGGGCCCCCGCCGACCGCGACGCTGCCCGCCCCGCGCTCCGGCGCGGGCGCCGCGCCGCCACCCGGCCTGCAGCCCGATCCGCTGTCCGACACGCTGCCGCGCGAGCCGCGCCGCCGCCACCCGGTCAACGTGCCCCGGCGCGCCCCGGGCGAGCTGCGCGGGCCGGGCGAGCTGCGGGACCGGGTCGCGGCGCTGCGCTCGGTGAACACCGAGCCGGAGCTGCCCGCCGCCGCGTCGCCGCCGCCGCTGCCGACCGAACGCGACCAGGGCCCCCGGGCGATCATCGAGCATGTGCAGACCAGCACGTTCGGGCTCGACGCCACGGTGGAGGTGCGGCTGAACACCGGCGACCGGCAGGCCGTCGGGGTGGCCAGCGGGCCGGCGGTCGACGCGTACGTGCTGCGGCTGTGCGCCGCGGCCACCGCCGTGGCCATCGACGATCTGCTGCGCGAGGGCACCACCACCGGCGAGTCCGGCCGCTGCTTCGTCGAGCAGGCCACCATCGTGCCGATGGGCAGCTGCGAGGTCGCCGTCGTGGTGGTGTTGCTGGTCTGCGGCGGCTGGGTGGAGCAGCTCGCCGGGTCCGCGCTCGTGGCCGGCGATCCCCGCCGGGCTGTGGTGCGGGCGACGCTCAGCGCGGTGAACAGGCGGCTAGCGGCGCTGCTTCCGTAGGGATGTGGCAGGCTGTGTCGATGCGCACCGCCCCCGCACCGACGCGCCGGGCCGATCGGGACGCCCCCGTCCGGTCGTCCCGGGTCGAGTCCGGACGGCTCGCCCGTGCCCGTGCCCGGCAGCGACGCCGCCGGGCGGCAGCGGCGTTCGTGCTGCTCGGCGCGGCCCTGCTCGTCGGCATCGACCTGCTGCGCGGCGGCACGCACGAGACCGTGCCGACCAGCCACACGGCCTCGGCGCCGTCGGTGGCCGAGAGCGCTGAGCCCTCCGCCGAGCCGTCGCCCTCGGCGGCGCCGTCGCCGTCGCCCAGCCCCGAGCCGGTCTACCAGGTGGCCGGGGACATCCCCGCCTCCGGGCCGGGCACCTGGACGTACGCCACCGGCAAGGGCGACGTGCTGGGCACCGCGGGCACCACCAAGCGGTTCCGGGTGGCGGCGGAGAAGAACATCGCGGACGAGGAGCTGGACGTCTTCACCGAGATGATCGAGCAGACGCTCGGCGACCCGCGCAGCTGGATCGCGGGCAGGCAGTACCGGTTGCAGCGGGTGCCCAACGGGTCGTCGTACAACTTCACCGTCTACCTGGCCACCGGCGAGACCACGCGCCGGATGTGCGCCACCGGCGGCATGGACACGCGGATGGACGGCGTCTCCTACACCTCCTGCCGCCTGCCCGGCCGGGTCGTGATCAACCTCAACCGGTGGCGGCTGTCGGTGCCCGACTATGTCAACGGAAAGATCGACCTGACCACCTACCGCACCTACGTGATCAACCACGAGGTGGGCCACGAGCTGGGCCGCAACCACGAGGCCTGCCCCGGCAAGGGCAAGCCCGCCCCGGTCATGCAGCAGCAGACGTACGGCCTCAAGGGCTGCAAGGCCAACCCGTGGCCGTATGTGGACGGCAAGCGCTACACCGGGCCGCCGGTGGCCTGATGAGCACCGAGCTGGAGCTGTTCGAACCGCGGCGCGAGCACGGCGACCGCGCCTCCGGCGGCGACCGCCCCGGCTTCCGGGCCCGCCGCCGCGCCGTGATCGAGGCGCGCCGCCGCCGTAACCGCCGCATCGTGCTCGGCGCGCTCGGCGTCATCGTGCTGCTGGCCGGGATCGACCTGGCCCGCGGCTCGGAGGGCCTGCTGCTCGACGGCCCCGCCGCCCCGGCCGCCTCCGGCGAGACCTCGCCGACCGAGGCCGCCGCCGAACCCGGCGCGTCCGGTCAGCCCCGCGAGGAGAGCACGCCCGCCCCCGAGGGCTCCGCGCCCGCCGCGGGCAGCGGCTCGTTCGCGTACGCCACCGGCACCGGCAAGGCCCTCGGCGCGAAGGGCACCCTGAAGCGCTACCGCATCGCCGTGGAGAAGGGCGCCGGCCCGCAGCCAGCCGCCTTCGCCGCCGAGGTGGAGCGCATCCTCACCGAGCCGCGCGGCTGGACCGCCGGCGGCACCCTGCGCTTCCAGCGCGTCGCGGAGAAGGCGTCCTACGACTTCACCGTCTTCCTGGCCACCGCGGGCACCTCGCAGAAGCTGTGCGCCGCGGGCGGCCTGCACACCGAGGGCTACCACTCCTGCCGCCTGCCCGGCCAGCTCATCCTCAACCTGGACCGCTGGCAGCAGGCCGTCCCCAACTACGGCGCCCCCCTCGACGACTACCGCGCCTTCGCCCTCAACCACGAACTCGGCCACCAGATCGGCTACGGTCACGAGGCCTGCCCCGCCGCCGGCCAACCCGCCCCCGTCATGCAACAACAGTCCACCGACCGCAAGGGCTGCACCCCCAACCCCTGGCCCTACCCCCAGGCCCCCACCACCCCCACCCTCTACCGAGGCCCCGCCATCCCCTGACCGCCCCGCCGCGCCCCGCGCCCTACCCCGTTGATCATGAACTTAGGGGCGTGTTCGGCGGCGTGTCGCGACCCCGGGACCGTGATCGAAATTCCCGGTGGGGCCCGTGATGCAATTCGCATCCCACGGGGTTGGAGATCATGGCATTCCCTACCCTGGCGAGCGAGAATATGGTCATGTCGTTGCCGCCGCTCGTGGAGCCCGCCGAGTCGCTCTCGGTGGACGAGGTCCGCCGCTACAGCCGCCACCTGATCATCCCGGACGTCGGGATGGACGGTCAGAAGCGGCTCAAGAACGCCAAGGTGCTGTGCGTCGGCGCCGGAGGGCTCGGCTCGCCCGCGCTGATGTACCTGGCCGCGGCCGGGGTCGGCACGCTGGGCATCGTCGAGTTCGACACCGTCGACGAGTCGAACCTGCAGCGCCAGATCATTCACGGCCAGTCCGACATCGGGCGGCCGAAGGCCGAGTCGGCCGCGAACAGCATCCGGGAGATCAACCCGTACGTGAACGTGGTCATCCACGACACGGCGCTGGACCGCGAGAACGTCTTCGAGATCTTCGGCCAGTACGACCTGATCGTCGACGGCACGGACAACTTCGCCACCCGTTACCTGGTGAACGACGCCGCCGTGCTGCTCGGCAAGCCCTACGTGTGGGGCTCGATCTACCGGTTCGACGGCCAGGCCAGCGTCTTCTGGGCCGAGCACGGCCCCTGCTACCGCTGCCTCTACCCGGAGCCGCCGCCGCCCGGCATGGTGCCGTCGTGCGCCGAGGGCGGCGTGCTCGGCGTGCTGTGCGCCAGCATCGGCTCGATCCAGGTCAACGAGGCCATCAAGCTGCTGGCCGGCATCGGCGAGCCGCTGGTCGGCAAGCTGATGGTGTACGACGCCCTGGAGATGTCGTACCGCAAGATCAAGGTCCGCAAGGACCCGTCCTGCGTGCTCTGCGGCGAGAACCCGAGCGTCACCGAGCTGCTGGAGGACTACGAGGACTTCTGCGGCGCGGTCTCGCCCGAGGCGCAGGACGCGGTGGTCGACGCGACCATCACCGCCCGGGAGCTTAAGGACTGGCAGGACGCCGACAAGGACTTCCTGCTGGTGGACGTGCGCGAGCCCGCCGAGTTCGAGATCGTGCGCATCCCGGGCAGCGTGCTGATCCCGAAGGGCGACATCCTGTCCGGCGAGGCGCTGTCGAAGCTGCCGCAGGACAAGCAGATCGTGCTGCACTGCAAGTCGGGCGTGCGCTCGGCCGAGGCGCTCGCCGCGCTGAAGGCGGCCGGGTTCAAGGACGCCGTGCACGTGCAGGGCGGCGTGCTGGCCTGGGTGAAGACGGTGGACCCGTCCCTGCCCAGCTACTGACCCACTCCAGCTCACACGCCGAACGCCGGCCGGGTCCGCCCCGGCCGGCGTTCGGCGTTTCCGTCTCCCGTCGTGGCCGGGTCGGGTGGGCGGGTGGCAAGATCGCCGTCTCGTGTCGAAAGGTGCGCTCTGGCCCAAGGTTTGGACACGAGACCACGATCTTGGCGCCGACCCACCGGCCGAACACCCCCGGCCCACCGGCCGAACACCCCGCTGGGCTGGCGCGTTACGAAGATCTCTCAGGTTCAGTCATGTGATGTCGACCACTGTCCATATCTGACAGTCCCGGCCCAAATGGCTGAACGGCCCGCTTGCAGGGCGCTGAACGGGTCCGAAAGAAGTTGTTCAGAAACTATTTCAGCCGCCCAGACTGTTGACCTTGACCAACCTGATGAGGCCGGACGGTAGCGGAACCCGTACCCTCGATGACCGTGGTGGATCTCGACGCGGCTATCGGTTTCGTGGTGAAGAAGGGCGACCCGGTCGATCGCGCGCGCCTGTCGTACCTGCGTACCGGCGCGACGCCCGCCGAGGAGATCCTCGCCGCGGCGGAGGCCGGACAGGCCGACGGCGGCGGCTGGTTCGCGACCCCCCGCAGCAAGGTGCCCTCCGTGGACATCACCTGCTTCCGGCTCGCCCAGCTCGACGACCTCGGCGCGCTCGCGCGGCCCGGGGTCAAGCGCGCCTTCGACTGGCTCGCCGGGCGGCAGGCGGCCGACGGCAGCTGGCAGGAGGCCAAGGAGCTGGCCGCCGAGGCGCCCGAGTGGGCCCAGCCCGGCGACCCCGAGGCCACGCTGTACCTGACCGCCAATGCGACGTTCTGGCTCACCGTGATGGGCCTCGACGTGCGCTCCGCGCTGCCGTACGGCGACCCCACGCCGATCCCGTACGCCGACGCCGCCACCCGGGGCGCCGAGTTCATCAAGAGCAGCCTCAACGACGACGGCACCTGGCCGTCGTACCTGGTCACCGGCTGGCTCGGCGCGGCCGTGATGTACCGGCAGGACATGTTCTACGAGGCCGCGCGGATGCAGGCGGTGCTCGGCGAGCGGCTGCCGTCCATGGCGCCCGCCGACGCCGCCGCGATGGCCGCCACGATGCGCCGGGTCGGCATGTCCGGCGACGACTGGACGATGATCGCGGCCAAGCGCCGCCTGGCGGAGACCCAGCGCACCGACGGCGGCTGGGACTCCGAGGAGGGCGAGACCTTCGACGTGAACCTCACGCTGAACGTCATCCGTGCCTGCTACGAGGCCACCACGCCCCCCGGCAAGGCCAGCCTCCTCGCCTGATCCTGCCGGGGGTTCACCAGTCAGGCGCGGATGTGGCCGTCGCCGGTGATGACGTACTTGGTGCTGGTGAGTTCGGGCAGGCCCATCGGGCCGCGGGCGTGCAGCTTCTGGGTGGAGATGCCGATCTCGGCGCCGAAGCCCAGCTCGCCGCCGTCGACGAAGCGGGTCGAGGCGTTCACCAGCACCGCGGCCGCGTCGACCTGCGCCGTGAACCGGTTGGCCGCCTGCAGCGAGCCCGTGATGATCGCCTCGGAGTGGCCGGAGCCGTGGCGCCGGATGTGCGCGACCGCCTCGTCCAGCGACGGCACCACGCGCGCGGACAGCTCCAGCGCCAGGTACTCGGTGCCCCAGTCCTCCTCGACGGCGGGCACGACGTCGTCGGCGTACGCGGCGACCTCGGGCGAGCCGTGCACCGTCACGCCCTGCTCGCGCAGCGCGGCCAGCGCCCGGGGCAGGAACGCGTCCGCGACCGCCGAGTGGACCAGCAGCGACTCGGCCGCGTTGCACACCGACGGCCGCTGCACCTTCGCGTTGAGCAGGATGGTCAGCGCCATCTCCAGATCGGCGGACTCGTCCACGTAGATGTGGCAGTTGCCGACGCCGGTCTCGATCACCGGCACCGAGGACTCCTCGACCACGGTGCGGATCAGCGACGCGCCGCCGCGCGGGATCAGCACGTCGACCAGGCCGCGGGCGCGCATCAGCTCCTTGACCGTGTCCCGGGTGGCCGAGTCGACCAGCTGCACCGCGTCGGCGGGCAGGCCGGACGCGGTCAGCGCGTCGCGCAGCACCGCGACGATCGCCGCGTTGGACCGGGCCGCCGAGCCGGAGCCGCGCAGCAGCACCGCGTTGCCCGACTTCAGGGTCAGTCCGGCCGCGTCGGCGGTGACGTTGGGCCGGGCCTCGTAGATGATGCCGACCACGCCGAACGGGACCCGCAGCTGGCGCACCTGCAGCCCGTTGGGCAGCGTGCCGCCCCGGACCACCTCGCCCACCGGGTCGGGCAGCCCCGCGATCTGGCGCAGCCCGTCGGCCATCCCCGCCAGCCGGGCCGGGTTCAGCGCCAGCCGGTCCACGGTCGACTCCGGGGTGCCCTGTTCCCGGGCCGCCGCCACATCCAGGGCGTTGGCCTCCAGGATCTCGGGGGTACGCGCGGCGAGCGCGTCGGCCATCGCCAGCAGCCCGGCGTCCTTGGCCCTGCGGGAAGCCGTGGCCAGCACCGTCGCCGCCTCACGCGCCCGCGTCGCCTGCTCGATGACGCTCATAACTCCACCTCTCCGAGGGTTAGGAAGGTGCCCTTCCTCTACACATAGCGTTAAGAAGGTGCCCTTCCTTACAGCAGCACCAGGTCGTCGCGGTGGATTACCTCGCGCTCGTAGGCGGGGCCGAGGGTGGCGGCGAGTTCGACCGTGGAGCGGCCGAGCAGGGTGGGCAGCTCCAGGGCGTCGTAGTTGACCAGGCCCCGGGCCACCGCGCGGCCCGCGACGTCGACCAGGTCCACCGGGTCGCCGGCGGTGAAGGCGCCGTCCACGCGGGTGATGCCGGCCGGGAGCAGGGAGGCGCGGCGGCCCACCACGGCGGCCACGGCGCCCTCGTCGAGGTGCAGGCGGCCGCGCGCCGTGGTGGCGTGGGCGAGCCAGTGCAGGCGGGCGGTCGCGCGTACCCCCGCCGCATGGAACAGCGTGCCGACGTCGTCGCCGGTCAGGGCCGCCGCCGCGAGAGGGGCGGCGGTCAGCACCACCGGGATGCCCGCGTCGGACGCGATCCGGGCCGCCTCGACCTTGGTGACCATGCCGCCGGTGCCCACCCCCGCACTGCCCGCACCGCTCACCGACACACTCGCCAGCTGCGCGAAGTCGGTCACCTCGGCGACCCGGCGGGAGTCCGGCTGCGACGGGTGCCCGGTGTAGAGGGCGTCCACGTCCGACAGCAGCACCAGCAGGTCCGCCTGGACCAGCGCGGCCACCAGGGCCGCCAGCCGGTCGTTGTCGCCGAACCGGATCTCCTCGGTGGCGACCGTGTCGTTCTCGTTGATGATCGGGACGGCCCGCATGTCCAGCAGCTTGCGCAGCGTCCGGTACGCGTTGCGGTAGTGCTTGCGCCGGGTCACGTCGTCGACGGTCAGCAGCACCTGCCCGACGGTGCGGCCGTGCCGGCCGAACTCCTCGGTGTACGCGTGCATCAGCCGCCCCTGGCCCACGCTGGCCGCCGCCTGCTGCGTGGCCAGATCACGGGGCCGCTTCGACAGCCCCAGCGGCGCCAGCCCCGCCGCGATCGCCCCGGACGACACCAGCACGACCTCGCGCTGCCCGTCCCGCTCACCCACGGCACACAGCGCCCCCACCAGCGCCGCCAACCGCTCCGGATCCAACCCCCCGGCAGCGGTCGTCAACGACGACGACCCCACCTTCACGACCACCCGCCGAGCCCGGGTGACTACCGCACGCATCCGCCCATTCTGCCCGCCCCCACCCCCGCCACCCCCGCGCCATCCCACCCACTGGCCCGCTTCTCCGCGTCGATCATGAACTTGTGGCACGGGTCGACGGCGTGTCGTGTGCCCAGGTTCCTGGTCAACTAGCCTTCGCCTATGACTCCGGAGGAGTACACCGAAGCGGTGCTGCGCATGGTCGAGCGGATCCCGTCCGGGCGGGTGATGACCTACGGCGCGATCGCCGACGCCCTGGCCGACGAGTCCGGGCGCAACTCGGCCCGCCGGGTCGGCACGATCATGGCGCGCCACGGCGGCGGCGTCCCCTGGCACCGCGTCGTCGGCGCGGGCGGCCGCCTGCCTCCCGGCCACGAGAACGAGGCCCGCCGCCGCCTCACCGCCGAGGGCGTCCCCTTCCGCGGCGACAAGGTCGCCCCCACCGCCATCAACTAACGGTCCCCACCCGGCGCGGCCCTCGGCGTGCGCTGTTGATCATGAAGTTATGGCCATGACGCGCCGTCGAACCGTGCCATAAGTTCATGATCAACGCACTTCAGAGGAGGCGGGAGGTGCCGCCGCGGCGGGGGTCGCCGGCGGCGCCTGCGGTGCCGATGGCGGATACGCCGCCGAAGTAGTGGCTGCGGGTGGGCCAGCGGTTGACGGTGTATCCCGCCTCGGTGAGGGCCATTTCGTCGGGGAGGGGGTAGTGGGGTTCTACGTGGACGACGTCGTCCACCGGGTGGAGGCGGGGGGCGCGGACGGCGTCGCGGGTGGGCAGGTCGTCGATGAGGATGCCGACGAGGGTGCTGAGGAGGGCGGAGCGGATCCGGGAGGCGCCCGCGGAGCCGACCGCCAGGTGCAGCGCGCCGCGGGGGTCCAGCACGACGAGCGGGCACATCATCGAGGCGAGGCGCTCGCCGGGGGGCAGGTCGCCGGAGTAGAGCTCGCCCTCGCCGAGCATGGAGTTGAGGTGTACGCCCAGACCGGGCAGCCACACTCCGGAGCCGAGGCCGAGCGTGGTGGTGATGACGCAGGCGTTGCCTTCCGGGTCGACGGCGGTGACGTTGGTGGTGTCGCCGAGCCGGTCGTCGGGGCCGCGCACGTCGAGGGCGTTGGCGAGCACCACGGCGCGCTCGGGGTGGGCGAGTTCGGGCAGCTCGGGGGGCAGGCCGCGGAGCGTCTCCACGGTGCGGTTGAGGTCGGCGCGGCCGAGCACCGTGCATCCGGCCAGTTCCGCGGTGGTGACCTCGCGCTCGGCGACGCGGTACGCGGACAGGTCGAGCGGGCCGAGCGCGCCGCCGTCGGCGCGGACCGACTCCACGATCGACGCGCCGATCTTGCCGGTGTAGCAGGTGCCGGGGCCCTCCTCGGCGATGATCGTGAGCGCGTCGGCGAGGCCGGGGTGGTGCAGCCGATCGCCGCCGCGCAGCAGCCGCCCGCCGGGGGCGTACGCGGGCCCGCCGTCGCCGGGCAGCATGGCCTCGACGAGCGCGGGCAGCGTCACGGCGTGCGCGGGCGGCATGGCGGTGCCGGTGCGGGCCAGCTCGACGGCGGGCGCGACGACCTCGGCCCAGGGCAGCCTGCCCCAGCGGGCGTGAATCTCGCCACACCCGGCCGGCACGCCGGGCACCGCCACGGAGGCCCCGCCGATCTCGTACGGCAGCGGGACCTCCCCGAACCGCACCGCGATCGGGGTCATCGGCTCCGCCTTGCGATCACCGTCCAGCCCCGGTGCCGCGACGAAGAAGTCAAGGCAGGTCACCCGCCCTGTCGAAGCTTCGAAGTAGGTGGCGTAGCCGCCGCCGCCCAGGCCGGTGAAGATGGTCTCCGCGACGCAGGCGGCGAGCACCGCCGCGACCCCCGCGTCGGCGGCCGTTCCGCCTGTTTCCAGTACCCGAAGGCCCACTTCGGCGGTGGCCGGATGGCCCGCTGCCACACCGGCAGGTACCCGCATTCAACTGCCTCCCGTACCATCCGCGCTCATGACATCCAGTGTGGAGGTGATGGAGGCCCCGGACGAAGCGCTTCCCACTCGCGTGCGGGTCGGATATTCGCTCGGCTCCCTGGTCACCGGTGCGTTCGGCACGGTGCCGGGGTTGCTGCTGCTGCCGTACCTGACCGACACCCTGGGCGTCGCCGCGGGCCTGGCGGGCCTGCTGGTGCTGCTGCCCAAGGCCTGGGACGTCATGCTCAACCCGCTGGCGGGCCGGATCTCGGACCGGACCCAGACCCGCTGGGGCGCCCGCCGGCCGTACCTGCTGTTCGCCGGTCTGGCCATGGCCACCCTGTTCGCGGGCCTGTTCGCGGCTCCGTTCGGGATCAACGACGCAGCCGGCCTCTACGTCGCGGTGATGTTCCTGCTCACGGCCACCGCGTTCGCGTTCTTCCAGGTGCCGTACGTGGCCATGCCGGCCGAGATGACCTCGTCGCCGTCCGAGCGGACCCGGCTGATGACCTGGCGGGTGGCGCTGCTGGCCACCTCGATCCTGGTCTCGGGCGCGATGGCGCCGATCATCCGGGACGCGGCGGGCGGCGGCCTGCCCGGTTACCGGTGGATGGCGGTGTTCGTCGCCGCGATCATGGTGGCCGGCACCCTGATCGTCTTCATCAGCACCCGTTCCGCCCCGACCGGCGCCATCACCGCCAGTGAGCCGTCGCTGCGCGCCCAGCTCAAGGTGGTCGGCGCGAACCGGCCGTTCCGGGTGCTGGTGGCCTGCTTCGTGGTGCAGGCGACCGGCGTGGCCTGCATGCTCGGCGGCGTCGAGTACTTCGCCAAGCACGTGCTGGGCGACGCGAGCACCACCACCGCGCTGTTCGCGGTCGTGGTCAGCCCGGCCCTGTTCGTGATGCCGGTGTGGCGCCGGGTCGGCGAGCGGCTGGGCAAGCTCAAGGGCTACGTGATCGCCTCGATCACGCTCACCGTGGCGACGTTCGCGCTGGCCGCCGCGCCGGTGCTGCCCCACCTCGCGGTGTACGCGATCATCGCGGTGATCGGCTTCGGCTACGCCGGGCAGCAGCTGTTCGGCCTGGCCATGCTGCCCGACTGCATCGCGTACGACACCGCGCGCACCGGCAAGCGGCAGGCGGGCGTGTTCACCGGCGTGTGGACCGCGGGCGAGGCGCTGGGCCTGGCACTCGGCCCGTTCATCTTCGGCATCGTGCTCCAGCTGTTCGGCTACATCTCCACCACGGCGGGGGAGACGGTGGCCCAGAGCGATCTGGCGAAGACGGGAGTGCTGCTCGGCTTCACCGTGGTGCCGGGCCTTATCGTGGGCATCGCACTGGTGCTGCTGCGGGGGTACGACCTCGGCGGGGACCCGGCGGGCGCGGAGAGCGCACCGTTGCCGGAGCCCGCGCCCGCGCGCTGACCAGCACCGCGTTCGCGTATCAGGCCTGTTGGGGAGGGTGCACGCCGGATGTTCGCGCAACGAGTTCAGCAGTTCCACCAGCTCGTGCTGGGCCGGGACGCGACCACGGCCCTGGCCGCGGTGGCGCCGCTGGTGCAGGCGGCCCGGCAGGCGGCACCGCACGAGCTGACCCCGGCCGTGGCACACCTGGCGCCCGCGATCGGCGCGGCGCCGGTGCCCTTCGTCGCGGCCACCGCGGCGACCGCCGCCGGTGCGCTGGTGGAGCTGGGCGGCCAGCCCGGCCCGCTGACCCGCGTCGTGCTGGAGCGGCTCAGCAGCGCCCTTACCGGCACGCACGCGTTCCTCGACGTATGGCTCGCGGCGGCCGGGGGACGGCCCCTGCCGGAACGGAACCAGCTCGACATGGCCGCCGCCACCGCGGTGCTGACCGGCGCGGTCGGCATGGAGCGGGCCACCCCGCTGCTCGCGGCCTGGCGCGACGCGCCGCACTGGGCGCTGGCGGCGGTGGCCTGCCTGCACCACGCCGAGGCGCGGGCGCAGCTCGGCGACCGGGCCGCGTGGACCGCCCAGGTCGACCCGCTGCACTCGGCCGCCCCGGCCTTCCTGCGGCTGATCCTGGCGCTGCGCATCGTCGACGAGCACCTGCTGGTGCTGCACCGGCCCACCGGGCGCGGCGCGATGGTGTACGTCAGCGGCGTAGCCGACAACTTCCAGCTGCAGACACTGCTCGCCGACGCGCTGGTGGGCGCGGGGCTGGTGCCGGGCGACCGCCCGGACCAGCGCTGGGTGGCCGCGTTCCGGCACGGGCCGGACGGCACCGAGCTGGAGCATGTGGACGACTACTTCCACCTGACCGACGCCACCGGCGCGACCATGCGCAACGAGGCCGGCCCGGCGGACATCGCGGTGGTGAGCGGCTCGCGGGTGCTGGTGCTGGACGAGGCCCGGTACAGCCGGCACTGGCGGCCGGGGCGGCGTTTCCCGATCCCCGCGCAGGTCCGGGTGGACCGGATCCTGACGCAGCAGGAGGTCGACGCCTGGATGGGCTACATTCCACCGCCCTCGGCGGACTAGGCTGGCTCGCATGGCCCTGCCGTCGGCGCTCCCGGACCCGATCAAGTTCGTGCTGAACTGGGGTCGGCGCTACTCGCTGTGGGTGTTCAACTTCGGGCTGGCCTGCTGCGCGATCGAGTTCATCGCCAGCAGCATGGGCCGGCACGACTTCATGCGGCTGGGCGTCATCCCGTTCGCGCACGGGCCGCGCCAGGCCGACCTGATGGTGGTGTCCGGCACGGTCACCGACAAGATGGCCCCGGCGGTCAAGCGCCTCTACGACCAGATGCCCGAGCCGAAGTACGTCATCTCGTTCGGCGCGTGCAGCAACTGCGGCGGGCCGTACTGGGACTCGTACTCGGTGACCAAGGGCGTGGACCAGATCATCCCGGTGGACGTGTACGTGCCCGGCTGCCCGCCCCGCCCCGAGGCGCTGCTGCACGGCATCCTGCGCCTGCAGGAGAAGATCGCGGCGGAGAAGTCCGGCTTCGGCGGCGTGCACCGCCCGGACGCGGCCGCGCTGTCGGCCCCGGTGGTGAACAAGCCGGCCTGAGTCCGGTTTCCGCAGCGTGACCTTGCGGGGGCGGGTTAGCGTCCACCCATGACGCGCTCCGAGCAGATCCTGGACGTGCTGGTCACCGAGTTCGGGCCGCTGATGACGGCCGAGCCGGCCGCGTTCCGGCGCAAGTTCCGCAAGATGGCCTCCAGCGCGTTCGCGTTCTACCGCGGCAGCGCGGCGCTGTTCTACGCGGACATGACCGGGCAGTACGCCGACGGCGCGTTCCTCACCGAGGCGACCAGCCGGGTGTGGATCCACGGCGACCTGCACGCGGAGAACTTCGGCACCTACATGAACGCCGACGGGGTGCTGGTCTTCAACGTCAACGACTTCGACGAGGCGTACGTCGGGCCGTTCCTGTGGGACCTGCGGCGGCTGTGCGCCAGCATCGCGCTGCTCGCGTACGGCAAGGCGCTGTCCGACCACATGATCGGCCACCTGGTGCGCAGCTTCGCGGGGGCGTACCTGGCCGAGCTGCGGGCCATCGCGCAGGGCGGCGACGACGCGATCGGCTCGCTGACCCTGTCCACCACCACCGGGCCGCTGCACCGGGTGCTCCAGCAGGCGCGGCTCAACACCCGAGTGGAGCTGCTGGACGGGCTCACCGTGATCGACGGGTACGAGCGGCGCTTCGCCGAGCGCGACGGGGTGTACCGCATCGACGCCGCGACCCGCGCGGCCGTGGAGGAGGCGTTCCGGGGCTACCTGGGCACGCTCAACCCGCACCACGCGCATACGGGTCACCGCGGCATCGAGCGCACCATCAAGGACGTGGTGCTGCGCAAGGGGGTCGGCATCGGCTCGGCGGGGCTGCCGTCGTACAGCCTGCTGCTGGAGGGCCACACCCAGGCGCTGGAGAACGACGTCGTGGTCTACATGAAGCAGGCGCAGACCCCGGCGGTCTCCCGCTACGTCGACGACGCCCGGGTGCGCGGCTACTTCCTGCACCAGGGGCACCGGACCGCCGAGTCGCAGCGGGCGCTGCAGGCCGCCGCGGACGCCTGGCTGGGCTACACCGAGCTGGACGGGGTCGGCCAGCTCGTCGCCGAGGTGTCGCCGTACGCCGCCGACCTGGACTGGGCCGACGTGAACGAGCCGGACGAGCTGGTCAGCGTGGTGCGCGAGCTGGGCCGGGCGGTGGCCCGCATGCACTCGGTCGCCGACGACGAGTCCAGCCACGACCTGGTCGACTTCTCCACCGAGGAGGCGATCGTCGCCGAGCTGGACCGCGACGAGCAGGGCTTCACCGGCGGCCTGGTCGAGTTCGCGCACGCGTACGGCGCCCAGGCCCGCGCCGACCACCAGCTGTTCGTGGACCTGTTCCGCAACGGCGCGATCCCGGGCGTGTGAGCGCTCAGGCGCTGGGGCTCGCGCTCGGGGTCGCCGACGGCGGCGGGCCGCAGTGCATCTCGCCCATCGTGTGGTTGGCGAAGGCGCCGCTGCCCCGGGCGCGCGTCCAGTACGGATACTGCTGGCGTTTGCCCACGGGGATCTCGGACAGCACCGCGAGGTCGCCGACCACGTAGATGACCCGGACGCCCAGGTTCTCCGGGTCGGCGGGCCAGCGCACCGTGGTGGTGACCGACCGGTCGCCCGGCTCCAGGTGGAACGTCTCGTGCTCGACGAGGTCCTGGGTGCCGTCGGCCTGGCAGGCGTACGACGCCCAGAAGATCTTGACCTTCTTCCCGGCGCAGAACGTGGACGCGTCGGTCAGCCCCATGGTGACCTCGTGGTCCCCGGCCGCGCCCGCGCCCTCGACGTACGCCTCCGGCTTCGCCCGGCAGGCGAGCTTCGGCCCGACCCCGGCGCCGTCGATCTGCTCCGCGGTGGGGGTGGGCGTGAGCTGCGGCAGCTCGCTGGGCGAGGCGCTCGGGCTGGGGCCGGGCACCGCCGGGGGCGTGCTGCGGTTGGCCCACGGGACCGCGACGGCCAGCGCCGCGACCGCCGCGACCACGGCGACCGCCCCGGCCCGGCGGCGGATCCGGCGCCGCCGCACGGTGCCCAGCACCGCGTCCACGCCCGCCGGGACGAAGGCGCCCTTGAGGCTGCTGCGGGCGTCGCCGAAGGCGTCCCGGACGGGGTCGAACTCAGACACGGTCGACCTCCTCCGCAGCCGGTAGCGCCTCGCTGAGCCGGGACGCCAGCGTATGCCGCGCGCGGTGCAGCCACGACTTGACCGTGCCCTCGGCGGCCCCGGTGAGCGCCGCGATCTCGGCGATCGGCAGGTCCTCGAGGTAGTGCAGGATGACCGCCTGCCGCTGCCGGGCGGGCAGGGTCGCCAGCGCGGTGGCGATGGCGATGCGGTCGGGATTGGGGCCCGGCGTCGATTCAACCAGCCGGTCCCGGGTGATCAGCTCGATGCCCCGGCGCACCCGCCGCCACCGGCTGGTGGCCAGGTTCCACGCCACGCGGCGCACCCAGGCCACCGGATCCTCGTGCTCGGCGACGGTGCTCCACCGGTCGTACGCCCGGCACATGGCCTCCTGCACCACGTCCTGCGCCTCCGCGGCGCTCCCGGTGTGCAGGAACAGCTGCGTGGCCAGCGGATGGAACGCGGCCGCGTAGAACTCCGCGAAATCGCGGTGTCCGGCCACGGGCGTCTCCGAAGGGTGTACGGGGGATGAGATCGCAGCATAACGAAGCTCGCCGGACCTGTTGCGCCACCGCGGATCAGTAGAAGGCGCAGCCGTCCCGCGGCAGGTAGTGCTTCTCGAACAGGCCGGTGGTGCGCCCGGCGCTCCAGGCGGGCAGGCTCAGGTGGGTGTTCGGCGCGATCTCCGCCGGGAACGTGTGACTGCCCAGGTAGAAGTAGCGGTCGGCCTGGCAGCCGTAGACGTCGCTGAGGGTCCCGGTGCCGGTGCGGGTGGTCGCGTCCAGGTCCAGTTCGCCGCTGTCCACCAGCACCAGCCGGCTCTCGAAGGTGACCCGGTACGAGGCCCAGCTGATGTGCATCCGCCGCCCCGGGCAGAGCCGGGACACGTCGGCCGCGGTCAGCGAGAAGGTCATCGTGCCCGGCCCCGGTGCGGTGGCCCCGGCGATCCGCGGCCGCACCGCGGGCAGGCACGGCGGCGGGGCCGCCGGCGACGCCAGGACCTGGTTCGAGGAGGACCGCGACCTGCTCGGCGAGGGGCCCGGCCGGGGCTGCCCGGTCGGCGAAGGGCTGGCCGACACGGCGGCCGACGGCGACGGCGACGGGGTGGCCGACGGGCCCGTGGACGGGCCGGGCACGGGCGTGGGCACCAGCGGCGTCGGCGCCGGGCCCCGGTGCGGCAGCTGCTGCAGCCCGGCCAGCGCCAGCACGGCGGCGACCACGGCCAGTACCGAGGCGCGAGTCAGCCGGCGGCGGCGCAGCGTACGCCGGGCCGCCTCGGCTCCCGGCGGGCTCAGGTGCGGCCGGGCCGCCGCGCTCGCGTCGCCCAGCAGGCGGCGGAGGTCGTCAGACACGGTCCACCTCCTCCGGGGCCAGGTCGGACAGCCGGTCGGCGAGCGCGGTCCGGGCGCGGTGCAACCACGACTTGACCGTGCCCTCGGCCGCCCCCACCATCTCGGCGACCTCGGCGATCGGCAGATCCTCCAGGTAGTGCAGCACGACCGCCTGACGCTGGCGCGCCGGGAGGGTGGCCAGCGCCGCGACCACCGCCACCCGGTCCGGCTCCGGCCCAGCCGCGTCCTGCTCGACGTGGTCGCGCACGGCCAGCTCGAAGCCCCGGCGCACCCGCCGCCACCGGCTCGTGGCCAGGTTCCAGGCGACCCGGCGCACCCACGCCGCCGGTTCCTCGTAGGTGGACACGGCGGACCAGCGGGCCAGGGCCCGGATCATCGCCTCCTGCACCACGTCCTGCGCCTCGGCGAGGTCGCCGGTGTAGACGTACAGCGCCCCGGCCAGCTTGTGGAACGAGGCAGCGTAGAACTCCGCGAAGTCGCGGTGTTCGGTCACGGCCGGCTCCTGGATTGTGCGGAAGTCCGCCGCAGCATAGCCCCCACCGAAACGCGCGGTCCGTCCCGTCGGTGGCCGCCGCGGCCGGACAGGGGCGGGGTGGGCCGTCGCGGGCATAGGATGCCGGGCATGACGCCGGAGGAGATCGGGGCGCGCCTGAGCGAGCTGGTGGCGGGCGCCCAGGCGGGGGTGTCCGGCGGCGGGGCGTACGCCCGCGCCACCGTGGACGTGCCCGCCGAGCAGTGGGTCGCGGCGCTGACCGCCGCGCGCGACGGGCTGTCCTGCGACTTCTTCGACTGGCTGTCCGCCGTGGACGAGCTGGACGCCGGCTACGACGTGGTGGCGCACGTGTGGTCCACCACCGAGCGGCACGGCGCGCTGCTGCGCACCCGGGTGCCCGCCGAGGGCGCGTCGCTGCCGTCCGCGGTGGCCGTGTACCCCGGCGCGGCATGGCACGAGCGGGAGACGTACGAGATGTTCGGCATCGGCTTCCCCGGCCCGCTGGAGCCGCTGCTGCTGCCGCCGGAGTTCGAGGGCCACCCGCTGCGCAAGAGCTTCGTGCTGGCCAGCCGGGTCGCCAAGCCCTGGCCCGGGGCCAAGGAGCCGGGCGAGTCGGAGACCGGCTCGAAGCGCCAGGCGATCCGCCCGCCGGGCGTGCCCGCGCCGGGGGAGTGGGGGCCGCAGTCGTGACCTGGGAGATCGTTCTCAGAGTGGCGCTGGTGGCGGTGGCGTTCCTGACGCTGCCGCTGCTGGTCGGGCAGACCGAGCACAAGGTGATGGCGCACATGCAGTCCCGGCTCGGGCCCATGTACGCGGGCGCGTTCCACGGCTGGGCGCAGCTCATCGCGGACGGGGTGAAGTTCGCGCAGAAGGAGGACATCACCCCGCGCGACGCCGACGGGCCGGTGTTCCGCCTGGCCCCGGCGGTCGCGCTGCTGCCGTACCTGCTCGTGCTGCTGGTCATCCCGCTCGGGCCGGGCGACCTGGTCGGGCAGCCGCTCGACATCGGCCTGTTCTTCGTGCTCGCCGTGGTCGGCATCGGCGTGATCGCGGTGCTTATGGCCGCCTGGTCCTCGGCGAACAAGTACTCGCTGCTCGGCGGCCTGCGGGCGGCCGCGCAGCTGCTCGGGTACGAGCTGCCGTTCGTGCTCGCGGCGGCCAGCGTCGCGATGGCCGCCGGCACGCTGAGCCTGCCCGGCATCGTGGCCGCCTGGGAGCCGTGGTGGCTGCTGTGGCAGCTGCCCGCGATGGTGGTCTTCTTCGTGTCCGGCCTGGCCGAGATCCGGCGGCCCCCGTTCGACATGCCGATCGCCGATTCGGAGCTGGTCTTCGGCTACATGACCGAGTACACCGGCCTGCGCTTCGCGTTCTTCCTGCTCGCCGAGTACGTCGGCATCGTGGTGATCTCGGCGCTGACCGCGGCGCTGTTCCTCGGCGGCTGGCACGGCCCGTGGGCGGACAGCGTGGGCTGGCTGTGGATGCTGCTGAAGACCGGCCTGGTGGCGTTCGTGGTGATCTGGCTGCGGGTCTCCTGGCCCCGGCTGCGCGAGGACCAGCTGCAGCGGCTGTGCTGGCTGGTGCTGGTGCCGCTCGCGCTGTTCCAGCTGATCCTCACCGCCGGCATACGGGTGGCCCTGGGCTGACCCGCCACGGGAACAGGGCTCCCCGACAGCGTTGGCGGAGCCCTGTTCCCGTCAGCTCAGTGCCTCACCGTGCGGGACGCTGGGTCTGCGCGGTGAGCGTGCGCACGGCGGCGGTCACCGCCGCGGTGAGCCGGGTGCGCAGGTCGCCGGACAGGCTCGGCCGAATGGTCGCGGGCAGCAGCTCCGGTCGTGGCGCGAAGCAGTTCACCCCCGGCTTGATCTTGATCTCCACGATGTCGTTCGCCGACAGGTGCAGCGCTCCGCCGACCCACTGTGCGCGGTCGAGCCCGGCCGATGGACGCGCCCCGCCGCGGTACCAGCAGTCGGTCTCGCCGAGGTAGTGCAGGTAAACCGGACCGGCCGGCAGGCCCCACACCGTCGTCAGCTGCATGGCCATGTTGTCGGACACCTCGTCGCCGGTGATGGCGCTGTGCGCGATGACCGTGATCCAGTCGTTGCCCGAGTCACTGACGGTCACCCGAGTGCCCCACGCTTTCAAGGTCTGGTCGAATCGCGTGGTCTGCCCGGCGGTCACCTGGACGCCCGTGGCGCCGGAGCGGTTACCTGCACCGCCGGACCAGGTCAACGCCTCGTTATGGCCAGTGTTGATCTCCAGCTCCCAGGCATAGGGCCCGAGACCGGTGAGCTCGTACGTCTGACCGGCGGTCACGCACACGCCGCGGCCGGTGATGAACTCGGGCGCGTACCGCACGCACCGGACCGACCCCGAGGTCGCGAAGGCGCTGTCGATCCGCCCCGTGATCCCGCCGGCGCCGTCCAGCGTGATGGTGGGCAGGGTGGTGCCTTTCTGATCGGTGAACTCCAGGACGGCGGCCTCTGCGCGGCGCCCGGTGCCGCCGGCCGCGCCAAGCCACTGCCTGCCGAACCGGCTCACGTCGTACGGCTCCACGAACGCCTGGAAGCGGCCGCTGACGGTACCAGCGGCGAAGGACTCCCGCACGTCGCCACCCGCGCCGTCGTGGTTGCAGAAGTGGTTCGAGGCGGGGGACCACTGGTCGGTGCCGTACACCGCCACAAGACGCAGGCAGACCGCGGGCACCGTGCCGTCGGCGGCGCGGGCGACCCGTGCCACGGCGTGGGTCTGCGGCCCAAGCTTGAGCGTCGCCATGGTGACACCGTCGGGCCGCACCACGACGTTCTGGCCCCCACCGTAGTGGTATGGCAAGCCGTCGACGCTGATCAGCCGCGTACCCGGCAGCAGGCCCTCGAACCGGTGCACGCCGGTGGGGTCGCAGATCTCGGCCTTGCCGACGGTGACGCACGCAGTGGTCACCACCTCGCCCGTGACACCGTCGACGGTGCGCACCTCTAGCACGCCGGTGGGGCCGTGCAGCCGGTTGTCCACGGTCAGCGTCGCGCCTGGGGCCACCGGGTAGACGTCGGCCTCCTCGGCCGCCACCTTGCCTGAGGCGTACTGCATGGGCCCGGCGGTGAAGTACTGCAGTGTCACGTCGCCGGGCCGGACGTTGTTGAACCGGTACCGGCCGTCCGGGCCGCTCACCCCGGTGTGCAGGGCGCCGTCGGCCTGCCGTACCTGGACCAGGCCGATGGCAGGGGTGCCGTCCGCGTCGGTCAGCGTGCCGGTGACGGTGGTGCCGGCCGGCGGCGCCATGACGAAGTCGATCGTCCAGCCGTCCGCCTCGGCCGGGTGGCTGGAGATCCGGTTCGCCGAGGCGGGATGCGGCTTGTCGCGGCTCCACAGGTCGGCGAAGCCGGGCGCGCGGGCGACCAGATAGTGCTGGCCCACGAAGGTGCCGGGGAGCGGCGGGAACGCATAGGCGCCCGCGGCGTCGGCGTCGACCGAGTGCACCTCGCCGTAGGCCGGCAGCCACAGGGTGACCCGGGCGCCGCCGACCGGCTCGCCGGACGTGTCACGGACGGTGCCGGAGAGCCGTCGGCGTGGCTGCTCGTAGGCGTTCAGCGTCAGGTCCGCCGTCGTGGCGGCGTTCGCGGTGACCGTCACGGGCGCGGAGAGCAGTTGTGCGGAGCCGGCGTTCGACCTGATCACGTAGCTGCCGGGAGCAAGCGCGGGCAGCGACCAGGTGCCGTCGATCCCGGTCCAGAGGCGGGCCACCGGCGCGGCCTCCGCGCCGCCCGGATGGAAGTCCAGGAGAACCATGCCCGCCGGGTTGCCTGACTTGTAGCGCAGAGTCCCGCGCAGCTCGCCCGCGTCACGGCCGAGCGCGAAGTCACGGACCACGGTGCTGCCCGGGTTCAGGGTCACCGAGCTGGCGAAGGCGTGTCGGAATCCCTTGCCCCACTCGTCGACGTACCCGGCGGCGTACGCGCGGGTGCGCACGCCGACCTGACTGGCCAGGCGCGCGTCCAGCACGTACCGGCCGCCGGCGTCGGCGCACACCGTCGCGATGGGCGTCAGGTAGGTGGTGAACTCCACGTCGACGCAGGCCCCGGGCACGGCTTCGCCGGTGGTGGCGTCGGTGATGCGGCCCTCCAGCGGAACGGGTGCCGGCGCGGCCGTGGCACCGGCCGGTGGCGCGACCGCGAGCGAGCCGATGAGCAGGGCGGTCGCGGTGACCGCGACGGGTCTCGACAACTTGCCGAGATGCATGACTTGCCTCTTTCCCGTATGGAACGTAGGTGGGCGGGGGAGCGGCGCAGGATGTGCCTCAGCCAGGCCACTGCTCGTCGCCGGGGTCTTCGTGACCAGCGGCGCCTTCCCCCTGCCGTCTCGCGATGCCGGCAGCTGCGGGAGCACGTCGGCTGCCGGAGACGAGGAGCCCGCCGTGACGGACTCCTCGTCGGCCGTCAGGAAGCGGCCCGCCCCCGCCGCTGGGCGGTGCGCGGGCTCAGCGTGTCCACCGCGGTGGCGACCGCCGTGGCGATCTCGCCTTGCACGTCCGCGGAGAATCGGAACCGGTCGGCCGGGTTCCACAGCTGCGGGCGTGCCGCGAAGCAGTTGACCCCGGGCTTGATGTCGAGCCCGACCGCCACGGCGACCGGCAGGTTCAGCGCGCCGCCGACGCGGTGCGCGCGGTCGAGCGTGGCGGGCGTCCGCTGGCCGTACCAGCAGTCCACGCTGCCCTCGTAGTGCAGGTAGACCCGCCCGGCGGGCAGGCCCGTCAGCATCGAGACCGCCAGCCCGGTGCCGAGCTCGTCGCCGGTGACGGCGCTGTACACGGTCACCTTCACGGACTCCGGGGCCGTCAGCTTGATGCGCGAGTCGTCGACCCGCAGGGTGTGGTCGAACCGCGTGGTCTGCCCGACGGTCACCACGACACCCGCGGCCTTGGAACGGTCGGGCGCGCCGCCGGACCACACCGCCGCCGCCTCCCCGTCGCTGACCTCCAGCTCCCAGGCGTACGGCCCGAGCCCGGTGAGCTCGTACTCGCTGCCGGGCGTGGCGCAGCCCTGCGACCCGGTCACCGCCTTCGGCGCGTACCGCACGCAGCGCGGCGTGCTGGTCTGGAACACGCTGTCGACCCGGCCGCGGATGGTGCCCGCACCGTCCAGCTTGATCACCGGAGCCACGGTGCCCTTGCCGAGGCGGAAGTCGAGCACGGCCGCCTCGGCGCGCCGCCCGGTGCCGCCGTCCGCGCCCAGCCACTGCCGGCCGTATCGGGTGGTGTCCTGCGGCTCGACGAGCGCCTGGTAGCGGCCGGCGGGCACGGTGGTGACGATGCCGTCACCCGGCGCGGTGCCACTGCCGTAGTTGCAGATCTGCTGCACGCTCGCCGGCTGCGGGGTCCCGTACACGGCGACGAGCCGTACGCAGAACCCGGGCGCGGTGCCGTCGGGGTCGCGGGCGACCCGGAACTCGGCGTGCGTCAGCGGCTCCAGCCGCAGGGTCAGCACGGTGACCCCGTCCGGGTTCACCGTCACGGAGTCCGTGGCGTTCACCGCCACCGGCCACGCCTGGCCGGTCACCGCACGCGGCCCCGGCAGCAGGCCCTCGAACCGCTGGATCCCGCCTGGCACGCACTGCTGGTTGCCCGACATGAGCGCGCAGGCCTTCGGGAGCAGCTCGCCGGTGACCGCGTCGACGAGCCGCACCTCCAGCGTGCCGGTCGGGCCGAACAGCTGGTTGTCGACGGTCACGGCCGCCCCGGCGGCGACGGTGTACTTGTCGGCCTCCGCCTCGGACAGCTTCCGTGACGCCCACTGCTTCGGCCCGGTGGTCGTGTAGTTCAGCGTGACCTGGTCCGGCCGCACGTTCGGGAACAGGTAGGTCCCGTCCGAGGTGGTGTACCCGCTGTGCAGGACTCCGTTGCTCTGCCGCAGCTGCACCGAGGTGACCACGGGGTCGCCGGCTCCGTCGGTGAGCCTGCCGCCGACCGTGCCCGCGTCCTGGCGGAGGGTGAAGTCGGAGACGGCGGGCAGCGCCTGGACAGGCAGCGCGCCGAACGGGTGCGGCCGGTCGCCGCTCCACGTCGCGCCGTAGCCCGGCGCGGTGACCACGATCCGGTAGTTGTTGTGGAAGCCGTCGACCACCGGTGGAAAGCGGTATACACCCGCCGCGTCCGCGAGCACCGACGCCACGTCGCCGTACCCCGGATACCACAGTGCCACGCGGGCGCCCGCCACGGGCGAGCCGCCGGTGTCGCGCACCGTGCCGCTCAGCGTGCGCCAGACCAGCACGGAACCGAGGTGGGTCACGTCCGCCGTGGTGCTCCCGCCGTCAGTCACCGTGAACGGCCCGGCAGACTCCAGGGCGCCGCTGCTGGTCACGAGGCGGTAGTTTCCGGGCGGCAGGTTCGGCACGCTCCAGGTGCCGTCGGGCGCGGTCCGCGTCCCGGCGATCATCGTCGACCCGGCGGCCTCGGGATACACCCACACGGCGATGAGGCCCACCGGGTTGCCGTCCCGGAAGCGGAGCGTGCCGTGCAGCGTGCCGACCGCCGGGTCGAGCGCGAGGTCGCGCACGGTCGTCGCGCCGACCGTGAGGGGCATCGTCCCCGACTCGGAGCGGCTCACCCTGCCGAGCCACCTGTCGCCGTATCCGCCGGCGTACGCGTGCGTCCGCACGGTGACCGCCGCCGCGGCCTTGCCCGGGATGGTGTAGCGGCCGTCGCTGCCCGCGCAGGCCTTGGCGACGAGCGTCAGGTAGGAAGGGTGCTCCAGTTCCATACAGGCCCCCGGCACCGGCTGGCCGGTGACCGCGTCGGTGATGAGGCCGGTCATCAGGGCGGGCGGTTCGGCCGCCCCGGCGGCCGTCGGCAGCGCCACGGCAAGGGAGCTCATCAGGGCTGCGGACGCCGCCGCCGCGCCGAGCCTCGATCTTCTTTTGAGCAGCAGGAACCGCAAGATGATCCTCTTTCCCCGTGATGAATCGCGATCACGTTAGCTGTCCGTGATCCGACACGGATCATCAGAACGGCCAGGTTGCGCTGTATGAGACGTGACATGAAGGTGCCCGGTGCGCTTGCGGCGCACCGGGCACGATCCTGCGGGAGCCGCCGGAACCGGCCGCTCGGCTCAGGTCAGTTCTTCACCCTGGCCAGCGCGGCCAGCGCAGTTCGGCGCATGAAACCTCCCGGTGTGAACGGCGCTCACCGTAGCGGGACGCCGCAGGTCGTTGTGCGTACGGCCGTGCCCGGTGCGTGTAGATGCACCGGGCACGGTCCGTTCGGCCCGCCGTGGCGGGTCGTGACTGCTCGGTCAGGGCTTGACCCGGGCCAGCCGGGCCGCGGTCGGCACACCCCACGGCGAGGCGGGCACGCCACCGGGGGCCGTCGCGGCGCCCGCGCCGGCGGGGCCGCCCGTCCGAGACGCGAACATCGTGGCGGGCACCGGGCCCGGCAGCGGCGCGACCGGGCCGGTCAGCCGCACCGGCTCCCGGTTCAGGCAGTTCTTCGCCGGGTCGATGCGGAACGGGCTGAGCGGCGCCAAGCCGACCATGTAGTACGGCGTGCTGCCCTTGCGGGTGGACAGGTGCGCCCAGCAGCTCAGCGGGTTCTGGGTGCTGCCGTACCGCAGCCGGAAGACCACGATCCGGTTCGCCGGCAGCGCCAGCGTGCCTCCGCTGGTGGTGTAGAGCAGGCGTCCGGTGTACGCGTCGAACGCGTCGATCTCGCTGTTCACGTTGCCGTTGTCGATGTTGTAAACCGAGGTGCCCGGGATGAGCTTCACCCAGGCGGGGGTGCTCTGGCCGACCTTCACCGTGAAGTGGGCGGGCGCGCCCGCCTCGCCTGTGCGCACCGGGTAGAAGGCTCCGCCGTTGTAGGTGAGCGTCCAGGTGTAGGGCCCGAGGTACGGGATCGTGAAGTACGCGCCTTCGCTGTCCGCGCAGCCCGACATCCGGGGCGCGACGGCGGCGCAGCCGTACATGGCGTCGTCCCCGTTCGGGAAGCTGATGCGGCCGTCGATCCGGCCGTAGCCGAGCGCGACGATGTTCGGGGCGGTGGTGATGAACCCGGCGCGCAGGTCCAGCGTGGCCGCCGTGCGCCGGTTGCCGGTGCCGCCCTGGTGGCCCAGCCACTGCGCCCCGGTCGTGACGGTCGGGTGCACGAAGAGCTGCACCTGGCCGGGGTGGAAGGGGCCGAGCAGCACCTTCTTGCCGGGGGTGAGCGAACCGCAGACCTTGTCCTCCTCCGCGATCACGTCGCCCCAGACCCCGCGTACGGCGTCCACGCACACTCCGCTCGCGCCGTCATGCCCGGTCTTGTCCTCGTACGTCGCGGCCACCGTCGCGCCCGGCTGCATGGGCACCGTCACCTTGACCAGCTGGCCCGGCTTGGCGTCGAAGGAGCCGGTCGCGGTGAAGTGGTAGGGCAGGTGCTCCACGTGGAGTGTGTGCTTCTTGAGCTGCCAGCCGACCTCGGCGCGGCGGATGCCGTCGGCGTCGGTGCAGCCCTCCTGGTCGAAGATGGACATGCAGGCGTCCTTGACGGGCGCGCCGGTGACCGCGTCCACCACCTTCACCTCGACCCGGCCAGGGCCGAGCAGCGAGGTGGTGAGTTCCGTGGTCTGCCCGTCCGAGACGGTGATCACCTCGGCGGAGGCCTCGTCGAGCGCGGCCGGATACCACTGGGTCGCCCGGACCGGATCGGCCGACGGCGTGATCTTGAGCTTGTACCGCCCGGCCGGCAGGTTCGGCAGGTCGATCGTCCCGTCGAACCGGACCGGCAGGGTGTAGTCCCAGCTGTAGCCGGTGTCGACCATCTTGAGCAGAGCGGTGGCGGTGGGCACGAGCGGCCCGCCGTCATGGTCCCGGACCGTCACCCGCAGGCCGCCGGAGCCGGGCCGCAGGCGGGTGGGCGGGAGCATGACCTGCCCGATCATCGGCTCGGGATCGTCGAATCCCCAGACCGTCGCGTATCCGGGCGCCGAAACGGTGGTGATCAGGCGCAGGTCGGACGGCAGCGGCAGCCGCCACTCGCCGTCGGCGGCGGTCTGGACGGTGCCCCAGTGGACGAGCGACTGGCTGTACAGGCTGACCGTGGCGCCGGCTACCGGCGCGCCGTCGGGCTGGGCCGTGATGTAGCCGCGGTGCAGCAGCTCCGTGGGCGCCGGTGGCATGGGGTCGGCCGGCAGGAAGCGCGCGGCGATCGCCACGGTGCCGTTCTCGGTGATCTCGACGGCCGTCGCGGCGCCCGCGTTCGGCACCCCCGGGTGCCATTCCGTGGTGTTGTAGCCGCTGCCGCCGTAGGAGACGAGATAGCGGCCGACCGGCAGCGACCAGGTGAAGGAGCCGTCCCGGGCGATCATCATGCCGATCCGGGTGCCGGGAGCGCCCTCGCGGTACAGCGAGACGTTGGCGTACTTGGCGGGCGAGCCGTCCTGGCGGCTCACCGTGCCGCGCAGCGTGCCGTGCCGCTGCTCGACGACGAGGTCGACGGTCTCCGTCTCGCCCTCGGTCACCCCGATGTACGTGGCGGTGACCCGGTCCAGCCGGTCCGGCGCCCAGGTGGTGTGCCCGCCGGCTTCGGCGCGCAGGTAGATGACGCCGTTGCGGGCGTTGTCGATGCGGTAGCGGCCGTCGGCGCCGGCGCAGGCGCGGCCGAGGGTCTGCAGGCTGCCGGCGACCGCGGTCACGCAGGCGCCGGGCAGGGGCGCGCCGTTGCCGTCGGTGACCTTGCCGGTGATGGTGCCGGTCAGCGGCGCGGCGGCCCGAGCCGCCACCGGTGCGGCGGCAGGTGCGGGCGCGGCCTGCTGCGGGATGGCCTGGGCGGTGGACGATGGCACTACGACGGCCGCGGACAACAGAGCCAGCGCGGCCAGTGCGCGAGCGCGCATGGCGGGTTCCTCCCCGTGAGAAATCGGGCTCACCCTAGCGGATCTTGCCCAGCACGGAATCCTCCGTGCGTACCGGTACTCGCGCACCGACCGGTGAGGGGGCAGGATGGTGCGCATGAGCATTCCCGGCGCGGGGCTGGGCAAGGGGCTGGCGGTCACGCTGAAGACCCTCGTCTCGCCGTCGACGACGCAGCAGTATCCGGATGTGGCTCCCGAGCTGCCGCCGCGCTCGCGGGGCGTGATCGCTCTGCGTGAGGAGAACTGCACGGTCTGCATGCTCTGCTCGCGTGAGTGTCCGGACTGGTGCATCTACATCGACTCGCACAAGGAGGAGGTCGTGGTGCCCGGCGCGGCGCGCCCGCGGCAGCGCAACGTCCTCGACCGGTTCGACATCGACTTCTCGCTGTGCATGTACTGCGGCATCTGCATCGAGGTGTGCCCGTTCGACGCCCTCTACTGGTCGCCGGAGTTCGAGTACGCCGAGTACGACATCCGCGACCTGATGCACGAGAAGGACCGGCTGGGGGAGTGGATGGCGACGGTGCCGCCGCCGCCCCCGCACGACCCGAACGGCGAGCCGTCGAAGGAGGAGACCGCCGTGGCCAAACGCGCGAGCGCCTCGTGACGCTCATGGACGTCCTGCTGTCGGTGACCGGCCTGGTCGCCGTGGCGGGGGCGGTCGCGGTGGTGGCCACGAAGCAGCTGGTCCGGGCCGGGCTCTGGCTCGTCGTCACGCTGGGCGCGGTCGCGGTGGAGTTCCTGCTGCTCGGCGCGGAGTTCGCGGCCTGGGTGCAGGTGCTCATCTACGTCGGCGCGGTGGTGGTGTTGCTGCTGTTCGCGGTCATGCTGACCCGCGCGCCGATCGGGCGCAGCTCCGATCTGGACCGGCCCGCGCTACCCGCGGTGCTGCTCGGCGCGGCCACCGCGCTCGGCCTGTCCGCGCTGTTCGCGGTGGTCTTCGGGCGGATGAGGGTGGACCCGCCCGCCCCGGGCACCGCCGAGCGCATCGGCGACACCGTCTTCAAGGACTGGGTGCTGCCGTTCGAGCTGCTGTCGGTGCTGCTGCTGGCCGCGCTGGTGGGGGCGATCGTGCTGTCCCGCCGGGAGACCGCCGTGGCGGGGGAGGAGCCGCGATGATCCGTCCGGTGATCCCCCTGGTGACCGCCGCGCTGCTGTTCGGCCTAGGCGTGTACGGCGTGCTGCGGCGGCGCAACGCGGTGCTGGTGCTGATGTCGGTCGAGCTGATGCTCAACGCGGTGAACCTGATCCTGGTCACCGCCGACACGCTGCGCGAGCGCCTGACCGGCCAGGTCTTCACGCTGTTCGTGATCGTCCTCGCGGCGGCCGAGGTGGGCGTCGGCCTGGCGCTGGTGCTGCGGCTGTTCCGGCTGCGCCAGGACATCAACACCGACCAGGTGCCGCTCGACGAGGCCGCCGAGGCGCCCGCCGAGCCCGCGCCCGCGCTCGACGGGGAGCTGCGATGATCGCGACGCTGGTGCTGACCCCGCTGGTGTGCGGGCTGATCGGCCTGCTGCTGCCGCAGCGCAACCGGCCGGTCGCGGCCCTGCTGGGGGTGTTCGGCGCGCTGGCCGCCCTGGCGCTGACGGTGCTGGAGCTGGCCGGTGGCGAGCGCGGCACGGTGTCATACCACTGGGCGAGCTTCGGCGACCTGGACGTGACGCTCACCGCGCTGGTGGACACCCGGGCGCTGCTGATGGCGCTGGCGGTGGCCGTGGTCGCGCTGTGCGTGCAGGTGTACTCGATCGGCTACCTCGCCGGGGACGGGCGCTACGGCCCGTACGCCGCGCAGATCTCGATCTTCACCGGCGCGATGCTGACCGTGGTGTTCTCCGGTGACCTCGTCTCCCTGCTCATCGGCTGGGAGGTGATGGGCGCCTGCTCGTACCTGCTCATCGCGCACGACCGCACGCTGCCCGAGGCGCCCCGCGCGGCGGTGAAGGCGTTCCTGGTGACCCGGGTCGGCGACGTCGGCTTCCTGCTCGGCATCGTGCTGCTCGGCGTGCAGGCGGGCACCTTCCGCATCCCGGAGGTGCTGGCCGCGGTGCCCGCGATGAGCCCCGGGACCGTGACGGCGGCGGCGCTGCTGCTGCTGGCCGGAGTGGCCGGCAAGAGCGCCCAGTTCCCGCTGCACACCTGGTTGCCGGACGCGATGGCCGGCCCGACGCCGATCTCGGCGCTCATCCACGCCGCCACCATGGTGGCCGCCGGTGTGTACGTGGTGACCCGCCTTTTCCCGGTTTTCGCGGCCTCCCCGACGGCGCTGGCCGTGATGGCGGCGATGGCGGGCGTGACGCTGCTGCTCGGCGCGCTGGCCGCGACCGCCGCCGACGACATCAAGCGGGTGCTGGCCTGGTCGACGGTGTCGCAGCTGGGCTACATGATGGCGGCGCTGTCCGCGGGCGCGCTCGACGCGGCCATGTTCCACCTGCTCGCGCACGCCGCGTTCAAGGCGCTGCTGTTCCTCTGCGCCGGTTCGGTGATCCACGCCGTGGGCAGCAACCTCATGTCGCACATGGGCGGGCTGCGCCGCTCGATGCCGGTGACGTTCTGGACCATGACGATCGGCCTCGGCGCGCTGATCGGGCTGCCGCCGTTCGCCGGGTTCTTCAGCAAGGAGGCCGTGGTCGCGGCGCTGCACGAGCGGCCCGCGCTGTGGCTAGCAGCGCTGCTCGGCGTCGTGCTGACCGCCTGGTACTCGACGCGCCTGTGGCTGCTGACCTTCTTCGGCCCGGCACGCGACGCCTCCGTGCACGGGCACGAGCCCGGCTGGGCCATGCTGGCCCCGCTGCTGCTGCTCGCGGTCCCCGCCGCCGGGCTGGGCGTGGGCGCGCTGGCCGCCGGCTACGAGCTGGCCCACCTCGGGGTGGAGCTGGTGCTGCCGCTGCTGCTGGCCGTGCTCGGCGTCGCCGTGGCCTGGTGGGGCTGGCGGCGCGCGGACGCGGGCGATCCGGCGGCGGTGCTCGGCAAGGCCGGGCCGTTCCTCGCGGGCGGGCTGGGTCTCGACACGGTGCAGGACCGCGTCATCGTCCGGCCGGTACGCGGGCTCGCCCGCGCGATCACCGCGGTGGACGTGTCCGGGGTGGACGGCGCGGTCAACGGCCTCGGCCGGGCGACCGTCGGCGCGGGCGCCGGGCTGGCGGCCTGGCACCGTGCCGCGCTGCCCCGCGCGCTGGCCGGTGTCCTGATCGGGGCGGTGGTCGTGACGGTGACGGCGGTGGTGTTCACGTGAGCGGCCGGAACATTCCTGAGACCTCCCGGGACAGCGCCGGGCGCAGCGAGGTGACCGCATGACGAACTCGGCGTTCCTGCTGGTGGGCGTGCTCGCCGTGCCGCTGCTCGGCGCGGTCGCGGCGCTGCTGCTGCGCGGCCGGGCCGGTGCCGTGGCCGCGACCGTCGCGTCGGTGCTCACGCTGCTGCTGACGGTGCCCATGTTCACCACGCGCGGGCTGGTGAAGCCCGCCGGGCGCGGCCCGCAGCTGTGGCACGAGGCCGACTGGTCCTGGGTGCCCGCGCTGGACCTGCGGCTGCACCTGGGCGTGGACGGCATCTCATACCCCCTGGTCGTGCTGACCGCGCTGCTCACCGTGCTGTGCTGCGGCTACCTGCTGTGGCAGCGGCCGGAGCGGGCGGGCCTGCTCGCCGCGCTGCTGCTGGTGATCGAGGTGGGCATCCTCGGCACCTTCCTCGCCTTCAACCTGGTGCTGTTCTTCCTGGCGTTCGAGGTGGTGCTGCTGCCGATGGCGGCGGTCATCGCCGGGTGGGGCGGGCCCGCCCGCCGCGCCGCCGCGCTGAAGTTCGCCCTCTACACCCTGGCCGGATCGGTGCTGCTGCTGGTCGGCGTGGTGGCCGTGGTGGTGCAGACCGGCACCGCGGACCTGGTGAGCCTCACCGCCGCGCCCACCCTGTCGCACACCGCGCAGCTGTGGATCTTCGGGTTGTTCGCGCTCGCGTTCGCGGTGAAGAGCCCGCTCTGGCCGCTGCACACCTGGCTGCCCGACGCGCACACCGAGGCGCCGACCGTGGGCAGCGTCGTGCTGGCCGGGGTGCTGCTGAAGATGGGCACGTACGGCCTGATCCGGGTCGGGCTCGGGGTGACGCCCGAGGGCGCCGCCGCGTTCGCTCCGGCGCTGGGCGTGCTCGCCGTCGCCGCGATCCTGATCGGGTCGCTGGTGTGCCTCACCCAGACCGAGCTGAAGCGGCTGATCGCGTACTCGTCCGTCGGTCACATGGGCTTCGTGCTGCTCGGCATCGCGACGCTCAGCGAGATCGGCGTGCAGGCCGCGCTGCTCGGCAACATCGCGCACGGCCTGCTCACCGGCCTGCTGTTCTTCCTCGCCGGGGCGATCAAGGACCGGGCGCACACCGGCCTGCTGGCCGACCTGGGCGGCCTGCGCGAGCGGCAGCCCTGGCTGGCGGGCGTGCTCGGCTTCGCCGCGCTGGGCAGCCTCGGACTGCCCGGCCTGGCCGGCTTCTGGGGCGAGGCGTTCGCCGTGGTCGCCGCCGTGCAGCGGGGCGGCACCCTGTGGACGGTGCTGGCCGTGCTCGCCGCGATCGGCGGGGCGCTGACCGCGGCGTACCTGCTGCGCCTGCTGCGCCGGGTCAGCCACGGCCCGCAGGCCGCGGTGCTGGCCGGCGCGCCCGAGGCGCGCACCCCCGAACTGGCCGCCTGGTCCCCGCTGGTGCTGCTGGCGCTGCTGCTCGGCGTCGCGCCGATGCTGGTGCTGGAGCTGTCGGCGAGTACGGTGTCCGCCCTGACGACGGGAGCGCCGTGAACCTCCAGATGATGCTGCCGCTGCTGGTCGCGGCCGGGACGGCGCTCGCGGCACTGGTCGTGGACCTGTTCACCCAGCCCCGCTGGCGCTGGCCGTACGGGGTCGCGCTGGCCGGGGCGGCGCTCACCGCCGCGGCCGCGTTCGCGGTGCAGCCGCGCCAGATCGGCACCTTCTGCGCCGGGCTGGCCGCGCCCGGCGGCACCGAGGTCATGCCGGTGGACTGCGCGTACGTCTACGACGCGCGCGCCCGCCTGATCACCGTGCTGGTCGCCGCGCTGACCGTGGGGGCGCTGCTGCTCTACGCCCCGGCGCTGCGCCGCGGCGACTCGCCCGCGGGCGAGACGGTGTTCCTGTTCGCGTGCGCGATGACCGGTGGCGTCGCGCTTGCCGCCGCCGGTGACCTGATCACCCTGATCGTGGCCTTGGAGACGCTGACCGTCCCGCTGTACGCCCTGGTGGCGCTGCACCGGCGGCGGGCCGGCACGGCCGCGGCTGCCTCGGTGACGTTCTTCGCCACCAGCGTGGTCGCCACCGCGGTGACCCTGCTCGGCGCCGCGCTGCTCTACCTGGCCTCGGGCACCGTGCAGCTGCGCGGTCTGGTCTCCGCGCCGCTGTTCGCCGGGGACGACTGGCGACCCGTCGCCCTGACCGGCCTGGCGCTGATCCTGGTCGGGCTCGGCTTCAAGGTGGCCGCCGTGCCGCTGCACGCCTGGGCGCCCGCCACGTACGAGGGCGCGCCGGTGCCCGTCGCCGCGTTCCTGTCCACCGCCTCCAAGCTCGGCGGTGTGGCCGCGATCCTGATCGTGGTGGACGGGGTGCTGGCCACCGGCGCGGCGGGCGACGACCGGAGCATGTTCGTCACCGCCGGGATCACGCTGGCCGTGCTCGCGGCGCTGTCCATGCTGGTCGGCACCCTGGTCGCACTGCGCCAGCGCCGCACGGTCCGGCTGCTGGCCTGGTCGTCGGTCGCGCAGGCCGGGTTCATCCTCGCGCCGCTGGGCGGGCTGGCCGGGCTCGCGCTCGCCGGTCCGGTCGACGGGCTGCTCGACGCGGCGCTCGTCTACACCGTGTTCTTCCTGGTGCTGGAGCTGGCCGCGTTCAGCGCGGTGGTGGCGCTGCGGCCGGGCGCGGCCGACGGCGGCACCCTGGCCGACCTGCACGGCCTGGGCCGGGGCGCGCCCTGGCGGGCTGCCGCGCTGACCTTCGCGCTGGTCGGCCTGGCCGGGCTGCCGCCGATGCTGGCCGGGCTGTTCGCCAAGATCACGGTGATCCAGGCGCTGCTGAGCGTCGACTCCTACCGGCTCGCCCTGCTCGTGGCGCTCGTCTCCGTCATCGGCCTCGCCGTGTACTGGCGTCCCGTCGCGGCCCTCTACCGCGCCGCCGACACCCCGGCCGACGCCGCCCCCGCGCACTGGGCCCCCGCCGCGGCGCTCGCGCTCGCCACCGCCGCCGGGGTGGTGCTCACCGTGGCGCCGCAGCTCGTCTACGCCGCCGTCACCGCCTGGCGGTGACCTCGCCCACACCACGAACGCCCAGGCCGTGTTCACGACCTGGGCGTTCGCGCATACGGCGGTGATTAGGCTGATTGTCAGCATGTTCCCAGCTCACATCGGGAAGGTGGCTACCGGAGGTATCCGTTGCACCTGATGCGCGGCCCACGCCGCGCCATCGACGGAGGGAAGGTATGCACAGCCACAACGGTCTGAAGACGGCAGCGCTGCTCGGCCTGCTGACCGGCATCATCCTGGCGATCGGCTACTGGCTCGGGGGCAGCACGGGCCTGTTCATCGCGGTGATCGTGTCGCTGCTGATGAACGGAGTGAGCTACTTCTTCTCGGACAAACTCGCGCTGCGCTCGATGCGCGCCCAACCGGTCAGCGAGGCGGAGTTCCCCCAGCTCTACCAGATGGTGCGCGAACTCTCCCAGCAGGCGGGCCAGCCCATGCCCCGCCTGTACGTCAGCCCGACCATGCAGCCCAACGCCTTCGCCACCGGCCGCAACCCGGAGCACGCCGCGGTCGCGGTGACCGAGGGCATCACCCGCATCCTCGACTACCGCGAGCTGCGCGCGGTCATCGGCCACGAGCTGTCGCACGTGTACAACCGCGACATCCTGATCTCCAGCGTCGCCGGCGCGCTCGCCGGCATCATCACCATGCTGGCCAACCTGGCGTGGTTCCTGCCGATCGGCGGGGACGACGAGGACGGCCCCAACCCGCTGGCCATGCTCATGATGCTGATCCTCGGCCCGATGGCGGCGACCGTCATCCAGCTCGCGATCAGCCGCAGCCGGGAGTTCCAGGCCGACGCGTCCGGCGCCCAGCTGACCAACGACCCGCTCGCGCTGGCCAGCGCCCTCAAGAAGATCCACATGGGGGTACAGCAGATGCCGCTGCCCGCCGAGGGCCAGCTCGCCAGCTCCGCCCACCTGATGATCGACAACCCGCTCAAGGGCGGTGGCCTGGCGAACATGTTCTCCACCCACCCGCCGATGGAGGAGCGGGTGCGGCGCCTGGAGGCGATGGCGGCCAGCTCCGGCCCCATCCAGTACATGCGCTGACGTCGCTGTCACCGAAAGGCCCCGCCCTGCTGGCGGGGCCTTTCCCTGTGGCGTGCACCCGATAGGCTGCGCGCCATGTCGCAGCCCAGGCTCGCCCTGTCGATCGGTGTACCCACCGGCATCAAGATCTTCGCCACCGTGGTGGCCGCCTTCATGATCGCCGGAAGCGTGCTGGTCGCGGTGCTCGCGTTCGGCTTCTCGTTCTTCGCCCGCACGACCGTGAACTCCACCATCGGCGACGGCGAGTGGCACGTCGACGACAACGGCAACCTGGTCCCCGGCCCCGCCCCCGACCCCGGCTCCAGCCTCGCCGGCGGCGTCAGTGTCATCGGCCTCGCCGGTGCCGCATGCGCCCTGCTCGTCATCCTCGTCGCCGGCTACATGGTGCTGCGGGTATGGCGCACCGCCGCCTGGCTGGAGGGCACCGTGCTCACCGTGCGCGGCGCGCTCGGCAGCAAGACCGCCGACCTGGCCACCTCGATCGTCACCGGCGGCTCCCAGCTGCAGGCCGTCGGCACCGGCGAGGCGCGCAGCTACCACCGCGTGCAGGTGCTCCACGCCGCCGACCCGCGCTCCGGCGTGCAGCTCACCCTGCCCCTGCGCGGCGCCGGACTCGCCATGCTGCCCGCCGCGCAGCTCACCGCGCTCGCCGACGCCATCACCCGGGGCCGCCCCCGTACGGAGGCGACCGAGAGCTCGTTCGTGGTCGCCGAGCGCCTCCGGGACTTCGCCCGCGACCCCTTCGCCTGAGCGCCGATCGTCCGTCCGCCGAGCCGAGCTGCCGGAGGGCGCTGCGCGGTGACGGCTCGCACACCGTTGGTGGCCGAGCCGCTCCCGGGGCGGCCCGGAAACCGGTCGAACGCCCCTGCCGGGCACGAAACGGCACCGGGTTTCTCGGTTATCGATGGGGATCCCACCGGGCCAGACTGCGGCGGTGACGAATCTCCCTCCCCACGGCCCGCAGCACACCCAGCAGTGGTACCTGCCGCCCACGGCCCCGCGGCGGGGCTTCCTCGCGAGCCTGCGCGTTGGCCAGAAAGCCCTCCTGCTCTTCGGCGGCGGCTTCGTCGCCATGCTGCTCGCCTGCTGCGGCGGGCTCGTCGTCGTCGGCGCCTTCACCGACCCGCCGCAGGACGCCGGGCGCCCGGCCGGCCAGGCCGCGCCCGCGGCAGTGGTGAACAGCGAGCCCTCCCCGTCGCCGTCGGCCGTGGCCGAGGCCGGTGAGGTCACTCCTGCGCCGAGCGCGTCGGCTCTCGTGGAGAAGCGCACCGTCACCGAGACGGCCGCGATCCCGTACTCGACCCGCCGGGTCAACGACCCGAACCTGGCCAAGGGCAAGACGAAGGTCAAGACGGCGGGCGTGAACGGTGTGAAGACGCGCACCTACGAGGTGACCTACACCGACGGCGTGGAGACCGCGAAGACACTGGTCAGCGAGGTGGTCACCAAGCAGCCGGTCACCAAGGTCATCCTGGTGGGCACGAAGCCGACGTCCTCGTCCTCCTGCGACCCGAACTACGCCTGGGCCTGCGTGCCCATCGCCTCCGACGTCGACTGCGCCGGGGGCAGCGGCAACGGCCCCGCGTATGTCACCGGCCCGGTGAAGGTCATCGGCACCGACATCTACGACCTGGACCGCGACGGCGACGGGATCGGCTGCGACTGAGCCCGGCCCGCCCTCGGCTGATCGAGGCTCCCGCCCTGCCGCGTCGGCGGCATCGCGGGAGCCTCGCTCGTCACCTGCTCTGGGAGCCGGGCGGCTCAGGAGGCGTCCGGCTCCCAGAGCAGGAGCTGGCGGTGGTGGCTGAAGCCGTTGCGAAGGTAGAAGTCGACCGCGCGGCGGCCGGAGTGGACGGTCACGTGCAGCAGCCCCCGCTTGCGGGCCTCGGCGAGGATCGCCGCCATCAGCGCGCCGCCGATGCCGCGGCCGCGGTGCTCCTCGCGGACCATGACGGACTGGACGTCGCCGTACCACCGCTCCGGCGATCCGTTGCCGGGCACCCGTTCCGCGACGAGCAGCCAGGCGGCGCCGACCACCCGCCCGTCGATCTCGGCGGCGAACGGCAGGTAGGTCTCCGCGCGGGCGGCCATCCAGGCGGCGAACGGCTCGAGCTGGTCCCCGTCGATGCCGCGCAGTTCGGCGAGCGCCGCCACATCCGCCACGCCGGCCCTTCGCACGATCACCCGGCGGAGTCTAGGCCCGCTCGCGGCCGCGCGGTGGCCCCGCGGCGAGCCGCTGGACCACCGCCGGCATGACGTACGGGACTACCGGTAGTTGGTGAACTGAAGGGCCACGCCGAAGTCGCCGGCCTTGAGCAGGGCGATGACCTCCTGGAGGTCGTCCTTCTTCTTGCCGGTGACGCGGAGCTGGTCGCCCTGGATCTGCGCCTGCACGCCCTTCGGGCCCTCGTCCCGGATCGCCTTGGAGATCGCCTTGGCCTTCTCCTGGTCGATGCCCTGGATGATCTTGCAGTCGATCTTGTAGGTCTTGCCCGAGGCCTTCGGGTCGCCCGCGTCCAGCGACTTGAGCGAGATGTTCCGCTTGATCAGCTTCTCCTTGAAGACGTCCAGCGCGGCCCGGACCCGGTCCTCGGTGTTCGCCTGGAGCGTGACGCCCTCTTCGCCGGCCCACGCGATGGAGGCTCCCGTGTCGCGGAAGTCGAACCGGGTGCCCATCTCCTTCTCGGCCTGGTGCAGCGCGTTGTCCACCTCCTGCCGATCAACCTTGCTGACGATGTCGAACGACGGGTTAGCTGCCATGCGTACCGTTTTAGCAGATCCCGCGGCGCGGCGTGCCCATGGTCCAACCCGGTTGCACATCGCCGCCCGTGTACCGCTATCCTTATCGAGCCAACGCCGCGAAGATGGTGCTGGCAGCGCTGTGACCAGGCGGGTTGCCCGAGCGGCCAATGGGAGCGGACTGTAAATCCGTCGCGAAAGCTACAGAGGTTCGAATCCTCTACCCGCCACCAACAGCAGAAGAGCCCCTGACCGGACACCGGTCGGGGGCTCTTTCCGTATAGGGCCGCCTTCGCGGCGAAGATCGCGGTCTCGTGTCTGAACCTTGAGTCCAGCCGCACCTTTCGACACGAAACTGCGATCATGCCGCCGCTCGGCAGACGTACCACCCCTCAATGGCGGCTCACGCGCCGACGGCGCCCAGCGCTCCGGCCGGGCCGGGGGAGAGCTTGCCGATCGGCTCCCACAGCCGCGGCAGCTGCCGCGCCGCGGCCGCCACGGTGCCGTCGGTCACGGCGAGCAGGGCGAGATGCCGGCAGGCGTGCGCGGCGACCGCGTCCAGGTCCACCGAGAGAGGGCTGGGGGTGAGCGGATGCGCGCCGGTGCTCGCCGCGTCCAGCTGCACCGGCCGGGTGTCCCGCGGCCGCAGATCCGGCAGCGCGGCGTACGTCAGCACGACCGTGCCCTCGGCCACCCGCCACGAGGTGGAGTGCAGCAGGCCACCCTCGGTGCACGGCGAAAGCCCCGCGAGCTGCCGGGCGACGTCGTCCGGGTGCGCCCCACCGGCCACCGGCGTGCGCAGGTCGCGGTAATACAGCACGCCTGCCTGCTCGGACAGCACGATGACCTCGACGACGACACCAGGCCCACTCACAAGTTGCGAGTCTCCTGCTGTTGCCAATGAATCGCAATAACCGGCCCGTGTGTCAGCGCCCGTCCCCTTAGAGCGGGGTGGGCGGTGTTCGGGGAGGACGTCGCCCGTCCGGGTGATCGTGCGGATCTCGGCGGCCATCGCGCGCACGGTGCGGAGGGCTGTGGTGCGCAGTGCGTCGTGCCGAGGCGGGTGGGGAACGGCATGGCCGGACGGTGGGGGCCGTCGATGCGTGCCGCCGCCCCGGCGGCCGGTGGGGCGGGTCCGCGCCTCGCGGTGGCGCGGCTCGCCGGTGAGCCGGCTCAGCGGTGCAGGTGCTCCAGATTGCGCCATTCGCCCTGCGCACAGAGGCCGTCGGCGACACGCCGGGCCTCTCTCTCGGTGGCGTACTCCCGCATCACGGACTTGCCGTGCTGGCGGTGCTCGACCTCCCAAGGCCCGGCCGGATTCACGCGCAGGAACACGTCCTGCCGCCGGTAACTCGCCGTCGTGCCGTTCCATCGGTGCTCAACCAGTCGCATCATGAGCGGCATCGTACACATGTTCGAACGAGGGCAGAAGACTATCCGGGCGCGGCACGGAGACGTACAGTGGTGACTCGTGCTCCGGCGGTTCAGGAGCGGTGGTGCGGCTGGACTACCGAATCACCACCGAACGGCTAGAATTCCGCGTGTCGGCGGCGTGGCACGCCCAGCGGGCTTCCTCCGGTGCCAGCGATTGTGGCACGATCCATGTCAGCCCCCTGGCGTCCCGCTGTATTCGTGGAGTCGACGATGCGTACGAACAAGATTTGCGCCCTTCTGGGCCGCGGCGCAATCATCGCGGTCCTCGGCGTGGCGACCGTCGCTGCTGTGGCTTCCCCGGCCTCGGCCCGGTACTCGTTCGACGGCGATGTCGTCCCCAAGCGTTCGCTGTCCTACACCGACTCCCTGGAGTGGGGTTCCGCGCCCGCCGCCGACCCCACCGCCGGCCCGGCGGAGACCGGCCTGGAGGAGCGCAGCCTCGAGTGGGGCTGAGCCCGCTCGGCTAGGACGACACCGAATGGATTGGGCGAACGGCATTGGCGAGGACTGACCGGCGCGTCCAACGATCGCCTGAGCTCTCCTGGTTGATAACCGGGCCGCTGGCGCTGATGACACTGCTGCTCAGCGCCATCACGCTGCACGAGTCGCCCGAGCCGCTCGGCAAGTGGTGGCTCGGCCTCGTCTTCTTCGGCCTGTTCCTCGTCGCCGAGCTGACCGTGCTGCACTTCGAGGTGCGCCGGCACACGGTGATCCTGACCCTGGCCGACATCCCGTTCCTGCTGGGCCTGTGTTTCCTGCCGCCGATCACGCTGATCCTGGTACGGCTGGCCGTGGTGGCGCTGGCGCAGTGGCGCCGCAAGGCCGCCCCGGTCAAGGCCGCCTTCAACATCACCCTGATGGGCGCCAGCACCGCCTGCGCCAACCTGGTCGTGCTGCAGGGCGGCCCGCTGGAGGCGAGCGACCCGCGCAGCTGGGGCGTGCTGGTGGCGGCGGTGCTGACCACCATCCTGGTCAGCGCGGCGGGCGTGGTCGGCGTGATCACGCTGGTGCAGGGCCGGTTCGCGCCGCAGGAGCTGGCCGCGACCGTGGTGCCCGCCGCCGTGGTGATGCTCTTCAACACCACCATCGGCCTGGCCGTGCTGGTCATCCTGCAGCAGGGTGCCGCGGCGTATCTGCTCCTCGCGGTCCTGCTGGTGTTCTTCGCGCTCGCCTATCGCGGCTACGCGGGGTCGATGAACCAGCACCGGACGCTGACCGAGATCTACGACCTGACCGCCGCCATCTCCGACACGCCGCACGACGGCACCCTGCCCGACGTGCTGCTGGGCCGGGTACGGCGGCTGCTCGGCGCGGAGTACGCCACGTTGTGGATGCCCGCGCAGGGCCGCCACCCGGAGGTGCTGCTCAGCTCGCGCCCCGACGACAAGGGCCTGCTGGACGTCGCGGGCTCGCCGGAGTCCCTGCGCAAGCAGGCGGTGGAGACGGGGCAGACCGTCGCGGTGAGCAAGAAGCTCGGCGACGACAACCTGCGCGCCCAGCTGCGCGACTTCGGCGCCAAGGACGCGATCGTGGTGCCGCTGCGGGCCAGCTCGGCGGTCATCGGCACGCTGGAGGTGGCCGGCCGGCTCGGTGACAACCTGAGCTTCGGCCAGGCCGACGTGCGGCTGCTGGAGGCGGTGGCCGCGCACGCCGCGGCGGCCGTCGAGAACAACCGCCTCGTCGACCGCCTGCGCTTCGACGCGTACCACGACGCGCTCACCGCACTGCCCAACCGGCGCCGCATCAGCCAGGCGCTGGAGGAGGCGGTGCGGGTCCGCGCGCCGGGCGAGGTCGTCGCGGTGCTGATGTTCGACGTCGACGGCCTGCGGGACGTGAACGACTCGCTCGGCCACGCCGCGGGCGACCAGCTGCTGGCCGAGGTCGCCACCCGGCTGCGCACCCTGTCGCCGCCCGCGGCCCTGGTGGGCCGGGTGGGCGGCGACGAGTTCGTGGTGACGCTGCGGCTGCCCAACGCCGCGGCCGCCCTGGAGCTGGCCGCCGACCTGCGCCGCCGCCTGCAGGACCGGATGACCTTCGGCTCGCTGACGCTCGACGTGGACGCCGCGGTCGGGGTGAGCCTGCACCCGGAGCACGGCTCCGATCCGGCCACCCTGATCCAGCGCGCCGACGTGGCCACCCATGCGGCCAAGTCGCTGGCGGGCGGGGTGCAGCTGTTCGACCTGGCGCTGGAGTCGCGCTCGGTGCGGCGGCTCGGGCTCGCCGGGGACCTGCGCCGCGCCCTCGACAACGGCGAGCTGGAGGTCTACTTCCAGCCCAAGGTCACGCTGCGGGATCGCCGCCTGGTCGGGGTCGAGTGCCTGGCCCGCTGGGAGCACCCGACGCACGGCGCGGTGCAGCCGGAGGACTTCGTCGCGGTCGCCGAGCACACCGGCCAGCTGTCCCGGCTGACCGAGGTGGTGCTGCGGGAGGGCCTGCGCCGCGCCCGGCAGTGGGTGGACGCGGGCCGGCCGCTGTCGGTGGCGGTGAACCTGTCCCCGCGCACCCTGGTCGACCCGGCCTTCCCCGACCGGGTGGACGCGCTGCTGCAGGAGTACGGCGTCTCGCCCGACCGGCTCACCCTGGAGATCACCGAGGACGGGGTGGTGGACGGCGTCGACCGGCTCCTGCCCACCCTGCGCCGCCTCTACGACCTGGGCGTGCACCTGTCCGTGGACGACTTCGGCACCGGCTACTCGTCGCTGTCCTACCTGCGCCGGCTGCCCGTGCACGAGGTGAAGGTGGACCGGTCGTTCGTGCAGGGCATGGCGACCGACCCGGGCGACCTGGCGATCGTGCGGGCCGTGGTGGACATCTCGCGGCACTTCGGGCTGAGCGTGGTCGCCGAGGGCGTGGAGAGCGAGCTGACGCTGGAGCTGCTGGAGGAGATCGGCTGCGACATCGGCCAGGGCTTCCTGTTCAGCCGGCCGCTGCCGTACGAGCGGCTGGAGGCCTGGCTTGGCGCCCAGACCGACGCCGAGCCGACGCCGCTGGGCGAGGTGCGCCGCCTGCGCGCGGTCGGCTGAGAAAGCCCCGCGGCGCGTCGGGGGAACCCGATTTCGCGGGAGCGCCGATGTTGTGTACTCTTACCAAGGCGCGCGGCGAGGTGGGAAACCACCAGGCAGCGAGCACGCCCCCTTAGCTCAGTCGGCAGAGCGTCTCCATGGTAAGGAGAAGGTCTACGGTTCGATTCCGTAAGGGGGCTCGACCGGACTCCCGGTGCATCCACCGGGAGGGCCGCCCAGCGGTGTAGCTCAGTTGGCAGAGCAAGCGGCTCATAATCGCTGTGTCGCCGGTTCAAATCCGGCCACCGCTACGCTGTGTTGATGCACTGGCGCACAGCCAGTCCAACGCGAGACCAGAGTCGGCTCTGTCTGGCTGGTCGCACGGTGTAAGGATCGCCACTGGCGGGCCTTTTGCATGTCTGGATGGGCGCGGCCTATTCTGGCATGTCGGTAACTTAAGCAGCTTGTCTAGGAAGAGGCACTCCCGTGGCCAAGGCGACTGACGTACGTCCAAAGATCACCATGGCGTGCGTGGACTGCAAGGAGCGGAACTACATCACCAAGAAGAACCGGCGTAACGACCCGGATCGGATTGAGCTGAAGAAGTTCTGCCCGCGCTGCGGCAAGCACACCGCGCACCGCGAGACCCGCTGACCTAGCGGTCCAGCAGACGTTCCCGGCAGGGGGCGGCCCGTCAGGGCCGCCCCCTGCTGGCATAGGTTGCCAGGTATGCCGTTGGACCAGTCATTCGTCGGGCGGACGTATCCGCCGACCGAGCCCTACCAGGTGGGGCGCGAGAAGATCAGGGAGTTCGCCACCGCGATCGGCGCGGAGGACGCCCTGTACCACGATGTGGAGGCCGCGCAGAAGGCCGGCTACCGCGACGTGGTGGCGCCGCCCACCTTCCCGATCATCCTGAGCTTCGCCGCGATGGAGCAGATCGTCACGGACCCCGAGCTGGGCATGGACTACAGCCGGGTGGTCCACGGCGACCAGCGCTTCGCGTACCGCCGCCCGATCGTGGCCGGGGACGAGCTCGTCGTGGTCAGCAGCATCGACGACGTCACCCAGCGGGGCGGGCACGACTTCCTCACCACGCGCGCGGAGCTGGCCACCCCGGCCGGCGAGCCGGTGGTCACGGTCTGGTGCAAGCTCGTCGTCCGAGGGCATGGTGAGTGAGTTGGCGTTCGAGAAGGGCCAGCAGCTGCCGCTGCAGACGTTCCGGGTGACCCGGGCGGACCTGATCCGCTATGCGGGGGCCTCGGGTGACTTCAATCCCATCCACTGGAGCGAGCGCACCGCCGTCGGCGTCGGGCTGCCGGGGGTGATCGCGCACGGGATGTACACCATGGCGCTGGCGGGCCGGGCGGCCACGGGCTGGGCCGGATCGGCCGACGCGGTGCTGGACATCCAGGCGCGGTTCACCCGCCCGGTGCCGGTGCCGGACACCGACGAGGGCACCGAGGTGGAGTTCACCGCGGTGGTGAAGAGCGTGTCGGAGGACGGTCTGGTCACCTTCGACCTCACCGCGATCTGTGCGGGCGAGAAGGTGTTGGCGCAGGCCAGAGCCATGATCAAGCAGATTTGACGGCCGATTCCGGCGACGGCCGGCCGGTGGCGAGAGAAAATAGGGAGAGCCAGTTGGCCCACCCGCCCATCTACCCGTACACTGGTCGGCCGTGGGGTTAATGACCTCCGCCGGTGGCTCTCGGCCATCGGAGGGGCGAGTTTTCCCGCACAGGGGTGTGGCGCAATTGGCAGCGCAGCGGTCTCCAAAACCGCAGGTTGCAGGTTCGAGTCCTGTCGCCCCTGCGGCTTTGGCCTGCCGGCCCGCGGTGGGCGATCCTGGTGGAACGGCTCACCGGTTGTCCTCCGCGACGACCGCCGGCCGCGGACCATGGTCGTATGGCCCGCATCGGCCCCACAGGGGGCGGGCCAGAACAGGTGCACCTCGCGGACTCTGCGGGGGCACACGGGACCGTGTCCCTTCACGGTTCCGACACCACCCCGCGAGATGGAAGTAGGGCGAAGTGGCCGAGAGCAACCGACGTGGCGAGGACGCCGCGGCCGAGCACGTTGACGACGTGTTCGACGACGCTGTCGACGATGACGCCCAGGACGACGAGACCGTCTCCGGCGGCCGGGGCACCGCGACCAAGTCGCGCAAGGTGACGGATGGCAAGGACTCGCGCGCGGTCAAGAGCGCGGAGAAGTCCGAGAAGGTCGGCTTCTTCGGCAGGATCGGACGTTTTGTCCGCGAGGTCGTCGCCGAGCTGCGTAAGGTCATCTGGCCGACCCGTAATGAGCTGCTGACCTACACCGCCGTCGTGCTGGTGTTCGTCTCGGCCATCATGGCGATCGTGGTGGGGCTCGACTACCTCTACGCCAAGGGTGTGCTGTTCGTCTTCGGTGAGCCGAAGTAAATACCTAGGGAAGTGAGCGAGCTACGTGCCTGAGTACGACGAGACGGCCCACACGGACGACACCGAGCTGACCTCCGCGGTCGCGGTGTCCGAGGAGCCCACCCTCGTGACGGAGCCCGCTGACGACGAGTTCGACCCGGCGGCGGAGCTGCGGCAGAAGCTGCGCTTCGCGCCCGGCGACTGGTACGTGGTGCACTCGTACGCCGGTTACGAGAACAAGGTCAAGACCAACCTCGAGACCCGGATCACGAGCCTCGACATGGAGGAGTACATCTTCCAGGTCGAGGTGCCGACCCGCGAAGAGGTCGAGGTCAAGAACGGCAAGCGCACCCAGGTGCAGAGCAAGGTCTTCCCCGGCTACCTGCTGGTCCGCATGGACCTGACGCCGGAGTCCTACTCCTGCGTGCGCAACACGCCGGGCGTGACCGGGTTCGTGGGTGCCACCGACCGTGCCGACCGCCCGGCGCCGCTGAGCCTCGACGAGGTGCTCAAGTGGTTGCTGCCCGCGGTCGAGCAGCCGGGCGGGCCGGCGAAGAAGGCCAAGGCCGAGGTCAGGGTGCTGGACTTCGAGGTCGGCGACTCGGTCACGGTGACCGACGGCGCCTTCGCCTCGCTGCCGGCCACCATCTCCGAGATCAACGCCGACCAGCAGAAGCTCAAGGTCCTGGTGTCGATCTTCGGTCGGGAGACCCCGGTCGAGCTGAACTTCAACCAGGTCGCCAAGATCTGAGCTGTCAGGCGGACGTGATGTCGCGGCGGGTGCCTCCGGGTGCCCGCCGCGAGTCGTCTCGGTCACGTCCGGCCCGGTAGGGGCGACCTCGCCGGATCGGCGCCCGCGAGTATGCGCTAACCTAGAACGTCCGGCCTGTGCCGCGCGCTGACCGTGCGCGCTCAACGCACCGGCCGGTCCGGTGTAAACCACCCGCGATCCGCCGATCCGGCGGGTCGACAAGTCCCAGGAAGTAGACATGCCTCCGAAGAAGAAACTCGTCAAGACGTTCACGCTGCAGCTCAAGGCCGGCCAGGCCACCCCGGCTCCGCCGGTCGGCCCGGCGCTGGGTCAGCACGGCGTGAACATCATGGAGTTCTGCAAGGCGTACAACGCCCAGACCGAGTCGTCGCGTGGCGACATCATCCCGGCCCAGATCAGCGTGTACGAGGACCGTTCGTTCACGTTCGTGCTGAAGACGCCGCCGGCCGCGCGCCTGCTCATCAAGGCGGCCGGTGTGGCCAAGGGCTCCGGCACGCCGCACACCACCAAGGTCGGTTCGGTGACCCGCGCCCAGGTGCGCGAGATCGCCGAGAAGAAGATGTCCGACCTGAACGCCAACGACCTGGACATGGCCGAGCGCATCATCGCCGGCACCGCCCGGTCGATGGGCATCACCGTCAAGGACTGAACGCCGCTCGCGGCGCCCGCCGCAGACGGTGACCCCGAACGTCGTGGGAGGGCCCCGGACGGGGCTCGACACAACCACAGGAGATCTTGAGAATGAAGCACGGCAAGAGCTACAACAAGGCCGCTGAGCAGGTCGACCGGAACAAGCTGTACACCCCGGTCGAGGCCATCAAGCTGGCCAAGGACACCACCAAGGTCAAGTTCGACGCCACGGTCGAGGTCGCGATGCGCCTCGGCGTCGACCCCCGCAAGGCGGACCAGATGGTCCGCGGCGTGGTCAACCTGCCGCACGGCACCGGTAAGACCGCCCGCGTCATCGTCTTCGCCTCCGGCGAGAAGGCCGCCGAGGCGACCGCCGCCGGCGCCGACGCCGTCGGGACCGACGAGCTGGTGGCCCGTATTCAGGAGGGCTGGCTGGACTTCGACGCCGCGATCGCGACGCCGGACCAGATGGCCAAGATCGGCCGGATCGCGCGGATCCTGGGCCCGCGCGGCCTCATGCCGAACCCGAAGACCGGCACGGTGACCATGGACATCGCCAAGGCGGTGTCGGACATCAAGGGCGGCAAGATCACCTTCCGGGTGGACAAGCACTCGAACCTGCACCTGATCATCGGCAAGGCCTCGTTCACCGCTGAGCAGCTGGTGGACAACTACGCCGCGGTGCTGGAGGAGGTCCTGCGGTCGAAGCCGTCGGCGTCCAAGGGCAAGTACCTCAAGAAGGTGTTCGTCACCACCACCATGGGCCCCGGCATCCCGGTCGACCCGAACGTGACGCGCAACCTGCAGGGCGAAGAGGCCTGATCCGCCTCCCCGTCCACGCGAAAGGCGCCACCCGCACCCGCGGGCGGCGCCTTTCCGCTTTCCCGGGCCGTACCCCCGTCATGATCGGTGGTTCGTGTCAGAAGGTGTGGTCCAGCCGCACTTTCTGACACGAGACCGCGATCATGCCCGGGACGTGACTCACACCCCCCGGATTTGGCGGGGCGGAGCAGGTCACGTATCGTTACCGCCAACAGTTCCACCCAAAGACCGCTGGTCATCTGATCCGGAGCACTCCGGAGCACGATCGAAGGCCCCGTCGCTCGGCAACGAGCGGGACACGGGCGGCCCGCGCAGGGAAGAACGGTGAGCCTTTCGAGCGGCCCCGCGCCGCGGTGTGAAGCCCCGTGCGCCCTGCGCCGGGGCGTTTTCGTTTCCCTCCCGTCGTCTGGTTCCGGGTCCGGCGAGACCAGCCTGGAGTACGAGAGAGGAGGGGACATGGCGGACAAGATCCGTGCCGACAAGGCCGGCACTGTCGCGGAGCTCAAGGAGCGCTTCCAGAACTCGGGCGCCGTGGTGCTCACCGAGTACCGCGGTCTCACCGTGAAGCAGCTCACTGACCTGCGTCGTTCCATGGGCGGTGCCGAGTACACCGTCGCCAAGAACACGCTTGCCAAGCGCGCCGCGACCGACGCCGGTCTGACCGGTCTCGACGCTCTGTTCACCGGTCCTACCGCGCTCGCCTTCGTCTCCGGCGATGTCGTCGAGGCCGCGAAGGGCCTGAAGGAGTTCGCGAAGGCGAACCCGCTGCTCGTCATCAAGGGCGGTGTCTTCGAGGGCAAGGCGATCACGGCGGCTGACGTCGCCAAGCTTGCCGACCTCGAGTCCCGCGAGGTGCTGCTGGCCAAGCTGGCCGGCGCGATGAAGGCGAGCATGAGCAACGCCGCGGCGCTCTTCCAGGCCCCGCTGGCCAAGGCCGTCCGCACGGCCGCCGCTCTGCAGGACAAGCGCGAGAAGGAGGGCGCCGACGCCTGACGGGCGTCGACGTCATCCGCAGCCCCATCTGCTCGCGGTTACCTGCCGCGGCGTGTAGACCCAGTAAGAAAGGACGCCTGACATGGCGAAGCTGAGCACCACTGAGCTCCTTGACGCTTTCAAGGAGATGACCCTGATCGAGCTCTCCGAGTTCGTCAAGGAGTTCGAGAGCACGTTCGACGTGAAGGCCGCCGCGCCGGTCGCCGTCGCGGGCCCGGCCGGCCCGGCCGCCGCCGCCGAGGCGCCGGAGGAGAAGGACGAGTTCGACGTCGTCCTCGAGTCCGACGGTGGCAAGAAGATCCAGGTCATCAAGGTCGTGCGTGAGCTGACCGGCCTGGGCCTGAAGGAGGCCAAGGACGTGGTCGAGGCCGCGCCGAAGGCGATCCTGGAGAAGGCCAACAAGGAGACCGCCGAGAAGGCCAAGGCCAAGCTCGAGGCCGAGGGCGCCAAGGTCACCCTCAAGTGATCTCCGGTCACCGCCCGGCCGCCGCGCCGGTGCGGTGACCACGGTCGAAGGGTGGGTTTCCCGACAGGGAGCCCACCCTTCGCGTATGCAGGACAAACTCGCGTTGAGACCAACTTGACGCAGTACCGGACACTGGAACCCGTCGCCGGGTCTTGACGGAAAGGGCGACTCCAGGCAGTCTTTCTTCAGTACGACCTTCCGAGTTAGTAGCGGACAGGATGCGGAGCGTGGCGGACACCGATCTGAAGGTGTCCTGGAGCACGTTCTGCGAAAGCCTGCCGTGGGTGCTCGACAGCGGTCTGTGCTTCGGCTACACTGCTAGTTTGCGCTGCCCTTCGACTTTTCCCCTGCCCGGATTGCCGGATTGTCTGTGACGATCGGATCTGGACCAGGGGCTGTCGGGTTGCTCGCGTAACGGCCGTTGCACCACCGGTCCTCGGAAGGACGTATCTTGGCAGCCTCCCGCCCTGCGAAGACCAGTCGATCGTCGAGCGCGTTCGCTCCTCGCCGGATCTCCTTTGGCAGGATTACCGAACACCTCGAAGTGCCCAACCTGCTCGCTATCCAAACCGAGTCTTTTGACTGGCTTGTCGGCAATGAGTCCTGGCAGTCCCGTTCGTCCGCGCTCGCGGACGCGCGCTCGGGCCTCGCGGAGATCCTCGAAGAGATCAGCCCGATCGAGGACTTCTCCGGCACCATGTCGCTCAGCTTCTCCGACCCTCGCTTCGACGAGGTGAAGGCCTCCATCGAGGAGTGCAAGGAGAAGGACCTCACCTACTGCGCGCCGCTGTTCGTGACCGCGGAGTTCACCAACAACTCGACTGGCGAGATCAAGAGCCAGACCGTGTTCATGGGTGACTTCCCGATGATGACGCCGAAGGGCACCTTCATCATCAACGGCACCGAGCGCATCGTGGTCAGCCAGCTTGTCCGCTCCCCGGGCGTGTACTTCGCCAAGGAGCCGGACAAGACCTCCGACCGCGACCTCTCCAGCGTCAAGGTCATCCCGAGCCGGGGTGCCTGGCTGGAGTTCGACATCGACAAGCGCGACACCGTCGGCGTCCGTATCGACCGCAAGCGCCGCCAGGCCGTCACCGTCCTGCTGAAGGCGATCGGCTGGACGAACGACCAGATCCGCGAGCGCTTCGCGTGGTCCGAGCTGCTGATGACGACGCTCGAGAAGGACCACATCGCCGGTCAGGACGAGGCGCTGCTCGACATCTACCGCAAGCTGCGCCCTGGCGAGCCGCCGACCCGCGAGAACGCCCAGACCCTGCTCGACAACCTCTTCTTCAACCCGAAGCGGTACGACGTCGCCAAGGTCGGGCGCTACAAGTTCAACAAGAAGCTGGAGCTGGACGTCCCGATCACCACCGGGACGCTCACCGAGGACGACATCGTCGCCACCGTGGAGTACCTGGCCCGCCTGCACGCGGGCGAGGAGGGCTACGAGGCCGACGACATCGACCACTTCGGCAACCGCCGCCTGCGCACCGTCGGCGAGCTGATCCAGAACCAGGTTCGGGTCGGCCTCTCCCGCATGGAGCGCGTCGTGCGCGAGCGCATGACCACGCAGGACGTCGAGGCGATCACGCCGCAGACCCTGATCAACATCCGCCCGGTGGTGGCGGCGATCAAGGAGTTCTTCGGTACGTCGCAGCTGTCGCAGTTCATGGACCAGACCAACCCGCTCGCGGGTCTGACCCACCGTCGCCGCCTGTCGGCGCTCGGCCCGGGTGGTCTGTCGCGTGACCGTGCCGGCTTCGAGGTCCGTGACGTGCACCCGTCGCACTACGGCCGCATGTGCCCGATCGAGACGCCGGAAGGCCCGAACATCGGCCTGATCGGCGCGCTCTCGACGTTCGCGCGGGTCAACCCGTTCGGCTTCGTCGAGACGCCGTACCGCAAGGTCGTCGACGGCAAGGTCACCGACCAGATCGACTACCTGACCGCGGACGAGGAGGACCGGTACGTCAAGGCGCAGGCCAACGCCGTGCTCATGGGCGACGGCTCCTTCGCCGAGGACCGCGTGCTGGTTCGCCGTAAGGGCGGTGAGGTCGACTACGTGCCGCCGGCGCAGGTCGACTACATGGACGTGTCGCCGCGGCAGATGGTGTCCGTCGCCACCGCGATGATCCCGTTCCTCGAGCACGACGACGCCAACCGCGCGCTCATGGGCGCGAACATGCAGCGTCAGGCGGTGCCGCTGGTCAAGGCCGAGGCCCCGCTGGTCGGCACGGGTATGGAGTACCGTGCCGCGACCGACGCCGGCGACGTGGTCGTGGCCGAGGTGGGCGGCGTGGTCGAGGACCTGTGCGCCGACTACATCACCGTGCACCAGGACGACGGCTTCCGCCGGACCTACCTGCTGCACAAGTTCCGCCGGTCGAACTCGGGTTCCTGCGTGAACCAGAAGCCGACGGTCCTGGAGGGCGCCCGCGTCGAGGCCGGTCAGGTCATCGCCGACGGCCCCTGCACCGACAACGGTGAGATGGCGCTCGGCCGCAACCTGCTGGTCGCCTTCATGCCGTGGGAGGGCCACAACTACGAGGACGCGATCATCCTGTCCCAGCGCCTGGTGCAGGAGGACGTGCTCACCTCGATCCACATCGAGGAGCACGAGGTCGACGCCCGCGACACCAAGCTGGGCCCGGAGGAGATCACCCGCGACATCCCGAACGTCAGCGAGGAGATGCTGGCGGACCTGGACGAGCGGGGCATCATCCGGATCGGCGCCGAGGTGGTGCCGGGCGACATCCTGGTCGGCAAGGTCACGCCCAAGGGCGAGACCGAGCTGACCCCGGAGGAGCGGCTGCTCCGCGCGATCTTCGGCGAGAAGGCGCGCGAGGTCCGCGACACCTCGCTGAAGGTGCCGCACGGTGAGACCGGCACGGTCATCGGCGTGCGCACGTTCTCCCGCGAGGACGGCGACGAGTTGCCCCCGGGCGTCAACGAGCTGGTCCGGGTGTACGTGGCCCAGAAGCGCAAGATCCAGGACGGTGACAAGCTCGCCGGCCGCCACGGCAACAAGGGTGTCATCTCCAAGATCCTTCCGGTCGAGGACATGCCGTTCCTGGAGGACGGCACCCCGGTCGACATCGTGCTCAACCCGCTGGGCGTGCCCGGCCGAATGAACATCGGCCAGGTTCTCGAGGTCCACCTGGGCTGGGTCGCGAAGACCGGCTGGAAGGTCGCGGGCGAGGACGCCGAGTGGAAGAAGGCGCTGCGCTCGATCGGCGCGCACGAGGCCGAGGCCAACACGAACGTGGCCACCCCGGTCTTCGACGGCGCGCACGACGACGAGATCGCCGGTCTGCTCGGCAGCACCCTGCCCAACCGGGACGGCCTGCAGCTGATCGGTGAGTCGGGCAAGGCCAAGCTGTTCGACGGCCGGTCCGGCGAGCCGCTGCCGGACCCGATCTCGGTCGGCTACATGTACATCCTCAAGCTGAACCACCTGGTGGATGACAAGATCCACGCCCGGTCGACCGGCCCGTACTCGATGATCACGCAGCAGCCGCTGGGTGGTAAGGCGCAGTTCGGCGGTCAGCGCTTCGGTGAGATGGAGTGCTGGGCGATGCAGGCCTACGGCGCGGCCTACGCGCTGCAGGAGCTGCTGACGATCAAGTCCGACGACGTGCTGGGCCGCGTGAAGGTGTACGAGGCCATCGTCAAGGGCGAGAACATCCCCGAGCCGGGCATCCCGGAGTCGTTCAAGGTGCTGCTCAAGGAGCTCCAGTCGCTGTGCCTGAACGTCGAGGTGCTGTCCAGCGACGGCGTGGCCCTGGAGATGCGCGAGACCGACGACGAGGTGTTCCGGGCGGCGGAGGAGCTCGGTATCGATCTGTCCCGGCGGGAGCCGAGCAGCGTCGAGGAAGTCTGATGTAAAAGGCGTCCTCCGCGCGCTCCGGCGTGTGGAGGACGCCTCCGCCATCAACTGACACTGATGAAGACACGAGCAAAGAGGGACATACAACGTGCTCGACGTTAACTTCTTCGATGAGCTTCGGATCGGCCTGGCGGGCGCTGAAGACATCCGGCGCTGGTCGCACGGCGAGGTCAAGAAGCCCGAGACCATCAACTACCGCACCCTGAAGCCCGAGAAGGACGGACTCTTCTGCGAGAAGATCTTCGGTCCGCAGCGGGACTGGGAGTGCTACTGCGGCAAGTACAAGCGGGTCCGCTTCAAGGGCATCGTCTGTGAGCGCTGCGGCGTCGAGGTGACCCGGTCCAAGGTGCGCCGTGAGCGCATGGGCCACATCGAGCTCGCCGCCGCGGTCACCCACATCTGGTACTTCAAGGGCGTGCCGAGCCGGCTGGGCTACCTGCTGGACCTCGCGCCCAAGGACCTCGAGAAGATCATTTACTTCGCCTCGTACGTGATCACGAGCGTGGACGCCGAGGCGCGTCACCGCGACATGACCACCATCGAGAACGAGATCTTCGCCGAGAAGCGGCAGGCCGAGAACGCCCGCGACGCCGAGATCGAGAAGCGCGCGGTCAAGCTCGAGGCCGACCTGGGCGAGCTGGAGGCCGAGGGCGCCAAGGCCGACGTGCGCCGCAAGGTCAAGGAGGCCGGCGAGCGCGAGATGCGCCAGATCCGCGACAAGGCGCAGCGTGAGATCGACCGCCTGGACGAGGTGCTGGACACGTTCCGCAAGCTCGACTCCAAGCAGCTGGTCACCGACGAGCTGCTCTACCGTGAGCTGCGCGACCGCTTCGGTGAGTACTTCACCGGCGGCATGGGCGCCGAGGCCATCAAGGCCCTGGTCCAGAACATGGACCTGGAGGCCGAGGCCGACTCGCTGCGCGAGACCATCCGCTCGGGCAAGGGGCAGCGCAAGCTGCGCGCGCTCAAGCGGCTCAAGGTCGTGGCCGCGTTCCTGGCCACCGGCAACTCGCCGCTGGGCATGGTGCTCGACTGCGTCCCGGTCATCCCGCCGGACCTGCGCCCGATGGTGCAGCTCGACGGTGGCCGCTTCGCGACGTCCGACCTGAACGACCTGTACCGCCGCGTGATCAACCGCAACAACCGCCTCAAGCGCCTGATCGACCTCGGCGCGCCCGAGATCATCGTGAACAACGAGAAGCGGATGCTGCAGGAGGCCGTCGACGCGCTGTTCGACAACGGCCGCCGTGGCCGGCCGGTGACGGGTCCGGGCAACCGCCCGCTCAAGTCGCTGTCCGACATGCTCAAGGGCAAGCAGGGCCGGTTCCGGCAGAACCTGCTCGGCAAGCGCGTGGACTACTCGGGCCGTTCCGTGATCGTCGTCGGCCCGCGGCTGAAGCTGCACCAGTGCGGTCTGCCCAAGCAGATGGCGCTGGAGCTGTTCAAGCCGTTCGTGATGAAGCGGCTGGTCGACCTGAACCACGCCCAGAACATCAAGTCCGCCAAGCGCATGGTCGAGCGGCAGCGCCCGGTCGTGTGGGACGTGCTGGAAGAGGTCATCACCGAGCACCCCGTGCTGCTCAACCGCGCGCCCACCCTGCACCGCCTGGGCATCCAGGCGTTCGAGCCGCAGCTGGTCGAGGGCAAGGCGATCCAGATCCACCCGCTGGTCTGCACCGCCTTCAACGCCGACTTCGACGGCGACCAGATGGCGGTGCACGTGCCGCTGTCCGCCGAGGCCCAGGCCGAGGCGCGCATCCTCATGCTGTCCAGCAACAACATCCTCAAGCCGGCCGACGGCAAGCCGGTGACCATGCCCACCCAGGACATGATCATCGGGCTGTACCACCTGACCCACAAGCGCACCGGTATGAAGGGCGAGGGCCGGGTCTTCAGCTCCGAGGCCGAGGCGATGATGGCCTTCGACAACGGCGAGCTGCACCTGCAGGCGCCGGTGCGGATCCGCCTCAAGGGCGTCACCTCGGTCGACAACGGGCCGAGCGCCGAGGCGTGGACCGCGCCGGAGGAGTGGGAGCAGGGCGAGGCGCTGCTGCTCGACACCACGCTGGGCCGGGTCCTGTTCAACGAGACCCTCCCGGTGGGCTACCGCTTCGTCAACCACGAGGTCCGCAAGGGCCAGCTCTCGGGCATCGTGAACGACCTCGCCGAGCGCTACCCCAAGGTCGCCCTGGCGGCGACGCTGGACGCGCTCAAGGAGGCCGGCTTCCACTGGGCCACCTGGTCCGGCGTCACCATCGGCATGGAGGACGTCATCTCGCCGCCGCGCAAGGGCCAGATCCTTGAGCGGTACGAGAAGGAGGCCGAGCGCTTCGACAAGCAGTACCAGCGTGGTCTGATGACCGCCGAGGAGCGCCGCGGCGAGCTGATCGAGCTGTGGACCAAGGCGACCAACGAGGTGGCCAAGGAGCTGGAGACCGCGCTGCCGCTGGAGAACCCGCTGTGGCGCATGATCCACTCCGGCGCGCGAGGCAACATGCTGCAGCTGCGTCAGATCGCGGCGATCCGTGGTCTGGTGGCCAACCCCAAGGGTGAGATCATCCCGCGGCCGATCAAGTCCTCGTACCGCGAGGGCCTGAGCGTGCTGGAGTACTTCATCTCCACGCACGGCGCCCGCAAGGGTCTGGCCGACACCGCGCTGCGTACCGCCGACTCGGGTTACCTGACCCGTCGTCTGGTGGACGTCTCGCAGGACGTGATCATCCGCGAGGACGACTGCGGCACCGACCGCGCGATCCCGATGCAGATCGGCACGCGCCACGACGGTGTGCTGTCGGTGCACGAGCACGCCGAGACCGGCGCGCACGCCCGCACCCTGGCCGAGGACATGTCGGACCCGTCCGGCAACCTCGTCGCGGCCCGCGGCACCGACCTCAACTCGATCGTCGTCGACAAGCTGGTCAAGGCCGGCATCGAGGGCGTCCGGGTGCGGTCCGTGCTCACCTGCGAGAGCAAGCTGGGCGTCTGCGCGGCCTGCTACGGCCGCTCGCTGCCGACCGGCAAGCTGGTGGACGTCGGCGAGGCCGTCGGCATCATCGCGGCCCAGTCCATCGGTGAGCCCGGTACGCAGCTGACGATGCGTACCTTCCACACCGGTGGTGCGGCCTCGGGTGAGGACATCACCCAGGGTCTGCCGCGTGTCCAGGAGATCTTCGAGGCGCGTGTGCCCAAGGGCAAGGCGCCGATCGCGGACACTCCCGGCCGCATCCGCATCGAGGCCGGCGACCGGTCGAAGAAGATCATCATCGTGCCGGACGACGGCAGCGAGGAGATCGTCCACGACAAGATCTCGAACCGCGTCAAGCTGCGCGTGCACGACGGCGCCCACGTCGAGGTCGGCGAGAAGCTGACCGAGGGCACCATCGACCCGCACGAGCTGCTGCGCATCATGGGCCCGCGCGCGGTCCAGGTCCACCTGACCAACGAGGTCCAGGAGGTCTACCGCTCGCAGGGTGTGATGATCCACGACAAGCACATCGAGATCATCATCCGCCAGATGCTCAAGCGCGTGACGATCATCGACTCGGGTGCCACGGAGTTCCTGCCGGGCGTCCTGGTCGACCGGGCACAGTTCGAGGGCGAGAACCGGCGCCTGGTCTCCGAGGGCGGCGAGCCCGCGGCCGGCCGCCCGGTGCTGATGGGTATCACCAAGGCGTCGCTGGCGACCGAGTCGTGGCTGTCGGCGGCCTCCTTCCAGGAGACCACCCGGGTGCTCACCGACGCGGCCATCAACGCGCGCAGTGACTCGCTCATCGGTCTCAAGGAGAACGTCATCATCGGCAAGCTCATCCCGGCGGGTACCGGCATCAGCAAGTACCGCAACGTCCGGGTGGAGCCGACCGAGGAGGCGAAGGCCAAGGTCTACTCCATGACCTCGTACGGCGAGACCGACTACGGCTTCGGCCCGGCGTCCGGTGTCGCGGTGCCGCTGGACGACTTCGACTTCGGGTCGTACCGGTAACCGTTCGTAGAACGTGGCGTCCCCCATGTCGTTTACACGGCATGGGGGACGCCGTTTTTCTGTCCGCGGGCGGCCCGGCCGGTTTCGCCGCCCGCGATCCCGCCGATCCCGACCCGGTCGCCGACACGAAGGCCACCGCCGCGTTCGGGCTCGGCCTGCTGGCCGCCGTCACCGGCCTGGCCGTCGGCGGCATCGTGCCCGCCACGGTGGCGCTCGCGCTGGCCCGGCAGGCCCGCGCGGAGCTGCGCACCGGGGAGGGCTGGCGCACCGGCGCCGGGCGGGTGCGCTGGGCCGAACGGCTGGCCTGGCTGGGCATCGCGCTGGCCGGGGCGAGCCTGCTCGCGTTGGTCGTGTTCCTGTTCCTGCGCGGTGTGCGCTTCGGCCCGCAGGACTTCCCGCCGACGGTCGACTGAGCGGGCGGCGCATGGTGCGGACGTGGCAGGATCGGCGGCGTGACTGAGCAGCCTCCCGCGCCGCAGTGGCCGACCGTCCCGCCCACGGGCGAGCAGGCTCCGACTCCGCAGCGGCCGACCGTCCCGCCGACGGCCGAGCAGGCTCCGGCTCCGCAGTGGCAGGCGGTGCCGCAGTGGCCGAAGGTGCCGCAGGCGGGGCCGCGGCCGGTGAGCTACCCGGCGCCGGTGCGGGTCGAGGCGGTGCCGGGGACGCCCTACGGGCTGGCCGTGCTGGGCGCGCCGAAGACCGCGTCCGGTGTGGCGGCCAGCTCGCTGGCGACCGGGGTCGGGTCGGTGCTGGTGTCACTGGCCGTCTGGTGCTTCGGGCTGACGGGGGCTGAGCCCGGCTGGGGCGGTCTGGTCGCGGGGGCGTTCGCGGTGCTGGCGATCCTGCTGGGGGCCGCGGGCATCGTGCTGGGCTGGCTGGGGATGCGCCAGATCCGGCTCGCCGCGGGCACCATGACCGGCCGGGGCGTCGCGATCTCGGGCCTGGTGTGCGGTGCCGTGGGCTTCCTGCTGGCCGCGTTCGGCCTCATCGTCGCGATCGCCCTCAGCGCGGGCGCCTGACCGCCGGCACCAGCCGAAGATCGCCGTCTCGTGTCGGAACCTGTGGTCAGACTGCACTTTGTGACACGAACCCGCGATCTCGGTTGCGGCGGCGGCGCGGGCTTGGCTCCGGCGCATCGCGGGCAAGATCGCCGTCTCGTGTCGGAACCTGTGGTCAGACTGCACTTTGTGACACGAACCCGCGATCTTGGGCGCGGCGGCGTGGGTTCAGTTCCGCCACCCCGGGGGCAAGATCGCTGTCTCGTGTCGGAACCTATGGTGAGACCGCACTTTCGGACACGAGATCGCGATCTTCGGCGTGGCGGCTGGGGCTGAGGTCCGGGCTGCGGAGCGCGGACCCGGTGGGCGAGGCGACGTCTCGGGGTGGGCCGGGGGAGAGCTGGCTCACGGTCTGGCATCCGGTTCAAGGTGTGGGAATCGACGAGGTAGACTGGTGTTCGGAGTTCGCGTCGACGGCGGGCTGGCAACACGGAATGAACGGCATGCGGCACAATCGCGCATCGATGCGCGGGTGACAGGTACCCCGTTTTGACCAGTGGGCCATCGGTTCGGTACTCTTTCCCCTCGTGCCCGGGCTTGCCCGGGCCCCTCGTGCGTGCGCCGACGCGGAGAGCTTGACCCACAGGGTCGGGCACCGCAGCACCACGACAATGACAGACTCCGACAGCTCGAGAAATCGAGCCGCCGGGCCCGTGTGCCGGACGACACGCCCGACCGCGGGGGTCGGGACACGTCTCGGATCGCTCCGGGACGGCGCCGATCGCAGCAGTTCGGGCCGCATACGCGGCCAACGGCCACATAAGTTTCCACGGCGAAGAGCCGCGGAGAGAAGCAAAAGGGAGCGGAGAAACCCGGTGCCCACTATCCAGCAGCTGGTCCGTAAGGGCCGCCAGGCGAAGACGAGCAAGACCAAGACGCCGGCGCTGAAGGGGAGCCCCCAGCGGCGGGGTGTGTGCACGCGTGTGTACACCACGACGCCCAAGAAGCCGAACTCGGCACTGCGGAAGGTCGCTCGCGTCAAGCTGAGCAGCCAGATCGAGGTCACCGCGTACATCCCGGGTGTCGGTCACAACCTGCAGGAGCACTCGATCGTGCTCGTCCGCGGCGGTCGTGTTAAGGACCTGCCCGGCGTGCGCTACAAGATCATTCGTGGTTCGCTGGACACCCAGGGTGTCCGCAACCGCAAGCAGGCACGTAGCCGCTACGGCGCGAAGCTGGTCAAGGAAGGGAAGAAGTAATGCCGCGTAAGGGCCCCGCGCCTCGTCGGCCGCTGAACGCCGATCCGGTTTACAGCTCGCCGCTGGTCACGCAGCTGGTCAACAAGATCCTGCTCAACGGCAAGCGCCAGCTGGCCGAGCGGGTCGTGTACGGCGCCCTGGAGGGCTGCCGCGAGAAGACCGGCACCGACCCGGTGGTGACGCTCAAGCGCGCCATGGACAACGTGAAGCCGACCCTCGAGGTCCGCAGCCGCCGTGTCGGTGGCGCGACCTACCAGGTGCCGGTCGAGGTCCGTCCGGCCCGCGCGACCACGCTGGGTCTGCGCTGGCTGGTGACCTACTCCCGCGCCCGTCGCGAGAAGACCATGGTCGAGCGCCTCATGAACGAGCTGCTCGACGCCAGCAACGGCCTCGGCGCCGCCGTCAAGCGGCGTGAGGACACGCACAAGATGGCCGAGTCGAACAAGGCCTTCGCGCACTACCGCTGGTGAACGTCGTGGAGCCGGTCCGACTCGTCGGTGCCGGCTCCACACCCTTGACTTTCCGGGACTGAGTCCCACACCGAAAGGATCGTGAAGTGGCCGCCGTAGACGCCGCCCTCGCCAAGACCCGCAACATCGGCATCATGGCGCACATCGACGCCGGTAAGACCACCACCACCGAGCGGATCCTGTTCTACACCGGTATCACGCACAAGATCGGTGAGGTCCACGAGGGCGCTGCCGTCATGGACTGGATGGAGCAGGAGCAGGAGCGTGGTATCACCATCACCTCCGCTGCGACCAAGTGTGAGTGGAAGGGCCACACGATCCAGATCATCGACACGCCCGGCCACGTCGACTTCACCGTCGAGGTGGAGCGTTCGCTGCGCGTGCTCGACGGTGCGGTCGCGGTCTACGACGGTGTCGCCGGTGTGGAGCCGCAGACCGAGAACGTGTGGCGCCAGGCCGACAAGTACAACGTGCCGCGTATGTGCTTCGTGAACAAGCTGGACCGCACCGGTGCGGACTTCTTCCGCTGCGTGGACATGATGATCACGCGCCTCAACGCGACCCCGCTGGTGCTGCAGATCCCGATCGGGCTCGAGGGCGACCACATCGGCGTCGTGGACCTGCTGGGCATGCGCGCGCTGACCTGGCGCGGCGAGACCCAGAAGGGTGAGGACTACGCGGTCGAGGAGATCCCGGCGAACCTGGCCGAGCAGGCCGACGAGTGGCGCACCAAGCTGCTCGAGACCCTGTCCGAGGCCGACGACGAGATCATGGAGAGCTACCTCGAGGGTGGCGAGTTCACCGTCGAGCAGCTCAAGGCCGCGATCCGTCGCGCCACCATCGCCGGCAAGCTGAACCCGGTCGTGTGCGGCTCCGCGTTCAAGAACAAGGGCGTGCAGCCGATGCTGGACGCGGTCGTCGACTTCCTGCCGTCGCCGCTGGACATCCCGGCCATCGACGGCACGCTGATGGACGGGGAGACCCCGGTCGCCCGCCACGCCGACTCGACCGAGCCGTTCTCCGGCCTGGCGTTCAAGATCCAGACTGACAAGCACCTGGGCAAGCTGACCTACGTGCGGGTCTACTCCGGCACGCTGGACGCGGGCTCGCCGGTGATCAACTCGACCAAGGACCGCAAGGAGCGGGTCGGGAAGATCTACCAGATGCACGCCAACAAGCGTGAGGAGCGCTCGCAGGCGTTCGCCGGCGACATCATCGCGGTGCAGGGTCTCAAGCAGACCACCACCGGTGACACGCTGTCGGACCCGGCGAACCCGGTGATCCTCGAGTCGATGACCTTCCCGGACCCGGTCATCTCGGTGGCCATCGAGCCGAAGACGAAGGCCGACCAGGAGAAGCTGGGCACCGCGATCCAGAAGCTCGCCGAGGAGGACCCGACCTTCCGCGTGAAGCTCGACGAGGAGACCGGCCAGACCGTCATCTCCGGCATGGGCGAGCTCCACCTGGAGATCCTCGTCGACCGCATGAAGCGCGAGTTCAACGTCGAGGCCAACGTCGGCAAGCCGCAGGTGGCGTACCGCGAGACGATCCGCCGCGTGGTGGACAAGCTCGAGTACACCCACAAGAAGCAGACCGGTGGCTCGGGTCAGTACGCGAGCGTCATCATCGGCCTCGAGCCGCTGCCGCTGGACGCCCCGGCGCAGTACGAGTTCGTCAACGCCGTCACGGGTGGCCGCATCCCGAAGGAGTTCATCCCCTCGGTCGACGCCGGCGCCCAGGACGCGATGCAATACGGCGTGCTGGCCGGGTACCCGCTGGTCGGCGTCAAGATGACGCTGATCGACGGCAAGTACCACGAGGTCGACTCGTCCGAGATGGCGTTCAAGATCGCCGGCTCGATGGCGCTGAAGGAGGCGGCCCGCAAGGCCGACCCCGCCATCCTCGAGCCGATGATGGCCGTCGAGGTCGTCACGCCCGAGGACAACATGGGTGACGTCATCGGCGACCTGAACTCGCGCCGTGGCATCATCCAGGCGATGGAGGAGCGCAGCGGCGCCCGCGTCGTCCGTGCCCTGGTGCCGCTGTCGGAGATGTTCGGCTACGTCGGCGACCTCCGGTCGAAGACCCAGGGCCGGGCCAGCTACAGCATGGTATTCGACTCCTACGCCGAGGTTCCCGCGAACGTCGCGAAGGAGATCATCGCTAAGGCCACCGGAGAGTGACCGCGGTGGTGACGCCGGCCCCGGCCGGCGTCACCACGGCCTAGCTCAACAGGCCTCAGCAAAGGCAAGAAGCGCCGGCGAACCCGGCGGGCAAAGGTCCTAAGCGCCAGTCGGCGCCGTCGGGCGAACGAACCAACAGTCCACAGGAGGACACCAGTGGCGAAGGCGAAGTTCGAGCGGACTAAGCCGCACGTCAACATCGGCACCATTGGTCACATCGACCACGGTAAGACGACGCTGACGGCGGCCATCACTAAGGTCCTGCACGACAAGTTCCCGGCACTCAACCCGTACACCCCGTTCGACGAGATCGACAAGGCGCCGGAGGAGAAGGCTCGTGGTATCACGATCTCCATCGCGCACGTCGAGTACCAGACGGAGAACCGGCACTACGCGCACGTCGACTGCCCGGGTCACGCTGACTACATCAAGAACATGATCACCGGTGCCGCCCAGATGGACGGCGCGATCCTGGTGGTCGCCGCGACCGACGGCCCGATGCCGCAGACCCGCGAGCACGTGCTGCTGGCCCGTCAGGTCGGCGTTCCGTACATCGTCGTGGCGCTCAACAAGAGCGACATGGTCGACGACGAGGAGCTGCTGGACCTGGTCGAGCTCGAGGTCCGCGAGCTGCTGTCGAGCCAGGAGTACCCGGGTGACGACCTGCCGGTCGTCCGGGTCTCCGCGCTCAAGGCGCTCGAGGGCGACGCCAAGTGGTCCGACGCGCTGATGGGCCTGATGGACGCGGTCGACACCGCGATCCCGCAGCCCGAGCGTGAGGTCGACAAGCCGTTCCTCATGCCGATCGAGGACGTGTTCACGATCACCGGTCGTGGCACCGTCGTCACCGGTCGTGCCGAGCGTGGCATCCTCAAGCCGAACGAGGAGGTCGAGATCGTCGGCATCCGCGAGAAGTCGATGAAGACCACCTGCACCGGCATCGAGATGTTCCGCAAGCTGCTCGACGAGGCCCGCGCGGGCGAGAACGTCGGTCTGCTGCTGCGTGGCATCAAGCGCGAGGACGTCGAGCGCGGCATGGTCGTGGTCAAGCCCGGCTCGACCACCCCGCACACGGAGTTCGAGGCGTCGGTCTACATCCTCTCCAAGGAGGAGGGCGGCCGCCACACCCCGTTCTTCCAGAACTACCGTCCGCAGTTCTACTTCCGGACCACCGACGTCACCGGTGTCGTCACGCTGCCCGAGGGCACCGAGATGGTCATGCCCGGCGACAACGTCGAGATGAACGTGAAGCTCATCCAGCCGATCGCCATGGAGGAGACCCTCCGCTTCGCGATCCGCGAGGGTGGCCGCACGGTCGGCGCCGGCCGAGTCACCAAGATCCTCAAGTGATCTTCGCGGGCGCCTCGCTCTCGGGCGGGGCGCCCGCACCTTTACGTATACGCAGGTCGGGCCTGTTTTAGTGAGCCCCGGCACCCTGATTTCACAAGGCCGTGCTCGATACGGCATAATGAACAGGTTGCGTTGCGAGCGGTCGCTCACGTGTGTTTCTGTGAGTGCGCCGTTTCGCGTGGCGTGGGGGGTCTCCGGACCTCTGGCGCACAGCTCCTGTGATCGGGCGTGATGCCCGCTGAGCCAAGGTTGACCTTTTCATAGGGACCCAGTCTGGTTCAGCGCGCGACACGCCCGACCGCGGGGGTCGGACAGGGGGCAGGCCCCACCGTCTGCCGCCGCAGGTAGCGGCTTGAGAGAAGGAAACAGAAGCCACCATGGCGGGACAGAAGATCCGCATCCGGCTCAAGGCCTACGACCACGAGGTGGTCGACTCCTCGGCGCGGAAGATCGTCGAGACGGTGACCCGTACGGGTGCTCAGGTCGCAGGGCCGGTGCCACTGCCCACGGAGATCAACCGTTTCTGCGTGATCCGTTCGCCGCACAAGTACAAGGACTCGCGCGAGCACTTCGAGATGCGCACGCACAAGCGTCTGATCGACATCATCGACCCGACCCCGAAGACGGTCGACTCGCTCATGCGACTCGATCTGCCGGCTGGTGTCGACATCGAGATCAAGCTGTAGGGACCGACACTGATGGACAGGCAAGTTAAGGGCATCCTGGGCGCCAAGCTCGGCATGACTCAGGTCTGGGACAACAACAAGGTCGTCCCGGTGACCGTGGTGCAGGCCGGCCCGTGCGTCGTCACCCAGGTTCGTACCACTGAGAAGGACGGCTACACCGCCGTTCAGCTGGCTTTCGGCGCGATCAACCCGCGCAAGGTGAGCCAGCCCAAGGCGGGCCACTTCGCCAAGGCGAACGTCGCCCCCCGTCGGCACATCGTCGAGCTGCGCACCACTGACGCCGCCGACTATGAGCTCGGCCAGGAGGTCACCGTCTCCACGTTCGCGGCCGGTCAGGCCGTCGACGTGACGGGCAAGACCAAGGGCAAGGGCTTTGCCGGTGTCATGAAGCGCCACGGCTTCCACGGCCTCAAGGCCAGCCACGGCGTCGAGCGCAAGCACCGCTCGCCCGGTTCGATCGGCGCGTGCGCCACGCCGGGTCGCGTGTTCAAGGGCGTTCGCATGGCCGGCCGCATGGGTGGCGTGCGCTACACCGCGCCGGGCCTCACCGTGCACGCTGTCGACGTCGAGAACAACCTGCTGCTCGTGAAGGGCGCCATCCCGGGCCCGAAGGGTGCGCTCGTGCTCGTGCGCAGCGCCGCGAAGACGAAGAAGGGTGGTGCCGCGAAGTGACCACGGTTGACGTGATCAACGCTGAGGGCGCCAAGGCCGGTTCGGTCGAGCTGCCCGCCGACATCTTCGACGTGCAGGCGAACATCGCGCTCATGCACCAGGTCGTGGTGGCCCAGCTGGCCGCCGCGCGCCAGGGCACGCACAAGACGAAGCGCCGCGGTGAGGTCGCCGGTGGCGGCAAGAAGCCGTACAAGCAGAAGGGCACCGGTCGCGCCCGTCAGGGCTCGATCCGCGCGCCGCAGTTCGCCGGCGGTGGCGTCGTTCACGGCCCGCAGCCGCGTGACTACAGCCAGCGGACCCCGAAGAAGATGAAGGCCGCCGCGCTGCGCGGTGCCCTGTCGGACCGGGCCCGCAACGGCAAGCTGCACGTGGTCTCCGGCTTCGTGGCCGGCGAGACGCCGTCGACCAAGGCCGCCCTGGCCACGCTGAAGGCGACCGCGGGCGAGGCCCGCCGGGTGCTGGTCGTGCTGGGCGCCAACGACGAGATCAACTGGGTGAGCCTGCGCAACGTGCCGGAGGTGCACCTGCTGGAGGCGGGGCAGCTCAACACGTACGACGTGCTCGTCAGCGACGAGGTGGTCTTCACCGCCGAGGCGCTGGAGGAGTTCCTGGGCGTGCCCGCTGAGGAGGGTTCGAAGTGACGACGATTGCCGACCCGCGCGACATCATCGTCGCTCCGGTGGTCTCTGAGAAGAGCTACGGCGAGCTGAACCGCAACTGGTACACCTTCCTGGTGCACCCGGACGCGAACAAGACCCAGATCAAGATCGCTATTCAGCAGATCTTCAACGTCCGGGTGCTGACCGTGAACACGCTCAACCGCGAGGGCAAGCGCAAGCGCACCCGCACCGGCTGGGGTCAGCGCAAGGCGACGAAGCGCGCGATGGTGAAGCTCGCCGAGGGCGACCGCATCGACGCCTTCGGCGGACCGGTGAGCTGAGGGGTATAGAAGACAATGGGTATCCGTAAGTACAAGCCGACGACGCCGGGTCGCCGTGGCTCCAGCGTCGCCGACTTCGCCGAGGTCACCCGGTCGACGCCGGAGAAGTCGCTCGTCGTCCCGCTGCCGAAGAAGGGCGGCCGTAACGTTCACGGCCGCATCACCACGCGGCACCAGGGCGGCGGTCACAAGCGTCAGTACCGTCTGATCGACTTCAAGCGGGTGGACAAGGACGGCATCCCGGCCAAGGTCGCGCACATCGAGTACGACCCCAACCGCACCGCCCGCATCGCGCTGCTGCACTACGTGGACGGCGAGAAGCGCTACATCGTGGCGCCGAAGGACCTGAAGCAGGGCGACCCGATCGAGTCGGGTCCGGGTGCGGACATCAAGCCGGGCAACAACCTGCCGCTGCGCAACATCCCGGTCGGTACGACCGTGCACTGCGTGGAGCTGCGTCCGGGCGGCGGCGCCAAGCTGGCCCGCTCGGCCGGCGTCGGCATCCAGCTGCTGGGCCGCGAGGACGACTACGCCACGCTGCGTATGCCGTCGGGTGAGATCCGCAAGGTCGACGTCCGCTGCCGCGCGACCGTCGGCGAGATCGGCAACGCCGAGCAGTCGAACATCAACTGGGGTAAGGCCGGCCGTATGCGGTGGAAGGGCAAGCGCCCGACCGTCCGTGGTGTCGCGATGAACCCGGTCGACCACCCGCACGGTGGTGGTGAGGGTAAGACCTCTGGTGGTCGTCACCCGGTGAACCCGAAGGGCAAGCCCGAGGGTCGCACCCGCCGCAAGGGCCAGGCGAGCGACAAGCTGATCGTCCGCCGCCGCTACGCCACCCGCAAGCGCGGGTAATAGGGAGAGCTGACAGATGCCTCGCAGCCTGAAGAAGGGCCCCTTCATCGACGACCACCTGCTCAAGAAGGTGGAAGTGCAGAACGAGAAGGGCACCAAGAACGTCATCAAGACCTGGTCGCGGCGTTCGACGATCGTCCCGGAGATGCTGGGTCACACGATCGCCGTGCACGACGGGCGCAAGCACGTCCCGGTCTTCGTGTCGGAGGCGATGGTCGGGCACAAGCTCGGCGAGTTCGCCCTGACCCGCACGTTCAAGGGTCACGAGAAGGACGACCGGAAGAGTCGCCGTCGCTGACGGCGGACCGTTTAAAGGATTTAGGGGAAACACGATGCCTACGAATGACGCGCAGGCCGCGCCGGGCGCCCGTGCGGTCGCCCGCCACGTGCGCCTGTCCGCCAGCAAGGCGCGCCGTGTGGTCAACCTCGTCCGCGGTCTGCCCGCGAAGGAGGCACTGACGGTGCTGCAGTTCGCGCCGCAGGCGGCGAGCGAGCCGGTCTACAAGGTGCTGGCCAGCGCCATCGCCAACGCTGAGAACAACGAGCGGCTCGACCCGGACGCGCTGCTGGTCAGCGCCGCGTACGTGGACGAGGGCCCGACGCTGAAGCGGTTCCGGCCGCGGGCGCAGGGCCGGGCGTACCGGATCCGCAAGCGCACCTGCCACATCACCGTCGAGGTGGAGGCAGTCGCGCCGAAGGCGCCGGTCCGCAAGGCCACCGCCGCCGCGAAGGCCACTCCGGCCAAGGCCGCCAAGGCCGCCGAGAAGCCCGAGGTTGAGGCCGCCGAGCAGGAGGAGACCAAGTAATGGGTCAGAAAGTCCACCCGATTGGGTTCCGGCTCGGCATCTCGACCGACTGGAAGTCCCGCTGGTACGCGGACAAGCTCTACAAGGACTACATCGGCGAGGACGTCGCGATCCGCCGCATGATGGCCAAGGGCCTGGAGCGCGCCGGCATTTCCAAGGTCGAGATCGAGCGCACCCGGGACAAGGTTCGCATCGACATCCACACCGCCCGGCCGGGCATCGTCATCGGCCGGAAGGGTGCGGAGGCCGAGCGCCTGCGCGGCGAGCTGGAGAAGCTCACCAAGAAGCAGGTCCAGCTGAACATCCTCGAGGTCAAGAACCCCGAGTCGGACGCTCAGCTGGTCTCGCAGGGCATCGCCGAGCAGCTCTCGGGCCGCGTGGCGTTCCGCCGGGCGATGCGCAAGGCGATCCAGTCGGCCATGAAGAACCCCATGGTCAAGGGCATCCGGGTGCAGGTCTCCGGCCGTCTCGGCGGCGCTGAGATGAGCCGCACGGAGTTCTACCGTGAGGGTCGCGTGCCGCTGCACACGCTGCGCGCCAACATCGAGTACGGCTTCTTCGAGGCCCGTACCACCTTCGGCCGCATCGGCGTGAAGGTCTGGATCTACAAGGGTGACGCCGTGCCGGGTCGCGAGACCCCGGCCGAGGCCCCGGGCCGCCAGCGCCGTGAAGGCCGTGGCGGCGAGCGGTCCGAGCGGCCGCGCCGTGGCCGTTCGGGTGCCACCGGCACGACCGGTGCCGGCACCGAGGCCGGCCGTGCGGCCGCCGCGGAGCTCACCAAGGACAACGCCGACGCGGCTCCGGCCGCGGCGGTTGAGCAGGAGGGCTGAACAATGCTGATGCCGCGTAAGCCTCCGAATGGCTTCCGCAAGCCGCATCACCCCGACCGTTCCGGTCGGAGCAAGGGCGGCAACCGGGTGGTGTTCGGCGAGTTCGGCATTCAGGCGCTGGAGCCGGCGTACGTGACCAACCGGCAGATCGAGTCGGCGCGTATCGCCATGACCCGTCACATCCGCCGTGGTGGCAAGGTCTGGATCACGGTCTTCCCGGACCAGGCCCTGACCAAGAAGCCCGCTGAGACCCGCATGGGTTCCGGTAAGGGCTCGCCGGAGTGGTGGGTGGCGAACGTCAAGCCGGGTCGCATTCTCTTCGAGATGGCGTTCCCGAACGAGGAGACTGCTCGTGAGGCCATGCGCCGCGCGATCCACAAGCTCCCGATGAAGTGCCGAATCGTGAAGCGCGAAGTGGGTGAGGCGTGATGGCAGCCGGTACCAAGGCGGCCGAGCTGCGCGAGAGTTCCACCGAGGAACTGATCGCGAAGCTGCGGGAGGCCAAGGCGGAGCTGTTCAACCTCCGCGTGCAGGGTGCGACCGGCCAGCTGGACAACAACCGTCGGCTGGACGTGGTGCGCCGCGAGATCGCCCGGATCTACACGATCATGCGCGAACGTGAGCTCGGGCTCTCGGCCGCGCCGACTGAGGTGGCGTAGGGAACATGAGCGAGACCAACGAGAACGCAGTCGAGCGGAACCGGCGTAAGGTACGTGAGGGTCTGGTCGTCAGCGACAAGATGGACAAGACCGTCGTCGTGGCGGTCGAGGACCGGGTCAAGCACGCGCTGTACGGCAAGGTCCTGCGCCGTACCAGCAAGCTGAAGGCGCACGACGAGCAGAACGCGTGCGGCATCGGCGACCGGGTGCTGCTCATGGAGACCCGTCCGCTGTCCGCCACCAAGCGGTGGCGGGTCGTGGAGATCCTCGAGAAGGCCAAGTGACCCTGCCTCCGGCAGGTTCGCCGGCCGCCTAGCGGCCGAAGATCAGATAGCCGGTCGGGACGCCCACCAGGGCGTCCCGGGCGGTTCGAGTTCCGCCAGGCTCCGCCCGTCCCCCGGGCGGGCGGAGAACCGGCAGACATACAGGAGTTGACGTGATCCAGCAGGAGTCGCGACTGCGAGTCGCCGACAACACGGGTGCCCGGGAAATCCTGTGCATCCGCGTTCTCGGTGGTTCGGGTCGGCGCTACGCGAGCATCGGCGACGTCATCGTGGCCACCGTCAAGGACGCCATCCCCGGTGCCGGTGTGAAGAAGGGCGACGTCGTCAAGGCCGTCGTCGTTCGCACCGTCAAGGAGCGGCGCCGTCCCGACGGCTCGTACATCCGCTTCGACGAGAACGCCGCCGTCATCATCAAGGACGGTGGCGACCCGCGCGGTACCCGCATCTTCGGCCCGGTCGGCCGTGAGCTGCGGGACAAGCGCTTCATGAAGATCATCAGCCTTGCCCCGGAGGTGCTGTGACCATGAAGGTCAAGAAGGGCGACAAGGTCAAGGTCATCGCCGGCAAGGACAAGGGCAAGGAGGGTACGGTCATCGCGGCCTACCCCCGCACCGAGAAGGTCCTGGTCGAGGGCGTTAACCGGATCACCAAGCACGAGAAGATCCGCACCACCCAGCGGGGCGCCAAGACCGGCGGCATCGTCACCCAGGAGGCGCCGATCCACGTCTCCAACGTGATGGTGGTCGAGGACGGCCAGCCCGTGCGCGTGGGCTACAAGGTCGACGAGAACGGTGTGAAGGTTCGCATCTCCCGTCGCACCGGCAAGGAGCTGTGATGACGACGGCGACCGAGACCAAGACGCTGCCGCGTCTGAAGGAGCGCTACCGCAACGAGGTGGCCGGCCAGCTGCGCGAGCAGTTCGGCTACGCCAACCCGATGCAGGTGCCGGGCCTGGTGAAGATCGTGGTCAACATGGGCGTCGGCGAGGCGGCCCGTGACTCGAAGAAGATCGACGGTGCGGTCAAGGACCTCACCGCGATCACCGGCCAGAAGCCGCAGATCCGCAAGGCGACCAAGTCCATCGCGCAGTTCAAGCTGCGTGAGGGTATGCCGATCGGCGCGAAGGTCACCCTTCGCGGCGACCGCATGTGGGAGTTCCTGGACCGGCTCCTGTCGATCGCGCTGCCGCGTATCCGCGACTTCCGCGGTCTCGACGGGCGCAAGCTCGACGGGCACGGCAACTACACCTTCGGTCTGACCGAGCAGTCGGTTTTCCACGAGATCGACCAGGACCGGATCGACGCGGTGCGGGGCATGGACATCACGCTCGTGACCACCGCCACCACCGACGATGAGGGCCGGGCGCTGCTCAAGCTCCTGGGCTTCCCGTTCAAGGAGAACTGAGCACATGGCCAAGAAGGCGCTGATCATCAAGGCTGCGGCCAAGCCGAAGTTCGCGGTGCGCGCGTACACCCGGTGCCAGAAGTGCGGCCGGCCGAAGGCGGTCTACCGCAAGTTCGGTCTCTGCCGGGTCTGCGTCCGGGAGATGGCTCACCGCGGTGAGCTGCCCGGCGTGTCCAAGGCTTCCTGGTAAATCCAAGGCTTCCCCTTCGCCGTAGGCCCGGTGTGACACCGGGAACCGCGGCGAGAAAGGCTGATAAACAATGACGATGACCGACCCGATTGCAGACATGCTCACGCGTCTGCGCAACGCCAACCAGGCGTACCACGACCGGGTGACGATGCCCTACTCGAAGATCAAGGCCAACGTCGCCGAGGTCCTCAAGGCCGAGGGCTACATCGCCGCCTGGTCCGTCGAGGAGCCCACCGAGGGTGCCGTCGGCAAGAGCCTGATCGTCGAGCTGAAGTTCGGCCCGAACCGGGAGCGGAGCCTGGCCGGCATCCGGCGCGTCTCCAAGCCCGGCCTGCGGGTATACGCCAAGTCGCCCGAGCTGCCCCGTGTTCTGGGCGGTCTGGGTGTGGCGATCATTTCGACGTCTCAGGGGCTGCTCACCGACCGGCAGGCCCGTAAGCGCGGGGTGGGCGGGGAAGTCCTCGCCTACGTCTGGTGAGGAAGGTCTGCAATGTCGCGAATCGGACGTAAGCCGATCCCGGTGCCTTCCGGCGTCGAGATCACCATCGATGGCCAGACCGTCAAGGTCAAGGGCCCCAAGGGCACGCTCGAGCACACGCTGAGCGAGCCGATCGTCGCGGAGCGCGGGGAGAACGGCGAGCTGCTGGTCACCCGCCCCAACGACGAGCGCCGCGCCAAGGAGCTGCACGGTCTCTCTCGTACCCTGGTCGCCAACATGATCGTCGGCGTCACCGACGGGTACAAGAAGAGCCTGGAGATCAACGGCACCGGTTACCGTGTCACCGCCAAGGGTTCCGACCTCGAGTTCGCGCTCGGGTTCTCGCACCCCGTCGTGGTGAACCCGCCGGCCGGCATCACCTTCGCGGTGGAGAAGCCGACGCTGTTCCACATCTCCGGCATCGACAAGCAGCTCGTCGGTGAGGTTGCCGCCAACATCCGGAAGATCCGCCCGCCGGAGCCCTACAAGGGCAAGGGCGTCAAGTACCAGGGCGAGGTCATCCGCCGTAAGGCCGGTAAGGCTGGAAAGGCAGGTAAGAAGTGACCGCCACGCTGCTCAAGCGCCGCAACGGCGTCGCCGCCAAGCGGGCCGTCGGCAAGGCGCGTCGGCACTTCCGCATCCGCCGCAACCTCAGCGGCACCGCCGAGCGCCCCCGCCTGGTCGTCAACCGCACCCTGCGCCACATCTGGGTCCAGATCGTGGACGACACCAAGGGTCACACCGTGGTGTCCGCCTCGAGCATGGACGCCTCGATCAAGGGCGCCGAGGGCGACAAGAGCGCCGTCGCCGGCAAGGTGGGCACCCTGCTCGCCGAGCGGGCGAAGGCCGCCGGCATCACCAAGGTCGTCTTCGACCGCGGTGGCAACCGCTACGCGGGCCGCATCGCGGCTCTGGCGGAGGCCGCTCGCGGTGCTGGACTCGAGTTCTAGGAAAGGTGGCTGGGATAATGCCAGGACCACAGCGCCGGGGCACGGGTTCCGGTAACACTGAGGGCGGCGAGGGCCGCGGTCGCGGCGAGCGTCGCGGTCGCGGCGAGGGCCGCGGCAACGCGCCGGTCGAGAAGACCCCGCACCTCGAGCGGGTCGTCACGATCAACCGCGTGGCCAAGGTCGTCAAGGGCGGCCGGCGCTTCAGCTTCACCGCGCTGGTCATCGTCGGTGACGGCGAGGGCAACGTCGGCGTCGGCTACGGCAAGGCCAAGGAGGTGCCCGCGGCGATCGCCAAGGGCGTCGAGGAGGCCAAGAAGCACTTCTTCCGGGTTCCCCGCATCAACAGCACCATCCCGCACCCCGTGCAGGGTGAGGCGGCGGCCGGTGTCGTGCTGCTGAAGCCGGCGTCCGCCGGTACCGGTGTCATCGCCGGCGGCCCGGTGCGTGCCGTGCTGGAGTGCGCGGGCATCCACGACGTGCTGTCGAAGAGCCTCGGCTCCTCGAACCCGATCAACATCGTGCACGCCACCGTGGCCGCGCTGAAGATGCTGGAGTCCCCGGAGGCCATCGCGGCCCGCCGTGGGCTGCCGGTCGAGGACGTCGCGCCGGCCGCGCTGCTGGCCGCGCGTGCGGGAGCGGGTGCGTAATGGCACGTTTGAAGGTGACCCAGCTGCGTTCTGAGATCGGGCGCAAGCGTAACCAGCGCGAGTCGCTGCGTTCGCTCGGGCTCAAGCGGATCAACGACGTGGTGGTCAAGGAGGACCGTCCCGAGATTCGGGGCATGATCTTCGCGGTCAGCCACCTCGTGAAGGTCGAGGAGGTTGAGTAATGACGATCAAGATCCACCACCTCCGCCCGGCGCCCGGTGCCAAGACCGCCAAGACCCGTCTGGGTCGCGGTGAGGGCTCCAAGGGCAAGACCGCCGGTCGCGGTACCAAGGGTACGAAGGCCCGCTACCAGGTGAAGCCGTCGTTCGAGGGTGGGCAGATGCCTATCCACATGCGGCTTCCGAAGATGAAGGGCTTCCGGAACAAGTTCAAGGTCGTGTTCCAGGTCGTGAACCTGGACCGGCTGGCCGAGCTGTTCCCCAACGGCGGCGAGATCGGCCCGCTGGAGCTGGCCGAGGCCGGTGCGGTCCGCAAGGGCCACCCGGTCAAGGTGCTCGGCACCGGCGAGCTCGGCGGCGTGAAGCTCTCGGTGAAGGCGCACGCGTTCAGCGCCTCCGCCAAGGAGAAGATCGCTGCCGCCGGCGGCTCCGTCACGGAGCTGTAAGGCGAATGCCGTAGCAGTGGCGCCCGACCTACCATTGGTCGGGCGCCACTCTCGGCTAAGGGCTCCTGAGCCCGGACGCAGGTCGTTCCTACTGGGCACGGCGGCTGTCAGGGCCTAGGCTGGCACAGATATGTGCCGCACAGACCTGACCATTGAGCGTCGGGACTGTTAGAGTCCGATCCCAGCTACGCGTAAACTGCGCGTGGCGCGGTGACGGCCGACCGTAAGCGGTCCCGGCCACACCGAGTACCTCACCGTCACGCCCCTTACCACAGCCACCGGCCCCCGGTGCCGCGCGCAGGAGGAAGAAGTTGCTCTCCGCTTTTGTCAGTGCGTTCAAGACGCCTGACCTGCGCAAGAAGATTCTGTTCACGCTCGGGATCATCGCCATCTACCGCCTTGGTGCCACGCTGCCCAGCCCCGGTGTCTCCTACGGGAACGTGCAGAAGTGCATCACCGCGATGGAGAGCGGCGCCGAGAGCGGGGTCTTCACGCTTCTCAACCTCTTCTCTGGTGGCGCGCTGCTGTCGCTGTCGGTCTTCGCGCTCGGCATCATGCCGTACATCACGGCGTCGATCATCCTGCAGCTGCTGACCGTGGTCATCCCGCGACTGGAGCAGCTCCGCAAGGAGGGCCAGTCGGGCCAGGCGAAGATCACGCAGTACACCCGCTACCTGACCCTGGGCCTGGCGGTGCTGCAGTCCTCGGCGTTCGTCGCGCTGGCCCGCTCGGGCCAGCTGTTCAACGGCGCCTGCGACCAGTTCCCGATCGTGCCGGACACCAGCCTGCCCCAGTGGGTCACGCTGACCGCCCTGGTGGTCACCATGACCGCGGGCACCGGTGTCGTCATGTGGCTGGGTGAGCTCATCACCGACCGCGGCGTCGGCAACGGCATGTCCGTCCTGATCTTCACCTCGATCGCCGCCCGCCTCCCTGCCGAGGGCTGGACCCTCAAGGAGGCCAAGGGCTGGTGGGGCTTCGTCGGCGTGCTGGCGCTGGTCGTGGTCGTGATCGCGCTGGTGGTGTACATCGAGCAGGCGCAGCGCCGCATCCCGGTGCAGTACGCCAAGCGCATGGTGGGCCGGCGCATGTACGGCGGCACCTCGACGTACATCCCGCTGAAGGTCAACCAGGCGGGTGTCATCCCGGTCATCTTCGCGTCGTCGCTGCTGTACCTGCCCACGCTGGCGCTCCAGTTCATGGACAGCACGGACCCGAGCAAGGTCTACCTCTGGATCCAGACCTACCTGACGGATCCCACCCACTGGAGCTACATCGCGCTCTACTTCGCGATGATCATCTTCTTCACGTACTTCTACGTCTCGATCACGTTCAACCCGACCGAGATCGCGGACAACATGAAGAAGTACGGCGGCTTCGTGCCGGGTATCCGTCCGGGCAAGCCCACGGCGGACTACCTGGAGTTCATCCTCAGCCGGATCACCCTGCCGGGCGCGCTCTACCTGGGCATCATCGCGATCCTGCCGAACATGTTCTTCATCTGGCTGGACTCGCAGAGCTACCAGAACTTCCCCTTCGGCGGCACGGCCGTGCTGATCATGGTGGGTGTGGGCCTGGAGACGGTCAAGCAGATCGAGAGCCAGCTCATGCAGCGCAGCTACGAAGGGTTCCTCCGATGAGCAACCAGACGCAGCGGATCGGCGGTGCGTTCCTGCGCCGCCGGTTCGCCGGTCTTCGGGAGGTGCCGTGATGCGGCTGGTGCTGGTGGGTCCGCCGGGGGCGGGCAAGGGTACGCAGGCGGAGTTCATCGCCGCGCACCTCTCCGTGCCGAAGATCTCGACGGGTGACATCTTCCGCGCCAACGTCTCGCAGGGCACGCCGCTCGGCCTGGAGGCCAAGCGATACATGGACGCCGGCGGCCTGGTGCCGGACGAGGTGACCATCAACATGGTGCGCGGCCGGCTGGCCGAGCAGGACGCCGTGGACGGCTTCCTGCTCGACGGCTTCCCGCGCACCGTGCCGCAGGCCGTCGCGCTGGACAAGATGCTGGCCGACACGGGCGCGACCCTGGACCTGGTGCTGGAGCTGATCGTCGACAACGACGAGGTCATCCGCCGCCTGTCCGGCCGCCGCACCTGCCACGGCTGCAAGAAGATCTGGCACGTCGAGTTCGACCCGACCAGCAACGAGGGCGTCTGCGACCGCTGCGGGGGCGAGCTCTACCAGCGGGACGACGACAAGGCCGAGACCATCACGGAGCGGCTCAAGGTCTACGGCCGCGACACCGCGCCGCTGGTCGACCACTACGGCGCCCAGGGCAAGCTGGTCGGCATCGACGCCACCGGCCCGGTGGAGGACGTCACCGAGCGGGCCATCAACGAGCTGCGCTCGTTCAGCGCGTAACATTGCCTGGCGCGCGGCGGTGGGGCCGGCGCCTGCGGGACTACGGCTACGCCTCGTCGCGCTGAGCGGGACGACCGAGCATCGCACGGGACCCCGCCGGGTGTGAGCACCCGGCGGGGACCGGCGTTCGGGGAAGGCGACGGCCGAGCACATGGACATCGAGATCAAGACCCCGGAGCAGCTGCGGCTGATGCGCGCGGCCGGCCTGGTGGTGGCAGCGGCCCTGGCCGCGACCCGCGAGGCGGTCAAGCCCGGGGTGAGCACCGCCGAGCTCGACGCGATCGCCGAGGACGTGATCCGGTCACACGGCGCGATCCCGTCCTTCAAGGGCTATCACGGCTTCCCGGCGACGATCTGCTCGTCGGTCAACGAGCAGATCGTGCACACCATCCCCAACCCGAAGCACGTGCTGGCCGAGGGCGACCTGATCTCCATCGACTGCGGCGCGATCCTGAACGGCTGGCACGGCGACGCGGCGATCACCGTGGGCGTCGGCGAGACCCGGCCCGAGCTGCTGCGCATGGCCGAGGTCGCGGAGGACGCCATGTGGGCCGGCATCGCGGCCGCGGCCCGGGGCGTGCGCGCCGGCACGGGGCGGCTCACCGACATCTCGTACGCGGTGGAGTCCGCGGTCCGCAAGGCGCCGCGCAAGTACGGCATCGTCAAGGGCTACGGCGGGCACGGCATCGGCACCGCCATGCACCAGGACCCGCATATCCACAACCACGGCCGCCCCGGCCGCGGCCCGCAGCTGATCCCCGGCATGGCGCTCGCCATCGAGCCGATGATCACGATGGGCTCGGCGCGCACCGCCGAGCTGTCCGACGGCTGGACGGTGGTCACCACCGACGGCTCGTACGCCGCACACGTGGAGCACTCGATCGGCCTGTTCTCCGACGGTGTGTGGGTGCTCACCGCTCCCGACGGCGGCGCGGCCCGGCTCGGCGACCTTCTCACCAGCGCCGCCGCCTGAGTGTGGATTGCGACACTCCCGGCCGCGGGTGCTGGGGGGTGGTTTGGTGTCGATGCCCACGTGGGCGTAGACTGACCAATCGGCGCACCGCGTCCACTCCGCCATGCTCCCCGCGCTTCGGGGGTCGGCGGAACCGCGGCTGGCGCGATCCGTGCCACGGATCGTGATGGACTGGTGGGCCGACCATTCACCCTAAGTCAGGTAGCGGAGGACATGCCGAAGAAGGACGGGGCCATCGAGATCGAGGGCCGGGTAATCGAGCCACTCCCGAACGCAATGTTCCGGGTCGAGCTCGCGAACGGTCACAAGGTCTTGGCCCACATCAGCGGCAAGATGCGTCAGCACTACATTCGCATCCTGCCCGAGGACCGGGTCGTCGTCGAGCTCTCGCCGTACGACCTCACCCGCGGGCGGATCGTCTACCGCTACAAGTAACCACTGACTCACCGGGTGAGTCCGTGTCCGTCTTTCCCTGGCCCGACGCTGTGCGGACTGGGAATAGCAGCAAAGGCGAGCCGTGAAGGTCAAGCCGAGTGTCAAGAAGATCTGCAACAAGTGCCGCGTCATCCGCCGGCACGGTCGCGTCATGATCATTTGTGACGACCCGCGCCACAAGCAGCGTCAGGGCTGATCTCAGCCTCCTGACGGCTGCCTGAGGCAGTTGCAGCACCACCAGCAATAGCTCGTTCCAGCCGCGGGAACGCTCCGACCTGTCGGACAGCTCTGCGGATCAACCCCCGGTCGGAGGCCGGGGCCCCACCCGGGCAGGTGGGGGATGGATCGGGCGCAGACCTCCGCCAAGCTACGAGGAGCAGCCCGCACATGGCACGTCTCGTCGGCGTGGATCTTCCCCGCGAGAAGCGGCTGGAGATCGCGCTTACCTACATCTACGGCATCGGCCGCACCCGGTCGGTTGAGCTGTGCACCGCGACGGGTCTCGACCCGAACAAGCGGGCCAAGGATCTCACCGACGAAGAGGTCGTCCAGCTTCGTGACTACATCGAAGCGAACTTCAAGGTTGAAGGCGACCTGCGCCGCGAGGTCGCCGCTGACATCCGCCGCAAGGTGGAGATCGGTTGCTACGAGGGCATCCGGCACCGCAAGGGCCTGCCCGTCCGTGGGCAGCGCACCCGCACGAACGCTCGTACCCGCAAGGGCCCGAAGCGGACCGTGGCCGGCAAGAAGAAGCCCGGCAAGAAGTAAAGCGCTGTAGCAACCGCATCGAGAAGGAGCGCACAAGAATATGCCACCCAAGGCACGCGCCGGGGCCGCCGTCAAGAAGGTCCGGCGTAAGGAACGCAAGAACGTCTCCCACGGGCAGGCGCACATCAAGAGCACGTTCAACAACACCATCGTGTCCATCACGGACCCGACCGGTGCTGTGATCTCGTGGGCCTCCGCCGGCCAGGTCGGCTTCAAGGGCTCGCGCAAGTCGACCCCGTTCGCCGCGCAGCTGGCCGCCGAGGCCGCCGCCCGCCGGGCGATGGAGCACGGCATGCGCAAGGTCGACGTGTTCGTCAAGGGTCCGGGCTCTGGCCGTGAGACCGCCATCCGTTCGCTGACCGCCGCCGGTCTCGAGGTCGGGCAGATCTCCGACGTCACGCCGCAGCCGCACAACGGATGCCGTCCGCCCAAGCGTCGCCGGGTCTAAGGGGAGATAGAGAAACATGGCTCGTTACACCGGCGCCGACTGCCGCCGTTGCCGTCGCGAGAAGGTCAAGCTGTTCCTCAAGGGCAGCAAGTGCGATGGGCCGAAGTGCCCGTTCGAGTCGCGCCCCTTCCCGCCCGGCCAGCACGGCCGCGGTCGCACCAAGGAGTCCGAGTACCTGCTGCAGCTTCGTGAGAAGCAGAAGGCCCGCCGCATCTACGGCGTGCTGGAGAAGCAGTTCCGCGGCTACTACGAAGAGGCCAACCGCAAGTCCGGCAAGACGGGTGAGGTTCTGCTGCAGATCCTCGAGTCGCGCCTGGACAACGTCGTCTACCGGGCCGGCCTGGCCAAGTCCCGTGACCACGCCCGTCAGGTCGTGAAGCACGGTCACTTCCTGGTGAACGGCAAGAAGGTCGACATCCCGTCGTACCGCGTCACCGAGCACGACATCGTCGAGGTGCGGGACAAGTCCCGCCAGCTGACGCCGTTCGTGGTCGCGCAGGCCGAGGCCGGCTCCCGCTCGGTTCCGGCGTGGCTGGAGGTCATCCCCAGCCAGTTCAAGGTTCTCGTTCACTCGCTTCCGGCCCGCCAGGTGATCGACACCCAGGTCCAGGAGCAGCTGATCGTCGAGCTCTACTCCAAGTAGTAGTGCTCTGGCCGGTACGGCGTCACGCCGTACCGGCCGCCATTACGCGTGGCGTCAAATAGTGGGCGCCCAACGTATAGGAGTTCACCTGTGCTTATCTCTCAGCGGCCGACTCTGACCGAAGAGTCGATCAACGAGACCCGCTCCCGGTTCACCATCGAGCCGCTCGAGCCCGGGTTCGGCTACACCCTCGGCAACTCGCTGCGTCGTACGCTGCTCAGCTCGATCCCGGGCGCGGCCGTCACCAGCATCAAGATCGACGGTGTGCTGCACGAGTTCACCACGATCCCCGGTGTCAAGGAGGACGTGGTCGAGCTGGTCATGAACGTCAAGGACCTGTGCGTCTCGTCGGAGCACGACGAGCCGGTCAGCATGTACCTGCGCAAGCAGGGCCCTGGCGACGTGACCGCCGGTGACATCCAGCCTCCGGCCGGTGTCTCGGTGCACAACCCGGACCTCAAGCTGGCGACCCTGAACGGCAAGGGCCGGCTCGACATGGAGCTGACCGTCGAGCGGGGCCGGGGCTACGTCACCGCGGCGCAGAACAAGAACGCTGGCGCCGAGATCGGCCGGATCCCGGTCGACTCGATCTACTCGCCGGTGCTCAAGGTGACGTACCGCGTCGAGGCGACCCGTGTCGAGCAGCGCACCGACTTCGACCGTCTGATCATCGACGTCGAGTCCAAGTCGTCGATCTCGCCGCGGACCGCGCTGGCGTCGGCCGGTTCCACCCTGGTGGAGCTGTTCGGCCTCTGCCGCGAGCTGGACGAGACCGCCGAGGGCATCGACATCGGCCCGTCGCCGCAGGACGCGCAGCTCGCTGCCGACCTGGCGCTGCCGATCGAGGAGCTGGACCTCACCGTCCGCTCGTACAACTGCCTCAAGCGCGAGGGCATCAACTCCGTCGGTGAGCTCATCGGGCGCACCGAGGCGGACCTGCTCGACATAAGGAATTTCGGGCAGAAGTCCATCGACGAGGTGAAGATGAAGCTCGCCGGGATGGGTCTGGGGCTGAAGGACTCCGCTCCGAACTTCGACCCGGCGCATGTCGTGGACTCCTACGGCGACGCCGACTACGACACTGACGACTACCGCGAGACCGAGCAGCTGTAACCGAACCTGCCTCGGCAGCTCGGTAAGACATCAAGGAGCACCAATGCCCACGCCCACCAAGGGTCCCCGCCTCGGGGGCAGCCCCGCGCACGAGCAGCTGATCCTGGCCAACCTGGCCACGTCGCTGTTCAAGCACGGTCGCATCACCACCACCGAGACCAAGGCCAAGCGGCTGCGCCCGCTGGCCGAGCGGCTCATCACCAAGGCCAAGCGGGACGACCTGCAGGCCCGCCGTGAGGTGCGCAAGACGATCAGCGAGAAGGACACCTTCGTGGCCCTCTTCGAGCAGATCGCCCCGCGCTTCGCGAACCGCAACGGTGGTTACACCCGCATCGTGAAGACCGGCCCGCGCAAGGGTGACGCCGCTCCGATGGCGATCATCGAGCTGGTCGAGGAGCTCGAGGTGGCGGCGCCCGCGGCGCCGGCGAAGGCTGCCAAGGCCCAGGCCAAGAAGGCCGCCCAGGAGGACAAGGTCGCCGTCCTGTCGGGCGAGACCGAGGCTGACGAGGCCGCGGACAAGGCCTGACGGCCGTCCGCTCAGCAGTGACCGAAGCTCCGCCCGCGCTGTCCGACAGCGCGGGCGGAGCTTCGAGCTTTAGGAGGGAAGACCAGATGGTCCGGGTACGCCTCGACGTCGGCTACGACGGCACCGACTTCTCCGGCTGGGCCGCCCAGCCGGGCCGCCGCACCGTGGCCGGGGTGCTGCTGGCCGAGCTGGAGCGGGTGTGCGGGCCGGGCAACCCGACGGGGCTGACGGTGGCCGGGCGCACCGACGCCGGCGTGCACGCGCTCGGCCAGGTGTGCCACGTGGACCTGCCCGCCGAGCGCTGGGCGGCGCTGGGGCCCACCCTGGTGCGCCGCCTGGCGGGCCTGCTGCCGGGCGACGTACGGGTCTGGCGCGCCCGTGCCGTGCCGGAGACCTTCGACGCCCGCTTCTCGGCGCTCTGGCGGCGCTACGAGTACCGCGTCTGCGACGCCGAGCCGGGTCCGGACCCGCTGCGCCGCCGCGACACCCTGCACTGGCTGCGCCCGCTCGACCTGGACCGGATGAACGCGGCCGCGGCCGGGCTGTGCGGGGAGCACGACTTCGCGGCGTTCTGCAAGCGCAAGGAGCACGCGACCACGATCCGGCACATCACCGCGATGTCCTGGCGGCGCGAGCCCGACGGCACCCTGGTCGCCACCGTGCAGGCGGACGCGTTCTGCCAGGCGATGGTGCGCAGCCTGGTGGGGGCGATGCTGTCGGCCGGGGACGGGCGGCGCGAGCCGGGATGGCCTGCCTCGCTGCTGACCCGCCACGAGCGCTCCAGCGACGTGGTGGTGGCCCCGCCGCACGGCCTGAACCTGGTAGCGGTCGGTTACCCGGACGAGGCGGAGTTCGCGGCCCGCGCCGACCAGACCCGCAACCTGCGCGGCGTGCCCGCCGGCCTCGCCCGCGCCGTCCGCCAGGCCTGAACGACGTTAGGAAGGGCACCTTCTACAACGCATAGCGTTAAGAAGGTGCCCTTCCTTGCTCTCAGCTGGGGGAGGCGCTGGGGGCGATCGGGTCCGTGGCGCGGTCTTCGAGGACCTTGCCGCGCAGGTAGAACTCGATCACGTCGTAGAGGATCTGCTTGGCGAACGGGTCGCCGACGGCGATCTCCTCCCCGTCGGAGCGGGCGATCACGCAGTACACCAGGTAGTGGCCCTTGATGTTCCAGCCCGCGTGGGTGGAGGCCAGGGCCAGCGGCTTGGTGATGCTCTTCTTGGCCTGCCGGTCCGGCGCGTACCCGAGGAAGCGGCCCTTGCCATCGTCGACGATCGGCTTGATCGCCTCGTACGCCTTCTCGGCGCTGGCCACCGTGTCGAGGTTCACGATGCCGCCGGTGACCAGGTAGGCGCCGTTCGGCGACTTCATCGTGCCGCGCACGACCTGGCTGCAGCCGAGGGTCGTGATCAGCTTGGTGATCTCGCCGCTGGCCGCCGCCCGGCAGTCGGTGAGCACCTGCGGCTTGATGACGGTGTAGACCTCGGTCGGCTTGTTCGGGTCGATGACGATCTGCGTGCCGGGGAAGACCTCGGCCGCGGTGAGCGGCTTCGGATCGACCTCGCGCGACGTGATGTCGACCGGGGTCGCGGTGGGCGGCGGCGAGCTGTTCGCCTGCGCCTGGTTGCCCTTCTTCTCGTCCAGCACCATCAGGAACGAGCCGACCGCGCAGACGGCCAGCACCGCGACGACGCCGAGCACGCTCAGCGCCTTCTTCCAGCGGCTGGACAGGTTCGGGTTGACCGCGAGCCGCTGCAGCCCGGCGGCGGCCAGGCCACTCGCCGCAGCGGGGCGCGGTCCGGTCTGCCGCGGCGGCGCGGGCGGCGGGGTCACCGTCGGGCGGGTCGGCGGCGGTGGCACGACCCGGACGGGTGCGCCCGGGTTCGCCGGGACGGGGCGTGGCATGGTGCCGGGGCGGCCGCCGGGCACCGCGCCGCCGGGAATGACGCCCGGGGAGAGCGGCGGGGCTGAGCGCTGGCGCGGGTCGGCGACAGGCAGGCCGCCAGGGGAGACCGGTGTGGCGGGCGGGGCCGAGCGCTGGCGCGGGTCGGTGCCGCCGCGCCGGGGCGGCGACGGCGGGACGTTGGGCGGCGCCGCGCGGTAAGCCGCGGGCGGCGGGTCCTCGACGCCCCGCGGGCGCGCCAGCGCGCCGTTGCGGGCGCCGGGCGGCTCGCCGGGCACGGCACCACGGCGGGTGGGCTCACCGGGCACGGCGGCACCGCGACGTGGCGGTTCGGCGGGGCGCGGTTCGGCGGCGCGGCGCGGGTCGTAGCCCAGGGGCGACGCGGATCCGCGGCGCGGGTCGGCGCCGGGTCCGTCCGCGCGAGGCGGGGGCGGAGGCGGCGTGGCGGCGCGCCCGCCCGAGCGGCCGGGCATGCCGCCCGGGTGCTCGCGCGGCGGCTTGCGCTCCACGAAGCCGTTGAAACGGTCCGCGGCGGGGTTCTGCGGCGGCTCGGGGGCCCGCCTGCGTCCTCCGCCGGGCGATCCGGTGCGGCTTGGTGACTCAGAGTCATGGGCGCTGTCGCGTAGTGACCCGTGCCTGCCTGCACCCGTGTCCCCTGGTGTGTGGGGACCGGGTGTGTCTCGGTCGCGCGGGTCACGACGGGAAGGTGGCGGCCAGTCCCCCGAACCGGCGCCGTAGCCGTGAGCCATGTCGCACAGCGTAATGGACGACACAGTCGCCAATAACCCTGCGGCGGGCGAGTCCGACCGTTCGGGGGAGAATGTGCGGGTGGGCGAGCACTATTTCACTGCGGAGCCGGGCGCGTCGGCGCGCCCGCGCGAGGTCGTCTTCAGCATCGGCGGGCAGGAATACGAGCTGGCGGCGGCCGGCGGCGTCTTCTCCGCGTCCCGGCTGGACCCCGGCACGACGGTGCTGCTGAAGAAGGGCGACCTGCCCGCGGCGGGGACCACCGGCAACCTGCTCGACCTGGGCTGCGGCTACGGCCCGATCACCATGGTGCTGGCCACCCGTGCGCCGGGCGCCGAGGTCTGGGCGGTGGATGTGAACGCGCGCGCCCGCGAGCTGACCGCCGAGAACGCGAAACGCCTGCACGTGGCGGACCGGGTGCGGGTGGCCGACCCGGACGGCGTGCCGGTGGGTGTCGAGTTCGCGCAGATCTGGTCCAACCCGCCGATCCGGGTCGGCAAGGAGGAGCTGCACGCGCTGCTGCTGCGGTGGCTGCCCCGGCTCGCCGCCGACGGCGTCGCGTGGCTGGTGGTGGCCAAGCACAAGGGCTCGGACTCGCTCCAGCAGTGGCTGGGGGAGCAGGGCTGGCAGGCTGACCGGCACGCCAGCGGCAGCGGCTTCCGGGTGCTGAAAGTGACTCGCCCCGGGCCCGCCTGATCAGGCACTATGCCCCCGTGGGATACGTGGATGTGGCCGGGGTGGCGTGCACCCTGCCGGACGGGCGAGTGCTCTTCTCGGACGTGTCGTTCCGGGTCGGCGAGGGTGCGAAGGTGGCGCTGGTCGGCCCCAACGGCGCCGGCAAGACGACGCTGCTGCGGATGGTCTCCGGCGACCTGCCGGTGCCCACCGGGGCGATCGCGCGCTCCGGCGGCCTGGGGGTGATGCGCCAGTTCATCGGCATGCTCGGCTCGTCTGCGGCGACCGGCGCCCCCGGCGGCAGCGAGACGACCCTGGCCGAGATGGCGTTCTCGCTGGTGGAGCCGCGATTGCAGGCGGCGGGAGCGCGCCTGGTCAAGGCCGAGCAGGCGATGCGCGAGGCGGAGGCCCGGGGGCGGCTGAGCAGCTCCGCGCAGCAGGCGCAGCTGCGCTACGCCGAGGCGCTGACGGCGTACGGCGAAGCGGGCGGCTACGACGCCGAGGTGCTGTTCGACACGGTGTCCACGCTCATCCTGGAGCTGCCGTGGGACGAGTGCCGGGACCGCCCGGTGCGCACCCTGTCCGGCGGCCAGCAGAAACGGTTCGCGCTGGAGCTGCTGCTGCGCGGCACCGACGAGGTGCTGCTGCTCGACGAGCCGGACAACTTCCTCGACGTGCCCGCCAAGCGCTGGCTGGAGCAGCGGCTGCGCGAGTCGAAGAAGTCGGTCCTCTACGTCTCACACGACCGGGAGCTGCTCAATCAGACCGCCGACCGGGTGGTCGCGGTGGAGGGCGGCAGCGCCTGGACGCACGTCGGCTCGTTCGCGTCGTGGCACGAGGCCCGGGTGGCCCGGCACGACAGCATGGAGGAGCGCCGCCGCCGCTGGGATGAGGAGCACGAGAAGCTGCGCGCGCTGATGCTGATGTACAAGCAGAAGGCGGCCTACAACGACGGCCTGGCCTCGCGTTACCAGGCCGCGCAGACCCGGCTGCGCAAGTTCGAGGAGGCCGGCCCGCCGCCGCTGCCACCGAAGGACCAGCAGATCCAGATGCGCCTCAAGGGCGCCCGCACCGGCAAGCGCGCGGTCATCTGCGAGCAGCTGGAGCTGGACAACCTGACCTTCCCGTTCGACCTGGAGCTGTGGTACGGCGACCGCCTGGCCGTGCTCGGCGCCAACGGCACCGGCAAGAGCCACTTCCTGCGGCTGCTCGCGCAGCAGGCGCACGGCGGCGACGAGGAGGGCCGCTCGGCCGACGGCGCGAAGCACGCCCACGTCCGGCACAGCGGCGTCGCCCGGCTCGGCGCGCGCGTGGTCCCCGGCCACTTCTCCCAGACCCACGACCGCCCCGACCTGGCCGGCAAGGAACTGATCGACATCCTCTGGCGCGGCGACACACACCGCCCGTCGCTCGCACGAGAGGCCGCGTACAAGGTCCTCGACCGCTACGAACTGGCCAAACAGGCCGAGCAGCGCTTCGGCACCCTCTCCGGCGGCCAGCAGGCCCGCTTCCTGGTCCTGCTGCTCGAACTCAGCGGCGTCACCCTCCTCCTGCTCGACGAGCCCACCGACAACCTCGACCTCGCCAGCGCCGAAGCCCTCGAACAGGGCCTGAAGGGTTTCGAGGGCACCGTCGTCGCGGTGACCCACGACCGCTGGTTCACCCGCACCTTCGACCGCTTCCTCCTGTTCCAATCCGACGGCGAAGTCCTCGAAACCCCCGAGCCCGTCTGGGATGTCCGCTAACCGCTGACCCCCAGCCCTGCGTCGATCTTGCATGAACTGTGGGGATGACACGCCCCTTCCGGGCATATCCCTAACAGTTCGCGCAAGATCGACGCGATCTTGGGGCGGGCGGTCAGTTGAGGCCGTTGTGGATCGCGGTGGTCAGTTCACCCGCGGGGGTGTCGCCGTCGAGGGACCAGGCCATGGTGCCGCCGAGGCCGTTGGCCTTGACGTAGGCGGTCTTCTGGGCGATGACCTGGGGGGTGTCGTACGACCAGAACGTGCCGCCGCCGAACTTCCAGGCGGCGCCCGCGACCGGGTCGTAGTACACGGCGCCCTGCTTGGCGATCACCTTCTTGTAGTCGTCGACGCCGTCCTCGTAGGTGCCCCGCGCCGGGCCGCTCGCCGGCTGGTAGAGGCCGTTGTTCGCGCTGCCCGCGCCGGACCAGCCGCGGCCGTAGTACGGGATGCCGATCACGATCTTGCCCGCCGGGGCGCCCTGCGCGAGGTACGTGTCGACGGCGAGGTCCACGCTGAACGGCGACTGCGCGGTGGTGTAGAGGTTCGACTGGTGCCCGGTCACCGGGTCCCACGCGCCGACCAGGTCGTACCCCTGCACCGTGGCGAAGTCGAGCTGGGCGAACAGCGCCGAGGTCTCGATGCCCGCGTTGATCTTCGCGGGGTCGGCGGGCAGGAACGCGGTGAGGGAGTAGTAGCGGCCGGTCTGCGTGCCGTACGCGTCGAGCTGGCGGCGGAACTCGGCGGCCAGCAGCGTGTAGTTCTGCTTGTCCTCGGGCCGGACGACGTTGCCGACCTCGCCCGCGGAGGCGGGCCACTCCCAGTCCAGGTCGAAGCCGTCGAACACGCCGTAGGCGCTGCCCGCGCCGCCGTGCGGCGAGGTGCCGATGAAGGGCAGGTTGCCCTTGAGGTACAGGTCGATGCAGCTGGCGACCATCGCCTGGCGGGAGGCGGGGGTGAGCGCCGCGTCGGAGAGGTACTTCGACCAGGTCCAGCCGCCAAGCGACAGGTGGATGCGCAGGTGCGGGTACATCGCCTTGAGCTTGCGCAGCTGGTGGAAGTTGCCCGCCAGCGGCTGGGTGACCACGTCGCCGACGCCGTCCACGGACTCGCCCGCCTTGAAGCGCTTCTGGTAGTCGGCCCAGGCGTCGCCGACCCCCGCCTCGTTGGCCTCGAAGCAGCGGCCGTCGGGGCCGACGTTGCCGAAGGCGTAGTTGATGTGCGTCAGTTTCGCGGCCATCCCCGAGGTGTGCAGGTTCTTCACCAGGAAGTTGCGGCGGTAGATGCCCCACTGCACGAAGTAGCCGACCTTGACGTATCCGGCGGCGGCCGCGGCGGCACCCTCCGGAGCCGGTGCGGGTGCGGCCTGAGCTGGGGTGACGGCGGCGATGACGGTGCCGCCGAGGAGGAGGGTGGTGAGCGCGAGGCGGAGTCTCATACCGCTCGAAATTAACTGTAAAGACGTTTCACAGAATCAGCGATATGGATGAGGTGGGGTAGACGGAACCGTGTCACGGACGGCCCTGCCCATTCACCGACGACAATCTATAGGGTGAGCGTATGACCCTGGGGAGACTTCACCTGATCACCGACAGCAGGCCCGGCCGCGACCCGGTCGCGCTGGTCCGCGCCGCGCTGAGCGTGGCCACTCCGGACCTCGTGATCCAGTTCCGGCCCGCCGACGAGTGGACCGACCGGGTCGCGTACGACCTGGCCGGGCAGCTCGTCGCGCTGTGCCGGCCGCTCGGCGTGCCGGTGCTGGTCAACGATCGCCTGCACGTGGCCCTGGCGGCCGGTGCCGGCGGCGGGCACGTGGGCGCGGACGACCTGCCGGTGTCGGCGGCGCGGCGGCTGCTCGGCCCGGCCGCGGTGCTCGGCGCGACCGCGCGGCTGCCCGCGACCGCGCTGCGCGCCGTGGGCGACGGTGCCGACTACCTCGGCGTCGGCCCCTGCTACGCGACGTCCACGAAGGACGGTCTGCCGGTGTCCATCGGGCCCGAGGGCCTGCGCGCGGTGGCCCGCCAGTGCCCGGACACGCCGATCATCGCGATCGGCGGGGTGACCGCGGCCCGGGTGCCCGAGCTGCGTGCCGCCGGTGCGCACGGCGTCGCGGTCATCGGCGCGGCCTCCGACGCCGCCGACCCTGCCCGCGCCATCGCCGACCTCCTCGCCGCCGTCGCCGCCTGACCCGCCGCGGGCGCCCGCTCCACCGCGCCGATCTTGCGCGAACTGTGGGTGCGACACGCCCTTTCCGGGCGTATCCCTAACACTTCGTGCAAGATCGACGCCGGGCGACCCCCGCCCGCTCACTCATGTGGGCGGCTTCGCGTCGGCTGCGCGCGTGCAATTTCGGGGAAACTGGTTCTTTACCATGTCCTGAAGCGACACTTTCCCCGAAACTGCGGCCTCAGCCGCGCGGCGCGGGTCGCGGCGGTGCGGTGTGGTGTGGGTCGCGGTGGGTGGGCGGCGGGTTGCCCGATGGTGCATGCGGGGTTACGCTGCCGACAGCCGTCACCCACGGCAACACGCGCGTAACACGTGCACCACACCAGAAACGAACCCCACGGGAGCCCGGTGAACCGGGCTGAGAGGGGAGCTGATTCTCGCTCCCGACCGTAGAACCTGATCCGGGTAATGCCGGCGCAGGGAGGAGGCCGCGGTGGCACCGCATCCTGTGTCCGTCGTCGGCGGCGGCATCATCGGGCTCAGCATCGCCTGGGAGTGCGCGCGGCGCGGCCACGACGTCACCGTCTACGACCCGGATCCCGGCCGCGGCGCCTCGCACGTCGCCGCGGGCATGCTCGCCCCGGTCGGCGAGTCCTACTTCGGCGAGCGGGAGCTGACCGAGCTGCTGCTGGAGTGCGCGCGGCGCTGGCCCGCGTACGCCGCCGAGCTGGCCGCGGCGACCGGCCACGACCTGGGCCACCGCACCGAGGGCACGCTGCAGGTCGGGCTCACCGCCGACGACCTGGCCGAGCTGCGCCGGCTGTGGACCTACCAGCGGGAGCTGGGCGCGGACGTGCTCGCCCTGGACGGCGACGGGCTGCGCGAGCGGGAGCCGCTGCTCAACCCGCGTGCCCGCGGCGTGCTCGTCGCATCGGACCACCAGGTCGACCCGCGCCGGGTGGTGGCCGCGCTGCGCGAGCTGGTGCCGGTGCGCCGGGAGGCGGTGCGGTCGCTGTCCGGACTGGACGGCACGGTGGTGCTCGCGGCGGGCTGCGCCAGCGCCACGCTGGCCGGGCTGCCGGTGCGGCCCGTGCAGGGCGCGGTGCTGCGGCTGCGCGGCCAGGCGGTGCCCCGGCACGTCATCCGGGGGTACGCCGACGGGCGTCCCGTCTACCTGGTGCCCCGCCGTGACGGCGAGGTGCTCGTCGGGGCGACCGTCGAGGAGCGCGCCGACGGCCACGCCACCGCCGGCGGGGTACGCGACCTGCTGCGCGCCGCCACCGACCTGGTGCCCGAGCTCGCCGAGCACGCGCTGGCCGAGGTGTCGGTCGGGCAGCGGCCCGGCACCGCCGACAACGGCCCGATCGTGGGCCGGCTCGGCCCGGACCTGCTGGTCGCGACCGGGCACTACCGGCACGGCGTGCTGGCCGCGCCGTACACCGCGCAGGCCGTGGCGGACCTGATCGACGGCCGCCCGCTGCCCCTGCTCTGGGAACCCTTCACGCCGCAACGCCCCACCGCCGGAGGTGCCCGATGATCACAGTGCTGGTGAACGACGTCCCGCGACCCGCCGAACGCGACGAGACCGTGGCGGAGCTGCTCGCCGTGCTCGAGGTGCCGCGCCGGGGCGTCGCCGTCGCGGTCAACGGCGAGGTCGTGCGCCGCGCCGACTGGCCCGCACACCGCCTGACCGACGGCGACCGGGTCGAGGTGCTCACCGCGGCGCAGGGCGGCTGACCGGGATGGACGACAGGTTCGATCTGGGCGGGGTCGCCTTCGGCTCCCGGCTGATCCTGGGCACGGGCGGCGCGAGCAGCCTCCAGTCGCTGGAGCAGGCGCTGCTGGCGGGCGGCGCCGAGCTGGTCACCGTCGCGCTGCGCCGGATCGACCCGGACGCCCCGGCCGGGCTGCTGGAGGTGCTGGAACGCTGCGGGGTACGGCTGCTGCCCAACACCGCCGGCTGCTACACCGCCGCCGACGCGGTGCGCACCGCGCACCTGGCCCGGGACGCCTTCGAGACCGACTGGATCAAGCTGGAGGTCATCGGCGACGACCGTACCCTGCTGCCGGACGCGGTCGAGCTGCTGCGCGCGGCCGAGCGGCTGGTCGGGGACGGGTTCACCGTGCTGCCGTACACCACCGACGACCCGGTGCTGGCGCGGCGGCTGGCCGACCTGGGCTGCGCGGCGGTGATGCCCGCCGGGGCGCCGATCGGCTCCGGCCTGGGCGTGTCCAACCCGCACCACATCCGGCTGATCCGGGAGGCGGTGCGCTGCCCCGTCATCCTCGACGCGGGCATCGGCACCGCCAGCGACGCCGCTCTGGCCATGGAGCTGGGCTGCGACGCGGTGCTGCTGGCCAGCGCGGTGACCCGGGCCGCCGACCCGGTGGCGATGGCCACCGCGATGCGGCACGCGGTGATCGCGGGACGGCTCGCCGCCCAGGCCGGGCGGATCCCGCTGCGGCACCACGCGCTCGCCTCCACCAAGCCGGAAGGCCTCGCGTCATGGTGACCGCCCGCTCGGCCTTCACCGTGACCGTGTCGGAAGGCGTCGCGTCATGGTGACCGCGCACCCGGCCCTTGCCGTCACCGTGCCGGAAGGCGTCGCGTCCCGGGCGAGCGCCGACGCCGCACGCCCGGCTCGGCACACGCCCACCGGGGTCGTCGTGGTGACCGATCGCCGCCAGGCGCTGCGCCCGCTAGTGGACGTGGTCGCGGCGGCGGTGTCCGCCGGGGCGCGCGCGGTGCTGCTGCGGGAGAAGGACCTGCCGCGCGGGCAGCGGCTGCGGATCGCCGTCGCGCTGCGCGAGCTGCTCAGGCCGGTCGGCGGCCTGCTCATCGTCGCGGGGCAGGACACCCTCGACGGCGAGGCGCTGCACCTGCGGGCCGGAGCCGTGGCGCCGCTGGGCCGCCCGCACCTGCTCGGCCGCTCCTGCCATGACGCCGCGGAGCTGGCCGCGCTGTCCACCGAGGACTATGTGACGCTCTCGCCGGTCTTCACCAGCCGCAGCAAGCCCGGGTACGGCCCCGCGCTCGCGCCGATCGGCCTGCGCCGCCTGTGTCCCCGCGCGGGGCGCCCGGTGCTGGCGCTGGGCGGGATCGAGCGGTCCGAGCAGGCCGCCGCGTGCCGGGAGAGCGGGGCGTCGGGCGTGGCCGTGATGGGCGCCGTGATGCGGGCCGAGGACCCCGCCGAGGCGTACGCCCGGCTGCGCGCCGGGTGGGACGGCGTGTGCGACGGCCGGAGCCGCGGAACCGGAACAGTGATCGCATGACTCCTCACGTGGTATTGACGATCGCCGGTTCCGACAGCAGCGGCGGTGCCGGGATCCAGGCCGATCTGAAGACCTTCGCCGCATTGGACTGCTACGGCGCGAGCGTTGTCACCGCGGTGACCTCGCAGAACACCAAGGAGATCACGGACGTCCACCCGATGCCGGGCACCGTGGTCGCCGCGCAGCTCCAGGCGGTGCTGAGCGACCTGCCCGTCGCGGCGGTGAAGGTCGGCATGGTCGCCAGCGGCGAGATCGCGGCGACCGTGCGGGCCAAGGCGCGCAACGGCGAGCTGCCGAAGCTGGTGCTGGACCCGGTGCTGACCGCGTCGACGGGGCGGCGCCTGGGCGTGGTCAGCGCGATCGAGCGGCTGCTGCCGTACGCCCTGGTGGTGACGCCCAACGTCGAGGAGGCGTCGGCGCTGCTGGGCTGGCCGGTGACCACCCCGGCGGACATGGCGGGCGCGGCCGCGCAGATCGCCTCGCACGGGCCGAAGTGCGTGGTGGTGACCGGCGGCGACGCGGGCGGGCCGGAGGTCGTCGACGCGGTGTGGACCGACAGCGGGGCGCGTTTCCTGCGCTCGCCGCGGGTGGAGACACCGAACAACCACGGCACGGGCTGCACGTTCTCCGCGGCGATCGCGGCCCGGCTGGCCCACGGCTACCCGATCGACGACTCGATCGCGTACGCGAACCGCTACGTCCGCTCGGCGCTCATCGCGGCGCAGGAGTGGCGGCTCGGCAGCGGAGCCGGTCCGCTGAACCACTTTCCCCGCCTGTAGCAGAAGGAGGCAGCATGAGGCGCAAGGTCTACGTGCAGGGGTCCCGTCCCGACATCCAGGTGCCGTTCGCCGAGGTCGACCTGACCGACGGCAGCACCCCGGTCCGGCTCTACGACACGTCCGGCCCGGGGGTCTTCGCCGACCTGCCGCGCCGGCGCTGGGTCGAGGACCGCCAGGTGCACGGCGCGCCGGTGACCCAGCTCGGCTGCGCCCGCGCCGGGATCATCACCCCCGAGATGGAGTATGTGGCCCTGCGCGAGGGCGTCACTGCCGAGCTGGTGCGGGACGAGATCGCGGCGGGCCGGGCCGTGCTGCCCGCCAACGTCAACCACCCCGAGGTCGAGCCGATGATCATCGGTAAGGCGTTCCTGGTGAAGGTCAACGCCAACATCGGCACCTCCGCGGTCACCTCCGACGTCGCGGAGGAGGTGGAGAAGCTGACCTGGGCCACCCGCTGGGGCGCCGACACGGTGATGGACCTGTCCACCGGCCCGCGCATCCACGAGACCCGCGAGTCGATCATGCGCAACTCGCCGGTGCCGATCGGCACCGTGCCGATCTACCAGGCGCTGGAGAAGGTGAAGGGCGACCCGCTCAAGCTGACCTGGGAGATCTACCGCGAGACCATCATCGAGCAGGCCGAGCAGGGCGTGGACTACATGACCGTGCACGCCGGGGTGCTGCTGCGCTACGTGCCGCTGGCGGCGGACCGGGTCACCGGCATCGTGTCGCGCGGCGGGTCCATCATGGCTGCCTGGTGCCTGGCCAAGCACCGGGAGAACTTCCTCTACACCAACTTCGAGGAGCTCTGCGAGATCTTCGCGAGGTACGACATCACCTTCTCGCTCGGGGACGGGCTGCGGCCCGGCTCGATCGCGGACGCCAACGACGAGGCACAGTTCGGGGAGCTGCGTACGCTCGGCGAGCTGACCGGGATCGCCTGGCGGAACGACGTGCAGGTGATGATCGAGGGCCCGGGGCACGTGCCCATGCACAAGATCAAGGAGAACGTGGACCTGCAGCAGGAGGTGTGCCACGAGGCGCCGTTCTACACGCTCGGCCCGCTGACCACCGACATCGCGCCCGCGTACGACCACATCACCAGTGCCATCGGCGCCGCGATGATCGCCATGTACGGCACCGCGATGCTCTGCTACGTCACGCCCAAGGAGCACCTGGGCCTGCCGGACCGCGACGACGTGAAGGCCGGTGTGATCGCGTACAAGATCGCGGCGCACGCCGCCGACCTGGCCAAGGGGCACCCGGGCGCGCAGGCGTGGGACGACGCGCTGTCCAAGGCACGCTTCGAGTTCCGCTGGGAGGACCAGTTCAACCTCTCGCTGGACCCGGAGACGGCACGCTCCTATCACGACGCGACGCTGCCCGCCCCGGCCGCCAAGACGGCGCACTTCTGCTCCATGTGCGGGCCGAAGTTCTGCTCCATGCGCATCAGCCAGGAGCTGAAGGAGTACGCCGCGCAGGGCATGGCCGACAAGTCCGCCGAGTTCGTCGCCTCCGGCGGCAAGGTCTACCTCCCCGTGACCTCCGCTTGATCACTCGACTTGCCTGGCACCTGGGCGTATCTTGAGCGCACTTTCGCCCATGTGCCAGGCAAGTCGGGGGATCTTGAGCGGCCTCGGGCTCAGAGGACGCCGGGGCGGCGGGGGGCCAGGGCGATGATGGAGGAGACGGCCAGGCCGACCACTACGGCGATCATCGCGCCGAGGTAGGCGTCGGCCTGGTCGGTGAGGGCGCGGGAGACGCCGGGGCCGCCGATGACGTACGCCATCGCGACCAGCAGCGGCCCGATCGCGCCGGACAGGGCGATCCAGAGCCGCGACCGGCCCTGGTGCCGCGCGACCAGCCCGCACACCAGGGCCGTCAGCAGTGCGAGCACCGGCATGCTGAAGGTGGCGCGGGGGATCGGCTCCAGCGCGCTCAGGTCGAGCACGCCCAGCCGCATCGGGTCGTAGTACTCGGCCAGCGCGTCGCGGTTGCGGCCGAACTGCGCGCTGTCCACGAAGGACGCCGCGGCGAGCAGCCACACCCCGCCGGTGCACACCCACAGGTTCGTGCTGAGCGGCTTGCGCGCCACCACCAGCAGGGTGACCAGCAGGCCGGCGACGAGGCCGGCCCCGACCGCGATCGCGGCGGTCAGCTCCGGGTCGAACGAGGCGTTCACCCGGGCCAGCCGGGCCGGTTGCAGGGTCAGCGGCACCGAGGCCGCCGCCGCGCCCAGGGTGGCGCCGATGCCGCCCACCGCACGCACTCCGGCGCCGACCCGGCTGCGGCCGCTCTGCGCCACTGCCAGGCTCGCCGCGTAAGTGGCGCCCGCCAGCACGGCAAGCGCCGCGAACCAGGCCGCCCAGGTGAGCTGGAGGTTCCATTCGTTGTCGGCACCGCTGAGGAACTCGCGGTCCAGGCGCAGCGCGTTCAGTCCATACACGACGCCGAACTGGGCGGCCGCGACCAGCGCCGCCATACCGAACGACGCTGCCAGCAGCTTGCCCCAGAAACGCATCACGCGGGGACCTTACGTCGGCGGGCCGTTTCAGTCCACCGGCAGCCGGTAGCCTCTCTTGACCACCGTCTGGACGAATCCGGGATCGCCCAGACCGGCCCGCAGCCGCGCCACGGCCATCTCGACCGCGTGCTCGTCGGCGCCGCGCGGCAGGGCGGGTAGCAGCGAGGCGCGCGAGCGCACCTTGCCGGGCACCGAGGCGAGCGCCCGCAGCACCGCCATCGGGGCCGGGGCCAGCGGTTTCAGCTCGCCGTCCACCATCGCGGCGTGGCCGCGCAGGGTCAGCTCGTGCTCGGCGACCCGCAGGGTGACCGCCCGCCGGGGCAGCTCGTCCACGATCGCGCGCACCAGCGCGCCCAGTCGTGCCCGCGCGGGGGCGATGACCGGAATGCCCTGCCGGATCAGCGGGGCGGCCGTGACCGGGCCGACACAGGCGGCGACGACGTCGGCGCGCATCGCCTCCAGCACCGCGTCGCCGCCCGCCCCGGCGGCCGCCAGCAGCGCGCCGACCGCCGGGGCGGAGGTGAAGGTGATCGCGTCGACCAGCCGGTTCGACACCAGGTCCACCAGCCGGTGCAGCGGGGCCGGGTCCAGCGGGGGCGCCCACCGGTACACCGGGACCTCGATGACGTCGGCGCCGGCGGCGCGCAGCGAGGCGCAGAACTCCGGCTGCTGATCGCCGTGCAGCTGGACGGCGACCGTCCGGCCCCCGACGCCACGGCGCAGCAGGTGGGCCAGGCACTCGTCGCAGCTCTCCGAGTCCGGCGACCACTGGTCGTGCAGTCCCGCGGCGCGCACCGCGCCGCGGGCCTTCGGGCCGCGGGCCACGATGTACGCCTCGGCGAGCACCGAGCGCAGCGGGTCGGCCAGACCCCAGCCCTCGGCCGCCTCCAGCCAGCCCCGCATGCCGATGCCGGTGTTGGCCACCACCACGTCCGGCGGGGTGTCCAGGCAGCGGCGGGTCGCCTCGCGGAGCTGGGAGTCGTCGTGCAGCGGGACGATGCGCAGCGCGGGGGCGATGACGACACGGGCGCCCCGCCGCTCCAGCAGCGCGGCCAGCTCGTCACGCCGCCGGTCGGCGGTCACGCCGACGGTGAAGCCGGACAGCTCCGTCATGACACCGCGCCCCGTCCCGCCGCACGATCGCTGTTCATGGGGTATCCACACCCACTTCGACCAGGTCGCCGTTGCGGCGCACCGGGTACGTCGGCACGGCCACCCCCGCCACGTCCAGGCACTCGCCGGTACGCAGGTCGTACACCTGCTTGTGCAGCGGGGACGCGACAGTGGGGGTGTCGCCGCGGGTGCCGACGATGCCGCGCGACATCACCTGGGCGCCCGCGATCGGGTCGCGGTTGCCGATGGCGAACAGCTCGCCGTCGAAGGTCCGGAAGACGGCGATCTGCACCCCGTCGACCAGGGCGGCGACGCCGCGTTCGGGCTGGAGCCGGTCGAACGCGCAGATCGCCGTCCAGGTCCCGGTCATGATTGCGGTGGTCATGAGGCACCTCCCAGGGTGACCGGCACCGGACCCTTCGCGGGGATCTTCTGCCCCCGCTCGACCTCGAAGGTGATGTCGGGGTCGGGCGTGCCCGGTGCGTTGACGAACGAGACGAAACGAGCGAGGCGCTGCGGGTCCTGCAGGGTGGCCCGCCACTCGTCGGCGTACGACCCGACGTGGCGGGCCATCTGCGCGTCGAGCTCCTCGCACAGCCCCAGCGCGTCGTCGACGATGACCTCGCGCAGGTGGTCCAGGCCGCCGTCCATCGCCTCCAGCCAGGTGGAGGTGCGCTGGAGCCGGTCGGCGGTGCGGATGTAGTACATGAGGAACCGGTCGATGGTCCGGATCAGCTCCTCGGTGGTGGCGTCGGTGAGAAACAGGTCGGCGTGCCGGGGGCGGAAGCCGCCGTTGCCGGCGACGTAGAGGTTCCAGCCCTTCTCGGTGGCGATGATGCCGAAGTCCTTGCTGCGGGCCTCGGCGCACTCGCGGGCGCAGCCGCTCACCGCCGACTTGAGCTTGTGCGGCGCGCGCAGGCCGCGGTAGCGCAGCTCCAGCTCGATGGCCATGCCGACCGAGTCCTGCACGCCGTACCGGCACCAGGTCGAGCCGACGCAGCTCTTCACGGTGCGCAGCGCCTTGCCGTACGCGTGCCCGGACTCGAAGCCCGCGTCGACGAGCCGGTGCCAGATCTCCGGCAGCTGCTCCACGCGCGCCCCGAACAGGTCGATGCGCTGCCCGCCGGTGATCTTCGTGTAGAGCCCGAAGTCGCGGGCCACCTCGCCGATCACGATCAGCTTGTCCGGGGTGATCTCGCCGCCGGGGATGCGCGGGACCACCGAGTACGTCCCGTCGCGCTGGATGTTGGCCAGGAAGTGGTCGTTGGTGTCCTGCAGGGCCGCCTCCTCGCCGTCGAGGATGTAGCCGTTGTTCAGCCCCGCCAGGATCGACGCGATCGCGGGCTTGCAGATGTCGCAGCCGCGGCCGGTGCCGTGCTCGCGCACCAGCTCGGAGAACGAGCGGATGCCGCGCACCCGGATGATGTCGAACAGCTCCTGGCGCGAGTAGGTGAAGTGCTCGCACAGGGCCTTGGACTGGGCCACCCCGCCCGCCGCCAGCAGCTGCTTGAGCAGCGGCACGCAGGAGCCGCAGCCGGTCCCGGCCTTGGTGCACGCTTTCAGGCCCGGCACGTCGGTGCAGCCGCCCGCGATGGCGTCGGTGATGTGGTCCTTGGTGACCGCGTGGCAGGAGCAGACCTGCGCGCTGCCCGGCAGCTCGGTCTTCACCCCGCCCTCGCCGGCCGGGGCCAGCAGCGCCAGCGGCGGCGCGGGCAGCGGCCCGCCGAGCGAGGCCCGCAGCGTCGGGTACGCCGCGGCGTCGCCGACCAGGATGCCGCCGAGCAGCGTCTGGGCGTCGTCGGTGAGCAGCAGCTTGGCGTACACGCCGGTGACCTGGTCGGTCACCACCACGTCCAGGCCCTCGGCGAACGGCGTGCCGAAGCTGGCCACGTCCACGCCGAGCAGCTTCAGCTTGGTCGAGGTGTCCGGCCGGGTCATCGCCGCGTCGCCGCCGGTCAGCCGGTCGGCGACCACCTCGGCCATGGCGTAGCCGGGCGCGACCAGGCCGTAGCAGACGCCGTCGCCGGAGTCGACGGCCAGCGCGGCGCACTCGCCGATCGCCCACACCGCCGGGTCGGCGGTGGCGCAGGACGCGTCGACCGCGAAGCCGCCGCGCGGGCCGCGGGCCAGCCCGGCGGGCTCGGCCAGCTCGTCGCGGGGCCGGATGCCCGCCGCGACCACGACCACGTCGACGTCGAGCGTGCCGCCGTCGTTGAACAGCATCCGGGTGACGCCGTCGTCGCCGCCCTCCAGGCCCGCGCAGCCGCGGCCGGTGTGCACGGTGACGCCGAGCGCCTCGATGTGCCGCCGCAGCACCGCGCCGCCGCCCTCGTCCACCTGCAGCGGCATCAGCCGGGGCGCGAACTCGACCACGTGCGTGGTGATGCCCAGCATCTTCAGCGCGTTCGCGGCTTCCAGGCCGAGCAGACCGCCGCCGAGCACCGCGCCGACCCGCTTGCCGTCGGCCGCCGCCCAGTCGCGCAGCGCCGCCAGGTCGTCGAGGGTGCGGTAGACGAACACGCCGGGCAGGTCCGCCCCGGCGATGGGCGGCACGAACGCCCGCGAGCCGGTGGCCAGCACCAGCGCGTCGTACGGCGTCTCGCCGGAGGCGCTGCGCACGACCTTCCGCTCGCGGTCGATGCCGGTGACGCACTCGTTCAGGCGCACCGCGACCCCGTCGGGCGCGCCGCCGAGGTGCAGTGCAGACGCGTCGTAGTCGTCGAACCAGGCCGACAGCCGCACCCGGTCGTAGGCGGGCCGGTCCTCCTCGGCCAGCACGGTCACCGACCAGCCGGGCACGGCCCGCTCCGCGAAGGCCTCCAGGAACCGCTGGGCCACCATGCCGTACCCGGCGACCACCAAACGCTTCGTCATGATCAGGACACCCCCACACTGTCGGAGCTGGACAGCCACCCGACGATGCCGTCAACCGCGTCCTTGCAGCTGCCGCAGCCGGTGGTGGCACGGGTCCGGGCGACGACCTCGTCGACCGTGCGGGCGCCGGCGCGCCAGCAGCGCACCAGCGCGCCCTTGGTGACCGTGTTGCACTGGCACACGGTGGCCTGGTCGGGCATGAGCGCGGGCGACGTCGTGGCGACCGGCGCCTCCGCGCCGCCCAGGGCCCGGCCCAGCAGCAGCGCGCGCCGGTCGCGCGGCACCACGCCCTTGCGGTCGAACAGCTGGATGACCTGCCCCACGTTCGGGTTGTCGCCGAGCATCACCGCGCCGGCCAGCCGGTCGCCGCGGATCAGCAGCCGGGCGTACGTGCCGCGGGCCGGGTCGGCGAAGCTGACGTCCTCGCAGGACGGGTCGGCCTGCAGGGTGCCCATGGCGGCCAGGTCGATGCCGGACGCCTTGAGCCGGGTCACCGGGGCGCTCGGCTCGTACACCGCCGCAGGCTCGGCGCCGGTCAGCCGCGCCGCCAGCACCTTCGCCTGCTCCCAGGCGGGCGCGACCAGCCCGCCGACCACCTCGCCGAACTGGGCGCAGTCGCCGATCGCGGAGATGCGCGGGTCGGAGGTGCGCAGCGTCTCGTCGATCACGATGCCGCGCTCCACCCGCAGGCCCGCGGCGCGGGCCAGCGCCGTGTCGGCGCGCACCCCGCAGGACAGCACCAGCAGGTCGGCGCGCAGGTTGCGGCCGTCCAGCCGCAGCGTCACGCCGTCCGCGTCGGCGCTCACCCCGATCGCGGCCGAGGCCAGGTGCACCGCCACGCCGTGCTCGGCGAGCGTGCGCACCAGCACCGCGCTGGCGCCCGGGTCGAGCTGGCGCTCCATCAGGTGGCCGACGCCGTGCACCACCTCGACGGCCAGGCCGCGCCCGGCCAGCCCGCGGGCGGCCTCCAGGCCGAGCAGCCCGCCGCCGAGCACCAGCGCGGTGCGGGCGCCGTCGGCGGCCTCCAGGATGCGGCGGCAGTCCTCCAGGGTGCGGAACGCGGCGACGCGCGGGTGCGGCGACTCCAGGCCCGGGATGGGCGGCACGATCGCCTGCGAGCCGGTGGCCAGCACCAGGTGGTCGTAGCCGAGCTGCTCGCCGCCGTCGAGGGTGACCGTCCGGGCGGCGCGGTCGATCGCGGTCACGGTGACCCCGGTGCGGGTCTTCACGCCGTGCCCGGCGGCCTCGGTGAGTGTGATGTCGCCCTCGGCGTGCTTCCCGGCCAGGACGCTGGACAGCAGGATGCGGTTGTAGGCCCGGTGCGGCTCCGCGCCGAGCACGGTGACCTCGACGTCCGGCGCGGCGGACAGCTCCGTGGCCAGCCGGGCGCCGGCCATGCCGTACCCGATGATCACGACGTGGTCGGGGGAGGTGCGGGGACGATCGGCGCGCGGCACGGCGGTGCCGTGTCGCGTGGTGTTACCTGGATTCATGGCGTCACCGGCTCGATTCGTACGGCACAGACCTTGAACTCCGGCATCCGTGAGATCGGGTCCAACGCGTCGCCGGTGAGCGTGTTGGCCCGGCCCGCGCCGGAGTAGTGGAAGGGTGCGAAGAGGGTGTCGGGGCGGATCGTGGCGACGATCCGGGCGGGGGCGGTCAGCTCGCCGCGGCGGCTGGTCACCCGCACCTGGTCGCCCTCGGCCAGGCCCAGCCGCTCGGCCAGGTCCGGGTGCAGCTCGACGAAGGGCCCGCCGGGCAGCGCCGCGATGCGGCGGGTCTGCGCGCCGGACTGGTACTGCGCCAGCACCCGACCCGTGGTCAGGTAGAGCGGGTACTCGGCGTCGATGTCCTCGGCGACCGGCCGGTGCTCCACCGCGATCATGCGGGCGCGCCCGTCCGGGGTCGGGAAGCCTGCTTCGAAGAGCCGCGGCGTGCCTGCCCGGTCCGCTGCGGGGCAGGGCCAGAACACGCCTTGCTCGGCGTCCACCCGCTCCCACGTGACGCCGGCGTAGTCGGCCACCCCACCAGCGGTGGCACGCCGCAGCTCCTCGAAGACGGCGTACGGGTCCGCGGTGAACCGCGGGGTCCGCACGCCTCCGGCGCCGGAGCGACCGTCGCCGGTTTGGCCGAGCCGGGAGGCCAGCTCGGCCAGCACCGCCAGATCCGTCCCTGTCCCTGGCGGTGGCTTGCGCAGGGCCCGGCGCCGCAGCACCCGGCCCTCCAGATTGGTCATGGTGCCGTCCTCCTCGGCCCACTGGGCCACCGGGAGCACCACGTCGGCCAGCGCGGCCGTCTCGCTGAGCACGAAGTCGCAGACGACCAGCAGGTCGAGCGACTTCAGCCGTTCGGTGATCCGGCCCGCGCGCGGCGCGGAGACCACGGGGTTGGAGCCGAACAGCAGCATCGCCTTCGGCCCGCCGGGCTGCCCCAGCGCGTCGAGCAGCTCGTACGCGGACAGGCCCGCGCCGGGCAGGCTGTCGGGGTCGACGCCCCACACCGCGGCGACGTGCGCCCGCGCGGCCGGGTCGTCGATCTTCCGGTACCCCGGGAGCTGGTCGTTCTTCTGGCCGTGCTCGCGCCCGCCCTGGCCGTTGCCCTGCCCGGTGAGGCAGCCGTAGCCGGAGCCCGGCCGCCCCGGCAGACCGAGCGCGAGGGCCAGGTTGATGAACGCGGTGACCGTGTCGACGCCCTTGCTGTGCTGCTCGGCGCCGCGCGCGGTGAGGATGATCGCGCGCTCGGCCGTGGCCAGCGCGCGGGCGGTGGCCTCCAGGTCGGCGACCGGCACCCCGGTGATCCGCTCCACCCGGGCGGGCCAGTAACCGGCGGCGGTCCGGCGGACCTCGTCCCAGCCGGTGGTGCGCTCGGCCAGGTATGCCGCATCGGTCAGCCCCTCGGCGACCACGATGTGCAGCAGGCCCAGGGCCAGCGCCAGGTCGGTGCCGGGGGTGGGCTGCAGGTGCAGCGTGGCGGCACGGGCGGTCGGCGTGGCGCGCGGGTCGACCACGATCTGCGCGCCGCCGCTGCCGCGCTGCTCGGTCAGGTAGCGGGCGAACGGCGGCATGGTCTCGGCCACGTTCGCGCCGATCAGCAGCAGGGTGTCCGCGGCCGCGACGTCGGCCATCGGGAACGGCAGGCCGCGGTCGATGCCGAAGGCGCGGTTGCCCGCCGCCGCGGCCGAGCTCATGCAGAAGCGGCCGTTGTAGTCGATGTTGGCGGTGCGCAGCACGGTGCGGGCGAACTTGCCCAGCGCGTACGCCTTCTCGTTGGTGAGGCCGCCCCCGCCGAACACGGCGACCGCGTCGCGGCCGTGCGCGGCCTGCACCCGCTCGATCCCGGCGACGATGTAGTCGTACGCCTCGTCCCAGCTCGCGGGCCTGCCCTTGACCAGCGGGGTGGTCAGGCGCTCGGGGTGGTCCAGCAACTCGGCCGAGGTCCAGCCCTTCTGGCACAGGCCGCCCCGGTTGGTGGGGAAGTCGCGGGCGGCGACCTCGACCCGGCCGTCCGGCTGCTCGCGCAGCGTCATCCCGCACTGCAGCGCGCAGTAGGGGCAGTGCGTCTCGACCTCGCGCGCGCTCGGCAGCACCGGCAGCGCGGTGACCGCTGTGGCGGGTGGGGCCGAGGGAGTCATGTGCGAAATCCTGCGGTCCGGGAGTTTCGCCTCAGCGTCCCTTGTGTTTCCAACCTGCTAAGACCAGCGCACGTCCGGCACGAAAGCGCTGTTGGGGGCGCTGGAGTGATCAGTGGCACCCCTGGCCGGGCTGTCCGGGCGGGTCCGCCGTCCAGTGACGGTGATGATCGTCCGAATGGTTGATTCTCCCATCCGGGCGCTAACAGTTACGATGACGTCACAATGCGTAAAACTGCTCAGAATGGGTGATTCTCACTCACGCAAGTGGCACGAAGAACAGGATGACTCGTGGTCACACCGGGCGTAATCTAATCGGCATGACTGCCAAAGTAACGCTGTCCTTCGCGGACGAGACGATTGAGGAAGCGCGCCGTTACGCCGAGCGCGACGGGCTGTCGCTGTCGGCCTGGATGGATCAGGCCGCACGGGAGAAGGCCCTACGGGAGCTGTTCAGCGCCCACGCGGACGTGGTCCGCCGGGCGGGCGTCGACCGTTTGGAGAAGAACGCTCTGGACGACGAGCGCGAAGTCGAATTGGTACGCCTGGAACTGTCAGGACGGGGGCGGCGTGCTGCGTAGAGGCGAGATCTGGCGGATCGACGGTGCCCGGGAGCGGCTCGGCCTGGTCATCAGCTCCGACGTGTACAACAGCACGGACGTGCCGATCGTCATAGTCGCGGAGGTCGTCGAGGAGGACGAGCTCCGCGACTCGCCGCTGGCCGTGCCGATGGGCGAGCTGATCATCATGCCGGACCGGGTGTCCTCGCCCATGAAGAAGTGGTTCACCGACATGGTGGACGTCTGCGACACCGACACCATGCGCCGGGTGGGCCGCGCACTGCGCATCATCCAGGACCTCTAGGCCCCGGCAGCCCTCAGCACTCGGCCTCGTCCTTCGGGCACTGCTCCCGCATCGAGGACTGCAGCGGCTCGAAGATCTCCGCCAGCTGGGCGAGCTGGGCGGGGGTCAGCCGGTCGATGAAGATCGACCGCACCAGCTCGACGTGAAACGGCGCGACCCGCCGGATCGTCTCCCAGCCCTCGTCGGTCAGCACGGCGAACTGCCCGCGCCGGTCGTCCGGGCAGCTCTCACGGCGGACCAGGCCCGCCCGCTCCATGCGGGTGATCTGGTGGGACAGCCGGCTCTTCTCCAGCAGCAGCGTGTGCGACAGCTCCGACATGCGCAACCGCCGCCGCGGCGCCTCGGACAGGCACACCAGCACGCTGTAGTCGGTCCCGGAGAGGCCGTGCTGGGCCATGCCACGTTCCAGCTCGGCCGTGACCAGCTTCGAGGTCATCAGGAAGCTGCGCCATGCCCGCTGCTCCTGGTCGGTAAGCCAGGGGACCTCGGTCGTCTGCGTCGTGGTGGTCACCATGAATCACACCCTAGAGGGGTGGGGACACCGGTCCCCACCCCTCATCGTCTCGATCAGGCCGTCGTCACGACATCGTCGTACGGCAGACGGGGGCTGCGGTCGAACCAGGCGTCGGCGCCCGGCTTGCCGATGTTCACCACGGCCAGCACCCGGTGCTCGCCGTCGGGGAAGAACTCCTTCTCCACACCGGCCGCGTCGAAGCCGGTCATCGGGCCCGCGGCCAGGCCCGCCGCGCGTACGCCCAGGATGAAGTAGCCGACCTGGAGCGCGCCGTTGAACCGGGCGGTCTCGGCACGGGCGTGGTCGTCGCCGGTGAACCAGTCGCGCACGCCGGGGAAGTGCGGGAAGGTGCGGTGGAACTCGTCGTGGAAGTTCGTGTCGGCGGCCAGCACCGCGACCAGCGGGGCGGCGGCCGTCTTGGCCTGGTTGCCCTCGGCCATCTGCGCGACCAGGCGCTCACGGGCCTGCTCCGAGCGGACCAGCACGACCCGCAGCGGCTGCATGTTCACCGAGGTGGGGGCGTACTTGACCAGCTCGTAGATGGCCTGCACCTGCTCGTCGCTCACCGGCTCGTCGGTGAACGTGTTGGCGGTGCGGGCGGCGCGGAACAGCAGGTCCTGCGCGGACTGGTCGAGGACGATCGACATGATGTCTCCTTGCGAAGTCGGTCTGGCTGTGTCAGCCACCTGGGACCAACTTTGGTGAAGCTTCAACTATTTCGCAAGGCGGCGCACTGTGGCCTAGGCGACACTATCTAGCCTCTGAGCTGCCCATACGTAAATATGCCCCGACCCCGGCAGGCGGGCCGGGGTCGGGGCGGGGAGGAAGGGCCAGGGGTCAGACGCCCGCGTGGGCCAGGCTGGGCGCCTGGGCGACCAGCACGCGCCGGCGCAGGTAGCACCACCAGGTGACGGCGAGGCAGACGCCGTACAGCACGGCGAACCAGCCGAACGCGGTCTCGATGCCGCCGGTGGCCTTGATCGAGTCGCTGATCGCCCGGGGCAGGTAGAAGCCGCCCACCGCACCGATGGCGCCGGCGATGCCCAGCGTCGCGGCCGACTCCCGCTTCGCGGTGGCCAGGTCGGGCGAGGTCGCCGCGAAGATCGCCGGGATCATGCGGTACGTCGAGCCGTTGCCCGCCCCGGCCGCGGCGAACAGCAGCAGGAACGCGGTGAGGAAGCCGGCCATGCTCTTGGCCTGCACCGCGGCCACGACGCCGTAGGAGCCGATGCCCATGAGCACGAAGCAGGCCGCGGTGACCCGCGCGCCGCCGACCCGGTCGGACAGCCAGCCGCCCACCGGGCGGATCAGCGAGCCGATCAGCGGGCCGGTGAACGCCAGGGTGATCGTCGCGGCGCCCAGGTGAGCCACCGGCGCCTGCGGGAACTGCAGCTTCAGCACCAGCGGGAAGGCGGCCGAGTAGCCGAGGAACGAGCCGAAGGTGCCGATGTAGAGGAAGGACATGATCCAGGTGTGCGGCCGCTTCACCGTGGCGAACTGGGCCTTGAGCGGCGACTTCGCCACGCTCAGGTTGTTCATGTAGAGGTGTGCGCAGAGCGCGGCGGCCAGCACCAGCGGCAGCCACATCAGGCCGCCGTAGACCAGCCCGAAGGACAGCGCGATCGGCACGACCAGCTGCATCACGCTGATGCCGAGGTTGCCGCCGGCCGCGTTGAGCCCCAGCGCCATGCCCTTCTCCTTCTCCGGGAAGAAGAAGGAGATGTTGGTCATGGAGGAGGCGAAGTTGCCGCCGCCCAGACCGGCCGTGGCGGCCAGCAGCAGCACCACCCAGTACGCGGGTTTGGCGGTGACCGCGTACACCATGCCGGTGATCGGGATCAGCAGCAGCAGCGCGCTGATCATGGTCCAGCTGCGCCCGCCGAACCGGGTCACCGCGAAGGTGTACGGGATGCGCATCAGCGCACCGATCAGGTTCGGCAGCGCGACCAGCCAGAACTTCTGGTCGACGGTGTACGGGAAGGCGGTGGCGGGCATGGCCACCACCACGACGCTCCAGAGCGTCCACACCGAGAACCCGAGGTGCTCCGCGAAGATGGAGAAGATCAGGTTCCGCCGGGCGACACGGCGGCCGGTGGACGCCCAGAACTCCGGGTTCTCGGGATCCCAGTTACTGATGGCGGCGGCGGGCGTCTTTGCCGGCGGCGCGGGCGCGGTGACGGTCATAGCGAGCAAGTTACGAACATGTGATTGCGATGATGTTCCGCGTCCCGTACCCGTGGTGTGAACCCTGCCGCACCGCGCCCGGCGCGGCGCTGTGAGTTCGCCCTGGAAAACCGGACAGGGAGCGCCATACCACAGGAGGGTCGGGCCGTTTTGACCTCACTGCGGGGCAGCGGGTATCGTTAGCGGCTGTTGTGCGAGAGGTGGCGCCGAGCCGGCAGTCCTGATGCTCAGGTAGGCTTGTCGTTCGCGCGCCGGTCCGTGTTCACGGCCGGCCGGCATCGCAGAATCCGTTGATCGTGGGCGGTCGCCCGCGGTCACACAGACCTACGACGAGACAAGGTAGACCTGTGCGTACGTACAGCCCGAAGCCGGGTGAGATCGAGCGTCAGTGGCACGTGATCGACGCTTCTGACGTCGTGCTGGGCCGGCTCGCCACCCACACCGCCAACCTCCTGCGCGGTAAGCACAAGCCGACTTTCGCGCCGCACGTCGACACCGGCGACTTTGTGATCATCATCAACGCCGGCAAGGTTGCCCTCACCGGCAACAAGCGCGCGACCAAGATCGCCTACCGGCACTCCGGCCACCCCGGTGGTCTGAAGGCCGTGGGTTACGAGGAGCTGCTCACCAAGCGCCCCGAGAAGGCGATCGAGCTGGCCGTCAAGGGCATGATCCCTCACAACAAGCTGGGCCGGCAGATCCTGTCGAAGCTCAAGGTCTACGCCGGCGCGGAGCACCCGCACGCGGCGCAGCAGCCGGTGCCGTTCGAGATCAAGCAGATCGCGCAGTGAGCGCGGACGAAGGAATCACCATGACCGACACTTCCGTGCCGACCCAGGCCGTGGTCGAGGCTGAGGCCTCGGTCGCCGTCGCTGCCAAGCCGGCCACCCCGAAGTTCAAGGGCGACCGCCCGATCCAGACCGTCGGCCGCCGCAAGCAGGCCGTCGTCCGGGTGCGCCTGATCCCGGGCACCGGCAAGATCACCTGCAACGGCCGTGAGCTGGAGAAGTACCTCCCCAGCAAGGTCGCGCAGCAGTCGGTGCGGGAGCCGCTCGTGCTCGCCGAGAAGGGCGAGTCCCTCGACGTCGTCGCCAACCTGCGCGGCGGCGGCATCAGCGGTCAGGCCGGCGCCCTGCGCCTGGCGATCGCCCGCGCGCTGTGCGAGCTCGACCTCGACGACCGCCCGGCGCTGAAGAAGGCCGGCTTCCTCACCCGTGACGCCCGCGTCACCGAGAGCAAGAAGTACGGTCTCAAGAAGGCCCGTAAGGCTCCGCAGTACTCGAAGCGTTGATCGCTTTCAGCTGCTGAACGGCCGGGCACGCTCCTGCTTCCAGGCGGGATGGCGTGCCCGGCCGTTCGACTTTTCCCCGCAGCTCCGGCCTCGGCTCGCCACCCGCGCGCCGGGTCGTGTCGTACCCCCTCCTTTCGCACCCCACAGAAAGGGCCACCGGATGGCACGCCTCTTCGGCACCGACGGCGTACGCGGTCTGGCCAACGCGGACCTCAGCCCCGAACTCGCGCTCTCCCTCGCGGTCGCCGCGGCGCACACGCTGCCCGACCAGGAGGACCGGGTGCAGCCGCCGCTCGTGGTGGTCGGCCGCGACCCCCGGGCCAGCGGCGAGATGCTGGAGGCGGCCGTGGTCGCCGGCCTGGCCAGCGCCGGTGCCAACGTGGTCCGGGTGGGCGTGCTGCCGACCCCCGGCGTGGCGTTCCTGACCGCCGAGGTGCGCGCCGACTTCGGCGTGATGATCTCCGCCAGCCACAACCCGATGCCGGACAACGGCATCAAGTTCTTCGCCGCGGGCGGGCACAAGCTCACCGACGAGCAGGAGGACGCGATCGAGGCCGCGCTCGGCGCGACCTGGACGCGGCCCACCGGGGCCCAGGTCGGCCGGGTGCACGACCTGCTCGACGGCGCCGAGCACTACACCTCGCACCTGGTCGAGGCGACCGGGCAGCCGCTGGCCGGCATCAAGGTCGTGCTGGACTGCGCCCACGGCGCCGCCAGCGACGTCGCCCCCGAGGCGTTCCGGGAGGCCGGGGCCGAGGTCATCGCGATCAACGCGGAGCCCGACGGGCTGAACATCAACGACGAGTGCGGCGCGACACACCTCGCCCCGCTCAAGGCCGCCGTCGTCGCGCACGGCGCCCACCTGGGCATCGCCGTCGACGGCGACGCCGACCGGTGCCTGGCCGTGGACGCGAGCGGCGCGGAGGTCGACGGCGACCAGATCATGGCGATCCTCGCGCTGGCCATGCGCGACGCCGGGGCGCTCGCCGAGAACACCCTCGTCGCGACCGTGATGAGCAACCTCGGGCTGCGCATCGCCATGCGCGAGGCCGGCATCACCCTGGTCGAGACCAAGGTCGGCGACCGGTACGTGCTGGAGGAGCTGCGCGCCGGCGGGTTCAGCCTGGGCGGCGAGCAGAGCGGCCACGTGGTCTTCACCGAGCACGCCACCACCGGCGACGGGGTGCTCACCGGCCTGCGCCTGCTGGCCCGGGTCGCCGAGACCGGCAAGACCCTGGCCGAGCTGGCCGCCGTGGTGCAGCGCCTGCCGCAGGTGCTGATCAACGTAAGGGTCGCCGACAAGGGCGTGGCCCGCGCGCCGGAGATCCTCGCCGCGGTCGCCGCCGCCGAGGCCCAGCTGGCCGGCACCGGCCGGGTGCTGCTGCGCCCGTCCGGCACCGAGCCGCTGGTCCGGGTCATGGTGGAGGCGTCCACGGAGGACGTGGCGCAGAAGATCGCCGAGGGCATCGCCGCGGACGTCAGGGCCGCCAGCCCGGTCGGCTGATTCGCGGGGCGGTCGCGCCTCGCGCGCCGCTGGCAAGATCGCTGTCTCGTGTCAGAACCTGAGGTCTAAGCCCAGGTTGTGACACGAGGCAGCGATCTTCGCGTTCAACCACCTACGAAGACCGTCGTGCAGATGGCCGTCGCGCCGGTGGCGCTGCTGCGCTTCTGCTCCTTGCCGTCGATCGTGATGCTGCAGCCGTCCAGGTCCGCGCTGCCGCCGAGGGCGATCACGGAAGCCGCGAACGAGTCCGACGCGATGGTGAGATCCTTGCTCCAGGGCAGGGTGACCGTCTCGCTCTCCGTGCCGCCGGTGCCGAGGGAGTACGTGATGACCGTCTGGCCGGTGCCCTCCACGGTGTAGCGCACCGTGTGCGAGCCGCCGCCCTCACCGGTGACGACGCCCATGCTGGGCAGGCTGTCCTCGATCTCCTGGACCTTGTCCCCGGTCCAGTCGAGCACGAAGTAGCCGAAGGCGCCGCAGCCCACGCAGAGCACGAGCACGATGCCGAGGATGATCCCGACGATCAGGCCGGCCTTGCTCTTCTTCGGCGGCTGGATCGGGTTCATGTACGCAGGCGCGCCGTACTGCGGCGGCGACGGCTGATACGGGTCAGGCTGAGGAGGGGGGTAACTCATGCGCGGATGGTAGGGCAGCCGCGCCCGTCGATCACCAGCCCTGCCGCCAACCCGTCACTATTCGGGCACGCGCCGGCCCGTCCCCAGGTCCGTCCGCATTGCAATCAGAACGCATGCGTGAATACCCCCGTTCCGCTCATGCAATATGAGCGAAACTCCGCTAGGGTAACGGGCATGTGCGGGATCGTGGGATACGTGGGCGGCCAGTCGGCGCTCGGTGTGGTGTTGGAAGGGCTGCGTCGCCTGGAGTACCGGGGTTACGACTCCGCAGGCGTCGCCGTGCTCGCGAGCAGCCGGCTGCTGCTGGCGAAGAAGGCCGGCAAGCTGTCGAACCTGGAGAAGCTGCTGGCCGAGGCGTCCGAGGCCGAGCTGCGTACGGGCACCACGGGCATCGGGCACACCCGCTGGGCCACCCACGGCGGCCCCACCGACCGCAACGCCCACCCGCACCTGTCGGCCGACGGCCGCATCGCGGTGATCCACAACGGCATTATCGAGAACTTCGCGAAGCTGCGGGCCGAGTTGCAGGCATCCGGGGTCGAGTTCGCCAGCGACACCGACACCGAGTGCGTGGCGCACCTGCTGGCCGCCGAGCTGGCCGGGGTCGCGGGCAGCCCGCAGGCGCTCGCCGACGCGATGCGCCGCGTCTGCAACCGGCTGGAGGGCGCGTTCACCCTGCTCGCCGTCGACGCGCAGGCGCCCGGCGCGGTGGTCGGCGCGCGGCGCAACTCGCCGCTCGTGGTCGGCCGCGGTAACGGCGAGAACTTCCTCGCCAGCGACGTGAGCGCGTTCATCGAGCACACCCGCGAGGCCGTCGAGCTGGGCCAGGACCAGATCGTCCTGATCACCGCCGAAGCCATCGAGATCACCGACTTCGCCGGCAACCCGGCGCAGGGCCGCGACTACCACGTGGACTGGGACGCCCGCGCCGCCGAGAAGGACGGCCACGCCTGGTTCATGCTCAAGGAGATCGCCGAGCAGCCGCAGGCCGTCGCCGACACCCTGCGCGGGCGCATCGGCGAGCACGGCGAGATCATGCTCGACGAGGTCCGGCTGACCGACCAGGACCTGCGCGACGTCGACAAGGTCTTCATCGTCTCCTGCGGCACGTCGTACCATGCCGGCCTGGTCGCCAAGTACGCCATCGAGCACTGGACGCGGATCCCGTGCGAGGTCGAGCTGGCCAGCGAGTTCCGCTACCGCGACCCGGTGCTCGACCGGTCCACGCTGGTCGTGGTCATCTCGCAGTCCGGCGAGACCATGGACACGCTGATGGCGCTGCGCCACGCCAAGGAGCAGAAGGCCCGGGTGCTGGCCATCTGCAACACCAACGGGTCCACCATCCCGCGCGAGTCCGACGCGGTGCTCTACACCCACGGCGGCCCGGAGATCGCGGTCGCCTCCACCAAGGCGTTCCTCACCCAGCTCGCCGCCTGCTTCCTGGTCGGCCTGCACCTGGCCCAGGTCCGCGGCGTCAAGTACGCCGACGAGGTCGGTGCGGTGCTGGCACAGCTCCAGGAGATGCCCGCCAAGATCGAGAAGGTGCTGGCGGCCATGGACCCGGTCCGCGAGCTGGGCCGCCAGCTCGCCGAGACCAACGCCTCGACGGTGCTGTTCATCGGCCGCCACGTCGGCTACCCGGTGGCGCTGGAGGGTGCGCTCAAGCTCAAGGAGCTGGCCTACCTGCACGCCGAGGGCTTCGCCGCGGGCGAGCTCAAGCACGGCCCGATCGCGCTGATCGCCGGACCCGCCGGGGACGGGCGCGCGTTCGACCGGGGCACCCCGGTGGTCTGCATCGTCCCGTCGCCCGCCGGGCGCGGCGTGCTGCACGACAAGATCGTCAGCAACATCCAGGAGGTGCGCGCCCGCGGCGCCCACACCATCGTCATCGCCGAGGAGGGCGACGACGCCGTCGTCCCGTACGCCGACATGCTGGTGCGGGTGCCGCGGACGCCGACGCTGCTCGCGCCGTTCGTCACCACCGTGCCGCTGCAGGTGCTCGCCGCGGCGATCGCCGACGCCAGCGGGCACGACGTCGACCAGCCGCGCAACCTGGCCAAGTCCGTCACGGTGGAGTAGCCGGCCCGGCCCTGATTCCGGCTGGGCTTCACGCTCCGGGCAGGCTCGTCACGGCGGCGTGGCCGGCCCGGTCACGATCCCGGCCAGGGTCCGCAGCGCGGGCCCGGCCGGGTCGAAGTAGCTCGCGTGGGCGTCGACCGGGTCGGCGCCCGCCTTCGACGGGAACGCCCGCGCGCCGAACTCGGCCGCGGACGGGTCCGTCCCGTGCCACAGGTCGGCGTTACCGCCGAGCACCGCGTCGCTCGCCGAGCCCAGCGCGACCATCCCCGGGCCGCCTGCCAGCACACCCACCACCGCCTCACCCGGCGACGGCGCGAACCGGACGATGTCGTTGGGCGCGGTGGACGCCCAGACGTGCGCCGGATCGCGCAGCTCGGCGGCCCGGTCCACGCCCATCCCCGGGCTGCCCAGCGCCACGATCTCGTCCGCCACCACGGCCCCGTCCCGCTCGGCCACGCCGACGGCGAGGCTGCCGTACGAGTGCCCGATCAGCGTCAGCCGGGCCTGGCCGCCCTCGTGCGTCGCGGCCAGCCCGGCCTGGAACGACGTCAGCTCCGGCCGGGCCGCCACGGCCGCGTCGTCGCGCGCGGCGTCCAGCCCGTCGGGCGCGTCATAGCCCAGCCACATGATCGCGGCGGTGCCCTCACCCGGTGCCCGCGCCGTGGCCGCCTGCTGCAGCGTGGCGGCCCGATCGAGTTCACCCTCGAACGCGTCCAGCGACGAGCCCGCGCCCGGCACGTACGTGGCCACGTTGTCGCTGACGTCGGGATCGCCGAAGGACACCACCGCCCGGCCGTCCCCGCCCGCGCTGAACCGCAGCAGGTACGCCCGCGGCTCGACTGCCGCCAGCCGGTGGTAGAGGCCGCTGAGCGCGTCGAGCCTGGTCCGGGCGGCGGTGTCGCCGGGGCTCGCGGCCACGGCCTCGCGCAGGCGGTCCAGCTCGCGGTCGAGCAGGTCCCGGTTGGCGCGGTCGCGGGCGGTCACCGGCACGCCGTCCAGCCCGGCGATCTGCTCCGGCCGGTGCGCCACCAGCCAGCGGCGCTCGGCGTCGCTCAGCCCCGCCCACCACTGCGCCAACTGCAGCAGGCCCACGCCGCTCGGCACGGCCACCGGGCTGCCCGCCCAGCCCGTGCGAGCCGCCGTGGCCAGTGCGTGCAGGGCTTTCGCGGTCTCCTGGTCGCTACGGTCCGCCGCCGCCAGCACCGCGTCGATCTCCGCGGCCACCCGGACGGCCAGCGCCACGTCCGCCTGCCCCGGCGCCCCGGCCGCGCTCTGCCCGCTGCCCGAACCATGCCCGCCGCGTCGGCTGCCCGAGCCCAGCCTGCCGTGTCCGCTGCCCGAGCCGCGATCGTCGCCGTAGCCGTGCGGCGGTGCCACGACGCTGACGTCGCCGACCGCGGAGACGCGCACGGCGCTGCCGCGGGTCGCGTCGACCGCGGCTGCGAGCCGCTCCCGGAGCACGGCGATTCGCGCCGCGTGCCGGGACAGCAGCTGGTCCGCCTCCAGCAGCGCGCCCGGCGTCACCAGCAACCGTGCGGCCAGCGCCGCACCGGCCTCCCGGGCCGCGTCGGCGGCCGTGCCCCCGCTCCAGGCGCGATCCACCCGGGCGAGGTGGCCGGCGAGGTCGTCCGCGTGTTCGTCGGCGCGGCGGCTCAGCCCGCGCCAGGCCGCCGCGCCGGCGTGCCACCGGGCCGGGTCGGCGTCGCGCAGCTGCGCGTACGTGATGGTCATCGGCGGGCCGCCGCGGTGATCTTCCGGGCGAGGTCGGAGTCGCGGTCGGCGTAGCTGAGCCCGGCCACCCGCAGGCGGTCGCCGAAGCCGGCGATGTCCGCCGCGACGGCGGCCAGCTGCGCGGTCACCGCGTGCGCCAGCGCGGCCTGGGCGTCGCCCACCGCCCACCCCGGCGGGCAGTCGCGCAGCCTGGTCGCGGCCGGGGCCTCCCGGGCGAGCGCGCCGGACAGGCCGTCCAGCGAGGCGGCCAGCCTGACCAGTTCATCTGGTTCCACGAGCACCGGCTTGAGCGGCACGGACCCGTCGGCGAAGGTCGGTTTCATGGCAGGGATGCTTCCGGCCGGGTGGGGACCCGCACAGCCCCTGTGGATAACCGCGACTACCGTTACCCACAGGTTTTCCACAGGCCTTGCCGACGGACACCGCGCCCTGTTAGCCGGTCCACCCGGCCCGTCACTCGGCCCACCGCGCAGGCCCGCCGTGTCACCCGGCCGCCTGCCGCGCCCGGAGCCGCCATCCGTCGCGAAGATCGCCGTCTCGTGTCACAACCTGGGCTCCAACCACAGGTTCTGACACGAACCAGCGATCTTCGCCCCCGGGCCCGGGCCCGGGGGCGCGGCCCGGCGGTGCGGTGGTGCCGGTGGCGGTCAGGTGGTGTGGACGAGGTGGCCGGCGACCCAGGTGAGGGCGGCGCGGGTGGCGCCGATCTCGGTCGGCGGGCCCGCGAACGGGTCGCGATCCAGGACGGTCAGGTCGGCCCGCAGTCCGGGCGCGATCCGGCCGCTGTCGTCGAAGTGGTTCACGTACGCCGACCCCGCCGTGTACGCCTCCAGCGCCGTCCCCAGGTCGAGCGCCTGCTCAGGCCCGAGCGGCGGCTCGTCGCAGCGGTGCGCGACCCGGTTCACCGCCACGTGGATCGCGCGCATCGGGTCGGGATCGGACACCGGCCAGTCGCTGCCCGCCGCCAGCCGCCCGCCCTCGGCGCGCACCGCGCCGAACGGGTACTGCCAGCCCGCCCGCTCGGCCCCGAGGAACGGGATGGTCATCTCGTCCATCGCCGGTTCGTGCACCGCCCACAGCGCCTGCATGGTCACGGTGAGCCCGAGCCGCCCGAAACGCGGCACGTCGGAAGGGTGCACCACCTGCACGTGAGCCACATGATGCCGCCGCGCCGACCGCGCGACCGGCTCGACCGCGTCCAGCACCTCCCGCACGGCCCGGTCGCCGATCGCGTGGAAGTGCACCTGGAACCCGTCGGCGTCGAGCAGCGACACGATCTCCCGCAGCTCGGCGGGGTCGACCCGGGAGATGCCGCGGCGGTCGGTGGCGCAGCCGCAGCCGTCCAGGTACGGGTCGATCATCGCGGCGGTGAAGTTCTCGGCCACCCCGTCCTGCATGATCTTGACGGTCTCCGCCCGGAAGTTCGCGCCCCCCGAGGCGCGCGCCATGGCCCGGCGTTCCCGCAGCTCGGCGAGCTGCTCCAGGCCGCGCGACGGCTCCCACCACAGCGCCCCGCGCACCCGCGCGGTGAGCAGCCCGTCCGCGTCGGCGGACCGGTACGCGTCGAAGGCGTCCGGCCAGCCGCCGTAGTCGCCGAGGATCGCGTCCTGCCAGGCGGTCACCCCCAGCGCGTGCAGGCGGGACTGGGCCAGCAGCAGCGCGCGCCGGATCTCGGCCGCGTCCGGTCGCGGGGCCACCGAGCTGACCAGCTCCATCGCGCTCTCGTGCAGCACGCCGGTGGGCTCGCCGTCGGCGTCGCGCTCGATCCGCCCGCCCTCCGGGTCGGGGGTGTGCCGGTCGATCCCGGCCAGCGCCAGCGCGCGCGAGTTGCACCAGGCGCTGTGCGCGTCCTGCACCGCGAGGTACACGGGCCGGTCGGCGATCACGCCGTCCAGCGCCGCCCGGTGCGGCTGGCCGCCGCCGAACGCGTCGTACGACCACCCGGCGCCCATCACCCACGGCCGGTTGCCGTGCGCGGCGGCGTACGCGGCCAGCTCCCGCAGGTAGCCGGCCTCGTCGTGCGGCTCGGTCAGGTCGCAGCGGAGCAGGTTCAGCCCGGCGAACACGGGGTGCGCGTGCGCGTCCTGGAACCCCGGCAGCAGCGGCCGCCCCGCCAGGTCCACCACCTCGGTCCGGGCCGTGACCAGCGAAGACACCTCGTCGTCCGAGCCGACGGCGACGATCACGCCCTGGTCGACCGCGCACGCCGTGGCGCCGCGCACGCCGTACACATTCCCGGAGCGAAGTACCAGATCCACACCTGAGACCTTAAGGTCAACACGTGATTGTCTCGGTGGGCAACGACGTCGTCCTGGTCGAGCGGTTCGCACAGGCGCTGCAGCGCACCCCGCAGCTCAAGGAGCGCCTGTTCACCGAGGCCGAGCGCACTACCAGCTCGGGCCACGAGCGCTCGCCCGAGTCGCTGGCCGCGCGGTTCGCCGCCAAGGAGGCGGTGGCCAAGGCGCTGGGCGCGCCCGCGGGCATGCACTGGCACGACTGCGAGATCGTGGTGGACCCGGACGGGCGGCCCTGGCTGACCGTGTCCGGCACCGTCGCGGCGGTCGCCGCCGAGCGTGGCGTGGAGCGCTGGCACCTGTCCCTGTCCCACGACGGGGGCATCGCCTCCGCCGTCGTCATCGCCGAGGCAGGGCTGTGAGCCGCCCGGCACGGGAGGTCCGCCCATGAGGCCGGTGTATCGCGTCGCGCAGGTGCGGGCGGCCGAGTCCGCGCTGATGGCGACGCTGCCGCCGGGCACGCTCATGCAGCGCGCCGCCGCCGGGCTGGCCCGCCGCTGCGCGGTGACCCTGCGGGACCAGGGCGGGGTGTACGCCTCGCGGGTCGTGCTCCTGGTCGGCCCCGGCGACAACGGCGGCGACGCCCTGTACGCCGGAGCCAAGCTGGCGCGGCAGGGAGTCCAGGTCGGCGCGCTGCTCAGCGACCCGAAGCGGGCCCATGCCGAGGGCCTGGCGGCGCTGCGCGCCGCGGGCGGCCGGGTGCTGCCCGACTGGCCGCGCCGGATCGACCTGGTCGTCGACGGCCTGCTCGGCATCGGCGCGACCGGCGCCCTGCGCGGCACCGCGCTGACCCTGGCCGAGCAGCTCGCCGCCCTCGACCCGCGCCCCACCGTGATCGCGGTCGACGTCGCCTCCGGCGTGGGGGTGGACACCGGTGACGTGCCCGGCACCGCCGTACGCGCCGACGTGACCGTCACCTTCGGCTGCCTCAAACCGGCCCACGTGGTCGGCCCCGCCGCGGTGCTGGCCGGGCAGGTCGAACTGGTCGACATCGGCATCATGCCGCACCTGCCCGCCGACCCGGCGCTGCGCGTCGCCGACACCGCCGACCTCGCCGCCTGGTGGCCGCAGCCCGGCCCGATCTCCGACAAGTACACCCGCGGCGTCGTCGGCGTCGCCACCGGCTCCGCCGAGTACCCGGGCGCCGCGCTGCTGTCCCTGTCCGGCGCGCTCGCCGGGCCGGCCGGCCTGGTCCGCTACGCCGGGTCGGCACACGAGCTGGTGGTGCCCGCGCACCCCAGCGTCATCGCCGCGCCGCGCGTGGCCGACGCGGGCCGGGTGCAGGCGTGGGTATGCGGCAGCGGCCTCGGCACCGACGAGCGGGCCGCGGGCGAGCTGCGCTCGGTGCTCGCCGCGCCGGTGCCCGTGCTGCTCGACGCCGACGCCATCACCTTGCTCGTGGACGGCTCCATGTCCGGTGAGCTGCGCCGCCGCGACGCGCCGACCGTGCTCACCCCGCACGACCGGGAGTACGCCCGGCTCGCCGGTGAGCACCCCGGCGCCGACCGCGTCGCCGCCGCGCAGAAGCTCGCCGCCTGGACCCGCTCGGTGGTGCTGCTCAAGGGGGACCGGACCGTCGTCGCGGGCCCGTCGGGCGAGGCGTGGGTCAACCCGACCGGCACCCCCGCCCTGGCCACCGGCGGCACCGGCGACGTGCTCTCCGGCCTGCTCGGCTCCCTGCTCGCCGGCGGCCTGCCGCCGATCCGCGCCGCCGTCGCCGCCGCCTACGCCCACGGCCTCGCCGGCCGCCTCGCCGCCACTACCGGCCCCGTCACCGCGGTGGACGTAGCCGCCGCCCTCCGCCCCACCATCGCCTCCCTCACCCACGCCCCCATCGGCGTCGCCCCCGTCCGCCCCCGCTGACCGCCCCGCGCGCCCCGTGACGCCCGCCTCCCCGACGCCCGCCCCGCGACGCCCGCAGTTTCGGGGAAACTGCAGGCTCACCCGCTCAGATTCGTGCAGTTTCCCGGAAACTGCCCTCCCGGCGCGGGTTATCCACAGGGACGGGAGCGGGAAAGTGGCGGGTGGGGCAGGGTGGCGGGGTGTCTCGGACTTCTCGGCAGAGCCCGCGGTTGGTCGGCAAGGTGTTCTCGGCGCGGGAGGCGGTCGGGCTCGGGCTCGTGAGCGCCAACGAGCTGCGCGGCTCCGCGTGGCAGCGGATCTTCCGCGGGGTGTACGCCGACGCCCGGATGAGCGTTTCCCACCTGGCCCGCGGTGAGGCGGCCGTGCGCTGGCTCATCCCCGCACAGGCGGCCATCGCGGGCAAATCCGCGGTGGCGTTCCACGGCGGCCTGGCCCCGGCGGACGCGGAACCGGTCGAGGTGCTCGTTCCGCCGAGGCACCGATTCGGCCCGGTGGCCGGGCTGCGCGTGCACACGGCGGACGTCACCACGGCGGAGTTCGTCTCGCGGGGCCGGGCACGGGTCACGTCACCACTGCGCACGTGCTGGGATCTGGCGCAGTGGTATGAGCCGGCCGAGGCCGTCGCCCACGTCGACTCGTTGCTGGGCCGCAGTGCGGTCGATCTCAGTGAGCTGCGCAGGCACGCGCACAACAAGCTGGACCAGCGCGGTGGCGGCCGGTTCGGCAAGGCTGTCGAGCTGGCTGACGGCGGTGCGCAGTCGGCACCCGAGTCGCGCACCCGGGGTCGGGCTGGTGCTGGCCGGGCTGCCGAGACCGGTCACCCAGCACGTGGTCGAGGATCGCGGCCGGTTCGTCGCCCGCGTCGATCTGGCCTGGCCCGAATACCGGGTCGCCGTCGAGTACGACGGCGTCTGGCACGCCCAGGCCGACCAGTTCCATCGCGACCGTCAGCGCCTCAACCGCCTGGTCGGCCAGGACTGGATCGTGCTGCACCTGACCGCCCAGCGCCTCCGCGACGACCTTCCCGCCTTCACCGCCGAAGTCCGCACCGCCCTGCGCACCCGCGGCTGGCGTCCCACGCGTCGCGCCCGCGGAGCACGAGGTTCGTGCAGTTTCGGGGAAACTGCACGAACCTCGTGAGCTGAAGCCGCAGTTTCCCCGAAACTGCTCGCCGGAAGCCCGAGGGCGCGAGGGCGGCAGCGGGGTGGGTCAGGCGGGGGTGAGGGTGGTGAGGCGGGTGGGCCAGGTGCCGTGGTGGCCGACGAGGGTGACCTCGCGGGTGTCGTCGTCGCGGCGGTCGATGCGGACCTCCAGGTAGGAGTCCGCGAGCTGCTCGACCATGCCCTCACCCCACTCGACGAGGGTGACCGAGTCGTCGACCGAGGCGTCGAGGTCGAGGTCGTCGACCTGGGCGCGCGGGTCGGTGACGCTGCCCAGCCGGTACGCGTCCACGTGCACCATCGGCACCGTGCCGCCCGCTGCCCGGTCGGGCCGGTGCACGCGCGCGATGACGAACGTCGGCGAGGTGACGTCGCCGAGCACCCGCAGGCCGCGCCCGACGCCCTGGGCCAGGGCGGTCTTGCCCGCGCCGAGCGGGCCGCTGAGCACGACCAGGTCGCCGGGCTGCAGCACGGCGGCCAGGCGGGCGCCGAAGGCGCGGGTGTCGTCCACGGTGGTCAGGATCATCGGAGCTCCAGCTCGTCCAGGAAGGTGATCAGTGCCTGGTTGACCTCGTCGGCGTGCTCCAGCATGGTCACGTGCCCGCTGTCGGGGATGAGCACCATCTTGGCGTGCGGCAGCAGCCGGCAGATCTCCTCGGAGTGCGCCACCGGGGTGATCAGGTCGCAGTCGCCGCAGATGACCAGCACGGGCACCTGGTTGAGGGCGCGCAGCGCGGGGTAGCGGGCGTGGCTGTTGATGGTGCGGATGTAGCGGGCGACGGTCTCGGTGCTGGTCCGCGAGTTCATCTGCTCCACGTACGACACCAGCGCCGGGCTGGGCTTGTCGCCGCCGAAGCCGTACCGCCTGGTCAGCAGCCAGGCGAGGTCGGTGCTGGCCTGCCGGGCCGCGTCGATCATCGGGCCGGTGAACCGGGCCGCGCCGGTGAGCAGGCCGAGCAGCGGGCCGCTGGCCCGGTTGAGGATGTTGGGCAGGTTGCCGTAGCTGATGCCGTCGAGCTGGCCGCCGCTGGTGGCCATGAGCACGGCGCCCGCCACCCGGTCGGCGAACAGGTCGGGGTGCTGCTCGGCGCAGGCCATGATGGCCATGCCGCCCATCGAGTGGCCGACCAGCACGATCGGCCCGACCGGGGCGGTGGCCTTGATGACGTCGTAGAGCGCGTCGCCGAGCGCGGGCAGCTCGTACTCGCCTTCGTGCAGCGCGGTGGACAGGCCGTGGCCGGGCTGGTCGTAGAAGACCATGCGGTGCTCGCCGAGCGCGTCCAGGGCCTTGCGTTGGAAGTGGAAGGTGCCCTGGTCGAGGCAGAAGCCGTGGACGAAGATGATGGTCGGCTCGGGCGGTCCGGGGCGCAGCGGCTCGACCGCGATCCCGTCGACCGGCTCGACGATCTCGACGTGCAGCTCGACGCCGTCGTCGGTGGTGACGGTGAGCGTCTCGTCGTAGGGCAGGCGGCCGAAGGGCTCGTCGGCGTACGGGTCGCCCTCCGGCTTCTCCCGGGTGCGCCGGACGACCAGCCGCTCGACGGCGACGCCCGCGGCGACGCCGGCCGCGGCGACACCGATCACGGCACCGATCAGCCCGGCCCGCCGCCTGCCGCCCGCCGCCTTCTCCACGGCCTTGCTCTCGGTGGTCGTGTCGCTCATGCCCGCTCCTCGCCGCGCTCGTCGCGTGCCTGAGCGGAGACATGCCAGCCGGTTCGCTCGCAAGGCTCGCTCATGCGTCATCACCGCGGTACACGCGCGGGACCCGGGAGCTGCCGAAGCGGGTCACGATCTCGTAGTTGATGGTGCCGACGGCCTCGGCCCAGTCGTCGGCGGTGGGCTCGCCGCGGTCGCCCGGCCCGAAGAGGATCACCTCGTCGCCCTCGGCGACCGGCGCGTCCCCGGCGTCGACCACGAACTGGTCCATGCACACCCGGCCGGCGACGGTGTAGCGGGCGCCGTTGAGCAGCACCGGGCCGCTGTTGGAGGCGTGCCGGGGCACCCCGTCGGCGTAACCGAGCGGCACCAGCGCCACGGTCGACTCGCGCTCGGTGACGTAGGTGTGCCCGTACGAGATGCCCTGCCCGGCGGGCAGGCGCTTGGCCAGCAGCACCCGGGCGCGGGCGGTCATCGCGGGGCGCAGCGAGGCGCGGATCGCCGGGTCTTCGACGGGGGACAGGCCGTACACCGCGATGCCGGGCCGGACCAGGTCGAAGTGGGTGTCGGGGCGGGTGAGCGTGGCGGCCGAGTTCGCGATGTGGCGCAGCTGCGGCTCGACGCCGAGGCGCAACGCGACGCCGAGCGCATCGGTGAAACCGGCGAGCTGCAGGTCGATGGTCTCGTGGCCGGGGGCGTCGGCGTACACGAAGTGGCTCCACACGCCGACGATCTCGGCGTACCCGTCGGCCTGGGCCTTGGCGGCGGCCTCGACGAGCTGCGGCCACTCCTGCGCGGTGGCGCCGCCCCGGGACAGCCCGGTGTCGATCTTGAGGTGCAGCCGCGCGGCGCGACCGGCCTCGCGCGCCCCGGCGAGCACGGCCGCGAGCTGGGACAGGCTGGCCACGCTGAGATCGACGTCACGCTCGATCGCGCGGCCCACGGGCTGGCCGGGCAGCCACAGCCAGGACAGCACGGGGGCGGTCAGGCCGGCGTCGCGCAGGCCGAAGGCCTCCTCCAGGGTGCACACGCCGAGCCAGGTCGCGCCGCCGGACAGCGCGGCGCGGGCGGCGGGGACCATGCCGTGCCCGTACCCGTCGCCCTTGACCACGGCCATCACCTGCGCGGTGGTGTGCGACCGCAGCGTGGCCACGTTCGCGCGGATCGCGTCGAGGTCGACCACGACCTGGGATTGAGCGTCGCCTTGCCACATGTGTCCCAGCCTACCCAGCAGTACGCCGCACACCGCCCAGGGCCGCGCGCCGTCCCACAACGGGCGGCCGGAAGTCGATCAGGAGGCTGTGTCCGCGACACGCCGCCGAGCCTTGCCATAGGTTCATGATCAACCGGGTGGGGTGGGGTGGGCAGTAGGGTGGGTGGCGTGTTGGTGCTGGTTCTGGATACGGCTACGCCGGCGGTGACGGCGGCGCTGGCGGAGGTCGGTCCGTCGGGGTATGCGCTGCTCGCGCAGCGGGCGGCGGTGGACGGCAGGGCGCACGGGGAGCTGCTCGCGCCGCAGATCGACGCGGTGCTGGGCGAGGCCGGGGTCAAGCCCCGGGACCTGGCCGCGGTCGTCGCGGGAGTGGGTCCCGGGCCGTTCACGGGCCTGCGGGTGGGGCTGATGACCGCGGCGTCGCTGACGATGGTGCTGGGCATCCCGGCGTACGGCGTCTGCACGCTGGACGCGCTGGGCCTGCGCACCACGGGACGGGCCCTGGTCGCCACGGACGCCCGCCGCCGCGAGGTCTACTGGGCGGTGTACGCCGACGGCAGCCCGCTGACCGGCCCGGCCGTGGACAAGCCCGCCGACGTGGCGCCCCGGCTCGCGGAGTTCGGCGTGACCACGGCCGTGGGCGAGGGCGCGCAGAAGTACGCCGACCAGCTCGGCCTGCCCGTCGGCGACGCGCGTTTCCCCGACCCGGGCGCGCTGGTCGAGATCGCCGCGCAGCGGGTCCGCGAAGGTGCGCCGAGCGAGCCGCTCACGCCGCTCTACCTGCGGCGCCCGGACGCGGTCGAGCCGTCGGCCCGCAAGCCCGCGCTGTCGGCGAGCGAGCGATGAAGATCGACCGGTTGCGGTGGTGGCAGATCGACGAGCTGCTGCCGGTCGAGGCGGACCTGTTCGGCGCCGAGCAGTGGACCGCGGCCATGTTCTGGAACGAGCTGGCCAACGGGCACCACTACCTGGTCGCCACGGACGACGACGGCACCGTGCTCGGCTACGCCGGGCTGGCCGTCGGGCAGGGCGAAGGCTGGATCAACAACATCGCGGTACGCCGGGACGCGCAGCGGCGCGGCATCGGCCGGGCGCTGCTGGAGGGGCTGCTCGCCGAGGCCGGGCGGCACGGGGTGAAGCAGATCCTGCTGGAGGTCGCGGCGGACAACGCCGCCGCGCAGCGGCTCTACGCCGCGTACGGCTTCGAGGCGATCGGCGTACGCAAGGGCTACTACCAGCCCAGCAACACCGACGCCCTGGTGATGAGACGGGAAGAACCGTGACCTTGAAGGATGAGCCGCTCGTCCTCGGCATCGAGAGCAGCTGCGACGAGACCGGCGTGGGCATCGTGCGGGGGCACACCCTGCTGGCCGACGCGCTCGCCTCCAGCGTGGACGAGCACGCCCGCTTCGGCGGCGTGGTGCCCGAGGTGGCCAGCCGCGCGCACCTGCAGGCGCTGGTGCCGACGCTGCACCGGGCCCTGGACGAGGCCGGGGTGACCCTGGCCGACATCGACGCCATCGCGGTGACCGCCGGGCCGGGCCTGGCCGGGGCGCTGCTGGTCGGCGTCGCCGGGGCCAAGGGCCTGGCGCTGGCCGCCGAGAAGCCGATCTACGGGGTGAACCACCTGGCCGCGCACGTCGCGGTGGACACCCTGGAGCACGGGCCGCTGCCCGAGCCCGCGATCGCGCTGCTGGTCTCCGGCGGGCACTCGTCGCTGCTGCGGGTCGACGACCTGGCCCGCGGGGTGACCCCGCTCGGCGCGACCATCGACGACGCGGCCGGCGAGGCGTTCGACAAGGTGGCCCGGCTGCTGGGCATGCCGTTCCCGGGCGGCCCGCCGATCGACAAGGCGGCCCGCAACGGCGACCCGCTCGCGATCACCTTCCCGCGGGGCCTGACGGCGCCGAAGGACCTGGTCGAGCACCGGTTCGACTTCTCCTTCTCGGGTCTGAAGACGGCCGTGGCCCGCTGGGTGGAGGCGCGCGAGCGCAGCGGCGAGCCGGTGCCGGTCGACGACGTGGCGGCGAGCTTCCAGGACGCGGTCTGCGACGTGCTGACCATGAAGGCGATCGACGCCTGCCGGACGCAGGGCATCGACACCCTGGTCATCGGCGGCGGCGTGGCGGCGAACTCGCGGCTGAAGGCGATGGCCGCCGAGCGCGCCGCGAAGTACGGCATCACGGTGCGGGTGCCGCGGCCGAAGCTGTGCACGGACAACGGCGCCATGGTCGCCGCGCTCGGGGCGCATCTGGTGGCCGCCGGCAACGCTCCGTCCAAGCTGGACTTCCCGGCCGACTCCGCGATGCCGCTGACGCTGGTGGCCGCTGTCGGGGAGTCCCTTGGCCAGCCGCATGAGAGCGGACTGGCCGGGACGAGCCGATAGCGGAGGTGTAGCTTTGCCCGGTGCTGAGGGCGACGACGTGATCGTGCGGATGTGGGAGGTGCGCGCATACCCGCGCACCTTCACGGACCTGCTGAACTGGGTATGCGACGAGGCGGTGCCGCGGATCGAGGTCGAGCCGCTGCACATCGCCAGCGAGGTGTTCTCCTCCACCGACCAGCGCATCGTGGTCATCTCCCGCTGGCGCAGCGACCCGCGCCCGCTGCCCGACCCGCCCGACAACCTCACCGCCCGCTCGCCCCACGTCTGGGACTTCACCCCCGTCGACCGGTGATCGACGCGGAACGGTCCGCCCGTGACGCCGATCCCGGCCGTACAGCGGTGCCCTCGCGTCCCATACTCCGGTAGCCTCTGCGCGTGCTGGACATGCGGCGGGCGCGGCGGCGGGGTGCGATCCTCTTCGACCTCTACGAGACGCTGCTCCCGGACCGGCCGCAGGAGCAGCGCGACGAGGTGAGCCGGCGGATGGCGGCGGCGCTGGGCGTGCCGCCCGAGCCGTTCGCGGCGCTGTTCCGCGGCACGACGTCGGCCCGGATGCGGGGTGAGTTCGGCACCCTCGCCGAGACGATCCGCACCCTGGCGTACCGGCTGGGCGGCGAGCCGACGGAGCAGGCGGTGCGGTTCGCGGAGGTGACCCGGCTGCGGTTCTGCCGCGAGCTGCTGTGGCCGCCCGCGGGCACGCTCGCGGTGCTGGACCGGCTGCGCGCGCTGGGCCACCCGCTGGGGCTGGTCAGCAACTGCTCGACGGAGACGGTGACGCTCTGGCGCGGGCAGCCGCTGGCGTCCCGGTTCGACGTGGCCGCGTTCTCCTGCCTGCTGGGCGCGGTCAAGCCGGATCCGGTGATCTTCCTGAAGGTCTGCGGTGACCTGGGGGTGGCGCCGGAGGACTGCGTCTTCGTCGGCGACGGCTGGGGCGGCGAGCTGAACGCGGCCGCGGCGCTGGGCATGCGCGTGATCCGGACCGTGGAGTACGCCGACGGCGATCCGGGTTGGACCGGCGAGACGGTACGCCGTCTGGGTGACCTGCCCGGCCTGCTGGCTGCGTGAACAGGCGAAAAACGACTGGCGTTCCCGGCGCCGCTTTAGTAAGTTCAGCGCCGCTATGCGATCCTTACCTGTCGCCGATCCCGGCACGCCCGACACCAGGTCAGCCGCCAGATACCTGTGGTGGCTGGCCTCGCATCAGTCCCGGACCATCGGGTTCGGCATGTTCTTCGGCATCACCTGGATGCTCACCGCGGCGCTGATGCCGATGGTGATCGGCAAGGCCATCGACGCCGGCATCACCACCCGCGACACCACCGCCCTGGCCCAGTGGGCCGGGGCGTTCCTGTTGCTGGGGCTGGTGCAGGCGGGCAGCGGCATCATGCGCCACCGCAACGCCGTCTTCAACTGGATGTCGGCGAACTTCCGCACCGTGCAGGCCGTGGTGCGGCACGCCAACCGGCTGGGCGCGACGCTGCCGAAGCGGCTGGCCACGGGCGAGGTGGTCGCCATCGGCGCGGCCGACACCTCGCACATCGGCAACGCCCTCGACATCAGCGCGCGCGGGTCGGCCGCCGTGGTCAGCCTGATCACCGTCACCGTCATCCTGCTCACCGCGTCGGTGAAGCTCGGCCTGGTGGTGCTGCTCGGCGTGCCGGTGCAGATGGCGGTGGTCAGCCTGCTCATCAAGCCGCTGCACCGCCGCCAGCAGGCGTACCGCGACCAGCAGGGCACCCTCACCGGGCGGGCCGTCGACATCGTGGCCGGGCTGCGGGTGCTGCGCGGCATCGGCGGCGAGCAGGTCTTCGCCGACCGGTATCGGGAGCAGTCGCAGGAGCTGCGCGCGGCGGGCATCCGGGCGGCGCGCATCGACTCGCTGCTGGAGGCGATCCAGGTGCTGATGCCGGGCCTGTTCCTGGCGCTGGTCACCTGGCTCGGCGCGCGGCTGGCGGTGACCGGCGAGATCCAGCCCGGCGAGCTGGCCAGCTTCTACGGATACGCCGCGTTCCTGATCATGCCGTTGCGCACGCTCGCCGAGCTGCTGGAGAAGCTGACCCGCGGGCACGTGTCGGCGGGCCGGGTGCTGCAGGTGCTGCGGCTGGAGCCGGAGATCACCGGCCCGGCGGCGCCCCGGGAGCTGCCCGCGCACGGCGTGCTGGCCGACGCGAAGTCCGGCCTGACGCTGCGCCCCGGCGTGCTGACCGTGCTCGCCGCGGACCGGCCCGAGGACGCCATCGAGATCGCCGACCGGCTCGGCCGCTACGCCGAGGGCGAGGTGACCCTGGGCGGCGTGCCGCTGGCCGAGGCCACCCGCGACGAGGTGCGCGCCCGCATCCTGGTCGCCGACAACAACGCCCGGCTGTTCAGCGGCCCGCTGCGCGAGGAGCTGGACCCGGCCGGGCACGGCGACGAGGCGCGGCTCACGGCGGCGCTGCACGCCGCGTCCGCCGAGGAGATCGTGGACGCGCTGCCCGGCGGGCTGGACGCGTTCGTCGCCGAGCGGGGGCGGGAGTTCTCCGGCGGCCAGCAGCAGCGGCTGCGGCTGGCCCGCGCCCTGGTCGCGGACCCGCCGATCCTGATCCTGGTCGAGCCGACCAGCGCCGTGGACGCGCACACCGAGGCCCGGATCGCCGGCCGGCTCGGCGAGGCGCGGCAGGGCCGGACCACCCTGGTCGCGGCCACCAGCCCGCTGCTGCTCGACCGCGCCGACCACGTGGTGTACGTGGAGGACGGCAAGGTCGCCGCCGAGGGCACCCACCGCGAGCTGCTGGCCGCCGAGCCCGGCTACCGGGCCGTGGTCACGAGGAGCGTCGAATGAGGGTGCAGTTGCCCGTCGCCGACGCGCCCGCGGTACGCCGCTACGCCCGGCGGCTGACCAGGCGGCACACCGGCCCGCTGTTCCGGGTGGTCGCGCTGCACGGCCTGGCCGCGCTCGCGGGCCTGGTCACCCCGTTCCTGCTGGGGCGGCTGATCGGCGCGATCGAGCACGGCACCACCGTGTCGGCGGTCGACGGCATCGCCGTCGCGCTGGTGGTCTTCGTGCTGGTGCAGGCAGTGCTCACCCGGTTCGCCGCGTTCTCCTCGGCGAACCTGGGCGAGCGGGTGCTGGCCGAGCTGCGCGAGGAGTTCGTGGACCGGGTGCTGGCCATTCCGCTGTCCACGGTGGAACGGGCGGGCACGGGGGACCTGGTCACGCGTACCAGCCGGGATGTCGCGCAGCTGTCCCACAGCGTGCGCCGCGGCGTGCCGGAGAGCCTGATCGCCGCGGTCACCCTGATCCTGACCGCGGGCGCGCTGATCTGGCTGTCCCCGCTGCTGGCCCTGCCCTGCCTGGTCGGCGCGCCGATCATCATCGGCGGCGCGCGGTGGTACCTGCGCCGCGCCCCCAAGGCGTACCTGCGCGAGAACGCCGCCTCCTCCGAGGTCATCGACGGGCTCACCGAGACCTTCGACGGCGCGCGCACCACCGAGGCGCTGCGCACCGGCGCCCGCCGCATCGCCCGCACCGACCACGACCTGCACGAGCAGTACCTGGCCGAGCGGGGCACGCTCGGGCTGCGCACCGTGTTCTGGCCGGTGGTCGAGGTCGGCTTCGTGCTGCCGGTGGTGGCCACGCTGTTCCTCGGCGGCTGGTTCTACATCCAGGGCTGGGCCGAGCTGGCGCAGGTCGTCACGGCGGTGTTCTACGTGCAGCAGCTCGTCGAGCCGATCGACCGGCTGCTCGGCTGGGCCGACGAGCTGCAGGTCGGCGCGACGTCGCTGGCCCGGCTGCTGGGCGTGGCCGAGGTCGGCGACGACCGCACGCCCGGCGACGCGCGGCCGGACTCCGAGCGGCTCACCGCGAGCGACGTGCGGTACGCGTACACCCAGGGCCGCGACGTGCTGCACGGCGTCGACCTGACCATCGCCCCCGGCGAGCGGCTGGCCATGGTCGGCCCGTCCGGCGCGGGCAAGTCGACGCTGGGGCGGCTGCTCGCGGGCATCGACGGGCCGCGCACCGGCACCGTCGCGGTCGGCGGCGCGCCCCTGGTCGAGCTGCCGCTGGAGGAGCTGCGCGGCCACGTCGCGCTGGTCACCCAGGAGCACCACGTCTTCCTGGGCACGCTGCGGGACAACCTGGCCCTGGCCAAGCCGTCCGCCGACGACGCCGAGATCCGCCGGGCGCTGGCCGCCGTCGACGCCCTGGACTGGGTCGACGACCTGCCCGCGGGCCTGGCCACCGAGGTAGGCAGCGGGAAGCACGAGGTCTCGCCCGCCCAGGCGCAGCAGCTCGCGCTGGCCCGGCTGGTGCTGGCCGACCCGCACACACTGGTGCTCGACGAGGCCACCTCGCTGATCGACCCGCGCGCCGCCCGCCACCTGGAACGCTCCCTGGCCGCCGTGCTGGACGGGCGCACCGTCGTCGCGATCGCGCACCGCCTCTTCTCGGCCCACGACGCCGATCGCGTCGCCGTCGTCGAGGACGGCCGCATCATCGAACTCGGCCCCCACGACGACCTCGTCGCCGCCGACGGCTCCTACGCCGCGCTCTGGCGCTCCTGGCAGAGCTGACCGGTGACGGCGGCGGGGCCGCCGAGGCGGGCCACCAGGGCGGGGGAGAGGTACAGGGATTCGAGCGTGCGGGCGCGGCGGCCGTGCAGGGTGGCCTGCGTGGACGTGCCCGCGTCCACGTGCAGGTGGAGCAGGCCGAGGTCGCCGGGCAGCGGCTCGCCGTACGCACGGTCGCCGGTGCGCTCGCGGGACAGGCCGTCGTAGGACAGCACGAACGACGTGCCCGCCGCGACCGCCTCGCGCAGCCGCGCCACGAACGCCTCGCGCGGCAGCCCGGCCATGTAACGGTGGTCGCGGGCCCGGCTCACGCCCTGGTAGGGCGGGTCCAGGTAGACGACGTCGGCGGGGTCGGCCTGGACCAGAACGTCGGCGTAGTCGGCGGCGTAGGCGCGGCACCCGGCCAGCACCCGCGCGGTCTCGGTGAGCCGCACGCGCATGACCTCCGGGCGCGCGCCCAGGCGGCGCTTGTCCGGGCCCTGGTTGAAGCCGCCCTCGCGGTTGTAGCGCACCGCGGCCTTCACACAGCGGGCCAGCAGGTAGAGCAGGCAGTGCGGCTCGCCGGTGGTGTTGAACCGGTCGCGCACCGCGTCGTAGTACGCCCGCGGGTCGGCCTGCTGCGCGTGCCAGAGCTGCGCGTAGTCGTCGGCGAGCGCGCCCGGCTCGGTCAGCACCCGCTGCCACAGCCGCATCAGCGGCACGTTGAGGTCGCTGATCTCGGCGGTGCGCCCGATGCGCAGATGGCGGGCGGCGATCGTCACCGCCGCCGACCCGGCGAACGGCTCCAGCAGCCGGTCGGTGTCGGCGGGCAGCAGCGGCACGATCGCGTGCGCGAGTCGGCGCTTGCTGCCCTGATACGGCAGCGCGTGCGGCACGTCGGCGAGCCCGGCCAGCCGCGACGGCGTCAGCACGGGAACGTGCGATTCCGGCTGGCGGGGCAGGGAAGCGGCGTGCCGGGACGATTCGGTCACCCTCACAACCATCCATTGTGCTGGATGGCCGGGGGCATGCCCGGTATTGCCGCTCAGCCCAGCGGGTCGGCCAGCAGCTGCTCGAAGGCCAGCTCCGCGGCGCCCAGCAGCGCCGCGTCATTGCCCAGCTTGGGGGTACGCAGCCGCACGTGCTCGCGCGTCGCGGGCAGCCCGATGCTGTTCAGGCGGCTGCGCACCTGCGCCGCGGCGGCCAGGTAGACGTCGCGCAGCGTGCCGCCGAAGATGACCAGCTCGGGGTTGAAGATGTTGACCAGGTTCGCCACGCCGAAGCCGAGCCAGTCGCCGACCTGGCGCACCGCGGTCTGCGCGGCGGCGTCCCCGCGCGCGGCGGCGTCCACCACGGAGAGCACCGCGTCGGTGCCCATCGGCGCACCGGGCGAGCAGTCCCGGCCCGCCGCGCGCAGCAGGGCATGCTCGCCGATCTCGGTCTCCCAGCAGCCGCGCGAGCCGCAGCCGCAGGCCCGCCCGTGCGGGTTGACCACCATGTGGCCGACCTCGCCGCCGTAGCCGCCGTGCCCGGTGACGCGCCGCCCGCCCGCGATGATGCCGGCGCCCACGCCGACGTCGCCGTACACGTAGATGAGGTTGGCGCAGCCCACGGCGACGCCGCGGGTGTGCTCGGCCAGCGCGCACAGGTCCGCCACGTTGCCGACCGCGACCTGCGGCAGCAGCTCGGGCAGGTGGTCCTGCAGGGCGTGGCCGAGCGGCTCGTCCATCCAGCCCAGGTGCGGACCGAGCCGGACCAGGCCGTCCTCGCGGCGGACCAGCCCGCACACGGCGATCCCGGCCCCGATGCAGCGGGCCTGCGGCGGCACGTCGGCCGCCATGTCCTTCACGAACTCGGCGACCGGGCGCACCGCCTCGATCGCCTCCCCGCGCGGGCGGGGCGCCTCGCGCTGGTCCAGCACCACCCCGCCCAGCCCGACCCGGGCCACCCGGATCCGGTCCACCTCGACGCTCGCGGCGTACGCGTAGACCAGATCGGACGAGGGGCGCACCACCAGCGACGGGCGCCCGGCCCGGCCGGTCTCCCGCGGCGCCTCCTCGCTGACCAGGCCGACGCCGGCCAGGTCAGCGGTGAGGGCGCCGATGGTGGAGCGGTTGAGACCGAGTTCGGAGGTGAGCTCGGCACGCGAGATCTGGCCGCGCACGTGCACGAAACGCAGCAACGCGCCCAGATTCTGCCGCCGGATCTCCTCCTGGCTCGGTCCCGCTCGCATGACTCTCCTGTAGACGGTGTACGCCGGTCAGCTGCTCGCGGCGGCGCGTCTGCGCGAGAACGCGTCGACACTCGCGGCGAGCAGCAGCACGACGCCGGTGGCAATGTACTTGTATGCCGAACTCCACCCGACGAGGCCCATGCCGTTGATGATCATCGTGATCACCAGACCGCCGAGCACGGCGTCGAGCACGCGGCCCTTGCCGCCGAAGAGGCTGGTGCCGCCGATGACGGCCGCCGCGACGGCGTAGAGGAGCACATTGGAGCCACCGGTGTTGGGGTCGACCGAGCGCGCCTGGCTGGCCAGCAGCACGCCGCCGACCGCCGCCATCGACGAGCAGATGACGAACGCGGAGATGCGGATGCGGTCCACGGCGATACCGGCGCGGCGGGCCGCCTCCTTGTTGCCGCCGACCGCGTAGATGTGCCGGCCGTACGCGGTGCGGCGCAGCACGAACGTCCACAGCAGCAGCAGGACGCCCACCACCGGAACGATGATCGGCACACCCTTGAGCGAGAACAGCGGGTTGCGGCTGCGCTCCTGGTTGAGGATGGCGACGGCGAAGCCGACCAGCACCGCCAGGCCGATCACCCGGAACGCGACGACCTGCCACAGGTCGGCCTTCAGGCCCCGCCGGCGCCGGTTGCGCTGCTGGATCAGCTGGACGGCGGCGAAACCGAGCACCGTGACCGCGGCCAGGCCCCAGCCCACCGCCGGCGACAGGTACTCGTTCTCCAGCGAGATGATGACACTGTCGCGCACCGAGATGTTGGTGCCCTCGTCGAGCAGCCACAGCACCGTGCCCTGGAAGCCCAGGAACGCGGCGAGGGTGACCACGAACGACGGGATGCCGACCTTGGCCACCAGGAAGCCCAGCAGCAGGCCGATGACCAGGCCGGTGGCCAGCGCGGCGGCGACGCCGACGTACCACGGGTAGCCGTGGGTGGTCAGCATGATGGCCAGCACCGCGGCGCACACGCCCGAGGTGTAGCCGGCGCTGAGGTCGATCTCGCCCAGCAGCAGCACGAAGACCAGACCCATCGCGATGACGACGACGGGGCCGGCCTGGGTGAGCAGGTTGGCGAAGTTCGGCGCGGTGAGGAAGACGGGCCGGGCCAGGCCGAAGACGACGCACAGCACCAGCAGGCCGAGCACCGCCGGCAGCGCGCCCATGTCGCCGCCGCGCACCTTCTGGCCGTACCCCCGCAGGTAGCCCAGGATCCCCTCGTCCCTGGCGGCCTGCGGCGCGACGGCGGTCGCGGGCTCCTTGGTGACGGCGCTCATGCCGCCGCTCCTTCCTCAGCGAGGCCGAGCGCGCCGCTGCGGCCCGAGGTGATCAGCTCGACCACCTGTGCGTGGGTGACGTCGGTCGTCTTGACCTGCGCCGCCATCCGCCCCAGGTAGAGCGCGGCGATCCGGTCGGAGACGGCGAAGACGTCGTTCATGTTGTGCGAGATCAGGACGACGGCGAGGCCGTTGTCGGCGAGGCGGCGCACCAGCTCCAGGACCTGGGCGGTCTGCGCGACGCCGAGCGCGGCGGTGGGCTCGTCGAGGATGACCAGCTTGCTGTTCCACAGCACGGCCTTGGCGATGGCGACCGTCTGCCGCTGGCCGCCGGAGAGGCTGGACACCTGCTGGCGTACGGACTTCACCGTCCGCACCGAGAGGCTGGCCAGGGTCTCCGAGGCGAGCTGCTCCATGGTCGGCTCGTCCAGGATCATGCCGCTGCGGCGCTCGCGGCCCAGGAACATGTTCTGGACGATGTCCAGGTTGTCGCAGAGCGCCAGGTCCTGGTAGACGATCTCGACGCCCAGCTGCGCGGCGTCGCGCGGGCTGTGCACGCTGACCTGCTTGCCCTCGATCAGGTAGTCGCCTGAGTCGATGGGGTAGATGCCGCCGATGCACTTGACCAGCGTTGACTTGCCGGCGCCGTTGTCGCCGACGAGGGCGGTGACCTCGCCTGGTTGAACCGTGAAGGCCACGTCCCGCAGCACCTGCACCGGGCCGAAGCTCTTGTTGATCCCACGCAGTTCGAGTAGAGGGGTTCCCATCAGGGGCTCCGTTCGAGGGGGTTACTGCTTGTTCCACAAGCGTGGTCCCCGGGGCACTCGCGTCCCCAGGGACCACGCCTGTTCACGACCGGTCAGGTCAGCTGATGCCGGCCTCGGTGCACTTGGCCGCGAAGTCGGCGGTGCACAGCTCGTCCTTGGTCACGTAGCCGTCGGTGACGACGTCCTTCACGTTGTTGAAGTAGATCGCCTGCGGCTCCAGCAGCACCGAGGGCACGTCCTTGCCGGACTCGGAGTCCTTGGTGGTCTGCGAGACCTGCTTCTTCTCACCCTTGGCCAGGGCGATCGCCAGCTCGGCGGTCGCGGTGGCCTCCTTCTTGACGGCCTTGTACACGGTCATGCACTGGTCGCCGACGAGGATGTTCTGCAGACCCTGCACGGTGGCGTCCTGGCCGGTGACCGGGACCTTGCCGTTCAGCTTGTTGGTCTTCAGCACGGAGATGGCCGCGTTGCCCAGGCCGTCGTTCGCGGCGAGCACGCCGTCGATCTTGCCGTTGGCCTTGGTCAGCATCTGCTGGAAGATCACGCCGCCCTGCGCGTTGTCCCAGTCCGGCACGGCCTGGTCGTCGACGAGCTTGTACTCGTTGGCGTCGTACTTCGGCTTGAGGACGGAGACGCCGCCCTCCTTGAACAGGGTCGCGTTGTTGTCCGTCGGCGAGCCGTTCAGCTGCGCGATGTTCGGGTTCTTGACGCCCTTCTCGGTGAGGCACTTGACCAGGCCCTCGCCCTGCAGGCGGCCGACCGCGACGTTGTCGAAGGAGACGTAGTACTCCGCGCCGCCGCCCAGCGTGAGCCGGTCGTAGTCGATGGTCGGGATGCCCTGCGCCTTGGCCTTGTCCAGCACGGCCTTGCCGGTGCCCGAGTCCAGGTTGACGATGACCAGGACGGTCACGCCACCGGTGATCATCTGGTCGGCGATCGACTGGAACTGGGTCTTGTCACCCTGGGCGTTCTGGATGTCGTACTGCACGCCGGCGGCCTTGAAGGCCTCCTCGAGGTACTTGCGGTCCGCGGTCTCCCAGCGGGCCGAGGACTTGCTGTCCGGCAGGATGACGCCGATCTTCGGCGTCTTCGCCGCACCGGGGTCGGTGGTGTCTTCCGCACAGGCGGCGAGACCGGTGAGGGCGAGGGCGCCCGTCATGGTCAGAGCCAGGATCCCTTTGCGCATCGTTGCTCAAATCCTCTCGGATTCAGGGGTGTGTACTCAACGGTGGTGCGGTTGTGTTCGGCCGTTCGGGCCGGCGAAGCCAGAGCTGTCAGCGGTGCGTGAGGCCGGTCACAAGGGTTTTGTTGTGTGCGACAACGTATGCGGAACAAAACCAAACGCGCAAGCCCCGGGTTTGTTGTTGGCAATAACAATTCAGCAACGTCCCCGTAACCAAAGATCCACCCCCCAAAACCACCTCCCGCCCCGCCACCCCTCCCGCCCCCTCCCGCGCCGATCTTGCGCGGACTGTGGGTGCGACACGCCCAAATAGGACATATCCCTAACACTTCGCGCAAGATCGTCACGATCTTCGGGGGTACGCGGGAGAGGGCGGCGCGGGTGGGTCAGGGGCGGGCGATGGGGGCGAGGACGGCCTGGGTGAGGCGGACCAGGTCGGCGGGGGCCAGCTGGAGCTGGAGGCCGCGCTTGCCGGCGGAGACGTACATGGCGTCGCCGTCCAGGGCCGACTGGTCGATCACGGTGGGCAGGCGCTTGCGCTGGCCGAGCGGGCTGATGCCGCCGCGTACGTAGCCGGTGGTCTTCTCGGCCAGGTCGCGGTCGGCCATCGCCGCCTTCTTGCCGCCCGCCGCCGCGGCCAGCGCCTTCAGGTCGATCTCGCCGGTCACCGGCACCACGGCCACGGTCAGCCTGCCGTCGACCTCGGTGACCAGCGTCTTGAACACGCGGGCCGGGTCGGCGCCGATCGCCTCGGCCACCAGCGCGCCGTAGTTGGGGGAGTCCGCCGACACCTCGTACGGGTGCAGCGTGTGCGTCACCTTCTGCTTGGTGAGCAGCGCCGTCGCGGGCGTCCCCTGGCTGGCCATGGCGCGATGCTACCGCCCGCCTGCCAGAGTCCCGGATCTAGGAGACCTGTTGTCGCTCCGGCGACCACAACTCATCTAGATCCAGCTGCGGGTGGCAGTGCCGGTGGTGATCACGGTGTGGGGGTGGCGACACGCCGTCGAACACGTCCATAAGTTCATGATCAACGCACGACCGGGTGGGCGAGGACGGCGGTGGGGGTGGCGGAGATGCGGGTTAGGAGGAGGGTGAGGGGGTTGGGGCCGGTCAGGCGGAGGTCGCGGCGGAGTTGTTCGACGTCTAGGGCGGAGCCGCGTTTGAGGATCTCCAGGCGGCCGATGCCGCGCTCGCGGAGGGTGGCGCGGAGGCGTTTGAGGGAGAAGGGCATGGTGTCGACGACCCCGAAGCAGCGGCCGAAGGGGGAGGTCACGGGGGTGTCGGTCCAGACGTAGGCGATGGTGGGGTCGGCGAGGCGGGCGGAGTGGGCGGCGGCCAGCTCGGCGACCAGGTGGGCGCGGACGACGGCGCCGTCGGGGTCGGTGACGTAGCGGCCGGGGGGGCCGACGGGTGCCGTTTCCTCGCCGGTGCCGGTGAGTTCGTGGGGCATGCCGTCGCGGAAGACGGTGGCGCGGCGCGGGGCGCGGGCCAGGGGGCCGCACCAGGCGGCGGCCTCGACCACGTCGCCGTCGACGGAGACGAGTTCCAGCTCGGCGCCGGGTGGCAGCAGGGCCTGGTCGATGCCGGGGGCGAGCTTGAGCACGGTGTTCGGGACGCGCTGCGGCAGGGCGGTCACCCAGTCCCAGGGCGGGGAGTAGTCCTCGGGGCGGAAGACGCGGCGGCCGCCGCTGCGGCGGGCGGGGTCGCAGAAGACGGCGTCGACTGCGCTCAGGTCGAAATCGCGAGCGTCGCCGCAGGTCACGGTGGCGTCGGGCACGTTGAGGGCGGCGCAGGCGGCGGTGACGGGATCTGCGTCGACGCCGTAGGCCCGGATCCCGGCGGCGGCGACGGCGCGCAGGTCGGCGCCGAGCCCGCAGCCCAGGTCGGCCAGGGCGGTCACCCCGGCGGCACGCAGCCGGGCGGCGCGGCGTACCGCGACGATCTCGCGGGTGGCCTGCTCCAGCCCGGCCCGGGTGAGGAAGGCCCGCGGGGCGTCGGCACCGAACTTGGCGCCCGCGCGGGCCCGCAGGGTGACCTGGGTCAGCGCGGCGGCGGCCAGGCCGGGTGGGAAGCCGCGGGCGCGCAGCGCCGAGGCGGCGGCCAGCTCGTCGGCGCCGGCCAGCTCGGCGGCCAGCGCCAGCGCCGCCGCTCCGTCGGGGGTACGCAGCAGCGCCAGCTGGTCGAGATCCACGGGCTGATTCTCGCAGCGCCTCCCGGGCGCGCCGGACACCAGGGTGAATCGGATAAATTCACTGAGTGGCGGCTGGCACTCTCCTTGACTGAGTGCTAGGTCCGGCATAATGTTCGAGTTAGCACCCTGCCATGCAGAGTGCTAACGCACGACCGCCCGGCGACGCCGACACCCGCGACGACGGCGCCGCACCGGGCGGCCTACTCGACCAGAAGACAACACCTGGGTCTCGTGCCGCGGGACCTGGGGCTATACCCCAGGAGGGTATGCTCGTGACTACCGCGACGAAGGTTGCGATCAAGCCGCTCGAGGACCGGATCCTGGTCCAGGCGAACGAGGCTGAGACCACCACCGCGTCGGGCCTCGTGATCCCCGACACCGCCAAGGAGAAGCCGCAGGAGGGCACCGTCCTGGCGGTCGGTCCGGGCCGCGTCGACGACAAGGGCAACCGCATCCCGGTCGACGTCAAGGTGGGTGACAAGGTCATCTACTCGAAGTACGGCGGCACCGAGGTCAAGTACGCCGGCGAGGAGTACCTGCTGCTCTCCGCCCGCGACGTCCTCGCGGTCGTCGAGAAGTGATCTGTGCGATGCCCCGGCCCGCCCTCACGGGCGAGCCGGGGCATCGTGACGTTTAAGGGAGACGATTGATGCCGAAGATCCTTAGCTTCTCCGACGACGCCCGCCACCTGCTGGAGCACGGGGTCAACGCGCTCGCCGACGCGGTCAAGGTCACGCTGGGCCCGAAGGGCCGCAACGTGGTGCTCGACAAGAAGTTCGGCGCGCCCACGATCACCAACGACGGTGTGACCATCGCCAAGGAGATCGAGCTGTCCAGCCCGTACGAGAACCTGGGCGCGCAGCTGGTCAAGGAGGTGGCGACCAAGACCAACGACGTCGCCGGCGACGGCACCACCACGGCGACCGTGCTGGCCCAGGCGATGGTCCGCGAGGGCCTGCGCAACGTGGCGGCCGGCGCCAACCCGACCGGTCTCAAGCGCGGCATCGACGCGGCGGTGACCAAGGTCAGCGACGCGCTGCTGGGCAAGGCCGTGGCGGTGGCCGACAAGTCGGACATCGCGCAGGTCGCGACCATCTCGGCGCAGGACGCCACGATCGGCGAGCTGATCGCCGAGGCGATGGACAAGGTCGGCCGCGACGGTGTGATCACCGTCGAGGAGGGCTCGACCATGTCCACCGAGCTCGACGTCACCGAGGGTATGCAGTTCGACAAGGGCTTCATCTCGCCGCACTTCGTGACCGACCCCGAGTCGGGCGAGGCGGTGCTGGACGACCCGTACATCCTCATCACCACCAGCAAGATCTCCGCGATCGAGGAGCTGCTGCCGCTGCTGGAGAAGGTCCTGCAGACCAGCAAGCCGCTGCTGATCGTGGCCGAGGACGTGGACGGCCAGGCGCTGAGCACCCTCGTGGTGAACTCGATCCGCAAGACCGTCAAGGTCGCCGCGGTGAAGGCGCCCGGGTTCGGCGACCGCCGCAAGGCGATGCTGCAGGACCTGGCCGTGCTCACCGGCGGTGAGCTGATCGCGCCCGAGCTGGGCTACAAGCTCGACTCGGTCGGCCTGGAGTCCCTGGGCCAGGCGCGCCGCGCCGTGATCACCAAGGACACCACCACGATCGTGGACGGCACCGGCGCGAAGGCCGAGGTCGACGCCCGCGTCTCGCAGATCCGCAAGGAGATCGAGGCTTCGGACTCCGACTGGGACAAGGAGAAGCTGGGCGAGCGCCTGGCCAAGCTGTCCGGCGGCATCGCCGTCATCAAGGTCGGCGCCGCGACCGAGGTCGAGATGAAGGAGCGCAAGCACCGCATCGAGGACGCCATCGCGGCCACCCGCGCGGCGGTCGAGGAGGGCATCGTGCCCGGCGGCGGCGCGGCGCTCACCCAGATCGCGAGCGTGCTCGACGACGACCTGGGCCTGACCGGCGACGAGAAGGTCGGCGTGTCGATCGTGCGCAAGTCGCTGGTCGAGCCCCTGCGCTGGATCGCGCAGAACGCCGGCCACGACGGCTACGTCATCGTGCAGAAGGTCGCCGCGAGCGACTGGGGCCACGGCCTCGACGCGGCCAAGGGCGAGTTCGTCGACCTGGCCAAGTCCGGCATCGTGGACCCGGTGAAGGTGACCCGCAACGCGGCCATCAACGCCGCGTCGATCGCGGGCCTGCTGCTCACCACCGAGTCCCTGGTGGTGGAGAAGCCGGCCAAGGCGGAGGCGAACGGCGGGGGCCACGGCCACTCGCACGGCCACGGCCACGGCCACCAGCACGGGCCGGGCTTCTGAGCCCGTACGGCTGACCGCACAGCGGGTCCCGGCTCCGGCCGGGGCCCGCTGTCGTCTTTCCGTCGTTGGTGACGACGGCGCCCGTCGATAAGGTCCCTGCCATGACAGGGCGCGGGCTCGTGCGGTACTTCGGCTTCGTGGGGCTCGCCTACGTAGTGGCGACCCTGGGCACGGGGCTGACCGACTACCTGACCGCGGCCGAGGTCAGCAGGTCCAAGGCGCTGCTCATCTCGGGCGGTGTCGGCCTGCTCGTGGCGCTGCTGCTGGGCGCCATCGACCTCGCCAAGAGCAACGCCGGCAAGAGCGCCACACCGGCGGCGGTCGGCGCCTATCCGGCGACGCCCGGCGGTGGCGGCACCCCGGGCCACGGCGGTCCGGCACCTGTGGGGTACGGCGGGACACCGGCTCCCGGCGGCGTTCACGGCGGCTACCCGGCCGGCGCGGCAGCGGCCCGTCCGGCGAGCGGCGCGACGCCTCCCCGGCGCGGCGGAGCCGGGCTGGTGCTGACCGCCGTGCTGCTGCTCGGCCTGTGCGCGGGCGGCGGCTACCTGGCGACCACCGCGATGCAGGCCGCCGTGCAGCAGCTGAACGAGTTCGCCACCCCGCCGTGGATCAAGAAGGGCCAGGAGACCGGGCAGGAGCGGCTGGCGGAGGAGGTCTCCGAGACGGGCGGGCCGCTCACCATCACCGTGCTGAGCGTCGAGGTCACCAGCCAGGCCACCAAGGTCAAGATCCGTGGGGTGAACAGCGGCGGGGACGCGCTGACGCTGCCCGTGTTCGGCCGTGCCCAGCTCACCGCCCCGGGCCGGACGCTCCAGCCGGACCCGGCCGCGGGCGACTGGCCGCAGACCGTGCCCGCCGACGGTGAGGCGACCGGCACCATCGTGTTCGACGGCGTCCTCGGACCCGAGGTGACCGAGGTGCGCCTGTCCTTCAGCGTCATCCACGGCAGCTTCGACGCACCCCCCAACATCGCCGTCACCATCCCCCTCACCTGACCGGCGCCCCGCCCGTCCCGCGCTGGCCGGCCGGGCCCCGGCTGGGCCGGCTGGGCCGGCTGCAGTTTCGGGGAAACTGCAGCTTCGGGTGGCGGGACGGCTGCACTTTCCCCGAAACTGGCGGCCCGCAGGGGCGACGGGGTCGGTAAGGGATCGGTAAGGCGTTCGGGCATGGTCTGGGGCGGGGCGCGGGGCGCAGACTGGCAGGCGTGGTGAGTCGGAGACGTGCGGTCGTGGCGGGGCTCGCCGCCGCCGCGGTGGCGGTGGGCCTGGGTGAGCTGGTCGCGGTATGGACGGGGCCGCGCAGTGCCCCGTTGATCGCGGTGGGCGGCGTGGTGGTGGACGCCGTCCCGGAGCCGGTGAAGGCCTTCGCGATCAGCCTGTTCGGGGTGTACGACAAGATCGCCCTGCTGATCGGGACGGCCCTGCTGCTGGCGGTGTTCGCGGCGCTGGTCGGCCTGGCGGCGCGCCGGGACTTCCGCTGGGGCGTGGCCGGGATCGCCCTGTTCGGCCTGGTCGGCGCAGCCGCCGCGGTCACCCGCCCGAACGCGGGCCCGGCGGCGGTGCTGCCGTCGCTGCTCGGCGCGGCCGCCGCCGTCGCCGTGCTGCGCCTGCTGCTCCGCGCGGCGACTGCCGCGGAGGGTGCCGGTGAAGCACCGGTGATCGAGGACCCGAAGGCTCTGGAGGCCGGGCGGCGGCGGTTCCTGCGGTTGAGCGTGGCCGGGTTCGGGGCGGCGGCCGTGGTGGGCTTCCTCGGCCGGACGCTGGCCGCGCGCCAGGGCGTGCAGCAGGCGCGCGGGGAGATCAAGCTGCCCGCCCCGGCCAGCCCGGCACCGCCGCTGCCGGGCACGGTGGACCCGCCGGTCAACGGGCTCTCCGAGTTCGTGACCCCGAACGACACCTTCTACCGCATCGACACCGCGCTGGTGGTGCCGCAGGTGGACCCGGCGACGTGGCAGCTGCGCATCCACGGGCGGGTGGCCCGGCCGTTGACGCTCACCTACGAGCAGCTGCTGGCCCGTCCGATGATCGAGCGGTACGTGACGCTGGCGTGCGTCTCCAACGAGGTGGGTGGGGACCTGATCGGCAACGCGCGCTGGCTGGGCGTGCCGCTGAAGGACCTGCTGGACGAGGCCGGGCCGCTGGACGGCGCGGACCAGGTGGTGAGCCGCTCGGCGGACGGCTGGACCTGTGGCACGCCGACCGCGGCGCTGCGCGACGGGCGCGACGCGATGCTCGCCGTCGCGATGAACGGCGAGCCGCTGCCGGTCGAGCACGGCTTCCCGGTACGGATGGTGGTGCCGGGCCTGTACGGCTACGTCAGCGCCACCAAGTGGGTCACCGAGCTGGAGCTGTCCTCCTTCGCCGACTTCGACGCGTACTGGGTGCGCCGGGGCTGGGCGGCGCAGGGCCCGATCAAGACCGAGTCCCGCATCGACACGCCCCGCGACGGGGGCACGGTCGACGCGGGCACGGTCGTGGTGGCCGGGGTCGCCTGGGCGCAGCACCGCGGGGTCACCGCGGTGGAGGTACGCGTCGACGACGGCCCGTGGCAGCCCGCCGACCCGGCGGGCACGGTGTCACCGGACACCTGGCGGCAGTGGACCTTCCGGTGGGACGCCACGCCGGGCCCGCACACGCTGGCGGTGCGCGCCGCCGACAGCACCGGTCAGGTGCAGCCGGAGACGCGCCTCGATCCGTTCCCGGACGGGGCGACGGGCTGGCACACGATCAGCGTGCAGGTGCGCTGACCGAGGCGGACAGGCGGGATTCGAGCCGCTGCACGTCCACGCGGTCACCGCGGCGGTCGGCGACGTCGCGCCAGCCGATCTGGAGGAGGCGGTGCCGCTCGTGCTCGGTGAAACCGCCCCAGACGCCGTACGGCTCGCGGGTGAGGAGGGCGTGCGCGGCGCACTCGGCGCGGACCGGGCACCGCCCGCACACCTGTTTCGCCGCATTCTCGCGGCGGCCCCTAGATGAGCCTCTCTCACCATCGGGGTGGAAAAACTGCAGGCTGTCACGGCCTTTGCACGCGCCGTGGTGCTGCCAGTCCCAAACGTCGGCTATCGGACCGGGAAGTCTGCGGAAGTGAGCCATGTGACCTCCTAGGGGATGGGAGGCTTGGGGTCAAGCGAAGAGATTTAGGACAACGTCAGCACGTTACGCCATGTACGTCCACTTGTCGCCATCCAGTGGATGATCAGGTAGAGCTGGACTGAGTTTTCGACGGAATCCCCGGAAAGTGCGTAATGATCTGGGTGTCTCGTGGTCTTCTTCGCAGGAGAGAGGGGGATCACCGTGCAGACCGTCCTCGTTTGCGTCCGCACCGCCGCGGCGGCCGCGACCATCGCCTCGTGCGCCGAGCGCCTGGGGGTGGCCGCGGGCGTACGTACCGCGACCAGCGCCGCTGAGGCCATAGCGCAGCTCGCCGCGTTCCCGGCCGGGATCGTGCTGGCGGACACGGCGCTGACCCGACCGGACACGGTCGGATTCACGCGGAAGGTGATGGCCGCGGTGCCGCATACGGTCCTGCTGCTGTTCGGGCCGGAGGAGCCGGCGACGGCGCAGGCCGCCATCCGCGCCGGGGCCCGGGGGCTCATCGGCGGCACCGAGCCCGATCCGGTGAGCACCGCCGCCAAGGCCCTGCTGCTGGTCAGCCGGCCCGCCGCGCGCACCGCCGACGCCGCCCGCCCGGCGGTCGCCGGGGTGATGGCCGGGGCGACCAGGGCGCCCGCCGGTCCGGGGCGGCCCATGCCGCCAGCCGGTCCGGGGATGTCCGTGCCGTACGCGAACCGCCCGGCCGCGGCAATGCCGTCCGCGGTGGTGCCCGTCCAGCGTGGTGATCAGGCGGGGGAGGCCCCGCCGGTGCGCCCGGCCCGGTCGGTCACGCTGACCGAGCGGGAGCTGCAGGTGCTGCGGGGCATGGCCGACGGGCAGAGCAACGCCGAGATCGGCCGGGACCTGTTCGTCTCCGAGGACACCGTGAAGACGCACGCCAGACGCCTGTTCCGCAAGCTGGGCGCGCGCGACCGCGCCCACGCGGTGGCCGCCGGTTTCCGGGCGGGCCTGGTCTTCTGACCTGACGGACGAAGCTCCCGCCAGGCTGTTCCGGCAGCGTGGCGGGAGCTTCGGTCATCCGTGGGGAGCGGTTACTCCTCGACCATGTCGTCGACGGCGTCGGCGTAGCCGCGCGCGTACTCCCAGGTGACGTAGTGGTCGGGGTCGGGGTCGTAGGCGGGCTCGTGCACCCGCGGGCGGCCCGAGTCGAGCAGGTGGCGCAGGTTGCCGCGCAGCAGGTCCCAGTCGAAGTAGTGCGGTTCGCGGCAGTCCTCGCAGTCCACGACCAGGCCCCGGATGCCCTTGGGAGAGAGCAGCACCTGGTACACCTCGAGCTCGGCGAGGTCGGCGAGCAGGTCGGCGCGCTCCTGCGTGGAGAGCTCGCCGTACGTGTCGCCCTCGGGGTCCGAGAGGCCCGCCGTGGGGTCGGTCGGGTCCCCGTGGAAGGGGTCAATGGGCTCGTCGTGCTGCACCCCTTCACGTTAGTCCTCTCGGCGCGGCAGCGGGGGCATGAGTCCCCCGCGCGTCAGCGACAGATCGCGATGCCGTCGAGTGCCCCGGGCGGGCCACCCGAGTGACTCAGCGCATCCCGCGGTCGGGCGAGTTCGAGACTCATCAGCACGCTGGGTAACATTCATTCGAGCCCGATCACGCCAATATGCCCGCGCTCCGGACCCAGGGGGACAAAAATGGACGCCGCCCGCGAGATCCCACTCGGCCTCACCTTCGACGACGTGCTGCTGGTGCCAGGGGAGTCGGACCTGATCCCCAGCCAGGTGACCACGCAGACCCGGCTGACCCGCAACGTCACCCTGCAGATCCCGCTGGTGTCCAGCGCGATGGACACCGTCACCGAGGCCCGGATGGCGATCGCCATGGCGCGCCAGGGCGGCATCGGCGTGCTGCACCGCAACCTCTCCGTGGAGGACCAGGCGGCCCAGGTCGACCTGGTGAAGCGGTCCGAGTCCGGTATGATCACCAACCCGGTGACCTGCTCGCCCGACGACACGCTGCGCGACGTGGACGCGATGTGCGCCCGCTACCGCATCTCCGGGCTGCCGGTCACGAACGCGGACGGCACGCTGGTCGGCATCGTCACCAACCGCGACATGCGCTTCGTCAGCGACATGTCGACCCGGGTGCGCGACGTGATGACTCCCATGCCGCTGATCACCGCGCCGGTCGGGGCGTCCAAGGAGCAGGCGCTGGCGCTGCTGCGCAGTCACAAGGTGGAGAAGCTGCCGCTGGTCGACGAGTCGGGGCGGCTGCGCGGGCTGATCACCGTCAAGGACTTCGTGAAGACCGAGCAGTTCCCGCTGGCGACCAAGGACGCCGCGGGCCGGCTGCGGGTCGCCGCCGCGGTGGGCGTGGGCGAGGACGGCTACAAGCGGGCACGGGCGCTGGTCGACGCGGGCGTCGACGTGGTCATGGTGGACACCGCGCACGGGCACAACCGGGCGGTGGCGGAGCTGGTCGCGCGGTTGAAGAAGGAGACCGAGGTCGACGTCGTGGGCGGCAACGTCGCCACGTACGCCGCCGCGAAGGCGCTGGTCGAGGCGGGTGCCGACGGCGTGAAGGTCGGCGTCGGGCCGGGCGCCATCTGCACCACCCGCATCGTGGCCGGCGTCGGCGTCCCGCAGATCACCGCGATCATGGAGGCGGCCCGGGCCTGCGCGCCCGCCGGCGTGCCGGTGATCGGCGACGGCGGCATCCAGTACTCCGGCGACATCGCCAAGGCGATCGTGGCGGGCGCCGAGACCGTGATGCTCGGCCAGCTGCTGGCCGGCTGCGAGGAGTCGCCCGGCGACCTGGTCTTCATGAACGGCAAGCAGTTCAAGGCGTACCGCGGCATGGGCTCGCTGGGCGCGATGGCGGCCCGCGGCCCGGCCGCCCAGTCCTACTCCCGGGACCGCTACTTCCAGGCCGACGTCACCCAGGCGGACAAGCTGATCCCGGAGGGCGTCGAGGGCCAGGTGCCCTACCGCGGCACCCTGGCCACGGTGGCCCACCAGCTGGTCGGCGGCCTGCGCCAGGCGCAGTTCTACTGCGGCGCGGCCGACATCGCGCAGCTGCGCGAGCACGGCCAGCTCGTCCGGATCACCGCGGCCGGCCTGAAGGAGTCCCACCCGCACGACATCCAGATGACCGTGGAAGCGCCGAACTACCACTCGCGGTAGGTTCTGCCATGCTGAAGCGAACCTCGGAGAGGACCAACCGTGCGTGACATCGTCGAGATAGGCCAGGGGAAGACCGCGCAGCGCGGCTACCACCTGGATGACATCGCGATCGTGCCGAGCCGCCGTACCCGCGATGTGGACGACGTCTCGACGAACTGGCAGCTCGACGCGTACAAGTTCGGCATCCCGTGCGTGGCCCACCCGTCCGACGCCACGATGAGCCCGGCCTCGGCGGTCGCGCTCGGCCGGCTCGGCGGCCTCGGCGTGCTCAACGTCGAGGGCCTGTGGACCCGCTACGAGGACCCGCGCAAGCAGCTGGAGGCGCTGGCCGAGGCGGGCGACGAGGAGAACATGACCGCCCGGCTGCAGCAGCTCTACGCGGCCGAGCCGATCAAGCCGGAGCTGATCGCGGAGCGGGTGCGCGAGATGCGCGCCATGGCCGCAGACGGCGGCGGCAACGTCACCGTCGCGGTCCGGGTCTCGCCGCAGCACACCCTGGCGCTGGCGCCGGTCATCCTGGACTCCGGGGTGGACCTGCTGGTCATCCAGGGCACCCTCGTCTCCGCCGAGCACGTCTCCACGGTGGACGAGCCGCTGAACCTGAAGGAGTTCATCGCCGACCTGGACCTGCCGGTCATCGTCGGCGGCTGCACGAACTACCAGACGGCGCTGCACCTGATGCGCACCGGCGCGGCCGGCGTCATCGTCGGCATCGGCGCGGACCACCTGACCACCACGGACACCGTGCTGGGCATCCGGGTGCCGATGGCCACCGCGATCGCCGACGCGGCCGCGGCGCGGCGGGACTACCTGGACGAGACCGGCGGCCGGTACGTGCACCTCATCGCCGACGGCGACCTGCACACGTCGGGCGACATCGCCAAGGCGCTGGGCTGCGGCGCGGACGCGGTCATGCTCGGCGCGCCGCTGTCGCTGGCCGAGGGCATGCCCGGCAACGGCCTGTGGTGGCACCCGTCGGCCAGCCACCCGAAGCTGCCGCGCGGCTCGATCGGGCTGACCCCGGAGCCGCTGGGCTCGCTGGAGCAGGTGCTGTTCGGCCCGGCCACCGACCCCGACGGCCTGCTGAACCTGTTCGGCGGCCTCAAGCGGGCCATGGCCAAGTGCGGCTACCGCGACCTGAAGGAGTTCCAGAAGGTCGGCCTGATGCTCGACCGCTGAGCCCCGTTCGCGACCGAAGCTCCCGTCTTGCTGTGAGAACAGCATGGCGGGAGCTTTGATCATGTGAGGGGTGGTTAGGGTGGAGCCCATGGGCAGGCGTGCGTGGATCGTGATGGCGGCGGTGTCGGCCGCGCTGGCGGCGGGATGCGGCGGGCCGAGCAGGCCGCTGTTCACCGGTGCGGCGGGCTTCCCCGCCCCGGTGCCGCTGCCGGTGGACCTCGCGGGCGCGGGCGATCCGTACTTCCCGACGTACGGCAACGGCGGCTACGACGTCTCCGCGTACGACCTGAAGATCAAGTATGACCCGGCGAGCGACCAGCTCACCGGCGTCGCCACGGTCACCGCGACCGCGAAGGCGGACCTGGCCAAGTTCCACCTGGACCTGCACGGGCTGACCGTGGACAAGGTCACCGTCGACGGCGCCGCCGCGACGTCCACCCGCGACGGCGACGAGCTGATCATCACGCCCGGCGCGCCGCTGGCGAACGGCAAGGAGTTCGTGGCCGTGGTGGCGTACGGCGGCGTGCCGAAGGCGATCAAAGCACCCGACCTCGGCGTCACCGGCTTCCTGACCACGCACGACGGCGCGTTCACGCTGGGCGAGCCGGAGTCGGCGACGACCTGGTTCCCGGTCAACGACCACCCGAAGGACAAGGCGCTCTACACCATCGAGCTGACCGTGCCCACGCAGCTGGAGGCGATCAGCAACGGGCTGCTCGACGGCAGGACCGCCCAGGGCGCGTGGACCAGCTGGAAGTGGCGGGTCACCTCGCCGATGGCGCCCTACCTGGCCACCTTCGTGATCGGCGACTACCGGCTGGTCGAGGGCACGCACAAGGGCAAGCCGGTGCTCACCGCGGTCGCCGAGACGCTGCCCAAGGGCGAGATCGACAAGGCCATGGCGAGCACCACCGAGATCGTCGACTTCCTGGAGCAGTACTTCGGGCCGTACCCGTTCGACGCGTACGGCGGCATCGTGATCGACGACGAGCGGGTGCGCTACGCGCTGGAGACGCAGACCCGGCCGGTCTACTCCGACGCGTTCTGGAGCCGCGGCGCGAACACCATCGTGGTCGCGCACGAGCTGGCCCACCAGTGGTTCGGCGACAGCGTGTCGGTGCAGGCCTGGCAGCACATCTGGCTCAACGAGGGCTTCGCTACGTACGCGCAGTGGCTGTGGGGCGAGAAGCTCGGCGTGTCCACCGTGCAGGAGGAGTTCGACTCCCGCTACGACGACCCGGGCAGCCGGATCTGGGACATCGCGCCCGGCGCGCCCGGCGCGGACAACATCTTCTCCGGCAGCGTGTACGAGCGCGGCGGGATGACCCTGCACGCCCTGCGCAAGCAGGTCGGCGACGAGAAGTTCTTCGAGATCCTGAAGACGTGGGCCAGCGAGCAGCGCGACGGCAATGTGACCACCACCGAGTTCATCGCGCTGGCCGAGCGGGTGAGCGGGCAGCAGCTGGACACCCTGTTCCAGAAGTGGCTGTTCGAGGTCGGCCGCCCGGCCCAGTGAGGGGTGGGGTCGCGTCGTGGGTGGGCAAGATCGCCGTCTCGTGTCAGAAAGTGTGATCAGGCCGCACTTTCTGACACGAGACACTGATCTTCAGCGATGCGGCCGCCGGTGACGGGGCTTCCCTGGAGTTAACTGGCCGGTAATAATGCCGCCATGCGCTTCGACGTGGTGGTGATCGGCTCCGGGTTCGGCGGGAGTGTGGCGGCGCTGCGGCTGGCCGAGAAGGGCTACTCGGTGGCCGTGCTGGAGGCGGGCCGCCGCTTCGCCGACCACGACTTCCCGAAGACCAGCTGGCGGGTACGGCGCTTCCTGTGGGCCCCGGCCCTGGGCTGCTACGGGATCCAGCGGCTCACGCTGCTGCGCGCCGACCGGGGCGAGAAGTCGGGCGCGAGCGTGCTGGTGCTGTCCGGGGCGGGTGTGGGCGGCGGCTCGCTGGTATACGCCAACACGCTCTACCGCCCGCTCGACCCCTTCTACCGCGACCCGCAGTGGCGCGACATCGCCGACTGGAAGGCCGAGCTTGCGCCGCACTACGACACCGCCGAGCGCATGCTCGGGGTCACCGTCTACGACCGCACCACCCCCGCCGACGAGGTGATGCGCAAGGTCGCCGAGCGCATGGGGGTCGGCGACACCTACCACCCCACGCCCGTCGGCGTGTTCCTCGGCATGCCGGGCCAGGCCGTGCCGGACCCGTACTTCGGCGGGAAGGGCCCGGAGCGGGCAGGCTGCACCCACTGCGGCGAGTGCATGACCGGCTGCCGCCACAACGCCAAGAACACCCTGGTCAAGAACTACCTGTACCTGGCCGAGCAGGCGGGCGCGCAGATCTTCCCGATGTCCACGGTCACCGCGGTGAAGCCGGCCGAGGGGGGCGGCTACCGCGTCGAGCTGGCCCGGACCGGGGCGCGGATCGCGCGGCGGCGCCGAGCGCCGGGTCAGGGGGTGATCGAGGCCGGCCAGGTCGTGTTCGCGGCGGGCGCGCTGGGCACCCAGCTGCTGCTGCACCGGATGAAGGCGGACGGCCACCTGCCGCACCTGTCGGACCGGGTGGGCGCGCTCACCCGCACCAACTCGGAGTCGCTGGTCGGCGCGACCGTGCCGCAGGGCCGGGCCCGCAAGCAGGCGCTGGGGTACACCGAAGGCGTGGCGATCACCAGCTCGTTCCATCCCGACGCGCAGACCCACATCGAGCCGGTGCGCTACGGCAAGGGGTCCAACGCGATGGGGCTCCTGCAGTCCGCGCTCACCGACGGCGGGCCGGGCCGGGCGGGGCGCTGGGCGCGGGCGATGTTCCGGTGGCCCTTCGCCTACCTGCGGGCCGTGTCGGTCCGTGACTGGTCCAACCGCACGATCATCGCGCTGGTCATGCAGTCGGTGGACAACTCGCTCACGGTCCGGCTGCGCGGGCGGGGGCTGCGCTCGTCGCAGGGTCACGGCGCGGCGAACCCGACCTGGATCCCGGCCGGCAACCAGGCGGCGCGGCTGCTCGCCGAGGAGATCGGCGGGCTGCCCGGCGGCGCGCTCACCGAGGTGATGGACATCCCGCTCACCGCGCACATCCTCGGCGGGGCCGTTATCGGCGCCGACCCGGACAGCGGGGTCGTCGACGCGTACCAGCGCGTGTTCGGGCATCCGGGGCTGCACGTCGCCGACGGGGCCGCGGTCAGCGCGAACCTGGGCGTGAACCCGTCGCTGACCATCACCGCGCAGGCCGAGCGGGCGTTCGCGGCCTGGCCGGTCAAGGGGGAGCCGGACGCGCGCCCGCCGCTCGGGCAGCCGTATCGCCGGATCGCCTGAGATCGCCGTCCGGGAGTCGCTCCCGCCGGAAGCCACTGCCGCATAGGGTGATCGCCATGGGGAGGATTCGCGTCACGACGGTGGCGCTGCTCATGCTGGCGCTGGCCGGTTGCGGCAGCGCACCGCAGCCGCAACCGCAGTTCCAGGCGGCTTCGCCGGAGTCGGCGCCGGTGACGGCGGAGGCTTCGCCGTCGGCCCCACCCTCGCCCTCCCCGTCGGCGAAGCCGAAGCCGACGAAGAACACGCCGGTGCTGCAGCGCGGCGGGGGCACCTTCCACACCGCCGCGGGCGGCACGGACATCGTGGGCAGCGCGGGCTCCCTGCGCCGCTACCAGGTGCAGGTGGAGAAGGGCATCACGGCTTTCGACACCGACGGCTTCGCGGCCAAGGTGGACGAGATCCTGTCCGACGACCGCAGCTGGATCGCCTCGAAGAAGTGGCGCCTGCAGCGGGTCGGCCCGGGGGAGTCGCCCAACTTCTACGTCAAGCTGGCCACCCCGGACACCGTGGACCGGCTGTGCGGGCAGGTCGGGCTGATCACCAACGGCATCTTCTCCTGCCGCGCGGGCAGCAACGTGGTGATCAACCTGCGCCGCTGGACCAACGGCGCGGACGGTTTCACCGACATGGAGGTGTACCGCTCCATGGTCATCAACCATGAGGTCGGTCACTTCCTGGGCCACGGCCACGTCTTCTGCCCGGGCAAGGGCAGGCTCGCGCCGGTGATGCAGCAGCAGACCAAGGGCCTGCAGGGCTGCAAGGCCAACCCGTACCCGTACCCGGACGGGGTGCACTACGTGGGGTGACCTGCGTCGCACCCTAAGATTGAGGTCATGACGACGCCTCGCCCCGTCCTGGTGGTTGACTACGGTGCCCAGTACGCCCAGCTCATCGCGCGACGGGTGCGGGAGGCGAGGGTCTACTCCGAGATCGTGCCGCACTCGATGCCGGTCGAGGAGATGATGCGCAAGAACCCCGCCGCGATCATCCTGTCCGGCGGCCCGTCCAGCGTGTACGAGCCGGGCGCGCCGCAGGTCGACGCGTCCCTGTTCGACGCCGGCGTGCCGGTGTTCGGCATCTGCTACGGCTTCCAGGCGATGGCCGCGGCGCTGGGGGGCACGGTCAGCCATACCGGCCTGCGCGAGTTCGGCGGCACCGTGGTGGACGCGCAGCCCGACGCGGGCGTGCTCTTCGCGGGCCTGCCCGCGCGCCAGGACGTGTGGATGAGCCACGGCGACTGCGTGAGCGCCGCGCCGGAGGGCTTCACCGTGACCGCCGCCTCGGCGGGCGCGCCGGTCGCCGCGTTCGAGGACGTCAGCCGGGGCTTCGCCGGGGTGCAGTTCCACCCCGAGGTGGCGCACACGCCGTACGGCCAGCGCCTGCTGGAGCGCTTCCTGCACGAGGTGGCCGGCATCGAGCCGGTCTGGACCATGGGCAACATCATCGAGGACCAGGTGGCCGCGATCCGCGCCCAGGTCGGCGACGCCGAGGTGATCTGCGGCCTGTCCGGCGGCGTCGACTCGGCGGTGGCCGCGGCGCTGGTGCACAAGGCCGTCGGCGACCAGCTCACCTGCGTGTTCGTGGACCACGGCCTGCTGCGCGCGGGCGAGGCCGAGCAGGTCGAGCGGGACTACGTGGCGGCCACCGGCATCAAGCTGAAGGTCGTGGACGCGGCCGACCGCTTCCTGGACGCGCTGGCCGGGGTGACCGACCCGGAGGCCAAGCGCAAGATCATCGGCCGGGAGTTCATCCGGGTCTTCGAGGCGGCGGCCCGCGAGATCGCCACCGCGGGCGACGTGCGCTTCCTGGTGCAGGGCACGCTCTACCCGGACGTGGTCGAGTCCGGCGGGGGCACCGGCACCGCCAACATCAAGAGCCACCACAACGTGGGCGGCCTGCCCGACGACCTCAAGTTCGACCTGGTCGAGCCGCTGCGCACGCTGTTCAAGGACGAGGTGCGCGCGCTCGGGCAGAGCCTGGGCCTGCCCGAGGAGATGGTCTGGCGGCACCCGTTCCCGGGTCCGGGCCTGGCCATCCGCATCATCGGCGAGGTGAACAAGCACAACCTGGAGATCCTGCGCGCCGCGGACCTGATCGCCCGCCAGGAGCTGTCCGCGTCCGGCCTGGACCGCGACGTGTGGCAGTTCCCGGTGGTGCTGCTGGCCGACGTGCGCTCGGTCGGCGTGCAGGGCGACGGCCGCACCTACGGCCACCCGGTGGTGCTGCGCCCGGTCTCCAGCGAGGACGCGATGACCGCCGACTGGTCGCGGCTGCCGTACGACCTCATCGCCCGGATCTCGACCCGGATCACCAACGAGGTGCGCGAGGTCAACCGGGTGACCCTGGACGTGACGAGCAAGCCGCCGGGCACCATTGAATGGGAGTGAATCCCGATATTCTCTGATCGAGGCCTCACCCTTGTCGGGTGGGGCCTTTGATCACTTCTGGGGTAGGTCGAACGGCCGGTACAAATCGTCTTCAACTGGTGTAAACATGATCGTAAAATCGGACATCTTGTCGGGATCTTCCTGACGGGGGAGAATGGTTTCTCGTGACCACCGCGCTGGAGCCGTTGCGGCGGATCGCCGCATACGCCGTCATCACCAATGAAGCCGGCCAGGTTCTCCTGGTCCGCGCTTCGGCGCAGTCCGGTACGCCGGGCGTGTGGTCCCTGCCTGGCGGGGCAGTGGACCACGGCGAGCATCCCAATGACACCGTCGTCAGGGAGACCGCCGCAGAGACCGGGCTGAGCGTGGCCGTGACCGGGCTGCGTGACGTGCTGGCCGACATCCGGGCGCTGCCGCACCGCGGCGTCACGATCCACACCGACCGGGTCATCTACGCGGCCCGGGTACGCGGCGGCGCGCTGCGCGAGCGCGTCGGCCAGCCCACGGACCTGGTGGACTGGTTCCATCCCGAGGACGCGGCCCGGCTGCCGCTGCGGCCGTTCACCGCCGGCGCGCTCGGCATCACCGAGGCCGCGATCGACCTGCTGCCCGATGAGGTGCCGGACTTCCCGTCCTTCTTCGCGGCGCCGGGTCCGGACGGGTTGCACCGCGCGCAGCGCTTCGCGGCGTACGCGGTGGTCACCGACCGGTTGCAGCGCGTCCTGCTGACCCGGATCGCGGAGAACTACCCGGGCGCGGGCAAGTGGCACCTGCCCGGCGGCGGCACCGACTACGGCGAGCAGCCCGGCGTCGCGCTGATCCGCGAGCTGGTGGAGGAGACCGGCCAGCGCGGCCGGCTCGGCGAGCTGCTCGGCGTGGCCAGCCACCGCGACCCGGCGTCGCTGGGGCCCGAGGGCTACCCGATCGACTGGCACGGCGTGCGCGCCTTCTACCGGGTGCGCGTCGACCGGGCCACCAAGCCGAAGGTGTACGACCAGGGCGGCTCGACCGCCGAGGCCCGCTGGGTCACCCGGGACGAGCTGGTCGAGCTGGGCCCGGACGACTGCACCGAGGTCACCTACGAGGCGCTGCGCGCGGCCTCGCTGGAGTGATCATGTCGCGGGCAGCCGATAACCTGTCGTCGTGGAGAGACGGCGGAGGATCGGGGCCTACGGCATAGCGCACGACGAGCAGGGCCGGCTGTTGCTGGTCCGCTCGTCGGCAAGGTCGAACTTCCCGGGGGTGTGGTTCCTGCCAGGCGGCGGCCTGGAGCACGGCGAGGACCCGGCGCGCGCCGTGGTGCGCGAGTTCCGGGAGGAGACCGGGCTCGTCGCGGAGATCGCGGGCCTGCGCGAGGTCACCTCGGACCTGGTCGAGTTCCCGTGGCGGGACGTGCTGCTGCACCACGACCGGATCATCTACGACATGACGGTCACCGGCGGCGAGCTGACCGTGGAGACCGGCGGCACGTCCGACCTGCCCGAGTGGATCGAGCGGGAGCGGCTCGCCTCGCTCGACCTGATCCCGTTCGCCGCGCACACGCTGGGCCTGGACACCGCGGGCCGGGCGAGCAGCCGTCGCCCGCAGACGCCGGACACCGCGGGCGAGGTCGGGCCGGACGGCCGTGACCTGGGCGGGGCGCGCAAGGTCGCCCGCTTCGGGGCGTACGGCGTGGTCACCGACCCGGCCGGACGGGTGCTGCTCTCCCTGATCGCGGAGAACTACCCGGGCGCGGGCAAGTGGCACCTGCCCGGCGGCGGCACCGACTTCGGCGAGACCCCCGCGGTCGGCCTGTTGCGGGAGATCTTCGAGGAGTCCGCGCAGGTCGGTGAGGTCACCGAGCTGCTCCGGGTCAACTCGAACCACAACCCGGCCGCGATGGGCCCGGAGGGCGAGCCCTATGACTGGTACGTGGTGCGCGCCGTGTTCCGGGTGCGGGTGCCCGAGCCCACCGTGCCGTCGGTCACCGAGGCGGTCGGCGGCTCGACCGCGCAGGCGCGCTGGTTCACCCCCGCTGAGCTGGGCAGTATTCCACTAACCGACTCCGCTCATCGAGAATTACGACATATTTCCTGATTTCCTCCGTCGGGTAGACTTGCCACCTGACGGACCAAACAGCCCCCGGGACGCGTGTGCGTCCAGGCGGCCGATTTGCCCCCATCAGCAGGACGGCCCTGGAAGATCAGGTGCCGGGTATCGCCAACGCGCACCGGGGTGTGCGATGGTGTAGGCCGCAAAAGCCGGTCGGTCCGCTGAGGCGGCGGAAAGGAACCGAACCGGCATGGAGGGACGACACGTGCCGAGAGCCTTATGGCGTCGGCGTCGCTTGACGGACAGCCCGCGACCCGCGGGCCGGCAGTGGACCGGCCGCCTGCGCGCCGGTGGCTCCATCGCCCGGCAGATGCTGCTGGTGCCGGTGGGTCGCCTGCGTAGGGCCGACCACCCCGTCGCGACGAGCCCCACGCTGCCTGGCCTTGACCCGGTCGAACTGCGCGCCATCGAGCAGGCCGCCACGGCCGAGGTGGAGCAGCCGACCCCGACCACGATCCCCTTGCTGCCGGGCGAGCGCACGCTCGACCGCCGGATCAAGTTCGCGCTGGTGCAGGCCTGCACGCTGAGCAGCCTGCTGCTCGGCATGACCGCGATCTTCCTCGCGGTCACCGGCCAGAACCCGATGTACGGCGCGCTCTGCCTGCTCGCCTGCATCACCTTCGACGGCCTCGACGGCGCCCTGGCCCGCAAGTTCGGCGTGGCCAGCCCGTTCGGCGTGCAGATGGACTCACTGGGCGACATGACGTCGTTCGGCATCGCCGCGCCCGTGGTGGTGTTCTCGTTCCTGAAGGGCGACGTCGCGACGCCGGTGCTCATCGCCGCCTGCGCCATGGTCGCCTGCTGCGCGGCCATCCGGCTGGCCCGGTTCAACGTCTCGCCGAAGGACGGCCGCTTCTTCTGCGGCGTGCCGACCACCATGGCGGCGACCGTGCTCGCGGTGACCGTGCTGCTGGGCGGCTCGCTGCCCGCCGGGGCGCTGGTGTTCGGGGTGGTGCTGCTGGCCATCGCGATGGTCTCCAGCTTCCCGTACGCCAAGCTCGCCAAGGTGCTGAAGCTGCCGCCGACGCTGTTCCTGCTGCCGCTGGTCGGCCTGGTCTGGAACACGGAGGTCACCTTCGGCCTGCTGGTGCTGGTCTACCTGATCAGCGGCCCGGTCCTCTGGGCCCGCCAGCGCCGGGCGGCCACGCGCGTGGCCTGACAGCCGTACAAAAGGCGCCGCCCCGGTCCAGTGGACCGGGGCGGCGCCTTTTGCTGTGCCGGGACGGGGTTGATCGGCGTCTCGTGTCACAAAGTGCAGTCCAGCCGCACTTTGTGACACGAAACAGCGATCAACGCCGGCGAGGCGACTAACGCAGCCGGGCGATGACCGTCGAGCCGCCGACCACGCGGTCGCCCGGGGCGACCAGGGCCTCGGCCTTGTCGGCGGGCAGGTAGACGTCGGTGCGGGAGCCGAAGCGGATCAGGCCGTAGCGCTCGCCCTTGGCCAGCAGCGCGCCGATCGGCGCCCGCTGCACGATCCGGCGCGCGATCAGGCCCGTGCGCTGGGCGACGACGACCCGGCTGCGGTCCGGCGTCTCCAGCACGGTGTACGCCGCCACGTTGTGCTCGGCCTCGGGCTTCATCGCGTTGGCGTAGCCGCCGTCCTCGACGAAGTAGTCGACGACCTTGCCCGCCACCGGCGCCCGGTTGACGTGCACGTCGAACACGGACAGGAACACCGCGATGCGCAGGAACTCCTCGTCGGCGAAGCGCTCGTCGTAGATGTGCTCGACGCTCAGCACCCTGCCGTCGGCCGCGGCGACCACCGCGGTCGGGTCGGCCGGGATCTCGCGCTCCGGGTCGCGGAAGAACGCGGCCACGGGCGCCGCGAGCAGCGCGGGCAGCATCCACGCCTTCGACTTCGGCCGGGTGGCCTTGAGGAACGCGGCGGCGCCGAGCGCGATGCCGGCCGCGGCCACGCCGTTGGAGTCGATGTTCATGGTGCCGTAGAGCGGCACGCTCGACGGGCGGAAGGCGGGGCTGAGCTTGCCCGCCACGGCCGGGTCCACGTCGGTGAAGCGCAGGCGGTGCACGCGTACCGGCGGGGTGTTGCGCAGCACCAGGTCGGAGCCGACGCCCTGGCGGGCGGCGATGCGGTCCAGCTCGTCGGTCGCGCCGCCGGAGAGGCCCGGCAGGGCCACCGCGGCGATGATCAGCAGGCCGCCCTCCGCGACGTACTTGCTGAGCTGCTCGACGGTGTTGCGGGCCTCCTCGCCGGAGCCGACCACCGGCTCGGCGACGATGACCAGGTCGGCGGACTCGGCGGCGGCCAGGTCGTCGACGACCTTGACCCGCTCGGTGAGGAAGCTGCCGAGGGTGGCCAGGTGGCCCGCGACGGTCACGTCGGCCGCGACGACGGTGAGCCGGTCGCCGGGCAGCAGCGCGTCCAGCGCTTCGGCCAGCACCAGGGAGTCGGCGGTGGCGCCGACGAGCAGCGCGGTCTTGGGGCCCGCGTGGCGGGCGAGTTCGGTGGTGAGTGTGCGGGCGGCTCGGTCGCCGATGCGGATCTGGCCGAGCGGTCCCAGGGCCGGGGTGTCGGGGCGATCGGTCGGGTACTGGCTCATGCCTGCTCCTCGCTGTGCTTCATGGTCGGCTCGCTGCTCATGTGTCCTTCTTTCCCACTGACGGCATGAGCCTCACCGGGCCGTGTGGTTCGCTCGCTCGTCCACCGGTCAGCATAAGCGCCCCTCACCGCGGGCTCGCGCGGTGAGGGGCGCTGGGTGGCGCGGGCTTCAGCCCGCGTGCTCCACCGGGGGCTGCTCGGCGGTCTCCGCGTCCGCCGGAGCCGGCTCCGCCGGGATCGGGGCCGGCTGCCGCTTGGGCGACAGCGCGCCGAGCACGGCTAGCACGCCCAGGATGATCAGGCCGCCGGCGATGAACCAGCCCAGCGAGGGCAGCTCGACGTCGAAGGCGTGCCGGGCCAGGAACGCGCCCGACACCAGCAGGAACACCAGGCCGAAGAAGAGCGATACCGAGTCGGTGCGGTGGTTCTTCACCGGACCACCTCCGCGTGTCCGAGGTTGACGTCGAGCACCAGGCGCAGCGTGCCGCCGCCCTTGCCGTCGGGGCCGAGGCTGGTCTGGGTGTCCCGCTGGCCCGCGCCGCTGATGTCGCGGCCGAAGACGTCGGCGTCGGCCAGGTTCACCCTGGTCTCGACGATGACGTCGGTCTTCTCCGGCACGATGACGCGCAGCTGGCCGGCCGTGATCTGCGCGGTGACCTGCAGGTCCTGACCGGTGAGGTCGAGCGCGGTCAGGTCCAGCGTGGCCTCCCCGAAGCGGTGCTCGTAGCGGTCGTGCAGCTCCGCCACGGTGGTGGGCATCCAGACCACGGTGCCCGCCTGGCTGCGCTCCCGGCTCCAGTCGCCGCCCGCGGCGACCATCGGCAGGACCAGTGCCAGCACCACGCCGATCCAGATCCAGCCGCGGGCCCGGCCGAACCAGGCGCCGAGGACCAGGCCGAGACCGGTGACGCCGAGCGCGGCGGCGACGTACGTGCTGCCCGGCACGGACACCCCGGCCATGTCGGCCATGGCCAGCGCGCCGACCACGAGCATGATCAGCCCGAAGATCAGGCGGCCGAGCCGCGACGGCTCCGGCTTCACCTTCGGCGCCTTGACCGGCGGCGGCGGGGGCGGCGGCGGGGCCGCCTGGGCGTACGGGCCGTGCGGGGCGAACGGGGCCCGGTAACCGGCGGGGTCCACCGGTGGCACGGGCTCGGTCACCACGCCCGGGGCGGGCGCGGCGGCCGGCACGGTCACCGGTGCCGAGTACACCGGCGGCAGGTAGGTGGCGCCCGGCGCGCTGCGCGGCGCCCGGCCGGCCCCGCCGGGGCTGTTACGGCTGACCACCAGCGCGGCGATGACCAGGCCGATCGCGGCGATGACGGCGACCTCGAAGCTGTTGGTCACCGCCCCGATGAGGATCACCGTGAGCACGCTCAGCACCAGGGCCAGCGTCGAGGAGGTGCTGGAGTAGCCGCGCCCGAACAGCGCCTCGACCGGCGAGGCGGTGTCGTCCTCGGCCGGGGTGAGCAGCCAGGCGGCGAGGTAGATCACGACGCCGATGCCGAAGATCGACAGCACGCCGATCAGCACGCGCCACAGCACCGGGTCGGTCCTGGTCGCGCGGGCCAGCGCACCGCACACCCCGGCCAGGTAGCGGCCGTGCCGCGGCCGGATCAGGCCGTACGGCGCGGCCCAGGACACGTATGGGGAAGGCCCGCCCTGCGGAGGGGGCTGTTCCTGCGCCCCGGGCGGCGCCTCGGCGGTGGGCGCCGCGCCGCCGGGCGTGGGGGTCTCGTCGCTCATGCCTTCGATGGTGGCCCGCGAGCGGCCCGACCTGCCTCAGGACCCGACCCTGACCCGACCCTGAGATGCGGTGCCGCCCTGTATCCGGGGTCTCACCCGTGGGCGGCAGGGCCGCACCCGTGAAACCATCGATCCCGTGCAGCCCTCCGCGCCCGGACACCCCCGTCTGACCCGTTCCCGGACCGACCGCCTGGTCGCCGGGGTGGCCGGGGGCATCGCGGCGAACACCCGCCTGTCGCCCACGCTGATCCGGATCATCTTCGTCCTGCTGCTGCCCATCAACGGCCTGGGCGCGCTGCTCTACGCCGCGTTCTGGGCGGTGCTGCCGGCCGCGCCGGGCGAGCCGTCGCGCCGCTCGCTGCTGCGGCTGGCCCCGTTCCTGGCCGCCGGGCTGGTCCTGATGGTCATCAGCACGCTGCTCAACAACGGCGGCATCGGCATGACCGTGGGCTGGCTGGTGGCGCTGGTCGCGGTCGGCGCGGGCATCATCTGGCACCAGAGCGACCCGGACCGGCGCCAGCGCTGGTCGGACCAGTCGCCGTCGGCGCCGTGGCTGGCCGCGCTGTCCGACGGCGACCGGCGGATCTACCTGCTGCGCTTCCTGGCCGGCGGGGTGCTGGTGGCGGTGGGCATCCTCGGGCTGGTGTTCCTCTACTCCCCGGTGGTGGAGGGCGTCTCCTGGGCCGACATGTGGCGTGCGGTCGCGTTCGCGCTGGTGGCGCTCGCCGGGGTGGGGCTGGTCGCCGCGCCGGTGCTGTGGCGCACGCTGGTCGCGCTGCGCACCGAGCGGGAGGGCCGGATCCGGGAGCAGGAGCGGGCCGAGCTGGCCGCGATGGTGCACGACCAGGTGCTGCACACGCTGGCGCTGATCCAGCGCAACGCGGGCGACCCGGCCGCGGTCCAGCGCATCGCCCGCGGCCAGGAGCGCAGCCTGCGCAACTGGCTCTACCAGCCGACCGGCTCGCCGACCGAGCACTTCGCGGCGGCCCTGCAGCAGGCCGCCGCCGAGGTCGAGGACACGTACGGCATCGCCGTGGAGGCGGTGGTGGTCGGCGACCGCACCGTGGACGACAAGGTGGCCGCGATCGTGGCCGCGGCCCGCGAGGCGCTGGTCAACGCGGCCCGCCACGCCCAGGTCAAGAGCGTGTCGTTGTACGCCGAGGCCGAGCCGACGATGCTGAGCGTGTTCGTCCGCGACCGAGGCAAGGGCTTCGACCCGGCGTCGGTGGAGGAGCGGCGGCACGGCGTCCGTGGTTCGATCATCGGGCGCATGGCGCGGCACGGCGGGCAGGCGGAGATACGCAGCGAGATCGGCGAGGGCACCGAGGTCAGGCTGACCATGGCGGTGACCTCGCCGAGGGAGCCGAAGGAGGAGAAGGCATGAGCGAGAGCGCCGGTGGCGGCGGCCCGCGGCTGCGGGTGTTCCTGGTCGACGACCACGGGATGTTCCGGGCGGGGGTGCGCGCGGAGCTGGGCGCGCACGTCGACGTGGTGGGCGAGGCGGCCACCGTGGCGCAGGCCATCTCCATGATCGGCTCGGTCGTGCCGGACGTGGTGCTGCTGGACGTGCACATGCCCGACGGCGGCGGCCGGGCCGTGCTGGACGCGGTGCGCCGGGCGCAGCCGCAGGTGAAGTTCCTGGCGCTGTCGGTGTCCGACGCCGCCGAGGACGTGATCGGGTTGATCCGGGCCGGTGCGCGCGGTTACGTGACCAAGACCATCTCGCCGGAGGACCTGGTGGACGCGATCCGCCGGGTGGCCGACGGGGACGCGGTGTTCTCCCCACGGCTGGCCGGGTTCGTGCTGGACGCGTTCGCGGCCCGGCCGGACGCGCCGGTCGCCGATCCGGAGCTGGACCAGCTGACCAACCGGGAGCGGGAGGTGCTGCGGCTGCTGGCGCGGGGGTACGCGTACAAGGAGATCGCCAAGGAGCTGTTCATCTCCATCAAGACGGTGGAGACCCACGTCTCGAACGTGCTCCGCAAGCTCCAGATGTCCAACCGCTACGAGCTGTCGCGGTGGGCGGCGGATCGACGCCTGGTGTGACTCTCGGTATCGCCCATAGATTGGGATGCCAGTTACCGTCGTGTTTCGCTCCTAGATCAACTTCGGGCTGAGTGGCCCCTAAAGCCGCTGGTCAAGAGATCGCGCGGAGATGTGAAAGATTTCTTTGTGGGATATCGGCGTCGTCCCGGCTCGGTAACGGGTTGGTATCAGGCCCTTCCGGCGCGTGGTCGCGGGGTGCGAAAGTGTGGCCACCTCACACCCCCTCGTGAGCGCCTGAGGAGGCACACGCATGCGTGGGATTACCCCATGGAAGGTGGCAGTCGGTCTGACGGCTGTCGCCCTGGCGGCCGCTGGCTGTTCCAGCGCCGACCCGGTTGAGCCCGAGAAGAAGGACGGCTCCTTCATCATCAGCTGGGGCGAGCCGCAGAACCCGCTGATCCCGGCGGGCACCTCGGAGACCCAGGGCGGTGTCGTCATCGACGCGCTGTTCACCGGTCTGACCCAGTACGCCCCCAAGGACGCCAAGACCGAGATGGCGAACGCGGAGTCGATCACCTCGGCCGACAACGGCAAGACCTGGACGGTCAAGCTCAAGTCGGGCTGGAAGTGGCACGACGGCACGCCGGTCGTGGCGAAGAACTACGTCGACGCGTGGAACTACGCGGCGTACTCGCCCAACGGTCTGATCAACGGCAGCTTCTTCGCCGACATCGCGGGCTTCGACCAGGTGCACACCGAGGACCCGGACGGCGAGGAGGGCCCGAAGACGGCTCCGAAGCCGGCCACCGACAAGCTCTCCGGCCTGAAGGTCGTCGACGACACCACCTTCGAGGTGACCCTCGCCGGCCCGTCCAACCTGTGGCCGATCAAGGTCGGCTACGCGGCGTTCATGCCGCTGCCGGACGCGTTCTTCGCCGACCCGGCGAAGTTCGGCCAGGCCCCGATCGGCAACGGCCCGTTCAAGCTGTCCAAGTGGACCAAGAACACCGAGCTGGTCGTGACCCGCTACGACGACTACCAGGGCGCTGACAAGGCGAAGGTCAAGGACGTCATCTTCCGCGTCTACACCGACGACGCCGCTGCGTACGAGGACGTCAAGAACGGCACCATCGACTTCCAGCAGCAGGTCCCGTCGGCCAAGCTGGTGGGCAACCAGTACAAGTCGGACTTCGGCGACCGTGCCAGCAACAAGCCGATCTCGGTCTCCGCGTTCATCGCGATGCCGACCTGGCTGCCGGGCTACAACGACCCGAACATCCGCAAGGCCATCTCGATGGCGATCGACCGCCAGCTGGTGATCGACAAGATCTTCAACGGCACCCGCATCCCGATGAACGGCTGGGTCAACCCGAACATGTCCGGCTACAAGGCCGACGTGTGTGGCGCGGCCTGCAAGTTCGACGCCGCCGCCGCGAAGGCCCTCTGGGACGCCGCGCCGGTGAAGCCGAAGGAGCTGTCGCTGGCCTACAACGGTGACGCCTCGCACAAGGACTGGGTGGACGCGGTCTGCGGCAGCATCTCGCAGGCGCTGGGCACCGAGTGCAAGGGCAAGCCGTTCCCGACCTTCGGTGAGTTCCGCACCCTGGTCGTGGGCGAGAAGATGACCGGTATGTCGCGTGCCGGCTGGCAGGCCGACTACCCGAGCATCGAGAACTGGCTGAACCCGCTGCTGCGCACCGACGCGTCGTCCAACGACGGCAAGTTCTCGGACAAGGCCTTCGACGACAAGCTGAAGGAGGCCGACGGCACCGCCGACCTCGCGGCTGCGGAGAAGCTCTACCAGGAGGCCGAGGCCATGCTGCCGAACCTCATGCCGACCATCCCGCTGTGGCACTCGTCGCAGCAGACGGTCTGGTCCGAGAAGCTGGACAACGTGGTGATCAACACCTTCGGCGAGCTCGACCTGGTTTCCGTCACGGTCAAGTGAGCTAGAAGACCCTGAATAACGGGAGGCGTGCCGCGGCCCTAGCGGGCCGCGGCACGTCGCTCATGTTCAGCGAGGCTCAGTGAGGAGTAAGACATGGGGCGGTATGCCCTCCGCCGGTTGCTGCAGGCGATCCCTGTCTTCATCGGCACGACGTTTCTCATCTGGTTCCTGGTGTGGGGACTCCCAGGTGACCCCTTCGCCGGTCGTTGTGGCGAGAAGAAGTGCCCCGAGGCCTACGTCACGTACATGACCGAGAAGTTCAACCTGGACGAGCCGCTGCCCGTCCAGTACCTGATGTACCTGAAGAACCTGATCACGGGTAACTTCGGCCAGACCTTCAACGGCACCGAGATCGGTGAGCTGCTGGCCCAGGCGTTCCCCATCTCCATGAAGCTGGCGCTCGTCGCGGTCGTCGCGGAGGCGCTGATCGGCATCACCGCCGGTGTGCTCACCGGCCTGCGCCGGGGCAGCTTCATCGACAACCTGGTGCTGGTCTCGACCCTGGTCCTCATCGCCGTCCCGATCTTCGTGATCGGCCTGGTGGCCCGGTACGCGCTCGGCCTGTCGTCGGTCTCGCCCGACGCGCCGTTCGTGGAGCTGATCATCCCAGGCATCATCCTGGCGAGTGGCTCGATGGCGTACATCACCCGGTTGACCCGGGTGAACCTGGTGGAGAACCGCCGCGCCGACTACGTGCGCACCGCGGTGGCCAAGGGCCTCACCCCCAGCCGCGTCACCGGCGTGCACCTGCTGCGCAACTCGATGATCCCGGTGGTCACCTGGCTGGGCCTGGACCTCGGCGCGCTGATGGGCGGTGCCATCGTCACCGAGGGCATCTTCAACATCCGCGGCATCGGCGGCCTGCTCTTCGGTGCCATCAACCGGCGTGAGTCCGGCGTGGTCGTCTCCATCGTGGCGATCCTCGTGCTGGTCTACCTCGTCGTCAACCTGCTCGTCGACCTGCTGTACGGCGTCCTGGACCCGAGGATCCGCTATGAGTAGCCCCGAGGTGGCGACCGCCACCAGCCCCACCGAGCCCACCGCCGTGCCGGCGACCCCGGCCGCCGCCGAGGTTGCTCCCCGCAAGGAGAAGAACCGCGGTCTGTGGAGTGACGCGTGGTACGAGCTGCGGCGCAAGCCGCTGTTCGTGATCTCCGCGATCCTGATCACGATTTTCGTGCTGATGGCGGCATTCCCGCAGCTGTTCAGCTCCGTCGACCCCACGGTCCAGGACCTGCACAAGAGCCTCGAGAAGCCGGACTTCGGCGCCTGGTTCAAGTTCGGCGAGCAGGGCCAGTTCGGGTACAACGTGCTGGGCCAGGACATCTACGCGCGGGTCATCTACGGCGCCCGTGCCTCGATCGTCGTCGGCGTCTTCGCGGTGCTCGGCAACATGCTGCTGGGCGGCTTCTTCGGCATCGTCAGCGGCTACCTGGGCGGCTGGACGGACACCCTGCTGGCCCGCTTCGGCGACATCTTCCTCGGCCTGCCGTTCGTGCTCGGCGCGCTGGTGATCCTGTCGACGTTCGCGTCCGTGCAGAGCGACCCGAGCGCCTTCCGGATCACCTCGCTGGTGATCCTGACGTTCATCGTGCTGGGCTGGCCGTCCTTCGCCCGCATCATGCGAGCGTCGGTGCTGTCCACCAAACAGCTCGACTACGTGCACGCCGCACAGGCGCTGGGCGCGCGGCCGGGCCGGATCGTCTTCCGGCACGTCCTGCCCAACGCCATGGCGCCGATGGTCGTCGTCGGCACGATCACGCTCGGTGCGTACATCGGCGCGGAGGCGACCCTGTCGTTCCTCGGTGTCGGCCTGCGCCCGCCGGTGGTCTCCTGGGGCATCATGATCGGCGAGAGCCGCAACTTCATGGAGCCCGCCCCGTACATCATGGCGTTCCCCGCGGCGTTCCTCGTGGTCGCGGTGCTGAGCTTCGTCATGCTCGGTGACGCCGTACGCGACGCCCTCGACCCGAAGCTGCGCTAGGAGGCGACGTGACGGACATCAAGGTGAACACGGCGCCGGTCCTCGGCACCGACGGCAAGGCAGGTCAGCACCTCCTCGAGGTGGAGAACCTGCACGTGGAGTTCCGCACCCGGGACGGTGTCGCCAAGGTCATCAACGGCGTGTCGTACCACGTGGACGCCGGCGAGACGCTGGCGGTGCTGGGCGAGTCCGGCTCCGGCAAGAGCGTCACGGCGCAGACCATCATGGGCATCCTCGACACCCCGCCGGGGTTCGTGACGGGCGGCGCCATCCGCTTCCGCGGCAAGGACCTGCTCACCATGCCCAAGGACGAGCGCCGTCTCGTCCGCGGCGAGGGCATCTCGATGGTCTTCCAGGACGCGCTGTCGGCGCTGAACCCGGTCTTCACGGTCGGGTTCCAGATCGCCGAGCTCTTCCGCAAGCGGCGGGGCATGAGCCGCGCCGACGGCAGGAAGCGCGCGATCGAGCTGCTGGACCAGGTCAAGATCCCGGCCGCGGCCACCCGTATCAACGACTACCCGCACCAGTTCTCCGGCGGTATGCGGCAGCGCGTGATGATCGCGATGTCGCTGGCGCTGGACCCGGAGATCCTGATCGCCGACGAGCCCACCACGGCTCTCGACGTGACCGTGCAGGCCCAGATCATGGACCTGCTCGCGGAGATCCGCCGGGAGCGGAACATGGGCATGATCCTGATCACCCACGACCTCGGCGTGGTCGCCGACGTCGCGGACCGGATCGCGGTCATGTACGCCGGCCGGATCGTGGAGCAGGCGGACGTGCACTCGCTGTACGCCAAGCCCTGCCACCCCTACACGATGGCGCTGCTGGACTCGCTGCCGCGCCTGGACCTCAAGGGCCAGGAGCTCAACACCATCAAGGGTCTGCCGCCTAACCTGCTGCGCATTCCCTCGGGCTGCGCCTTCCACCCCCGGTGCCGGATGGCGCGCGACATCTGCTCGGCCGAGCGGCCGGCGCTGATCCAGCTGGGCGACCGGGCCAGCGCGTGCCACTTCGCAGAGGAGCTGGTCGGCCGTGAGTGACGTGATCCTCGAAGTACGCGACCTGGTCAAGCACTTCCCGATCCGCAAGGGCGTCCTCTTCAAGAAGACGGTCGGGCAGATCAAGGCGGTGGACGGCGTCTCGCTGGACCTGCACAAGGGTGAGACCCTGGGCATCGTCGGCGAGTCCGGCTGTGGCAAGTCGACGCTGGCCAAGCTGCTGATGAACCTGGAGCAGCCGACCGCCGGGTCGATCCGCTACCAGGGCCGGGACGTGCTGAAGCTGTCCGCGGCGGAGCAGCGCAAGCTGCGCCGCAACATCCAGCTGGTGATGCAGGACCCGTACACCTCGCTGAACCCGCGTATGACGGTCGGCGACATCATCGGCGAGCCGTTCGAGATCCACACCGACGCCGCGCCCAAGGGCGACCGGCGCCGGAAGGTGCAGGAGCTGCTGGACGTGGTCGGGCTGAACCCCGAGCACATCAACCGCTACCCGCACCAGTTCTCGGGCGGGCAGCGGCAGCGCATCGGCATCGCCCGCGCGCTGGCGCTGCGTCCGGAGATCATCGTCTGCGACGAGCCGGTGTCGGCGCTCGACGTGTCGATCCAGGCTCAGGTCATGAACCTGCTGGACGGCCTCCAGCGGGACTTCAACCTGTCGTACATCTTCATCGCCCACGACCTGTCGGTGGTGCGCCACATCGCCGACCGGGTGGGCGTGATGTACCTCGGCAAGATGGTCGAGCTGGGCACGGACGACGAGATCTACGACACGCCGACGCACCCGTACACGCAGGCGCTGCTGTCCGCGGTGCCGGTGCCGGACCCGACGGCGCGTCAGCACAAGACGGTGATCCGGCTGGAGGGCGACGTGCCGTCGCCGGCCAACCCGCCGTCGGGCTGCCGCTTCCGCACCCGGTGCTGGAAGGCGCAGGAGATCTGCGCGACGACGCCGCCGCTGCTGCAGATCAGCGCCAAGTCGCCGCACCCGAGCGCCTGCCACTTCGCCGAGATCCGGGACGTGGTGCACGCGGGTTAGTGATGTCTCCCGGCGGCGGACGGTCGGTTGGGTTGAGCCTCCGGCCAGACCGCCCGCCACCGGGTCAACATAGAGCAGGGCACCGTCCGCGTCGCGGGCGGTGCCCTGTGCATGTGCGGTCCGCCGGGGCCGGCCGCCGCCGGGCGGCTGTCAGAGCGGGCCGCGACCCGCGCGGAGGATGAGCAGGGCCAGCTGGGTGCCGTCGGGGCCGAGCTCACCGCGGAAGCGGTCCATGATCTCGCGCTCGCGGCTGAGCACCAGGCGGGTGCCGCCGGAGGCCACGCGGGTCTTGCCGACCTGTTGCGAGATCAGCGCGCGTTCCTTCCACAGCGCGATGAGGGCGGCGTCGATCTGGTCGATGCGTTCCCGCATCGAGGTGATCTCGCCGGCCGCCTCGGGTGCGGTGGTGCCGGTCTCGTGGGCGATGGCGCTCATCAGAACTCCTCAGTGGGATCGTGGCTCACCAGCGGCCCGGAGATGCTGAAAAGCCCCGGGCTCTGGGAGCCCGGGGCTTTTCGTCAGGTCTGCGTGCTCAGCGGCGACCTGCGACTGCCGGGTTCCCGGAGCCGTAGGTAAAGTAGAACGCCTGCTTGATCACGTCGCCAAGTATGCCACGGCTGCCTCGCGACGCAAGCACCTCGACCATCATGTGAGACCTCAGCCCAGCTTCGTGATCCGGTCCGCCGGACCCGGCTGCACCGGGCCCGCCGCGAGGTACGCCACCAGCGCGTCGACGTCGAAACCGGGCGCGTACACCCGGCCCGTGCCACCGGTCAGCGTGGTGAACCCGTCGCCGCCGTTGGCCAGGAAGTCGTTCGTCGTGACGAGGTAGGTCGCCGCCGGGTCGATCGCCGTCCCGTTGAGCTTCAGGTCGGAGACCCGGCTGCCGAGCGGCAGCGTGGTGTTGTACGAGTACGTGAAGCCCGCCGACACCTGGAGGAACTTGGTGGTCGTCTGGCCCGCGTACCCGGCCCACTGCTGCTCCAGCGTCTCCTTGAGCTGCGCGCCGGTCAGCGAGTAGGTGGTCACCAGGTTGTTGAACGGCTGCACGGTGAACGCCTCGCCGTAGGTGACCTGGCCGGCCGGCTCGCCGCCGGGGGAGTTGGCGTAGGTCAGCGGAGCCCGGATGCCGCCCGGGTTCATCAGCGCGAGCTGCGCCCCGGCCGAGGCCGTGTACGCCAGCTGCGCGTCGGCGATCACGTCGCCCAGCGGGCTCTCGCCGCTCGGCTTCGCGTCCCGGACGATGTCCGCGGCGATGCTGCCGACCACGCGGTTGGCCAGCGGCGCGACGGCGGTGCGGTACTTGTCCGCGATCACCTTGGCGGCCGGGTCGACCAGCGCGGGGTTGCGCACGAACACGTTCGGCGCGGTGGTCTGCCAGGTGCCGTCGGCGTTGCGCACGCCGTTCTCCACGATCACGTTCTGCGCCTCGATCGAGGTGAACGTGCGGGTGCGCTTGTCCAGCGCCACGGTGATGTCGGTGACCAGCTGGCCGTTGGTGCCCGCGCTGGTGACGACCACCGGGTTGCCCGACTTGTTGGGCAGCGAGCAGGTGTAGAAGCGGTGGGTGTGCCCGGAGACCACCACGCCGATCTCGTCGCGCAGCCCGGCCACGATCGGCGAGATCACGCCGGTGAAGCCGTCACAGGTGGAGACGTTGCCGGTCGGTCCCTGCTGGCCGCCCTCGTGCAGCAGCAGCACCTGGGCCTTCACGCCGAGCAGGCGCAGCAGCCCGCTCCACAGGTTCGCGGTCTCGACCTCGTCGCGGAAGTCGACGCTGGTGATGCCGGCCGGGTTGACGATGGACGGGGTGCCCTCCAGCGTCATGCCGATGAAGCCGACCGGGACGCCGCCGATGAGCTTGACCTCGACCGGGGGCAGGATCGGCAGCTTGGTGCGCTTGTCGGTGACGTTCGCGGCGAGGTACTGGAACTCCGCGCCGTCGAAGCCGTCGCCCGCGAAGCAGCCGTCGACCGGGTGGCAGCCGCCGTGCTGCATCCGCTTGAGCTCGGTCACGCCCTCGTCGAACTCGTGGTTGCCCACCGAGGTGACGTCCAGGCCCAGCTCGCTCAGCAGCTCGATGGACGGCTCGTCGTGGAACGCGGCGCTGACCAGCGGGGTGGCGCCGATCATGTCGCCGGCGCCGACGGTGATGACCTTCTGGCCGGCCGCCTCGCCCTCGGCGCGCAGCTTCTTCACCCAGTGCGCCAGGTATTCCACGCCGCCCGCGGGGGTGCCCAGCACGGCCGCGCCGCTGCCGGTCGGCGGGTCGATCGCGCCGTGGAAGTCGTTGAACGCCAGCAGGTTGCCCAGCGCCGTCTGGCCCTCGGGGGCCGCGGCGAGGTTGACCGAGACGGGGGACAGCGGGGTCCACGCCGCGGCCGGTGCGGAAGAGGCGCCCGAGCCGCTGCTCAGCGGGATCGTCGCCGCCACGGCCAGCGCCAGCGCCGGTATCGCCAGGTGCCGTGTTTTGCCTGCCCAGCCCCGAGAACGGGGGTGATTCATGGGGGGCCTCCATAGTCTGCATCACGCAACGGCGCGCGATGTGAGGGTATGAAGGCATCCTTGCGCATCCTTTTCCACGGCGCTACGGCCGCCCGGTGATACTCCCGCGACCAAAATGTCACGGGCGGGTTGCGGGCGCGGGCCGACCCGCCGCGACCGGCTGGGGCGGGCCGGGCGGGAGAGGCCGGTGTCGGGGGCGGCGCATAGACTCTCCAGACGATGCAAGCTCTCTTCGACCTCCCCGAACAGAAGCCGTCCGGCGACCCGGCCGGCGCCGTTGTGACCAGCGGAAACGCCCGCGGTGCCAGTGCAGACCCGTCGGCGCGGATCGCTGCGCTGCTGGAGGGCCTGAACGAGCCGCAGCGCGCGGCGGTCACCCACGAGGGCACCCCGCTGCTGATCGTCGCGGGCGCCGGCTCCGGCAAGACCCGCGTGCTGACCCAGCGCATCGCGTACCTGCTGGCCGCCCGCGACGTGCACCCGGGCGAGATCCTGGCCATCACGTTCACCAACAAGGCGGCGGGCGAGCTGCGCGAGCGGGTCGCCGCGCAGGTGGGCGGCCGGGCCCGGCTGATGTGGGTCTCCACCTTCCACTCGGCCTGCCTGCGCATCCTGCGGGCCGAGCACGAGCATGCCGGGCTGAAGTCGTCGTTCACCATCTACGACGCCGACGACTCGCGCCGGCTGATGCAGCTGGTCTCCCGCGAGCTGGACCTGGACCCGAAGCGCTACCCGCCGCGCAGCCTGGCCGCGCAGGTGTCGAATCTGAAGAACGAGCTGATCGACCCGGAGGCGTTCTCGCCGCACGGGCCCGCCGAGCGGGTGCTGGCCGAGGCGTACAAGCTCTACCAGCAGCGGCTGCAGCAGGCGCAGGCGCTCGACTTCGACGACATCATCATGCGCACGGTGCACCTGCTCCAGGCCAAGCCCGAGGTCACCGAGAAATACCGGCGCCGCTTCCGGCACGTGCTGGTCGACGAGTATCAGGACACCAACCACGCGCAGTACGTCCTGGTCAAGGAGCTGGTGGGGGACACCGGCGAGCTGTGCGTGGTCGGCGACGCGGACCAGTCGATCTACGCCTTCCGCGGCGCGACCATCCGCAACATCCTGGAGTTCGAGCGGGACTACCCGCAGGCGCGCACCATCCTGCTGGAGCAGAACTACCGCTCCACGCAGACCATCCTGAGCGCGGCCAACGCGGTCATCGACCGCAACAGCGACCGCAAGCCCAAGCGGCTGTGGAGCGACCAGGGCGCGGGCGAGCAGATCGTCGGTTATGTGGCCGACAACGAGCACGCCGAGGCCGACTGGGTGGCCCGCGAGATCGACCGGCTCACCGACGCCGGGTCCGCCCGGCCGGGCGACGTCGCGGTGTTCTACCGCACCAACGCCCAGTCCCGGGTGTTCGAGGACATCTTCATCCGGCTCGGCCTGCCCTACAAGGTCGTCGGCGGGGTGCGCTTCTACGAGCGCAAGGAGGTCCGCGACGCGCTGGCCTACCTGCGCGCGATCGCCAACGAGGACGACACCGTCAGCATGCGGCGGATCATCAACACGCCCAAGCGCGGCCTGGGCGACCGGGCCGAGGCGGTGGTCGAGGCGCTGGCCGCGCGGGAGCGGGTCTCTTTCGGCGCCGCGCTGCGCCGGGCGGCCGACGCGCCGGGCATCTCGACCCGGGCGGTCAACTCGATCGGCGAGTTCCTGGTGATGCTGGACGAGGCGCGCGAGCTGGCCCGCACCGCCCCGCCGGAGCAGGTGCTGGAGCTGATCCTGACCCGCTCCGGGCTGCTCTCGGAGCTGGAGGCGAGCCTGGACCCGCAGGACGAGGGCCGGGTGGAGAACCTCCAGGAGCTCGTCAGCGTGGCCCGGGAGTACGCCGAGCGCACCGCGGCGGCCGACGAGACGCCCACCCTGGACGGCTTCCTGGAGCAGGTGGCGCTGGTCGCCGACGCCGACCAGGTGCCCTCCGACGATCCGGAGCACCAGGGCGTGGTCACGCTGATGACCCTGCACACCGCCAAGGGGCTGGAGTTCCCGGTGGTGTTCCTGACCGGGCTGGAGGACGGCGTCTTCCCGCACCTGCGCTCGCTGGGCGACGTCAAGGAGCTGGAGGAGGAGCGGCGGCTGGCGTACGTCGGCATCACCCGCGCCCGGCGCCGGCTCTACCTGTCGCGCGCGGTGACCCGCTCGGCGTGGGGGCAGCCGCAGTACAACCCGGCCTCGCGCTTCCTGGAGGAGCTGCCGCCGGAGCTGCTCGACTGGCAGCGCACCGAGAGTTCGTACACGTCCTGGGGCCGCGGCGGCATCGGCGGCCGGGAGCGCGCGCAGGAGCGTCCCGCGTCCGGCTTCGTGGGCAACACCGCCCGCGCGGCGGCGCTGGCGAGCCGGATCGGGGTGGACCCGAGCAAGCTGGCCACCGCGAGCGACCTGGCCGCGGCGCCGCCCTCGGTGTCGGCCGGCGACCGGGTCAACCACCAGCGCTACGGGCTGGGCCGGGTGCTGGCGGTGCAGGGCACGGGCGCCCGTGCGCAGGCGCAGGTCGACTTCGGCGACCAGGTGCTGTGGCTGGTGCTGCGGCACGCGCCGCTGGAGCGGATCTGACCTTTCCGCTCCCGTACACGAACGAAGCTCCCGTCACGCTGTGGGCGTGACGGGAGCTTCGTGCACGGGGGTGCGGGATGGGTGTGCGGAAGGCTCAGCAGTTGATCGGCACGCCGCGGGACTTCAGCCACGCGCTCGGCTCGATCTGGTTCCACATGCCCTTGTGCACCTCGAAGTGCAGGTGCGGGCCGGTGGAGTCACCGGTGGAGCCCTCGTAGCCCAGCAGGTCGCCGGCCTTGACCTTCTGGCCGATCTGGACCGCGTCGCGGCTCATGTGGGCGTAGTGCGTGAAGTAGCCGTCACCGTGGTCGACGACGACGGAGATGCCGTAGCCGCTGTAGGCCCAGCCGGTGCTGAACACGGTGCCGGGGCCGACCGCGCGGATCGGGGTGCCGGCCGGCTCGGCCAGGTCGACGCCGGCGTGCAGCACGCCCCAGCGCTGGCCGAAGCAGGAGGTGACCTGCGCGCCCGGCATCGGGCTGCCCCACAGGGGAGCGGCCTTGACCGGGGCGGCGGCCTTCGGGGCGGCCTTGGGCACGCTGGTGCCGGCCTTGGCCTTGGCCTGGGCGGGCTGGGCCGCCTTCGGGGCGGTCTTGGGCGCTGCCTTCGGCGCGGCCTTGGGGGCGGCGACGTTGGCCTTCGCGGCGGGTCGCGCGGCGCGGTCTGCGCGGTCGGCGGCTGCCTCCCGCTTGACCGTGGTGGTCTGGGCCACGGGTGTCACCGACTGGGGTCCGTTGTCGATGTTGGCGGCGACGAAGCCTACAGACGTGACACCGGCCAGAACCGCGACGGCTACGACCTGACGGGAGCGGCCGCGCAGGCCGCTGCGGATCTTGTCGTTCACCAGGTCGAACTTGGCGCGGGCGGTCTTGAGGAGTTCGGTCTTGCTGCCTTGCATGAGGTGGGAACCTCCGGGTCTTCGTTGACACGGGCTCGAACCAGGTTGCCTGGTCAAATCCGGTCCGACCACCCGGTGCCGCTGAGGATCCGGACAATCCGGCATGTACGACTCAGGATCTTTGCCCGGGTTTCGTACCCGAGCCGACCCCGAGTCCCATCAGGGTCGAGTGACCTGCGCCACCCGAAGCCGGTGACCGGGGCCACCCGGGGCGTCCCCCGAATACGACAAAGCCGCCCGGATCATCGTGAAACCGGGCGGCCGCGAGCCGTGATTCAGCTGATCGAGCCGTCGTAGGCCGCCTCGATCTCCAATTCGAGGTCGAGGCCGCGCTTCTTGAGCCACGGCAGCGGGTCCACCGCCACGTTGTTCACGTGCACCTCCAGGTGCAGGTGCGGGCCGAAGGAGTGGCCGGTGCTGCCGGTGAGGGCGATGATGTCGCCGGCCTGGACCTTCTGACCGACCTTGACCAGCAGCGCGCTCGCGTGGCCGTAGACCGTCTTGACGCCGTCGCCGTGGTCGATGATCACCGACTGGCCGTAGCCGCCGTTCCAGCCGGACTGCACGACGGTGCCCGCGTGCAGCGTGGCGAACGGGACGCCCTCGTTGAGCGCGACGTCGACGCCCTTGTGCAACTTGCCCCAGCGCTGGCCGTAGCGGGAGGTGAGGCGGAAGTCGTGCGCCGGGAGCACCCAGGCGTTCGGCGCGGAGGAGATGGAGGTGCTCAGCGTGCGGTCGTCGCCGCGGCTGGCGCGGTCGGCGGCGTCGTCACGCCCGTCGAGCCCGGCGGCGGAGAGCGCCGCGGCGTCGCCGATCAGCGCATCGGTCTTCGCGTCCTGGATGCCGGCGCCTGCCCCGAGGGCGACGATCCCGGCTCCGACCAGGGCGGTGGTGACGACTGCGGCGTACCTGCTGCGCGAGGGGGTGGACACCCGGCGCCGACCGCGGTAGCGGTCACTCTCCCGTACCAGCTCCGGCCTGTATTGCTCGGGCACGAACAGCCTCCGTCATCGGTGGCGCCGGTGGGGGGCCCGACGCTCTGTCACCCACTTTTGGATGGCACTGCGGCACAACTTAACGAACCCGTAGGGGTAGGCACAAGCTCCTGTCCGCCCCCTGTTAGCTGTCGGTGCGACTGTCCGGCCCGTCTTGCCCGATAACGACACTATTCATACATATAAGTTATGAATACCCACGGTGACGGCATGCGGGGCAGGCCGTATATACAGGCGTCGCGTTGAGAGACGGACGGACCGCTGGCGGTGACCGCCCTCGAGTGGGTTACCGTTCGTTAAGGTCAGTACGGCGGAGAGGTGAGCACTGATGGGCAGTCGTATTCGCGTGGTCGTCGCCAAGCCCGGGCTCGACGGTCACGACCGCGGCGCGAAGGTGGTGGCCCGCGCCCTGCGCGACGCCGGCATGGAGGTCATCTACACCGGCCTGCACCAGACGGCGGAGCAGATCGTGGAGACCGCGATCCAGGAGGACGCCGACGCGGTCGGCCTGTCCGTGCTGTCCGGCGCGCACATGACGCTGTTCCCCCGCGTCGTCGAGCTGCTGCGTGAGCGCGGCGCGGGCGACATGGTGGTCTTCGGCGGCGGCATCATCCCCGACGCCGACATCCCCGAGCTGGAGCGGCTGGGCGTGGCCAAGGTCTTCACGCCGGGCGCGACCACCCACGCGATCGTGGACTGGGTGCGCGCCAACGTCGCCACCAACCAGCCCGCCTGAGCAGACCCACAGGACAGCGCCGCGCCCGTGCCACCAGGCACGGGCGCGATCGTCGTAACTATGGAAGAAGAAGGGAGGAGCCGGACGCACCCCTCACACGCCCGGCTCCTCTATGCACGACGCCCCGCCGCCACCCCTCGACCGACAGGGCATCGGCCGTTTGTGTCATCCCGCTTCGGTTTTGTTTTCCGCAGCGCTCTGACATCAGACTCAACGACGCCCTGCCGCCGGGGTTACGGGGTTTCCAGGGGTCACCGGAAAGAGTGACGGGCTGCTAGGTTCTCGCGCCATGACCATGCCCGAACCCACCCCCGCGCCGCCCTCGGCGACGCCCACCCTGCGCCAGACCGTGCCCGCGGACCTGCCGTTCGCGGTCCAGCCCTCCGGCGCCTGGCGCCACATCATCAGTCACCGCCGCGGCGAGCTGGTGGTGCTCGTGCTGCTCGCGCTGTTCATGCTGCCGGCCGGCGTCTACATGCTGCTGCACTCGGGCGAGACCGTGCACAGCAACCGCTACGGCAACATGAACTCCGGCCTGCTCGGCGGCGGTGCGCTGCTGCTGGTCGCCGGCCTGGGGGTGTCGCTGCCGATCACGGCCGCCCGCCAGCTGCGCCAGGTGCCGCTGGCCGCCGACGCGCACGGCGTCTACGTGCGCCCCAACCTCGACCCCAAGCGTGTGCTGCACCTGCCCTGGGAGCACATCGAGTCGATCTACGTACGTAATTGGCACGGCCCGCAGCTGTGCGTGAAGCCGCGTGACGCGCGCATCGAGCCGCAGTTCAACCTGGCCAAGCAGGGCGACGCGAGCGCCCGCGCGGGCGTCGCGGTCGCCCAGAAGCGGCGCATGAAGAAGCTCGGCACCAACGTGCACGTGCCGATCGCCACCGCCGGCCAGACCCCGGACGAGCTGCTCGCCGGGCTGCGCTACCAGGCGGCGGGCCGGGTGCCCGTCGGCTCGTGAGCGCATCGACGCGCACCGCCCGGTGTGCAGTTGGGCACACCGGGCGGTCATGCCGATACCTCACGCTGACCGACCGTTAGGCTGCGCGGAAGGCCCAGCCAGCGGAGGATGGGCAGTGGTCCCTACGCGTTGCAGCGGGTGTCCGGCCTGCGACGCCGTGGGCTAAGACAACAAAGAGGTATCGGTGGACCTGTACGAGTACCAGGGGCGCGATGTCTTCGAAAAGCACGGCCTGCCCGTGCTCGCCGGTGGCGTCGCCGAGACCCCGGAGGAGGCCCGCGCCATCGCCGAGCGGCTGGGCGGCCGGGTCGTCGTCAAGGCTCAGGTGAAGGTCGGCGGCCGCGGCAAGGCCGGCGGCGTGAAGCTCGCGGCCGACGCCGACGAGGCGTACGCCCGCGCGAACGACATCCTCGGCATGGACATCAAGGGCCACACGGTCCACAAGGTGATGCTCGCCGAGACCGCGAACATCGCGGAGGAGTACTACTTCTCCTACCTGCTCGACCGGGCGAACCGCACCTTCCTGTGCATCGCCAGCGTCGCGGGCGGCATGGAGATCGAGACCGTCGCCGAGGAGCAGCCGGAGAAGGTCGCGAAGATCGCGATCGACGCCAACCGCGGCGTCGACGAGGCGCTGGCCCGCGAGATCGTCACCGCCGGCCACTTCCCGGCCGAGGTCGCCGACCAGGTCGTCGCCATCGCCGTGGACCTGTGGAAGACCTTCATCGCCGAGGACGCCACCCTGGTCGAGGTCAACCCGCTGGCCAAGACCGCCGAGGGCAGGGTGCTCTGCCTCGACGCCAAGGTCACGCTGGACGAGAACGCCGGCTTCCGCCACGCCGACCACGAGGCGCTGGAGGACAAGGCCGCGGTCGACCCGCTGGAGCAGGCCGCCAAGGCCAAGGACCTCAACTACGTCAAGCTCGACGGCGAGGTCGGCATCATCGGCAACGGCGCGGGCCTGGTCATGTCCACCCTCGACGTGGTGGCGTACGCGGGCGAGCAGTTCGGCGGCGTCAAGCCCGCGAACTTCCTCGACATCGGCGGCGGCGCCTCGGCCGAGGTGATGGCCAACGGTCTGGAGATCGTGCTGTCCGACCCGGCCGTGAAGAGTGTCTTCGTGAACGTGTTCGGCGGCATCACCGCCTGCGACGCGGTCGCCAACGGCATCGTGCAGGCGCTGGCCATGCTGGAGGGCCGCGGCGAGCAGGTCACCAAGCCGCTGGTCGTACGCCTCGACGGCAACAACGCCGAGGCCGGTCGCGCCATCCTCGACGGCGCCAACAACCCGCTCGTGGAGCGGGTCGACACCATGGACGGCGCCGCCAAGCGCGCCGCCGAGCTCGCAGCGGCTGGGAAGTGAACTGACTCATGGCTATCTGGCTCACCAAGGACTCCAAGGTCATCGTTCAGGGCATGACCGGCTCCGAGGGCTCCAAGCACACCCGGCGCATGCTCAAGGCCGGCACGAACATCGTGGGCGGCGTGAACCCGCGTAAGGCGGGCACCACCGTCGACTTCGACGGCACCGAGGTGCCGGTGTTCGGCTCGGTGGCCGACGCGATGAAGGAGACCGGCGCCGACGTCACCGTCATCTTCGTGCCGCCGGCCTTCACCAAGGGCGCGGTCGTCGAGGCGATCGACGCTGGCATCGGCCTGGCCGTCGTGATCACCGAGGGCGTGCCGGTGCACGACTCGGCCGCCTTCTGGGCGCACGCGGTCGCCACCGGCAACAAGACCCGGATCATCGGCCCGAACTGCCCCGGCGTCGCGTCCCCGGGCGCCAGCAACGCGGGCATCATCCCGGCCGACATCTCCGGCTCCGGCCGCATCGGCCTGGTGTCCAAGTCCGGCACGCTGACCTACCAGCTCATGTACGAGCTGCGCGACATCGGCTTCTCCACCGCGGTCGGCATCGGCGGTGACCCGATCATCGGCACCACCCACATCGACGCGCTCGCGGCGTTCCAGGACGACCCGGAGACCGACGCGATCGTGATGATCGGCGAGATCGGCGGCGACGCCGAGGAGCGCGCGGCCGAGTTCATCAAGGCCCACGTGACCAAGCCGGTGGTCGGCTACATCGCCGGCTTCACCGCCCCGCCCGGCAAGACCATGGGCCACGCGGGCGCGATCATCTCGGGCTCCTCCGGCACCGCCGACGCCAAGAAGGAGGCGCTGGAGGCGGCCGGGGTCAAGGTCGGCAAGACGCCGTCCGAGACCGCCCGCCTGATGCGCGAGATCATGTCCGGCCTCTGAGCCGCGACCTGGCCACACGACGAGGGCGCTCTCCCGTTGGGGAGGGCGCCCTCGTCGCGTACCGGCTCAGTAGTGGTAGTTGCTGGACATGCTGCCGCCGATGGCGAGCGCGGCGCACCAGGCCAGGGCGCCGAGCAGGCTGATCGCGGTGAACGCGATGCCCAGCCAGAAGCCGACCTTGCCCAGCGTCTGGTCGCCGCCGCGCTCCCTGGCCTCCTTCATGGACAGCCAGCCGAACAGGATGCCCAGCGGGCCGCAGCAGGCGACCGCGGTGACGATGCCGATGATGCCGTAGAGCTGCACGTTGTCCCGTCCACCGGGGCCGGGCCCCTTGGCGGGCTCGTACGGCGAGCCGGGCGGCGGTGGCGGTGGCGGCGGGTTGAGCGGCGGCATGGACGGCGGCGGCGTCACCGGTGGCGGTACGGCCGAACTGGGCGGCGTCGGCCCCGACGGCGGCTCGTACGGCGGCAGCGGTTCGTTCGTCATGGCAGGCCTCCAGCCGTCAGTTCATCTTCCACTGGCCGCCGAGGTACTTCGGCCAGATGAAGATGTCGCGCAGGATCGCCAGCACACCGAGGGCGATCGCGACGTAGCCGAGCACCGGCGACTTGCCGAACTGCTTCGCCTCGCGCACCGAGAGCCAGCCGAAGACGATGCCGAGCACGCCGCAGCAGCACAGCGCGGTGACGATGCCGAGCACACCCCACAGCGTCACCTTGTCGCCCCCGGCCCGGGGCGCGCCGCCCGGCGGCATCCCCGACGGCGGCGGTGGCGGGACCGGCGGCGGTGGGGGTGGCGGCGGCACGGACGGCGGTGGTGGTGTGTACGTCACGACACCCTCCCTCGAAGTACGACCATGCACGCAGCGTAATCCTCCTAATGCACATACCGGGTCGAAATGGCCACGGGGTAGGGTTCGTAGTCAACTCCGCTCGTTTGTGGTTAGGTACTGCCTGATGACGGAGCATGGTGAGTCCCTCGGCGCGCCGCCTGAGCTGCGGCGTGTCGAGCCGGGCGAGGAGGACCCGGCCCGCCCGGACGAGGTGTCCGGCGCCAGGTCGCGCGCGTCCGAGACCGAACCGGACGCGGCCCGGGTGGCCGTGCGCGAGACGGTCAAGCTCGATCTGTCCCGCCCCGCGGGCCCGGCCCGGACCCCGGACGGCTCCGACCGCGACGTCGCCGACGGTGACTACGGCGACGATGTCGTCGCCACCATGGACACGGTGCTCATCCCGCACGGACGGCCCGGTGAGGACGTCTCCACCATGGAGACGGTGCTGCTGCCGCGCGGGCGGCCCGCCGGGACGCGGCGCCCACGCGGCGCGCCGCTGCCGGTGGCGGCGCTCGTCAACACCGGCTGGGCCGCGCTGCAGTTGCTGGGCCCGCTGTTCCTGCTGACCGTCGCGGTGCGAGCGGCCGAGGGACCGATCGACTGGGCCCTGTCGCTGCGCTTCGTGCTGGCCGGCTGGCTGCTCGGCCACGGTGTCCCGCTCACCGTCGCGCTCGACGGCCGGCTCGGCGCGATGGAGCTCGCCCCGCTGGCGCTCACCGCGCTCGCGCTCTGGCGGGTCAGCCGGGCGGGCGTGCACACCACCCGGGCCATCGGCGCGCAGGGCAGCGGCTCGTTCCGGCAGGCGGCCCTGGCCGCGGGCGCCGTCGGGCTGGTGTACGGCGTCTTCGGCGTCGCCGCGGCCGCGCTGGCCCAGGCGCCCGGACTGCTGGTGCTGCCGTGGCGGGCCGGGCTGCACTGCGCGGTGCTCGGCCTGGCGGCCGGGGCGCTCGGCTCGGTACGCGCCGGTGGCGTGCTGCGCCGCCTCGCCCGGAGCACGCCGGTGCTGCTGCGCGACGGCGTACGGGCCGGGGTGGTGGCGGCGCTGCTGGTGCTCGCGGTCGGTGCGGGCGCGGTGGGGCTGGCCGTCGCGATCAACGGCGGCGAGGCCGCCCGGGACATGGCCGGGTTCTCGACCGGCGTGCTCGGCCAGGCCGGTCTCACCCTGCTCAGCCTGGCCTACGGGCCCAACCTCGCCGTCTGGGCCGCGTCCTACCTGCTCGGTCCCGGCTTCGCGGCGGGCACGCTGCCGCTGACGCAGCTGCCGGTGTTCGCCGGGGTGCCGGACGGCCCGCTGCGCGGGGCCGGCTGGCTGCTGACCGTGTTGCCGCTGCTGGCCGGGGCCGCCGCGGCGGTGCTGATGGCGCGCCGTCGGCTGCGGCCGCGCCGGACGCGGCACGGCGACGTGGTCACCCCGCCCGCCCGCTGGCTGCGGATGTGCGGCTCGGCGCTGGCCGCGGGCGTGGTGGCGGGGCTGCTGCTGGCCGCGGCGGCGTACGCGTCGGGCGGGGCGCTGCCGGTGACCGGCGCGGTGCGCACCGGGCCGGTGGTCTGGCAGGTGGCGCTGATGGCGGCGCTGGTCGTGACGCTGGGCGGGTTGCTCGGCGTGGCCGGGTTCTGGAGCTGGCGCGGGTTCCGCCGCCAGGCATGACGAAGGGCGGCCCGCGGTGCGGACCGCCCTTGTCGGCCGATCGGGCTGAGCCCGATCAGGAGGCGCCCGATCAGAAGCTGCTGCTGCTGTTCAGGAACACGGCCTGGCCGATGCAGCACAGGCAGGACAGCACCCAGATGCAGGCGCCGACGATGAGGGCCAGCTTCGACCACTTCTTCGACTCGGCCGCGGCGGCCTGGGCGCCGGCGTAGTCGCCCGCCGCCAGCAGCGGGTTGACCTTGTTGGCGTTGATGATGGCGGGGATGGCCAGCGGCCAGAAGAGGAAGATCGAGACGATCGACATCGTCATGTTGTTGTCGATCTGCGGCTGCTGCGAGCCATACGTCATTTCGGACTCCAGGGGTGTCGGCGGCTCGGAGGAGCCGGGTCAAACGACCGGAGTCTAATGGCATGCTGTGACGGATGTGACTGGTGGGACAGCTCGTATCTGCTGTCCCACCAGGCGAGCAACGGGACAGGTCCCGGTCCGCCGCGCGGGCGGGCCGGGACCTGTCCCGTTTGGTCGGAAATCCGATCAGCGGAACTGCTGATACTGGTCGAATACGCGGTCCTGCCAGCCGGTGGCGATCCCGCAGATGGCGGCGATCATCGCCAGTACGCCGAGCGCGATGGCGACCCAGCCCAGCCACGCCATCGAGGCCGCACCCTTCTTGACCTTGTTGAGGTGCATCGCGCCCAGGATGACCGCCGGGATGCCGCCGATGAACGGCGCGCCGTTCAGCCAGGGGCAGCAGCAGCACCCGGTGCCGATGATGCCGCAGGCGAGCCCGATCCAGCCCAGGATGTTGTGCTGCCCGCCGGCCTTCTGGTAGACGGTGCCCTGGCTGGGCCCGAGCGGCGGGGTGGGCGCCCCGATCGGGGGCGGGGGCGGCGGCGGGGGCGGCAGCGTGCCGCCGGTCCCGTAGACGGTGCCTGGACCCTCGCTGCGGTACGGCTCGGACACCGGCGGCGGGGGCGGCGGTGGCGGCGGTACGGGCGGGGACGGCTCGCCGGCCGGCTCCGGCCAGCCCGGCGGCGTGGACGCGCTCGCGTCGAGCGAGGGCGGGGGCGGCACCGGTGGCATCGGCGGCGGCGGGCCGGGCGGGCTCGGCGGCGGTGGCGGCGTGGGCGGTGGCGGTGCCGTCGGGTCGCTCATCGTGGACGGGACCGGCGGCTGGTAGGACGGCGGCGGAGGGCTGAACGGGTTGTCCACGCTGCCGGGCGGCTCCGGCCAGGGCACGCCGCCGGTGGCGGACGTGGCGGGCGGCTCGGGCGCGGAGTAGGTCGCCGGCGGCTCCGGCGCGGAGTACGTCGCCGGCGGCTCGGGCGTGGACGGCGGTGACACCGGCTCAGGTGCGGCGGGGGAGACCGGCTCGGGACGCCAGGTGCTGCCCTCCGGGGGCGGCGGCACGGGCTCGCCCGGGGGCGGCGGGACGTCCGGCGAGGGCGGGGCCGGCGGCTGGTCCTCCCGGGACGGCACCGGGGGCGGCCAGCTGGGCGGCTCCTCCTCCGGCCTCTCCGGCGGGTTCGGCGGTTGCGTCACGTGCGGCTCCTCGCGTTCGGCAGGACGTGCGGGGTGCCCGGCGCTGCTCCGGCCGGGGTCGACACGTTCTGGAATGCAGTTCTTCGCCCAATATCTACTTTCTTTGCGTGTTTGTCGGGCAAAACGCCGTAAACGGCGGTCATACCCGGCGCGGGCCGGGCCCGGCCTGCCCGATAGGGTGCAGAGGTGACCGCTCGCCTCGTCGTCCTGGTCTCCGGTTCCGGTACCAATCTGCAGGCTCTGCTCGACGCATGCGCCGACCCCGGGTACGGCGCGACCGTCGTCGCCGTCGGGGCCGACCGCGACGGCATCGCCGGCCTCACCCGCGCGCAGGACGCCGGGGTGCCCACCTTCGTCGCCCGCGTCCCCGACTACCCGAGCCGCCAGGCCTGGGACGAGGGCTTCACCGAGCTGGTCGCGGAGCACAAGCCCGACCTCGTGATCGGTGCGGGCTTCCTCAAGCTGGTGGGCGAGGCGTTCCTGGACCGGTTCGGCGGACGCTATGTCAACACCCACAACGCGCTGCTGCCCGCGTTCCCCGGCATGCACGGCCCGCGTGACGCGCTGGCGTACGGGGTGAAGCTGGCCGGGGCCACGCTGCACTTCGTCGACGGCGGCGTGGACACCGGCCCGATCATCGCGCAGGTCGCGGTGCCGGTGCTCGACGACGACACCGAGGACACCCTCTCCGAGCGCATCAAGGAGGCCGAGCGCGCCCAGCTCGTCGACTTCGTCGGCAGGCTGTCGCGCGACGGCTGGACCATCAACGGCAGAAAAGTGAGGGTGGGATGAGCGAGCGGAAGCCCATTCGGCGCGCGCTGATCAGCGTGTGGGACAAGACGGGGCTGGAGGGGCTGGCCGCGGCGCTGCGGCGGCACGGCGTCGAGATCGTCTCCACCGGTTCCACCGCGCAGCAGCTGGAGACCACCGGTGCGCCGGTGACCCGGGTGGAGGAGCTGACCGGCTTCCCCGAGTGCCTCGACGGCCGGGTGAAGACGCTGCACCCGCGGGTGCACGCGGGCCTGCTGGCCGACGTGCGCCTGGACACGCACCGCGCGCAGCTGGCCGAGCTGGAGGTCGAGCCGTTCGACCTGCTCATCTCCAACCTGTACCCGTTCTCCGAGACGGTGGCCTCGGGCGCGTCCATGGACGAGTGCATCGAGAAGATCGACATCGGCGGCCCGGCCATGGTGCGCGCGGCGGCCAAGAACCACGCCAACGTCGCGGTGGTCACCTCGCCCGACGCGTACCCGGTGGTGCTGGCGGCGCTGGAGGCCGGCGGCTTCACCCTGGCGGACCGCCGCGCGCTGGCGGCACGGGCCTTCGCCGACATCGCCGACTACGACATCGCGGTGGCCAACTGGTGCGCCCAGGAGCTGGCCCCGGCCGAGCCCGCCGCCGCCGACATCAGCTGGCCGGAGTACGCCGGTCTGGGCGTGTGGCGCAAGAACGTGCTGCGCTACGGCGAGAACCCGCACCAGGCCGCGGCGCTCTACATCGACCCGGCGGCCGCGCCCGGCCTGGCCCGCGCGCAGCAGCTCGGCGGCAAGGAGATGTCGTACAACAACTACATCGACACCGACGCCGCCTGGCGCACCGTGCACGACTTCGCGGGCGTGCACGCGGTGGCCGTGATCAAGCACGCCAACCCGTGCGGCATCGCGATCTCCACCGAGTCGGCGGCGGACGCGCACGCCAAGGCGCACGCCTGCGACCCCGTCTCGGCCTACGGCGGCATCATCGCGGTCAACTCCGAGGTCACCGTTGAGCTGGCGGAGCAGATCAAGGACATCTTCACCGAGGTGGTGGTCGCTCCGGCGTACAGCACCGAGGCGCTGGACATCCTCACCACGAAGAAGAACCTGCGCATCCTGCTGGCCCCGGCCTACCGGCCGAACCGGGTCGAGCTGCGGCAGATCTCCGGCGGCATGCTGGTGCAGACCCGCGACGACTTCTCCGCCGACGGCGACGACGCGGACCACTGGCGGCTCGCCGCCGGGGAGCCCGCCTCGGCCGAAGTGCTCGCCGACCTGGAGTTCGCCTGGGGCGCGGTGCGTGCGGTGAAGTCGAACGCGATCCTGCTGGCCAAGGACGGCGCCAGCGTGGGTGTGGGCATGGGCCAGGTCAACCGGGTGGACTCGTGCCGGCTCGCGGTGTCGCGCGCCGGTGAGCGGGCCCAGGGCGCGGTCGCCGCCTCGGACGCGTTCTTCCCGTTCGCCGACGGGCTGCAGATCCTGCTCGACGCCGGGGTCACCGCGGTGGTCCAGCCGGGCGGCTCGATCCGCGACGAGGAGGTCATCGCCGCGGCCAAGGCCGCCGGGATCACCCTCTACCTGACGGGCTCCCGCCACTTCGCGCACTGAGGCTCCCGACGACGAGTAAAGCTCCCGCCGCGCTGCCGGACAGCGTGACGGGAGCTTTACTCGTGGCGGGGCGGGTCAGCTCACGACCTGGCGCAGCTCCGCGAAGTGGCAGGCGCTGGGGTGCGGCTCGACGCCCCGGCGGATCAGCAGCGGCTCCTCGACCGAGCAGCGCTCCTGCGCCTTCCAACACCGGGTGCGGAAGCGGCAGCCCGACGGCGGGTTGGCCGGGGACGGCACGTCGCCGACCAGGCGGATGACGTCGCGGTGCAGCCGGGCGTCCGGGTCCGGCACCGGCACCGCCGACAGCAGCGCCTGGGTGTACGGGTGGGTCGGCCGCTCGTAGATCTCCTCGTCGGTGCCCAGCTCGACCATCTTGCCCAGGTACATCACACCGACCCGGTCGGAGATGTGCCGCACCACGGACAGGTCGTGCGCGATGAAGATGTAGGACAGGTTCAGCTCGCCCTGCAGCTTCTCCAGCAGGTTGATGACCTGCGCCTGGATCGACACGTCCAGCGCCGACACCGGCTCGTCGCAGACGATGATCTCCGGCCGCAGGGCCAGCGCGCGGGCGATGCCGATGCGCTGGCGCTGGCCGCCCGAGAACTGGTGCGGGTAGCGGTTGACGTGCTCGGGGTTGAGCCCGACCAGCTCCAGCAGCTCCTGCACCCGGCGGCGGCGGTCGCCCTTCGGGGCCACCTCGGTGTGGATCTCGTACGGCTCGCCGATGATGTCGCCCACGGTCATCCGCGGGTTCAGCGAGGTGTACGGGTCCTGCATCACCATCTGCACGTTGCGGCGCAGCCGGCGCAGCTCGCGGCCGCCCATCTTGAAGATGTCCTTGCCGCCGAGCACGGCGCGGCCGGCGGTCGGCGTCTCCAGCCGCATCAGCAGCTTGGCCAGCGTGGACTTACCGCAGCCGGACTCGCCCACGATGCCCAGCGTCTCGCCGCGGTGCAGCTCGAAGCTGACCCCGTCGACCGCCTTGACCGCGCCGATCTTCTTCTTGAAGAGGATGCCCTGGGTGATCGGGAAGTGCTTGACCAGGTTCTCGACCCGCAGCAGCGGCTCACCGGCCGGGCGCGGCGCGCCCTGCACGGCGTCAGCGGAGTGTGCCATCGAGCATCTCCTTCGCGAAGTGGCAGGCGCTGGTCCGGCCGTGGCCGAGGTCCAGCGATCGGGGTGTCGAGGTCGTGCAGACCGACTTGACGTACGGGCAGCGCGGGTGGAACGCGCAGCCGGTCGGCGGGCGCAGCAGGTTCGGCGGCAGGCCCTTGATCGTCGCCAGCTCGGTGCCCTTGGAGTCGAGCCGAGGGATCGAGTCGAGCAGGCCCTGGGTGTACGGGTGGGCCGGGCTCTTGTAGAGCGAGTGCACGTCGGCGTGCTCGATGATGCGGCCGGCGTACATGACCGCGATCCGGTCCGCGACGTCGGCGACCACGCCGAGGTCGTGGGTGATCAGGATCAGGCCCATGTTCAGGTCGCGGCGCAGGTCCGCGAGCAGGTCCATGATCTGCGCCTGCACGGTCACGTCGAGCGCGGTGGTGGGCTCGTCGGCGATCAGCACCTTCGGGTCCATGGCCAGGGCCATCGCGATCATGACGCGCTGGCGCATACCGCCGGAGAACTGGTGGGGGTAGTCCTTCACCCGGGCCTTCGCCGCCGGGATCTTGACCTGGTCCATCAGCTCGATCGCCCGCCTGGTGGCGTCCTTCTTCGACATGCCCGCGCGGGTGCGCAGCGTCTCGGAGATCTGCCAGCCCACCGGGAAGACCGGGTTCAGGGCCGAGAGCGCGTCCTGGAAGATCATGGCGATCTCCTTGCCGCGCACCTGACGGCGCTTCTCCTCCGGCATGGCGAGCAGGTCCTCGCCCTTGTAGAGGATCTGGCCGCTCGGGATCTTCGCGGGCGGCATGTCCAGGATGCCCATGATCGCCTGCGCGGTGACCGACTTGCCGGAGCCGGACTCGCCCAGCACCGCGAGCGTCTCGCCCGGGTCCAGGTGGTACGACACGCCGTTGATCACGCGGGCCACGCCGTCGCGGGTGTGGAACTCGACGAACAGGTCCTTCACCTCGAGCAGGTGCTGCGCACCGGCCCGGGGGGCGTACGAGGACTCGACGCGGATGTCAGTCATCTGCTTCACCGGAGCTTCGGGTCGAACGCTTCGCGGATCTTGTCGCCCATGATGATGAAGGCGAGCACCGTCAGCGCGAGGAAGGTGGACGGGACGAGCAGCGGGATCGGGTTGGTGCGGACCAGGCCGATCGGGGAGGCCGCCGAGATCTGCTGGCCCCACGACTGCGCCGGGGGCTCCAGGCCCACGCCGAGGAAGGACAGCGACGCCTCGGCCGCGATGAACGTGCCCAGCGCGATCGTGATGACGACCAGGAACGGCGCCAGCGCGTTCGGCAGGATGTGCCGCAGCATGATGCGCCCGCTGCCCGCGCCCAGCATCCGCGCCGCGGCCACGTAGTCCTGGTTCTTGGCGGTGATCACCGAGGAGCGCACCACGCGCGCCGCGGTGGTCCAGCCCAGACCGCCCAGGATGAGCACGAAGCCGGCGATGCGCGCGCCGTTGCCGCCGCCCGCGTTGTCGATGCGGTTCATCAGCACCAGGCCGGCCAGGATGAGCGGCAGGCCCAGCACGATGTCGACGACCCGGGAGATCACCGCGTCGATCCAGCCGCCGAAGAAGCCGGAGGTGAGCCCGGCGAGGATGGCCAGGAACCCGGCGAACAGCGCCGAGAAGAAGCCGATCATCATCGAGTTCCGGGTGCCGTAGATGGCCCGGGTGTAGACGTCGCAGCCCTGGTAGTCGTAGCCGAAGATGGCCGCCCCGGACGGGGCCGCGTTCTGGTTCGACAGCGAGCAGGCCAGCGGGTCGCCGCTGGTGAACAGGCTGGGCACGGCGGTGATGACCAGCACCAGCAGGGCGATCGCCACCGCGGCCCAGAACAGCGGGCGGCGGCGCAGGTCGCGCCAGGCGTCGGCGGCCGCGCTGCGCGGCTTGCTGACCTCCATGGTGTGCGGCTGGCCGGGGGCGTTGGGCTCACCGGCCGGGCCGGGGGCCGCGGTGTGCAGCTCGGTGGCGGTCACGGTCTCGAAATCACTCATTGTCTTCCGCCTACTCGTACCGGATCCGCGGGTCGAGCACCGCGTACAGCAGGTCCACGATCAGGTTCGCGATCAGGAACACGATCACCAGCACGCTGACCGTGCCGATGACGACCGGCGCGTCACCCAGGTTGAGGTTCTTGTAGAGCAGGTTGCCGATGCCCGAGATGTTGAAGACGCGCTCGGTGATGATCGCGCCGCCCATCAGCGAGCCCAGCTCGACACCGATGAAGGTGACGATCGGGATCAGCGAGTTGCGCAGCACGTGCACGCCGATCACGCGGCGGCCGGGCATGCCCTTCGACTTGGCCGTACGCACGAAGTCCGCGCGCAGGTTCTCCGCGACCGACGCTCTGGTCAGCCGCATCGCGGTGGCCACCGACAGCAGGCCCAGCACGATGCCGGGCAGGATCAGCTCGTACCAGGTGGGCGGGTTGTTCGCGGTGGCCGGGAAGATCGGGAACTTCACGCCGAACAGCAGCTGGCCCAGCGGCGCGAGCACCACGGTCGGGATGCCGATGATGACCAGCGTCAGGACCAGCGTCGAGTTGTCGAAGATGCTGCCGCGCCGGATGCCGGCGATCACACCGGCGGTCACGCCGAACACGATCGTGACGAGGATGGCGATGGTGGCGAGCTTCGCGGTGGCCGGGAACGCGTCCAGGATCATGGTGCTGATGTCGCGGCCGGTCAGGGACTCACCGAGGTTTCCGGTGACGAGGTCCTTGAGGTAGTACCAGTAGCGCTCGAAGAAGCCGTCGTCGAGGTGGAACTTCTCGGTCAGCTGGGCGCGCTGGGCTGCGCTGACCGGCTTCTCGCCGGCCAGGTTCTGGATCGGGTCGCCTTCGCCGCCGGCGAACATGAGCGCGAACACGATGAACGTGGTCCCGAGGAAGACCAGGATCATCTGTAGCAGGCGCCGCACTAGGTAGCGGAACATCGTCGAATTCTTCTCTCACCTGGCAGCACGATTAGGTACGAATTGCGTCTTTCGTACCACGGTGCCGCGGTCGACGTGGTGGCAGTGCGCGGATCCCGGCCTTCAGGGGCGGGGGAGGTGGGTTGGGGGCACTCAGAGCGGTGGTGGTGCCGGCCCGATCGGGACCGGCACCACCACCGTCAATCAGTCGTCAGCGGGTCAGCCGACCGACTCGATCTTGTTGAGGTCGACGCGGGTGAACAGGTCGATCGCGACGTTCTTCACCTTGGTCGAGTGACCGAAGACGTTCTGGCCGAAGCGCAGGGGCAGGACCGGCAGGTCCTTGGCGAGGATGTCCTCGGCCTCCTGGTACTTCTTGATGGCCTCGTCCGTGGTCGGCGCCTCGGTGCCGGCCTTGACCAGGCTGTCGAACTCCGGGTTGCTGTAGCCGTAGTAGTTCGACGAACCACCGGTCGAGTACAGCGGGCCCAGGTAGTTCTCCATCGACGGGTAGTCGAAGGCCCAGCCCAGGCGGAACATGCCGACGTCTTCCTTCTTCTCGACCTTGGTGAGCAGGTCGGCGAACTTCGGCTCCGGGGTGGCCACGCACTCCACGCCCAGGTTCGTCTTCAGCTGGTTGCAGGTAGCCTCGACCCACTGCTTGTGCGGGCCGTCGGCGTTGTAGCTGATGTTCAGCTCCTTCGGGCCCTTCGACTTCTCGTACAGCGACTTGGCCTCAGTGGGGTTGAACTCGCACGCCGTGCCGCAGGTCTTGTCGCGGTAGCCCGCGACGACCGGCGAGGTGAAGGAGTAGGCGGCCTTCTGCGAACCCTGGAAGATCTTGTTCGCGATCTCCTCGCGGTCGATCGCCATCGAGATCGCCTTACGCACGTCCACGTCCTTGAAACGCGGGTCGAACGTCGGGAACGCGAGGAAGGTGAAGCTCGACGACGGGGACTGCTGGAAGCGGTCGCCCAGGTCGCCCTGCACCGTCGACAGGCTCTCGGTCGGGATCTGCTTCACGACGTCCAGGTTGTTCGCCAGCAGGTCGGCGTACTCGGCGTCGCTGTTCTGGTAGATCTTGAACAGGGCGCCGCCGATGTGCGGCTTGGTGCCCGCGAACGCGTCGTACTTCTCGACCTCGACCTGGGAGTCGTGCTGCCAGGTGCCCTTGATCTTGAAGGGGCCGTTGCCGATCGGCGCCTCCTGGAAGTCCTTCTTGAGGACCAGCGGGGCGGCGGTGTCGCTCTCCCACGCGGCCTTCGGCAGCGGGTAGAACGCGGTGTAGCCCAGCAGCGCCTTGAACTCGCTGAACGGCGCGCTCAGGGTGACCGTGAAGGTCTTGTCGTCGACCTTCTTGAGGCCGGTGAGGGTGCTCGTCTCCGGCTTGGTGGCGGCGTCGGCCGGGTTGAGCGCCTTGAAGCCCTCGATCTTGTCGAAGAAGTAGTTGTTCTTCGCCGCGTTGGGCCCGTACGCCGCATAGTTCCAGGCGTTGATGTAGCTGTCGGCGGTCACCGGCTCGCCGTTGTGGAACGTCCAGCCGTCCTTCAGCTTGACGGTCCAGGTCTTGTTGTCGGTGGTGGTGATCTCCTGGGCCGCGACCTCGAAGGGCTTGTTGGCCTCGTCGAAGTCAACCAGGGGGGCGAACAGCGCGGACAGCACCTGGGAACCACCGGTTTCCGAGGTGTTGGCGGGGGAAAGGAACTGTGGTTCGGAAATACCGATCGAAACCACGCCGTTCTGGTTGGCGCTTCCCGAGTCGCCACCGCTCTTGCCACAGGCCGTCAGGCCCAGGGTGACAGCGAGCGGAAGTGCGGCCCAGGCGGCGAGCCTGCGGACCTGCATTGAGCCTCCTCATCTCCTACGCCGCACCAGCAGTCGGCAGGCTGACCTGCCGTTGTCACGCAGTGCAACGTGCGGCAAAGGTAGGACGAAGCTCGGCCCGGCACCAAACCCGTGAATTGCAGATTCGCAACGGTCTCAGCGTGGACTACTTGCGCATCTGACCCGGCTTTGGTATTAGAGACCAGCCTGCTATATGGGCGGATCTAAGCCAGTATGCCCGATTCAATGCGTGACCGGAACGACAACAGGCTGTCACATGGTGGGATGCGGCTCCGCCCGAATTGCCCCTAAAAGGCGTCCCGGATACTGGAAGATCCTGCCACCAAGCGCACACGGTGATCTATCCCACTGCTACCCACAGTTAGTTCCCCAGCTAAAGGGCCAAATGATCGACGGCGGTCAGCGCGGTCGCTACCGCCCGTCCGAGCAGGATCCGCGAAAATGACCGGGAAACGGGCGCGCGCCGAGGCGGCAAAGAGGCCGCCGACCGGCATAGTCGGTGAGGCCGGGCGCTCCAGCCCACACCCGCCGCACCCCAACGGGCCTCGATAGAGCCCGCGGGCTATGGTGCGGTTCGTTACACCTTCGTCACAGGGCCGCTGGTTACCGCCAGACGTCCGCCAGCAGGGAGTATGTGCCAATGGGCAAGAAGGTCACCGTCGTCGGCGCCGGTTTCTACGGGTCGACCACCGCGCAGCGCCTGGCCGAGTACGACGTCTTCGAGACCGTCGTGCTCACCGACATCATCGAGGGCAAGCCGGAGGGCCTCGCGCTGGACCTCAACCAGTCGCGGTCCATCGAGGGCTTCGAGACCAAGGTCGTGGGCGCCACCACCGGCACCGACGGCTCCGGCTACGAGGCCATCGCCGGCTCCGACATCGTCGTGATCACCGCCGGCCTGCCGCGCAAGCCGGGCATGAGCCGCATGGACCTGCTCGAGGTCAACGCCAAGATCGTGCGTGGGGTGGCCGAGCAGGTCGCCAAGCACGCCCCGAACGCCGTCGTCATCGTCGTGTCGAACCCGCTCGACGAGATGACCGCGCTGGCCCAGCTCGCCACCCAGTTCCCGAAGAACCGGGTCATCGGCCAGGCGGGCATGCTGGACACCGCCCGCTTCACCCACTTCGTCGCCGAGGAGCTGAAGGTCCCGGTCGGCTCGGTGAAGACGCTGACCCTGGGCTCGCACGGCGACACCATGGTGCCGGTCCCGTCGCGCTGCACCGTGAACGGCAAGCCGCTGTCCGAGCTGCTGCCCGCCGACAAGATCGAGGAGCTGGTCACCCGCACCCGCAACGGCGGTGCCGAGGTCGTCGCGCTGCTCAAGACCGGCTCGGCGTACTACGCCCCGTCGGCCGCCGCGGCCCGCATGGCCAAGGCCGTGGCCGAGGACTCCGGCGAGGTCATGCCGGTCTGCGCCTGGGTCGACGGCGAGTACGGCATCGAGGGCGTCTACCTCGGCGTCGAGGCCGAGATCGGCGCCGCCGGCGCCCGCAAGGTCGTCCTCACCGACCTCACCGAGTCCGAGCTGGCCGGCCTCAAGGAGGCCGCCGAGGCCGTCCGCGCCAAGCAGTCCGACGTAGCCGGCCTGTAAGCCAAAGGAAGGGCACCTTCTTAACGCTATGCGTTGTAGAAGGTGCCCTTCTTAACGCGCCCGTGTCCTGGCAGGCCGCGCCCGCAGCGGTCGGTCGCGGCAGCGGCGCGGTCGTCGGTCAGGTGGGCAGGCAGCGTGGGGCGCGGTCCGAGGCCGGCCAGACGTAGGGCAGGTCGGACGGCTCACCGCCGAACAGCGGCTGGTAGAAGTCCGGGTCCTTGCGCAGGAGCGCGGAGCGGTGGGCGGCGTGGAACGCCTCGTCGCCCAGCCACGGCGGGAGGTCGCCCGTCTCGGCGAGCGCGCGCTGGGGGCGTACCCCCACGATTCCGCACGCGGACCGCAGGTCGGTCAGGAGGGTGGCCGCGCACGTGTCCGCGCGGTCCGCCGCCGACCAGGCGGCACACGTCTCCAGGCCGTAGCGGACCAGTGCCTCCTCATACCCGGCCCACATCTTCACGGCGGGATGGTGCCGCCAGCCGTAGCCGGGCACGATCAGCCCGCGCAGCACCTGGATCGCCTCCACCCGCTGCTTGCCCAGCCGCCGCGGATCGAGCACCCCGGCGCTCAGCGCGAAGTCCGGATAGGGCAGAAAAGTCTGCACGTCGGGGCATACCCGCAGGTCAAGTGAGGCAAACCGCCGCGGTGGGACGGAGCCGCGCGGATGTCGGATGTGGGCACTATGGTGTCCCGCATGGCATTGGACCTGCTCGACCTGCTGCCCGCCGAGTGGCGCGACGTGATGAAGCCGCACCTCGACCTGGACGCCACCGCGAAGCTGTCGGCCTTCGTGGAGCACGCGTACGCCACCGAGACGGTGTATCCCCCGCAGGAGGACCTGTTCACGGCGTTCCGGCTCACCTCGCCCGCGCACACCCGCGTGCTCATCCTCGGCCAGGACCCGTACTTCAAGCCCGGCCAGGCGCACGGGCTCAGCTTCAGCGTGCGCCCCGGCGTGACCGTGCCGCCGAGCCTGCGCAACGTGTACAAGGAGCTGGAGGACGACCTCGGCGTCTCACGCCCGAAGAACGGCGACCTGACCCCGTGGGCCAGCCAGGGCGTGCTCATGCTCAACGCGGTGCTCACCGTCGGTGTCAAGCCGGGCAGCCACGCCAACAAGGGCTGGGAGGCGTTCACCGACGCCGCGATCAAGGCGGTCAACGACTCGCCCTACCGCGTGGTCTTCGTCCTCTGGGGCGCCTACGCCCGCAAGAAGGCCGCCCTGGTCACCAACTCCCACCACGTGGTCCTCGAAGCCGGCCACCCCAGCCCCATGAACCCCGCCGGCTTCCTCGGCAGCAAGCCCTTCTCCAAGATCAAGGCCGCCCTGCTGGAGTCGGGCCGCGGCGAGATCACCTGGAGCTGACCCCTCTCTCTGGCGACGATCTTGCGCGAACTGTGGGTGCGACACGCCTGAATCCGGCGAATCGGCAACAGTTCGCGCAAGATCGTCGCGATCTTGGTGGGTGCGTGATGAGGGGCACCGGACCCTGGCGGTTGCGGCAGGTCGAGTTGGCAGTACGCTCGTACTGCTAGACGTGACCGCCGCCCGGCCCTCTGCAGCCGGACGCCAGAGGTTAGAGGAGCGCCAGCGCGATGGCGAAGATCAAGGTAAACAACCCGGTCGTGGAGCTCGACGGCGACGAGATGACCCGGATCATCTGGAAGCAGATCCGCGAGCAGCTCGTCCTGCCCTACCTCGACGTGGAGCTGGAGTACTACGACCTGGGCATGGAGCACCGGGACGCCACCGACGACCAGGTGACGATCGACGCCGCCAACGCGATCAAGCGGCACGGCGTGGGCGTCAAGTGCGCCACGATCACCCCGGACGAGGCCCGCGTCGCCGAGTTCGGCCTGAAGAAGATGTGGAAGTCGCCGAACGGCACCATCCGCAACATCCTCGGTGGCGTGGTGTTCCGCGAGCCGATCATCATGAGCAACGTGCCGCGCCTGGTGCCGGGCTGGACCAAGCCGATCGTCATCGGCCGTCACGCCCACGGCGACCAGTACAAGGCCACCGACTTCGTGGTCCCCGGCCCCGGCAAGGTCACCATCACGTACCAGCCGGCCGACGGCTCGGAGCCGATGGAGCTGACCGTCGCCGACTTCGCCGACGGCGGCGTCGCCATGGGCATGTACAACTTCGACGAGTCGATCCGTGACTTCGCGCGCGCCTCGCTGCGCTACGGCCTGGCCCGCAACTACCCGGTCTACCTGTCGACCAAGAACACGATCCTGAAGGCGTACGACGGCCGCTTCAAGGACATCTTCGCCGAGGTCTTCGAGACCGAGTTCAAGAGCGAGTTCGAGGCCGCCGGCATCACCTACGAGCACCGGCTCATCGACGACATGGTCGCCGCCGCGCTCAAGTGGGAGGGCGGCTTCGTCTGGGCGTGCAAGAACTACGACGGTGACGTGCAGTCCGACACCGTCGCGCAGGGCTTCGGCTCGCTCGGCCTGATGACCTCCGTGCTCATGACGCCCGACGGCAAGACCGTCGAGGCCGAGGCCGCGCACGGCACCGTCACCCGGCACTACCGCCAGTGGCAGAAGGGCGAGAAGACGTCGACCAACCCGATCGCGTCGATCTTCGCCTGGACCCGGGGCCTCGCGCACCGCGGCAAGCTGGACGGCACCCCCGAGGTGACCAACTTCGCGAACACGCTGGAGCAGGTCATCATCGAGACCGTCGAGGGCGGCGCGATGACCAAGGACCTCGCGCTGCTGATCTCGCGCGACGCGCCGTGGCAGACCACCGAGGAGTTCATGAACACCCTCGACACCAACCTGGCCCGCCGCCTCGGCGCCTGATCGCGTCCCGGCGAATCGGGCGGGAGGCCGGAACCTGGTCCGGCTCCAGTCGTTTGACCAGGTGAAACAGCAGAAGAATCCCGCCTGATCGTCCCTTCCCAACAGAGCCGGCCCGCGTCCCCCAGACGCGGGCCGGCTCTGTTCCTGCCCTCGGGTGCGCGCTGCCGGGCGCGCGCTGAAGATCGGCGGTTCGTGTCGGAACCTGTGGTCTGGCCACACTTTTCGACACGAGGTGGTGATCAAGCGTCGGTGCGGCGGAGCCAGACCGGGCCGTCGGGGGTGTCCCGGAGTTCGATGCCGGCGGCGGTCAGCGCCTCGCGTACCCGGTCCGCCCCGGCCCAGTCACGCGCTGCGCGAGCCTCCTCCCGCTGCTTGATCAGCGCCTCCACCAGCGGAGTGAGCAGCGGCGTGGGGTCGGCGGTGCCGGCCAGCTCGCCCAGCCGCACGATCATGCCGCGCAGCAGGCCGTGTGCGTGCTCGCCGGAGTCGGAGGTGAGCGTGTCGGCATTCCAGTCGGTGATGGCCTGCTCCAGCTCGAGCACCGCGGCGACGCAACCGTCGACGTCACGCTCGGCCAGCGCGGCCGAGAACCGGGCCTCGGCCTCGTCAGCCGCCTCCCGCAGCGACGCTGCGACGACCGCAACGCGGTGGCCCGCGCCGTCGTGATCCGCCGCTGCGCCGGCTCCCGCGCCCCCGGCCTTCCGGCCACCGTCCCTGCGGCCGCCTACCGCGACGCCTTCCCCCGGAGGGTTAAGAAGGTGCCCTTCCTCTACGTATTCCGTTAAGAAGGTGCCCTTCCTTTCGGGGAAGGGGAGGGGGAGGACGGTGCCGGAGGGGTGGACGGTGCTGTGGCCGCCGCGGCGGAGGGTGAGGGTGCCGTTGCCGAGGACGGTGGCCGTCATGGCGGTGAGGTCGCAGACGAGGGCGGTGTGCTCGTCGACGCCGACGATGAGGGTGCCCTCGGGCAGTTCGCGTTCGAGACGGGCCAGGCGGGGTTCGCCCAGGTAGCAGAAGCGGGTGTCGTGGTGGCCGCCCTCGGCGTTGTCGTAGTGCGGCACGATCACCGCGGGCACGCCGGTGAGCTGGTGGAACAGGTCGAGGCCGGGAGACCAGCGCGGGTCGGCGCCGGCCTTGTAGATCTCGTACACGGGGATGGTGTGCGAGCCGAGGGTGAGCGCGGCGGCGCTGGCGAACACGAGCACGTCGGCCTGGGTGAGCAGGGCGGGCAGCTCGGTGTCGTGCCACTGGCGCAGGGCGTACGTCGGCGACCCCGGCCCCGCGAAGATCCAGCTCGCGCGGCGCAGGGCGGCCAGCGCGCGCTCGCGGTCCAGGCCGGGCGGGGGTGCCTGCCGCCAGGACACGACGTCCACGGCCCGCCCGACGCTCTGCGCGAAGTAGCCGACGGCCCGCGCGCTGATCTCGTCTGCGTTGAGCTGGAAGCCGTACGGCGTGTCCAGCAGCACCGCGGGGGCGGTGTCCGGCAGCGTCGCGAAGAACTGCCGGTGGGGCTTGATCATGGTGGGGGTGGTCTCCCCGGATCCCATGATCACTAGAAGCTTGGTCATGCCTTCTCCTCGCTGCGCCGGTCAGGGGCGCGGACGGAGTCCGCCGCGGTCAGCCGGCCCGGACCAGGGTCAGCAGGTCGGCGGCGAGCAGGTCGGGGTGCTGCGCGTGCAGGTCGTGGTCGCTGCCGGGATACCAGCGCACGGTGGCGGCGGGCAGGGCCGCGGCGGCGCGGTGCACCGGCGCGGCGCGCTCGTCGTCCGGGCCGGTCGCGGGCAGCAGCAGCGCGGGGACGGTGACCCGGGGCAGGTCCGGGCCGGGCGGGTCGTCCCACATGGAGCGCAGGATGTCCAGGTGGCGGGGGATGGTCAGGCGGCGCTCCATGGTGCCGTCGGGGCGGACCCGCATGTTGGCCAGCGTCGCCTCCTTGGCCGTGGCCGACCAGTCGGCGTGCGCCGACTCCAGCCACTGCCGCATGGCGTCGGCGGGGCGGCCGTCGATGTCCTGCGGCCGCAGCACGCGCTCGCAGGACTCCCAGTCGGGGAAGGCGCTGTGCAGGTCGATCCAGCCGCCGTCGACCAGCCCCACCGCGCCGGGCAGCTTCGGGTGCGCGGCGGCCAGCCGCACCACCACGTTGCCGCCCCACGACTGGCCCGCGACCACGGGCCGGTCCAGGCCGAGCGCATCGATCACCGCGGCCAGGTCGTCCGCGGCGGTCGCGGTGTCGTATCCGGACTTGGGCGCGTCCGACTCGCCGTGCCCGCGCAGGTCGACCGCCCAGCTCGGGTGCCCGGCGGCGGCGAGCGCCACGGCGACCTCGTCCCACAGCCGGGCGTTGGAGGAAAGCCCGTGGACCAGCAGAAACGGCGTGCCTATCCCGGCGGCTGCCCGGTGGCGCAGGCGCAGGGTCACGCCGGGAGCGACTTCGACGCCGAGGACCTCTACTTCGTTCACATGTACGAACTTAGAGGGAAACCGCCCGCAGCGCAGCCGCCGCCTGCTCCGGCGCGATGTCGTTCACCCACGCGCCCATCGCCGACTCCGATCCGGCCAGGTATTTCAGCTTGCCCGGGGCCCGGCGCGAGCTGATCAGACGCAGGTGCAGGTAACCGAGGTCGCGGTCGGCGTGCACCGGGGCCTGGTGCCAGCCCGCGATGTAGGGCATGTCCAGCCCGAACAGCCCGTCCAGCCGCCGGGTCAGCTCGGACCAGAGCGGGGCACAGGCGTCGCGCTCGTCGTCGGTGAGCGCGGCCAGGTCGGGCACCTGCCGGTGCGGGGCGAGGTGGATCTCGTACGGCCAGCGCGCCGCGTACGGCACGAACGCGGTCCAGTGCTCGTTGGCGGCGACGACCCGCTCGCCCGCCGCGCGCTCTCCGGCCAGCAGCTCGGCGTAAAGGTTGCCCTTGCCCTGCTCCCGGTGCCTGCGGGCGGCGTCGAGGTAGCGGCGGGTGGTCGGGGTGACGTACGGGTACGCGTAGATCTGGCCGTGCGGGTGGTGCAGTGTCACGCCGATCTCGACGCCCCGGTTCTCGAAGCAGAACACCTGCTCGACGCCCGGCTGGGCGGACAGCTCGGCGGTGCGGTCGGCCAGCGCCGCGAGCACCGTGCGCACCCGCGACACCGGCAGGTCCTTGAACGACGAGTCGTGGTCGGGGGAGAAGCAGACCACCTCGCAGCGGCCGCTGTCGCCGGAGAACGACGGGAACCGGTTCTCGAACACCACCACGTCGTAGTCGTCGGCGGGCACCTCGCCGGCGAACTCCGGCTTGGCCGGGCACAGCGGGCACTCCGCGGCCGGCGGGAGGAACGTGCGCGTCTGCCGGTGTGCGGCGATCGCGATCCACTCCTCGGTGAGCGGGTCGTAGCGCAGCTGCGCGGGCGGGGGCGGCGGGGGCAGCTCGCGGGTGTCGACGGTGGCGCGTACGGCGTCGTCGTGCTCGTCGAAGTAGATCAGCTCGCGGCCGTCGGCCAGGGTGGTGCTGGTGCGCTTCATGCGGTCATCTCCACGGCGGTGAGCTCGCTGACGTCGACGGGCGGCGCGGCGTCGGTGATCAGCAGGTCGACGGCGCTGAGCGGGCAGATGGAGGCGATGCCGAGCGTCTCCCACTTGGTGTGGTCGGCCAGCACCACCAGGCGGCGGGTGGCCGCGATGAGCGCCCGGTTCGTCTCCGCCTCCAGCAGGTTCGGCGTGGTCAGCCCGGCGTCCACGCTGAGCCCGTGCACGCCGAGAAAGAGCTGGTCGACGTGCAGGTCGCGCAGCGAGGCCACGGCGATCGGGCCGACCAGGGCGTCGGACGGGGTGCGCGTGCCGCCGGTGAGCACCACGGTCTGGTCCGGGCGGCCGGAGCGGTAGAAGACGTCGGCGACCGGGATCGAGTTGGTGACCACGGTCAGCCCCGGCACCTCGATGAGCCGCTGGGCGAGCCGCACGGTGGTGGTGCCGGCCGAGAGCGCGATCGCGCTGCCCGGGTTCACGTGTGCGGCCGCCGCTTCGGCGAGCTTCGCCTTCTCGGTACGCTGGCGCTCGGCCTTGGCCGCGAAGCCGGGCTCGTCGGCGACGCCGGACGGGGGAGCGGTGGCCCCGCCGTGCACCTTGATCACCAGCCCGCGCTCGGCCAGCACCTCCAGGTCGCGGCGGATGGTCATGTCGGAGACGCCCAGCTCGGCGACCAGGTCGGCGACGCGGACACCGCCCGCCCGGCGCACCTGGGCCAGGATCACCTGCTGTCGCTGCGGCGCGAGCACCCCGCCTCCTCACGATGCCAACTCACCGAAATCCAACAAGAGTCAACACCGTATCCTACGCGACCGCCCATCGGCAACGCCCGCCCGCGCTCCGTTCGCGGGCGCGACTGTCCAAGACCTGTGCCCTGCCTGCTGGGCGAGGGCGCGGGTCTTCGAGAGTTGCGGCGTGTGCGGGCCTGACGGCTGGTGAGCAGGCGTGTGGGAACGCGTTCAGATGCCGTGGCCGCGGCGGTGCAGCGCCGTCAGGACGGTCTCCACCTTGACGGCGCCGGTGAGGGCGGCCAAGGCGATGGCGGCGCGGGGTTCGCGCCAGTTGTTGCGGACGGTCTCCCGGGTCCAGCGCCAGGCCTGGCGGCGGTCGCCGGCCGCGGCCGACCAGCAGGCGAGCTGGCCGTAGACCCGGGCCGCGCCGGGGCGGCAGCCGGAGATCTCCGGGTGGCGGGCCATCATCCAGCGCAACGACGAGATCTTCGTGGCGTACTCGTACGCGTAGAAGCTGCTGCGCCCCCAGAGCACCCGCACCAGCGGCTCGTCCACGTGCACGATCGGGTGCCGCCGGGCGGCCCGCAGCAGCAGGTCCCAGTCCTCGTTCTGGCTGCCGGGCGCGTCCTCGGAGACCGGCCCGATCGCCCCGTCCGCCAGCAGCGCCTCGCGCCGGGCGAGGAAGCCCGACGAGTGCAGCATCGACATCCGGCTGCGCGCTAGGTGGTCCACGGTCACCAGGTCGGTCCCGGCCAGCCGCGGGTGCGCGGCTCCCTCGAACTCCACCTCGATCGCACACGTCGAGAACTGCGCGGCGGGCGTACGCACCAGCGCGTCCACCTGGCGGCGCAGCTTGGCGGGGTGCCAGACGTCGTCGTCGTCGCAGAACGCGACCAGCTCGGTGTCCAGCGCGGTGATGCCGGTGTTGCGCGCCCCGGCCAGCCCGGCCTGGCGCGCGTTGGCCACCACCAGCACCGGCCGCCCGCCGTCGGCGGCGAGCGACGGGTCCGGCTCGGCCTGGTCGAAGACCACGAGCACGCGCAGCGGCCCGGGGTAGTCCTGTGCGCGTACCGCATCCAGGGCTTTGCGCAGCAGCTCCGGGCGGTTGCGGGTGGGGATGACCACGCCGACGGCGGGCCAGTCGCGTGAGCCGGGCGTCTCGCCGAGCACGGCGGTGCCGGTCGTGGCGGACGGGTGCGCCGTGGCCGCCGCCGGGCGCGCGCCCCGGCTGCCGTCGAACCGTCCGCTGTTGGTCTTGAGCTTCATCGGTGCGCTCCTACGATCTCGGCGTTGCTGCTCAGCGGGTAGCCGTACGCCCGCAGCAGCGGCGCGCAGACGGCCCCGACCAGGGCGCGCTGGCGCGGCGGGAGCTGCCGCCGCCAGGCGTCGTCGCGGCGCAGCTCGATGCGCCCGACCGTGAAGCGCATCGGGTTGCCCGCGGCGCTGTGGCCGCGGGACAGCTCGACGGCGTCGTCGTGCAGGAAACCCAGGTCCATCACGGACGGGTCCATGCCCATGAACGCGGCGACCCGGCGCACCGTGTTGCGCGGCCGGGCCAGGAACTCCTCGTAGCGCACCCGGCGCACCGGTACGCCCCGCCGCCGCAGCAGCCCGAACGCGGCGTTGTGCGCGTTCCACAGCAGCGCGCTGCGGGTCGGCGCGTAGCGGGTCATCTCCTCGGAGCCGTCGGTCTCCGGCCGGGACACCGTCTTGGTCCAGGAGTACGCCACGCCGCGCGCGTCCCGCACCACGTGCAGCACGCGCAGGTCCACCTCGTCCGACCAGCGCAGGCAGTGCGCCAGCGCGCTGTGCTTGGACGAGTCGATCACCACGTTCGCCTCGGACACGGTGGCCGCCGCGGCGTAGATCTTCGCGTAGTAGCCGGCGTACTCGGTGACCAGCGCGGTGAAGTCGCCGACCAGGCGGGCCGAGCCGGCCAGCCGCGGGATGTGCCGGGTGCGCTCGACCAGGTCGCGCAGGGCCAGGATGCGGTGTACGTCGACCCGGTGCCAGCCGCCGAACGCGGCGTGCCCGACGCGCTGCCAGAAGTCGCAGCGGCTGAACCGGTCGCCGCAGCCGCAGCGCTCGTCGTCGCGTACGTCGCGCTGCCAGAGATGGACGATCTCGCCCAGGGCGCAGACGCCGGGCAGCTCGCCCAGCACCCGCTCGATCAGGGTCGTGCCGCTACGGCCCAGCCCACCGACGAAGAGAACCCTGGTTGCCATACATCCCCCACTGCCGCGCCACGGCGTGACGCGCTCGTACGGCATAACGACCGAACCGCCTACTTGGTCTGTATTGTCTGATTTCGTGTCTTTTACGGGGACTGTCTATGGCCGCCGGGTCCGCCTCGCCGGCACCTGGTTCGACGCGGTCACCGAGGAGACCGTGGCCGACCGGGTGCTCGCCGCGCTCGAACGCGGCGACGGCGGCCGCATCCTCACCCCGAACGTCGACATCATGCGGCTGGCCACCGGCCGCGGGGTGCGCGCCGCCGAGGTGCGCGGCTTCCTGGAGGACGCCACGCTCGTGGTCGCCGACGGCATGCCGCTGGTCTGGGCCAGCAGGCTCGCCCGCACCCCGCTCCCCGAACGGGTGACCGGCTCCGGTCTCATCTGGACCCTCAGCGCCGCCCTCGGCCGGGCCCGCCGCTCCGTCTACCTGCTCGGCGGCTCGCCCGCCGACGAGACCGGCATGGACGGCGCGGTCAAGGCCGCCTCCGTGCTCGCCGCCGGGTGCCCCGGGCTGCGCATCGCCGGTCAGGTCGCGCCGCCGTTCGGGTTCGACCTCGACCCGGAGACGTGCGCGCAGGTGTACACCGACGTGATCGAGGCCAAGCCCGACTTCGTCTTCGTCGGCCTCGGCTTCCCCAAGCAGGAGCGCGTCATCTCGGACCTGCGCGCCGAGCTGCCGTTCAGCTGGTTCATCGGCTGCGGCGCGGCCATCGGCTTCGTCGCCGGCGAGCTGCACCGCGCCCCCATCTGGATGCAGCGCAGCGGCCTCGAGTGGGCCCACCGCCTGGCCCAGGAGCCCGGCCGCCTGGCCGGCCGCTACCTCGTCCACGACCTCCCCTACGCCGCCCGCCTCCTCGCCACCTCCGCCCTCCGCCGCAAGTAAGGAAGGGCACCTTCTTAACGCTATTCGTAGAGGAAGGTGCCCTTCTTAACACCTAATCGATTAAGTTGCGCCACGGTGCTGTTCAGCCCGGACCGGGGGCACTACGCTGGTGGTGACCCTGGGGAGGGATCGATATTGCAGCAACGGTCGAGAGGTTTGCGAATCAGCAGGTGACGGACGTGGAGAGTGGCCACCCGTTCGATCCGTTGATCGATCTTGATGGCATGTGGACCGTCGAGGTGGCCGAGCGCTACCTGCCCATCCCGGGACTTCCTCTGGTGAAGTACGAGTGCTGGGACGGGAAACTGTTCATGTCTCCATACGAGGCCGCACGCAATTCATACGGTGCGATCGAGCTGGCTGCGGCGTTTCGCGCAGGCGCACGGGAAGCCGGCTACTACGTCTACGGCACGGTCACCCTGACGATGGGTGCGCTCGACCGCTGGATCCAGCCGGATCTGACGGTGCTGGACAGCCCGCAGCGCGGCACCTGGGTGGCTGCCGAGCACTGCGTGATGGTGGTCGAGTTCGTCAGCCCGTCGAGCGTGCGGCGGGACCACGTCAACAAGCCCGCCGCCTGCCTGCAGCAGGGCATCGCCTGGTTCATGACCGTCGAGCTCGACGACGCCCGGGATCTCGCCGTGGTGGAGCTGCGCCGCCTGGTCGACGGCCGGTATGAGCTGGTCACCCGGGCAGTGTCCGGCCAGCGTATGCAGATGGCGGAGCCTTTCGCCGCCGACTTCGACCCGGCGGACCTGCTCGCCCGCTGAAGAACTGTCTCCGTGGGCGCGGGGTGCCGCCCACCGCCTCATGATCGCCAGCTCATGTCACAAGATGCAGCCCAGCTGCACCTTCTGACACAAGACAGCGATCTCCACCGTTGCTACGCGGGTGGGACCACCGTTCGCGCCGGCGATCACGGTGACAGGGTCGGGACACGCCGTCGAACACGTCCATAAGTTCATGATCAACGGGGTTCGGGGTGGGGGTTGAACCAGGGGTCGTGGGCGGTGGTGTGGAAGGCGGCGAAGGGGGTGGGGTCGGGGCGGAGGGCGAACTCGCCGGCGGGGGTGCGGTTGTCGGGGTTGGATTCGAAGTAGAGGACCGCTTTGATCTGGGTGTTGGTGCGGAAGACGTGGTGGGCGGCGGAGAGCCAGTCGGCGCGCTGGGGGGCGGTCCAGGCGCGGGAGACGCCGTACTCGCCGATCATGATGGGGTGGGGGCGGGCGGCGGCCCAGTGGAGGAAGGGCTCCAGGAGGTCGGCGATGGGGGTCAGGGTGCTGCCGGCGTAGACGTCGGCGCAGGTCCAGTCGACCTGGTCGTCGCCGGGGTAGAAGTCCTGGGCGCGGCCGGTGGCGAAGCCCTGCTCGGTGGGGCACCAGACCCAGGAGACGTTGTCCGCGCCCTCGGCGGCGAAAAGCTCGCGGGTGTGCCGCCAGGCGGCGACGTACTCGTCGGGGGAGCCGACCTCGGCGAGCAGGTTGGGGCGGTCCATCTCCCAGCGGAGCCGGAGCAGCACAGGCGTGCCCAGGTCGCGGGACTGGCGGGCACGTTCGCGGATCAGCTCGTCGTGCTCGCCGAGCAGCACCTCGGCGCTGGGGCCGCCGGTCCAGCTGAACATCAGGGTGGCGCCGGATTTGAGGAAGGTCCGGTCGGAGCTGGTGCCGAATTCCTCGCGCAGCCGCCGGTACGTGTGCACGATGTCCAGCCTGCGGCCGAGGTCGCGCTCGAAGTCCAGCACGCCGGTGACCCGCCCGGCCTGGGTGAGGCTCGCCGGCCGCACCCAGGCCCCGAGCAGCGCTCCGGACGGCGGCGCGGCGACCGGGCCGCCGGAGGCCAGCGGCGGGCGGGTGCCGGCGGGCCCGGACGGGGCGACCGCGATGCCCCGGTCGGCCCGGGGCGGGGAGCCGCACGTGGCCAGCAGAGCCACGGCGGCCACCCCGGACAGGATCCGCAGCAGGCGGCCCGCTGCGCCGCCTCGGCCGACCGGCATGTCAGTCGACGTTCCGGGTGCGCCGGGCGACGTAGAGCACGTTCACGGCCCAGGTGCCGCCCCAGCCGGTGCGGGCGACGAGGTCGTCCACGAGGCGGGCCAGGGTGCGCAGCCCGCGGCGGCCGTACCAGCCCTGCGTGAACAGTGCGAAGCCGCGCTGCTCGACGATGGTGAAGCCGTGCCGGTCGAGCAGCTCGGCGACCTCGGTGTGGTCCAGCTCGGCGAACCACGGCGAGCCCGCGTGCCGCTGGTGGCGCAGGTGGCGCAGCGAGTGGCGGTTGCCGTGGTTCTCCACCACGAGCAGCCCGGCGTCGTAGTTGGGCAGCACCTTCGCGCCGAACGCGATGGCCCGCTCGCGCACCTCGTTGTCCACGTTGAGCAGCAGCCGGAAGATGGTGACCAGGGCCGGGATCTCGGTGGGGGCGGGCTCGGGCACCTCGCCCGCGGCCTCGACCAGGTGCAGTTCGGCGTACGCGCCGACCTCCTCGGCCTTGGACAGCATCGCGGCCGACGTGTCGTAGCCGTGCGCGCCGCGGACCAGCCCGTGCAGGATGCGGATGGCGCGGCCGGTGCCGCAGGCGAAGTCGTGCTGCACCGGGCGCCGGTAGGGGAACGCCCGTTTGGCCAGGCGCCGCAGGTAGGCGCGCTGGCGCCGATTTATCGCCGAGGAATAGCTGTCCGGGGCGTATACGACGTGCTCGTACTTCTCGACCGTCGCCTCGTCCTGGAAGATCTCGGTGTAGTCGGCGCGCATGCTGGTTCGTGGTCCTTTTCTGTTCGTACTCGGTGCGTTTGCCCCGCTACCCCTGGGTAGCGGCCTGGTCGGTGTTGCGGCGGCCGGGGCGGGCGGCCTTGAGCAGCGCCCGGAGCCCGAGCCGGTCGTGGTAGCGGCGCAGGCCGCCGAGGTAGACGCCGGTGGCCAGGACGAGGGCGGCCCCGGCGCCGACGGGCTGGCTGGGCACGACCAGGCGGACCAGCCAGGGCAGCACGCCGAAGCTGGTGGCGGCGAGCGCCATCGCGGTACGCGTACCGGTGCCGAACGGGTGCAGCCGCAGCGAGCCGGACAGCTGCGCCAGCGGCAGCAGGTTGTTGACCGCGACCGCGGCGGCCAGGCCGATCGCCGCGCCCAGCACGCCCAGGTGCGGGATGGTCAGCAGGTCGATGCAGACCATGGTGGCCAGCGCCAGCAGCACGTTCATCAGGTTCCAGGTGGTGCGCCCGGCCATGGACAGCACCATGTCGACCATGCCGCAGCCGGTGCTGATCAGCATCGCGGCGGCCAGCACCCGCACCGCGGGCGCGGCGGAGGTGTACGAGGGCCCGAACAGCCCCAGGTACAGGTCGGCGTAGGTGGCCACGACCAGGTGCAGCGGCCAGCTGATGAGCACGAGCCAGGCGGTGGCGGTCTGGTAGAGCCGCAGCGCGCCCGCGTGGTCGCCGACGGCCAGCGTCTCGGCCAGCCTCGGCTGCACGACCTGCGCGATGGAGCCGTTGGCGAGCTGTCCGAGCACGACGAAGCGTCCCGCGACGGCGTACGCGGCGGCCGGAGCGAGGCCGGCGAGCCCGGCGACCATGAGCACGTCGACCCGCTGCAGCGCGGTCTGCGCGGCGTTGGCCAGCGCGCGCGGGGCGGTGTACCGCCAGAACGCGCCCGCGACCGGGCGGCCCTCGATGCGGGCGGCGGACCGCTCGCTGCGGGTCATCGTGGGCTCGTGGTGCCACTTGCGCCAGACCAGGAACCCGGCGATCGCGGCGACCGGCACGTACGGCAGCACCCAGGCCAGCGCCCAGGTCTGCGCGGCGGCGCCGGTGCCCGACAGCAGCGCGGCCACGGCCAGGCCGCCCACGAAGAGCAGCTGCACGGCGGGGCGCATGATCTTCTCCAGCAGCACGGTCGGCCGCATCATGCGATAGCCCCGGGTGGCCGCCAGCAGCGCCTCGGACAGCGCCACGACCGGCAGGAACAGCGCCAGCGCGGCCAGCGGCGCGGCGTAGTCCGGCACGAACCGGGCCGCGCCGAGCCAGACCGCCACGCCCAGCGCGACGCCGAGCACGGCGACCGGGACCAGGCCGCTGCGCAGGCACGGGCCGATCAGCTCGGGCCTGCCCAGCGCGCGCAGCCGGGCGGGCCAGTACACCAGCGCGGTCGTCGTGCCGAGCCGGGCGAACCCGCCGACCAGCACGAACGCGGCTGTCGCGGCGAAGAAGGAGCCGGCGGCGTGCGGGCCGAGCCCGCGCGCGACGAGCCAGGTCACGCCGACCCCGGCCACCGCCGCGAGCGCCGCCCCGGCCAGGTTGGCCACGCCGCCCCGGGCGAAGCCGGACAGGCTCGCGGCCCCGTCGGCCGGGGCGGGCGCCGCCTGCGCCGGGATGACCGGGCCGGGGGCGGTGGTGATCGGGCCGGTCACGCGCGCCAGCTCGGCGTACGGCCCAGCCACTCGGCCAGCGCCGTGTCGTGCGGGGCGTAGTGCGCGACCAGTTCGGCGCGCAGCCGGGCGGGCATCGGCGCGCTGCGCGGGCGGGCGTTGTGCTGCTCGAACTCGGGGTAGCTCAGGTGCGGCAGCCCGAGGAACGCCAGCACGCTGTCGTACACCGGCTTCGGGTCGGTGAAGAAGCGCTCGCTCTCCACCACCAGCATCCGCTCCCGGCCCACATGCTCGGCCATCCGGCGCAGGTAGACGGCGTACTCGCCGCGCGAGCGGTAGCCGTGGTGCTGGTGCGAGAAGGAGTACGCGTGCTCGTCGGCGAGCAGCCGCTCGCGCTGCCCGCGCAGCCGGGCCGGCTCCAGGTCCAGCGCCTGCGCGAAGTCGCTCACCGTCTCGAAGCCGCGCGCCACCTCGTGCGCGTGCTGCGAGTAGGCCCGCTCCACCGGGTCGCGCACCAGCACGATCACCTTGATGCCGGGCAGGTCGCGGGCCATCCGCGCACCGGCGTGCGGGTGGTACAGGTAGTACGGGCTGGACTCGAACGTCTGCGGGGGCACGCCCAGCTCGCGCTCGACCCGGGCGGCGGTGCGCCGCAGCGGGAAGTGCCCCCGATACCAGGCCCCGCCCCGGTGGTAGCTGGTGTCGAAGTAGTGCACGCCCTTGTGCAGCACCGCTTTCAGGATCGCGGGGTGCGCGGCGAGCGCCCGGTAGAGCGAGGTCGTGCCGCAGCGCTGCCCGCCGCAGATCAGGAACGACGGCAGCATGCGCGCGCCCGCGGTCATCCAGCCGACCGAGCGGGATCCGATGTGCACGACCCGCTTGACCGACTCCGGCACGTTCGACGTCTTCACTTGCTCTCCATGCGTATGGGTGGGGCGTGCCCCGTCTTACAGCGACCGGACCTTGCGGATCAGGACGGGCAGCAGCCAGGTGCCGGTCACCCCGAGGCGTGCGCCGGCCTCGGCCTGCCGGTCGGCGAGGTAGCGGGTGGCGAGGTCCACCAGGTAGAGCAGGGCGGTGATCTCGGCGCTGCCGGGCGCCACCCCGAACGGTTCGAGCAGCGCCGGGGCCTGGCGTACGGTCGCCTCGACCGCGGCCTGCGCGTCCACCCCGGCCTGGATCTGCCGCTGCAGGTCGTGGTGTACGGCGTCGAAGCCGAGCGGCACGCCGGGGGTGAACCGTTCCCAGTCCCAGATCAGCAGGGCGTCCTCGACGTTGGCCATGTTCCAGGGGGCCCAGTCGCCGTGCCAGGCGCCGTAGCGCAGGTTCAGCTCGGCGGCGTGCTCGACCAGCGCCCGCGCGGCCTCGAACAGCTGCGCCACCTCGGTCGCGGCCCGGCCGGAGCCCGCCGGGGTGTCCGCGACGAGCTGGCAGAGCCGGTTGCGCAGGTCCGCCCAGTACGGGCTGGTGGCCAGCCAGCCCTGGCTCAGGCCGCAGGCACCGGCCACCTCGGCCATGGCGCGCTGCAGCCGGGCCGCCGACAGCGGCACCCGCGGCTGCCACACCGGCAGCGCCGACTGGACCAGCACCTGCAGGCCGCGCCACTGCCCGGCATGCAGGATGCTCGGCACCACGACCTCGGGCAGCCGGACGTGCGACAGCGCGGACAGCGCCGCGGCCTCAGCCCGGACCAGCCGCCGGGTGAGCGGGCCGACGCCGAACTTGGCGAAGCCGATGGTGCGCCCGCGCGGGTCGAGCAGCTGCAGCACCGGCTTGCGGTTGGCGCGGGCCGGGCCGATGTGGATGCTGACGTGCAGCGGGGTGCCCAGCGCCTCGGACAGGAAGCGGTCGACCGTGTCGCCGCCGGTGTCCGGGCTGGTCAGCCGGACCCGGTCGCGGACCAGCGCGGTCCACGCGCCCGAGTGCAGCGCCATCGCGACGGCGTCGCGCTTGATGCGGCCGATGCGGCCCTGCGGCTCGGAGAAGCGGCGCACCGCGGCGGCGGCGACCCGGCGCGAGGCCGTGGGCACCAGCAGCTTGCAGCGGCGCGCGTCGGGGATGGCGAGGTACTCGACCACCCGGCGGCCCGGCGCGGCGGTCGAGCAGCCCGGGTAGAGCAGCTCCAGCACCTCGCGCAGGTACTGCCCGCGCAGCTGCGCGTCCCCGGGGGCGAGCTGCCCGGCGGGCGTGTCCAGCGCGGTCACGCGGCCACCTCGCCGCACGCCGTGGCCGTCCGGCGGTGGAGCCCGGTGGTCGGTTCGCCCATGCTCTCGCGCACGTCAGCTCCTCCGCTGGTGTCCGTTATGTCCCAGGGGCTCAACGGAGCGGGACACGATCTGGAAGCGGGAGTTGCGCCACAGCAGCACATATCCCAGGAAGGTGAAGGCCAGCGGCGTGACGAGCGAGTTGTACCAGAGCGCCGCGAGGAACGAGCCCACGATCGCGGCCGACGCGGCCAGCCCGATCGCCGAGCGGTCCCGCCGGAAGCGCCACAGCCCGTACCCGAAGAAGCCGAAGTAGGCCAGGGTGCCCGCCGCGCCGTGCGCGAACAGCAGCTGCCACAGCTGGCCGTTGCCGCCGACGGTGAAGTTGCCGCAGCGCTCGCAGGCCGCCGACTCGCCGACCGCGATCGACTGCCGGCCGCCCTGCGTGTTGCGCGTCGAGCCGAAGCCGAGCACCGGCGACTCCTGGAAGCCCGCGACCGCGTGCTCGGTGAGGAACATGCGCACCCCGTTGGACTTGCCGTTGTCCAGCCGCCGCTCGATCACCCCGCCCAGCGGGGTCGCGACCAGCGCCACGGCCAGCCCGGCCAGCACCACGCCCAGCGCGGCCAGCGCCCGGACGCGCCCGGCCAGCGCCTGGCGCACGGCGACGTACACCGCCGCCGCGCCCAGGCCGATCCACAGGCCGCGGTTGAGCGAGTGCACCACCGGCACCACGGACACGGCCAGCAGCCCGATCGCCAGCACCCGGTCCCGGGTGCGGGTCGGGTAGCCGAACACGGCCACCGCGAACCACACCACCAGCAGGCAGAAGTTGTTGCCCCAGGTGTTCGTGTAGCCCCACGGCGCGGCCGGGCGCGGCGCCGGATCGCCGACCAGCTCCATGATCTGCGCCGCGTACGGGTGGACCAGCGACTTCACGAAGCCCTTGCCGCGTACGCCGTCCGGCAGCAACATCTCCACCGGCGAGGTGAACTCGAAGTGCCCGGCGAACGTGCCGAGCAGCCCGCCCGCCACGGTCACCGCGAACAGCCAGCCGAGCAGGTTCACCAGCCGCCGCTGCGACAGCACGGCCGGGGACAGGTTGCCCGCGTACACCAGCAGCACGGTCAGCGCGGCGTACTGGCCGAGCTTGTAGGTGGGCGCGGTGATCCGCTCACCGAACGAGGCGGGCACCGTGCCCGCCGGGTCCACGTCGAGCACGGCGAACCCGGCCACGGCCACGCCGCAGAAGACCAGCCACAGCCAGAACGCCGGGGGCAGCCGGACCGGCATGCCCGACGCGTGGCGGCGGAACAGCTGCCACGCCATGGGCACCGCCATGATCGGGAAGATCAGCACGCCGAGCCCGAGCGCCCACCACAGCGGATAGAGCGCGAGCAGGGCGGTCAGCGGCCAGGCCGGCCCGAGCAGCCGCCGGACCCGCCCGGCCGGCCCGGCGGCCAGGGGCGGGGGCACGGCGTCGCCCGGCTGCGCCGGGGTGCGGACCGCGGCGCGGGCGACCACGGTCATGAGCGCTGGGCCTCGTCGAGTTCGGTCAGCGCGGAGGCGTCCAGCGGCGCCAGCATGATGGTCTGCTCGTCGGCGTGCGGCTTGTGCCCGTTGCTGCTGCCGTCGACCGGCGTCTCCTCGGCGGGGCGGGCCGGGGACTCGTCGGTCGCGGGCACGGTGTCCCCGCCGCGGCGGGCGCGGTGCGACAGGCGCGGCATCATCACCGCGCCGAGCAGCGGGGTGCCGACCCGGCGCAGCTGCTCGGCGGCGTCGGCGACCTCGGGCCGCCGGGTGCGGCGGGTCTCCACCGCGAGGATCGCCGCGTCGGCGAGGCTGGCCAGGCTCTGCGCGTCGGCGCTGGTGGCGGTGGACGGCGCCTCGACCACCAGGTAGTCGGCGTGGGCGCGCAGCGTCGCCACGATGTCGCGCAGCGCGTGGGACTGCAGCAGCCCGGCGGCGGTGGCGGTCCCGCCGGTGGTGATGACGTGCAGCGAGGGGGTACGCGCCGCGCGCTGCGTCGCCTCGGCCAGGCTCACCCGGCCCGCGAGCACGTCGGACAGGCCGGGCGTGGGCGCGACGCCGAGCAGCTTGGCCAGCGGCGCGGCCTCGGTCAGCGAGTCGGGCAGCTGCGCGCCGATGATGACCACCTCGGCCCCGGTGCGCGACAGCGCGGCGGCCAGGTTCGCGGCGACCAGGGTGGCGGCCGGGCCGCGGCTCGCGCCGGTGACCACGACGACCTGCTCACCGGGCCGGAACGCGGCCACCACCTCGTTGCGCAGCCGGTTGAAGGCCCGCCCGCCGGGACTGAACGGGGTGAACACCTCGGTGCACGCCGAGCCCTTGCCGGGCACCACGCCCAGCACGTCGACGCTGCTACGCAGCAGGTCCCGGCCGCCCCGGACGCGGCGGTCCAGGCGCTCGCGCAGCGCCGCCGCGCCGAGCCCGGCCAGCAGGCCGAGCAGCGCCCCGGCGGCGTAGTTGACCGCCGCGGTCGGCTTGACCGGACGGCTCGGCACCCGGGCCTCGCGGATGACCGCGCCCGCGCTGACCGTCTCCGTCGCGAGCTGGTTCACCTTGTTGTTGAGCTGGTTGATCTGGGTGACCGTGGTATCGCGCTGACTGTCCAGGGTGGCGTAGCTGGAACTCTTCGGGTTGACGCCGGACAGCTTGCCGTTGATCTTCGTCAGGTCCTCGGTCAGGTCCTTGATCTTGTCGCGCAGCGCGTCGGCCTGCCGGTTCAGCTCCGCCTTGGCGTTGCCCTCGCGGTTGGCCAGGTACGACTTGGCGAACGCGGTCGCCCCGGCCTGCGCCTGCTCGGGCGAGTCCGAGGCGTACTTGATCTGGAGCACCGCGGTGTTCGCGGGCACCTCGACGGACACCGCCGCGGCCAGCGTGTCCACGTCCTCGCGCTGGAGCAGCTTGGCCGCCCCGGCGACCACGGCGGTCGAGCGCATGAGCTGGGCCTCGGTGTCCAGGTTGATCTCGTCACGGGTGCGCCCGCCGGCCACGTTGGCGTCCAGCCCGGCCGGGCGCACCAGCACCGAGGCGGTGGAGACGTACTCGCGCGGCAGCGACTCGTTGTAGGCCGCGCCGCCGGCGGTGCCTGCCAGCGTCAGCAGCAGGGCGAGCCACCAGTGCCGGGCGACGAGGCCCAGGTAGTCGGTCATGTCGTACGTCGAGGGGGGTGGCCCGGCGTATGTCGCGTCCACTGCGTGTGGCCCTTCTCCGGCGGTATGCGTCCGGTGAGGTCAACGCCGCGACGGTAACGACGTAACTAGGCATATCGGCCCATACCGCCTGAGCTGGTGTTATAGCAGGTGGCGGCTAGGGTCAAGGTCAAACAAGATGTAACAGTGTTCTCGGTCTGAAACTCCGCAAACAAGACACAACGGTTATGATGCCTCAGAGGGTACGCAGAAACGGACAAATATTTTCTGAGTGCCCGCTCTTCGGGGGAAGGGGCGACCATGGGCAGAAGCCGAGTCGGCATCGCGGTCACCGTAACCATGTCCACGCTGGCCTCAGCGGTGCTGCTGGGACTGCTCGCCGGACGGCTCACCCCGCCGCCCGCGCGCATCCCGGTGTCGGAGGATTCCTACACCGTCAGCACCAGCCCGGGTGTCACCGCGGGCACGCAGGTCTACCTCACCGCGGGCGGCTACGACGGCGGCGCCGCGGTCAGCTACCTCAAGTTCGACGTCACCATGCCGGCCGGGAAGCAGCCGCGGAAGGTCTGGCTCTGGCTCGGCCGCCACAGCGGCACCCTGCCCGGGATCATCGAGCTGAGCCGGGTGCCCGACACCCGGTGGCACCAGGGCACCATCACCGCGGGCACCGCGCCCCGGCTGGGCGACGTGGTCGCCGGGGCCACCCCGGGCCGCTTCGACCGCGCGGTCGCCTTCGACGTGACCCGGGTCATCCGCCGCTCCGGGCGATACGCGTTCGCGGTGACCGCGCCGTTCCGCAACGAGGCCGCCCGCTTCGTCGCGGCCGAGGCCCACGGCAGCACCACCGGCGCGCCGACCATCACCTTCGAGTGGGACCCGCCGTCGCGCCCCGTGCTGCCCCCGCCGGTGGACGGGCCGTCGGCCACCCCGTCGGCGTCGCCGGGCGTGCGGCCGAGCACCACGCCCTGGCCGGGCTCCGGATACGAGCCCAGCGAGCAGCCGTGGACCGGCACGCCGTCCCCGTCCGTGCCCGTGCGGCCGAGTCCCTACCCGGCCGGCGGCTCCGGCCAGGAGACCGGCGCGTCGCCGAGCGCGTCGCCCATGACGCAGCCCAGTGCCGCCCCGACCGGCGCGCAGCCGGGGGACCGGCCCAGCCCGTACCCAGCCGGTCCCGCGCCGGACGTGCCGAGCCCGGTCCCCAGCGCACCCGGCCCGCGGCCCGGTGAGCAGCCCAGCCCGTCCCCGGAGCCGAACCCGTTCCCCGAGGAGCCAGCTCCGAGCACCGAGCCGAGCCCGGACCCGCTGCCATGGGAGCCCGGTCCCGGCGAGCCGAGCACCGGCCCGGCAGAGCCGAGCCCGGCCCCCGGTGAGCCCGGTGCCGAGCCGGTGGATCCGAGCCCGCTCCCCGGGGAGCCCAGCCCGGATCCCGTGGACCCGAGCCCGTTCCCGGGCGAGCCCGGCACCGAGCCGAGCCCCGGCCCGGTGGATCCAAGCCCGCTGCCCGGCGAGCCCAGCCCGGACCCGGTCGAACCGAGCCCGCTGCCCGGTGAGCCCGGCCCGTCGCCGAGCGACCCCGGCCCGTCGACGGCGCCGAGCGCCGGCGCCTCGCCCACGGCCGAGCCGAGCCCGGCTCCCGGACCGCCGAGCCCGTCCACCGCGCCGTCGGCCGAGCCGTCGCCGAGCGGGGACCCGAACGCGCCGGTGGACTGCGTCATCGGCCGGACCCTGGTGCCGACCTGCGGCGCGCTGTGGGGCGTGGCGCCGGGCGCGCACACCTCGCAGAACCGCATCCAGGCGCTGCACGAGTTCGAACGGCGCACCAACCGGCTCCAGGTCGTCTATCACGCGTACCACCGCGGCACCTCGCTCTTCCCGACCGCCGAGGAGCTGGCCATCACGCGGGACCCGGCGCACAAGCGGGTGCTCTTCCTGAACTGGAAGCCGCAGAACGTGAGCTGGGCGGGCATCGCCGCCGGGGACCGGCGCACCGACGCCTACCTGGACCGGCTCGCCGCGCACATCAAGGGCTCGCTGACCGACCCGTTCTTCTTCACGATGCACCACGAGCCGGAGAACGACGTCGTGCCGCGGCCCGGCTCCGGGATGACCGCCCGGGACTACGCCGCCGCGTTCCGGTACGTGGTCACCGGGCTGCGCGCCCGCGGGGTGGACAACCTGGTCTCGGTGATGTGCTACATGGCCTTCGTGCCGTGGAACGTCAAGGACTGGTTCGAGGAGCTGTACCCCGGTGACGACGTGGTGGACTGGGTCGCCTGGGACACGTACGCCTACAGCGACCCGGGCTACGGCTACGGCGACTTCGCGGAGATGATGAACCGCAAGTCGGGCAGCCGCAAGGACTGGCCGGGCTTCTACAACTGGGCCGCGCAGTCCTTCCCGGACAAGCCGCTCATGCTCGGCGAGTGGGGTGTCTGGCACTCCCGCAGCAACCCGCAGCACCAGGCGAGGTTCTTCGACTCGGCCCGCCTCCAGCTCGAACTGTTCCCGCGCCTCAAGGCACTGGTCTACTTCGAGTCGCCGAGCGCCGAGGAGGGCCGCAGCTCGATGATCGACATGACCCGCGAGGGCCTGAGCTCCTTCCAGGAGTTCAGCAGGCACCCCGCCTTCGACATCGTCACCGGAACCTCCGCCGGCTACACCCGCTGAAAAGGAAGGGCACCTTCTTAACGCTATGCGTTGTAGAAGGTGCCCTTCTTAACGTCTTCAGCTGCGCGGGTTGATCCAGCCCTCTTCGCCGAGGAAGGCCAGCACGGTCTCGACGGCGTCGTCGACGGTGCCCTCCGAGGTGTCGATCACCAGCTCGGCGTCGGTGGGCTCCTCGTACGGGTCGTCGATGCCGGTCATCCCCGTGATCTGCCCGGCCCGCGCGCGGGCGTAGAGGCCCTTGCGGTCGCGCTGCTCGCACACCTCCAGCGGCGTCGCCACGTGCACCAGCACGAAGTCCGCGCCCGCCGCCGTGGCCATGGCCCGCGCCGTGGCCCGCGCGCTGGCGTACGGCGCGATCGGGCAGCAGATCGCCATGCCGCCGTGCCGGGCCGTCTCCGCGGCCACCCAGCCGATGCGGCGGATGTTCAGGTCCCGGTCGGCCTTGCTGAAGCCCAGCCCGGCGGACAGCTCGCGGCGCACCACGTCGCCGTCGAGCACGGTCAGGCTGCGCTCGCCGGTCTCCAGCAGCGCGTCGGCCACGCCCCGGGACACCGTGGACTTGCCCGAGCCGCTCAGGCCGGTGAAGAACAGCACCACGCCGCGCTGGCGGCGGGGCGGGCGGGCCTTGGACAGCTCGCGGGCCACCGCGGGCGGGGTGTGCCACTCGGGCAGCGGCAGGCCGTCGTCGAGCAGCCCGGCGATCTCCTCGTCGGTCAGCGCGATGCGCTCGAACCGCTCGGGCACCTCGTCGCGGTCGCGCCACTGCCCGTCCCGGCTGTCGTAGACCAGCTCGCGCGGGATGAGCACGCGCGGGCCCGCGCCGGTGAGCGTGGTGGGCGTGCCCAGCAGGTGCGTCACGCCGTACGCGGCGGCGACCCGGGCCCGGATCAGCGCGTCGGTGACCTCGCTGCCCCGGCTGGTCAGCGGCACGGCCACGATGACCGGCTCGTTCATCCGGTCGCGGGCGGCCAGCACGCAGCGCACCAGCGCCTCGGACGGCAGCCCGTCCGGCCCCGGCACGCCGACCGGCACCAGCACCACGAGCTGCGCGTTGAGCTGCCGGGCGGCGTGGTTGAGCTGGGCGAGCTGCGGGCGGTGCAGCGGGCGGTCGGCGAAGAAGCCGAGCACACGCTGCGCGGTGAGCTGGCTCCGCACCACGTCGGTGGGCATCCGCAGGCGCGCGAACGGGGCCCGCCCGCCGTCGCCGTAGCGGTGGACCTCGCCGGCGACGCCGGACCAGCCCTCCCGGACGGGCCACACCTCGGCCACGTCGAGCCGGGCGATCGGCGCGCCCTCGGCGTCGGTCAGCACCAGCGGCGGCGCGTCGGCGACGTCGATACCGTCCAGCATGCCCGCGGGCACCTCGAGCTTCACCGGCAGCGGCCACGCCCGGCCGTCGACCAGGCGCGCGGTGGCGGCCACCGAGCGCAGGTCCTCCCGGCCCAGGAAGCCGCCGAGCGGCTCGTACGCACCCGCCAGCAGCAGCTCCAGGTCGGACAGCTCGGTCGGGTTCGGGGTCCACGTGGGTGCCCCACGCAGCGCCTCGTCTCCGATCACCCGTTCGCTCCGCTCGCTCACGTCCGCTCCTGCCTCCCCAGCGCCGGCCCCGCACGGCGTCACTTCGCCTCGCTCGCCGCCGCCGTCACGGCGCGCCGAGCACCTCACCACGTTCCGCAGGTGACAAGTGTGGCAGTAGCGCGCACCGCGGTCGAGTGCATCACCCCGTCGATGAGATCGTGCCGCGATTTCGAGCATGTTGCGCCCACCTGTGAAACCGTTGAGCGCAACCTGGGTGGCCGAAGGGATGATCCTCAGCCCGTGTTGCGCATCCCGGCGGCGATGCCGTTGACGGTGGTGAGCAGCGCCCGCTCCAGGGTCGGATCCGTGGTGGGGGCGCGCCGGCCGCCGGGCGCCGTGGACACCGCCCGGCCGGGCAGGCCCGCGTCCCGGTACTGCCGCAGCATCGCCACCTGGAGGTGGTGCAGCGGCTCCAGGTAGCTGTCGCGCACCCCGAGCGTGCGGCGCAGCACCGGCTGCGACTCCAGCAGCTCCGACTCCCCGGTGACGGCCAGCACCTCGGCGACGCTGCGGGCGTACTCCTGCTCGATGGTGGTGAAGATGGGCCGCAGCGGCTCGGGCACCAGCGTCTGCACGTAACCGCGGGCGATGGCCAGGTCCGTCTTGGCCAGCATCATCTCCACGTTGGACAGGAACGTGCCGAAGAAGTGCCAGCGCTCGAACATCTCCCGCAGGTGGTCGCCGAGGCCCGCCTCGCGCGCCGCGGCCAGGCCGGTGCCGACGCCGAACCAGCCCGGCACGATCTGGCGGGTCTGGGTCCAGCCGAACACCCACGGGATGGCCCGCAGGCCGCCCAGGCCCGCGCCGGAGTCGGGCCGCTTGGCCGGGCGCGAGCCGATGTTCAGCGCGCCCAGCAGCTCGGTCGGCGTCGCCGCCCAGAAGTACTCCGGCAGCTGCGGGTTCTCCACCAGCTCGCGGTACTTCACGAAGGCCGCGTCGGAGACGATGGTCATGGTGCGGTCCCAGCCCGCGAGCGCCTCCTCCGGCTGGCGCGGGGTGGTGTGCAGCACCGTCGCCTGGAGCACCGCGGCCACGGTCAGCTCCAGGTTCTCCCGGGCCAGCGCGGGCAGCGTGTACTTGTCCGAGATGACCTCACCCTGCTCGGTCACCTTGATCGCGCCGTCGAGCGTGCCGTACGGCTGCGCCAGGATCGCCTCGTGGGTCGGGCCGCCGCCGCGGCCGACCGTGCCGCCCCGGCCGTGGAACAGCCGCAGCCGGACGCCGTGCTTGGCGGCGATGTCACGCAGCGCGCGCTGTGCCTTGTGGATGGCCCACTGGCTGGTGGTGATACCGGCCTCCTTGTTGGAGTCGGAGTAGCCCAGCATCACCTCCTGCACGTCGCCGCGCGCCCGGACCAGCGCCCGGTACGGCGCGAGGCTGAGCAGCTCGTCCAGGATCTGCCCGCCGGCCTGCAGCTCGGCCACGGTCTCCAGCAGCGGCACGAAGCCGACCGAGGCGCGCGGCGCGTGCGGGTCCACCAGGCCCGCCTCCCGCCCGAGCACCGCCGCGGCCAGCACGTCGTCCACACCCCGGGTCATCGAGATGATGTACGACTCGACGACCTCCTCGCCGAAGCGCTCCTGCGCGGTGCGGATGGTGCCGAACACGTCGAACGTCTTGCGGGCCGCGTCGGTCAGCGGGCTGTCCACGCTGGACAGCGGCCGCCGCCCGGTCAGCTCCTTGGCCAGCAGCGCGATCCGCTCCTGGCGGCTCAGCGACGCGTAGTTGGTCACCTCGCCGACCTGGGCGAACAGCTGCGCCAGCACCGCGTGGTGCGCGTCGGCGTGCTCGCGTACGTCCATCGTCGCCAGGTGCAGGCCGAACGCGCTCACCGTACGGATCACCGAGGCGAGCCGGCCCACCGCGGTGAGCTGCCCGGCGTTGCGCGCCAGCGAGGCCCGCATCAGCTCCAGGTCGGCGATCAGGTCGCGGGTGCCGCGGTAGTCGCGGCCGGGCTGGTGCTCGGTGCCGTGGGCCAGCCGGGCGCGGGTGTTGGCCAGCTTCGCCCGGATGCAGCGGGCCTTGAGCCGGTACGGCTCCTCGGCGTTGACGCGGCGGAAGCGCTCGCCGACCTCGGGCAGCGCGTCCAGGTCCTTGGCCAGGCTGGCGGACAGGTCCAGGGACACCCCGCGCAGCCGGCGCGACACCGACACCTCGTTGATCACGTGCTCCAGCGCCGCCTCGACCGCGCGGATGCCGTGCTCGTGCTGCAGCAGCAGCACGTCCCGGGTGACCGTGGGCGTGACGTACGGGTTGCCGTCGCGGTCGCCGCCGATCCAGGTGCCGAAGGTGAGCGGGCGCGTGGTCGGCGCGGTGTCCACACCCAGCCGCTTGAGCGTCTCGGCCAGGTCGTCGAGCACCTGCGGGGCGGCGTCGTCGTAGAGGTCGCGCAGGTAGTAGACGGCGTTGCGGGCCTCGTCGGTCGGGTCCGGCCGGTCCAGCCGCAGCTCATCGGTCTGCCACAGCAGGTCGAGGAGCTCGGACAGGCGGCGGTCGTTGGTCGCGGTCTCGCCGTAGAGGGCCGACGCGGCGAACTCGCCGTCGAGCTGGTCGGCGATGCCGCGCAGCTTGGTCAGGATGGAGCGGCGCGCCGCCTCGGTCGGGTGCGCGGTGAACACCGGCCGGATCGCCAGCCGGCGGGCCGCCGCCGCGATCTCGGCGGCCGGCACGTTGCGCTCGGCGATCAGCTTGGCCGCGCCGTCCAGCCAGCCGCCGACCACCGCGCGCCGGCGCCGCAGCTCGCGCGCCCGGTGCACCTGCTCGGTGATGTTGGCCAGGTGGAAGTACGTGGAGAAGGCCCGCGCCAGCAGCGTCGCGGTGGAGACGTCCAGGCCGCCGAGCTTGACCGCGGCCGTGTCGGCGTCGCTGCGCACCAGCGCGCGCACCTCCTCGACCAGGTCGAGCAGGCCGCGGCCCTCCTGGCGGGCCAGCGTCTGGCCGAGCAGGCCGCCGAGGCGGCGGATGTCGGCCCGCAGCGCGGCGTCCGCGCCGTCCGCGTCGGCCGAGGCGCCGTCGACGTCCGGGTGATAGGTCAGCTCACTCACCGCGCGTTCCTTCCGTGGGTCCGAAGGACAGCGCTGTCCTGCGCAGGATGCTACTGCCCCCGCCCCCTATCCGCCCCTGTGACGCGGACCATCCCATATTTCGCGATCATTTCCCGCCATGATCATCCGACTTGCCTGGCAGGTGGGCGTATCCGGGCTCAAGATACGCCCACCTGCCTGGCAAGTTGGATGATCAAGCGGCCGGGCCGGGTCGGGTGGGCGCGCGGCCGCGGGAGGCGGTCAGGCGTTGTGGGGGGACCAGCCGCCGGCGGAGTCGATGATCTGGCCGGTGATCCAGTCGGCCTCGGGGGAGCAGAGCCAGCTGACGAGTTTGGCGGTGTCGTCCGGGGTGCCCCAGCGTTTGGCGGGGAAGCGGTCGCGGACCCAGGCGTGCGTCTCCGGATCGGCCCAGCCGGTGTCGTTGGGGCCGGGGTTGATCGCGTTCACGGTGACGCCGCGCGGCGCGAGCAGCACGGAGAAGTCGCGCGCCAGGTACTCGATGGCGGCCTTGCTCGCCGCGTACGCCAGCTCGCCGGTCATCGGGCCGAGCCGCTGCCCCGAGGTGAACAGCACGATCCGGCCCGGCCGGGCGTCGGCGTGCGCGGCGGCGTACGCCTGCACCAGCAGCATGTTGGCGCGCACGTTGACGGTCAAGTGCCGGTCGATCTCAGCCGGGTCCAGCTCGCCGAGCGGGGTGTGGGTGGAGTAGGTGTGGCAGGAGACCAGCGTGTCCAGCCCGCCGAAGCGCTCGATCGCGGCGGCGACCAGCGCCTCCGGGCCGCCGGGCGCGGTCAGGTCGGCGGGGTGCCAGAACGCGCCGAGTTCGGCGGCGAGGGCGGCGGGGTCGCCGCCGGGCAGGCCCTGCTCGGCGTCGTACGACGGCAGGCCCGTGAGCATGACGCGGTATCCGTCCGCGGTGAGCCGCCGGGCCACGGCCGCCCCGATGTTCGTGCTGCGCCCGACGCCGGTCACCAGCGCCACGGGCCGACTGCCAAGATCGCCAATCATCGCTGAACCATAACCACGTTATGTAGATGGAATCTACGTGGATTCCATCTACATAACGTAAGCGCAGGTCAAGCGCGTACGGCAGCCGCTCGGCAGTGCGTGGCAGCGGCCGGGCAGCGGCGGCGCAGCGGTCCGGCAGCGGCCTGCCGCAGGCTTCTCGGCGTACCCCGCCCCGCCCGGCCGCCCACTGCGGATCCTCCGGGCCGGAGGCTTATTCCGAACGGAAAGAGGAACCTCTCATGCGACGTGCTCTCGCGGCCGTTGTCCTCGGTGGCGCGCTGCTCGCCACCGCCGCCTGCGGCTCCGCCGCGGACCCGGGCGCCGCGCCCGCCGCGTCCTCCGCCGCGCCCGACTACTCCGCCAACACCAAGCAGGTGTGCGGGGCGCTGGAGGAGGTGCTCGCCGGTAAGACGCTGGAGGCGGAGACCACCAAGGCGGTGACCGACGCGGTCAAGGGCAAGACGACCGAGGCGCAGATCGACAAGGCCACCGTGGACGCGATGAAGAAGGTCTTCACCAAGTGGGCCGACGGCATCGCCGCTGAGGCCGCCAAGGCGGAGGACCCGAAGCTGAAGGCCGGCATCCAGGCGTTCGCCACGGCGCTGAAGGCCGAGGCCGCCAAGATGAAGACCATCGACGACGCCGACACGATGATGGACGGCTCCGAGATCGAGAAGGCCGGCGCGGAGATCGACAAGTTCTGCGCCTGACGCCGTCCGGGCCCGCACTTTCGGGGAAACCGCACCGATTCCGGCCGCCGGAGCTGCAGTTTCCCCGAAAGTGCAGGCCCAGCGGGCGACGCCACCCGGGGTGCCGGCGGCGCGTCGGAAAGTCCTGGCGGGTGGGTCGGGCATCGGGGGTAGGCTCTGCGGTGGAACCCCGTACCTGCCTGGTTGCGGGGCTTTCGCCGTGGCCGCCACGGCCCGTGCGCACCGGGCGGGAAGGCGCTCACCGTGAACCTCACCGGACTCCTCGAAGCCGCACTGACCGACCCCGCGCTGGCCCGTGCCGTCGCGCTGGCCCGCACCGAGCCGCAGCTGGACCTGACCGCGCCCGCGTCGTCCCGCCCGTTCCTGGTGGCGGGCGCAGCGCGGCAGCGGCCGGTGCTGGTGGTGACCGCGACCAGCCGGGAGGCGGAGGACCTGGCCGAGGCGCTCGGCGAGTTCCTCGACCCGGCCACCGTGGCGGTGTACCCGGCCTGGGAGACGCTGCCGCACGAGCGGCTGTCGCCGCGCTCGGACACCGTCGGGCGGCGGCTGGCGGTGCTGCGCCAGCTCGCGCACCCCGAGGGGCGGCCGCTGCGGGTGATCGTCGCGCCGGTGCGCAGCATGCTGCAACCGCAGCTCAAGGGGCTCGGTGACCTAGAGCCGGTGGACCTGCGGCCGGGCACGGCGGCGCCGCTGGACGAGCTGACGCACACGCTGCACGATCTCGCGTACGCCCGGGTGGACCTGGTGACCAAGCGCGGCGAGTTCGCGGTGCGCGGCGGCATCCTGGACATCTTCCCGCCCACCGACGAGCACCCGTCCCGGGTCGAGTTCTGGGGCGACGAGGTGGAGGAGATCCGCACCTTCGCCGTGGCCGACCAGCGCACCATCGACAAGTCCGACCGGCTGTGGGCCCCGCCGTGCCGCGAGCTGCTGCTCACCCCGGACGTGCGGGAGCGCGCCGCGGAGCTGGCCGAGCAGTATCCGGCGCTGGAGGAGATGCTCACCAAGCTCGCCGAGGGCATCCCGGTCGAGGGCATGGAGTCGCTGTCGCCCGCGCTGCACCACGGCCGCGACTCGATGCAGCTGCTGCTCGACTGCGTGCCCGCCGACTCGCTGGTGCTGCTGGCCGACCCGGAGCGCATCCGCACCCGCGCCCACGACCTGTTCCGCACCTCGGAGGAGTTCCTCCAGGCGGGCTGGGAGGCGGCGTCCGCCGGGGCGAAGGCCCCCATCGACCTGGGCGCGGCCGCGTTCAAGACCCTGGCGGAGGTACGCCAACACGCCGCCGACCTGGATCTGCCGTGGTGGACCCTGTCCCCGTTCGGCCTGGTGGAGACCGAGCGGCCGGTCGACGAGCCGTGGCGGGACGCGCCCGCCGTCGACGTCGCGCCGGACACCGGCACCGTGCTGACCTGGGCGGCGACCCAGCCGACCGTGTACCACGGCGACACCGCGAAGGTGGTCGCCGACGTGAAGGGCTGGCTGGCCGAGGGCTGGCGGGTGGCACTGGTCTTCGAGGGGCACGGCCCGGCGCAGCGCTCGGTCGAGGTGCTGCGCGACGCCGGGGTCGGCGCGGTGCTCGCCGACCGGATCAGCTCCCTGCCGGAGCCGAACCAGGTCGTGGTGAGCTGCGGCCGGCTGCGGCAGGGCCTGGTCGACGAGGCCGCCAAGCTCGCCGTGATCACCGGGGCGGAGATCTCCGGCGGGCGCGGCACGGGCACCCGCGAGCTGGGCCGGATGCCGTCGCGGCGGCGCAACACCATCGACCCGCTGGAGCTGCGCGCCGGTGACTTCGTGGTGCACGAGCAGCACGGCATCGGCAAGTACGTCGAGCTGGTGCAGCGCAAGGTCAACGGCGCGGACCGGGAGTACCTGGTCATCGAGTACGCCGCGAGCAAGCGCAACCAGCCCGGCGACCGCCTGTTCGTGCCCACCGACGCCCTCGACCAGCTCTCCCGCTACGTCGGCGGCGAGCAGCCGACCCTGCACAAGATGGGCGGCGCGGACTGGCAGAAGGCCAAGGCGCGCGCCCGCAAGGCGGTCCGGGAGATCGCCGCGCAGCTCATCCAGCTCTACGCCGCGCGCCAGGCCGCGCCGGGCCACGCCTTCGGCCCGGACACGCCCTGGCAGCGCGAGCTGGAGGACGCGTTCCCGTACCAGGAGACCCCCGACCAACTGTCGGCGATCGAGGAGGTCAAGGCCGACATGGAGAAGTCGGCCCCGATGGACCGGCTGATCTGCGGCGACGTCGGCTACGGCAAGACCGAGATCGCGGTGCGGGCGGCGTTCAAGGCGGTGCAGGACGGCAAGCAGGTGGCCGTGCTGGTGCCGACGACGCTGCTGGCGCAGCAGCACTACAACACGTTCTCCGACCGGATGGCGCAGTTCCCGGTGGTGCTGCGGCAGCTGTCGCGCTTCGCGACGCCGAAGGAGGCCGAGGAGACGCTGAACATGGCCGCCGAGGGCCGCGCCGACATCATCATCGGCACCCACCGGCTGATCCAGAAGAGCACCCGGTTCAACCGGCTCGGCCTGGTCATCGTCGACGAGGAGCAGCGCTTCGGCGTCGAGCACAAGGAGCGCCTCAAGGAGATGCGCACCAACGTGGACATGCTGACCATGTCCGCGACGCCGATCCCGCGCACCCTGGAGATGTCGATCACCGGCATCCGGGAGATGTCGCAGATCACCACCCCGCCGGAGGAGCGCCACCCGGTGCTGACCTACGTCGGGGCGTACGACGACAAGCAGGTCGCCGCCGCGATCCACCGCGAGCTGCTGCGCGACGGCCAGGTGTTCTACCTGCACAACCGGGTGGAGACCATCGACAAGGCGGTGCGGCGCATCCGCGAGCTGGTGCCCGAGGCTCGGGTGGTCGCGGCGCACGGGCAGATGGGCGAGGAGGCGCTGGAGAAGGTGATGGTCGGCTTCTGGGAGAAGGAGTACGACGTCCTGGTCGCCACCACCATCATCGAGTCCGGCATCGACATCCCGAACGCGAACACGCTCATCCTGGAGCGCGCCGACCTGCTCGGCCTGGCGCAGCTGCACCAGATCCGGGGCCGGGTGGGCCGCGGCCGGGAGCGCGCGTACGCGTACTTCCTCTACCCGCCGGAGAAGCCGCTCACCGAGCACGCGCACGAGCGGCTGGCCACCATCGCCCAGCACACGGAGCTGGGCGCGGGCATGTACGTGGCGATGAAGGACCTGGAGATCCGCGGCGCGGGCAACCTGCTCGGCGGCGAGCAGTCCGGCCACATCGAGGGCGTCGGGTTCGACCTGTACGTGCGCATGGTCGGCGAGGCGGTGCAGCAGTTCAAGGGCGGCGGCGCGGCGCAGGAGGAGATCGCCGAGGTCAAGATCGATCTACCGATCGACGCGCACCTGCCGCACGACTACATCGACTCCGAGCGGCTGCGGCTGGAGATCTACCGCAAGCTCGCCTCGGCCCGCGACGCGGCGGCGCTGCAGGAGGTGGTGGCCGAGCTGACCGACCGCTACGGCGAGCCGCCCGCGCCGGTGGCCAACCTGGTCGCCGTCGCCAAGCTGCGGATGACCGCGCGGGAGTACGGCCTGACCGAAATCTCGCTGCAGGGCAAGCACGTGCGGTTCAGCCCGCTGGAACTGCCCGACTCCAAGCAGCTGCGGCTCAAGCGCTACCACCCCGACGCCGTCTACAAGACGGCGAACTCGCAGGTCAGCGTGCCCACGCCGATGACCCGGCGGGTCGGCGGCGAGCCGCTGCGCGACCAGGCGCTGCTCGACTGGTGCGCTCAGCTGCTCAAGGACGTGCTCGGATGACGAAGCGGTGGACGGTGGTGGACACGCCGGTCGGGCCGCTGGGCCTCGCCGTCGACGACATCGGGCTGTGCCGGGTGCTGTTCGGCGCCCAGGACGTGCCGGTCGAGGTCGATCCGCTGCTGGACGAGGTCGCCGAGCAGTTGCGCGCGTACTTCGCCGGGGAGCTGGTCGAGTTCACCGTGCCCGTGTCGATCCGCCGCGGCAGCGACTTCGAGCGGGCGGTGTGGGCGCAGCTGTCCCGCATCCCGTACGGCGAGACGCACACGTACGGCGAGGTCGCCCGCGCGGTCGGCGAGCCGGACGCGGCCCGTGCGGTCGGCATGGCCTGCAACCGCAACCCGGTCGGCGTCGTGGTGCCCTGCCACCGCGTCGTCGGCGCGGGCGGCAAGCTCGTCGGCTTCGGCGGCGGCCTCCCCGCCAAACGCCACCTCCTCGAACTCGAAGCCCGCGTCCGCATGGAACACGACTGGCTCGCCTGACCCACCCACCCGCGCAGGCTGCGCGGGCCGCGCTCCAAGATCCGGGTCCAAGATCGCCCGACTTGCCTGGCACATGGGCGAATGCGCGCTCAAGATACGCCCGTCTGCCAGGCAAGTCGGACGATCATGGGGAGGCCGGACGGGCCGGGAGCGCCGGGCCGGGCGGGTGTCGACGGGCACGGAAAAGGCGGGCTGCCCGAGGGCTGCCCGCCTTTCGCGTCGGTCGGTCGGTCAGGAGTGGCGGGGGCGGGTGAGGGTGGCGATGACGGCCCAGCCGACGGCGAGGGCGGCGAAGCCGTAGCCGTAGGCGGGGTAGTCGATCGGCGGGGTGCCGATGAAGAAGTCCTGCAGCCAGCCCGCGCCCGCGGTGGCCGCGGTGGCGATCGCCGCGCCGAGCACGGCCACGGCCAGCACCGGCACCAGGCTCGATCCGCTCTGCACCGCCACCCGCTCCGGACCGGCCTGCCGGGGGATCAGCGACTTCGCGCCGCGCGCGGCGAAGGCCAGGAACACCAGGTCCACGGCGATCGCGCCGGCCAGCAGCAGGAACGGCGGGATGGACTTCGGGAAGCCGGTGCCGGCCAGCAGACCCCACATGACCAGGCGGTACGCCAGGTAGCTCGCGGCGATCGCGGTGGCGGTCCAGCGGGCGCCGATCAGCGCACGGGCCGCGACCAGGGTCAGCAGCGCCGCGCCGACGATCCAGGCCGGATACACCCCCGGCCCGACCGGGAGGGCGAAGCCCTGTACGGCGATGTCGTCGACCTGGCGGCCGATCTGGTCGGCGGCGAACTGCAGCAGGATCGGCTCGGCGGTGGGCGCCCCCGCCCGCCACGACTCCAGCGAGAGCACGCCGTACTCCTGGTGCTGGCTCGGGAAGAGCACGTTCTCCAGGAAGAAGCCCCAGATCGCGGCGCTGACCAGGATGCGCGCCCGGCTCGGCGGCGTCGAGATCCAGTAGCCGCGCGCGACGCCGAGGAGCATGAACGCGGTGCCGATGTACAGCAGCGCGTGGCTCGGGCTCCACGCCGTGATGTCCAGCCCGTTGATCCGGTGGTTCAGGATGTCGATCGGGATGGCCACCAGGAAGGTCGCGGTGCCGCCGACCATGAGGCGCTTGGCGAGCGCGTCCACGCCGACGTTGTGGTACGCCTGGAACAGCACCAGCACCACCACGATGACGGTGCCCGCGGTGTTGAGCAGGTGCGGCGGGGCCAGGTCGTCGCGCAGCCACTTGAAGTGCCACGACATGTCCCAGCTCGAGCCGAGCATCTTCAGGAAGAAGGCGGCCAGCCAGAGCCGGTAGACGGCGGCGACCACCGCGGGGGCCTGCACCGCGTCGGGCCCCGTGCGGGCCAGGTCCACCCAGGCCGAGGTGGTGCGGGGAAGCGTCTGCGTCGTCACGGGCGGAATTCTGCCCTGCCGATGCCTGTTTACGGACCCCCCGAACACCTGAATCGACCCTGAGATCTCCCGGAGACACCGTTCGTGAGAGAGTTGCCGGGTAAGAGCGTGTCTCTGGAGGATCCCGTGCGCCGTCTGACCGCCGCTGCTGGCCTTGTCGCCGCCATGCTGGCCCTGGCCGCCTGCCGGTCGAACCCCAACGTCGCCGCGTACGTGGGGGACACGACCATCACCGAAGACCAGATCACCAAGCTGCACGACCAGATCAAGGCGCTGCCGAACATGACCGCCGAGCAGCTGCCGGAGCGGTCGCAGGTGGTGCAGATCCTGGTCCTGGACAAGGTGTGCCAGCGCGCCGCGCAGACCGCCGGGGTGACCGTGCCGCCGCCGCAGGTGCCGGCCGGCCAGCCCGAGCTGGTCGAGATCCAGGCCCGGATGGAGGCCTGCAAGCAGGCCCTGCCGGCCAAGGCGGTCCAGCCGACCGACGCCGACCTGCGCGAGGTGTACGACAACGGCGTCGCGGTCGGCGCGATCAACGCGGCCGACCCGGCGAACGCCTTCGACCAGGTCAAGGACCAGCTCGCCGCGGGTGGCCAGGTCGCCGCCGCGCTGGGGCAGCGCCAGCAGCTGGAGCAGGCCGCCGAGTCGCTGGGCGTGTCCATCAACCCGCGCTACCGGACGCTGGCCATCCCGCTGCTGTCGTTCAACCAGGGCCCGGCGGTCACCGCCGACCTGGGCCAGCAGTCGTCCACCGCGGTGACCAACAGCTGACGGTGTCCCGCCGGATAGTCCTGCTCGTCACCTCGCCGCGGATGCCGGCGGGGCTGCTCACGGCCGCCGCCTGGGATCTCGTCCGAGCCCACCCGGTGCTGGCCGGTGCGGAGAGCGAGACCACGCACGCCCTGCGCACCTCGGGCGCGGCGGTGACCGTCGTGCCCGAGCCGAACGCCGCGCTGCTGCTGGACGCGGCGCAGCCGGTCGCGGTGTGGCTGGCCGGGCCGGGCGGTGACGAGTTCCTCGCCCGGGAGCTGGGGCTGCGCCTGGCGCGCGAGCCCGGCCTGGCCGAGCTGGAGCTGATGTACGGCTCGTGGGACCCGCCCGGCGCGCGCCTGCTGGACGCGGTCGCGGTGACCGAGCGCCTGCAGGCCCGCGACCCGTGGCGGGCCGAGCAGACCCACCGCACCCTGGCGAAGTACCTGCTGGAGGAGGCGTACGAGGCGTACGACGCCATCGTCGCCGGGGACCACGCGGCGCTGCGCGACGAGATGGGCGACGTGCTGCTGCAGGTGCTGTTCCACGCGCAGCTCGCCCAGGAGCTGCCGGAGGGCGCCGCCTGGAACGTCGACGACGTGGCCGGGGACTTCGTGGCGAAGATGATCCGGCGCAACCCGCACGTCTTCGCCGGCACCCCGGTCGAGGACGTCGACGAGATCATCGCCAACTGGGAGCGGATCAAGGCCGAGGAGAAGGGCCACGCCGGCACGCCGGGGGACGCCGCGCTGGACGGGCTCACCTGGTCGCTGCCCGCGCTGACCCTCGCGGCGAAGATCCTCACCCGGATCCGCCGCCACGACCTGCCCCTGCCTGAGCCGTCCGACACGCTCGGTGGGCACCTGCTCGCCCTGGTCGCCGCCGCCGGACCCGACACCGACGCGGAGGCCGCCCTTCGCGAGGAGCTGCGCCGCTACGCCGCAACGCTCGCCGACCGGGCCTGACTCGACGACGGCGGCAACACGCCGGTTGCCTGCGCAACCCCTGTGTTGCCACCCCGCACGCCACTGCCCACCCCGCCGACCACACCCCTGCCGCGCGACGCGCCGAGCCGCCCTTCCGGCCGCCGCCCCTGCCGCGCGACGCGCCAAGATCGCCCGACTTGCCTGGCAAGTGGGTGGTAGA
>NZ_BONF01000004.1 GCF_016862575.1 Catellatospora bangladeshensis | reverse complement strand
TAAGCCCAGACCACACTTTGCGACACGAACTCCCGATCAACCCGCGGACCCGCCCACCCCGAGCCGCCCAGCCGGCCCACCAAGATCGCCAATTCGTGTCCAAACCTGGGCCCAGACCACACTTTGCGACACGAACTCCCGATCAACCCCACCGTCAGGCGGGGGTGTCCGCGAGGCGGGGGGAGTCGGTGACCGCGAACTGGGTGCGGTAGAGGTGGGCGTAGAGGCCGCCCTCGGCGAGCAGCTGCTCGTGGGTGCCGCGCTGGACGATCCGGCCGCCGTCGAGGACCAGGATCTGGTCTGCCTCGCGGACGGTGGACAGCCGGTGCGCGATGACCAGCGCGGTGCGGCCCGCGAGCGCGGTGGACAGGGCCTGCTGCACCGCGGCCTCGCTCTCGGAGTCCAGGTGCGCGGTGGCCTCGTCCAGGATGACGATCGACGGGGCCTTGAGCAGCAGCCGGGCGATGGCGATGCGCTGCTTCTCGCCGCCGGAGAACCGGTAGCCCCGCTCGCCCACCACCGTGTCGAGGCCGTCGGGGGTGGCCCGGACCAGGGTGTCGATCTGCGCGGCGGCCAGCGCGGCCCACAGCTCGTCGTCGGTGGCGTCGGGCTTGGCGTAGCGCAGGTTCTCCGCGATGGTCTCGTGGAACAGGTGGGCGTCCTGGGTGACCACGCCGATGGTGTCGCGCAGCGACTGCAGCGTGGCGTCACGCACGTCCACGTCACCGACGAGCACCGCGCCGGAGGTCACGTCGTACATGCGGCTGACCAGCATCGAGGTGGTGGACTTGCCCGCACCGGACGGGCCGACGAGCGCGACGAGCTGACCGGGCTCGACGGTGAACGAGACGCCCCGCAGCACCGGCTCGGCGGCGGCGCGCTCCAGGGTCGCCACGTCCTCCAGCGAGGCCAGGGAGATCTCCGCGGCGGCCGGGTAGCGGAAGGTCACGTCCCGGAACTCGACCCTGGCCGCGCGCGGCGGCACGTCCACCGCGCCGGGCCGCTCGGCGATCGCGGGCGGCAGGTCGAGCACCTCGAAGACGCGGTCGAAGGAGACGAGCGCGCCCATCACGTCGACGCGTACGTTCGACAGCGCGGTGATCGGGCCGTAGAGGCGCACCAGCAGCAGCGCCAGCGCCACGACGGTGCCCGCGTCCAGCACGCCCTGTACGGCGTACCAGCCGCCCAGGCCGTAGACGAGCGCCTGGGCCAGCGAGGCGACCAGCATCATGGCGACGAAGAAGGTGCGCGAGTACATGGCGCTCTGCACGCCGATGTCGCGCACCCGCCCGGCGCGCTCGGCGAACCGCCCCGCCTCGATCTCCGGGCGGCCGAACAGCTTCACCAGCAGCGCCCCGGCCACCCCGAACCGCTCGGTCATGGTGGCGTTCATGCGCGCGTCGAGGTCGTACGACTCCTTGGTGATCGCGGCCAGCCGGTGCCCCACCCGGCGCGCGGGCAGGATGAACAGCGGCAGCATCACCAGCGACAGCACGGTGATCTGCCAGGACAGGGTCAGCATGACCCCGGCGGTGAGGATCAGCTGGATGATGTTGCCGACCACGCCGGACAGCGTCGAGGTGAACGCGCGCTGCGCACCCAGCACGTCGTTGTTGAGCCGGCTGACCAGCGCGCCGGTCTGCGCCCGGGTGAAGAACTGCACCGGCATCCGCTGCACGTGGTCGTAGACGCGGGTGCGCAGGTCGTAGATGAGGCCCTCGCCGATCCGGCTGGAGTAGAAGCGCTCGGCCAGCGACAGCAGCGCGCTGACGACGGCGAGCGCCGCGATGACCAGCGCGATGACGATCACCGTGCGGCCCGCGTCGGCGGCGAGCGGCTTGCCGTCCTCCGGCACGATCGTGTTGACGACCCGGCCCGCCAGCAGCGGGGTGACCACGCCGATGACCGCGGCCAGCACGACCGTCAGCAGGAAGACCGTGATCTCCTTGCGGTACGGCCGGGCGAAGCCCAGGATCCGCCGCGCGGTCAACTTGCCGATCTTGCGGTTCTCCACGCTCTGCCCGCGGCGCATCGACCGCATGAGCGATTCCATACCGCCGCCGGGGCCGCCTCCGAAACTCACCCGCATACCTCCCTCTAAGCCCTGCCGTGCCGCTCAACGTGCGGCGCCGAGTGAAAATTCCTTAGCCGGGCTTATTAACTATTCCGCGATCCGGGGCGCACCATCGCGCCGCGTAGTCCCCGCACCGGAGGAATGAGCGGGAACCGTCCTTTCCACCATCGCGAATCAGCCATGGGGAGGACACCCGAAAGGGCGTATCAACGAACGCGGAAAAGGACGATCGGCGCCGCGGAGGCGGATTCCTACTCGCCCAGCCCGGCCAGATCGCGGATGCGGCGCGTCTGCGCCTCCCGCTCGGCGCGCTCCTGCTCGGCGTAGCCGCGGCCGCTCGCCGCCGCCAGCAGGGCCTTGATCTCGACGACCGCGTCGCGCGGCGCGGCCAGCACCGCGTCGGCCAGATCGGCCGCGGCGGCGTCCAGCTCGTCACGCGGCACCACCAGGTTGACCAGGCCGATCCGGTCCGCCTCGGCGGCCCCGACGCGGCGCCCGGTCACGCACAGCTCCAGCGCACGGGCGTAGCCGACCAGCTCCACCAGGCGCTTGGTGCCGGTGAGGTCCGGCACGAGCCCCAGCGTCACCTCCGCCATCGCGAAGAGCGCGTCGTCGGCGGCGATCCGCAGGTCACAGGCCAGCGCGAGCTGGAAGCCCGCGCCGATGGCGTGGCCCTGCACCGCCGCGATGGTGATGAGGTCGGGCCGGCGGAGCCAGGAGAAGGCCTGCTGGAACCCGGCGATCCGGTCCGCGCACTCCTCCGGGTCGAGCGTGGCGAGCTCCTGGAACTCGCCACCCTGCACCACTTTCAGGTCGAGGCCCGCGGAGAAGGACCGCCCTTCTCCGCGTACGACCACGACGCGCACATCGCCGGCAAGCCCCCGTGCGGCCGCGGCAAGACCCGTCCAGAGCTGCGGGGTCTGCGCGTTGCGCACCTCCGGGCGGTCCAATGTCACCGTCGCGACCGGACCGTCCACGGTCATGCGAAAGCCGGTCGCTGCCATGTCAGGCATCGGCCGGCTCCCACTGCTCGGCGTGGCGCGGGCGAATCATGCCTTCTTGCGCCGACGTGCTCCGCCGCGCTGCCGCAGCGCGACACCGGACTCGGTGAGCACCCGGTGGATGAATCCGTACGAACGGCCAGTCGACGCGGCCAGCGCGCGGATGGACTCACCCGACGTGTAGCGCTTCACGAGGTCCTTGGCGAGCGTCTGGCGTTCGGTCCCGACGATCCGGCGACCCTTCTCGGTGGTGGTAGCTGTGCCGGTGGCTGCCATGTTGAAATCCTCACGTCCCGGACGATGCGGTATGCGGTCCAACCTATTAGACCGCCTCCGACGATCATGCGCTAGATATCAATTCCATGCCAACCGACACGCACGGTGCTGTCGGGTACCCGATAGCGTGTCCGACCGTGACCACCGCTGACCCCCTGAGCACCCGCGACCGCGAACGGCGAGACCTGTTCGGCTGGTTGGTGCTGGTGTGCATCGGCCTGCTGGCGACCTGGCTGGCGGTGCGCGGCGGCGCCCGGCTGGGCACCGCCAGCGCGCCGTTCCTCGGCAGCTACCGCTTCGAACTGTCGCCCGCCTCGCTGCTGGCGCCGCTCGTCGCGGTCGCCGTGCTCGGCGCCGCCTGGCGCGGCTGGATCCATCGACTGCCGTGGTGGGCGGTGAGCACCGGGGCCACCGTCGCCTTCTTCGCGTGGGCCGTCTCGCTCGCCCTCGTCGACGGCGCCGGCGGCCTGACCCGCTCGCTCACCCCGGACAGCTACCTCGGTGACGTACAGGAGGTCGGCGACGATCCGCTGGCGTACCTGAGCTCCTTCACGGGCCGCTCGGCCGAGCACACCACGGCGACGCGCGGCCACCCGCCCGCGCCGGTGCTGCTGCTGTGGGCCGTGCAGCGGCTCGGCGTCACCGACCACCTGGCGCTGGGCCTGCTGGTGACCGCGGTCGGCGCGCTGTCCGTGCCGATGGTGCTGGCCGCCGTACGCGACATGAGCGGCGAGGCCGCCGCGCGCCCGTACGCGCCCGTGCTGGCGCTGGCGCCGTACGCGGTGTGGACGGCGGTGTCGATGGACGCCGTGGTGGCCACGCTCGGCGCGGCGATGACGCTGGCCGGGGTGCGCGCGACCCGGCGCCACGGTTGGCGCGCGGCGCTGTGGGCGGTGCTGGCCGGGCTGCTGCTCGGCGTCGCGGCGCTGTTCTCGTACGCCGTGGCCTGGCTGGGGTTGTCCGTGGTGTTCCTGAACTTCGCGCGGCGCCGGGCCGCCCTGAACATGTTCGCCGGGCTGGGCGTGCTGCTGCCAGTGCTCGGCGCGGCGAAGCTCGGCTTCACCTGGACCGACGGGCTGGGCACGGCGTACGCCGACTTCGCCGAGCGCATCGAGCCGCACCGCAGCGCCATGTGGTGGGGCCTGATCAGCGTGTGCGCGCTGCTGCTGGCGGTCGGCCCGCCGCTGTACGCCAGCCTGCGCAAGGTGCGCAACACCCCCGGCTGGCCGTTCCTGGTCGGCGCGGCCACGGCGGTGCTGTTCTCGGTCGGCGCGGGGCTGGCGCGCGGCGGCGTCGAGCACGCCTGGCTGCCGTACTTCCCGTGGCTCACCATCGCCGCCGTCGCCCCGGAACGCCCCGGCGGCGACCCCGTCCCCGCTCCCCTGCTCCTGGTCGCCGTGGGCGCCGCCTCCGCGATGATCATCGAAGCGGTCCTGTCGACGCCCTGGTAATCGGCGGCGCGCGTTAAAAAGGGCACCTTCCTCTACGCAAAGCGATAAGAAGGTGCCCTTCCTTCGTTTGTCAGGCTAGTTCGACGAGTTCGAGGAGGTCGTCGCTCCAGGCGTCCTCGTCGCCGTCGGGCAGGAGGATGGCGCGGTCGGGCTTGAGGGCGGCGACGGCGCCGGGATCGTGGGTGACCAGGACGATCGCGCCGGGGTAGCGGGCGATGGCGTCGAGGACCTGCTCGCGGCTGACCGGGTCGAGGTTGTTGGTGGGCTCGTCGAGCAGCAGCACGTTGGCGCCCGAGCAGACCAGCGTCGACAGGGCGAGCCGGGTCTTCTCGCCGCCGGAGAGCACCCCGGCCGGTTTGTCCACATCGTCCCCGCTGAACAGGAACGCGCCCAGGATCCGGCGCAGCTCGGTGTCGGTCTGCTCCGGGGCGGCCGAGCGCATGTGGTCGAGGATGGTCCGGTCCACGTCGAGCGTCTCGTGCTCCTGGGCGTAGTAGCCCAGCCGCAGGCCGTGGCCCGCCTTCACCTCGCCGGTGTCCGGCTCCAGCATGCCCGCGAGCATGCGCAGCAGCGTGGTCTTGCCCGCGCCGTTGAGGCCCAGGATGACGACCCGCGAGCCGCGGTCCACCGCGACGCTGACGTCGGTGAAGATCTCCAGCGAACCGTACGACTTGGACAGTCCCTCCGCGGTCAGCGGGGTCTTGCCGCACGCGGCCGGGGTGGGGAAGCGCACCTTGGCCACCTTGTCGGCGGCGCGCACCTCGTCCAGCCCGGCGATCATCTTCTCGGCGCGCTTGGCCATGTTCTGCGCGGCGATCGTCTTGGTGGCCTTGGCCCGCAGCTTGTCGGCCTGCGCCATGAGCGCGCCGGCCTTCTTCTCCGCGTTGGCCCGCTCCCGCTTGCGGCGGCGCTCGTCGGTCTCCCGGGCTTCGAGATACGTCTTCCAGCCCATGTTGTACGAGTCGACGACCGAGCGGTTGGCGTCGAGATACCACACCTTGTTGACGACCGCCTCCAGCAGCGAGGCGTCGTGGGAGATGACGATCAGGCCGCCCTTGTGCCCGGCGAGGAAGCCGCGCAGCCAGGTGATGGAGTCGGCGTCGAGGTGGTTGGTGGGCTCGTCGAGCAGCAGGATGCCGCCGCCGGTCTCGGTCGCGTCCCGGAACAGGATGCGGGCCAGCTCCACCCGGCGGCGCTGGCCGCCGGACAGCGTGCCCAGGGTCTGCTGGAGGACCCGATCCGGCAGGCCGAGGTTCGAGCAGATGCGGGCGGCCTCGGCCTCGGCACCGTAGCCGCCGAGCGCGGAGAACTGGTCCTCCAGCTGCCCGTAGCGGCGCATGAAGCGCTCGTCGTCGGCGAGCTTCGGCTCCAGCTCCTTCATCTCGTTGCGCAGCACGTCCAGCCCGCGCGCGGAGAGCACCCGGTCGCTGGCGGTGATGCCGAGGTCGCCGGTGCGCGGGTCCTGCGGCAGGTAGCCGACCGGCCCGCGGGTGTCGACCTTCCCGGCGTAGGGCGTGCCCTCACCGGCGAGCACCTTGAGCGTGGTGGTCTTGCCCGCGCCGTTGCGCCCGACCAGACCGATGCGGTCGCCGGGCTGCACCCGCAGGGTGGTGTCCCCGAGCAGGATGCGCGCGCCCGCGCGCAGTTCCAGACCGGTGGCCGTGATCATGTAACTCTCCCAGGTCAGGGGTGGGCCACCGGGTGGCACGAGGAAGGACTGCCCATTCTACCGAGCCGCGCGCGGCAGCTCGCCTGGGCTTTACCCCGGGCCGCCCCATTTTGGGTGTGATTCACCACAAAACTGCCTACGCTGGCTTGCGTGAGCATCAACGAGAACGCAGAGCTCGACCCGTCACAGGTCGAGGACATGCGCGGCTCCGGCGGCGGAGGCGGCGGCGGGGGCGGCTTCCCGCCGTTCGGCGGAGGTGGCGGCGGGGGTATGGGCGGCGCGGGCGCCGGCTGCCTCGCGGGCCTGCTGCCCATGCTCATGCGCAGCAAGATCGGCATGGCCGTGCTGCTGGTCGGCGCCCTGTGCGTCGGCCTGCTCATCTGCACCGGCGGCGGCTCCAGCCTGTTCAGCGGCGTGGGCGGGCTCAACCCCGGCCAGCCGGGGCAGCAGCAGCCCGGCCCCAACGACGTCAACAGCACCGCGCTCGCCCAGCAGTGCGACCGCTCGAACCCGAACCGGTTCGACAACCCGGCCTGCCGCAACCTGCTCTACATCAACTCGATCCAGGCGTACTGGCGCGCGGCCATGCCGCAGTACCTCGGCCAGCAGTACACGCCCGCGACGACCCGCTTCTTCACCGGCTCGGTGTCCACCGCCTGCGGCCCGGCCACGGCCGGCGTCGGCCCGTTCTACTGCCCCGGCGACAACCACGTCTACATCGACCTGAGCTTCTACGAGGAGCTGGCCAACCGCTTCGGCGCGAAGGGCCAGTTCGCGCAGGCGTACGTACTCGCCCACGAGTACGGCCACCACATCCAGACCCTGCTCGGCACCGAGGCGCAGGTGCGCCGCGCCCAGCAGCGCGACCCCGCCAACGCCAACAAGTACTCGGTCGCCATGGAGCTGCAGGCCGACTGCTACGCGGGCGTCTGGGCCAACGCGGCAGCCAAGACCACCGACGCCACCGGCCAGCCCCTGTTCAAGAGCGTCACCCAGCAGGACATCGACCAGGCGCTGGAGGCCGCGGCCGCCGTCGGCGACGACGCCATCCAGCAGAAGGCCGGCGGCCGCATCAACCAGGAGGCCTTCACCCACGGCAGCTCCGAACAGCGCCAGCAGTGGTTCAACCAGGGCTACCGCACCGGCGACCCCCGCCAGTGCGACACCTTCTCCCGCTGACCCGCCCGCCGAACGCCGCCCGCCGCGTCGCGCCGCGCCGCGTCGCGAAGATCCACCGACTTGCCTGGCAGACGGGCGCATCTTGACCCTCGATACGCCCGTCTGCCAGGCAAGTCCGATGGTCTTGGGGTTACGGGACCAGGTGGATGCGGACGGCTTGGGCGGTGGTGAGCGCTTCGACGAGGACGGCGTGGCGGGGCTCGGGGACGTCGAGGAGGCGGTCGTGGCGGAGCGGGAGCAGGGGCGCCAGGCGTTTGTCGAGGAGGATCTCGTCGACGGTGGCGCGGTCTCCGCCGCAGACCAGGGCCGCCAGGCTGTCGGCGTACGGCAGCAGGATGCGCGCGGCGATGTCCGCGGCGTCGCGGGCGGCCCCGGCGGCCTGGTTCTCCCGGCGGCGCGCGTAGCGCTGCTGTGACCAGCCCCCGGCCGCCGTACGGCCCTGCACGTAGAACGTGTCCACCTTGGAGCTGACCAGCTCGTCGCCGTCGGCGACCCCGACCGCGACCGCGTTGCGCCTGGCCAGCAGGAACCCCAGCCGGCGCGGCACGGCCAGGGCCGTGAGCAGCCCGTCGATGTCGGCCACGTCGGTGACGCCGGGCGGTGGCAGCAGCTCGGCGGTGTCGCCGTTGGCGGCGGACAGCTTCAGCCCGTCCTCCTCCGCGCCGTCATGGCGCGAGTAGAAGCCGTCCAGCCAGCGGCGCAGCCGTCGCGGCTCGACGTCGGCCCAGCGCCCGCCACCGGCGGCCGGTTTCGCGACCATCAGCCCACCAGCGCGTTCAGCGCGGCGTCCACATCGGCTTCCGTGGTGTACGCGTGGAACGACGCGCGGATCCGCCCGTTGCGCACGGCCGTACGGATGCCCGCGGCGCCCAGCTTCGCGTCGGCGCCGGGCACGTCCACGGAAACGATCGCGCTGTCCCCCGCCGGCAGCCCGAGCCCGGCCCGGAACCGGTTGGCGAGCGCGAGGTCGTGGGCGTGGATCGCGGCCACGCCCAGCTCCTCGATCAGCTCCAGCGCGGGCGCGGTGCCGACCCACGGGTGCCAGGCGGGCGAGATGTCGAAGGCGCGCGCGTCCTTGGCCAGCCGCAGCGGCAGCCCGTAGTACGAGCCGTGCACGTCCTCCCCGGCGTACCAGTTCGCGGCCAGCGGGCGCATCCGCTCGCGGGCGGCGGGCGCGAGATACACGAAGCCGGTGCCGCGCGGTGACATCAGCCACTTGTACGCCCCGGTGACCACGACGTCGGCGAGCGAGCCGTCGAACGGCAGCCAGCCGCACGCCTGGGTGGCGTCGACGACCACCAGCGCACCCGCCGCGCGGGCCGCGGCGACGATCCCGGCGTAGTCGGCGACCGCCCCGTCCGACGACTGGACCAGCCCGAACGACACCACGTCCACGGAGGCGTCGATGCGCTCGGCGAGCCGCTCGAACGGCGCGGTGCGCACGGTCACGCCCCGGTCGGCGTGCACCGCGAACGGGAACACCGCCGAGGTGAACTCCAGCTCCGGCACCAGCACCGCCGCCCCGTCCGGCACCGCCGCGGCGACCGGGGCGAGCAGCTGCGACACCTGCGCGCCGATCGCGACGTCGGCCGCGTCGACGCCGATGAGGCGGGCGTAGGACTGCCGGGCCCGGTCGGTGGACTCGCCCCAGCCCTCCCACGAGGTGCGCCCGCGCCGCCAGTCGGCCTGGGCGGCCTGCAGGGCGTCCCAGGCCCGGTCCGGCGGCAGCCCGAAGCTGGCCGTGTTCAGGTAACCGGGCTCGACGGCGGACCAGTGCGCGGCGAAGCCGGCCGCGGGCGGAGTACTGTCCATGATTCGCAGTATTCCACCCGCCGTGGGCGGAAATCGCAGGCCAATATGCAGGAGGTGGCATGGCCGGGGCAGCACGCGGGGGCGGTCCGGCACCGGCCGCCGATCCCCGGGCCGCCGGACTCGCGCTGACCGGCGCCCTGGCCGCGCGCCTGACGGCCGCCGCCGATCCGGCCCGCGCTCCGGCGATGCGGGCGTACCTGCGCGAGCAGTTCCCGTTCCTCGGAGTGCCCGCGCCGCAGGTGCAGGCCACGGTCCGGGCGGTGCTCGCCGGGTCGCCCCGGCCGGACGCCGCGACGCTGCGGGAGGCCGCGCTCGACTGCTGGGCGCGCGACGAGCGGGAGTTCCAGTACGCCGCCTGCGTGCTGCTGCGCCGTCACGCCCGGACGCTCGACGCGGGCTTCCTCGACACCGCGCGGCACCTGATCGTCACCAAGTCGTGGTGGGACACCGTCGACACGCTCGCCGCGCACGTGGTCGGCGCGCTGGTGGCCCGCCACCCGCACCTGGTGCGCGTGATGGACGCGTGGGCGGCCGGGGACGAGCTGTGGCTCGCCCGCACGGCGCTGCTGCACCAGCTGACGTACAAGGCCGGCACCGACGCCGAACGGCTGCTGCGCTACTGCGCCGAGCTCGCGCCGCACCCGGACTTCTTCATCCGCAAGGCGATCGGCTGGGCGCTGCGCGAGCACGCCAAGACCGACCCCGCGGCGGTACGCGAGTTCGTGGCCGCGCAGCCCGGGCTGTCCGGGCTGTCCCGGCGGGAAGCGCTCAAGCACCTGAGCTGACCAGGTCCGCTGTGGTAGGGACGAGGTGTGAAGGAGGAGTCCCGCTCGCTGAACCGGCTCACCGCGTTCACCGACGGGGTCGTCGCGATCGCGCTGACCCTGCTGGTGCTGCCGCTGGCCGGCATCGCCCAGGAGGCGGGGACCGAGACCGTGCGCGACATGGTGCGCGAGCATGCGGGCGACTTCGCCGCGTTCGTGATGTCGTTCGCCGTGGTGTCGCTGTTCTGGATGGTGCACCGGCGGGTCTTCGACAACCTCGCCGACGTCGGGGAGGGCATCATGCTGCTGAACAGCCTGTGGCTGCTGGGCGTGGTCTTCCTGCCGGTGCCGACGGCGGTGCTGACCTACGAGGTGAACCAGTCCCACGGCGCCACCGTGCTCTACATGATCAATCTGCTGTTCATCGCGCTGAGCGGCCTGCTGCTGTCCCTGCGCATCCGCGACCGGAAGCCGCTGCAGCGCCCCGGCCGCCAGGAGGCGGTGCAGCGCTCGGTGCGCCGCGGCGTCATCTCCAGCAGCGCCATGCTCGCCACTCTGGTGGCCGCGCTGTTCCTGGGCAGCCTGGCGCTGCCCCTGCTGGCACTCCTGCCCGCCATGCAGGCGATGGCCGAGCGCCGAGCGCAGCGCCACCATCACCCCGGCGCCCGGCCCTGACCGCGGCGAGCCGAGCCCCCGTGCCCCGTGCGCGGCGATCCGCCACCACAGACGGGCCGGGCGAGGCGCCGCCGCAGCGAGGCACGGCGCCGCTCGGGCCCGCCGATGCACCGTTACAGCGACTTGCGCAGCAGGTCGAGCAGCTCGTTACCGTCGGCGACCACGGCGTCGGGGGTGTGCTCGCCGGCCTCGCGCGGCTCCCCCTCGGGCATGAGGATGGCCGCTCCCACCCCGGCCCGCCGCGCGCACGCGATGTCACGGTGCGGCTGGTCGCCCACGAACCAGCTCGCGGCGGCGGGGACGCCCAGCTCCCGGGCGGCCGCCCAGATCATGCTGGGGTGCGGCTTGTACACGCCCAGCTCGTCGCTGTAGATCTGGGCGGCGACGGCCCCGGTCAGCCCGAAGTCGTCGAGCGCGTCGCGGTGCGCCTGCCCGCACGGGGTGTTGCTGACCACCGCCACCGGCATGCCCCGCCCGACGGTGAAGTCGAGCAGGTCGGCGATGCCGGGTCGCAGCTTCCAGTCCGTGCGCCGGGCCCACTGCCGGGTCAGGTCGGTGGCGTGCACCAGCACCGTGGCCCGGGCCACCGCGGGCCACTCGGCGGCGATCAGCTCGCCCCAGAGGTGCTCGTGGGTGATCTCCAGGCACTCCTCGTCGTCCTCGCGCAGCCGCGAGCGGGCCTGCTTGGCCCGGTCCAGCGCCTCGCGGATCTGCTCCTCGGCGACCGCCCCCGCGGTGAGCCGATGCACCCGCTGGATCAGCGCGGAGTGGCGGTCGTGGGGTGACCGTCCAGACTCGACGATCACCCCACCGAAATCGAGCAGCAGCGCGGCGGGGGAAGGCAGCATGCGCCTACTCTGCCACGACCAGAGCCAGGGCGAGCACCGAGATCACCAGGCTGGACACCAGGGCGGTGACCAGGCGTCCGCGCGGTGTGCCGAGCACCCGGCCAACCAGCGCGCCGCCCGCCGCGACGGACAGCTGCCAGCTGGCCGAGGCGAGGAACGCCGCGCTGACGAACACCGCCCCCTGTGCCCCGGTCAGGCCGTCGACGGCCTGGCCGCCGAGCACGAGCGCGCCGAAGTAGACGATGGTCATGGGATTGAGCAGGGTCAGTCCGAGCAGGGCGAGGAAGGCCCGTCCGGGAGAGTCGAGCAGCCTGGTCTCCTTCGCCCTGGCCGGATCACGGTAGTGGCGTATCGCGCTCACCGCGGTGTGCCCCGCGAGGTAGAGCAGCACGGCCACCGCGACCCAGCGCAGCGGGGTGGCGATCGGCTCGATGAAGCGGGCCAGCGCCGCCCCGCCGAGCACGGCCACCAGGGCGTAGATGCCGTCCGCCGCGGCCACGCCGAGCGCGGCGGCAGCGCCGATCCGCAGCGAGGTACGGGCGGTGAGGCTCATCAGCAGGAGCGCGATCGCGCCGACGGGCACGGCCACGCCGTACCCCGCCAGCAGCCCCGCCACGAAGGCGGCGGTCACGACTGCGAGAGGCTCGCTCCGGACTCGGACCCACGCTGCTGTCGGCCCCGTCCTTCCGCCGTGGCGGACAGGGGCGCGAGGCGCGGGCAGGTATCAGTCATGCGAGCGATTCTGCTGGTCGCGCCCCAGGTCCGCGACGTATTTTCCGGTCGATGTCTCAGGCGCCGGTGCGGTGCCGGATCCACACGTTGGGCTCGACGTACACGGCCCAGTCGTGCTCGGCGTCGTTGTGCACCGGGGTGAGCGCCCTGGGCACCAGCACCGGGCCGGTCTTGTCGAACGGCAGGCCGGTCCACTCGGCCCACTCGGCGCAGGTGCCGGGGATGACCATCGAGCGCGTGGCGATCTTCTCGATCATGCCGCCGGCCCGGACGTGCACCCGCAGCCACGGGTCCACCGGCAGGCCGTCGTCGCGCGTGCGGTACGCGTACTCCGTCATGGGTTCCAGCGGGTCCTTGGCACCGTTGGGCCGCACCGGCGCGACCAGGTCGGCGAAGCCCAGCCGGGCGGTGTTGTCCCGCATCGCGGCCAGCATCAGCGCGGACAGGCCCGTGCCCTGCCGGTCCGGGCGCACCGAGATCTCGATTGCGGACACGATGTTGGGGGTGTCCCCCACCGCCTTCGCCCGCATCGCCCGGCGCAGCGCCCCGTCCCAGCCGTCGAGCGGCAGCTCGTCGCCCACCGGCAGCACGAACGGCACGCTGTGCCCCTTGGCCACGATCCGGCCGGGCTCCGCCGGATCCTCCGCGACCAGGATGTACTCCGGCCACAGCCGGGTGCACAGGCCGTAGTACAGGTTCGAGATCGGGTCGTGCAGCATGAACTCGGGCCACGCCGTGGGCATGTTCCACAGGGCGTCTTCGAGGTCGGGTCGTTCGGCAAGGGTGGCGATGCGCATGGGCGCGAGCCTCCTACGGCAGCCCGAAGGTCATCAACCGCATTATCCGCCGCCCTCTCCGCGGACCGCGCCAAGATCGTCCGACTTGCCCGGCAGGTGGGCGAATCATGAGCCCGGATACGCCCATGTGCCTGGCAAGTCGGACGATCTTGGGCGAGGCGGGCCGAGCCGGGCGCGGGGCGGGCGCGGGGTGCGGGGCGGGCGCGGGGTGCGGGCGCGCGAAGGGCGCCCGGCCGGGTGGCGGGGCGCCCTTCGCGGAAGAGACGGTCAGACGTTGAAGCCGAGGGAGCGGAGCTGGTCGCGGCCGTCGTCGGTGATCTTGTCGGGGCCCCACGGCGGCAGCCACACCCAGTTGATCCGCATGTCGTTGACCAGACCGCCGCCGGGGCCGGTGCACAGCGCGGCGCGGGTCTGCTCCTCGATCACGTCGGTGAGCGGGCAGGCGGCCGAGGTCAGCGTCATGTCCAGGGTCGCGACGTTGTCGTCGTCGACGTGCACGCCGTACACCAGGCCGAGGTCGACGACGTTGATGCCGAGCTCAGGGTCGACGACGTCCTTCATCGCCTCCCGGACGTCGTCCAGCTCCGCCTTCTTGACGGTCCTCGTCGCGACCGCGTCGGTGGTGGCCTCCGCGGCGAGCGCGGCCTCCTGCTCCGACGTGCGCGTGGTGTCGACGGCGCCCTCGGCGATGTCGGTCTCGCTCATCACACTTCCTCCTTCTCGAGGGCGACGGCCTGGGCGACCGCGTCCTTCAGCGCCATCCAGGACAGCAGGGCGCACTTCACTCGGGCCGGATACTTGGCGACGCCGGCGAACGCGACCGCGTCCTCCAGCACCTCCTCGTCCGGCACGATCTGGCCCTTGCCGCCCATCAGCTCGACGAACGCGGCGTGCACGGCCAGCGCGTCGGCGATCTTGCGGCCGGTCACCAGCTCGTGCAGCACGCTCGCCGAGGCCTGGCTGATCGAGCAGCCCTGGCCGTCGTACGAGACGTCGCTGATGGTCTCCCCGTCCAGGGCGACCCGCAGCGTGATCTCGTCGCCGCAGGTCGGGTTCACGTGGTGCACGTCCGCGGCGTAGGGCTCACGGAGCCCCCGGCCCTTCGGGTGCTTGTAGTGGTCCAGGATGATCTCCTGGTAGAGCTGGTCGAGCTGCATGGCTAGGCGAAGACCTTCCGCACCTGCTCGAGGCCGCGCACGAGCGCGTCGACCTCGTCGGTCGTCGTGTAGAGGTAGAACGAGGCTCGGGTGAGCGCCGGCACCGAGAAACGATCGCAGATCGGCCGCGCGCAGTGGTGGCCGACCCGCACCTGCACGCCGAGCGAGTCGAGCACCTGCCCGACGTCGTGCGGGTGGATGCCCTTGAGCGTGAACGAGATGGTCGCACCCCGCCCCACCGGCACCTCGGGCCCGTAGATGCGCAGGTCCGGCACGGTGGCCAGGGCGTCCAGCGCGTACGCCGTCAGCTCCTTGTCGTGCCAGGCCACCGCGTCCATGCCGATCTCGGTCAGGTAGTCGACGGCCGCGCCCAGCCCGACCGCCTGCGCGATCGGCGGGGTGCCCGCCTCGAACCGGGCCGGAGCCGGCAGGTACGTCGAGCCGGTCAGCTTCACCGTCTCGATCATCGAGCCGCCGCCCAGGAACGGCGGCATCGCGTTCAGCAGCTCCTGCCGCCCCCACAGGACACCGATGCCGGTCGGGGCCAGCATCTTGTGCCCGGTGAACGCGATGAAGTCCACGTCGTAGTCGACGACGTCCATCGGCAGGTGCGGCACCGACTGCGAGCAGTCGAGCATGAGCAGCGCGCCGACCTCGCGCACCCGCTGGGTGATCCGGGCGGTGGCGTTGACCGTGCCGAGCACGTTGGACATGTGCACGATCGAGACGATCTTCGTCCGCTCGTTGACCAGCTCTTCGAGGTTGCTCTCGTCGAGGCGGCCGCTCTCGGTGATGCCGAACCACCGCAGCGTCGCGCCGGTGCGCTGGCACAGCAGCTGCCACGGCACGATGTTGGAGTGGTGCTCCATCTCCGAGATCACGATCTCGTCGCCGGGGCCGAGCCGGAAGCGCGGGTCGTCGGCGTGGGAGCCGAAGCCGTGCGCGACCAGGTTCAGCGCCTCGGTGGCGTTCTTGGTGAACACGATCTCGTCCGGGCTGTTCGCGCCGATGAACGCGGCGACCTTGGCACGGGCGCCCTCATACAGCTCGGTGGACTCGGTGCCCAGCGTGTGCACCGAGCGGGCCACGTTGGCGTTGTGGCGGGCGTAGTAGTCCGCCACCGCCTCGATCACCTGGCGCGGCTTCTGCGAGGTGTTGCCGCTGTCCAGGTACGCCAGCCGGTGGCCGTTGACCTCCCGGTCCAGGATCGGGAAGTCGGCGCGCACGCGCTCCACGTCGAAGCGCGGCTTGTCGTCGTACTGCGGCATCCCGGCCGGGATGGTCAACGTCGTCATCTTCAGCTCCCTCAGGCGCCCACGGCGGCCGCGCCGGTGTAGCTCACGTAACCCTCGGCCTCGAGCTTGTCGGCCAGCTCCGGGCCGCCCTCCTCGGCGATCCGGCCGGCCACGAACACGTGCACGAAGTCCGGCTTGATGTAGCGCAGGATCCGCGTGTAGTGCGTGATCAGCAGCACGCCGGTGTCGTTGGCGTCCTTGACCCGGTTCACACCCTCCGACACCACCCGCAGCGCGTCGACGTCGAGGCCGGAGTCGGTCTCGTCCAGGATGGCGATCTTCGGCTTGAGCAGCTCCAGCTGCACGATCTCGTGCCGCTTCTTCTCGCCGCCGGAGAAGCCCTCGTTGACGTTGCGCTGGGCGAAGGCCGGGTCCATGCCCAGCTTCTCCATCGAGCCCTTCAGCTCGCCGGCCCAGGTGCGCAGCTTCGGCGCCTCGCCGTCGATCGCGGTCTTGGCCGTACGCAGGAAGTTGGCCACCGAGACGCCGGGGACCTCGACCGGGTACTGCATCGCCAGGAACAGGCCAGCGCGGGCGCGCTCGTCCACGCTCATGGCCAGCACGTCCTGGCCGTCCAGGTGCACCGAGCCGCCGGTGATCTCGTACTTCGGGTGGCCCGCGATCGAGTAGGCCAGCGTCGACTTGCCGGACCCGTTCGGGCCCATGATGGCGTGCGTCTGGCCCGACTCCACGGTCAGCGTGACACCGTGCAGGATCGGCTTGAGCTCGCCCTCGGGCAGCTTCACCGACACCTGAAGGTCGCGGATCTCCAACTTGCTCATCGGGTTACTCCATTGCTTGGCGTCAGGCTGACGTAGACATCGCCGTCGCGTACTTCGACGGGGTAGACGGGGACGGGTTCGGTCGCGGGCAGCCCGGAGGGTTCGCCGGTACGAAGATCGAAACGCGATCCGTGCAGCCAGCATTCCAGGGTGCAGCCGTCGACCTCACCCTCGGACAGCGCCACCGCGGCGTGCGAGCACTCGTCGTACGCGGCGTAGAAGCCGTCGTCCTCCGCGTGCACCAGCACGATCGGCGTGCCGTCCAGGTCCACCGCGAGCGCCGCCCCCTTGGCGATCTCGTCGGCGGCACAGGCCCTCAGGAACTCGGTCACGCGCCCGCCTTCTCCAGACGCTGCTCGATCGCCGCCCCGAGCCGCTCGCGCAGCTCCTCGACCGGGATCTTGCCGAGCAGCTCGGCGAAGAAGCCGCGGACGACCAGCTTGCGCGCCTCGGCCTCCGGGATGCCCCGGGCCATCAGGTAGAACAGCTGCTCGTCGTCGAAGCGGCCGGTCGCCGAGGCGTGGCCCGCGCCGACGATCTCGCCGGTCTCGATCTCCAGGTTGGGCACCGAGTCGGCCCGCGCGCCGTCGGACAGCAGCAGGTTCCGGTTCACCTCGTAGGTGCTGGTGCCGGTGGCCTGGTCCTGGATCAGCACGTCGCCGACCCAGACGGTGTGCGCGCCGTCGCCCTGCAGCGCGCCGCGGTACCCCACGTACGAGGTGCAGTCCGGCACCGAGTGGTCGACCAGCAGGCGGTGCTCCAGGTGCTGCTCGCCGTCGGCGAAGTAGAGCCCGTACAGCTCCGCCTCGCCGCCGCGGCCGGTGTAGTCGACGCTGGTGAACTGGCGCACCAGGTTGCCGCCCAGGGTCACCTGCACGTGCAGGATCCGGGCGTCGCGCCCCAGCCGCACCTTGACGTGCTGCGCCTGCACCGCGTCGGCGGCCCAGTCGGTCACCGTGACCAGGGTCAGCCTGCCGCCGTCGGCGACCGCGATCTCGACGTTGTCCGCGAGCGTGGCGTAACCGGTCTGCTCCAGCACCAGCGTCGCCTCGGCGAACGTGCCGACCTCCACGAAGGTGTGGCCGAAGGTCGGCGTGCCGGACAGGCCGCCGTCGACCTTGAGCACGACCGGCTCCGCCGGGGTCGCCTCGGGCGCGATCCGCACCAGCGTCGCCGTCTCGAACGACTCGAACGCCAGCGCGCTGATCCGGTCGAACGGCGTCAGCACGCTGCCGATCCGGGCGTCGTCGCGGCCGATCCCGGTGACCGTCACGCCCTCGGGCAGCGCGCCGTGGCCGATCGCCGGCCAGTGCGCCGCCTCGCCGGAGACGTCCCCGGCCGACATCCGGTCCAGCCCGTGCAGGCGCTTGAGCGGCGTGAAGCGCCACTCCTCCTCACGGCCGGTGAGCGCCGGGAAATCGGCGGCGTGGAACGAACGCAGCGCCTGCGACTTGGTCTTGGGCGGTGCGATTGCTTCGGTGGTCATCAGCCGACGGCGCCTTCCATCTGCAGTTCGATCAGTCGGTTCAGTTCCAGCGCGTACTCCATCGGCAGCTCCTTGGCGATGGGCTCGATGAAGCCGCGCACGATCATGGCCATCGCCTCGTCCTCGGACAGGCCCCGGCTCATCAGGTAGAAGAGCTGGTCGTCGCTGACCTTGGAGACGGTCGCCTCGTGGCCCATGGCCACGTCGTCCTCGCGGATGTCGACGTACGGGTAGGTGTCGCTGCGGGAGATGGTGTCCACCAGCAGCGCGTCGCACTTGACCGTGCTCTTGCTGTGGTGCGAGCCCTCCAGCACCTGGACCAGGCCGCGGTACGAGGTCCGGCCGCCGCCGCGCGCGATCGACTTGCTGATGATCGTGCTGGACGTGTGCGGGGCCGCGTGCACCATCTTGGCGCCGGCGTCCTGGTGCTGGCCCTCACCGGCCATGGCCACCGACAGCACCTCGCCCTTGGCGTGCTCGCCGACCATGAAGACCGCCGGGTACTTCATGGTGACCTTGGAGCCGATGTTGCCGTCGACCCACTCCATGGTCGCGCCCTCGTGGCACACGGCGCGCTTGGTGACCAGGTTGTAGACGTTGTTCGACCAGTTCTGGATGGTGGTGTAGCGGCAGCGCGCGTTCTTCTTCACGACGATCTCGACGACCGCGCTGTGCAGCGAGTCGGAGGAGTAGATCGGCGCGGTGCAGCCCTCGACGTAGTGCACGTACGCGCCCTCGTCGACGATGATCAGGGTCCGCTCGAACTGGCCCATGTTCTCCGTGTTGATCCGGAAGTAGGCCTGCAGCGGGATCTCCACGTTGACGCCCGGCGGCACGTAGATGAAGGAGCCGCCCGACCACACGGCGGTGTTCAGCGCGGCGAACTTGTTGTCGCCGACCGGGATGACGGTGCCGAAGTACTCCTGGAACAGCTCCGGGTGCTCGCGCAGCGCCGTGTCGGTGTCCAGGAACAGCACGCCCTGCTGCTCCAGGTCCTCACGGATGGCGTGGTAGACGACCTCGGACTCGTACTGCGCCGCGACACCGGCCACCAGGCGCTGCTTCTCCGCCTCCGGGATGCCGAGCTTGTCGTACGTGTTCTTGATGTCCTCGGGCAGCTCCTCCCAGGAGGCCGCCTGCTTCTCGGTCGAGCGCACGAAGTACTTGATGTTGTCGAAGTCGATGTCCGACAGGTCGGCGCCCCAGCTCGGCATGGGCTTGCGGCCGAACAGGCGCAGCCCCTTGAGCCGCAGCTCCAGCATCCAGTCGGCCTCGTTCTTCTTCGCCGAGATGTCGCGCACCACGGCCTCGTTGAGCCCGCGCTGCGCGTTGGCACCGGCCAGGTCCGGGTCCGCCCAGCCGTACTCGTACTTGCCCAGGCCAGCGAGCTGGTCCTCGGTCGTGGTGATCTGCTCGGTCATGAGTCCGTCCCTATCGTGGCGCGGTCGTTGATCTGAAGAAGCTGAGTACGTTTCGGCGGCTTGAGCTGCTGATCCCGGGCAAAGCCCGGGATGTGAGTGGTGCACACCCCGTCGCCGTGCGCGATCGTCGCGAGCCGCTGCACGTGCGTGCCGACCAGGCGGCCGATCACCTCGGTCTCGGCCTCGCACAGCTGCGGGAACTCGGCGGCGACGTGCGCCACCGGGCAGTGGTGCTGGCACAGCTGCCCGCCGGTCGCGATCGTGGACGCGCTCGCAGCGTATCCCTGGGCGGTCAGCGCCTCGGCGAGCGCCTCCGCGCGGGCGAGAGGATCATCACCCGAGTCGCGTACGGCGGACTCGCAGCGCTCCTCGAGCGCGGCCACCTGAGCGGCGGCGAAGGCGGCGACCTCCTGCTGCCCACCGCGCTCGGCGATCCAGCGCAGCGCGGCGGCGGCCAGGCCGTCGTAGGCGTGGCGGCCGAGCCCGTCCCGGGCGGCGTCGGTGAGCAGGAACAGCTTGGCCGGGCGACCCCGGCCGCGGGGCCCGCGCAGCACCTGCTCGCGGGCGGTGACCAGGCCCTCGGCGAACATCGCGTCGAGGTGGCGCCGGACGCCGGCCGGGCTGAGGCCCAGCTCCTCGCCGAGCGCCGCCGCGGTGGCGGGGCCCTGGGCGAGCAGCTCGATCACCCGATCGCGCGTGGCCGGATGGCCCGAGCGCCGATCGGATGGCTCGACGACCACCGCACCCTTTTTCACTACGCCAGTGTGACTTATTTAGTTCGACGTGCGCAAACCGCCCCCGGCGTGACACGTGACACTACGCGTGCCCGCGCTCGGCGCGCCCGGAACGCACGCCTACCATCGTTTCGTGCGAGATGTCGAGCCCGCCCCCGCCTCCCCGCTCCCCCGGCTGACCAGGCTGCTGGAGCGCGTGCCCGCGACCCGGCGGCTGCTCGACGCGGGCCCCCTCACCCAGCGCCGCCTCGCGCTCGCGGGGCTGGCGGGCAACATCGGCATCGTGATCACCGGCGGGGCGGTCCGGCTGACCGGCTCCGGACTGGGCTGCCCCACCTGGCCCAAGTGCACCGAGGACTCGTACACCACCACCGCCGCGATGGGGATCAACGGCGCGGTCGAGTTCGGCAACCGGCTGCTCACCTTCGTGCTCGGCGCGATCGCGGTGCTGCTGGTGCTGGCCGCCTGGCGGCACCCCCGCCTGCGCGCGCTGTCCGTCATCCTGCTGCTGGGCATCCCCGGGCAGGGCGTGGTGGGCGGCATCACCGTGCTCACCGACCTCAACCCGTACGTCGTCGGCCTGCACTTCCTGCTCTCCACCGTGATGATCGCGGGCTCCTACGCCCTCTGGCAGCGCACCGTGCCCCGCCCCGAGGCCGTTCCCGGCGCGGTCCGGCTGCGCGGGCTGACCTGGGCGCTGACCGCCGCGTCGGCCGTCGTCGTGGTGATCGGCGTCATCGTCACCGGCAGCGGCCCGCACGCCGGTGACGACAAGGCCCGCCGCACCGGCCTGAACCCCGAGATGATCTCCCAGCTGCACGTGGACGCCGTCTTCCTCATGCTCGGCCTCGCCGTGGCCTGCTGGTTCGCCGCCCGCGCGGTGCCCTCCCCCGCGATGGCCCGCGCGAGCGCGATCCTGCTCGCCGTGTCGCTCGCCCAGGGCGCGATCGGCTTCGTGCAGTACTTCACCCACCTGCCCGCCGTACTGGTCGGTTTCCACATGGCCGGCGCCTGCGCGGTGTGGGTCGCCACCCTCGGCGTCGTCTGGGCGACCGGCTTCGACGCCCCCGGAGCGGCTGGGAGCGCGCCCAGCGCGACCAGGCCCGAAACAGACCGGACATTGGTCACCGTCCGGTAACCAACGGATTCCGATCCGGGCGTCAACCGGTCCCAGACCGCCCCCGCCGGACGCCTCGCGGAGCGATGATGGCGGGGTGCCGACCTCTCTGCGCCGCGCGCCGCAGGCGCACCCCGACGACTCGCTGCCCGGCGTGGTGACCCGGGCCTTCACCACTGCCGGTGACCTGGACTACTGGGCCAGCGTCCGGCACGCCGAGAACGCCGCGCAGATCACCGAGGAGCTGGCCACCCTCGTGCGCACCGGCCGCGCCCCCATCGCCCGGGAGCCACTCGCCCACGCCGTCGAGCTGCTGCTGACCACCCTCGACCACGCCGACGACGCCTCCGGCGCCCTGGACAACCTGCTCAGCCGCCTGCTGGCCACCCACGCCGAGGCCTGCCGCCAGGACCCGCCCGACCCCGTCGAGCTGGCCGACTGGCTCGTCACCGTGCAGTTCGACGCGGGCCGCTGGTGCCCCGTCGACATCTGGGCCTACGGCCCCGCCCTCGGCAAGGAGGGCCTCGACCACTACCGCGCCGTCGTCCGCCGCCGCTGGGCCGCCGACCCCGGCGACCTCAGCGCCCGCGACGCCGTCGAGCGCCTCGCCCGCTGGGAACACGACACCGCCACCCTCATCGAGGTCATCGGCGGCGACCTCAAACACCCCGCCCAATACGGCCGCCTCGCCCGCGCCCTGGCCGACATCAACGAACCCACCCTCGCCCGCCACTGGGCCGAACGCGGCCTAGCCGCCCACCCCGACGACCCCCCAGGCGCCGGCCTCCGCGACTTCCTCGCCCGCACCCCCCTCTAGCCCCACCCCACCCCGCCCCCACCCCGCGCCACCACCCCCTCTCCCGCGCCGATCTTGCGCGGACTGTGGGTGCGACTCGCCCTTTCCGGGCATATCCCTAACACTTCGCGCAAGATCGACGCGATCTTGGCCGTGGGGCGGCGGTGGGGTTTGGCGAAGATCGCGGCTTCGTGTCGACATGTGAGGTCAGAGCACAGGTTGTGACACGAGACGGCGATCTTCGCCACCGGCGTCGCCACGCCTACCCGCGAAGATCGCGGTCTCGTGTCCAAAGGTCGGGCCGGACCCCAGGTTTGGACACGAGACCGCGATCTTCACCGGCGGCCGAGCCGGAAAGCTGGCCGAGCCGGCCGAACCCGGCTCGGGGCGGTGGCGACGGCCGGGCGGCGGGGTGTCAGAGGAAGGAGGCCAGGGCGGTGGCGAGGCGGGCGGGGGACTCCTCATGGTGGAGCATGAAGACCGAGGGCTCGGTGAGTTCCAGCTCGACGAGCAGGGGGTTGCCGCGCTCGTCGGGGATGAGGTCGACGCGGGCGTAGGCCAGGCCGCCGGGCAGGGTCGCCACCACGGCCTCGCCGACGGCGAGCTCCGCGGCGGTGGGCACGCGCGGCGTGATCTCCTCGGGCTTGTACAGGGTGTCCATGCCCTCGTCCGGGCCGGTCAGCATGGGCCCCTTGCGGATCGCGTGGCTGTACACCAGGCGGCCGGTCACCGGGTCCGCGAAGAACAGCAGCGCGGTCTCCCCGTAGGAGTCCACCGCCGGCAGGTACGGCTGGATCATGACGATCCGGCCCGCGGCCTGCAGCCGGCGCACGTGCGCCACGGCCAGAGCGCCGTCTCCGGGCCCGTAACGGCCGGTGTCGCGGCTGCCCGCGCTGACGGCGGGTTTGACGACGTACTCGCCGCCGGGCGGCGTCCACGAGTCGTCCGGGCCGAGGAACACGGTCGGGGTGACCGGCAGCCCGGCGGCGGCCAGCTCGGCGAGGTAGCGCTTGTCGGTGTTCCAGGCGACCGTCTCGGCCGGGTTCACCAGGCGGGGCACGCGGCGCGCCCAGGCCAGGAACTCGTCCCGGCGCTGCGCGTAGTCCCAGGTCGAACGCAGCGCGACCAGGTCGTACGCGGCCCAGTCGACGGCCGGGTCGTCCCACACGGCGGGCTCGGCGTCTACGCCCAGCGCCGCCAGCGCGGGCAGCACCAGCCGGTCGTCGGGCTCCAGCAGCGGAATCTCGGCGCAGGTGACGATCGCGACGCGCGGCCGCCGATCGGCCGGAGCGGCAGCGGGAACGGGGGTGGAAACCAGGGCGACCCGGGCAGCTGCCCGGGTCGCGTGGTCAAGGGGTGTGCTCACAAGATCCGAATATAACCGGAGAGGTGAAAGAACCTCAGCGTGCCAGCGTCCGCTTGGACATGGAGCGCCAGAGGTCGTTGGTGGGCCGCATCAGCTCGATGAGCTCACGCTCCCACTCGTTCTCCACGGTGACGCCGGCCCGCTCGCAGGCGGCCCTGGCGATGTCGGTGCTCGCGGCGAACTGGTCGCCCCAGGCTCCGTCAGTGCCCACCAGCACGATGCGCGCACCACGCCGACCGACGTACTCGATGACGCCCTTCGCTCCCCCGTGCGCGCTCGCGAACTCGCGCAGGCCCGCCACGAGCGTGGCGGTGGGGTGCTCGATCGTCATCGTCGTATCTGAACCATCTGCCATGCCAAGCACCATAAGCAGAACGGGCGTCCGGTGGAGGTACTGTGAGGACCTTTTGTGATTCCTGTTACGTGATCGCAACTCTGTGATTATTGATCAAGTGTCCGAGTTCGCCCGGAATTATCACGGTCAATGCGTCGCAGAACGGACAGCCCTCGGCCAGCTGGAGTCAGCTGGCCGACACTCCGTTACCAAATCGGGCGTGTCCTGCCCAAACAGTCAAGAACCGCTCAGATGAACACGTCGACCGCGGCCGCCACGAACACGATCGTGAGGTACGCCGTGGACCAGTGGAACAGCCGCATCGGCTTGACCGGCTCCCCCTTCACGGTCCGGCTGTACAGGCCGTGCGCCTCCAGGATGAAGAAGCCGCCGCAGATCAGCGCGGGCAGGCCGTACACCGACGACATGCCCAGCGGCCACACCGCCAGCGAGGTGGCCACCGTGAGCCAGGAGTACACCACGGACTCGATGGCGACCCGGCGCGGGGTGGCGGTCACCGTGAGCATGGGGATGCCGGCGCGGGCGTAGTCGTCCTTGAACCGGATGGCCAGCGCGTAGAAGTGCGGCATCTGCCAGAAGAAGACGACGCCGAACAGCAGCCACGCCGCCGGGGCGAGCGTGCCGGTGACGGCAGCCCAGCCGATCAGCACCGGCATCGCGCCGCACACGCCGCCCCAGAAGGTGTTGTGCGGGGTGGTCCGCTTCAGCCAGGCGGTGTAGATCAGGTCGTAGTAGACGATCGCCGCCACCGTCAGCGCGGTGGCAAGCCAGTTGGTGAACAGCGCCATCAGCACCGTCGACGCGGCCGCCAGGGAGAGGCCGAACAGCAGCGCGTGCCGCGGGGCCACCTGGTGGGTGACCAGCGGGCGGCGCGAGGTGCGGCCCATCAGCGGGTCGATGTCGCGGTCGAGGTAGCAGTTGATCGCGTTGGCGGCGCCGGCCGCGAACGAGCCGCCGACCAGCACCACCAGCATCAGCCAGACGGACGGCAGCCCTTCGGCGGCCAGCATCATCGCCGGGACGGTGGTGACCAGCAGCAGCTCGACGATGCGCGGCTTGGTGAGCGACACGTACGCCCCCACCTTGGCCCAGCGGACGCTGCGGGCCCGCTCCTGCGCGGCACGGGCGGCCGCCCCCGGCTGGACCGGGATCGGGCTGGTGCGGGGGGACGGGAGATCTGTGGTGGCCGCGTCGGGCGACTCTGCGGCGAGCGTGCTCACCCGCTACACAGTACGGCAACGCTGGTCAAGCCCTGCGGGCGCGCCACCTCGCGCGGAATGGACGGGTTCGCACATGTGTCGTGCAGGGTATGAGTAGGGTCAACACCGACGCCGGCGACACCGTGGCCGCCCGCGCGACGATGCTTTGTACCTGCCGGAGCCCCTGGGCGTGGCGAACCTGTCCACGGCCTGGCGGTGACGGACGAGTCCGCTAGGAGTAGCACAGCTGTGACCGAGCAGTTGATCTGGTCTGACATCGACCGCCGCGCGGTGGACACCGCCCGCGTCCTGGCCATGGACGCCGTCGAGAAGGCCGGCAACGGCCACCCGGGCACCGCGATGAGCCTCGCCCCCCTCGCCTACCTCCTCTTCCAGCGGGCCATGCGGCTGGACCCCAACGACCCCGACTGGACCGGCCGCGACCGGTTCGTGCTCTCCGCCGGGCACTCCAGCCTCACCCTCTACGTCCAGCTCTTCCTCGCCGGCTACGGCCTGGAGCTGTCGGACCTGCAGGCGCTGCGGCAGTGGGGCTCGCTGACCCCGGGCCACCCGGAGCACGGCCACACCCGCGGCGTGGAGACCACCACCGGCCCGCTGGGCCAGGGGCTGGGCAACGCGGTCGGCATGGCGATGGCCGCGCGCCGCGAGCGGGGCCTGTTCGACCCGGACGCCGCCCCCGGCACCAGCCCGTTCGACCACCACATCTACGTGATCTGCTCGGACGGCGACATCGAGGAGGGCGTGACCCACGAGGTCTCCTCCATCGCGGGCCACCAGAAGCTCGACAATCTCATCGTCTTCTACGACGACAACGAGATCTCGATCGAGGACGACACCCGCATCGCCAAGTCCGAGGACGTCTGCGCGCGGTACGAGGCGTACGGCTGGCACGTGGAGAAGGTCGACTGGACCCACGGCAACACCGGGTACGAGGAGAACATCCCGCAGCTGTGGGCGGCGATCCAGCGCGCCAAGGCGGTCACCGACAAGCCGAGCTTCATCGCGCTGCGCACCATCATCGGCTGGCCCGCGCCGACCAAGCAGAACACCGGCAAGATCCACGGCTCGGCGGTCGGCCCGAACGAGGCCGCCGCGGTCAAGGAGGTGCTGGGCTTCGACCCGGCCGTCGCGTTCCCGGTCGAGGACGACGTGATCAAGCACACCCGCGCGGTGGGCGAGCGCGGCCGTGTGCTGCACACGCAGTGGAAGGACTCGTTCCAGGACTGGGCGAAGGCCAACCCGGAGCGGGTGGCGCTGTTCGAGCGGATGAAGACCCGGACCCTGCCGGAGGGCTGGGAGGACGCACTGCCCAGCTTCCCCGCCGACGCCAAGGGCGTGGCCACCCGCGCCGCGTCGGGCCAGGTGCTCAACGCGCTGGCGCCGGTGCTGCCGGAGCTGTGGGGCGGCTCGGCCGACCTGGCCGAGAGCAACAACACCACCATGAAGGGCGAGCCGTCGTTCGTCCCGGCGGAGTACGCCACCAAGGAGTTCCCCGGCCACGAGTTCGGCCGCACGCTGCACTTCGGCATCCGCGAGCACGGCATGGGCTCGATCATGAACGGCATCGCCCTGCACGGCGGCACCCGCGTCTACGGCGGCACGTTCCTGGTGTTCAGCGACTACATGCGCCCGCCGGTGCGGCTGGCCGCGCTGATGCAGCTGCCGGTGACCTACGTCTGGACACACGACTCGATCGGCCTCGGCGAGGACGGCCCGACCCACCAGCCGGTGGAGCAGCTGACCGCGCTGCGCGCCATCCCGGGCCTGAGCGTGGTGCGCCCCGCCGACGCCAACGAGACGTCGCACGCGTGGCGCATGGCGCTGCGGCACAGCGACCGCCCGACCGCGCTGGCGCTGACCCGCCAGGCGATCCCGGTGCTCGACCCGGCCAAGGCGACCGCCGACGCGTTCGCCCGGGGCGGCTACGTGCTCGAGGAGGCCTCCTCGGGCACCCCGCAGGTGATCCTGATCGCCACCGGTTCCGAGGTGTCGCTGGCGCTGGCCGCCCGCGAGCGGCTGGAGGCCGAGGGCACCGCGACCCGGGTCGTGTCGATGCCGTGCCAGGAGTGGTTCCGGGAGCAGGACGCGGCCTACCGCGAGTCGGTGCTGCCGGCCGCGGTCAAGGCCCGGGTCAGCGTCGAGGCCGGCATCGCCATGTCGTGGCGTGACCTGGTCGGCGACGCGGGCGAGTCGGTGAGCCTGGAGCACTACGGCGCCTCCGCGCCGTACCAGACGCTGTTCGAGAAGTTCGGTTTCACCCCGGAGGCGGTCGCCGACGCGGCCCGCCGCTCCCTCGCGAAGGCAGGTGCGTGAACGACATGACGGATCCACTGGGCGAGCTTTCCGCCGCGGGCGTCGCGGTATGGCTCGACGACATCTCCCGGGAGCGGCTGACCGAGGGCGGCTCCCACACCGCGCTGACCAAGCTGCGTGACGAGTCGCACGTGGTCGGCGTCACCAGCAACCCGACCATCTTCGCCGGGGCGCTGGCCGGCAGCGACGACTACGACGCGCAGCTGCACGAGCTGAAGGTGCGCGGCGTCTCGGTCGACGAGGCGGTGCGCATGCTCACCACGTACGACATCCGGTGGGCGTGCGACGTGATGCGGCCGGTCTTCGACGCCACCGACGGCGTGGACGGCCGGGTGTCGATCGAGGTCGACCCGCGGCTGGCCGACCAGACCGAGCCGACCATCGCCGAGGCCAAGCAGCTGTGGTGGCTGGTCGACCGGCCCAACCTGTTCATCAAGATCCCGGCGACCCTGGCCGGCCTGCCCGCGATCACCGCGGCGCTGGCCGAGGGCATCAGCGTCAACGTGACGCTGATCTTCTCGCTGGAGCGCTACCGCGCGGTGATGGACGCCTGGCTGGAGGGCCTGGAGCAGGCCAAGGCCAACGGGCACGACCTGTCGAAGATCGAGTCGGTCGCGTCGTTCTTCGTGTCGCGCTTCGACACCGAGATCGACAAGCGGCTGGAGAAGATCGGCACCCCGGACGCGCTGGCGCTGCGCGGGCAGGCCGCGGTGGCCAACGCCCGCCTGGCGTACGGCGCGCACCTGGAGGTCGTGGGCGGCCAGCGCTGGGCGGCGCTCAAGGCGGCCGGGGCGCGCCCGCAGCGGCCGCTGTGGGCCTCCACCGGGACCAAGAACGCGGCCTACCCGGACACGCTCTACGTCGAGCAGCTGATCGCGCCGAACACGGTCAACACCATGCCGGAGAAGACCATGCAGGCCTTCGCCGACCACGGCAAGGTGCCCGGCGACACGGTCAGCGGCAACCTGCAGTCGGCCGAGATGACCCTCGACGCGCTGCGCGAGGTCGGCGTCGACTACGACGACGTCGTCGAGTTCCTGGAGCGCGACGGCGTGGCCAAGTTCGACGCCAGCTGGAAAGAGCTCCTCGAGGGCGTACAGGCGAAACTGGAGCAGGCGTGACGCAGGAGATGTCTGTGGGCGGCGGGCTGGCCGTACGGGTCAGCCAGGAGATCGCCGCCGAGGCGGAGCCGGTGCTGGCCGAGCTGCTGACCGACGGCGTGCCGGCCAAGCTGGCCGCCAAGGACCCCACCCTGTGGGGTCCGGCCGCCGAGGCCGAGTCTTCGATCCGGCTGGGCTGGGTTGACACGTTCCAGCGCAGCCGGGCGCTGCTGCCGCAGCTCGCGGCACTGCGCGACGAGCTGGGCGAGCTGGACCACGTGGTGCTGGCCGGCATGGGCGGTTCCTCGCTGGCCCCGGAGGTGATCTCCCTCACGGTGGGTAAGCAGCTCACCGTGCTGGACACCACCGATCCGGGCCAGGTGGCCGCGGCCCTGCGCGACCGGCTGGACCGCACCGTGGTGGTGGTGTCCAGCAAGTCCGGCGGCACCGTCGAGACCGACAGCCACCGCCGGGCGTACTGGCAGGCGTTCCTCGACGCGGGCCTGAGCCCGGCCGAGGCGGGCCGCCGGTTCGTCGTCGTCACCGACCCGGGCTCGCCGCTGGAGGCGACCGCCCGCGAGATGGGCGCCTCGGTGATCCTCGCCGACTCCGACGTGGGCGGGCGCTACTCCGCGCTGACCGCGTTCGGCCTGGTGCCCACGGCGCTGGCCGGGGTCGACGTGGCCGAGCTGCTGGACCAGGCAGAGTGGTTCGCGAGCACGCTGACCGACGACGTCGACAACCCGGCGTTCCTGCTCGGCGCGGCGATGGGCGCGGCGGCCCGCAACGGCCGCGACAAGATCGCGCTGGTGGACGACGGCAGCGGCATCACCGGCCTGGGCGACTGGGCCGAGCAGCTCATCGCCGAATCCACCGGCAAGGAGGGCAAGGGCGTCCTGCCCGTCGTCGTGGAGACCCCGACCAGCGCGGGCGCGACCGGCCCGGACGTGCTCACCGCCACGGTCGGCGGGGCGCTGGGCGTCGGCGAGATCCCCGGCAGCGGCGTGGTCCCGCACGTCTCGGTCAACGGGGCGCTGGGCGCGCAGTTCCTGTGCTGGGAGGCCGCCACCGCGGTGGCCGGGCGGGTGCTCGGCATCAACCCGTTCGATCAGCCCAACGTCACCGAGTCGAAGCAGAACACCGCCAAGATCCTGGAAGAGGGCCTGCCCGCGGCGGCGCCGTCGTTCACCGAGGGCGACATCGTCGGGTACGGGGCCGGAGGCTCCCTGGAGGAGGCCCTGCGCGCCCTGCTGGACGCGGCGGGCGGGGACGGCTACGTCGCGATCATGGCGTACCTGGACCGGTTCGCCGACGCGGACACCGCGAAGCTGCGCGAGCTGCTGGCCGCGGCGAGCGGCCGCCCGGTCACCTTCGGCTGGGGCCCGCGCTTCCTGCACTCGACCGGCCAGTACCACAAGGGCGGCCCGCAGTCCGGCGCGTTCCTGCAGATCACCGGCGAGGTGGCCGAGGACCTGCCGGTGCCGGGCAAGCCGTACACCTTCGGGCAGCTGCAGGCCGCACAGGCCGGCGGTGACCGGCAGGCGCTGGCCGGGCGCGCGCGCCCGCTGCTGCACCTGCACCTCACCGACCGCGCCAAGGGCATCGCCCAGCTGCTCGACGCGGCCGCCCGCCTGGCCCCCCACAAGGAAGGGTGACGTCACGTGACCGTGCCGTCCGTCCCGCAGCGGCGCAATCCGCTGCGGGACCCCCAGGACCGCCGCCTGCCGCGCATCCCCGAGCCCTGCGCGCTGGTCATCTTCGGGGTCACCGGTGACCTCGCCCGCAAGAAGCTCATCCCGGCCGTGTACGACCTGGCCAACCGGGGTCTGCTGCCGCCCGGCTTCGTCATCGCCGGGTTCGCCCGGCGCGACTGGGGCGACGGCGACTTCGAGTCCATGGCCCGCACCGCGGCCATGGAGCACGCGCGCACCCCGTGGCGCGAGGAGGTCTGGACCCGGCTGGCCGGCAACATCCGGTTCGTGGGCGGCGCGTTCGACGACGACGCCGCCTTCGACCGGCTCTCGTCCTGCCTGAACGAGCTGCGCGACAGCCACGGCATCCAGGGCAACGCCGCGTTCTACCTGTCCATCCCCCCGGCCGCCTTCCCGACCGTGCTCAAGCAGCTGGAGCGCACCGGCATGGCGGACAACGCCAAGTCCGGCGGCTGGCGCCGAGTCGTGGTGGAGAAGCCGTTCGGCGAGGACCTGGAGTCGGCCAAGGCGCTCAACGACCTCGTCGACGACGTGGTCAGCGCCGAGGACGTCTTCCGCATCGACCACTACCTGGGCAAGGAGACGGTCCAGAACATCCTGGCGCTGCGCTTCGCCAACTCGCTGTTCGAGCCGCTCTGGAACTCCAAGTACGTCGACTCGGTGCAGATCACCATGGCCGAGGACGTCGGCATCGGCACCCGGGCCGGCTTCTACGACGCCACCGGCGCGGCCCGCGACGTGCTGCAGAACCACCTTATGCAGCTGCTCGCGCTGGTCGCCATGGAGGAGCCCACCACCTTCGACGCGAGCGAGATCCGCGCCGAGAAGCTCAAGGTGCTGCGGGCCACCGTGCCGCCGAAGGACGTGGCGACCGAGACGGTCCGCGGGCAGTACCTCAAGGGCTGGGTGGCCGGCGCGCGCGCCAAGGGCTACCTGGAGGAGGCCGACGTCCCGGCGGACTCGACCACCGAGACGTACGCGGCGGTGCGGCTGACCATCCAGAACCGCCGCTGGGCGGGCGTGCCGTTCTACATCCGCGCGGGCAAGCGCCTGCCGCGCCGGGTGACCGAGGTGGCCGTGCTCTTCAAGAAGGCGCCGCACCTGCCGTTCTACCCGGAGGACGTGGAGCTGCTCGGCAACAACCAGCTGGTCATCCGGGTCCAGCCGGACGAGGGCGTGATGCTCAAGTTCGGCTCCAAGGTGCCCGGCACCCAGATGGAGCTGCGCGACATCACCATGGACTTCGCCTACGGCGAGGCCTTCACCGAGTCCAGCCCGGAGGCGTACGAGCGGCTCATCCTCGACGTGCTGCTCGGCGACCGGACGCTGTTCCCGGACGCGGCCGAGGTCGAGGAGGGCTGGCGCATCATCGACCCGCTGGAGGACGCCTGGCAGGGCACCAAGCCGGCCACCTATCGGGCCGGCGAGTGGGGCCCGCGTGAGGCCGACGAGATGCTGGCCCGCGAGGGACGCTCCTGGCGGCGGGCATGACCCCATCGACGCACGTCAGTGGAAGTAGGAGCGGATGCTAGCCCTGTGGGACACCACCGGTAACGAGGTGGTGCGCAAGCTCGCCTCGGAGCGGCGCAACGCGGGCGGCGTCGCCAGCGGTCTCGCGCTGAACCTGGTCGTCGTCGTGGACGAGGGCCGGGTCCGGCAGGTCGAGGACGCGGCCACCATCGCCGCCGCGTCGCACCCCTGCCGCCTGCTCGTGGTCAGCCGCGGCCCGGTGGCCGGGGTCGACACGGCGACCGCCGTCGCCAAGGACCGGCTCGACGCCGAGATCGTGGTCGGCGGCCGGCTCGGCCCGTGCGAAGCCGTCATCATGCGGATGCACGGCCGGCTGGCCCTGCACAGCGAGTCGGTGGTCATGCCGCTGCTGGCCCCGGACGTGCCGGTGGTCACCTGGTGGCACGGCTGCCCGCCGGAGCACATCGCGTACGACCCGCTGGGCGTGGTCGCCGAGCGGCGGGTCACCGACATCGCCCAGTGCCCCGACCCCGCCGCGGCGCTGCGGCAGCGGGCGGTGGACTACGCCCCCGGCGACACCGACCTGTCCTGGACCCGGCTGACCGGCTGGCGCTCGCTCATCGCGGGCGCCTTCGACACCGAGCTCGCGCCCGCCGTCTCGGCGCGGGTGCACGCCTCCCCCGGCGACCCGCTGGGCGCCCTGCTGCGCGGCTGGATCATCGCGCGGACTCAGATCGCGGTGGAGACGGCCGACTCGGCGCAGGGCAACCTGTCCGGCGTCGACTTCACGCTGGCCGACGGCGGCAGCCTGAGCCTGCACAGCACGGGCGACGGTATGGCGCTGCTGCGCAAGAGCGGCGTCCGGGACCAGGTGCTGCCGCTGGTCGAGCGGCGCCTGGGCGAGGTGCTCGCCGAGGAGCTGCAGCGGCTCGACGCCGACCAGCCCTACGCCGCGGCCCTGGCCGCCGCGACCGGCTCGGCCGAGCTCGGCGAGCGCGCGGGCGTGCGTACCCACATCTGGCAGGACCCGGCGTGGGAGACGGTGCCCGCGTGAGCGAGTCGAGTGTGATCGTGCACGCGGACGCGCGGCTGCTCGCTGAGGCGGTGGCCGCGCGCCTCATCGTGCGGGTGCTGGACGCGCAGGCCGAGCGGGGATCGGCCGACGTCGTGCTGACCGGGGGCCGGGTCGCGGCCGCCGTGTACCGGGCGGTGCTGGCCAACCCGGCCCGGGACGCGGTCGATTGGTCCCGGGTCGACCTCTGGTGGGGCGACGAGCGCTTCCTGCCCGCGGGCGACCCGGACCGCAACGACACCCAGGCGCGCGAGGCCCTGCTGGACGCGCTGCCGCTCGATCCCGCCCGGGTGCACCCGATGCCACCCTCCGACGGGCCGGACGGCGCAGACCCGGAGCTGGCGGCCGCGCGCTACGCCGCGGAACTCGCCCGCTCCGCGCCCGGCTCGGGCGAGCTGCCGCACTTCGACGTGCTGCTGCTGGGCGTGGGCGAGGACGGGCACGTGGCGTCGGTCTTCCCGGAGCACCCGGTGGCCTACGAGACGCGGCCGGTCAGCGCGGTGCGGGGCAGCCCGAAGCCGCCGCCGGTGCGCACCACGCTGACCCTGCCTGCGATCAACACCGCCGACGAGGTGTGGCTGATCGCGGCAGGCCCGGACAAGGCGGGCGCGGTGGGCATGGCGCTGACCGGGGCCGGGCCGGTGCAGCTGCCCGCGGCCGGGGTGCACGGCACCTCGCGTACCGTCTGGCTGCTGGACCGGGCCGCGGCGGCCCAGGTCCCGCTCAGCTCCCGCGCGCTGCGCTGACCCGACGACGGCCTTTGCTCTGCACACCTATACGCAACAGTTGCGTATAGGTGTGCAGAGCAAAGCCGAAAGGGCGGCTGACCCCACCGGGTCAGCCGCCCTTTTCGTGCGTGCTGTCAGCCGACGTTGCCGGCGGCCATCTCCAGCTTCAGCCAGAGACCGAGTCCGACAATGCAGGCGAACCAGACGATACCCACCAGCACGGTGTAGCGGTCGAGGTTCTTCTCCGCCACCGACGAGCCCGCCAGGCTCGACGAGACGCCGCCGCCGAACATGCTGGACAGGCCGCCGCCCTTGCCCCGGTGCAGCAGGACCAGCAGCGTCAGCAGGGCGCTGGTGATGATCAGCAACACGATCAACGTGTAGGCGAAGCCGATCGGCATGAGCAGGTGTCCTTAGGTTCGGTGGCCGCTCGCGCGGCCGCGGGTGTCGAACAACAATAGCGGGCCAGGCGGCCGGCTAGGAGGCCGAGGAGGTCACATCCACCGGAATCGAGGGATCCTTCAGGCCCAGCGCGGCCAGATCCGGCGCACCGAACTGCGAGTGGATGAACGCCCCGGCCACGTTCGAACCGTACATCCGGATCGAGTTCGGGTAGAGCACCGGGATCGTCACGGCCAGCTCGGAGAGCTTGCTGTCCAGCTCGCCCCACAGCTTGTACTGCCGCTCCGCGTTGGTCTCCCCCATCGCCTCGGCGATCGCCTTGTCGATGTCGGCGTTCTGCAGGAACGAGTAGTTCGAGCCGCTCTGCTCGCCGGTCGGCTTGACCAGCTGGCCGTCGAACAGCGGCGGGATGACCGCCGAGCCGTTCGCCCAGTCCGGCAGCCAGCCCGCGTACACCAGGTGGTTGCCGTGGCCGATGTCGGCGATGGTGCCCCAGTACTTGTCCGCGGGGTAGCGCTTGAGGTTCACCTTCACGCCGATGCGCACGTACGCGTCGACCATCGTCTTCACGTAGCGGGCGATCGTGTCGTTGTCGGGCAGCGCCACCGAGATGGTGTCGGGGCAGGTTACGCCCGCGGCCTTGGCCTTCTCGATGTGCTGGAGCGCCTTGTCCTCGTTGCCGTCGCTGTCGACCAGGGTGTCGTAGTGGTCGAACTTGGCGTGCGCGGCCAGGCCCGGCGGGAGCATCGCGGTGGCCAGGTCACCGATGATCGAGCCGCCCATCGCCTGCCGGTACTTGCGCTTGTTGAACGCGTACACCAGCGCCTTGCGGCAGTCGAGGTTCTTGACCAGCTGGGTGTTGATGGCGAAGTAGCGCACCGAGCCGGTCGGGCCGGTGGCCGCCCGCTGCGACAGCTTCGGGTCGTTGATCACCTGCTGCAGGAAGTTCGGCGCGACGTTGTTCTGCAGCATGATCGTGTTGCGGTCGGCGCCCTGGTCCTGGATCAGCGCGTTGGTGACCGCCGGGTCGTTCTCGTCGACCTGGAACACGATCTTGTCCGGGTGGCCCTTGCGCACCGAGTCGAGGCTCGGCGACCAGTGCTCGTTGCGGACCAGGGTGAAGACGTTGTCCTTCGCCGTGCGCGCCTCGACCCGGTAGGGGCCGTTGGACAGCGGGCGCAGGTCGTACGCCTCCTTGTCGGCGTCGGCGCCCGGCTTGGCCGGGGAGAAGATGGGCAGCGCCACCGTGTAGTTGAAGTCGCCCGCCGGCTGCTTCAGCCGGAACCGGACGGTGTACGCGTCCTCGCAGGAGACCGACTCCAGCTCCTTGCCGCCGAACGGGCCCTCGTACGGGCTCGCGTTGTCCTTCAGCATCAGCTCGGCGTAGGGCAGGCCCGAGTCGAAGGTCGCCGCGAAGTTGCGCTCGACGCCGTACTTGAGCTGCTGGCAGTTGACCTGCGCGCCGTCCTCCCACTTCATGCCCTCGCGCAGCTTGAACTCCCAGACCGTGTTGTTCTCGCTGGGGCGGCCGAGGTCGGTGGCCAGGTCGGGCACCAGCTCGCTGCTGGCCGCGCCCGGCTCCGCCTTGTACGTGGTGAGCGTGCGCGACAGCAGCCGGCTGATGTTGGCGTCCATCGCCGCGGCGATGCGCTGCGGGTCCAGGTGCTCCGGCAGCGAGGGCAGCACCACGCGCAGCGTGCCGCCGGACGCGACGGTGTCGTTCGCGTCGGCAGCCGAGTCGCAGGCCGACGCGGCGCCCAGCGCTACGAGCGCCACGGCGGCCGCGGTCAGGCGGCGCAGGCGCCGGGGTTGCGGAGTCGCCTGGGGCGCCAGGTGGGTGGCGGCGCTCCGCGACGAGCCAGTTTCGGAAGAGAGGTTCGGCATCGTCGTCCTCCCAGCGGGCGTGGGGGGTGGCCCGCCAAGGATCTCTAGGGGGTGGTCGGGGGGCGGCCGAGCAACATCAAAGTCGCCCGGTCACGCGCACACTCTAGGCACTCGGGCGGTCCCTGCGGCAGCCGGGAGTCAGATCGCAACAAAGCGACACTCGGGGCAGCCACGAGATCACTTTCCGTGTCCGTCCCGTGATACGGCGAAGCCCCGCCCCTGCTGCGGCAGCAGCGGGACGGGGCTCCGCGAGCGGCTCTCGCCGCGGCTTGCACCTGCTCAGACGCCCAGGCGGCAGATCTTGGCGAACTCGTCGCCGTCCAGGCTCGCGCCGCCGACCAGCGCGCCGTCCACATCGGGCTGCGCCATGATCTCGGCGATGTTGCCGGCCTTCACCGAGCCGCCGTAGAGCACCCGCACCACCTGCGCGGTGGACTCGCCCTGGGTCTTGGTCAGCTGCGCACGGATCGCGCCGATGACCTCCTGGGCGTCCTCGGGCGTGGCGGTCTTGCCGGTGCCGATCGCCCAGACCGGCTCGTACGCCACGACGACCTTCTCGACCTCGGCCGGGCTCAGCTTGGCCAGGCCACCGTCGAGCTGGGCCAGGGTGTACTCGACGTGGTTGCCCGCCTCGCGGACGTCCAGGCCCTCGCCCACGCACAGGATCGGCGTGATCTCGTTGGCCAGCGCCGCCTTCACCTTGGCGTTGACCAGCTCGTCGGACTCGGCGTGGTACTGCCGGCGCTCGGAGTGGCCGACCGTCACGAACGAGCAGCCCAGCTTCGCCAGCATCGCGCCGGAGATCTCGCCGGTGTACGCGCCGGACGCGTACGCCGACAGGTCCTGCGCGCCGTACTTGATGAGCAGCTTGTCGCCGTCCACCAGGGTCTGCACGCTGCGGATGTCGGTGAACGGCGGCAGCACCGCCACCTCGACGTCCTCGAGCTGCTTCTCGGTCAGGCTGAACGCCAGCTTCTGCACGAGCTTGATGGCCTCGAGGTGGTTGAGGTTCATCTTCCAGTTGCCGGCCATCAGGGGCCGGCGCTTGACCTCTGCCATCACTTCTCCAGTGCTTCGAGACCGGGCAGCTTCTTGCCCTCGAGGTACTCCAGGGAGGCGCCGCCGCCCGTGGAGATGTGGCCGAACGCGGCCTCGTCGATGCCGAGCGCGCGCACCGCCGCGGCGGAGTCGCCGCCGCCGACCACGGTGAAGCCGTCCACCTTGGTGATGGCCTCGGCCACGCCCCGGGTGCCGTTCGCGAACGGGGCCAGCTCGAACACGCCCATCGGGCCGTTCCAGAAGACCGTCTTCGCGCCGGACAGCGCGTCGGCGAACAGCGCCACCGACTCCGGGCCGATGTCCAGGCCGAGCCAGCCGGCCGGGATCGCGGTCGCGGCGACCGTGTCGGTCTGCGCGTCGGCGGCGAACTTGTCCGCGACCACGACGTCGACCGGCAGGACGATCCGGTCGCCCGCGCGCGCCAGCAGGTCGCGGCAGGTGTCCAGCATCTCCTCCTGCAGCAGCGAGGCGCCCACCTCGTGGCCCTGGGCCTTGAGGAAGGTGAAGCACATGCCGCCGCCGATGAGCAGCTTGTCGGCCCGGCCCAGCAGCGCCTCGATCACGGCGAGCTTGTCGGACACCTTCGAGCCGCCCAGCACCACCGCGTACGGCGTGGCCGCATCCTCGGTGAGGCGCTTGAGCACCTCGACCTCGCGCCGCACCAGGCCGCCCGCGTAGTGCGGCAGCCGGGCCGGGACGTCGTAGACGCTGGCGTGCTTGCGGTGCACCGCGCCGAACGCGTCGTCGACGTACACGTCGGCGAACGCGGCCAGCTGGTCGGCGAACGCGCCGCGCGCGGCCTCGTCCTTGCTGGTCTCACCGGCGTTGAAGCGCAGGTTCTCCAGCAGCACGACGCCGCCCGGGGCCAGCGCCGCGACGGCGGCCTGCGCCGACGGGCCGACGGTGTCCTCGGCGAACGCCACCGGCGAGCCGAGCAGCTCGGCGAACCGGGTGGCCACCGGGGCCAGGGTGTACTTCGGGTCGGGCTCGCCCTTCGGGCGGCCCAGGTGCGACATGACGATCACCGAGGCGCCCGCGTCGCGCAGCGCCGTGATGGTCGGCAGCACCGCCCGGATCCGGCCGTCGTCGGCGATCGTCCCGGGGCTGTCCTTGACGAAGGGCACGTTCAGGTCGGCGCGCACCAGCACGCGCCGACCCGAGACGCCCTCGGCGAGCAGTTCGTCGAGGTTGCGCATCAGAGAGAGGCGCCCACGAGCTTGGTGAGGTCCACCAGGCGGTTCGAGTAGCCCCACTCGTTGTCGTACCAGCCGACGACCTTCACCTGGTTGCCGATGACCTTGGTCAGGCCGGCGTCGAAGATGCAGGAGGCCGGGTCGGTCACGATGTCCGCGGACACGATCTCGTCCTCGGTGTAGACCAGGATGCCCTTGAGCGGGCCCTCGGCCGCGGCCTTGATCGCGGCGTTGACCTCCTCGACCGACGTCTCGCGAGCGGCGGTGAAGGTCAGGTCGGTGGCCGAGCCGGTCGGGATCGGCACGCGCAGCGCGAAGCCGTCCAGCTTGCCCTTCAGCTCCGGCAGCACCAGGCCGATCGCCTTGGCCGCGCCGGTCGAGGTCGGCACGATGTTCAGGGCCGCGGCGCGGGCGCGACGCAGGTCCTTGTGCGGGCCGTCCTGCAGGTTCTGGTCCTGGGTGTACGCGTGGATCGTGGTCATCAGACCCTTCTCGATCCCGATCGCGTCGTTGAGGACCTTCGCCATGGGGGCGAGGCAGTTGGTGGTGCAGGAGGCGTTCGAGATGATCGTGTGCTTGGCGGCGTCGTACTTGTCGCCGTTGACGCCCAGCACGACGGTGATGTCCTCACCCTTGGCCGGAGCCGAGATGATGACCTTCTTCGCGCCGTTGTCGGCGTGCACCTTCGCCTTGGCGGCGTCGGTGAACAGGCCCGTCGACTCGATCACGATGTCGGCGCCCAGGTCGCCCCACGGCAGCTTGCCCGGGTCCCGCTCGGCGAACGCCTTGAACGACTTGCCGTTGACCGTCAGCTCGGTCTCGGTCGCCTTCACCTCGTAGGGCAGGCGGCCCAGGATCGAGTCGTACTTGAGCAGGTGCGCCAGGGTCGCGTTGTCGGTCAGGTCGTTCACGGCCACCAGCTCGATGTCCGCGCCGGACGCCAGCAGCGCCCGGTAGAAGTTACGCCCGATGCGGCCGAAGCCGTTGATGCCAACCCGGATGGTCACAGGTCCCATCTCCTCGCCATGTGCGCCGACGGGCGGCTTTTACGCCCAGTGCGGCGGCCGATAGGTCACTCGCCCGGTCACGCCGCCAGCCCACCTGGCAACGGCATCGCGGCCGAGCCGCCGGCAGCGTCGCCGTACGGTTTCGACCCTAGCTGAGCTGTGACGGACATCCCCGCCGGGGTCTTTGTTTCACCCCCGTGTCCCCTGTCACACGAGACCGCAACGATCCCACCCCTTCAAGATCACGTTGATCTTGCGCGAACTGTTGCCCTTTTGGGCGGTATGCGCGTGTCATACCCACAGTTCACGCAAGATCGACGCACTTGGGCGAGGCCCGGGGCCGGGGCCGGGCCGTCAGACCGTCAGCATTTCGGCGGTGACGGCGGCTTCGGTGTCGGGGATGTTGAGGTCGCGGGCGCGTTTGTCGGCTAGGGCGAGCAGGCGCCTTATGCGGCCGGCGATGGCGTCCTTGGTCAGTGGGGGGTCGGCGAGGGCGCCGAGCTCTTCCAGGGAGGCCTGGCGGTGTTCCAGGCGCAGGCGGCCGGCGCTGGTGAGGTGGCCGGGGGCGTCGTCGGCCAGGATCTCCAGGGCGCGGGTGACGCGGGCCGCGGCCGCGACCGCGGCGCGGGCGGAGCGGCGCAGGTTGGCGTCGTCGAAGTTGGCCAGGCGGTTGGCGGTGGCGCGGACCTCGCGGCGGACCCGGCGCTCCTCCCAGGCGAGCACGCTGGCGTGCGCGCCGATGCGGGTGAGCAGGGCGGCGATGGCGTCGCCGTCCTTGACCACGACGCGGTCGACGCCGCGGACCTCGCGGGCCTTGGCGGTGATGCCGAGGCGGCGGGCCGCGCCGACCAGCGCCAGCGCCGACTCGGGGCCGGGGCAGGTGATCTCCAGGGCGCAGGAGCGGCCGGGCTCGGTCAGCGAGCCGTGCGCCAGGAACGCGCCGCGCCAGGCGGCCACCGCGCAGCAGACGCTGGCGTTGACCACGTTCGGGGGAAGACCGCGCACCGGGCGGCCGCGTACGTCGAGCAGGCCGGTCTGCCGGGCCAGCGCCTCGCCGTCCTTGACGATGCGCACGATGTAGTGGCTGCCCTTACGCAGCCCGCCCGAGGCGAGGATGTGCACCTCGCTCGGGTAGCCGTACAGGTCGGCGATGGTGGTGCGCAGGCGCCGGGCCACCGCACCGGTGTCCAGCTCCGCCTCCACCACCACCCGGCCGGAGACGATGTGCAGCCCGCCGGCGAAGCGCAGCAGCGCCGCCATCTCCGCCCGCCGGCAGCACGGCTTGGGCACGTCGACCCGACTGAGCTCGTCTTTGACCGCAGCGGTCATCGCCATCGTGTCGTCACCTCGTGGGCCGGTCGCGGCTGTGATGCCTGGGTGTGTCGTGCCGTTTGTCGTACGTGCTAACGAGCGGTGCCCAAGAGTGGCACCAGTGCGCGGCCCAATCGGACCGGATCGTGTCGCGCGGTGCCGTCGGCGACGGCCACCGGCGCGATCGCGATACGGGCACCGAGTGATTCTGCCGCATTCGCGACCGGTTCGGGGTCTGGCACGGCATTCCTGTCGACCAGAACAATATCGACCTTGAGGTCCGGGAGGTAACGCCCGAGCGCGTCCAGGTGGTCCGGCAGGGACAGTCCCATCGTCTCCCGGTCCGCGGCGAGGTTGAGGGTGACCAGCCGGCGCGCCCCGCTGGCCGTGATCGCGTGCGCGAGCTGCGGCACCAGCAGGTGCGGGATGACGCTGGTGTACCAGCTGCCCGGCCCGAACACCAGCCAGTCCGCCTCGGCGATCGCGGTCAGCGCCTGCGGGCAGGCGTCCGGCTCCGGCGGCACCAGCCGCACCTGCACCACCCGGCCGTGCGCCACGGCCACCTGGTGCTGGCCGCGTACCGTCACCAGCCGGCCGCCGACCTCGATGTCCGCCTCGATGCTCAGCGGACGGCAGGACATGGGCAGCACCCGGCCCACCGCGCGCAGCATCGCCGCGACGTGGTCCAGGGCCGCGACCGGGTCCCCGAGCTGCTCCATCAGGCCGCACAGCACCACGTTGCCGACCGGGTGACCGGCCAGCTCGTCGGCGCCGCCGAAGCGGTACTGGAGCAGCCGCGCGCTGCGGTCGCTCACCTCGTCGGGACCGGCCAGCGCGGCCAGCGCCTGACGCAGGTCACCCGGAGGGAGTACATCGCGGCCGGCCCGGATGCGGCCGCTGGAGCCGCCGTCGTCGGCCACGGTGACCACCGCGGTGATGTCCAGCGGCAGCCCCGTGGCGCGCAGCGCGCGCAGGCTCGCGCTGAGCCCGTGCCCCCCGCCGAAAGCCACCACCCGGATCCGGTCGCCGCCCCCGTGCGGCGTGGTTCCCAAGCTCATTCGCGTCCCAGGTCGCGGTGCTGAGCGTGCGCCACCACCCGCAGCTCACGCAGGCGGCGGGCCAGCTCCTCGGAGATGGCCACGCTGCGGTGCTTGCCGCCGGTGCAGCCGACGGCGACGGTCAGGTAGCGCTTGCCCTCGCGCTCGAATCCGGGTGCGGTCGCGGTGACCAGCCGGGCGTACGTCTCCACGAAGGTGTTAGCGCCGCGCTGGCCGAGGACGTAACGGCTGACCGCCTCCTCCCGGCCGGTGTGCTCGCGCAGCTCGGGCACCCAGTACGGGTTGGGCAGGAACCGGGCGTCCAGCACGAAGTCGGCGTCCGGGGGCAGGCCGTACTTGAAACCGAAGCTGAGCACGGTGACCCGCAGCCGCAGCGCCTCCGGGCTGGCGAACAGCTCCTCCACCCGGGCACGCAGCTGGTTCACGTTCAGGTGCGAGGTGTCGATCAGGACGTCGGCCTGCTCGCGCGCCTCGGCCAGCAGGGCGCGCTCGGCGGCGATGCCGTCGGACAGCCGTCCGTCGCCCTGCAGCGGGTGCGAGCGCCGCACGCTCTCGAACCGGCGGATCAGCACCTCGTCGTCGGCGTCGACGAACACCACGCGCGGCGAGAAGCCCTTCTCGCGCAGGTCGCGGATGGCCCCGGCGAGGTCGGTGGAGAACACCCGGCTGCGCACGTCCAGCACCATCGCGGTGTGCCGGGCCGCGCCGCCCGCCTTCGCGGCCAGCTCGGCGAGCTGCACCAGCAGCGCCTGCGGCAGGTTGTCCACCACGTAGTAGCCGACGTTCTCCAGGGCGCGGGCCACCGTGCTGCGGCCCCCGCCGGAGACGCCGGTCACCACGACCAGGTCGGTGGCCGGCCGCTCGCCGGACTCGTCCGCGGCGGCCCGTTCCTGGCCGGGCGTGCCCAGCCGGGCCGTCGTATCCACGCTCACGTGTGCCCCCACTGCTGATGGTCACCGCCCATCCGGGCGGCCCGCCGGTCCCGACGGCCCATCCAAGCCGTGCGAGCGGGCGAGCAGGTTGCCGCGGGATGCAGGCAACGGAAAACCATCCTAGCCAGGGGTGCCGGGATCCTCCGCCGCAGCGGGCGCCGCGTCGTCGCGCAGCCCCGGCTGAGTGGGTACGGCAGCCGGAAGCGCACCGCCGGCAGCGGGCTCGGCCTCGGGCTGCGCGACAGCCTCGGGCTGCGGCAGCACGCCGAGCGCCACCAGCACCGCCTGCGCGGTGCGCGGGCCGATGCCGGGGACCTCGGCGATCTCCTCCACGCTGGCGGCGGACAGCCGCTTGAGCGAGCCGAAGTGCCGCAGCAGCGCCTTGCGCCGGATCTCCCCCAGGCCGGGCACGGTGTCCAGGTCCGAGGCGGTCATCCGGGCGGAGCGGCGTTCGCGGTGGAAGCGGATGGCGAAGCGGTGCGCCTCGTCGCGCACCCGCTGCAGCAGGTAGAGGCCCTCGGCGGTGCGGGCCAGGATGACCGGCATCGGGTCGTCCGGCAGCCACACCTCCTCCAGCCGCTTGGCCAGGCCGCACACCGCGACGTCGGTCACCCCCAGCTCGGTGAGCACCGCCGCGGCCGCGTTGACCTGCGGCGCGCCCCCGTCGACGACGACGAGCTGCGGCGGGTACGCGAACCGTTTGGCCCGCCCCGCCGGGGCCGCCTCCGCCTCCGGGTCGATCGGGCCCTCGGCCAGGTAGCGCGCGAAGCGCCGCCGCATCACCTCGCTGATCGCCGAGACGTCGTCGGTCGCGCCCTTGATGATGAAGCGCCGGTAGTCGGACTTCTTCGGCACGCCGTCCTCGAAGACGACCATGCTGGACACCACGTCGGTGCCCTGGATCTGGGAGATGTCGAAGCACTCGATGCGCAGCGGCGCGCTGCCCAGCCCGAGCGCGTCCTCGATCTCCTCCAGCGCCCTGCTGCGCGCGGTCAGGTCACCGGCCCGGCGCAGCTTGTGCTGCGCCAGCGACTGCCCGGCGTTGCGCGCGACGGTCTCCAGCAGCGCCTTCTTGTCGCCGCGCTGCGGCACCCGGATCGCCACCCGCGAGCCGCGGTGCTGGGACAGCCAGTCGGCCAGCGCGTCGGCGTCGGCGGGCAGCTCGGGCACGAGCAGCTCGCGGGGCACGTCGGACTCGCCGGACTCACCGCCGTAGATCTGGGTGCAGAAGTGGTGCACCAGGTCGCCGACGGTGAGGTCCTCGGTCTTGTCGACCACCCAGCCGCGCTGGCCGCGCACCCGCCCGTCGCGTACGTGGAACACCTGCACCGCGGCCTCGAGCTGGTCGTCGGCGAAGGCGACCACGTCGGCGTCGGTGCCGTCGGACAGCACGATGGACTGCTTCTCCATGGCCCGGCGCAGCGCGATCAGGTCGTCGCGCAGCCGGGCGGCCCGCTCGAACTCCAGCGCCGCCGACGCCTCGTGCATCTGCTTCTCCAGGCGGCGCTGCATGTGGTCGGTGCGCCCGGCCATGAAGTCGCAGAAGTCGTCGACGATGCCCCGGTGCTCGGCCGCGCTGACCCGGCCCACGCACGGCGCGGAGCACTTGCCGATGTCGCCGAGCAGGCAGGGGCGGCCGATCTGCCCGGCCCGCTTGAACACCCCGGCCGAGCAGGTGCGCGCCGGGAAGATGCGCAGCAGCAGGTCGAGCGTCTCCCGGATGGCCCAGGCGTGCGAGTAGGGCCCGAAGTAGCGCACGCCCTTGCGCTTGGCGCCGCGCATCACCAGCAGCCGCGGATACTCCTCGTCGAGGGTGACCGCGAGGTACGGGTACGACTTGTCGTCGCGGTACTTCACGTTGAAGCGGGGGTCGTACTCCTTGATCCAGGAGTACTCCAGCTGGAGCGCCTCGACCTCGGTGCCGACGACGACCCAGTCGACGCCCGCGGCGGTGGTCACCATCTGCTGGGTGCGCTGGTGCAGCGTCCAGACGTCGGCGAAGTAGGAGTTGAGCCGGCTGCGCAGGCTCTTGGCCTTGCCGACGTAGATGATCCGCCCCTGCTCGTCACGGAACCGGTACACACCCGGCGCGTCGGGAATCGTGCCCGGCGCGGGCCGGTACTGGGACGGATCAGCCACGTTCGTCAGCCTATCGGGGCCCTCCGACGATCAGGCGAGGCGGATCTCACCGTTCTCGACCTTGATCGCCTTCTCCTCCAGCGGGCGCGGGGCGGGCGGGCTCAGCACCGCGCCGTCGGCGATGGCGAACTCGCTGAAGTGGCACTGGCACTTGATCTTGCCGCTCTCCACCGAGCTGACCGGGCACTGCATGTGCGTGCAGATGTTGCTGAAGCCCTTGAACTGGCCCTCGGTGGGCTGCGTGACGACGACGCCCTCCTCCTTGAAGATCACGCCGCCGCCGACCGGGATGTCCGCGGTCTTGGCCAGCACCGCGCCACCGCCCGCGCCGGCCGGCGTCGCACCGGTCGAGGCGCCCGCGCCGGGGGCGGCGTTGGACGGCGTCGCGGTCGGGCTCTCGGAACCGCAGGCCGCGAGCAGGGCACCGGCGCCCACGGCACCGGCGGTGGTCAGCAGGACCCGGCGCGAGGTGGCGCCGGGGGTCACGTCACTCATGGGGAGGGCCTCCTAGGTGAGGAATCTTCCCGATCAACCTAGCGGCCCGCTCTGAGATTTAGCTGCGAGTTCAACTAATTTCTCGTCCGATCGGCCCCGAAGATCATCCGTCTTGCCAGGCACCTGGGCGTATCTTGACCGCTCTTTCGCCCATGTGCCGGGCAAGTCGGACGATCATGCGGTCGTCAGACGGCCGCCTTGGCGCGGGCCTTGCGGGCGCGGGGCGGGGTGGCGGGAGCGGGAGCGGGGTGGGCGGCGAGCATCGGCTTGAGGAACTGGCCGGTGTGGCTCTCGTCCACCGCGGCGAGCTGCTCCGGGGTGCCGGTGGCGACCACGGAGCCGCCCTTGTGGCCGCCCTCGGGGCCCATGTCGATCAGGTGGTCCGCCGACTTGATCACGTCGAGGTTGTGCTCGATCACGATCACGGTGTTGCCCTTGTCGACCAGGCCCTGCAGCACCAGCAGCAGCTTGCGGATGTCCTCGAAGTGCAGGCCGGTGGTCGGCTCGTCGAGCACGTACACCGTCCGGCCGGTGGAGCGCTTCTGCAGCTCGGAGGCGAGCTTCACGCGCTGCGCCTCGCCGCCGGACAGGGTCGGCGCGCTCTGGCCCAGCCGCACGTAGCCCAGGCCGACGTCGACCAGCGTCTTGAGGTGCCGGTGGATCGCGGGGATCGGCTCGAAGAACGCCGCCCCCTCCTCGATCGGCATCTCCAGCACCTCGGCGATGGTCTTGCCCTTGTAGTGCACCTCCAGGGTCTCCCGGTTGTACCGGGCGCCCTTGCACACCTCGCACGGCACGTACACGTCGGGCAGGAAGTTCATCTCGATCTTGATGGTGCCGTCGCCCGCGCAGTTCTCGCAGCGGCCGCCCTTGACGTTGAAGGAGAACCGGCCCGGCCCGTAGCCGCGCACCTTCGCCTCCGTGGTCTCGGCGAACAGCTTGCGGATGTTGTCGAACACGCCGGTGTAGGTGGCCGGGTTCGACCGCGGCGTACGCCCGATCGGCGACTGGTCCACGCCCACGACCTTGTCGACGTGCTCCAGGCCGGTGACGCGGGTGTGCCGCCCCGGCACCATGCGCGCCCCGTTGATCTGGTTCGCCAGCACGGTGTAGAGGATGTCGTTGACCAGCGTCGACTTGCCCGAGCCGGACACGCCGGTGACCGCGATGAACTGGCCCAGCGGGAACGCCACCGACACGTTGCGCAGGTTGTGCTCGCGCGCACCGACCACGGTCAGCTCTCGGCCGGGCGTGGCCGGGCGCCGCTGCGCCGGGGTCGCGATCTGCTTGCGGCCGGACAGGTACGCCCCCGTCACCGACTCCTCGTTGACCAGCAGCTTGTCGTACGGCCCGCTGTGCACGATGGCGCCGCCGTGCTCGCCCGCGCCGGGGCCGATGTCCACCACCCAGTCGGCGGTGCGGATGGTGTCCTCGTCGTGCTCGACGACGATGAGCGTGTTGCCCAGGTCGCGCAGCCGGACCAGGGTCTCGATGAGCCGGTGGTTGTCCCGCTGGTGCAGGCCGATCGACGGCTCGTCCAGCACGTACAGCACGCCGACCAGGCCGGAGCCGATCTGGGTGGCCAGCCGGATGCGCTGCGCCTCGCCGCCGGACAGCGAGCCCGACGGCCGGTTCAGCGACAGGTAGTCCAGGCCGACGTCGACCAGGAAGCGCAGCCGGGCGTTGATCTCCTTGAGCACCCGCTCGGCGATGAAGCGCTGCCGGTCGTCCAGCTCCAGCCCGGCCAGCACGACCGCGGCCTCGCCCACCGACAGCGCGCACAGCTCGGCGATGTTGCGCCCGTCCAACGTGACGGCCAGCACCTCGGGCTTGAGCCGGGTGCCCGAGCAGACCGAGCACGGCACCTCGCGCATGTAGCCCTCGTACTTGTCGCGCGACCACTCGCTCTCGGTGTCGGCGTGCCGGCGCTCCAGCCACGGGATCACGCCCTCGAAACCGGAGTAGTACGAGCGCTCGCGGCCGTACTTGTTCCGGTAGCGCACGTGCACCTGGTTCTCCGCGCCGTGCAGGATCAGCTTCTGCGCCCGCGCGGTCAGCGCCCGCCACGGGGTGTCCAGGTCGAAGCCGTTCTCCTCGCCCAGCGCCTCCAGCAGGCGGCCGAAGTACTCCATCGTCTGGCCGCCGGCCCAGGGGGAGATCGCGCCCTGGCCCAGGCTCTTCTCCGGGTCGGGGATGACCAGCTCCGGGTCGACCTCCTTCTTCGTGCCCAAGCCGGTGCACTCCGGGCACGCGCCGTAGGGCGAGTTGAAGGAGAAGACCCGCGGCTCCAGGTCCTCGATGCCCAGCGGGTGCTCGTTCGGGCAGGCGAGGTTCTCGGAGAACTTGCGCTCGCGGTGCTCGTCGTCCTCGGGCAGGTCGACGAAGTCCATGATCACAATGCCGCCGGCCAGGCCGAGCGCGGTCTCCACCGAGTCGGTGAGGCGCTGCTTGCTGCTCGCCTTGACGGCGAGGCGGTCGACGACCACCTCGATGGTGTGCTTCTGCTGCTTGGCCAGCTTCGGCACCTCGTTCAGCGGGTAGACCACCCCGTCGACCCGGGCGCGGGCGAAGCCCTTGCTCTGCAGGTCGGAGAAGAGGTCGAGATACTCCCCCTTGCGGCCGCGGATGACCGGGGCGAGCACCTGGAAGCGGGTGCCCTCCTCCATCGCGAGCACCCGGTCCACGATCTGCTGCGGGCTCTGCCGGCTGATCAGGTGACCGCAGACCGGGCAGTGCGGCTGGCCCACCCGGGCGAAGAGGAGCCGCAGGTAGTCGTACACCTCGGTGATGGTGCCCACGGTCGAGCGCGGGTTGCGCGAGGTGGACTTCTGGTCGATCGACACCGCCGGGCTCAGGCCCTCGATGAAGTCGACGTCCGGCTTGTCCATCTGCCCGAGGAACTGCCGGGCGTACGACGACAGCGACTCGACGTACCTGCGCTGCCCCTCCGCGAAGATCGTGTCGAACGCGAGGCTCGACTTGCCCGAGCCGCTCAGCCCGGTGAACACGATCATCGCGTCCCGGGGCAGGTCAAGGCTGACGTCGCGCAGGTTGTGCTCGCGCGCCCCACGGATGATCAGTCGGTCGCTCACAGCAACTCTCCCCACACGGTTTCAGCGATGTTCGTCAGGCGTCCACGCGGCAGCGCCCCAGGGTCTCAGCCCAGGCTCCGTCCCAGCTCAGCAGCCGTCGGCAGGGCAGCACAACACCCCTGCTCCACGCGCAGTCGCATGCCTGCGCAACTCTAGCCCCGCCCCCCGACATTCCTGCTTCGCGCCACGAACATACGTGCTAACACGGCGTTTCGCCGCCACAACGTGACCCCCGCCGCACCCCATCCCCCGCCGATCTTGCGCGAACTGTTAGGGATTTGCCCGTTTCGGGCGTGTCGCACCCACAGTTCACGCAAGATCGCCGCACTAGACGGGGGGTCAGCGGGGTCAGCGGGGGCGGCGGGTGGGGCGGGTGGCGCGGGTGCGGGCGCGGCGGGATTCGAAGGCGAGTTCGCGCTGGAGTTTGCGCCAGCTTTCCCAGCGGCGGGTGGGGAGGGTGCCGGAGTCGAGGGCGTCGCGGATGGCGCAGCCGGGTTCGGTGGCGTGGGCGCAGTCGGGGAAGCGGCATCGGGCGATCAGGGCGACTATGTCGGCGAAGGTGCGGTCCAGGCCGGTCTCGCCGTCGAGGAGGCCGACGCCGCGGATGCCGGGGGTGTCCAGGACGGCGCCGCCGCCGGGCACGGGGATCAGCGCGCGGTAGGTGGTGGTGTGGCGGCCCTTGCCGTCGACCCGGCGTTTGGCCTGGGTCGTCATCACGGTCGTGCCGACCAGGGCGTTGACGAGGGTGGACTTGCCCGCGCCGGAGGCGCCGATCAGGCCCAGGGTGCGGCCGGGTGCGCAGAGGGCGCGCAGGGTGTCCAGGCCGGTGCCGCGTTCGGCGCTCACGGCGACGGCGGGGACGCCGGGAGCCAGCTCGGCCAGGTCCGCGATGAGCGCGTCGGGGTCGGCGACGAGGTCGGCCTTGGTCATGACCAGCAGCGGCCGGGCGCCGGACTCCCAGGCCAGGGAGAGCAGGCGCTCGATGGTGCCGGGCTCGGGCATGGGGTCGGGTGAGGCGATCACCGCGGCGGTGTCGACGTTGGCGGCCAGCACCTGGCCGGTGGCGTCCTTGTCGGCGGTGCGGCGCACGATCGCGCTGCGCCGCGGCAGCACCGCCTCGATGGTGGTGCGCTGGTCGGGCCAGTGCCGCAGCGCCACCCAGTCGCCCGCGCAGGGCAGGGCCACCGGGTCGGCGGCGGCCGCGATCATGGCCGGGCCGCCGAGGCTCGCCCGGTGGGTGCCGGCGTCGGTCAGCACGGTGCAGACGCCCCGGTCGGCGCGCACCACCCGGCCCGGTGCGTGGTCGGGCCGGTCGAAGAGGGGGTATGCGGAAGCGAAGTGGTCGTCCCAGCCGAGGGACGACAGGGAGACGGTCATCTCATTCCTTGTCGTGCAGACGCGAGTGGCGGAAGGGTCACGCCATCCGGGAGGACGGCGTGCTGGATACCTCGACAGACATGGGCGCCACCTCCTCGGAAGTTCATCGCGCGGGACCGCCCCGCTGCTACCGGTCACGGTACGCGCCGCGCCCCGGCGCGGGCCACGGCATTTCCGGCCGCGGGCGTCACTCGCCGGGCGGGGCGTCCACGGCGGTGGAGCGGCCGGCCACGGCCAGCGAGTGGAAGGCGTAGCGGTAGTCGGCGCAGCCCGGCAGGTGGCACAGGCGGCAGCCGGCCTCGGGCGCGGCTGGATCAGGCAGGTGGTCGCGCAGCATGCGGCGGTATCCCATCGCCTGCGCGTCGGTGATGCGTCCAGTGTGCACGTCGCCTCCCGGCACGGACCCGGCTCTCCTTCCACCTTGCACGTGCGAGATTCAACTTGCAAGGAGGCACCCGGGGAATTCCGCCCGTTCGGCGTGACCCCTTGCCTGATCAGCTGCCCGAGCAGCAGACTTGGCGACGCGTCTGTCGGCAGAGGAGGGTCATTGGCCACGTCGGGCACCTCGCTACGCCGCCGCCGCATCGGCGTGGCCCTGCGGGAGCTGCGAGAAGCCGCCGGCCTGACCCACCAGCAGGTCGGCCCCGCGCTCGACTGCTCGCCGTCGAAGATCAGCCGGATCGAGAACGGCGAGGTCGGCGTGCGCCGCGGCGACCTGCTGGTGCTGCTGGACCTCTACGGTCTCGACGACGCCGGGCAGCGGGAGGAGCTGCTGGAACTGGCTCGGGAGTCGAAGCGGCGCGGCGGCTGGTGGCTGAAGTACGGCGAGGTCTCCAGCCCGTACCTCAAGCTCATCCAGCTGGAGTCGGAGGCGGACTCCATCCGCGGCGCCGAGCTGTCGTTCGTGCCGGGGCTGCTGCAGACCGAGGACTACGCCCGCGCCGTCATCCGGGCGACGCGGCCGCACGACTCCGCCGACGAGGTCGAGCGGCGCGTGCAGATCCGGCTGACCCGGCAGGAGCTGCTCAAACAGGACCAGCCGCCGGAGTTCTGGACGGTGCTCGACGAGGCGGTGCTGCACCGCATCGTGGGCAGCCCCGCCGTCATGGCCGAGCAGCTGCGGGCGCTGGCCGCGGCCAACGAGCTGCCGCACATCACGGTCCAGATCCTTCCGTTCGCCCACGGGGGGCACGAGGCGATGACGGGGGCGTTCCGGATCCTGCGTTTCCCCGACCGCAGGGATCCGGACACCGTCTACTTCGAGGGTTTCGCCGGGGACCTGTACCTGGACGATTCGACCGAAATAGCCCGTTGTAGCCTGGTTTTCGACCATCTTTGCGCGGCGGCCCTCAGCCCCCGGCTGTCCAGCGTCCGGATGCTGGACGTGGCGCGAAGTCTCACGGGGTGACCCGAAACCACGAGGAGTTGTTCAGTGCACCATGTCGATCTCACGGGCGCGGTATGGCGGAAGAGCAGCCGCAGCGGCGGCAACGGCGACTGCGTCGAGACGACCGTGTTGACCGGATCCGTCGCGGTACGCGACTCGAAGGACCCCACCGGGCCCGTGCTGCTGTTCAGCAAGGCCGACTGGGGTTCCTTCCTGGCGGGCACGAAGGCGGGCGAGTTCGACCGCTGACCGCGGACCGGCCTCCTACCAGCCCTCGGGCCGGTAGGAGCCGAACGTCCACTGGTTGCCCTCCGAGTCGGCGGCGGTGTAGCTGCTGCCGCCGTACTCCTCTTTCTTCGGCGGGTAGACGATCTCCGCCCCGTTGGCCATGGCCCGGTCGTGGTGCGCCTGCACGTCGTCCACGATCACGTAGAGCCAGGCCGGGCCGCCCGCGAACGGCATCCGCCCGTCCCCGCCGTCCGTGGTGGAGCTGACCATGACCATGCCGGTGCCGTGGGTCAGCTCGGCGTGCGCCACCGTGCCCTCCGCCCCGGGGACCACCAGCAGCTCCCGGAACCCGAACGCGTCCCGCAGGAACCGGATCGCCGTGGCGGCGTCCCGGTAGCGCAGGGTGGGGATGACCGTTGCACCAGACATGTCGACCTCCCTCCGCGACGCTACCCCGATCCACACCCCCACCAGGCCCTTCCCGGCCAGGACCGGTCAGCCCGCCGTATCGAGGCGGCGCAGGTCGTAGCGGCGGATCAGGTCGACCAGGCGGTCGGCGTAGCGCGCGCCGCCGGCGTACCCGGCGGCCTGGAGGTCGCGGACGAACCGCTCGGGGTCGGCGGCGTGGGTGAGGGCCGTGGCGTTTCGCGGCTCCGCCGCCAGCACGCGGGCCTGGTCGGCGAAGGAGTCGGCGGGGCTGCGATAGGCGCGCAGCGCGGTGGCGCCGTACTCGCGGCAGCCCAGCGCGCCGGGCTTGGCGGCGGGGACGCAGAGCGCGCCGAAGAGGTTGTGGTCGCGCCGGGCGGGCTCGGCCCGGCCCCAGTCCGATGCGTACACCGCCTGGGCGACCAGCACGGACGCGGGCACCCCGTGGGCGCGCGCGGCGGCACGGGCCGGGCCCTCGGCCTCCGCCACGAACTCGCGCGAGCTGGCCGGCGGCGTGCGCGACGGCTCCTGCCCGCACCACGGCAGCCAGGGCCGCTGCGGCGCCCAGCGCACGTACGCCTCGGCGACGTAGCGACCGCCCGCCACCCGCAGCCAGGTGCCCGAGCCCCCGACCGCCTGGCCCGCGGCCTGGCAGCGCACGGCCAGCACGCTGCCGTCGTCGACGGTGCCGAGGCGGCCGGCGGCCGTGCCGGGCTCGCGGCGCAGGTTGAGCACCGAACCGCCCGCCGCCACCCGGGCGGTGACCGCGTCCACGGGGGCGGTGCCGCACCAGGGCACCTCGGGCCGCGCGGCGGGCCAGTCCAGGAAGGCGTCGGACAGGTAGCGGCCGGCCCCGACCCGCATCCAGTACGCGGTGCGCCGTTTCGTGCCGGTCACCCGCTCGCCCCACACCTTGCAGCGCACGGCCACCCGGCTGTCGTCGCCGAGCGCGGCCATGGCGCGCCGGTCGGTGGTCGGGCCGGAGCGGACGTGCACCACGCCGCCGTCGGTGTCGACCCGGATCCCCGCGGTGCCGGTGACCGGGTCCACCCCCGTCGTGCGGGCGCGGTCCGGCTGCGGGACGGCGCGGGGCTGCCCCACCGCCACCGCCACCGCGGGCAGCGCGGCGAGCAGCAGCAGGGGCATGATCAGGACGGTGCCCAGCACCGTACGCGGGCTAGCCGACATACCACTGATAACGGATTCAAGGCGGGAAAGACACCCATACCACCGGGTGACACCCGCCACGCGGGCCACCCCGACCGCTATTTTCGATCACGCCTGCCGGACAATGGATGAATGCTTACCCGCCCCGATCTCCGTAACGTCGCGATCGTCGCCCACGTCGACCACGGCAAGACCACGCTCGTCGATGCCATGCTGAAGCAGGCCGGCGCCTTCCACGCGCGCGCCGAGGTCGCCGACCGGGTCATGGACTCCGGCGACCTGGAGCGGGAGAAGGGCATCACGATCCTCGCCAAGAACACCGCCGTCAAGTACGTCGGCGAGAACGGCGACCAGGTCACCATCAACATCATCGACACGCCCGGCCACGCCGACTTCGGCGGCGAGGTGGAGCGCGGCCTGACCATGGTCGACGGCGTGGTGCTGCTGGTCGACGCCTCCGAGGGCCCGCTGCCGCAGACCCGCTTCGTGCTGCGCAAGGCGCTCAAGGCCAAGATGCCGATCATCCTGGTCATCAACAAGGTGGACCGGCCCGACGCGCGGATCAAGGAGGTCGTGGACGACACCTACGAGCTCTTCCTCGACCTCGACGCCGACGAGTCCCAGATCGACTTCCCGATCGTGTACGCGTGCGCCCGTGACGGCATCGCCTCGCTGACCCAGCCCGAGGACGGCAAGATCCCGGCCGACAGCGACTCGCTGCAGCCGCTGTTCCAGACCCTGCTCGACACCATCCCGGCGCCCACCTTCACCGAGGGCGCGCCGCTGCAGGCGCACGTCACCAACCTCGACGCCTCGCCGTTCCTGGGCCGCCTCGCGCTGTGCCGGGTGCGCCAGGGCACGATCCGCAAGGGCCAGACCGTCACCTGGTGCAAGACCGACGGCACCCAGCAGTCGGTGCGCATCTCCGAGCTGCTGATGACCGAGGCGCTGGAGCGCAAGCCGGCCGACGAGGCCGGCCCCGGCGACATCATCGCCGTCGCCGGCATCGGCGACATCATGATCGGCGAGACGCTGGCCGACGCGGAGAACCCGATCCCGCTGCCGCTGATCACCGTCGACGAGCCCGCGATCTCGATGACCATCGGCACCAACACCTCGCCGCTGGTCGGCCGGGTCAAGGGCGCCAAGGTCACCGCGCGCATGGTCAAGGACCGGCTCGACAAGGAGCTGGTCGGCAACGTGTCGCTGCGGGTGCTGCCCACCGAGCGCCCCGACGCCTGGGAGGTGCAGGGCCGTGGCGAGCTGGCGCTGGCCATCCTCGTCGAGCAGATGCGCCGCGAGCAGTACGAGCTGACCGTCGGCAAGCCGCAGGTGGTCACCAAGGACATCGACGGCAAGCTGTGCGAGCCGGTCGAGCGCCTCACCATCGACGCCCCCGAGGAGTACCTCGGCGCCATCACCCAGCTGCTGGCCACCCGCAAGGGCCGGATGGAGCAGATGGTCAACCACGGCACCGGCTGGATCCGGATGGAGTGGCTGGTCCCGGCGCGCGGCCTGATCGGCTTCCGGACCGAGTTCCTCACCGACACCCGGGGCACCGGCATCCTCCACCACGTGTTCGAGAAGTACGAGCCGTGGTTCGGCGAGCTGCGCACCCGCAACAACGGCTCGCTGGTGGCCGACCGGACCGGCCCGGTCACCGCGTTCGCGATGACCAACCTGCAGGAGCGCGGCACCCTGTTCGTCGAGCCCGGCACCGAGGTGTACGAGGGCATGATCGTCGGGGAGAACTCCCGCTCCGACGACATGGACGTCAACATCACCAAGGAGAAGAAGCTCACCAACATGCGGGCGTCCACCTCGGACGAGACCGAGAAGCTGATCCCGCCGCGCAAGCTGTCCCTGGAGCAGGCGCTGGAGTTCTGCCGCGAGGACGAGTGCGTCGAGGTCACCCCGGCCGCGGTGCGCATCCGCAAGGTCGTCCTCGACCAGACCCAGCGCGGCCGCATGGCGGCCCGCCGCAAGCACGCCTGACAGCTCCTCCCAGCCCCACCGGCCCCCGCGCTGCCCCGCAGCCCGGGGGCCGGCCCCTATCCCGGGTTGATCATGAACTTATGGACGTGTTCACCGGCGCGTCCCTACCCCGCCACCGTGATCAACCGGATCGTCGGAGTTCGATCACGGTGGCGGGGTGGTGACACGCCGTCCAGCACGTCCATAAGTTCATGATCAACCAAGGAGGGTGGTGGGTGTTGCGCGCGGGCTACCGGTGGGTATGCTGCGCGGACCCCTCACCCCTCGGGAGATCGACTATGCGCGCGGACCGGCTTGTGCTGGGCCTCTTCGGTGTGGCCTCGGCCCTGAACGTCATCGCCGCCGGCGTGGAGAGCAGGCCGCTGGACTGGGCGACCAAGCCGCTGCTGCTGCCGTTGCTGGCGCTGTGGTTCTACCTGTACCACCGCTCGCGCGGCCTGGTCCCGACCACCGGCATCCTGGCCGCGCTGCTGTTCTCCTGGGCCGGTGACGTGGCGCTGCAGTTCGAGGGAACGACCGCGTTCATCATCGGTATGGCGCTGTTCGGCACGGCGCACGTCTGTTACGTGACCACGTTCGTGCGCCACGGCGCGCTGTCGCGGCTGCGGGCGTGGCCGATGCTGCTGGTGCCGATCGGCTACGCGGTCTTCCTGGTCGGCGCGCTGAGCTGGCTGTGGCCGGCGCTGTCGGAGGCGGGCCTGGCGCTGCCGATGGCCGTGTACGGCACGCTGCTGTCGTCGACCGCGGCGCTGGCAGCGGCCTTTGGCTGGCGCACCGCGCTCGGCGGGGCGCTGTTCCTGATCTCGGATCTGCTGATCGCGGTACGGGTCGCCGACGCGTTCACCATCCCCGGCCCTCAGATCTGGGTCATGCTCACCTACGTCCTGGCCCAGTTCCTGCTGGCCACCGGCTGGGTCGCCCGCCGCGCGCGGTGACTCCGCACTGATCGGGGCTCCCGCCGTGCCGTTCGCGCGGCCCGGCGGGAGTCTCGGTCATGCGGATGGTCAGGCGCCGATGCAGTAGATCTCGTCGACGTGGCGGCCGCCGGAGCGGTACTCGGTGTACTCCTCGACGTAGCCGACGGCCTCGGCGGGGCACTGATCCTTGTCGTCGACGACGCTGAGCACCACACCCTCGTTGCGCTGGGAGCAGTCGACGAACTCCACGTCGTCCGTGCCCTGCGAGACGACGCACTGCCCGATCTTGTTCGCCGGGTCGGCCAGGATCGCCACCGTCGTCACGAACGCCACCAGCAGAATCGGGACCAGCATCGTCGCGCGCAGGAACACCGGGCGGCCCGGGTTCCAGGGCGCGGTCGACGAGCCGTCTAGCGCGGGGACCGGCTCGCCCAGCTTGCGCAGCTTCAGGCGGCCCACCAGGTTGTAGAGCAGCACGAACGGCGTGATCAGGAACGAGCCGTAGCCCCACCAGCCCTGCGCGACCGTGCGGCTGGTCATGGTGCGGAACACGGCCAGGCCGCAGGTGCGGCACCACACGCCGCGCTCCTTGAGGAACTGCATCACCACGATCATGCCGCGGTGCCCACGGAAGGTCATCTGCCGAGCCGGGCTGCACCCGCACTGCTCACAGCGGTGCGTGGTGTCGGGCGCCGGGGCCGACAGGTGAGAAGGGATCAACTCAGTCACGGCGCGGCACTCTACGGCCTCCCAGCGCGCGCCGCTGCCCCGTTTTCAGTAACCTGCAGGCGTGATCACGCTGCAGAGCCTGGCTCCCGAACTCGACGCCTTCCCCGGCACCGCCTCCGTCTGGTGCGGCCCGCTCGACGGGCCGGCGCGATACGCCCGGGAGGCCGGGGCGCTGCACTATGCCGCGAGCACGATGAAGGTCGGCGTGATGGCCGCCGCCTGGCGCGCCGCCGAGGCCGGCCGGCTGGACCTGGACGCCGAGATCGCCGTGCACAACGAGCACGTGTCGGCCGCGCCCGGCGGCGGGGGGTACGCCAACGACCCGGCGTACGACAGCGATCCGCAGGTGTGGGACCGGCTGGGCGGCAAGGCCCCGCTGCGCTGGCTGATCACGCGGATGATCGTGCGCTCCTCCAACCTGGCCACCAACCTGGTGCTCGCCGCGCTCGGCCCCAACGAGCAGGCGTTCGCCCAGGTCAACGATGTGTGGCGGCTCGCCGGGGCGACCCGCGCGCACACCGACCGCGGCATCGAGGACTACCCGGCGCGCGACGGCGGGATCAGCAACGAGGTCACCGCCGCCGACCTGGCCGCGCTGTTCGGCGCGCTGCACGGCGGCCGGCTCGCCTCGCCCGCCGGGTCGGCCGCGATGCTGGACATCCTGTCCGCCCAGGAGTGCCGCGACGACCTGCACCGCGGCCTGCCCGAGGGCACCCGGGTGGCGCTGAAGAACGGCTGGGTGACCGGCGAGCGGCACAGCAGCGCGCTGATCTACCCGGCGGACGCGCCGCCGTACCTGCTGGCGGTCTGCACCACCGGTGACGTCCCGGACGGTGAGGCGTGCGCGCTGCTGGGCCGGATCGCCGCGGCGAGCTGGGCGCAGCGCGGCGCGAGCTGACGGGCCGCCCCGGAACGGGGCTTCTGCGGTACCGGTTTCGCACGTAGGGTCGGTGGCGTGTCGATCACCGAAGTCCGCACCCACCGCGTCTCCGCGCCCCTGCACACCCCGTTCGTGACGGCGCTGCGCCGGGCCACCGCCGTCGAGACGCTGCTGGTCGAGATCGTCGACGCCGACGGGCGCTCCGGCTTCGGCGAGGCGCCGCAGGTGTGGGCGGTGACCGGGGCCAGCATCGCGGGCTCGCAGGCGTGCGTCGCGGAGATGATGGCGCCGCTGCTGATCGGCCGCGACCCGGACGACCTGGCCGCGCGCTGCCGCGAGGTGGCCCGCGCGGTGGTCGGCAACGAGGCCGCCAAGATGGCGGTGGACGTGGCACTGCACGACCTGGCCGCGCGCCGCCTGGGCATTCCCCTGGCACGCCTGCTCGGCGGCACGAGCCTGACCGTGCCCACCGACGTGACCCTGTCCGCGGGTGAGGCGGGCGCGCTGGCCGTCACCGCCAAGCAGCGGATCGCCGGGGGCTTCACGGTGCTGAAGCTCAAGGTGGGCACGGATGCCGCGGGCGACCTGAACCGCATCCGCGCCGTATGCGAGGCCCTCGACCCCGGCGTCACCCTGCGCTTGGACGCCAACCAGGGCTGGACGCCGCGCGACGCGGTGCGCATCCTGGACCGCATCGCCGCCCTGGAGCTGCCGGTCGAGCTGGTCGAGCAGCCGGTCGCCCGGCACGACCTGGACGGGCTGGCCTGGGTCAGTGCCCGCAGCGCGCTGCCGATCATGGCCGACGAGTCGGTGTTCGGCCTGCGCGACCTGGTCGAGGTGATCCGCCGCCGCGCGGCCGATCTGGTCAACGTGAAGCTGGCCAAGTGCGGCGGGCTCAGCACCGCGCGCACCCTGCTGGAGCTGGCCGCCGCGCACGGGCTGGGCACCTGCGTCGGCTCCATGATGGAGGGCCCCGTCGGCATCGGCGCCGCGGCGAGCCTGGTCGCGGCGCACCCGACCACCATCGTCAGCGACCTCGACGCGGCCTGGTGGCTGGCCGAGCCGCCGGTGTCTGGCGGATGCCGCTACGAGGGTGCGACTGTGGTACTACCCGACGCCCCCGGACTGGGCGTGTCGATCCCGCAACGGAGCGCAGCCGACTGAAGCGAGGTACCCCGCATGAAGATCGCGACGGTGACCGCCCCGGTGGCGACCCTGTGGTCGCGCCCTGACGCACCCCGGCCCGGCGTGGACGCGGCCGTGCTCGGGCCGCACAGCGACCCGCGCTCCTGGGTCGCCGGGCTGGACGACGAGGGCCGGATGTACCACGGCGTGCTGACCCAGCTGCTGCACGGCGAGCAGGTGCTGGTCGAGGAGGTGCGCGGCGGCTGGGCCCGGGTGGTGGCCACCGCGCAGCCCGCCGCGAAGCTGGACCCGCGCGGCTACCCCGGCTGGCTGCCGCTGGACCAGCTCAGCGTGCGCGAGAGCGGGGACGGCGCGGCGGGCGCCGTGGACCGGGCGGCGGCGCTGGCCGCGGCGCGGGCCTGGCTCGGGGTCACCTACGTGTGGGGCGGGCTGACGCCGTACGGCATCGACTGCTCGGGGCTGGTGCACCTGGCCTTCCGCCAGCTTGGCGTCACCGTGCCGCGCGATGCGAGCGACCAGCGTCTCGCCGTGCCCGAGCTGCCCCTCGGCAGCGAGCAGCCGGGCGACCTGTACTTCTTCGCCGACGCGCGCGGCGATATCGACCATGTGGGCTTCGTGGCTGCCGCCCCACGGGACGGCACCCGCTTCGTGCTGCACGCTTGCAGCGTCAACGGCCGGGTGATCCTGGAGGAGATGCCACCGGCCCGCACCGCCGCGCTGGCGGGTGCGGGCCGGGTGGGCGGCTGACCGTCAGCCGACCGGGGTCGGCGTCTTCTCCGCGTCGTTCTTCGCCTCGCGGGACGACTTGATCAGGCTGGCGATGGTGGCCACCGCCAGGATGCCGATGATCACGCTGAGCGAGACGCCGATGCTGATGTGCGGCACGGCGGTGATCGGCTGGCCGTCGTTGATGAACGGCACGTTGTTGCCCGCCAGGGCCTCCATGATCAGCTTGACGCCGATGAAGCCGAGCACCGCGGCCAGGCCCAGCGACAGATACACCAGCCGGTCCAGCAGGCCGCCCAGCAGGAAGTAGAGCTGGCGCAGGCCCATCAGGGCGAACACGTTGGCGGTGAAGACCAGGAACGGCTCCTTGGTGAGGCCGAAGATGGCCGGGATGGAGTCGAGCGCGAAGATCAGGTCGGTGGTGCCGATCGCGATCATCACGATGAGCATCGGCGTGAAGATCCGCTTGCCGGCCTGCACCGTGGTCATCTTCGCGCCGTCGTACTCCTTGCTGATCGGCAGCACCCGGCGGCTCCACCGGATGAGCGCGTTCTCCTTGAAGTCCGACTCGTCGCTCTCACCGTGCTTGGTCAGCGTCCACGCCGTGTAGATCAGGAACACGCCGAAGATGTAGAACACCCAGACGAACCGCGACACCAGCGCGGCGCCCGCCGCGATGAACGCACCGCGCATGACCAGCGCCAGCACGATGCCGATGAGCAGCACCTTCTGCTGGTAGATGCGGGGCACCGCGAACCTGCTCATGATGATCACAAAGACGAACAGGTTGTCCACGGAGAGGCTGTACTCGGTCACCCAGCCGGCGAAGAACTCCTGCCCGTACTGCGTACCGTGGCTGTAGAAGATCCACGCACCGAACGCGCAGGCCAGTGCCACATAGAAGACCACCCAACCGGTGGCCTCCTTCATCGAAGGCTCATGCGGCCGACGCCCGATGATCAACAAGTCGAAGGTCAGCAGCGCCAGCAACCCGATGAGGGTGGCGGCCCATTCCCAAGTGGACACGTTCATATGAACAGACCTCCGGTCGGCATGATTCTTGCCCCGGAGGTCTCTCCTGCCACCGGTGCAACACCGATGACCGACGGTGCCGGGATCACACCAGGCCTGTGCTGGCCGGGGGGAGCCGTGCTGACGACACCGTCGTGAGGGATACTCCCCTCCCGCGTCTCTCTATTGTTTACCACGCCGCGCGCACTGCCCAGCCAGGGTCGCCCGCATGGACGAGCCACCGGGTCAGCCGGGGCGTCCGCGCAGGTCAGCCAAGTGGTGCGGCGAGGCCCCAGCCCGCGCTCAACAGCCTGTCGCACGCCTCCACCGCCATCCGCAGCCGGGCCCCGTGTGATCCGTTCAACTCCACGACCGGCACTCCGGACGCGGCCAGCACCTCGCGGAACCGGCCGGTCATCCACTCCCGCAGGTGCTCACCGTCGCGGAGGCCGTCGTCGTCGAACGGCACCCCGGCAGGCGAGGTCAGCAGGTACAGATCGGGATGCCGGGCGGCAGCCCGGACCTCCGGTGACGAACTGCCCAGGTAGCGCTCCTCCCAAACCTGGGTGGCCAGCGCGTCGGTGTCGCAGACCAGCAGCGGTGAGCCGGCCCGCGCCGCGGCGTCCTCGGCGGCGGACTGCTCCCGGGCCACCTCGGTGAAGTCGGCCCGGTCCCAGGTGACGCCGAACACGGTCGCGCCCGGATCGGCGGCGCGCAGCGCGGCCAGCTTGCGCTCGGTCAGCTCCCGGCCGTACTCGGGGACCCAACGGGTGTCCGCCCACGCCCCGCCCCGGGCCGCGTAATGCCCGGCCAGCGCCGCCGCCATGGTCGTGGTCCCCGTCGACTCCGCCCCGAGCACCACCACGCGCCGGGTGAACCAGGCCCGCACCGGCGCGGACAGCAGCCCCCAGTGCGCCACCGGGTCGGCCCGCACGGCCGTGCCCGAGACCGGGTACGCCAGCCGCGGCGCGTCCACCTCCACGTGCACCGCGTTGAACCGCCTGGCCAGCTCGTCGCCGTACTTCTCGGAGCTGAACACCGCGTCCACCGGGTCGGGGCCGACCGCCTCGCGGAACACGGCGCAGTGCGCGTCCCACACGGCCGGGTCGCCGTAGTCGATCCGGGTGTCGTCGTAGCGCCCCGCGAACCGCACCCACGGGGTGTCCGCGTGCTCCTCGCGCAGCCACGCCAGCCGCGTCTCCAGCGGGATCGACTCCCCGCTCGACGGCGCCACCACGACCGTGACCCGGGCACAGGCCGCGGCGGCGGCGCGGATCAGGTGATGGTGCCCGGCGTGCGGCGGGTAGAACTTGCCCACCACCATGCCGTGCCGGTACGTCACGCCGGCACCGGCTCGGCCGCGCGCCCCCGCAGCGCGCGCTGCCAGGACAGCAGCCCCGCCACGCACAGGCCCAGGAACACCACGTACAGCGCGCCGGTCAGCCAGAGGCCCTTGTAGAGGTAGAGCGGGATGTAGATCAGGTCGGCCACGATCCAGATCCACCAGCTCTCCAGCTTCTTTCGGGTCTGCAGGTACGTCGCGGCCAGCGATAGCACCGTGGTCAGCGCGTCGGGCAGCGGCACCGTCGAGTCGGTGGCCCGGTCCAGCAGCAGCCACAGCGCGACCGTCGCCAGCATGCCCACCACGGCGAGCACGGTCCACTCGGCGCGCGTGGTGCGCGACACCTCCAGCCGGGCGCCGTCCGTGCCCCGACGCAGCCACTGCCACCAGCCCAGCAGGCCCAGCGCCACGTACACCAGCTGCAGGCTCGCGTCGGCGTACAGGCCGTAGGTCCAGAACACGACCAGCAGCAGGAGCACGTTGAGGATGCCGACCGCCCAGTTCGCCACGTTCTGGCGCACCAGCAGCCAGACGTTGAGCACGCCGGTCAGGAAGCCGAGCACCTCGGCCCAGGTCATCGGCGTGTCGCGGACGGTGAACGCGGTGCTGAGGAGCCAGTCGAGCATGGGCGCCACCCTAGGGCACCCGCACCACCCCGCCGTGGGCGTGCGAGGATCATCACCATGGTGCTCGAGGTTGCCCTGATCGACGTCCAGCCCGGCCAGGAGGACGCGTTCGCCTCGGCGTACGCGCAGGCCCGCCCGTGGCTCGCGGACACAGAAGGCTGCATCACCGTCCGGATGACCCGCGGCGTGGAGTCGCCGTCGCGGTTCGTGCTGTTGGTCGAGTGGGACTCGATCGAGGCGCACGAGAAGAACTTCCGCGCCACCGACCGGTTCGACCAGTGGCGCGGCATCATCGGCCCGTTCTTCGCGAAGCCGCCGGTCGTGGAGCACTTCACCGACGTACCGGCCAACGGCTGATCCTCCGCTCATGACCGACCGCGTGCTCACCGCGTCCGACGGCGTGCCCATCGACGCCCACCACGACGAGGGTGACCGCGCGCTGGCGATCGTGATCGCGCACGGCTTCACGGGCTCCTGGCGGCGCGAGTCGGTGCGCCGCGCCGCCGGCGTCCTGGGCCGGCACGGCGGCGTGATCAGCTTCGACTTCCGCGGGCACGGCCGCTCCGGCGGCCTGTCCACGGTCGGCGACCTGGAGATCCACGACGTCGAGGCGGCCGTGGCCTGGGCCCGTGAGCTGGGCTACCGCCGCATCGTCACGGTCGGCTTCTCCATGGGCGCCTCGATCGTGGTGCGGCATGCCGCCCTGATCCGGGGCGTCGACGCCGCCGTCGCGGTCAGCGGCCCGGCCCGCTGGTACTACCGGGGCACCCCGCCGATGCGCCGGGTGCACTGGGTGCTGGAGCGGCGGCTGGGCCGCCTGGTCGGCCGGGTCGCGCTGCGCACCCGTATCGCGCGCGGCGGCTGGGACCCGGTCCCGGAGCCGCCGTACGCCGTGGCCGGGCTCATCTCCCCCACGCCGCTGCTGGTGGTGCACGGGGACGCCGACGCGTACTTCCCGGTCGAGCACGCGCATCAGATCTTCGACAACGCCGCCGAGCCGAAGGAGCTGTGGCTGGAGCCCGGTTTCGGCCACGCCGAGAACGCCGCCTCCGCCGACCTGCTGGCCCGGATCGGCGGCTGGGCCGCCGCGCACGCCGCGAAGCGCTAGCCGACCGGGCTGCGGCGGCTCGCCCGTCCGGTTAGGTTGGTCGGCATGTACGGCGACGAACGCCTCACCCGTGCGAGCGAGCGCTACGAGACCGCCGTGTTCGGCGGCGACACCACGGCGACCACCGCGGCCCACGGCGACCTCGACAGCCTGGAGGCAGATCTCGCGCTGGCCCGCGGCCGCCTGCTGCACGCGGACTACCTGCATCAGCGCCAGGAAGACCCGGCCGAGCTGGCCTCGTTCGAGCGCGCCGCCGAGCTGTACCGGCGGCTCGGCGACGGGCGCGGCGAGGGCGAGGCGCTGTTCTGGCTCGGCTGCTTCCACCAGGTGGTGCGCGACGACGCGGCCGTCGCGGTGCCGCTGCTGGAGCGGGCATACCGGCTGGCGCGGGCCACTGGGGACGAGCTGACCATGTCGTACGCCGTGCGCCACCTCGGCTTCGCCGACCTGGAGGCGGGCGACCGCGAGGCGGGCCGGGCCAAGCTGGAGGAGTCCGCGCGGCTGCGCCGCGAGCTGGACTTCCAGCCCGGTCTCGCGGCGGCGCTGCTCGCGCTGGCGCAGCTGGCCTACGAGGACGACCGCGACGACGAGGGCGCCGCGCTGCTGGCCGAGGCGCGCGACGTGGCCGCCCGCAGCCGGGCCCACGGCGTGCTCGCCTGGATCGACGCGGCCCGCAGCCGGGCCTGACCGCCGCAGGTTTGTCGGCGCGGGCGCTGGTCCGTGCAGCGCCCGCGCCGGCGGTCCCGGTCGCGTCCCGGCCCTGCGGCCGGCCGCGCACCGGTCATCGAGTCGCCGCCAGCATGTTGACCAGCAGGCGTTCGCGGATGGCCGTGACGACCGCGGTGGACGTGGACCAGCCCGTCTCCACCGTGATCCGCCGCTCCTCGGCCAGCAGCGACCGCGCGGCCTGTTCGGCATCCGGCGACATGGCACCTCGGTGCCTGGTTTCGTGCATCGGACCTCCTCGGTGGTGCCGAGAGGCGAGGACACCGGCAGCGAAGCAGCCCGGAGAGCACTGTCGCGAACCGCCCCACTGTTCGTGGGCGTCGCGCCCGTTCCGCAAGGGGAGGCGGGCGGTCCCCATCGACCGCTCGTCGCGGAACCAGACGGCCCCTCCACCCTCCTATTACCGGGTCGCCGCCGCGATAACCCTCGATCCCGTGCCGGAACGCGCGGCGGCGTCGCGCCGGTCAGCCTGCCGAGGCCGGGCGGGTGAAGCGGGCCCGTCTGCCCAGGACGGTGAACCCGAGACGCCGGTAGAGCTCCGCCGCGACCGGGTTGTCGACGTTCACGTCGAGCAGCATCTCGGACGCGCCGTCGGCGGCCGCGGCCCGCAGCGCGGCCGTGGTCAGCGCCGCGCCCACGCCCCGGCCGCGGGCGGCGGGCGTCGTGCCGACCTGCACCAGCCAGCCGTCGCCGCACGCCACGAAGCCGAGGTCGGCGCCGGACGCGTCTACGGCGAGCAGCGACCACGGCGGGCGGAAGTCGTCATCGACCAGCCATGCGGTCCACTGCTGCTGGTCCCAGTCGGGGAAGCCCGGCCGCTCCGCGAAGGCCGCCCGGTACACCGCGTGGAAGCGGCTCACCGTGTCCGGCGCCCAGCCGGCCAGGCTCACTCCCGCCGGCAGCGGCACGTCCGGGATCTCCTTGAGGTCGTGGCGCATCACGTCCTCGGCGAACGACATGGTCAGGCCGCGGTCGGCGAACAGCGCGGCAGCGCCGCCGGTCAGCGACTCGGTCTCGATCACGTCAGCGCCGCCCAGGCACCAGTCCAGCGCGGCGGCGCCCAGGCCGCGCCCGCGTGCGGCCGGGTCGACCAGCGCGGTGCCGGTGACGGTGCTGCCGGTGGGCCGGATCGCGGCGGCGGCGAGCAGCGTGCCGTCCGGGCCGTACGCGCCGATGGCGAGCCCGCCCTCGGCGGCGTAGCGCCGGGCGGTGAAGCCCTCACCCGCGGCCAGCGGGAGCCCGCCGTCGGCGGCGAGGCAGCGGGCGGCCAGGCGGGCGACGGCCGGGACGGCGTCGGCGGCCAGCGGGGCGAAGAGGGCGTCGGCATCGGTCACGGGACGCGAGCCTAGCCGGGCACGGGTCCGTCGGCACCGTATTTGCATGGCTCCGACAGGCGTGGTGGGCACAGGAAGGACGGCCGTCCGTCCGGCTCCGGCAGAGGCCGCGAGTGTGCCGCCGGCCTGCCCTGCGATCGCGGCGCGGGGTGAGGCCGCCTCCCCAGCCGCGACAGGTGTCCACGGGCGGCTCACAACTTCTGAGTTGTACCTACAACTCAGAAGTTGTGAGCCGGGGTAGGACATCAGACGATCGCGCAGACCGTGCCGTTCAGTGTGAACGTGGCCGGCTTGGCGTTGGTGCCGCTCCAGCTGCTCAGGAAGCCGAAGGACGCGGTGCCGCCGTTGGCGGCGATGGTGCCGTTCCAGGACGCGTTGGTGATCGTCACGTTCGCGCCGCTCTGCGCGTACGTGCTGCTCCAGGACTGGTTGATCACCTGGCCGTTGGCGAACGTCCAGCGCAGCTGCCAGCCGTTGACCGCCACCGCGCCCGCGTTCGTGATCACCACGTCACCCTGGAACCCGGAGTTCCACTGGTTGGTGACCGTGTACTTCACCCGGCAGCCCGAGGGGATGGTGGACCCGCTCGGGACCGGGCTCGGGCTGGCCGAGGCGCTCGGCGAAGCACTCGGCGACGGGCTCGGGCTGGCCGACGGGCTGCGCGAGGCCGACGGGCTCGGCGAAGCGCTGGGCGACGCGCTGGCCGACGGCGACGGCGGGCCGGACGCGGTCGGCGAGGCGCTGCCGATGATCGCCCAGTACGCTGGCTTGGCCTGCAGCTGCACGTCGAACAGCAGCGGGAAGTCCTTGCGGCTCACCGGGTAGCTGTCCAGCCAGGTCTCGTCGTCGGCCAGGCCCCACAGCGTCACCGAGGTGATGTTGGCCTTGTACTTGCGGTACACGTCGAACCAGGCCTTGTAGCGCGCGGCCTGGCTGGTCAGCCGGTCCGCGGGCGGGGTGGTGAAGCTCTCCGAGGAGCTGGTGTAGATGCTGGTGTCCATCTCGGTGATCTGCTGCTCGACGCCGAGCGGGATGAACTTGGCGATCATCGCGTCGGTCTCGGCCCCGGTCGGCCAGCTGATGTTGCCGTGCTGCTGGTGGCCGACCCCGTCGATCGGCACCCCCTCGGCCTTGAGCAGCGCGACCAGGTCGTAGAGCTTGTCCCGCTTGGTGGTGACGTTGGTGTTGTAGTCGTTGATGAACAGCTTCGCGTTGGGCGCGACCTGCCGGGCCACCCGGAACGCGGTGCGGATGTAGTCCAGGCCGGTGATGTTGTACCAGGTGCTGCGGCGCAGGCCGTCGGACTGGTTCTCGTCGATGACCTCGTTGACCACGTCCCACGCCGAGATGTCGGCGGCGTAGCGGGCGCCCAGGGCGCGGATGTGCGCCTCCAGGCGGGCCAGCAGCAGCGTCTTGTTGGCCGCGGTCGCGGTCATCGGCTGCCCGTTCGCGTCGTTGAACACCCAGGCCGGGGTCTGGTTGTGCCACACGAACGTGTGCCCGCGCACCTTCATGGCGTTGGCCCGCGCGAACGCCACGATCGCGTCGGCGTCGGTGTAGTTGAACGTGCCCTCGACGGGCTGGATGGTGTCCCACTTCATCGCGTTGCCCGCGGTGACCGAGTTGAAGTGCTTGGCCAGCAGCTGGCCGCGCTCGCCGAGCAGCTGCGGGCGGCCCACCGCCGCGCCGATCGGGAAGTCGTTCGCGAACACCGTCTTCAGCGACGGGATGCCGGTCTGGATCGGGTCCGGCGGCTGGTACGACAGCGTGAAGTCGTCGATGTGGAACGACGCCGTCCCGCTGACCGTCTCTACGTACACGGCGAAGAAGTCGGCGTCGTTGGCCAGCGTGTAGCCGCCGGTCAGCTGGGTCCAGCCGCTCTCGCTGACGGTGGTGCTGTTGACCACCTGCTCGTAGCTGGCGGTGCCCTGCCAGCGGCGCTCGACGCTCATCCGCACCTGCACCGACCCGGCGCCGGCCGCGGCCCGCGCCCAGACCGAGTACGTGTAGCGGGTGCCCTTGGTGACGGTGGCCAGCAGGTCCTTGCTGGGGCCGTTCCAGGCCGCGGTGCGGCCGGTGGTGAGCAGGCTGGACGTGCCGCCGTGCGCGGCGGCGGTGCTCACCGCGACGGTCTCGACGGTGCCGCGGCGGGCCCAGCCCTGCACGGTGCCGTCCTCGAAACCGCTGGTCAGCACGGTTACCGGGTCGGCGGCACGGGACGGGGTGGGGATGGAGGCGACCACGACCGCGAGCGCGGACAGGGTCAGCATGAGTATGCCGAGCGTGAACCGCCCGGCTCTGGAGGTGAGTGTGGACACTGTGGGGATCCTGTTCCGGGAGCAGACACGCGTGGACGCGACACACACCACTGCCCTTGGCGGCCGGATCGACCACGCCGGATGAGGACCGCCGAAGCCCGGAGGCGATCACCGTCGATGCTATGAGGTGCGCCGAGCGCCCGTCAAACGGCCCCAGGTTTGCCTCCCGGCGCGCCCGGGTAGAGCCGGGCCATGAGCGTTGACCTGCCACCGCTTCCGCCTCTGTCCCCAGAGGCCGAGGCCGCGTACACCCCCGCCGGCCAGAGCATCGTCGACATGCTGGCAGACGAGCACCGGCAGATCACCCGCCTCTCGGCGGAGCTGGCCACCGAAGCGGCGACGGCCTCGCCGTCCCGGCGGCGCCAGGTCGCCGAGGTGGTGACCGCCGTCGTGAGCCGGCACCTCGCGGCCGAGGAGCAGTACCTGCTGCCCGCGGTCCGTGAGCTGTTCCCCGACGGCGACGACCTGGCCAACCGGGAGCTCGCCGAGGACGGCGCGATCCTGCAGGTGCTGCAGACCCTGTCGGTCACGCCGGCCGAGGACGACGGCTTCCAGCGCCTCGCCCTGGAAGTCGACGCCCACCTGCGCCGCCACACGCACACCGCCAACCGCAAGATCCACGGTCGGCTGAAGGAGCTCGCCAACGACGACGAGCTGATCCGCCTGGGCAACCGCGCGGCGATCGCCGAGGAGTCGGCCGGCACCCGGCCGCACCCGAAGACCCCGAACACCCCGCCGTGGAACAAGCTGGTGGACCCGATCGTCGGCGTGGCGGACAAGATCCGCGACGCGGTCACCGGCCGCCCCACCTACCCCGACCAGCTCAACCCGAAGTGACCTGCGGCGGACACCCTCCCCGGCCCGCCGCAAGATCGAGGCTCCGTTCCCGAAGTTCGTGAACGGAGCCTCGATCTCGTTCAGCCGTCAGGCGGCGGCGTCCATCTGCCGCAGCTCCTTCTTCAGCTCGGTGATCTCGTCACGGATGCGGGCGGCCAGCTCGAACTGCAGCTCGGCCGCGGCGCCGAGCATCTGCTCGTTGAGGTCGCCGATCAGCTTGGTCAGCTCCACCCGGGCCATGCCCTCGGTGGCGGCGACCACCGCGCCGCGCTTCTCCGAGGTGGTACGCGACTTCGAGCGCGTGCCGGGCACCGGGGCCTTGCCGCGCGACATCTGCCGGCCCGACCCGCCGATGATGTGCCCGCCGGGCCCGTGCCCGGCCAGCGCGGTATCGGTGTCCTCGGCCTCGCGGTAGATGTCGTCCAGGATGTCGTGGATCTTCTTGCGCAGCGGCTGCGGGTCCACCCCGTTGGCCTCGTTGTACGCCACCTGCTTGGCGCGGCGCCGGTCGGTCTCCTCGATCGCCGCCGCCATCGACGGGGTGATCTTGTCGGCGTACATGTGGACCTCGCCGGACACGTTACGGGCGGCCCGGCCGATGGTCTGGATCAGCGAGGTGCCGCTGCGGAGGAAGCCCTCCTTGTCCGCGTCGAGGATCGCCACCAGCGACACCTCGGGCAGGTCCAGGCCCTCACGCAGCAGGTTGATGCCGACCAGCACGTCGAACTCGCCGATGCGCAGCTCCTTGAGCAGCTCGACCCGGCGCAGCGTGTCCACCTCGGAGTGCAGGTAGCGCACCCGGATGCCGTTCTCCAGCAGGTAGTCGGTGAGGTCCTCGGCCATCTTCTTGGTCAGCGTGGTGACCAGGACCCGCTCGTCGCGCTCGGTGCGCAGCCGGATCTCGTGCATCAGGTCGTCGATCTGGCCCTTGGTCGGCTTCACCACCACCTGCGGGTCGACCAGGCCCGTCGGGCGGATCACCTGCTCCACGAACTCGCCCTGCGCCTGCTTCAGCTCCCACGGGCCGGGCGTCGCGGACAGGAACACCATCTGCCCGACCCGCTCCAGGAACTCGTCGAAGCGCAGCGGCCGGTTGTCCTGCGCGCTGGGCAGCCGGAACCCGTGCTCGACCAGCACCCGCTTACGCGAGGCGTCGCCCTCGTACATGCCGCCGATCTGCGGGATGGTCACGTGCGACTCGTCGATGACGGTGATGAAGTCGTCGGGGAAGTAGTCCAGCAGCGCGTGCGGCGGGCTGCCCTGCTCGCGGCCGTCGATGTGGCGCGAGTAGTTCTCGATGCCGTTGCAGAAGCCCACCTGGCGCATCATCTCCAGGTCGTACGTGGTGCGCATGCGCAGCCGCTGCGCCTCCAGCAGCTTGCCCTGCCGGTCCAGCTCCGCCAGCCGCTCCTCCAGCTCGGCCTCGATGCCGGCGATCGCCCGCTCCATCCGCTCCGGCCCGGCGGCGTAGTGCGTGGCCGGGAAGATCAGCAGCTGGTCGACGTCCCGGACCACGTCGCCGGTGAGCGGGTGCAGGTAGGACAGCCGCTCGATCTCGTCGCCGAAGAACTCGATGCGCAGCGCCAGCTCCTCGTACGCCGGGATGATCTCCAGCGTGTCGCCGCGCACCCGGAACGTGCCCCGGTTGAAGGCCATGTCGTTGCGCGCGTACTGGATGTCCACCAGCCGGCGCAGCAGCCTGTCGCGGTCGATCTCCTCGCCGATCTTGACCTTGACCGCACGCTCCAGGTACTCCTGCGGGGTGCCGAGGCCGTAGATCGCGGAGACCGTCGCGACCACGATGACGTCCCGGCGGGTGAGCAGCGACATGGTCGCCGAGTGGCGCAGCCGCTCCACCTCCTCGTTGATCGAGGAGTCCTTCTCGATGTACGTGTCCGTCTGCGGGATGTACGCCTCGGGCTGGTAGTAGTCGTAGTAGCTGACGAAGTACTCCACCGCGTTGTTGGGCATCAGCTCGCGGAACTCCTTGGCCAGCTGCGCCGCCAGGGTCTTGTTCGGGGCCATGACCAGCGCGGGGCGCTGCAGCTTCTCGATCAGCCACGCCGTGGTCGCCGACTTGCCCGTGCCCGTCGCGCCCAGCAGCACCGAGTGCCGGTCGCCCCGGCGCACCCTGCGGGCCAGGTCCTCGATCGCGGTCGGCTGGTCACCGCCCGGCACGTAGTCGCTGATGACCTGGAACGTCCCGTCCAGGCGCGGAATCTCGGCAAGCTCGGTCATGTGCCCCAACCTACGCCCGGAGTGTGACAACCGCGCGGACGGGCATGCAGGCTGCGGTGCCACTGTGACGGTAGGTGAGTGACCGGCTCCAATATTGCGATTGTGTGTCATCAATCACCGCGTTACCGTCATGTGGTAGGCCGTTCGCGGCGGCCGTACCGGGGAGACCGGACCTCCACACCGGCCGGTTACCACCCCTGGCGCACCGGTAGCAGCCTCGATCCGCCCCACCGCAGGATCGATGAGCGCACCGCTGCGGTCGCGCACCATGTGTGCGCCGACCGGCCGCCGCGGGCGGTCTTGACGTATCCGGGCAGCCCCGGGGCCTTCCGGCTTTTCTGACCGGTCTGGCACGTCACCTCACCCCGTTCGCCCCGTTGCACCTGCCGTGGGAACCTCGACCATCGCACGCCGCCGGATCCTCCACCTCCTCGCCGCAGGCGGGCTGCTGCTGGGCCTCACCGCGACGCTGACCGGAGGCCTCGCCTCCTGCTCAGCGGGTAAGAAGGCCCCCCAGGCGGGCTCCCGGCCGCTGACCAAGGCCGAACTCGACCGGCTGGCCGGGATGCGCGCCCGCAACTTCGCCGACGGCAGGGTCGGGGTGCACGGCACCGTCGGCCCGAAGAACCGGCAGACCACCGTCGACGGCTGGGTCGACTGGCAGCGCCAGCTCGTCTACCTGTCGGTGACCGACGGCGCCACGAACAAGGGCCTGGTCCAGGCCTTCCCCGGGGTGATCGCGATCCGCCCCGGGGCGCTGCCCGACGCGGCGCCCGCGCCCGAGTCCGCCCGCCGCTCCGCCGCCCCCGGCGCGTCGGCGGCGCCCTCGGACGCCCAGGCCGCGCCCGCGGGCAAGCCGCCGCTGACCCCGCCCGCCGACGGCTGGCGGGTGCGCCCCATCCGGCTCGACGACGACCAGCAGCGGCCGCTGGACAACCTGGTCACGTTCCTGTTCCTGCTCGCCCGCAAGGAGGCGGACCCCGCCGGGCCGCTCGGTGAGCTGCGCAACCAGTGGGTACGCAAGGACACCTTCGACGGCGCCCCGGTGGACGTGCTGCTCGGCCCGGCCCTGCCCCCGCAGGCCGCGCCCAGCCCGGCCCCCGCGTCCGCCGCCCCGTCGGCAGCCGCCCCGGCGTCCGCGAGCGCCGCGGCGGACGCCTCGGCCCAGCCCAGCGCTTCGGCGGGTGTGTCGGCGTCGGCGGCCACCGCGCCGCGTACCGAGGCCACCACCGCCCCCACCGGCGACGCCTCCCCCACCGGCCAGGCGGACCCCGCCGGGACGGTGGCGCCCGCCGCGGCGAGCGCGAGCCCGCAGCCGTCCCCGGACCCGAAGTCGCTGGAGGCCAACGGCGGCGCCGTCGGCTACTGGCTGAACGGCGACGGGGCCCTGGTGCGGCTGGAGACCGTGCTCGGCAGCGGCCTGCCCACCACGATCGACCTGCAGCGCGGCCAGCGGCAGGAGTTCGTGCGCACGGCCGCGATCGGCGGCCGCGACAACGCGCCGTCGGAGATCACCAAGGCGGAGGCGAAGGTGCTGGCCCAGCTGCGCCAGCGCAACCTGAAGGCGCGCGGCGGCGAGGTCACCGTCACCATGCCGGTCATGCCCGGCGCGCTGCGCACCGCGAAGGGCTGGCTGGACTGGCCGCGCCGGCTGGCCTACCTGGCCGTCCGGGACGTCGACGACGAGAGCTACGACGTGCTCATGCACGCCGACCGCACCGGCGTGGCCGTACGCAAGAACGGCAAGCGCGTACCGGAGGAGCCGCCGCTGCCCGCGCCGACCGGCAAGTGGGAGCAGGCCGACTGGGTCGAGCTGAGCGCCTCCGGCGAGATCACCGACCTGGACTACCTCATGTACGAGGCGCTGTCGCTGGCCGCCAACGTGCCCGACGACGCCGAGCACATCCGCAAGCACGGCCGCCGCCTGCGGGTGGACCTGCTGGACGGCAAGCCGGTCGGGGTGTTCGAGCTGCCCACCGCCGTCGAGGCGAACGTGCCGGCCGGCCTGGCCCGGATGCGCTACTGGGTCGACAACACCGGCGTGCTCAAGCGCCTGGAGCTGCGCACCGCCACCGGCGGCTTCGCCCAGCTCGACCTCGCCCTCGACAAGCGCCCGCCGACCCTCCCCACGAAGGTCAAGTAACCCCGGGTTGCCGGCACGCCGCTCCCGCCGCCGATCTTGCGCGAACTGTTAGTGATTTGCCCGTTCAGGGCGTGTCGCACCCACAGTTCGCGCAAGATCGCCGCGCCGGAGCGGCGCCGGAGGGTGGTGCCGGTCAGGGGTGCAGGCGGGTGTGCCAGACGTCGTCGACCTGGGCGTGGAGCTGCTCCAGGGTGCCCTCGTTGACGATGGACACGTCGGCGACGGCGCGGCGCTGCTCGTCGGTGGCCTGGGCGGCGATCCGGGCGCGGGCGTCGGCCTCGGCCATGCCGCGGTCGCGCACCAGCCGCGTCACCCGCGTCGCCTCGTCGGCGAACACCACGATGACCAGCTCGTACTGACCCGCGAGGCCCGCCTCGACCAGCAGCGGCACATCGTTGACGATGACCGCGTCGTCCGGCGCGGCGGCGGCCAGCTCGGCCGCGCGGGCCCGCACCCGCGGGTGGATGATCGCCTCCAGGTCCCGCCGGGCGGCGTCGTCGCCGAAGACCAGCTTCCCCAGCGCGGGCCGGTCCAGTGCCCCGTCCGGTCCCAGCACCTCGGGCCCGAACCGGGCCACCACCTCAGCCAGCCCGTCCGTGCCCGGCGCGACGACCTCGCGGGCCAGCCGGTCGGAGTCGATCACCACCGCGCCCAGCTCCGCCAGCCGCGCCGCCACGGCGCTCTTCCCAGACCCGATCCCGCCGGTCAACCCCACCCATCGCACGCGCCCATGCTCCCACGTGGGGACCGTGCCGCCCGAGCCCGCCCTAGATCACCCGGCTTGCCTGGCAACCGGGCGAATGCGCGGTCAAGATACGCCCAGGTGCCGGGCAAGTCCGACGATCTTCGGGCGTACGCGAAAAGGGAAGGCCCCCGACTCCGGAGAGTCGGGGGCCTTCCTTCGGCTCAGTTGAGGTCGATGCCTCAGGCCTTGCCGCCGGCCAGCTTCTCGCGAAGCGCGGCCAGGGCCTCGTCGGTGGCGAGGGTGCCGCTGGGCTCCTCGGCCGCCTTGGCCGGGGCCGGGGTCGAGGTCGACACGTTGCCGGACGGAACCTCCGACGCGGCGGCCGCGTCGGCCGCGCGCGAGGTCTGCACCTGCTTGGTGTGCGCCTCCCAGCGGGCACGGGCGTCAGCGTACTGCTGCTCCCACTGCTCGCGCTGCTTCTCGTAGCCCTCGAGCCACTCGCCCGTCTCCGGGTCGAAGCCCTCGGGGTAGATGTAGTTGCCCTCGTTGTCGTACGTCGCGGCCATGCCGTAGAGGGTCGGGTCGAAGTGCTCCTCGCCCTCGACGAAGCCCTCGTTGGCCTGCTTCAGCGACAGCGAGATGCGGCGGCGCTCCAGGTCGATGTCGATGACCTTGACCATGACGTCCGAGCCGACCTGCACGACCTGCTCCGGGATCTCCACGTGGCGCTCGGCCAGCTCGGAGATGTGCACCAGGCCCTCGATGCCGTCCTCGACGCGCACGAACGCACCGAACGGAACGAGCTTGGTGACCTTACCCGGCACGATCTGGGTGATCGCGTGGGTGCGGGCGAACTGACGCCACGGGTCCTCCTGGGTCGCCTTGAGCGACAGGGAGACGCGCTCGCGGTCCAGGTCCACGTCGAGAACCTCGACCTCGACCTCGGTGCCGACCTCGACGACCTCGGACGGGTGGTCGATGTGCTTCCAGGACAGCTCCGACACGTGCACCAGGCCGTCCACGCCGCCCAGGTCCACGAAGGCGCCGAAGTTGACGATCGAGGACACGACGCCCTTGCGGACCTGGCCCTTCTGGAGCTTGTTCAGGAACTCGGTGCGCACCTCGGACTGGGTCTGCTCGAGGTAGGCCCGGCGGGACAGCACCACGTTGTTGCGGTTCTTGTCCAGCTCGATGATCTTCGCCTCGAGCTCGCGGCCGACGTACGGCTGCAGGTCGCGGACGCGGCGCATCTCGACGAGCGAGGCCGGCAGGAAGCCCCGCAGGCCGATGTCGAGGATGAGGCCACCCTTGACCACCTCGATGACGGAGCCACGAACGACGCCGTCGTCTTCCTTGATCTTCTCGATGGTGCCCCAGGCACGCTCGTACTGAGCGCGCTTCTTGGACAGGATCAGACGACCCTCCTTGTCCTCCTTCTGGAGGACAAGGGCCTCGATGTGATCACCGACGGAGACGACCTCAGCAGGGTCCACATCGTGCTTGATCGACAACTCGCGCGAGGGGATGACGCCCTCGGTCTTGTAGCCGATGTCGAGCAGGACCTCGTCCCGGTCGACCTTGACGACGGTGCCTTCGACAATGTCGCCGTCGTTGAAGTACTTGATGGTCTCGTCGATCGCGGCGAGGAAAGCCTCCTCAGAGCCGAGATCGTCGATGGTGACCCTGTTGGCGCTCGAGGTGGCCTCGATGCTGCTCGTCATGTGGACTGTTGCTCCGTCGGATGGATGTTCAGTGTGACCCAGTGGGTGTTCCACTGCCGCTCCCGCTCGCCTACGCTCCGCTTGATTTCCGTCGCGCTAGCGGGTCTGCTCCATGCCGAGAACCGCGGACGTGCGAGTGCATCGAACAGCTTACCGTGCCCATTACCACACGACGCAACCCCACCCCTCCCGTGACGCTCCCCTCTTCCTGATTCGCGGGAATCCATGGGGATTCTGGGCGGAATGTCTGCTGCGTCACACCCGGCGGAGGGTCCCCCGGCCGGGGCTCGTACGCTGATCCGGTGGAGATCGAGTCTGCCGGTGACGACGCGTTCGACGACGACTTCGACGAGATGGAAGGGTACGCCGACACCGGTCCCGGGGTGACCCGCCGCGTGGTCACCGCCGCCGAGAACCGGCACGCGTCCCGCGGCTGGTGGGACGCCGACGCCGACAACTACCAGGCCGAGCACGGCGGCTTCCTGGGCGAGGCGGACTTCGTCTGGTGCCCGGAGGGCCTGCGCGAGGCCGACGCGAAGCTGCTCGGCGACGTGGCCGGCCGCCGCGTGCTGGAGCTGGGCTGCGGCGCCGCCGCGTCGGCCCGCTGGCTGGCCGGGCAGGGCGCGCACGTGGTGGCGATGGACCTGTCGGCGGGCATGCTGCGCCACGCCCGCGACGCGGCGAAGGCCACGGGCATCGAGGTGCCGCTGGTGCAGGCCGACGCGGCCGCGCTGCCGTTCGCCGGCGCCGCGTTCGACATCGTGTGCACCGCGTTCGGGGCGGTGCCCTTCGTCGAGGACTCGGCGCTGGTCATGCGCGAGGTGCACCGGGTGCTCAAGCCGGGCGGCCGGTGGGTGTTCTCGGTCACCCACCCGATGCGCTGGATCTTCCTGGACGACCCGACCGAGGGCGGCCTGCACGCGGTGCACTCCTACTTCGACCGCCGCCCGTACGTGGAGTACGACGAGACGGGCGCGGCCACCTACGTGGAGCACCACCGGACCATGGGCGACCGGCTGCGGGAGCTGGTCGGCGCCGGGTTCACGCTGGTCGACCTGATCGAGCCGGAGTGGCCCGAGGGCCACGAGCAGATCTGGGGCCAGTGGTCCCCGCTGCGCGGCCGTCTGTTCCCCGGCACCGCCGTCTTCGTCTCCGAGAAGGCCGCCGTCCTGCGCTGACCGCGGCCAGCGTTAAGAAGGGCACCTTCTGCTACGTATAGCGATAAGAAGGTGCCCTTCCTTGCGTGCAAATTGCAGTTTTGGCGAAAGGGCGCGCGGGGCGGGGCGGCGGGCGCATGATCAGGGCGTGGCGACTGGGATATTCCGGACAAAGCGCGTCGAGGCCGAGATGGCCGAGACCATCGAGCCGGAACACAGACTCAAGAAGAACCTGACCACACTCGACCTGATCATCTTCGGCGTCGCCGTGATCATCGGTACCGGCATCTTCGTGCTGACCGGCCGCCAGGCCGCGGTCAACGCCGGACCGGCGATCGTGATCTCGTTCGTGGTGGCCGGCATCGTCTGCGCCCTGGCGGCGCTCTGCTACGCGGAGCTCGCCTCGACCGTGCCGGTCGCGGGTTCGGCGTACACGTACTCGTACGCGACCATGGGCGAGCTGGTCGCCTGGATCATCGGCTGGGACCTGGTGCTGGAGCTGGGCCTCGGCGCGGCCGTGGTCGCCCGCGGCTGGTCGGCGTACCTGGCGAACCTGCTCAGCCTGCCCACCTGGATGGCGGGCGAGAAGGCCATCCCGGACTTCGGCGCGATCCTCATCGTCGCGGCCGTCACCACCCTGGGCGTGATCGGCACCAAGCTGTCCAGCCGGGTCTCCGGCGTGCTGGTCGCCATCAAGGTGGCCGTGGTGATCCTGGTGATCGTCGTGGGCGCGTTCTTCATCAAGTTCGCCAACTACAAGCCGTTCATCCCGCCGACCCAGCCCGCCGCGGAGACCGGGGCGAGCACCTGGCACACCCCGCTGTCGCAGCTGCTGCTCGGCATCGAGCCGGTGCACTTCGGCATCCCCGGCATCCTGGCCGCGGCCGCGATCGTGTTCTTCGCCTACATCGGCTTCGACATCGTGGCGACCACCGCCGAGGAGGTGCGCAACCCGCAGCGGGACATGCCGCGCGGCATCATCGGCTCGCTGCTGATCTGCACCCTGCTGTACGTGCTGGTCTCCCTGGTCATCACCGGCATGGTGAACTACACGCAGCTGGCCGTGGACGCGCCGCTGGCGCACGCCTTCGACGTGGTCGGCCAGCCGTGGGTGGCCAAGCTCATCTCGCTCGGCGCGATCTGCGGCATCACCACCGTGGTGCTGGTGCTGCTGCTCGGCCAGGTCCGCGTGCTGTTCGCGATGTCCCGCGACGGCCTGCTGCCGGTCGGCATGGCCAAGGTGCACCCGAAGCACGGCACGCCCTACCTGATCACCATCGGCACCGGCGTGATCGTCGCCCTGCTCGCCGCGTTCATCTCGCTGGAGAAACTGTCCGAGCTGGTCAGCATCGGCACCCTGTTCGCCTTCTTCGTGGTGGCGATCGGCGTGATCGTGCTGCGCAAGACCCGGCCCGACCTGCACCGCCCGTTCCGGGTGCCGTGGGTGCCCGTGATCCCGATCCTCGCCGCCCTGGCCAGCCTCTACCTGATGCTCAACCTGCCGGTGGACACCTGGGTCCGGTTCGTGGTCTGGATGCTGCTCGGCTTCGTCATCTACTTCGTGTACGGCTACCAGCACAGCCGCGAGCGGCCCGGCATGAAGTACGACGCCGCCCACGCCCGCGAGTACATGGAGGGCGAGGACCCCAAATCCTGACGCTCCACTCCGGTGCCGCGCTCCGCAGCGCGGCACCTTTCTTTTGCCCGCATCCATTGATTCTTGTAACACTGTCTATGTACTCTCCGAGCCAGTTGCCGCCCAAACAGGGCGGCACCTGGTTATGGGGAGGAAGACGTGTCACCCTCACGGCCCTGGCGTGCCCGCCTGCTCACCTTCGGCGCGATCGCCGCCACCACCCTGGCCACCGCCGTGGCCCTGCCGTCCCCCGCGCTCGCCGCGGGCGCGCCCTACCGCGCGGTGCCGGTGCCGATCACGGCGCCCGCCGCCGACGGGACCAGCACCGTGATCCCCGGCGCCTACCTGGTCACCTTCCGCTCCGGCGCGGACCCCCAGGTCGCGCTGCGGGCGCTGAAGGCCACGTCCCGGCTCGACCTCGGCCGGGCGCTCAACGGCTTCGCCGCGAACCTGACCGCCAAGCAGGTGGGCGAGCTGCAGCACAGCTCCGACGTGCAGTCGATCGAGCGCGACGCGTGGCACCACAACGTGCTCGACACGACCCAGAGCAACCCGCCGGCCTGGGGCATCGACCGCATCGACCAGACCGCGCTGCCGCTGTCGAACAGCTACACCTACACCGCGACCGGCGCGGGCGTGCACGCGTACATCATCGACTCGGGCGTCGACGCGTCCCACCCGAACTTCGGCAACCGCGCCCAGTTCAACTACAACTCGATCGACAGCAACAACACCGACTGCAACGGCCACGGCACGCACGTCGCGGGCACCATCGGCTCCACCTCGTACGGCGTCGCCAAGCTGGCCACGCTGCACGGTGTGAAGTGGCTCAACTGCGCCGGCAGCGGCACGACCTCCAGCGCCGTCGCCGCCGTCAACTGGGTCACCAACAACCACGTCAAGCCCGCTGTGGCGAACACGTCGTGGAACATGACCTACAGCTCCACCCTGGCCACCGCGCTGACCAACATGATGAACAGCGGCGTCTTCCTGGCCACCTCGGCGGGCAACACCGGCGGCAACTCCTGCGACCGGCTGCCGCGCAACCTCACCGCCTCGCTCGTCGTCGCCGCGACGACCAAGACCGACGCGCGGGCCAGCTACTCCTCCATCGGCACCTGCGTCGACATCTACGGCCCCGGCTCGGCCATCGTGTCCACCCTGCCCGGCAACACCACCGGCAGCTACAACGGCACCTCGATGTCCACCCCCCACGCCGCCGGCATAGCCGTCCTCTACAAGGCCACCTACGGCGACACCACCCAGGCCACCCTGCACGCCTGGATCATCAACAACGCCACCACCGGCGTCGTCACCGGCTCCCTCTCCGGCACCCCCAACCGCCTCCTCAACAAACGCGCCCTCTAACCCCCACCCCCCGGGGCCGGGCCTCCCACCCGGCCCCCCTTCCCCGTTGATCATGAACTTAGGGGCGTGTTCGACGGCGTGTCACTGCCCTAACTTCATGATCAACAGGAGGGGGCGTGGCGGGTGTGGCGGGGCGGGTGTGGCGGGGCGCGGGTGGGTAGTGTCACGGCGTGAGCACCTCGACCCTCGTCATGGGAGTCTCCGGCAGCGGCAAGACCACGGTCGGCACCCAGATCGCCAAAGGCCTCGGCGCGGTCTTCGCCGACGGCGACGACCTGCACCCGCAGGCCAACGTCATGAAGATGTCGGCTGGCATCCCGCTGACCGACGAGGACCGCGAGCCGTGGCTGCGCCGCTGCGCCGAGTGGCTGGGCCGGCAGCAGGACGAGGGCGTCGACGCGGTGCTGGCCTGCTCGGCGCTGAAGCGGTACTACCGCGACATCCTGCGCGAGGCCGCACCCGGCCTGCGCATCGTCTACCTGGACGGCTCGCGCGAGCTGCTGGCCTCCCGGCTCTCGCACCGCCCCGGCCACTTCTTCAACCCGCGCCTGCTCGACTCGCAGCTGGCCGACCTGCAGCCGCCCGGCGCCGACGAGAACGCCGTCGTCGTGCCGATCACCCTCACCCCGGACGAGATCGTCGACCGGGCGGTCGCGGAGCTGTCCCGGCCATCCTGAGCAAGCCCCCGTCCGCGCCGCCGCCGGGGTGAGCCGGGAGCCGTCTACGGCCGAAGCCCCGTTCCACGTCGGCAGCGGCGTGGAACGGGGCTTCGATCAACGGTGACGCTCCCGCGCGGCGCAGTGGGGCGCGCGGAGTGCGGTCACGGCAGGCGGCTCAGTGGTCGGCCTCGTTCCAGTCGTGGCCGGAGCCGACCGACACCTCCAGCGGCACGGACAGCTCGACGGCGCCGCCCATCTCGCGGCGCACCAGCTCCTCCAGCCCCTGCCGCTCGCCGGTGGCCACCTCGAACACCAGCTCGTCGTGCACCTGCAGCAGCATCCGGGAAGCCATGCCCGCCTCGCGCAGGGCTCGGTCCACGTTCAGCATGGCCAGCTTGATGACGTCGGCGGCCGAGCCCTGGATCGGGGCGTTGAGGGCCATCCGCTCGGCCATCTCCCGGCGCTGCCGGTTGTCGCTGGTCAGGTCGGGCAGGTAGCGGCGGCGGCCCAGGATCGTCGCGGTGTAGCCGTCCTTACGCGCCTGGTCGACGATCTCGCGCAGGTAGTCGCGCACCCCGCCGAAGCGGGCGAAGTAGTCCTCCATCAGGCCCGTCGCCTCGGCCGTGGAGATGCCCAGCTGCTGCGACAGCCCGTACGCCGACAGGCCGTACGCCAGCCCGTACGACATCGCCTTGATCCGGCGGCGGTGCTCGGCGCTGACCTGCTCGGTCGCGAACACCTTCGACGCGACCGTGGTGTGCAGGTCCTCGCCGGACGCGAAGGCCTCGATCAGGCCCTCGTCGCGCGACAGGTGCGCCATGATGCGCATCTCGATCTGGCTGTAGTCGGCGGTCAGCAGCGACTCGAAGCCCGGCCCGACCACGAACGCGCGGCGGATGCGCCGGCCCTCCTCGGTGCGGATCGGCACGTTCTGCAGGTTCGGGTCGGTGCTGGACAGCCGGCCCGTCGCGGCGACGGTCTGGAAGAACGTGGTGTGGATGCGCCCGTCGTCGCTGACCGACTTGAGCAGGCCGTCCACCGTCGTCTTCAGCTTGGCCACGTCGCGGTGGCGCAGCAGGTGCTCCAGCAGCGGGTGCTGGGTCTGCGCGAACAGCCACTGCAGCGCGTCGGCGTCGGTGGTGTACCCCGTCTTGATCTTCTTGGTCTTGGGCAGGGCCAGCTCGCCGAACAGGATCTCCTGCAGCTGCTTGGGCGAGCCCAGGTTGAACTCCCGGCCCACCACCGCGTACGCGGCCTGCGCCGCCGCCTTCACCTCACCGGCGAACTGCGACTCCAGCTCGGTGAGGTATTCGGTGTCGGCGGCGATGCCGGTGCGCTCCATCGCGGCCAGCACCGGCACCAGCGGCTGCTCCACGTCGGCCAGCAGCCGCTGCCCGTCGCCGCGCGACAGCTCCCCCGCCAGCGCCTCGACCAGGTCGAGGGTGGCGCGGGCGCGCAGCATCAGCGCCTGCTCGGCGGCGTGGTCCGGGGTGCCGTCGCCGAAGTCCAGCGCGAGCTGGCCGGAGTCCTCCGGCTTCTCCGCGCGCAGCTCGCGGTGCAGGTAGCGCACGGCCAGGTCGGCCAGGTCGTAGGAGCGCTGGTCGGGGCGGGCCAGATAGGCCGCCAGCGCGGTGTCGTGGGTGAGCCCGGCCAGCTGCCAGCCGCGCGCCGCGAACGCCAGCAGCACCGGCTTCGCGTCGTGCAGCACCTTGGGCCGCGACGCGTCGGCCAGCCAGGCGGCCAGCGCGGCGTCGTCGGCCGCGTCCAGCGCCGCCGGGTCGACCCATACCGCGGCATGGTCGGCGGCCAGCGCCAGGCCGGTCAGCGTGCCGGTGCCCCGGCCGAACGTGCCCGCCACCGCCACCCCGACCGGGCCGGTGGCCTGCTCGGACAGCCACGCGGCCAGCGCGCCCGGCTCGGTCAGCACGGTGCCGTCGATCTCGAAGCCCGCCTCGACCTCCGGCTCGGCCGTGTCGAGGTACTGGTACAGCCGGTCGCGCAGGACGCGGAACTGCAGCGTGTCGAACACCTGGTGCACGGCCTCCCGGTCCCAGGTGGTCCAGTGCGAGGCGGGCACCGCCAGCGGCAGCTCCAGGTCGTCGCGCAGCAGGTTGAGCTGGTGGTTGCGCATCACCCCGGCCAGGTGCTCGCGCAGGCTCTCCCCGGCCTTGCCCTTGATCTCGTCGACCCGCGCGATGACGCCGTCGAGCCCGTCGTACTGCGTGATCCACTTGGCCGCGGTCTTCGGGCCCACGCCCGGCACGCCCGGCAGGTTGTCGCTGCTCTCGCCGACCAGCGCGGCCAGGTCGCGGTAACGCTGCGGGGGCACGCCGTACTTCTCCAGCACCGCCGCCGGGTCCATCCGGGCCAGGTCGGACACGCCCTTGCGCGGGTACAGCACCGTCACGTCGTCGGTGACCAGCTGCAGCGCGTCGCGGTCACCGGTGCAGATCAGCACCTTCATGCCGGCCTCGCGGCCCTGCCGGGCCAGCGTCGCGATGACGTCGTCGGCCTCGTATCCCGCCAGCTGCACGTGGGAGATCCGCAGCGCGTCCAGCACCTCCTGGACCAGGCTCACCTGACCCTTGAAGTCGGTGGGCGTCTCGGACCGGCCCGCCTTGTACTCGGCGTACTGCTCGGTCCGGAACGACTGCCGCGACACGTCGAACGCCACGGCGACATGCGTCGGCCGCTCGTCCCGCAGCACGTTGATCAGCATCGACGTGAACCCGTACACCGCGTTGGTGGGCTGCCCCGTCGTCGTATTGAAGTTCTCCACCGGCAGCGCGAAGAACGCCCGATAAGCCAGCGAATGCCCATCAAGCAGCAGCAGCGTCTCAGTCACCCGACGAGCTTATGCCCTCCCCCCGACGCCCTCCCCCACCGCCGCCCCCGCCACCCCACCGCGCCCCCCTCGTCGGTTGATCATGAACTTATGGCACGGTTCGACGGCGCGTCATGGCCACAACTTCATGATCGACGCACTGGGCGAGCCGGTGCGGGGCGGTGGCGGCGGGGGGGGTTAGGGGGTGGGGGTTAGGGGGTGGGGGCGGTGATGCGGACGCCGATGGTGCCGTCGAGGCCGCGGCGGATGCGGCTGCCCCAGAGGGTGAGGCGGCCGAGGATGCCGTACTTCTTGATCAGCAGGTGGCGGACGGCGGCGGTCTCGTCGGGGCCGAGCAGCTTGGCTCGGGCCGGGATGGTGGGGCCGGTGACCTTGCCGCGTACGTCGCAGTCGCTGATGGTGACCTTGCTGCTGCGGCGCAGGCGCTTCACCTTGCCGCTGTCGGTCACCGTCCACACGTAGATGTCGGCGCCGTCGCGGACCGCCCACACCGGGGTCGGCACGGCCCGCCCGTCCTTGCGGAAGGTGGTGACCAGCAGGTAGTTGCCGAATTCGAGATCCGCGACGGTAGGCATGCGCTCACCCTAACGGCCGCCTGGCGCGCAGTCGATCAGGAGCCTGCGGCCACGACACGCCGCCGAGCCGTGCCATAAGTTCATGATCAACCAAGAGAGGCGCGGGGGGGTCAGAGGACCTTGGACAGGAAGTCGCGGGTGCGGGGGTGTTGGGGGTTGGTGAGGACTTCGCGGGGGTGGCCGGATTCGACGACGACGCCGCCGTCCATGAAGATGAGCTGGTCGCCTACCTCGCGGGCGAAGCCGATCTCGTGGGTGACGACGACCATGGTCATGCCGGAGCGGGCGAGGTCCTTCATGGCGTCTAGGACGTCGCCGACGAGTTCGGGGTCGAGAGCGCTGGTGGGCTCGTCGAAGAGCATCAGTTTGGGGTCCATGGCGAGGGCGCGGGCGATGGCGACGCGCTGCTGCTGACCGCCGGAGAGCTGGGAGGGGTAGTTGCCGGCCTTGTCGGCCAGGCCGACGCGGGAGAGCAGCTCCATGCCGCGGCGCCAGGCCTGGGCCTTGGTCTGGCCTTTGACCTGGGTGGGGGCTTCGACGACGTTCTCCAGGGCGCACATGTGCGGAAACAGGTTGAAGCGCTGGAAGACCATGCCGATCTCGCGGCGCTGCGCGGCGACGTCCTTGTCGTGCAGCTCGTAGAGCTTGTCGCCCTTCTGGCGGTATCCGATGAGGTTGCCGTCGACCCAGATCCGGCCGGAGTCGATCTTCTCAAGGTGGTTGATGCAGCGCAGCAGGGTGGACTTGCCGGAGCCGGACGGGCCGAGCACGACGCAGACGTTGCCGCGCGGCACGGTGACGTCGATGCCGCGCAGCACCTGCACGTGGCCGAAGGACTTGTGCACGTTCTCGGTGCGGACCATGGGCTCGGCGGAGTGGGTCATGGCAGTTCCGGCTTTCCTCCGTGCTCGGCGGCGAGGCCTTCGAGCTTCAGCTTGGCCGCGCCGCTGCGGCCGTAGCCGCGGGCGAACCGGCGCTCCAGGAAGTACTGCCCCACCAGCAGGATGCTGACCAGGAACAGGTACCAGAGGATCGCGGCGACGTACATCGGGAAGATCTGGAAGGTGCGCTTGCCGATCGCGTCGAGCTGAAAGAACAGCTCGGCGGTGACCGGGACGGCGATCAGCAGCGAGGTGTCCTTGAGCATGGCGATGGTCTCGTTGCCGGTGGGCGGGATGATCACGCGCATGGCCTGCGGCAGCACGACCCGCCGCAGCGCCTTGCCGCGGCTCATGCCCAGCGCCGTGGCGGCCTCCTCCTGGCCGGGGTCGACCGACAGCATGCCGGCCCGCACGATCTCGGCCATGTACGCGGCCTCCGACAGCGCCAGGCCGAGCACGCCGACCGCGAACCCGCTGAGGATGTCCCGCGTGGTGAAGCCGAGGAAGCGCCAGTTGGCGTCCTCGACCCCGAACAGCTTGCCGATGTACACGTCGAACGGCACGCCGATCTCCAGGCGCGGCCACAGCAGCCCCAGGTTTCCCATGACGGTCAGCAGGACCAGGCGGGGCACGGCCCGGAAGAACCAGGTGTACACCCACGACGCGCCGCGCAGGATCGGGTTCTCCGACAGCCGGCACACCGCCACCACGATGCCCAGCAGCACACCGATGATCATGGCGAGCACGGTGATGCTGACGGTGCCCCACAGGCCCTTGATGACCGGCGGCCGGAACATGTTCTCGAACATGAACGGCCAGTTGAACGCCTTGTTCGTGAACAGCATGTGCACGAACATCGCGGCGAGCACCGCGATCACCGCGATGGCGACCCACCGTCCCGGGTGCCGGACCGGAACGGCCTTGATCGGGTCGGCCTGCCGCGGCACCGGCGTGGCCGAGGGCGTCGGCTCGGACATGGCCTACGGGTTGATCTGCGAGTTCGGCACGGCGCCGGCCTGCACGCCCCACTGTTCGAGGATCTTGCCGTAGGTGCCGTTCTGGATCAGCTCGTTGACGGCCGCCTGCAGCGCCTGGGCGAGCTGCGCCTGGTCGTTGTTCACCACGTAGCCGTAGGGCGCGGCGTCGTACACGTCGCCGATGACCTCGAGCTGGCCGTTGGACTGCTTGACCGCGTACGCCGTGATGGGCGAGTCGGCGAGCATGGCGTCGTCCTTGCCGGTGACCACGGAGTTGGCGACCTGGTCCTGGCCCGGGTACGGGCTGATCGCCACGGCCGGCTTGCCCGCCGCGACGCACGCCTCGGAGCGCTTGGCGATGTCCTCGGCCTGCACGGTGTCGCGCTGCACGGCGATGCGCTTGCCGCACGGGTTGTTCGGGTCGATCCCGGCCGGGTTGCCGGTCTTGACCGCCCACTGCGTGCCCGCGTTGAAGTAGGTCACCATCTGGGACTGCTTCTTGCGCTCGGGGTTGACCGTGAACGAGGAGACGCCGACCTCGTACTTGCCCGACTGCACGCCCGGGATGATGTCGCCGAACGTGGCGGGCTGCACCTCGACCTGCAGCCCGAGCGTCTGTGCCACGGCCTTGAACAGGTCGATGTCGAAGCCGACCACGGTGCTGCCGTCCTCGGCGAGGAACTCGTTCGGGGCGTAGGTGGCGTCCGTGCCGACCAGGATCTTGCCGTCGGACTTGATCGCGTCCGGGACCATCGCCGCCAGGGTCGGGTTGACCGAGACGGACGGGGCGGCGCCGGTCGGGGTGCCCGACGGCTCGCCACCGCCGCCGCAGCCGCCGGCGGCCAGCGCGAGAGCGATCGCTCCGACCGGAATCAGTCTCTTGAGCACATCCATCCCCTTTGCGTACCGTGTGATGATTCACGGTAACGCAAAGTGAGTTCAGGGCAGGTCGGTTCGGCCCATGACCGCGCACAGCGCGGCGGCCCGCCGCCACGGCTCTCGGAGCCGTGGCGACGGGCCGCCGTCGTCCTCGCGGATCAGGCCACGCCCAGGTAGGCCGCCTTCACCGCCGGGTCGTGCAGCAGGTCCGCGCCCGAACCCTCCTTGACGATGTTGCCCGTCTCCAGCACGTACGCCCGGTGCGCGCGCGACAGCGCCTGCTGGGCGTTCTGCTCCACCACCAGCACCGTGGTGCCCTGCTGGTTGATCTCCGTGATGATGTTGAAGATCTGCTGGATCAGCATCGGCGCCAGGCCCATCGACGGCTCGTCGAGCAGCAGCAGCTTCGGCCGGCCCATCAGCGCCCGGCCCACGGCGAGCATCTGCTGCTCGCCGCCGGACAGGGTGCCGCCCGCCTGCTTGATGCGCTCCTTGAGCCGCGGGAACAGGGTGAACACCCGCTCCATGTCCTCGGCGATGGCGGCGTTGTCGCGGCGCATGTACGCGCCCATCTCCAGGTTCTCCTTCACCGTCATACCGGGGAACACGCCCCGGCCCTCCGGTGACTGGCAGATGCCCTTGACCACCCGCAGGTCCGCGCGGACCTTGCTGATGTCCTCGCCCTGGAAGCGGATCGCGCCCGACGAGATCGCCCGCAGGCCGGAGATGGCCCGCATCGTCGTCGACTTGCCGGCGCCGTTCGCGCCGATCAGCGCGACGACCTCACCCTCGTTGACGTGGATGCTGATGCCGTGCAGCGCCTTGATCCGCCCGTAGTGCAGCGTGACATTGTCGATCTCAAGCAGCATCGGGGACTCCCAGGTACGCGGCGACCACCTTCGGGTTGTCCCGGACCTCGGCCGGGGTGCCCTCGGCGATCTTCTTGCCGAACTCGAGCACGACGATCCGGTCCGTCACGCCCATGACCAGCCGCATGTCGTGCTCGATGAGCAGCACGGTCACGCCCGAGTCACGGATCTTGCGGATCAGCTCGAGCAGCGCTACCTTCTCCGCCGGGTTGAAGCCGGCGGCCGGCTCGTCCAGGCAGAGCAGGGTCGGGTCGGTGGCCAGCGCCCGCGCGATCTCCAGGCGGCGCTGGTCGCCGTAGGGCAGGTTCCGGGCCAGCTCGTGCGTGCGGCCCTTGATGCCGACGAACTCCAGCAGCTCCTCGGCACGCTTGATGCCGCGGCGCTCCTCCTGCCAGAAGCGGGGCAGGCGCAGCATCGCGCTGGGCACGCTGCCCCGGTTGTGCGCGTCGGCGCCCACCTGCACGTTCTCCAGCGCCGTCATCTCCGGGAAGAGACGGATGTTCTGGAACGTGCGGGCGATGCCCATCTTCGTGATCTTGTGGCGCTTCTTGCCGCTGATCTGCTGCCCCCGGAACCGGATGGCGCCGTCGGTCGGCATGTAGACGCCGGTCATGGCGTTGAAGCAGGTGGTCTTGCCGGCCCCGTTCGGGCCGATCAGGCCGAGGATCTCGCCCTCGTAGAGGGTGAAGTCCACCTTATCCAGCGCCACCACGCCGCCGAAGCGGAGCGTGACGTTGTCGACCTCCAGGAGAGGCTTGCGCTCACTCACCGACGGCCACCTCCTTCTGACGGTCCTTGATCTCGGCTTCCCGGCGGCGGTTGGGCCAGATGCCCTGCGGCCGGAAGATCATCATGACGATGAGCACGAGACCGAAGATCAGGTACCGGTACTCCGTGGTGTTGATGTCCAGGCCGAGGAAGCCGCCGAGCCCGCGCAGCCACTCCGGCACGTACGCCACCAGGAAGCCGCCCAGGATCGCGCCCGGGATGCTGCCCGCACCACCCAGGATGACCGCCGCCAGCACCAGGATCGAGTTCTCCAGGCTGAACGTCGTCGAGTTCATGAAGTTGACCTTGCTGGCCCACAGCGCGCCCGACAGGCCGCCGATGGTGGCGCCGATCGCGAACGCCCACAGCTTGAACTTGAACGTCGGCACGCCCATCAGCTCGGCCGCGTCCTCGTCCTCGCGGATCGAGACCCACGCCCGGCCCACCCGGCTGCGCGCCAGGTTCCGCACCCCGAACACCACCACGATGATGACGGTGAGCACCAGCCAGTAGTACGGCTTCGGGTCGACGAAGCCGAAGATCGGCTCGCCGCCGATCTCGCCCGGCGGGTGCGGGATGGCCGAGATGCCCCGGTCGCCGCCGAGCACCCACTCCGACTGCACCGCGATGACGCGGATCATCTCGGCGAAGCCCAGGGTCACGATGGCCAGGTAGTCACCGCGCAGCCGCAGCGTCGGCCAGCCCAGCAGCACACCGGTCAGCGCCGTGATCACGATCGCCACCGGCAGCGCCGCCAGCCACGGCCACGGGCTGTCCAGCCAGTGGTAGTCCGTGATCAGCTTGCTGGCCGGCGAGGTCAGCAGCGCCATGGCGTACGCGCCGACGGCGAAGAAGCCGAAGTAGCCCAGGTCCAGCAGGCCGGCGAAGCCGACCACCACGTTGAGGCCGATCGCCAGCAACACGAAGATCGCGGCGTCGAACAGCACCGTGCCGAAGTCGGAGCTGAACGTCACCAGCGGGTTGTAGAAGCCCGGCGGGTCGGCGAACCAGCCCAGCGGCATCAGGTAGAACAGCGCCACCAGCGCGGTGATCGCGGCCCAGCGGCCCGGCTTGGACATCGCGTTCAGCTTGCCGGTGAAGCCCCTGGGCTCCGGCGCGCCGTTCTTGATCTGCACGTCGGTCATGCGCGGGCCCTCCCCAGCGACTCACCCAGGATGCCGGTGGGACGGAACATCAGCACCGCGATCAGCACCACGAACGCGACCAGGTCGCGGAACTGGGTGCCGACGAGCGCCGACGCGTAGTTCTCCACCAGGCCCAGCAGCAGGCCGCCGAGCACGGCGCCGCGCAGGTTGCCGATACCGCCGAGCACCGCGGCGGTGAAGGCCTTCAGGCCGAACAGGAAGCCCAGGTTGAACTTCGTGAAGCCGTACTTGAGGTTGGCGAACACCGCGGCCACACCGGCCATCACACCGCCGAGGAGGAACACCAGGCCGATGACGCGGCCCTTGTTCACACCCATCAGGGCGGCGCTGTCCGGGTCCTGCGCGACGGCCCGCACACCCCGGCCGAGCCGGGTGTTGTTGATGAACCAGTCCAGCCCGACGAGCATCACCAGGGCACCCACGACGATCACGATCTGCACCGGCGTGATCTCCGCGCCCAGGATCGTGAACAGCGGCTTGTTCGACACCAGTTCCGGCATGTTGCCGTACGGCGCGCGGTCGGTCGCGATACCGATGATCTCCATGATCACGAACGAGGCGCCGATGGCGCTGATCAGGAACGCCAGTGGCGGCGCGTTGCGTTTACGCAGAGGCCGGTAGGCGGTCAGCTCGACCGCGACCGCCGTCGCCGACGACACCGCGACCGCGGCCAGCAGGCCCGCGATCAGCACGCCCGCGCTGATCAGCACGCCGGAGGGGGACAGGTTCTGGTTGAACCCGAGCGCGTTCCAGGTCCACATGGCGGCGAAGGTGCCGACCATGAAGACCTCGGAGTGTGCGAAGTTGATGAGGCGCAGTACGCCGTAGACGAGGGTGTAGCCGAGAGCGACGAGTGCGTAGATGGCGCCCTGGGTCAGCCCCGTTGTGGTGAGCTCCGGAAAGTTCCGGAACAGCTCGCTGAAATCCACGTGGTGCTCCTGATATGAGGGCCGAAGGGGTCGTGGCCGGGACTGTGAAACCAGCACCCGGCCACGACGATCAGACTTCCGTAGGCATTACGAACCGGTCAGCCGACCGGAACGGGTCAGCCCTTCGGGATCTCCACCTTCGGCACGACAGCGCCGCCCTTGACCTCGAACGCCCACACCAGAACCTGGGTCGGGTCGAGCTCGCCGTTCTTCTCGAACTTGTACGTCACACCGGTCGCGGAACCGGTGCCGTTGTAGCCGTCGATGAAGGCCAGCATGTCGGCGCGGGTGGTCTTGCCCGCCTTGATGCCCTCGAGGAAGATCTTGGCGACGTCGTACGACACGTCGGCGTAGGTGCCCGGCTCGGCGTTGATCAGAGCCTTGTAGTCCGCCACGAACGAGCCCTTGGCCGAGGTGGCCGGGGCGCACGGGCAGGTCAGCACGGTGCCCTCGGCGGCAGCGTCGCCAGCGACCTTGATGAAGTTCGCGTCGTTGACGCCGTCACCGGCGACCATGACGCCGTTCCAGCCGGCCGCCTTGGCCTGCTTGAGCAGCAGACCGGCCTCGGTGTAGTAACCACCGAAGAACAGCACGGTCGCGCCCGAGGCCTTGATCTTGGCCACGGTGGCCGCGAAGTCGACCTGCTTGACCTGGACCTTGTCCTGGCCGGCCACGGTGCCGAGCACCTTGACGACCTCGGTGGCCAGACCCGTGCCGTACGCGGACTGGTCGTCGACGACGTAGACCTTCTCGGCCTTCAGGACGTCCTTGATGTAGCGGCCGGCCGCCGGGCCCTGGGCCAGGTCGTTGCCCACGCCACGGTGGAAGACGCCCCAGTCCTTGTCGCTCAGCGACGGGCGGGTCGCCGACGGGGTGATGATCGGCAGGTTGGCGCCCTTGAAGGTGTCCAGGCTCGCCTCGGTCTCACCCGAGAACGCCGGGCCGACCAGGCCGATGACCTTGGTGTCGCCGGCGGCCTTGGTGGCCAGCGCCGGGGCCTTGGCCGGGTCACCCTGGGAGTCGTACTCCTCCAGCGCGACCTTGCAGTCGGCGTTGTCCTTGTTGTACTGCTCAAGCGCGAGCTTGACACCATTGCGCATGTGAATGCCGAGACCGGCCGCGTCGCCCGTCAGGGCGCCGAAGAAACCGAGCTTCAGGTCGCACACCTTCGAACCGGCGCCCGGAGTGGCGTCGTCCGACTTGCATGCCGCGGCACCACCGGCGACGAGCGCCAGAACGGCGACGCCTCCGAGCACCCGTGCGAGTTGCTGCCTCAAGGCTGGAACCCTCCTCCATCGAAGATCCGGCCGTCTCTGCGCCGACGTGGCTGCGGGGACACCGGACCAGACCGTGTACCACGATCTGGGCTGGGACGTTATCCCAGTCACAGCCCAATCGGTAAGACCCCGCTGGCAGGTTGACCCAACCGTTACTTGTGTCGCCGACGGCGGTCACCTGCTCGAAGCTGTCACATCCGGCGCCAGGTCCATGATCCACACCCGGCTGTTTACCCCGTCGTCGGCCAGCAGCACCACCCGCCGCCCCGCCGCGGCCACCGCCGCCGCCGCGTCCCCGCGCGCGGGCAGCTCCCCCGGCAGCTCCACGCCGGTCCACCGGCCGCCCGCCGACCCCAGCCACAGCCCGAACCGCAGCTCATCGGCCACCAGCGCGAGCAGCCCCGCATCCGCCGGGACCAGCCCGGCCACCCGGGCCACCGGCCCGCCCGTCACGCCGAACCCGCCCGCGTCCTGCCAGCCGCCGTCCACCAGCCGCCACGCCCCGAACACGTCCCCGCGCAGGCCCGCCGCGTACGGCACCCCATCGACGCGGGTCACCCGCTGGAACTCCTCGTACGCGTCCGTCGCCGGGCCCGGCACCCGCGCCCAGGTCAGCCCATCGGGTGACGTCCAGCCCAGCGCATCCCGGTCCACCCGGCCCGGCCGGGACAGCGAGCCCACCAGCAGCCAGCCACCGTCCACCGCCAGCACGTCCGCGGCCGCCGTCCGGCCCCGCTCGTCCGCGGCCAGCTCCGGCACACCCTCGTGCAGGGCGAAGTCCGTCCCGTCCGGCGAGGACCAGAACGCCGCACCCGCCTTCCGGTTGCCCGCGATCCCCCAGCCCCGCGGACCGCCCGCGACCCGGGCGACGTTCACCGCGTCGTTGCCGCCGTACAGCACGTACGCCGCCGTCATCTCCGTGAGCGCGCCGCCCTGGGCCGTGTACCAGCTGCTCACCCGGGGATTGCCGTGCGCGCCGCCGCTCTTCGCGCCGATCGCGGCCAGCCGGCCGTCCGCGCAGCCCGCCGCGTAGAGGACGGACAGCTCGCCGTACCCGCCGGGGCGCAGCGGCGCGAGCGTGACCGTCGCCCACTCCCGCCCGTCGCCGCTGGTCCAGGCCGCGGGCCGGGTCCCGCCCGCGGCGTCCAGCACCCCGCCCACCACGAACCAGCGGCCACCGCAGGTCACCGCGTCACGCAGCAGCGCCCGGCCCGGAGCACCCGGGGCGGGCGGCAGCGACACCGCCTCCCACGTAGGGCGCAGCGGCTTCGGCGGCGCGGGCGGTGCCTGCGTGCACGCCGCGAGCGCGGCCAGCAGGACGGCACCGGCGACGATCCCCCGATTCAAGCGCATCGCTCGATCGTAGGAGCGCCGGGCGCCCGAGTCACTACTCGGCGGACTCCGCGGCGGCGGCCTCGACGATGATCCGCTCGGCGACCTCGCGCATCGTCAGGCGGTGATCCATCGCGGTGCGCTGGATCCACTTGAACGCCTGCGGCTCGTTCATGCCGTACTGCGTCATCAGCGCGCCCTTGGCCCGCTCCACCGCCTTGCGGGTCTCCAGCCGGTCGTTGAGCCCGGCGACCTCCGCCTCCAGCGCCGCCACCTCGGCGAACCGGGACAGCGCGATCTCGATGGCCGGCACGAGGTCACTCTGCTGGAACGGCTTCACCAGGTACGCCATCGCGCCCGCGGCGCGGGCCCGCTCCACCAGGTCCCGCTGGCTGAACGCGGTCAGGATGATCACGGGGGCGATGCGCGCGCCGGCGATACGCTCGGCGGCGGCCAGACCGTCCATGATCGGCATCTTGATGTCCAGGATGCACAGGTCCGGGTGCAGCTCCTCGGCCAGCTTCACCGCGGTCTCGCCGTCACCGGCCTCGCCGACCACATCGTAGCCCTCCTCGCCGAGCATCTCGGCCAGGTCCAGCCTGATCAGCGCCTCGTCCTCCGCGATCAGCACGCGCTTGCGCGCGACACCAGCCTGCTTCTCGGTCACCGGAACCACTACCCCCACACCAACGAGCCAACCTTGACACGCCTAATCCGGGTGTCACTGGCATCAGCCTAGTAGGTACGCTAATGCCTGCCGCACTCCACGGTCCCCGTATCCCAATCGGTAGAGGAACGGAGCTCAAACCTCCGACAGTGTGGGTTCGAATCCCACCGGGGGCACTTTGCCCAGTTCAGCGCCGTGTCGCACCCACCGTCCAGACTGACGTCCGTGCATCCGCTGTCCGTGCGTGCCACTGCCCGCGAACTCCATCGCAACGGCCTGACCATCGCTGAGGTGTCCCGCAGGCTCGGGCTGCGCTATCACACCGTGTCGGTCTGGTGCCGCAAGTCGATGCCCACCGACGCGGTGCCCGATCGCAGCCGCGACCGTTGCCCTCGGTGCCAGGAGCCGCCCGTACCGCCCGGCGACGCGGCCGCCTACGCCTACCTTCTCGGACTGTATCTAGGCGACGGGTACCTGGCGATCGGCGCGCGGGTGCCGGTGCTGCGGATCGCCTGCGCTGACGCGTACCCACAGATCATGAACGAATGCGAACGAGCGATGCGGGTCGTGCTCGCCCGCAGCGTGTCCCGGGTGCACGCGATCGGCTGCACGACCGTGCAGAGCGTCGCCAAACACTGGCCGTGCCTGCTGCCGCAGGCGGGCCGGGGACGCAAGCACGAGCGGCCGATCACGCTGGACCCGTGGCAGCGCGATGTAGTCACCGGGCAGCCCGGCCACTTCGTGCGGGGTCTGTTCCACTCCGACGGCTGCCGTTCCATCAACCGCGTCACCGTGCGCGGTAAGACCTACGAGTACGCGCGCTACCTGCTCGCCAACGAGTCGGCCGACATCCTCGGGCTGGCCGGCTGGGCGCTGGACCTGCTCGGCGTCGCCTGGCGGCTCAACCGCCGCAACTCGCTGTCCGTCGCGCGCCGCGACGCCGTCGCCCTGCTCGACCAGCACGTCGGCCCCAAGTCCTGAGAGAACTGCGTCCCTACCGAGGCGGGGTGTGCACGGCATGGCGCCGCGCACACCCCGTACACCTTCCTAGGAATCCAGTCCGAAAGCTGTGGCCCCGTCGAAGGGCTGTCGCCGGTCAGGCGGCTGGCACCAGCTCCGGCTCGGGCGTGACCTCCGCAGCGACTGCGCGGGTACGCCGCCAGGCCCGCACCGCAAAGGACAGCGCTACCGCCCACGCGATGACCACCAGCGGGTACGCGTACACACCCAGCTCGCCCTCCACCCCGGCCACCCGCAGCAGGCTGCGCGTGTTCACCAGGATGATGAGCCCGCCCACGAACGCGCCGAGCAGCTGCGCGGGCACGTGCCGGACCAGCCAGGCGGCGAGCGGCGCCGCGATGACGCCGCCGACCAGCAGCGCCGCGACGGTCGGCAGCACGAAGCCCTCGGACCCGAGCCCGATGAGGAAGCCGACGGACGCGGCACCCGCGACGAGGAACTCGGACGCGCCGACCGAGCCGATGACCTTGCGCGGCTCCATGCTGCCGGAGGCGAGCAGCGTGGGCGTGGCGACGGGGCCCCACCCTCCCCCGCCGGTGGCGTCGATGAAGCCGGCGAACAGGCCGAGCGGGCTGAGGAAGCGGGTGGGCAGGGGCCGGGGCCGGGTGGGCCGCAGCGGCCGGGCGAAGCGGATGAGCAGGTAGATGCCGAGCGCGAGCAGGATGCCGGCGGTCCACGGGATGGCGGCTTCGGTGGAGACGCTGCTGAGCACGGTGGCGCCGGCGAACGCGCCGACGGCGCCCGGCAGGGCGATGTTGCGTACGACGCGCCAGTCGACGTTGCCGAAGCGCCAGTGGGCGATGCCGGAGGCGAGGGTGGTGCCGACCTCGGCGAGGTGTACGGAGGCGGAGGCGGTGGCCGGGGAGATGCCGGCGACGAGGAGCAGAGTGCTGGAGGTGACGCCGTACGCCATGCCGAGGGCGCCGTCGACGAGCTGGGCGGCCAGGCCCACCAGCGCCATGATCAGCAGTTTCCGCACGCCATGCCTCCTACTGATCCCCTGAACCCGGTATTTCCGACCAGTTTAATAGGAATGGTAGGCGAAGCAAGATGCGGTTGTTAATTTCTGGCGAACCGGCGCTGTCGGGTAGCTGTCAGCCGGCCGCGAGCGGCAGCTGCGCGGCCACCTCGTCGGGCAGCTCCCCGGTGACCACGTGCGCGATGGTGACCCGCGTCAGGATGCGGCGCTCGGACTCGTCCACCGCGGTCCACACCCGCTGCAGCGCCTGGACCGCGCCGGGCGCGTCGGGCAGCGCGGCGCGCGGCGAGCCGAGGGGCCCGTCGATCACCTCGATGACCTCGACGAGCGTGATCTGCTCGGCGGGCCGGGCCAGCCAGTAACCGCCCTCCGGCCCGCGCTGGGCGAACACGATGCCGCCGCGGCGCAGCTGCAGCAGGATGCTCTCGCAGAACTTCGGCGGGATCTCCTGCGCGCGGGCGATGCGCTCGGAGGTGACGGGGCCGTCGCCGGCGGAGGCGAGTTCGATCACGGCGCGCAGCGCGTAGTCGACGCGGGCGGACAGTCGCATCCCCCGATTATCGCCCGCCTGGATCACTCCACTGCCCCACTCGTCGCCATGATCACATCGATCTTGCGCGAACTGTTAGCCATTTGCCCGGTTTAGGCGTGTCGCACCCACAGTTCACGCAAGATCGACGCGGCAGAGAAGCCTCACGCCCCGACGGGGCGGAGCAGGCCCTCCTGGGCCGCGGTGGCGATGTGGCGGCCGTCGCGGGTGAACATGCGGCCGGTGGCGAGGCCGCGGCTGCCCGAGGCCGACGGGCTGGCGCAGTCGTAGAGGAACCACTCGTCGGCGCGGAAGGGGCGGTGGAACCACAGGGCGTGGTCGAGGCTGGCGCCGATGACGCCGCCGGGGCCCCAGACCTCGCCGTGCACGGACAGCACCGCGTCGAGCAGGGTCAGGTCGGACATGTAGGTGAGCGTGCAGGCGTGCAGCAGCGGGTCGTCGGGGAGCTTGCCGTCGAGCCTCATCCAGACGCGCTGCTGGTCGTTGGCCACCCGCTTGCCGGGGCGGACCCAGCCGGGCTCGTCGACGTAGCGCACGTCCATGGGGCGGGGCAGGATCTTCCAGATCCCGAGGCGCTCCGGGTACGGCGCGAGCCGGTCGGACATGGTGGGCAGCTCGTCGGGGCCGGGCACGTCGGACGGGGCGGGATCGTGGTGGTCCAGCCCCTCCTCGCGCACCTGGAACGAGGCGGACATCAGGAAGATCGGCTTGCCGCGCTGCATGGCCACGGAGCGCCGGACGGAGAACGAGCGGCCGTCGCGGATCTTCTCGACGTGGTAGTCGATGGGCTCGGTCATGTCACCGGCCCGGACGAAGTATCCGTGCAGCGAGTGCACGTGGCGGGACGGGTCGACGGTGCGCCCGCCGGCGACCAGGGCCTGCGCCGCGACCTGGCCGCCGTACACCCGGGGCGGGCCGATCGGCGGGTTCTGGCCCCGGAAGACGAGTTCGTCGACCGGGGCCAGATCCAGCAGCTCGACCAGGTTGTCCACGGCGGCCTGGCCGGTGATGGGCTCCGTCATGTCACGTCCGTTCGCGCGGGCGGGACGCGCCGCGCGCCCCGGTCGCGCCCACCCTAGCCCTGGGCAGGCTGCGCGGGCTGCGCCAGGGTCTGCGGCATGGCCAGCGAGCCGAGCTGGTGTACGCGCAGGGTGTTGGTGGAGCCGGGGGTGCCGGGCGGGCTGCCCGCGACGACCACCACGTAGTCGCCGACGTTGGCCCGGCCGAGGCTGAGCAGCCGCTCGTCGACCTGCCGGAACATGTCGTCGGTGTGGTGCACGAACGGCATGAGGAAGGTCTCCACGCCCCAGGAGAGCGCGAGCTGGTCGCGCACCGCCGGCTCGGGGGTGAAGGCGAGCAGCGGCAGCTCGCAGTGCAGGCGGGCGAGCCGGTGCACGGTGTCGCCGGTGACGGTGAAGGCCACCAGGGCCTTCGCGCCGACGGCGCGCGCGATCTGCGAGGCGGCCACGGTGAGCGCGCCGCCGCGGGTGCGGGGGTCGTGCTGCAGCCGGGGCACGGAGATCTGCCCGGCCTCGGTGGTCGCGATGATCTTCGCCATGGTGCTGACGGTGAGCACCGGGTACTTGCCGACGCTGGTCTCGCCGGAGAGCATCACGGCGTCGGCGCCGTCGAGCACGGCGTTGGCGACGTCGGAGGCCTCGGCGCGGGTCGGGCGCGAGTTCTCGATCATCGAGTCGAGCATCTGGGTGGCCACGATGACCGGCTTGGCGTACTCGCGGCCGAGCTGGACGGCGCGCTTCTGCACCAGCGGGACCTGGTCGAGGGGGAGCTCGACGCCGAGGTCGCCGCGGGCGACCATGAGGCCGTCGAAGGCGTCCACGATGGCCTCGAGGTTGTCCACCGCCTCGGGCTTCTCGATCTTCGCGATGACGGGGCGGACGACGCCGACCTCGTGCATGATCGCGTGGACCAGCTTGATGTCCTCGGGCGAGCGCACGAAGGACAGGGCGATCAGGTCGACGCCGAGCTGCAGCGCGAAGCGCAGGTCCTCGGCGTCCTTGTCGGACATGGCGGGCACGGAGACGGCCACGTTCGGCAGGGAGACGCCCTTGTTGTTGGAGACCGGCCCGCCCTCGATGACGAGGCAGCGGATGTCCGGCCCGTTGACGCCGGTCACCTCGACGGCGACCTTGCCGTCGTCGATGAGCAGGCGGTCGCCGACCTTGACCTCGGCCGGCAGCTTCCGATACGTACAGGAGACCCGGTCGGCCGTGCCAAGGATGTCGTCGCTGGTGATGACAACACTGTCACCGGTACGCCACTCGTGGGGGCCGTCCGCGAACTTGCCAAGTCTGATCTTGGGGCCCTGCAGGTCGGCCAGCGTCGCGACAGCCTTGCCGGTGGCGGCCGACACCTCACGGACCCGCAGGTAGGCCTGCTCGTGGTCGGCGTGGGAGCCGTGGCTGAAGTTCATGCGGGCGACATCCATCCCGGCCTCGACGAGCCCGCGGAGGCGCTCGGGGGACCAGGTGGCGGGGCCGAGAGTACAGACGATCTTTGCGCGGCGTGTCACGACGGGCAAGCCTAGTCCTCTGATGTGACCTACGTTGCAACGGGGCGACACTGTCTCGACAAATGCGCGATACACGCGGGAAACTGATCGATCGTTCAGTGCCCGGTTTCGGCCCTGCTGGGCTGTCCCTCTCCCCCTCGGGAGCCTGTCGGAGCGGCCGCTCGGTGCCCGGCACCGATTAAGGCCGCGGAGCAGGCTCCGCATCGGTTCCGAACGCGGCGGCGACGGCGGCGGGCAGCTTCTGGTAGACGCCCTGGCCGGGGTCGAAACAGGTGCCCGGCACGGGCCGGTGCACGACGATCTCGTCGATGCCGAGCGCGGCGTAGCGGCCCGCGAAGTCGACGAACGCGTCCACCGAGCGCAGCGGGTGCTCCTGCGTGAAACCCGTCAGCAGGATGTGCGACAGCTCCGCCGGATCGCGCCCGGCCGCGGCGCACGCCTTGGCCAGGCCCGCGAGCTGGCCCGCGATGATGCCGGGGATCTCGGCGGGGTCGGTCTCGTCGCCCTTGCGGGCCGGGCCGGTGGTGATCCAGCCCTGCCCGTGCCGGGCGGCCAGGGCCAGGCCGCGCGGGCCGGTCGCCGCGATCGCGAGTGGCACCCGGGGCCGCTGCACGCAGCCGGGCAGCATGCGGGCCTCGTACGCCGAGTAGTGCTTGCCGTAGTGGGTGGTGTCCCCGTCGGTGAGCAGCCGGTCCAGCAGCGGCACGAACTCCTCGAAGCGCTCGGTGCGCTCGGCGGTGCTCCACGGGGTCTGCCCGAGCACGGACGCGTCGAAGCCGACGCCGCCCGCGCCGATGCCGATGGTGATCCGGCCGTCCGACACGTCGTCGAGCGTCATCACGTCCTTGGCCAGGGTGACCGGGTGCCGGAAGTTGGGCGAGGTCACCATCGTGCCCAGGCGCAGCCGCCCCGTGGCCGCCGCGGCGGCGGTGAGCGTCGGCACCGCGCCGAACCACGGCCCGTCCCGGAACGTGCGCCAGGACAGGTGGTCGTAGGTGTAGGCCGCGTGGAAGCCCAGCTCCTCCGCCTCGCGCCAGATGTGGCGGCCCTCGCGCCAGGGGTACACGGGCAGGATCAACGCCGACACTCGCATTGCACCGACCCTACCTGCCGCTAGGCGGCTCTCCTGGGGCGGTTGAGCATGGCGCTGATCTCGGTGCGGCGGGCGTGCCGCTGCGCCTCGCGCAGGCCGCGCAGGTATTCGACCAGCTCGGCCTTGGCCTGCGGATCGAGGTCGGACTGCAGGATCGGGGACAGCTCCTCGTCGGCCTCGCGGTCGGGCACGCCGGCCGCCGCGGCGAGCGCGTTGACCAGGTCGTCGCCGAGCGCGTCGGCCACGCGCCGCACCGAGCCGACGGTCACCGAGTCGCCGCCGTCGGGGGCCTTCATCCAGTCGAAGATCGTCTGCCGGGCGATGCCGGACTCGCGGGCCAGCTTGGCCACCGACCACTCCGGCCGGTCGCACATGCGCCGGAGGTATCTGCCCCATTCGCTGACCGGTTGCGGTCTCAGTCGTCCTGCGTCGCCCATACCTAACAGGTTAACGGCGAATTCCGGTGCGGTTCTACAGGCGTGGCGTCGCAATCAGATGACGTCTCACGTACTGGTAACACGCCGTTAAAGCGGGTGGCAGCGCTTTCAGCAGTCACCCGTTAGGGCGTAATAGACGCTCAGGGACGTCGCCACTTGCGTCGCCTATGGACGACGGTTATCGTGACGACCAGCACAGGACCGACAGATCCAGATGACGGTGCGTCGCCCGCAAACAACGTGGTCCGCGCCCGGACCGCGTCACCGTCACTGATCCGCCGGCCGTGCCGCAGCGGTTCGCCGCTGCGCCCCCCTCGCGGTGGGCCGCCCAAGGCACTGGGCGGCCCACCCGGGCCCGCCGGATCGTGAACCCCGGTCCGGCGGGCCCCATCGAGGGATCCCCCCGTTTGAGAAGAGGAGCAAGTTACGTGCTCATGACACACAAAGGCCGGGTGTCGCGCGGATGAGCCCGACCGCGGTCACGCCGGACAGCCGCACCACCTCGTCCGTTGGGGCGGTGCCCGAGGAGCAGTCGTACGTCTGGGATCTGGTCGAGCGCGCACAGCAGGGCGACACCGAGGCGTTCGGGAAGATCTACACGCAGTACGCCCCCGCGGTCTTCCGCTTCATCTACTTCCGGGTCCGGCACAGCCCCACCGCCGAGGACCTGACGTCCGACACCTTCCTGCGCGCGCTCAAGCGGATCGGCAGCGTGCGCTGGCAGGGACGGGACTTCGCCGCCTGGCTCATCACCATCGCGCGGCACATCGTGGCCGACTACTACAAGTCCGGCCGGTACCGCTTCGAGATCACCGGTGAGGTCCTCGACTTCGACCAGGAGGAGTACAGCCTCGACGGCGCTCCGGACCGGGTCGCCATGGACCACGTCAACAACCTCGCCCTGCTCGAGGCGGTCAAGAAGCTCAACCCCTCGCAGCAGCGCTGCATCGCGCTGCGCTTCCTGGTCGGCCTGTCCACCGCGGAGACCGCCCAGTCCATGGGCAAGAGCGAGGGCGCGGTCAAGGCGCTGCAGTGCCGCGCGGTGCGGATGCTGGGCCGGCTGCTCCCCGACGGTTTCGAGGAGAGCAGGTCATGACGCTCACACCGACGTTCCTCACCCTCTACACCGGTGCGGTGATCGCGGTGAGCTTCGCGGCCACGCTGTTCCTGCTACGGGAGCGGCTGACGATGGTCGAGGAGGCGAAGCTGATCCTCGACCGGGTGGACGGCGTCACGGACGGGGACGGGCAGTGGTGGGCTGCCGACGACCCCGACCAGGCACAGGCGGCGCGGCGGCGCGCGGTGGTCGCGTTCTGGCGCCGCGCCCTGAACCGGCGCCGGCCGGGTGGATCCCGGTGGCGTTCCACCGGCCCGGCCGGCGATCCGGTCCCCACGCAGGCGCCGGCGCAGGGTTCGGCCGCGGTGCCGGCGCTGCGCCGGCCGGAGGCCGACCCCGAGGTGACCGCGTATCTGGACGCGGTGCCGCCGTACCCGGCGGTCGACTACCGCGGACGGCACACCGCCACCGGGGCGTACCCGCAGGTCCCGTCCTCGCGGCAGGCGTACCTGTGATGACCTGGACATGGGGGATCCGCTGGCTGGTCCGGTTGTGCGACCGGGAGGCCATGCGGTCGGGGGTGGAGGTCAGCGCGCTGCGTACGGCGCTGGTCGCGGAGAGCCTGCTGGCACGGCAGGCCGAGGAACTGGCCCGGCGCGCGTGCCGCGAGCGGGACCGCTACCGCGGCGAGGCGGTGGCACTGCATGCCGAACTCGCCGCGGCACGCGGGCCGGGCCGCCCCAGAGCGAAGGAGCACGCCGGTGTCTGAGCAGACGGCGCCGGTCCCCCGGCTGCCCGCGCACGTGCGGGAGCTGGCGTTGCGGGCGTACGACGGCGACGAGCTGTCCCCGAAGCTGCAGGCGGTGCTGGCCGCCACCTACGCCGCGGGGCTGCGCGACGGGGCCGGGGTGCGGGTGGGCCGCCGCGAGATGATGACGCCGGCCGAGGTGCTCGCGCTGCTGCCGGTGGACCGCAAGACGGTCAAGCGCTGGGCCGACCGCGGCCTGCTGCGCGTCACCCGCACCGCCGGCGGGCACCGCCGGTACCTGCGCGAGGACGTGGCGGCGCTGCTGGTCAAGCACGGCTGGGTGCCACGCTGAGAGGGTGGGCCATGGCAACGGAGCTCTACCGCCGCCGGCACGGCGGCCGCAGGATGGTCGCGCTGCTGCTCCTGTTCACCGAGGGCGTCGTGTTCGGTCTGGGGGTGTTCGTCTCCTTCGGAGTGTTCACCACCATGCTCGCGCTGATGAACTGATCACCTCAGAGTGATCGACTATCACGTACCGTGACGGAAAACAGCAGTGGTCTGTCCGTTTAGATGTAACAACTCGTTAATGTGCTTCGATGTCCTTTGAGTTGCTCACGATGAGCGACGGGCGAATCGTTGGTATACAGTCGTTTTTATACGGACTTTTAGTTGTAGCGTGCACGTGCGAATTGCAACATGCGTCTTCTTTGAATCGGTGATGTCCTCAGCGCCCAGAGTCGAGACGTCCGGACGATGGCGTGTTGTCCTGCAGTCCAGAATTTGGCGCTGTGAATGAATTCGCTCTCTGTTACTAGCGCACGCGGCACTTCTCAGCGCACGCTGAGTGCTCGTAGATATTCGGCGCGTACGCCCGACGCCCGGCTGTCCCGGAAGGGAAGACAGGTGATTGTCAAAGTCAAGAGTGGGGCGTTCTGGCTGTGCATGGGGGGCCTCACCCTCGTTCTGGTGCTCGTGGCCTACCTGATCGTGTGGCCCGCCACGCTGAACGTCGATCAAGACATGGCCATGATGGCCCGGGTCATCGCGGCCACTGCCCTGGGGGTCGTGCTGATGCTGGCCGGCGCCGTGGCGCTGTCCAACCAGCACATCGTCGACCGGCTGCGCGAGCACGAGATCGCCCAGCTGGCCCGCGACCACCAGCGCGGCGAGCACATGCGCATCGTGATCACCGCGCTGAGCGACATCGTCCAGCAGCTCTCGCAGTACAGCAAGATCCTGGAGGAGGCGACCGGCCGCGACGTCGTGGGCGGCGAGGTGCCCCACCTGCACGTCCGTGAAGACCTGGGCAAGCTCAGCGCGATGGTGGAACTGCTGCGCGAGGACCAGGAGGAGCTGTTCGAGGTGGTGACCCGGATGCAGGCCGACAACGTCACCGTGCTCCCGGTACGCCGCAACAACGGCAACGGCCGCGACCCGGCGCACCGCTGAACCTGAAGAATCGAAAAGGGCGCCTTCTCCACGGAATTCCGTGGAGAAGGCGCCCTTCCTTCTGGATCAGGCGGGGATGAGGGGACGGGAGGAGGGGGCCACCGGGGCGGGGAGGCTGCCCTCGCCGCCGAGGTAGCGGTGGATCGCGGCGGCGGCGCTGCGGCCCTCGGCGATCGCCCACACGATCAGCGAGGCGCCCTTGTGCGCGTCGCCGGCGACGAAGACGCCCTCGGCCGGGGTCTGCCAGTCCGGGCCGCACTCGACCGTGCCCCGCGGGCTGCGCGACAGGCCCAGCTGCGCCAGCGCCTCGGTCGCGTCGGTGCCCTCGAAGCCGATGGCCAGCAGCACCAGGTCCGCCGGGACCTCGCGCTCGGTGCCGGCCACCTCGGTCACCACGCCGCGCCCGTTCACCCGCTCGACGATGACGTCCACCAGCACGATCGCACGGACGCGGCCCTGGTCGTCGCCGACGAAGCGCTGCACCGCGACCGAGAACGCCCGCTCGCCGCCCTCCTCGTGCGCCGCGTAGTTGCGCAGGATCCACGGCCAGGTCGGCCACGGGTCGCGCGCCTCGTCGCGGGCGTCGGGAGGCTGCGGGTACCGGTCGAGCTGGAGCACCGAGGCGGCGCCCTGCCGGTGGGCGACGCCCAGGCAGTCCGCGCCGGTGTCGCCGCCGCCGATGATGACCACGTGCTTGCCCGCCGCGGTGATCTCCGGCTGCGCTCCCCCGGCCACGGCCACGTTGGACTGCGCCAGGTGCGCCATGGCCATGTGGATACCGGACAGCTCGCGGCCCGGGGTGTCCGTGTCGCGGCCGGCCAGCGCGCCGGTGGCCAGCAGCACCGCGTCGTGCTCGGCGCGCAGCTGCGCGGCGGGCACGTCCACCCCGACGTTCACGCCGGTGCGGAAGGTGACGCCCTCGGCCAGCAGCTGCTCGACCCGGGCGTCGATGTGGTGCTTCTCCAGCTTGAAGTCCGGGATGCCGTAGCGCAGCAGGCCGCCGATCGCGTCGTCGCGCTCGTACACCGTCACGGTGTGCCCGGCCCGCGCGAGCTGCTGCGCGGCAGCCAGACCCGCCGGGCCGGAGCCGACCACGGCGACGGTCTTGCCGGACGGGGTCGCCGCGGGCTGCGGGCGGACCCGGCCGTTGACGTACGCCCGGTTGATGATCTCGACCTCGACCTGCTTGATGGTCACCGCGTCGTCGGCGATGGCCAGCACGCACGACGCCTCGCACGGCGCCGGGCACAGCCGCCCGGTGAACTCCGGGAAGTTGTTCGTGCTGTGCAGCGACTGGATCGCGGCGTTCCAGTTGCCGGTGCGGACCAGGTCGTTCCAGTCCGGGATGCGGTTGCCCAGCGGGCAGCCCTCGTGGCAGAACGGGATGCCGCAGTCCATGCAGCGCCCCGCCTGCTCGCGGATCAGCTCGTCGTCGGCGGAGGGATACACCTCGCGCCAGTCCATGATGCGCACCGGGACCGGCCGGCGGGCCGGCATGCGCCGGCCGTAGCGCAGGAAACCGTTCGGGTCAGGCACGTGCCACCTCCATGACCGCGGCGTCGATGTCGCGGCCGGCAGCCTCGGCGGCCCGCATGGCTTCGATCACGCGCTTGTAGTCGCGCGGGATCACGGCGGTGAAGCGCTCCGCGCTGCCCGCCCAGTCGGCCAGCAGCTTCTCCGCCACCGCCGAACCCGTCTCCTGGAAGTGCCGCTCGACCAGCTCGAACAGGCCCTCCGCCGCGACCTCGTCCACCTCGCCGAGGTCCACCAGCTCCCGGTTGACCAGCAGCGGGTCCAGGTCGAGCACGAACGCCGCGCCACCGGACATGCCCGCGGCGAAGTTGCGCCCGGTCGGGCCGAGCACCACCACGGTGCCGCCGGTCATGTACTCGCAGCCGTGGTCGCCCACGCCCTCGACCACCGCGGTCGCGCCCGAGTTGCGGACGGCGAACCGCTGGCCCACCCGGCCGCGCAGGTACGCCTCACCGGAGGTCGCGCCGTACAGCAGGGTGTTGCCCGCGATGATCTGGTCCTCCGCGGCGAACGGGCTGCGCGCGTCCGGGCGCACGATGAGCCGCCCGCCGGACAGGCCCTTGCCCGCGTAGTCGTTCGTGTCGCCGATCAGGCGCAGCGTGACACCGCGCGGCACGAACGCGCCGAACGACTGCCCGGCCGTGCCGTGCAGCGTCACGTCGATGGTGCCGTCGGGCAGGCCCGCCCCTCCCGCGCGCCGCACGACCTCACCGCCCAGCATCGCGCCGACGCTGCGGTGCTCGTTGCGCACGGTCACGTCGAAGCGCACCGGGGTGCCGCCCACCAGCGCCGGCTCGGCGTGGCGCAGCAGCACGTTGTCCAGCGACGCGTCCAGGCCGTGGTCCTGCTCGCGCACCTTGCGGGGCGCGTCGCCGTACGGCGAGCCGGGCACCGCGAGCACCGGCGACAGGTCCAGCCCGTGCGCCTTCCAGTGCTCGGTCGCGGGCACCAGGTCCAGCAGGTCGACCCGGCCCACGGCCTCGTCGATGCTGCGCAGGCCCAGCGCCGCCAGCTGCTCGCGCACCTGCTCGGCGAGGAACCAGAAGAAGTTCTCCACGAACTCCGGCTTGCCGGTGAAGCGCTCCCGCAGCACCGGGTTCTGCGTGGCGATGCCGACCGGGCAGGTGTCCAGGTGGCAGACCCGCATCATGATGCAGCCCTCGACGATGAGCGGGGCGGTGGCGAAGCCGAACTCCTCCGCGCCCAGCAGCGCCGCCACGATCACGTCGCGGCCGGTCTTGAGCTGGCCGTCGACCTGCACGGTGACCCGGTCGCGCAGGCCGTTGAGCAGCAGCGTCTGCTGCGTCTCGGCCAGGCCCAGCTCCCACGGGGTGCCCGCGTGCTTGAGCGAGTTCAGCGGGGACGCGCCGGTGCCGCCGTCGTGGCCGGAGATCAGGATGACGTCGGCCTTGAGCTTGGCCACGCCCGCCGCGACCGTGCCGACGCCGACCTCGCTGACCAGCTTCACGTGCACCCGCGCGCCGGGGTTGACGCACTTGACGTCGTACACCAGCTGCGCCAGGTCCTCGATCGAGTAGATGTCGTGGTGCGGCGGGGGCGAGATCAGGCCGACGCCCGGGGTGGCGTGCCGGGTCTTGGCGATCCACGGCCACACCTTGTTGCCGGGCAGCTGGCCGCCCTCGCCGGGCTTCGCGCCCTGCGCCATCTTGATCTGGATGTCGTCGGCGTGCACGAGGTACTCCGTGGTCACGCCGAAGCGGCCGGAGGCGACCTGCTTGACCGCCGAGCGCCGGGCCGGGTCGTACAGGCGCGCGACGTCCTCGCCGCCCTCGCCGGTGTTCGACTTGCCGCCGATCCGGTTCATCGCGATGGCCAGCGTCTCGTGCGCCTCGGCCGAGATGGAGCCGTACGACATCGCGCCGGTGGCGAACCGCTTCACGATCTCGGTGACCGGCTCGACCTCCTCGATCGGGATCGGGGTGGCGTCCTTGAACGCGAACAGCCCGCGCAGCGACCCGGCCTGCGCGGCGAGCGCGTCGACCTTGTCGGTGTAGCGGCGGAACACGTCGTACTGGCCGGAGCGGGTGGCGTGCTGGAGCAGGAACACCGTCTCCGGGTTGAACAGGTGGATCTCGCCCTCGCGGCGCCACTGGTACTCGCCGCCGACCTCCAGGCGCCGGTGCGTCTGCTCGGCCGGGTTGGTCGGGTACGCCACCGCGTGGCGCGCGGCGACCTCGGCGTGGATCTCGGCCAGCCCGATGCCCTGGATGCGGCTCGGGGTGCCGGTGAAGTAGCGCTCGACGAGCTGCGCGGACAGGCCGACCGCCTCGAACACCTGCGCGCCGCAGTACGACGACACGGTCGAGATGCCCATCTTCGACATGATCTTCTGGATGCCCTTGCCCAGCGCCTTGACGACGTTGCGCACGGCCTTCTCGGGCGCGATGTTGGGCAGCGCGCCGGTGGTGATCAGGTCTTCGACGCTCTCGAACGCCAGGTACGGGTTCACGGCGGCGGCGCCGTAGCCGACGAGCACCGCGGCGTGGTGCACCTCGCGGCAGTCGCCGGACTCGACGATCAGCGCGACCTGGGTGCGCGTCTGCTCGCGTACCAGATGCTGGTGCACCGCCGCGGTGAGCAGCAGCGACGGGATCGGGGCCAGGTCGGCGGTGGAGTCGCGGTCCGACAGCACCAGGATGCGCACGCCGTCCTCGATCGCCTCGGACACGTGCCGGCGGATCTCGGTCAGCCGGGCCTTCAGCCCGTCCGCGCCGTCGCGCAGCGGGTACAGGCCGGAGACCCGCACCGCCTTGAAGCCGGGCAGGTTGCCGTCCTCGTCGATGGAGAGGATCTTCGCCAGCTCGTCGTTGTCGATGATCGGGTACGGCAGGACGATCTGGCGGCAGCTCGACGCGTTCGGGTCCAGCAGGTTGCCCTCGGGGCCGATGGTCAGCGAGAGGCTGGTGACCATCTCCTCCCGGATCGCGTCCAGCGGCGGGTTGGTGACCTGCGCGAAGATCTGGTGGAAGTAGTCGTACAGCAGCCGCGGCCGGGTCGACAGCGGCGAGATCGGGGTGTCGGTGCCCATCGAGCCCAGCGGCTCGGCGCCCGCCCGCGCCATCGGCGCGAGCAGGATCTTCAGCTCCTCCTCCGAGTAGCCGAAGGTCTGCTGGCGGCGCTGCACCGAGTCGTGCGTGTAGACGATGTGCTCGCGCTGGGGCAGGCCCTCCAGGTGCATCAGCCCGCCGTGCAGCCACTCGGCGTAGGGCGCCTCGGACGCCAGCTCGTTCTTGATCTCCTCGTCGGAGATGACGCGCCCTGCCTCGGTGTCGACCAGGAACATCTTGCCAGGCTCCAGGCGGCCCTTGGCGACGACGGTCGCCGGGTCGAGGTCGAGCATGCCCGCCTCGCTGCCCAGCACGACCAGGCCGTCCTCGGTGCGCCACCAGCGCCCCGGGCGCAGGCCGTTGCGGTCCAGCACCGCGCCCACCACCGTGCCGTCGGTGAACGCGACGCTCGCCGGGCCGTCCCACGGCTCCATCAGGCTCGCGTGGAACTGGTAGAACGCCCGCTTCGCGGGGTCCATCACCGGGTCGTTCTCCCACGCCTCCGGGATCATCATCAGCACCGCGTGCGGCAGGCTCCGCCCGGCCAGGTGCAGCAGCTCCAGCACCTCGTCGAAGTTGGCCGAGTCGGACGCCTCCGGCGTGCAGATCGGGAACAGCCGGCGCAGGTTGCCCGGCAGCAGCGGGCTGGCCAGCAGCGCCTCGCGGGCCTGCATCCAGTTCTTGTTGCCCCGGATCGTGTTGATCTCGCCGTTGTGCGCGATGAAGCGGTACGGGTGGGCCAGCGGCCAGCTCGGGAACGTGTTCGTCGAGAACCGCGAGTGCACCAGCGCGATCGCGCTGACCACGCGCGGGTCGGACAGGTCCGGGAAGAACGTGCCCAGCTGGTCCGGCGTGAGCATGCCCTTGTAGGTCATGGTCCGGCCGGACAGCGACGGGAAGTACAGCGGGACGCCGCGCTCGCGGGTCTCCCGCTCGGTCTGCTTGCGCACGCAGTACGCCACGCGCTCCAGCTCCAGGCCGCTGAGCGGCTCGCCGTAGCGGTGCCCGGCGATGCTGTGCGCGCTGAGGAACACCTGGCGGATGCGCGGGCGCGCGTTCTCCGCGGTGGCGCCCAGCCCTTCGGCGTCCACCGGCACGTCGCGCCAGCCGAGGATCTGCGCGCCCTCGACGAGTGCGTACTTCTCCAGCACGGTCAGCGCGCGGGCCTCGTCGGCGCCGTTGACCGGCAGGAAGACCAGGCCGGTCGCGTACTGGCCGGCGGGCGGCAGCGGGAAGTCCACCACCTCGCGCAGGAACGCGTCCGGCACCTGCAGCAGGATGCCCGCGCCGTCACCGGTCGTGGTCTCGGCACCGCGGGCGCCGCGGTGGTCCAGCCGGCACAGCGCCGACAGGCCCCGGGCGACCACGTCGTGGCTGCGGCGGCCGTGCACGTCGGCGACGAACGCGACGCCGCAGGAGTCGTGCTCGAAGGCGGGGTCGTAGAGACCCACTGCGGCCGGGGCCGCCGTCAGGGCAGGCTGCGTCGCGGCCGGCTTACCAGGCTGCAGGGGGTGCGGGTATGGCGATGCCACCGGGCCTCCTGTCGTCACGGGGAGAGAGATCATTCGGTATCGGCCACGAACGGGTGGAATGCCTGCAAGCCGCGACGGCGATGGCGCGGGGGCGTGCCGGGTTCGTTAACGGTCCTATCCGAGCGGGACGACGTCGGCCCTTGAGTGAACCCGCAGGTTCAGCGGTGCACGGACTCCCTCGCGCGGTTCGCACGAGTATGGGGACGAGTCTGTGAGTGTTGAGTCTACGTTAAACGGCCTGGGTGTCCACCAGACACAGATTGATCACACGTCCACATGGTGAGAAGCTACTTCCCAGTTAGTAGGTAAAGGGACGGACCACCGCAGGCTGATCACCTGCGCCCGGTCACGTGACCGAAACGTTTCCCGCGCGTGTCGGGCGCGTCGCAGAGGTTAACCGCGCGACGTCCCGCCGCCGCCCTTCGATGATCGCTGATCTGTGCCGCGAAGTGCGGCATCCGATGGATGCGGCTCCGATGGATGTTTAGATCCGAAACGGCGATCACCGGTCCCCGCCCCGCCGTAGTCTGCGGCTGAGCACGTCCGCTAGGACGGAGGGGGACGACCGTGAACCCGACTCTGCAGGTCACGCTGGGTGCGCTGGCGTACATCGGCCTCAAGATCCTCGCCTGCGCCGCCATCCTGGTCATCGGCTGGATCATCGCCAAGGTGATCGGCTCACTCGTCGACAAGGGCCTGGCCAAAGCCCGGTTCAACCACCTGGCCCAGCGCACCGGCATGGACCGCTGGACCGGCCGGTACACCCCCAGCGGGCTGGTGGGCATGCTGGTCTACTACGCGCTGCTGCTGTTCACGTTCCAGCTCGCGTTCAGCGTGTTCGGGCCCAACCCGATCAGCAACCTGATCGACGACGTGATCGCCTGGCTGCCGCGCCTCATCGTCGCCTGCGTGATCATCGTGGTGGCGGTCGCCATCGCCAACGCCGTCTTCAACGTCATCAGCAACGCCCTGTCGCACTTCTCGTACGGGCGTGCCGTGGGCCGGATCGCCCAGGTCGCGATCATCGCGCTGGGTGCCATCGCCGCGCTCAACCAGGCCGGCATCGCCACCACCATCACCACGCCGGTGCTCGTCGCGATCCTCGCCACCATCTCCGGCATCCTCATCGTCGGCGTGGGCGGCGGCCTGATCGGCCCGATGCGCTCCCGCTGGGAACGTGCCCTCGGCCGGATCGAGGAGGAGAGCACCCGGGTGTCCGCACACCTCAAGGCCCGCGCCGCCGAGCAGCAGACGGCCGCCGCCCTCACCAAGGACCGCGGCGACACCATGGTCCAGCCCAAATACCCCGGCGAGACCCCGCAGGACGTCAAACCCGGCACCAAGGTCACCGCCGAGGAGGCCGCCGACCGCCTCACCAAAAAGGCCACCGCCCTCCGCAACGACATGAAACCCGGCCCCGAACTCTGACCCGACAACGACTCCCACCGGCGCAGCCCCACCCCGCCCCACCTCTGGCGTGCCGATCTTGCGCGAACTGTGGGTGCGACACGCCCATATCGCCCATAAGGGCAACACTTCACGCAAGATCGACGCGATCATGGCGGGCGGGTCTCAGGGTTCTGGTGATGATCGCGGTCTCGTGTCACAACCTGCGGTCCGGCCCCACAATCCGACACGAACCCGCGATCATGGCGCGCGGCGCGCCGCAGGGCGTGCGAGCGTGGCGCGGCGGCGCCGGACGCGCGAGGGTGCGGCGGCGTGGCACGGCGCGGGGCGCGCGAGGGTGGCGGTGTGGCGCGCGGCGTGGGGATCGTGCGGCGGCTGGTGGAGGGCGGGTGGTGAGGGCCGCCGGGTGGGCCGGTCAGGTGGTGGGGGGTTGCCAGTCGGCGGCGACGGCGGCGGCCTTGTCGAGGACGCGGGGCGCCAGCGCGCCGAAGGCGCGGTCGCGAGCCCGGGTGACCAGGTTGCCGCGTGGGGCGAGCACCGCGCCGACGCGCTGGGTCTGCCGGACCACCTGCGCCGCTCGTGCCCGGCGCGCCGCGGAGTACGCCGCCAGCGCCGCGTTGCAGCCCGGTCCGGGGATCGCCGGCAGCAGCAGGGCGCGCAGCGTGGCCGCGTCCTCCAGCGCCAGCCCGGCCCCCTGGGCCAGGTGGTGCGGCATGGCGTGCGCGGCGTCGCCGACCAGCGCGAACCCGCCGGTCCCGACAGGGAACGCCAGCTCGGACGGCAGCGGCCGCAGCTGCCGCCCGTCCTGCTGTACGAGGTCGTCCGGCTCGGTCGCCGCGAGCAGGTCCGAGATGGGTGCGTGCCAGCCCGCGAACCAGCGCTTGAGCAGGGTCAGCTGGGTGGCCTTGGGCTCGGGCCGGGCGGCCCCGGCCACGGTGGCGGTCCAGTAGATGCCGCCCCGGCTGGACGCGCCGGAGCTGCCCCGGTCGCCCAGCGAGGCGGCCAGGAAGCGGTAGCCGCCGCTCAGCGTCTCCCCCGCCAGGACCAGGTCCTCGGGCAGCTTGGGCGCGCGATACCACGGGATGACGGCGCGCCAGGCGGCGTAGCCGGAGCTGACCGCGATCGACTGCGGCGCGAGCCGGGCCCGCAGTGTGCTGTCGGCGCCGTCGGCCGCGACGATGACGTCGGCCTCCCAGGTGTGCCGGCCGTCGCCGACGGCGGGCCGGTCACCGGGGCGGGCGTGCATGGTGCGCACGGTGATGCCGGTGCGGATCTCGATGTGGTCGCCGAGCCCGGCGATGAACGTGTCGTGCAGGTCCTCAGCGTGTACGACGACCGGGGTGGCGGTGGCGCTCGCCGCGGAGGGCTGGGCCAGCCACTGCCCGTCGGCGCGGCGCAGGCCGCCGACCGGCACCGGGGTGGCGATGGCGCCGAGCCCGGTGCCGAGGCCGAGAGAGCGGAGCGCGGCGACGGCGTTGGGCCACAGCAGCAGCGCGGCGGGCTCGGCACGCAGCCGGTCCGCGCGCTCCAGCAGGGTGACCCGCCACCCGGTCCGGGCGAGGGCGCCCGCCGTGGCGAGGCCGCCGACGCCCGCTCCGACCACCACCGCGCTGCGCATGTGGCTCAGCCCTTCGCCGCGGTCTTCTGCGCGGGCAGGTCCGCCGGGCCGTCCGTCTCGGCGTCGTCCGCCGGGCCGCCCGGCTCGTCACCGGCGTCGCCGGACGGGCCGCCGACCGCGTCCGGGCGGGTGCCGTCGGCGAGGAAGGCCTGGTACTGCTCCTCGGTGACGGTCTGGAAGCCCTTGACGGGCTCGCCCGCGGCGTCGACGTTCGGGATCAGGAACTCCTGGACGCCCTTGACGAGGAAGAAGTACGCCGCCGCGCCCAGGAACACGATGATCGAGGTCCACACGTTGAGGCGCAGGCCGCCGATCATGGTCGCCGGGTCGGTGCGCATGGCCTCGATCCAGCCGCGGCCGAGCGTGTAGAGCATCACGTAGAGCGCGAACGCCCGGCCCTTGCCGAACTTGTAGCGCTTGTCCAGCCAGTACACGACGCCCGCGACGCCGAGGTTCCACAGCAGCTCGTAGAGGAACGTCGGGTGGTAGAGGCCCTCGCGCAGTTCCGGCTCGCCGTCGGGGCCGACCATGGCCTGGCCCGGGGTGGTGTCCGACATGACGTGGACCTGCAGGCCCCACGGCAGGTCCGTCTTGCCGCCGTACAGCTCGTTGTTGAACCAGTTGCCGAGCCGGCCCACGGCCTGCGCCAGTGGCAGGCCCACCGCGATGGTGTCGGCCACGAAGCTGAACGACATGCCGAGCTGGCGGCAGGCCAGCCAGGCGCCGAGCGCGCCGCCCGCGACGCCGCCCCAGATGCCGAGGCCGCCCTCCCAGACGTAGAGCGCCTTGACCAGGTCGCCACCCTCGCCGAAGTAGGCGTCGGGCGAGCTGAGCACGTGGTAGATGCGGGCGCCGACGATGCCGAACGGCACCGCCCAGACGGCGATGTCGAGCACGGCCCACGGCGGGGCACCCCGGCTGCGCATCCGCCGGTCGGTGACGATGCAGGCGAGCACGATGCCCGCGATGATGCACAGCGCGTACGCCCGCAGCGGCACCGGTCCGAGGTGCCAGACCGCCGTGGACGGGGACGGGATGGAGGCGAGGTTCACGAGCGCAAACCCTACCGTCCCAGCCCGTCGATCCCCACCCCCCGCCCGCCCCGACTTTGCGCTGATCATGACCCGGGACGGCCACGGACATCGATCATGAACTTAGGGGCGGCGACACGCCGTCGAACACGCCCCTAAGTTCATGATCAACGCAGAGGGGGTCAGGGGGTGAGGCCCGCCCGGAGGTCGTGGGTGAGGGTGCGGAGGGCGGGTTCGCCGCCGTCGGCGAGGGCGGAGACGAGGGCGCTGCCGACGATGACGCCGTCGGCGTAGGCGCCCACCTCGGCGGCCTGGACGCCGCTGCGTACCCCCAGGCCGACGCCGACGGGGAGGGTGCCGGAGACCTTCTTGGCGCGGGCGACCAGGGTCGGCGCGGCGGTGGAGGTGGCGTCGCGGGCGCCGGTGACGCCCATGACCGCGGTGGCGTACACGAAGCCGCGGCAGTGCCGCACGGTCATCGCGATGCGCTCGTCGGTCGACGAGGGCGAGATCAGGAACACCCGGTCCAGGTGGTGCTGGTCCGAGGCGGCCAGCCACTCGTCCGCCTCGTCGGGGATGAGGTCGGGCGTGATCAGCCCGGCGCCGCCGGCCCCGGCGAGGTCGCGGGCGAACGCGTCGACGCCGTACTTCTCGATCGGGTTCCAGTAGCTCATCACCAGCACGGGCACGCCCGCGCCGGACACGGCCTCGACGGTGGCGATGACGTCGCGGGTGCGTACGCCGCCCGCCAGCGCCTGCTCGGTGGCGCGCTGGATGACGGGTCCGTCCATGACCGGGTCGGAGTACGGCAGGCCGATCTCCACCAGGTCCACCCCGGCCTCGATCATCGCCTTGACCGCGGAGATGCCCCCGGCCACCGACGGGAACCCGGCGGGCAGGTAGCCCACCAGCGCCGCCCGGCCCTCGGCCCGCGCCTTCTCGTAGGCAGTCGTGACGTTCACCCGATCACATCCCCGTCGAACAGCCCGAAGTACTCACCCGCGGTGTGCATGTCCTTGTCGCCGCGGCCGGACAGGTTCACGATGACCGTCGGCTCCCGGCCCAGCTCGGCGCGCAGCGCGGGCAGCTCGCGCAGCATGCCGGCCAGCGCATGCGCGCTCTCGATCGCCGGGATGATGCCCTCGGTGCGGCACAGCAGCGCGAACGCGTCCATCGCCTCGGCGTCGGTGACCGGCTGGTAGCGCGCCCGGCCCTGGTCGTGCAGCCAGGCGTGCTCGGGGCCGACCGACGGGTAGTCCAGGCCGGCCGAGATCGAGTGCGACTCGATGGTCTGGCCGTCCTCGTCCTGCAGCAGGTACGAGCGGGAGCCGTGCAGCACGCCGTGGCTGCCGCCGGTGATGCTGGCGGCGTGGCGGCCGGTCTCGACGCCGTCGCCGCCCGCCTCGAAGCCGTAGAGGCGCACGTCCGCGTCAGGCACGAAGGCGTGGAACATGCCGATGGCGTTGGAGCCGCCGCCGACGCAGGCCGCGACCGCGTCCGGCAGCGCGCCGGTCTTCTCCAGGCACTGCGCCCGCGCCTCGACGCCGATGCCGCGCACGAAGTCGCGCACCATCGCCGGGAACGGGTGCGGCCCGGCCGCGGTGCCCAGCAGGTAGTGCGTCTCGTCGACGTTGGTGACCCAGTCGCGCAGCGCCTCGTTGATCGCGTCCTTGAGCGTCTTCGAGCCGGTGGTGACCGGGATGACGGTGGCGCCGAGCATCTTCATCCGGGCCACGTTCAGGGCCTGGCGCTTGGTGTCGACCTCGCCCATGTAGACGACGCATTCGAGGTCCAGGTACGCCGCGGCGGTGGCGCTGGCGACGCCGTGCTGGCCCGCGCCGGTCTCGGCGATGACGCGGGTCTTGCCCATCCGCTTGGTGAGCAGCGCCTGGCCGAGCACGTTGCGCACCTTGTGCGCGCCGGTGTGGTTGAGGTCCTCGCGCTTGAGCAGGATGCGCGCGCCGCCGACCCGCTCCGACAGCCGGGTGGCGTCGTAGAGCAGGGACGGGGTGCCCGCGTACTCGCGCAGCATCCGCTCGAATTCGCCGGTGAACTCGGGATCGGCCATGGCCTTGCGGTAGTGCGCGTCCAGCTCGTCGAGCGCCGCGATGAGCGCCTCCGGGACGAACCGGCCGCCGTACGGGCCGAAGTGGCCCCGGTCGTCGGGCAACATGTGCCCCTCCTTCGGCGTCAGCCGCCGCTCCGGCCGAGCAGCGGTCAGGCGAGGGGTGTCCGCGTCAGCGGGCGGGGCGCGGCGTCGCGGGGTGGTTGCCCGCGTTGACCAGCTCGGCGACCGCGTCGCGCGGGCTCTTCTGGGTGACCAGGCCCTCACCGACGAGGACCGCGTCGGCACCCGCCGAGGCGTACTTGATCAGGTCCAGCGGACCCCGGACGCCCGACTCAGCGATCTTGACGACGCTGTTGGGCAGGCCGGGCGCGATCCGCTCGAACACCGACCGGTCCACCTCCAGTGTGCGCAGGTTGCGGGCGTTCACGCCGATGACGCGGGCGCCGGCCTCCAGGGCGCGGTCGGCCTCTTCCTCGGTGTGCACCTCGACCAGCGGGGTCATGCCCAGCGACTCGATGCGGTCGAGCAGCCCGGACAGCACCTTCTGCTCCAGCGCCGCGACGATCAGCAGCACCAGGTCGGCGCCGAACGCGCGCGCCTCGTGCACCTGGTACGTCGAGCAGACGAAATCCTTGCGCAGCACCGGGATGCCGATGCGGGCGCGGACCGCCGCGAGGTCGTCCAGGGAGCCGCCGAACCAGCGGCCCTCGGTCAGCACGCTGACCGCGCGGGCACCGCCCGCCTCGTACTCCGCGGCCAGCTCGGCCGGGTCGGGGATCTCCGCCAGCGCACCCTTGCTGGGCGACGAGCGCTTCACCTCGGCGATCACGCCGACGCCCGCGCGGCGCAGCGCCGCGTACGCGTCCAGGGGCGGCGGGGCCGCCGCCGCGCGCTTCTTGATCTCGTCCATGGAGACCAGGCGCTCGCGCGCCTCGACGTCCTCACGGACCCCCGCGATGATCTCGTCGAGCACGCTGCCGCCGTGGTCTCGCATCGATGCGCTCGGGGCCGGCTCGCCTGGCTCCATGCTGCTCAGCTCGTCGGATGCCATGGGCAGATGCTAGGCACCCGCCGCACGCGCAAGGTGAACGGGGTATGGCGTGCCTCACCTGATGGGCTAGTGCATAATGCCGCACCCGGTGACGTGCGATGGACGACCCGCTGGCTGCTCAGGCATGCACAGACGTCCGATCACCGGACCTGGGACATTCATTCATCCCATCGCGGGCGCACGCTCCGCACGAACTCCGCCAGGCGCGGGCCGTGCTCGACCCGGGCCCGGGTGGGGTCGGCGGCGATGCGCCGCACCAGCGCGCGTACCCCCGCCGGATCGTCCCCGGCGACCAGCAGCAGGTTGCCGGTGCCGCGCCCGCGCAGGAGCGCGGCGTCGGCCACCACCGCCACCTCGCCGAACACCTCGCGCAGCGTGGCGGCCTGGCGGCGGGCGAACATCAGCGGGGCCAGGTCCATGACGTTGGCCAGATACCAGCCGCCCGGCCGCAGCGCCCGCCGCGCCGCCCGCGCGAACTCGACCGTGGTCACGTGCGGGGGCACCTTCGCGCCGGTGAAGATGTCGGCCACGATCACGTCCGCCGAGGCCGGCTCGGCCTGCTCCAGCGCCGCCCGTGCGTCGGCCGTCACCAGCTCGATGCCGTCCTGCGTCACCGGCAGCCGGGTGGCGACCAGCTCGGACAGCGCCCGGTCCAGCTCCACCACCGTCTGGGCGCTGCCCGGCCGCATCTCCGCCAGGCAGCGCGGCAGGGTCATCGCTCCCCCGCCCAGGTGCAGCACGTCCAGCGGGCCGGGCGGGCACACCGCCTCGATCACGTCGGCGAAGCGGCGGATGTAGTCGAACGCGATCAGCGTCGGATCGTTCAGGTTGACGTGCGACTGGGCGGTGCCGTTGAGCCGCAGCAGCCACGCGTCGGGCAGGTCGGGGTCGGGGATCAGCTCGGCCGTGCCCGTGTCGACCCGGACGATCAGCGCCCGGTCAGACCCGCGGATCATCGGTGAGGTCCTCGCCCCGGTCCAGCGCGTCCCACAGGTCCCGGGTGTCCTCGACCCGCGGCTCCGCGGCGGCGGTGCGGCGCGCGTGATCGCCGCTGCGCCGCCAGTACCAGACCGCGACCACGCCCGCGGCCAGCGCCAGCACCGCGGGCCGCACCCACGACACCGACCCCCCGGGCACGAACCACAACAGCACCAGCACGGCCAGGCCCGCAAGAACGATCATGCGGGTACGCCGCACCGCGGCGCGCTTCGCGTCGTCGGCGTCCACCGGAGCGCCCGCCTCCGCGAGGTTCGCCACGTCCGCGGCCCCCGCCAGGCCGTTCGCGACGGATGTGCCGTCGGCGGCGTGCGGCTGGGCAGCCGTGTCGGGGGTGCTCATCGGGCCGCCTGGAGGGTCTGCGCGGTGGCGATCGCGGCGAGCACCGCCATCGCCTTGTTCCGGGTCTCCTGCTCCTCGAACGCCGGGTCCGAGTCGGCCACCACGCCCGCCCCCGCCTGCACGTACGCCGTGCCGCCGCGCAGCAGGGCGGTCCGGATCGCGATCGCCATGTCCAGGTCGCCGCCGAAGCCGAAGTAGCCGACCGTGCCGCCGTAGAGGCCGCGCCGGGTCGGCTCCAGCTCCTCGATGATCTCCATCGCGCGCACCTTCGGCGCTCCCGACAGCGTGCCCGCCGGGAACGTCGCGGCCAGCGCGTCCAGCGCCGTGCAGTCCGCGCGCAGCTCCCCGACCACCGTCGACACGATGTGCATCACGTGGCTGTAGCGCTCCACCATGGCGAACTCCGGCACCTCGATCGTGCCCGCGCGCGACACCCGGCCCAGGTCGTTGCGGCCCAGGTCGACGAGCATGACGTGCTCGGAGCGCTCCTTCGGGTCGGCGATCAGCTCCGCGGCCAGCGCGGCGTCCGCCTCCGGCGACTCGCCCCGGGGCCGGGTGCCCGCGATCGGGTGCAGCAGGCCCCGGCGTACCCCGTCGTCGCCCTTGGTGATCTTCACGTGCGCCTCGGGGGACGAGCCGACGATGTCGAAGTCGTCGAAGCGCAGCAGGTACATGTACGGGCTCGGGTTGGTCGCGCGCAGCACCCGGTAGATGTCGAGCGGGTCGGCGTCGTTCTTCGCCTCGAAGCGCTGCGACACCACGATCTGGAAGCAGTCCCCGGCCCGGATCGCCTCCTTGGCCACCTCCACGGCCTTGCCGAACTCCCCCGCCGGGGTGCGCGACACCAGCTCCGCGGGCCGCACCCGCTGCACCGTCGAGATCATCGGCGGGGTCGGCCGGGACAGCGCGGTCGTCATCGCGTCCAGCCGCCCGATGGCATGGTGGTACGCCGCCGCGACCTGCTCGGCGTCGGCGTGCTCGGGCAGCACCGCGTTGGCCACCACGATCGCCTGGCCCAGGAAGTGGTCCAGCACCACCAGATCCGTGGCCAGGAACAGCCCCAGCTCCGGCACGTGCAGGTCGTCCTCGGCCAGCCGGGGCAGCCGCTCGAACCGGCGCACCAGGTCGTACGACAGAAAGCCGACCAGTCCCCCGGTCAGCGGCGGCAGGTCCTCGTCCCCCGCGTCGTCGCCGGTCAGCGCGGCCACGGTGTCCCGCAGCACGGCCACCGGGTCGCCGGTCACCGGCACGCCGTCCGGCGGGCTGCCCAGCCAGTGCGCCTGCCCGTCCCGCTCGGTCAGCGTCGCCAGGCTGCGCACCCCGATGAACGAGTAGCGCGACCAGGCCGTGCCGGCCGCGCCCGCGCCCTGCTCCGCCGACTCCAGCAGGAACGTGCCCGGACCGCCCGCCAGCTTGCGATACACCCCCACCGGCGTCTCCGCGTCGGCCAGCAGCCGGCGGGTCACCGGCACCACCCGGCGGCGGGCCGCCCGCGCGCGGAAACCGGCCAGGTCCGGGCTGACCGCCCCGCTGCTCGCGGCGTTGCTCATGCCGTCATCTCCTGGCGCTCCGCGGTGATCTCCAGCTCGTCGGTGAAGCAGGTCCGGCTGCCGGTGTGGCACGCCGGGCCGACCTGGTCCACGCTCACCAGCAGCGCGTCCCCGTCGCAGTCCAGCGCCACCGAGCGCACGAACTGGTGGTGGCCCGAGGTCGCGCCCTTCACCCAGTACTCCCCCCGGCTGCGCGACCAGTACGTCGCCCGGCCCGTGGACAGCGTGCGGCGCAGCGCCTCGTCGTCCATCCAGGCCAGCATCAGCACCTCACCGGTGTCGAACTGGCGCACCACCGCCGCGACGAGCCCGTCGCGGTCGCGCTTCAGACGGGCCGCGATGCGCGGATCCAGCTGCTCGGTCCCTGACACACCGCGAATTCTCCCCCACCGCTGATCACATCGACACGCCGGTGCGGCGGGCGTCTCACCTGTTGCCTCATGATCGCCCGACTTGCCTGGCACATCGGCGTATCTTGGCCGCGCATACCGCCGATTGCCAGGCAAGTCGAGTGATCGAGGTGGCCCCGGTCACAGTTTCGGCCGCTGGGATGACGCGCGGCCGGGGTGCCCGGCGGTAGGTTGCCCGCATCCCCGCGAGCGCCCGTCGTGGCGCTGTACCCCACCGCGCGAGAGCCGAGGTTCGCATGACCAACCCCCACTTCGCCCCGCTGCCGCCACGCATCCCCGCCTTCATCCCGCCCGTACCCCCGCAGCCCGCGCCGCAGGCGGAGGCGGAGGAGGAGCAGGAGCCCACTCTCCAGCTGAGCCCGCAGGAGCGGGCCGCCCTGCTGGAGACCACCAGCGAGCTGCCGACCGTCGCCCCACCGGCCGGCACCGACGAGCCCCAGGCCGAGACCGACGACACCCCCGACGCGCAGGCGGACGACGCGATGTCCGGCGAAGCGAGCGAGGCCGGGGACGCCGTCGTCGCGGCCGATACCGAGCAGGTGCCCGACGCGCAGGCCGGGGACCCGGCTGAGGCGGAGACCGTCGAGGCGCTCGACGCGGCGGCCGAGGACGGCCCGTACGCGGAGACCGACGACACCGCGCAGGTCGAGGCCGAGGCGGACGAGGCCGCCGACCCGGAGAACGACGACGCCGCGGAGCCTGTTGCCGAGTCGGACGAAGCCGCCGACGCGGAAGGCGACGAGTCCGTGCAGCCCGTGGCGGAGTCGGCGGAGAGCCTCGACGCGGAGCCGGGATGGGACGCGCCGCTTGAGTCCGAGGCGGATGAAGCCCTCCACGCGGAGGCTGACGGCGACGCGGAGGCTGACGGCGATGACGCGCCCGAGGCGGAGGCCGACGTCATGGCGGAGGCCGACGTCGTGGCGGAGGCGGACAGCGACGACGCGGTGGAGGCTGAGGCCGACAGCGACGTGGCGGAGGCGGAGGCCGCGACCGAGGTGGACGCAGAGGCCGACGGTGACGACCCGGCGGGGGCCGAGCACGACGTGGCGGTGGAGGAGGCGGGGGCCGGCGACGCGCCGGAGGCTGACACCTCGGCCGACGTGAACGCGGAAGCCGACAGCCACGACGCGGCAGCGGCCGAGCACTACGTGGTGGTGGAGACCGTGGCCGGCGACGCGCCGGAGGCTGACACCTCAGCCGACGTAGACGCCGAAGCCGACAGCGACGAGGCGGTAGAGGCCGCGGCCGAAGCCGACGGGGAGGTCGCTGCGGAGGCCGACGTGGACGGGGAGGCCGACGACGAGGACGCCCCTGAGGCCGAGACCTCGGCCGATGTCGAGGCGGAAGCCGGGGACAGCGCTGAAGCGGACGAAGACGGCCTGGACTCGGAGGGCGACGCCGACCACGCGCCCGAGGCCGTGAGCGACGCCGAGGCGGGCGAATCCCCGGAGGCAGAGGCGGACGGCGAGGACGTGTACGAGGCGGAGGCGGACGAAGCACCGGACGCCGAGGCCGCCGCTGACGCTGACGCTGACGAGGCACCCGAGGCCGTGAGCGACGAGACCGACGCTCCTGAAGCAACGACCGACGCCACGGAGGGCCCCGAGGCCGCGGACGAGCTGGATGGGGAGGCCGATGACGAGGTCATCGCCGAAGCGGTGACCGACGCGGCCGAGGAGTCCTACGGCGAAGTGGCGACGCAGGCTGAGGCCGAGGAGGACGCGCCGGAGGCGGCGACCGGAAGCGCGTACGCGCCCGAGGCCGAAGCGGACGGCGACGAGGTGCCGGAAGTGGTGAGCTACGGCGAGGCCATGGTCGAGGCAGCGGCGGACGCCGAGGCCGAAGCAGACGCACCCGACGCCGAGGCTGTAGAACTGGACGCCCCCGAGGCGGAGGCGGCTGTGGAGGACACCGCCGCCGCGGAGACTCCCGAGTCGGAGGCGGAGGCCGAGCAGGTCGCCGTCGCGGCGAGCGGCCCAGCGGCCGAGGAGCCGGCCGAGGCCGACGACGAGGTGGTGGACGCGGAGATGGAGCTGGACGCGCCGGCCGGGGGGCCGGGCGTGGACGTGCTGCCGGTGGCGGCCGCGGCCGGGGAGCCCGCAGAGGAGCGGGAGCTGGCGCTGGTCGCGCCGACCGCGACCGCGCTGCGGCCGGGGGACGTGGCCGAGAACCCCATCGCGGTATGGGAGCCCGCGCAGGCGCAGCGGTTCCGCGAGGCGTGGCGCGAGGTGCAGTCCCGGTTCGTCGACGAGCCGGAGGCGGCGCTGAACGACGCGCACGAGCTGGTCAACGAGGCGGTGGCGGCGCTGGCCGCGTCACTGCTGGCCGAGCAGGGCGACGTCGACCCGCGCCGGGGCACGGCGACGCCGGACACCGAGGCGATGCGGATCGCCATGCGCGGCTACAAGAACTTCCTCGACCGCGTACTGGCTCTCTGAAACACGATGCCCGCCGCGCGTCCCGCTGCCGGGGCGCGCGGCGGCGCCGTCTCCGGGCCCGTCGCGCGCGAAGATCCGTTTTGTGGACGCCCAGCGTTGCCCTGGCGACGCCTAGCGTCCACAAAAACGGATCTCCACCGGAACCGGGCGGCGCATTCCGGACCTTCCCGGCGCGGCAGCCAGGTCAGCCGGGTCAGCCGGGTCAGCCGGGTCAGCCGGGCGATGATCGCGAGTTCGTGTCCAATTCCTCAGCCAGACCGCGCCTTTCGACACGAACCCGCGATCTTGCCCCGGACAACACCACTTGACCGCTGCTGGAGCCGACCGGCGGCCGGTGCAATCCGGACCTTCCCGGCGCGGCGGCCGCGTCGGCCACGCGATGATCGCGAGTTCGTGTCCGAACCCTTGGCCAGACCGCAGGTTTCGACACGAGATGGCGATCTTGCCCGCGGACAAACGCCACTTGACCACCGCCGGAGCCGCCCTTAGCTTGTATTTCATCAGTGTTGAATTACAGGGAGGACGCCCATGGCATCCGCGATCGAGGTCGCCGACCTCGTCGTACACCGGGGGGCCAGGCCGGTGCTGCACGGCCTGAGCTGCACGATCCCGGAGGGCAGCGTGACCGGCCTGCTCGGGCCGTCGGGCAGCGGCAAGACGACGCTGATGCGCGCGATCGTCGGCGTGCAGGTGGTGAAGTCGGGCACGGTGACCGTGCTCGGCCGCCCGGCCGGCGACGCGCAGCTGCGCAAGCAGATCGGCTACCTCACCCAGGCCCCCAGCGTGTACGCCGACCTGACCGTCCGCGAGAACGCCCGCTACTTCGCCGCGCTCTACGGGCTGAGCGCATCCGAGGCCGACGCGGCCGTGCGCGACGTGGGCCTGGCCGCGGCCGCGGGGCAGCTGGTCGGGAACCTGTCCGGCGGGCAGCGCAGCCGGGCCTCGCTGGCGTGCGCGGTCGTCGGGCGGCCGAAGGTGCTGATCCTGGACGAGCCCACGGTCGGGCAGGACCCGGTGCTGCGCGACGAGCTGTGGGCGCAGTTCCGCGACATGGCGCAGGCCGGTTCGACGCTGGTGGTGTCGAGCCACGTGATGGACGAGGCGAACCGGTGCGACCGGCTGCTGCTGATCCGCGAGGGCGCGCTGATCGCCGACGACACCCCCGCCGCGGTCAAGGCCGCCGCCGGCACGGACGACCTGGACCAGGCCTTCCTCACCCTGATCCGGCGCCAGGAGCCGGCCGTGCCCGGCCCGCGCGCCGGCGAGTCCGCGAGCGAGGTCCCGGCATGATCCTGCTGCACACCACGGGCCGCATCCTGCGCCAGCTGCGCCACGACCGGCGCACCGTGGCGATGCTGGTGGCGGTGCCGACGCTGCTGCTCACCCTGCTCTACTTTATGTACCAGGAGCAGGAGTTCGTCTTCGACCGGATCGCCCTGATCATGCTGGGCGTCTTCCCGTTCATCATCATGTTCCTGATCACCAGCATCGCGATGCAGCGCGAGCGCACCACCGGCACGCTGGAGCGCCTGCTGACCACGCCGCTGCGCAAGACCGACCTGCTGTTCGGGTACGGCCTGGCGTTCGGGGTGGCCGCCGCGGTGCAGGCGTCGCTGGCCGCCGCGCTGGCGTACCTGCTGCTCGATCTGGACACGCAGGGTGGTGCGGGTTACGTCATCATGATCGCCGTGGCGAACGCCGTGCTGGGCATGGCGCTGGGCCTGCTGGCCAGCGCGTTCGCCAAGACGGAGTTCCAGGCGGTGCAGTTCATGCCGGTGCTCGCGGTGCCGCAGCTGCTGCTGTGCGGGCTGTTCGTGCAGCGTGACCAGATGGCGGGCTGGCTGCAGGCGCTCAGCGACGTCATGCCGCTGACGTATGCCGTCGAGGCGCTGCAGGAGGTCGGCGCGCACGCCGAGCCGACCGGCACCATGTGGCGCGACTTCGCGATCGTGGCCGGGGCGGTGGTGGTCTCGCTGGCCGCCGCGGCGGGCACGCTCCGGCGGCGTACCCCCTGATCGGCTGAGACGGTCCGGTCCGGGAGAATCACCGGGACGGACCTGTCCGTGCGCCGGCGCGGCCACGCCAGTGGCCCGCCGGCGCACGAGCCGTGGGGAAGGACCAGATGAAGCGCATCCGCACCGGGCGCCGGCCGGGCAATCCCGACACCCGCGAGGCCATCGTGGCCGCGGCGCGGCGGCTGTTCGTGGAGAAGGGCTTCGACGCGGCGACGATGCGTGCCATCGCGGCCGAGGCGCAGGTCGATCCGGCCCTGGTGCACCACTACTTCGGGACGAAGGAGCAGCTCTTCGTCACGGTGATGCAGTTCCCGATGGCACCGTCCGAGATGATCGGCGAGGTCACCGCGGGCGGGGCCGAACAGGCCGGGATGCGGCTGGTACGGCTGTTCGTGACGATCTGGGACTCGCCGGTGGGCGCCATCGGGGTCTCCGTGATCCGCACCGCGATGAGCAACGACCTCAGCATGAAGCTGCTGCGCGAGTTCCTGACCACGCAGGTGCTGCGCCGGGTGGTCGCCGACCTGGGGCTCGACCCGGCGCAGGCGCCGCTGCGCGCGTCGCTGGTGGCCAGCCAGATCGCCGGGCTGGCCATGATGCGCTACCTCATGAAGCTCGAGCCGCTGGCCTCGCTGCCGCCCGAGCAGGTGGTCGCCGCGGTCGGCCCCACCCTGCAGCGCTACCTCACCGGCGAGCTGGACGGCTCCGGCTCCGCGGCCGCGTAGTCGTCCGCGTCGACCTCGGTCAGGTGCCCGGCGGGGCACTCCAGCCGCACCTCGGCCACGTCCATGCGGTAGAGCCGGAAGCCGCGGCCCACGTCGAGCAGGTCGCTGACCGGGTTGACCGCGGCGAACTCCAGCGCCGCCGCCCTGGCCTCGATGTCCTCCAGCGCGGTGGCCCAGCCGGAGATCCACACCCGGGCATCGCGCACCTCGCCCACGGCGAGCACCACCGCGGTGTCGTCGCCCTCGCGCGGGGTCAGCGCGCCGTCCAGCCGGCCGCCTTCGCGGCACAGCAGCAGCGGCCGTCCTGCCTGGTCGGTCGCGTGGCGCACCCGGTACGGGCTGGAGTGGTACGGGACCTGCGCGACACCGGGCAGGCGGCCCGCGGCAAGGGTCCGGGCGATCTGGGCGGGGTGCGGCACGGCATACCTCCAACGTCGGTTAGGCTTACCTTCGTTAGGTGAGCCTAACCTATAACCGTTGGACGTTGGAGGCACCCTCGTGAACCAAGCGCGGCCCAAGGCGAAGCTGTCCCGGGCGCTCGGCATCCCGCTGACCCGCAAGTGCGTCAAGTACTTCGAGCGCCGGCCCTTCCCGCCGGGCGTGCACGGCCGCGCCCGCAAAAAGCCCTCCGACTACCAGGTCCGGCTGCTGGAGAAGCAGCGCCTGCGCCACCAGTACTTCATCAGCGAGACCCAGCTGCGCAACCAGTTCGACAAGGCGGCCCGCGGCGCGGGCAAGACCGGGGAGAGCCTGCTCATCGCCCTGGAGTGCCGCCTCGACGCGCTCGTGCTGCGCGCCGGCTTCGCCCGCACGATCTACCAGGCCCGCCAGGCCGTCGCGCACGGCCACATCGCCGTCGACGGCCAGAAGGTCGACCGCCCGTCGTACCGCGTGAAGCCCTGGCAGGCCATCACGGTCCGCGACCGCAGCCGCACCAAGCCGCCGTTCCAGATCGCCGCCGCCGGCGCGCACATCGACGGCCCGACGGCCCCCTACCTAGAGGTCAGCCTGTCGGACCTCCGCGCCGTCCTCACCCGCGAGCCCCTCCGCGCCGAAATCCCCGTCATCTGCGACGAGCAACTCGTCGTCGAGTTCTACTCCCGCTAACCCGCCCCGCCGGCCCGCCACCCCGCCGCGCCGCCGGCCAAGATCGCGTCGATCTTGCGCGAAGTGTTAATGATATGTCCTATATGGGCGTGTCGCACCCACAGTTCATGCAAGATCGACGCGGGAGGGGGGCGGGCGGGGCGGGGTCAGCGGGTTTGTTCCAGCCAGCTGGCGTAGAGCTTGGCGTAGATGGAGTTTTCCTGGGTCAGGAGGGTTTCGTGGGGGCCGCGTTGGACTACGACGCCCTTGTCTACGACGAGGACCTCGTCGGCGGACTGGGCGGTGGAGAGGCGGTGGGCGATGGCGACCGTGGTGCGGCCGCGGGTGACCGCGTCGAGGGTGCGCTGGAGGCGGACCTCGGTGGCGGGGTCCACGGCGCTGGTGGCCTCGTCGAGGACGAGCAGGTCGGGGTCGGCTACGTAGGCGCGGACCAGGGCGACGAGCTGGCGCTCGCCGACGCTGAGGGCCTCGCCGCGTTCGCCGACGGGGGTTTCGAGGCCGTGGGCCAGGCCCTGGACCCAGTCGTGCAGGCCCAGGTCGGTGAAGGCGCGGGCCAGGTCCTCGTCGGACAGGTCGGGCTTGGCGAAGCGGACGTTCTCGGCGATGGTCGCGTCGAAGAGGAAGCCGTCCTGCGGGACCATCACCACGCGGCTGCGCAGTGAGCTGAAGCGCACGTCGGTGAGCGGGGTGCCGGACAGCAGCACCCGGCCCTCGGACGGGTCCATCAGGCGGGTCAGCAGCTTGGCGAACGTGGTCTTGCCGCTGCCGGTCTCGCCGACCACGGCGACCTTGGTCTTGGCCGCGATGTCGAGATGCACGTCGTGCAGCACCCGTGGGCCGGGCGCGCCGTCCACCGGGTAGCTGAAGCTGACGTGATCGAAGCTGACGTCCAGCGGGCCGGGCGGGAGGTCGACGCCGTGCTCGGCCGGGTCGGCCACGTCGGGCTGAAGGTCGGCCACGTCGAGCAGCCGCCGCCAGCCCGCGACGGCGTTCTGCGCCTCGTTGAGCACCTCGGTGGCGATCTGCACGGGCTGGATGAACAGGGTGACCAGGAACAGGTACGCCGTCATCTCGCCGAGCGTGATCTGCCCGGCCACGCCGAGCTTGACCCCGACGACCACCACCGCGGCCAGCGCCACCGCCGCCGCGATCTCGCCGGTGGAGAAGCTGGTCACGCTGATGCTCAGGGCGCGGCGCTGGGCCCGCTGGTAGTCGTCGATGGTCTCGGACAGCTTCGCGCCGCTGCGCGCCGAGATGCCGTACGCCCGGATCACCGGGGCGCCGACCACGGACTCCGAGATGGCGCCCAGCATGACGCCGATGCGCCGGCGGCTCACCTGGTACGCCTCGGCGAGCCGCTTCTGGAACGCCTTGATCACGATCACCGCGGGCACGAACGCGGCCAGCACCACCAGCGTGAGCTGCCACGAGTAGACGGCCATGACGATGGTGGTGACCACCAGCTGGCCGCCGTTGACCATGAGGATCACGCCACCCCACTGGATGAACTGCGTGATCGAGTCGACGTCGCTGGTCACCCGGGACACCATGGTGCCGCGCCGCTCCGACTGCTGGTGCAGCATCGACAGGTCGTGGATGTGGCGGAAGGTGCGCACCCGGATGTTGGCCAGCGCGGTCTCGCTGACCGTGAACAGCCGCCGCATCATGAGGTAGCCGCAGGTCGTGGTGATCACCAGGATCGCCGCGGTGATCGCGACGACGGTGGCCACGACGCCCATGTCCAGGTGGCCGGTCTGCACGCCCAGGCCCTTGTCGATGCCCTGCTGCACGGCGACCGGCACCGCCGCCCGCCCGATCATCGCGATCAGCGCCAGGCCCAGCGTGCCCGCCAGGCCCGCCTTCAGCTCCGGCGACATCGCGAACCCGCGCCGGAACGTCGCCCACGCCGACTCGTGCCTGCCCTCCGAGATGGCCCCCGCGGTCACGCTGCCACTCCTCCCTCTACAGAGGTCTCCGCGTCGCCGTCGGCGTCGTAGACGTGCTCCCGCTCGCGTTCCTCCTCGGCCTTCTCGTACGCCGTGACCAGCTCGATGTAGCCGGGCACGCTCGCCAGCAGCTGCTCGTGCGTGCCGGACGCGACCACGCGACCGGACTCGATGTAGACGACCTCGTCGGCCAGCGCGATGGTGGCCCGGCGGTACGCCACCACCAGGATGGTCGTCGCCTGCGCCGCGCCGCGCAGGGAGGCGAGGATGCGGGCCTCCACCCGGGGGTCGACGGCGCTGGTCGCGTCGTCGAGCACCAGCAGCCGGGGCTGCCCGGCCAGCGCGCGGGCCAGCGTGAGCCGCTGGCGCTGGCCGCCCGACAGCGAGGTGCCCCGCTCGCCGAGCTGGGTGTCCAGCTCCTCGGGCAGCCGCGCGACGAACGTGTCGGCCTGCGCGGTGGCCAGCGCGTGGCGCACCCGGTCCTCGTCCACGCCGGGCCGGTCCAGCGCGACGTTGCCGCGCACGGTGTCGTCGAAGACGAACGCGATCTGCGGCACGAGCGCGACGGTGTCGGCCAGCGAGGCCGCGGTCAGCGTGCGCGCGTCGGCGGCGTCGAGGCTCACCTGCCCGCCGTCCGGGTCGAGCAGCCGCGCGGCGAGGGTGGCGATGGTGGACTTGCCGGAGCCGGTCGGCCCGACCAGCGCGACCGTCTTGCCGGCCGGCACGGTGAAGGTGACGTCGCGCAGCACCGGCTGGCCGGGCTCGTACGCGAAGTCGACGTGCTCGAAGCGCAGCTGGGCGGCGCCCGCGCCGGTGAGCGCCTCGGCGCCGTACGGCATCTGCCCGGTGGAGCGCAGCACCTGCTCGACGCGGTCCCAGCCGGCCACCGAGCGGGGCAGGTCGCCCAGCACCCAGCCGATGGCCCGCACCGGGAACGCCAGCACGGTGAACAGGAACGTCACCTGGACCAGCTGCTGCAGGTCGATCGCGCCCGCGTCGAGCCGCCACGCGCCGACCAGCAGCGCCAGCAGCGTGCCCAGGAACGGCAGCGACTCCATCAGCGGGTCGAACAGGCCACGCAGCCGCCCGACGCTGATCAGGGCGTCGCGCAGCTCGCCCGCGCGGCGTGCGAAGCGCTGCGTCTCCAGGTCCTCGCGGCCCATGGTCTTGACCACCAGCGCGCCGTCGAAGCTCTCGTGCGCGATCGCCGCGACCTCGGCCCGCATGTGCTGGGCGCGGGCCTGGCGGGGGGCCATCCGGCGGGAGAAGATCACGTTCATCACGAACAGCACCGGGAAGACGACCAGGCCGACCAGGGCCAGCGCCCAGTCGATGGCGAACAGCACGGTCACCGCGACGAACAGCATGAAGACGGTGCCCACCGCGAACGGCAGCGGCGCCACCGGGAACCAGGCGGCCTCGACGTCGGAGTTCGCGTTGGACAGCAGGGTGCCGGTGGGGTGGCGCTGGTGCCAGGACAGCGGCAGCTGCAGGTAGCGGCGGGTCACCTCGTGGCGGTAGCGGGCCTGCAGCGCGAACTGCATGAAGCCCGCGCCCAGTCGTCGGCCGAAGATGCCGAACACCCGGCCCACGCCCATGGCGATCAGCACCGTCGCGCACAGCGCGATCGCGCCGGTGGCGACGTCGCCGCCGGTGGTCGCCGGCGCGACCAGCGTGTCCACCACCCAGCCGACGACCAGCGCCTGGCCGATGACCAGCGCGCCGAACAGGCAGCTGCCCGTGACGGCCAGTGTGAACCGGCGCGGCTCGTCGCGGATCCCGCGCCACATCACCCGCGCGCCGCGGGCCAGCACGTCACGCCCGGTGATCTCGGGTTTGGCCCCGGCCTCTTCCCCTGCCAATGTCATCCCCGTTGCTCGGCTCGGTAAGTAATTAGCTTGGCTTCCTATCCTTACCGAAAGGAACTACCGCAGGCGAGCGGGTATGCCCTGTGCGGGGCGTCACACCTCCGGGCGGATACGTAGGATCGCCGACATGACCCGGTACGCCTTCGCCGAAAGGCTAGCGCTGGCCGACCTGATGGCGGAGGCCGGACCCGACGCGCCCACGCTGTGCGGCGACTGGACCGTGCGCGATCTGCTGGCCCACCTGGTGCTGCGCGAGCGGCGGCTGGACGCGGCGGCCGGCATCCTGATCAAGCGGCTGGCCGGGCGCACCGAGCGGGTGCAGCGCGAGATCGCGGCCGAGGACTTCGGCGCCCTGCTGGACAAGCTGCGCACCCCGCCCCGGTGGAGCCCGGCGGGGCTGGCGCCGCTGGACGAGCTGGTGAACCTGTCCGAGATGTTCGTGCACCACGAGGACGTACGCCGGGCGGTGCCGGGGTGGCTGCCGCGCAAGCTCGATCCGGGGCTCTCGGCGGCACTGTGGACGCAGGCCCGCCGCCGGGCGGCGCTGGTGCTGCGGCGCTATCCCGTGCAGGTGCGGGTGATCGCGCCGGGCCACGGCACGATGGTCACCGGACGGCCCGGCACCCAGCCGGTCAACCTCACCGGCGAGCCGGGCGAGCTGCTCATGTTCCTGTTCGGCCGGCAGGGGCACGCGCGGGCCAGCGTGGACGGGCCCGCCGCGCACACCGCCCGGCTGCGCGCCGCGCGGCTGGGCGCCTGAGCCTCCGGTCAGCGAAAGCCCACCCGGCCAGGGCAGAAAGATCTTCCCGAGGGGTTCCCACTACCCGTCAGCAGCATTACCCTTCGGTAACACCCAAGTTAAACGTGTCCCCCGTCACTCTTGCCTACCCCCAAGGCGGCCTGACTTATGACCATCAACGTGCCTTACCGGTCCATCCCGGACATGTTCCTGCAGCGCGTCGCCGCCTCCCCCGACGCGCGCGCCTTCGGCGCCCCCGACGCGAACGACGCGCCGGTCTGGTACACCTGGGCCCAGATCGCCGACCGAGCCAAGGCGATCGCCGCCGCCCTGACCACCCTCGGCGTCGGCCGCGAGGAGCGCGTCGCCATCCTGGCGAACACCCGCCTCGACTGGATCGTCGCGGACCTGGGCATCATGTGCTCGGGCGCGGCCACCACCACGGTCTACCCGACCACCGAGCCCGAGGACGCCTGCTTCATCGTGGCCGACTCCGGCTCCAAGGTGCTGATCGCCGAGAACCCGGCCCAGGCCGCGAAGATGAACCCGGCCGCGGTGCCGTCGCTGACCCACGTCATCCTGATCGACGGCGCGGCCGACCCCGCCGCGGCGATCCCCCAGCTCACCCTCGCCGAGCTGGAGCGGCGGGGCGCCGAGGTGCTGGCCGGGCAGCCGAGCCTGGTCGACGACCTGGTCGCCGCCATCGAGCCGGACGGCCTGGCCACCCTGATCTACACCTCCGGCACCACGGGCCGCCCGAAGGGCGTAGAGCTGCTGCACCGCGGCTGGTGCTGGGAGGGCGTGGCGCAGTCCGACGTGGGCGTGCTGCTCCCCAGCGACCTGCAGTTCCTCTGGCTGCCACTGTCGCACTCGTTCGGCAAGACGCTGATCTGCGGCATCATCCACGTGGGCGTGCCGACGTACGTCGACGGCCGGGTCGAGAAGATCATCGACAACCTGAGCCTGATCCGGCCGACGCTGATGTGCGCCGCGCCGCGCATCTTCGAGAAGGTCTACAACAAGGTCGTCACCCAGGCCACCTCGGCCGGCGGGCTCAAGGCGAAGATCTTCGCCTGGGCGCTGCGCACCGGCCGCGCGAAGGTCGCCCTGGAGCAGGCCGGCAAGCCGGTCCCCGGCGGGCTGATGCGCAAGTACGGCATCGCGCACAAGCTGGTGTTCAGCAAGCTGCACGCGCGTCTGGGCGGCAACATCCGCTACATGGTGTCCGGCTCGGCCGCGCTGTCCGTGCCGATCGCGGAGTTCTTCGCGGCGGCGGGCCTGCCCATCTCCGAGGGCTACGGCCTGACCGAGTCCAGCGCCGGCAACTTCGTCAACCGGCCCGGCCAGCTGAAGATCGGCACCGTCGGCCAGCCGCTGGGCGACCTGGAGGTGCGCATCGACACCGACGGCGAGGTGCTGCTGCGCGGCGCGCCGGTGATGCGCGGCTACCACAACCTGCCGGGCGAGACGGCGAGCGTGTTCACCGAGGACGGCTTCTTCCGCACCGGGGACATCGGCGAGCTGGACGCCGACGGCTTCCTCAAGATCACGGACCGCAAGAAGGACCTGGTCAAGACGTCCGGCGGCAAGTACATCGCGCCGAGCCACATCGAGGGGCTGTTCAAGGCGCTGTGCCCGTACACCTCGCAGGTGCTGGTCATCGGCAACGCCCGCAACTACTGCACGATGCTGGTGACCCTCGACCCCGAGGCGATCACCGGCTGGGCCGCGGGCACCTCGGTGGAGGGCCGCCCGTACGACGAGATCGTCGGCTCGGCCGAGGCCGCCGCCATGGTGCAGGGGCACGTGGACGAGCTGAACGCGAAGCTCAACCGCTGGGAGACCATCAAGAAGTTCACCATTCTGCCGCGCGACCTGACCATCGAGCACGGGGAGATCACCCCCTCGATGAAGCTGAAGCGACGCACGGTGGAGACCAATTTCTCGTCGGAAATCGAGAGAATGTACGAGGGTTCCCTCGTCGAAATCTGACCCGGCGGGGGCTGCTCGTTCCCACGAGTGAGGTACGCAGGGGCGGCCACAAGCCGCCCCTGCGTTTTTGTGCGCTCAGGCGATGAGGGCGGGCTCGCTCCACTGCGGGCGGCCGGTGCGGTCCAGGTCGTAGCGGGCGGCGGCGATGCGGCGGACGCCCTCCACCAGCTCGGGGACGGGCTGGGTGAACGGCAGCCGGATGAAGCGCTCCAGGGTGCCGTCCACGCCGAAGCGGGGACCGGGCGCCAGGCGCACGCCCAGCGGCTCCACCGCGCGCGCCAGCGCGCTGGACACCGGGCCGTCCAGCTCGGCCCACAGCGTCACGCCGCCCGACGGCACGGTGATCCGCCAGCTCGGCAGGTGTTCGCGTACGGCCTCGACCAGCGCGTCGCGCTGCGCGGCGAGCTGGGCGCGGCGGGCCGGGATCACCTCGCCGGAGCGGGCCAGCAGCCGGACCGCGACGAGCTGGTCCAGCACCGGGCCCGCGGTGTCGACGCCGACCCGGACCGCGGCCAGCCGCTGCACGATGGGCGCCGCGGCGCGGATCCAGCCGACCCGCAGCCCGCCCCAGAACGGCTTGCTCATGCCGCCGATGGTCAGCACCCGGCCGTGCCGGTCGAACGAGGCCACCGCGGGCGGCATCGGCTGGCCGTCCAGCGCCAGGTCCACGAACGACTCGTCGATGACCAGGTCGGTGCCGGTGCGCTGGGCGGTGGCGACGAGCTGCTCGCGCAGCGCCGGGGGCATCAGGTGCCCGGTCGGGTTGTGGAACTCGGGGATCAGATAGGCCAGGCTCGGCCGGGTCTGCCGCAGCGCGCCGAGCAGCAGCTCGGCGTCCCAGCCCGCCTCGTCCAGGCCGTGCGTGCTGATCCGGGCCCGCCGCCCGGCGAGCGCGGCCAGCGCGTTCGGGTAGGTCGGCGACTCGACCAGCACCGACGCGCCGACCGGCACCTGCAGCCGCAGGATCAGGTCCAGCGCGTGCAGCACGCCGTTCGTGATCATGATCTGCTCGGGGCTGGTGGCCAGGCCGCGCTCGGTGTAGTAGTCGGCGACGGCCTCGCGCAGCTCGGTGATGCCGCTCGGGTGGTAACCCGCCCCGGCCAGGTGGCGCGGCAGATCCTCGACCGCCTCCCGCGCCGCCGCCAGCATCGGCTCCGGCGCACCCATCGCGGCGCAGCTCAGGTCGATCAGGTCCAGGTCGTCGTCGGCCATCCACAGGCCGCTGCTGGCCACCCGGTGCCCGTTGGGCAGGGTGGTCCAGCTCCCGGCACCGCGGCGGCTGGTCAGGTGGCCGGTCTCGCGCAGCTCGCGGTACGCCGCGCTGACCGTGGTCCGGGAGATCTCCAGCGCCTCGGCCAGCTCGCGCTCGGCGGGCAGCCGCACACCCAGCGCCAGCCGGCCGTCGGCGAGCAGGCCGCGCACGGCCGAGGCCAGGGCGGCGTAGTCGGGGCTGCGACGGCGGGCGGGCAGCGCGTGCCAGCGCCCGAGCAGCCGGGCGAGCTGCGTGCCGCGTACCGAGACGGACATCCTGGCCTCCTGGTCCCCGAGCCCGGTAAGGCCACTCCTCCGGGATTGGCCCTTTCAAGCACTCCTATTGGCCTCCAGACTGGCAGACATGACAGGCGCAAGCAAGCCAGTGACGATGCCAATCGATGCGACCCAGCGCCGGGCCGCCCCGAGCCGCCGACCCGCCCCGATGCCGCTGCGCGAGCGGCTCCCCCGACGCCTGTTCCAGCTCTACGCCGGCCTGGCCGGCTACGGCCTGAGCATCAGCCTGATGCTGGCCGCGCACCTCGGCAACCAACCCTGGGACGTGCTGCACCAGGGCCTGGCGCACCGGACCGGCCTCAGCGTGGGCACCGTGCTGATCATCGTCGGCGCGCTGGTGCTGCTGTGCTGGATCCCGCTGCGCCAGCGGCCGGGCCTGGGCACCGTCTCCAACATCGTGGTGATCGGCCTGGTCGTGGACGCGGCCAACCAGGTGCTGCCGCAGCCCTCGCACATCGTGACCCGGTGGGCCTTCATGATCGGCGGCATCGTGCTCTGCGGCTTCGCCAGTGGCCTCTACATTGGAGCCAATCTCGGCCCCGGCCCGCGCGACGGGCTGATGACCGGGCTCGCCGCCCGCACCTGGTCGCTGCGCGGCTGGCGCACCGTGCTGGAGGTCGGCGTCGTGGCCACCGGCGCACTGCTCGGCGGCACCGTCGGCATCGGCACCGTCCTCTACGCGCTGGCCATCGGCCCGCTGGCGCAGTTCTTCCTGCCCATGCTCACCGTCGCGCCCCGCGCCCCGCGTACCCCCGCCGCCGTCGCCGAGCCCGCCCCGGCGTGACCGCGCCTTGATCGTCCGACTTGCCGGGCACTTGGGCGTATCTTGGCCCGCCTTTCGCCCGTCTGCCTGGCAAGTCGGACGATCACCATGGGACGCCGGGCGCGTCGAGCAGGGCAAATGTGGCTAAATGGGTTTTATTGGTACGGACACTTGACCCTGCCTGCCGGAGGCAACCGTGTTCGTGACCATGAAACGGCTGGCCGTAGCGTCTGCCGTGATTCTCTCCACGCTCGCCCAGGGCACGCCGGGGGCGGCCGCCCCTGACGTGACCGTTCTCTACACGGGCTTGAGCAACCCGCGCGGCCTCGCCTTCGACAACGACGGCGTGCTGTACGTCACCGAGGCCGGCCGCGGCGCCGACGGCGCGCCGAACCCGGTGTGCCTGCCACGCCCGCAGGGCATCGGCTGCCTCGGGGCGACCGGCGCGCTGGCCCGCCTCGACCGCGACGGCTCGCTCACCCGCGTGCTCACCGGCCTGCCCTCGCTGGCCGGCCCCGACGGCACCGAGGCGATCGGCCCGAACGACATCGCGTTCAACCGCCACGGCCGCAGCCTGCTCACCATCGGCCTGAGCGAGGCCCCCGCCAACCGTGACACGCTGCCCGACCCCGGCCGGGAGATGGGCCGCCTGCTGTCGGTGCGCCGGGACTTCAGCGGCGACTGGTACACGCTCAAGCTCAAGACCGAGCGCATCGCCGACATCGCGGGCTGGGAGGCGGCGCACAATCCCGACGGCGGCGAGCTGGACTCCAACGCGCAGTCGGTCGCCTTCGGGCGCGGCGGCGCGGCCGTGGCCGACGCGGGCGGCAACTCGCTGCTGTTCGTCACCCCGCAGGGCCAGGTCAGCACGCTGGCCGCGTTCGGTGACCGGCAGATGCCCGCGCCTCCCGCGTTCAACATGCCGGCCGGGACCATGCTGCCGATGCAGTCGGTGCCGATGGGCGTGGCTTACCGCGACGGCGCGTTCTACGTCGCCGAGCTGACCGGCCGCCCGTTCACGCAGGGCAGCGCCCGCATCTTCAAGGTCGTGCCCGGCCAGGAGCCCACGGTGTACGCCGAGGGCCTGACCACCGTCGTGGACATCGCGTTCGCCCCCAACGGCGACCTGTACGCGCTGGAGTTCACGCACACCTCGATGTTCGGCCCGAGCCGCGGCGTCGGCGCCCTGATGCGCATCAAGAAGGGCGGCGGCGCACCTGAGCTGATCCTCGACAAGGTGGACCACCCCGGCGGCATCGCGATCCGCGGCCGCAACGCCTACCTCACGACGGGCTCGGTCCGCCCCACCGACGGCGCCGTCATCAAGCTCCGCCTCCCCGCCTGACCCACCCCGGCCCCGCGCGGGCCGCTCCAAGATCGCGACGATCTTGCGTGAACTGTTAGGGATATGCCCGGAAGGGGCGTGTCGTCCCCACAGTTCACGCAAGATCGTCGCCGTTTAGGGGGTCGGGGCCGCGTCGGGGGTGACGTGGCGGGAGGCGACGAGCCAGCCTTCGGGCTCGGCGGGGGCGGGGGTGAGGACGTCTTCGCAGAGGCAGTGGCGGTGGAGGCGGGGGGTGCCGGCGGGGTCCACGGCGATGACCATGCCGTAGCACTTGACGTGGGCGGTGCCGTCGGGGCCGGGGGTCACCCAGACCATGCCGTGCCAGTGGCGGTGGGTCTCGCCGGAGGCGGCGAGGCGGGCGTGGGTCTGCTCGACGGCGGCGGCGAGGGCGGCGCGGCCGCGGACGGGCGCGTCGAGGCCGGGGGCGGTGAAGGTGCCGTCGGGGGTGAAGGTGCCGGCCCACTCCCGGGCGCGGCCGGAGTCGAGCAGGTGCATGTGGCGGGCGTAGAACTGCTGGACGGACAGGTAGAGGGCGGACGTGTCGGTGAGGTCGGGCAGGACGGTCGTGGCCATGTCGGTCTCCTTGAGATGGTGGTCGGTGCGGTCAGAGGATGGCCACGGCGCGGGTCCAGCCCGCTCCGGCACCCTTGATCTTGATGGGCAGGCAGGACACGGTGAAGCCGTACGGCTGCGGCAGCGCGTCCAGGTTGGCCAGCCGCTCGATCTGGCAGAACTCGCGGTCGCGGCCGGTGAAGTGGGCCGGCCAGAGCACGCCCTTGTCGCCGGTCTCCTTGAACCTGGCGAGCATCGCGCCGAACGGGGCGTCCAGGCTGAACGCGTCCGTGCCGATCACCCGGACGCCCTTGTCCAGCAGGAAGTTCGTGGCGCTCGCGTCGAGGCCGATGAACTCGGTGAAGTAGCGGGGAGTGCCCGCCCAGGCCGAGGCGCCGGTGTGCAGCAGGACGATGTCCAGCGGCTGGAGCTGGTAACCGATGCGGGCCAGCTCCGCGGCGAGGAAGTCCGCGTCGACCGTCGGGCCGGTCGCCGAGCGCAGGTCGAGGCAGACCGCGGGGCGGTGGAACCAGTCCAGCGGCATCTCGTCGATGTGCCGGGGCGTGCCGTAGCTCGCCTTGCTGCCGTAGTGCGACGGCGCGTCGATGTGGGTGCCGGTGTGCGTGGTGAGCTTGAGCGTGTCGACCGACAGCAGCTCGCCGTCGGGCAGCACGGCCGGGTCGAAGTCCACGCCGAAGTGGTGCTTCATCTCCTCGGCCATGTGCACCGCACCCTGGGCCGGGGTCATGATCTCGTGGAGCACCGGCTCCGGCTCCCAGGCGGCGGCGTCCACGGGCGTGGACAGGTCGATGAAGCGGCTGGCCGGGGCCGGTTTGTGGGCCGTGGCGCGGGCGCGCCGGGCCGTGGCTGTCTGCTGTGACATGTGGTGCTCCCGTCAGGATCGGAATCGTCGGTGACCGGCATGGGCCGGGCACGAAGGTGCGGCCGGGTGGCGCAGGTGTGCGGATGACGCGGTCAGGCGGGCGGGGCCGGGCGCGCGGCGCCCGCGGAGGCGTAGAGGTCCGTGCGCACCCGGCAGGCCGGGTTGCCGAAGGCGACCATCTTGGTGAGCTTGTGGCCGATGGGCGTGCGGTGCACGATCGAGGCCATCAGGTGGCGGCCCGCCTCGACCGCCTTGCTCCGGCTGCCGAGCATGCCCTTGGCCTGGATGTGCTGGAACTTCAGCACCTTGCGGATGTCGGCGGTGCGCGGCGCGGTGTAGTCGGCCAGCGCCGCCGCGTCCACGGGACCGCTGCGGCGCAGCGCCTTCAGCAGCACCGGGTGCGCCAGCACCGCGTCCTGCAGGGCCAGGTTCAGGCCCTGCGCGCCCAGCGGGCTGTGCGTGTGCGCGGCGTCGCCGATGAGCAGCAGGCCGTCGCGCGCCCACTCCCGGGCGGTGCCCGCGAACACGTCCAGCAGGCTCAGGTCGGTCAGGCCGCGCACGCGCTCGTAGATGCGCCCGGCGTACTCCGGGGCGGCCTGGCAGAGCTGGTCGCGGAACTCGGTGAACGGCCGGGCCGCGAACGCCCGGTAGCCGCCGTGCGGCAGCGCCCAGCCCAGCTGCACGCCCTCCGGGTACGAGCTGTAGCTGAGCAGCATGCGGCCGCCCCCGCCCCGGATGGTCACGTCGCGCAGCGGCTCGCCGGTCGCGGGCAGCTTGAACCAGAGCAGGTCGAAGGTGAACACGTCGCGCCGGTCGTACGGGATGCCGGACAGCTGGCGGGTCTTGGAGTAGCGCCCGTCCGCACCGACCACGCAGCGCGCCCGGACGTTGCGGGTGCCGCGCGGGCCGGACACGACCGCCCCGCGCACCGCGCCGCCGTCGCGCACCAGGTCGGTGACGCGGGTGCCGGCCAGATAGCGGAACGCGGGCTCCCGCCGGCACGCGGCCAGCAGCTCCTCCAGGATGTTCTGCTGCGGCACACTGAGCATGTAGTTGTACGGCCCCGGCATCGCCTTGTAGTCCACGCCCAGGATCGCCTTGCCGCCGCTGAGCAGCTGGAACCGGTCGTGCACGTGGCTGCCCCGGTTGCGGGCGGCCTGGAGCACGCCCAGCTCCTCCAGCACCGCGAGCCCGCCCGGTTGCAGGATCTCGCCGCGGAACGCGCGCTCGAAGCTCGACGACTTCTCCACCACCGTCACGTCCACGCCGGAGCGGGCGAGCAGCAGCGCGAGCGCCAGCCCGGCCGGCCCCCCGCCGATGACGCAGACGTCGGTGAGGACGTCGCTGTCCCTGTCAGCCAACGGATGCCTCCTCGATCGGACCTCGCGCCCGGTCGTGCTCGGTGATGCCGGTGACCAGCGAGGTGTCATGGGTGCCCGCGATGAACCGCGGGTGGTCGAGCACCGCGAGCAGGAAGTCGCGGTTGGTGGCCAGGCCCGGCCCGGCGGCGTGGAACTCGCCCAGCGCCCGCCGCATGCGCTCCAGCGCCTGCGGCCGGTCCGGGGCCCAGACCACGACCTTGGCCAGCAGCGGGTCGTACGCCGGAGACACCCGCCCGCCCTGGTAGGCGTCGGTGTCCACGCGGACGAACGGCCCGCCGGGCAGCCGCAGCTCGGTGATCCGGCCCGGCGCCGGCACGAAGCCGCGCGCCGGGTCCTCGGCGTTGACCCGGCACTCGATCGCCGCGCCGCGCGCCGCCAGCTCGTCCTGGCGCAGCGTGAGCCGCTCCCCCGCGGCGACCAGCAGCTGCTCGCGGACCAGGTCGACGCCGTGGGTCAGCTCGGTCACCGGGTGCTCGACCTGGATCCGGCAGTTGACCTCCATGAAGTGGAAGCCGCCGTCGCCGTCGACCAGGAACTCGAACGTGCCCGCACCGACGTAGCCGGCGGCGAGCGCGCCGCGCAGGGCCGCCTCGCCCATCCGCCGGACCAGGTCGTCCGGCAGCCCCGGGGCGGGCGTCTCCTCGATGATCTTCTGGCGGCGGCGCTGGGCGGAGCAGTCGCGCAGGCCCAGGTACACGCCGTCGCCGTACTGGTCGCAGAGGATCTGCACCTCGACGTGGCGCGCGGCGGGCAGGTAGCGCTCCAGGTAGAGCCGGTCGTCGCCGAACAGCGACTGGGCCGCGGCCCGGACCTCGCGGAACCGCCCGACCAGGTCCCCGGGTTCGTGCACGACCTGCATACCTCGGCCGCCACCGCCCGCCACCGCCTTGACGATGACGGGGTAGCCGATCTCGCCGGCGAGCCGGGCCGCCACGTCCGGGCAGCCCACCGGCCCGTCGCTGCCGGGCAGCATGGGCAGCCCGGCGGCGGCCATCGCAGCGCGCGCGGCGGCCTTGTCGCCCAGCCGCTCGATCACCGGCGCGGGCGGGCCGACGAAGGTGATGCCGAGCGACTCGCACGCCTCGGCGAAGTCGGGCACCTCGGACAGGAAGCCGTAGCCGGGGTGCACCGCGTCGGCGCCGGTGCGCCGGGCCGCCTCCAGGATCGCGGACATGTTCAGGTAGCTGGAGCGCGCCGGGCCGGGCCCGATGCACACGGCCTCGTCCGCCATGCCCACCACCGGGGCGGCGCGGTCCTCGGTGGAGTAGACGGCCACCACGCGCAACCCCAGCTCGCGGCAGGTACGGGCGACGCGCAGCGCGATCTCGCCCCGGTTGGCGACCAGCACGGTGGTGAACACGGCGGCCCCCTCAGTGCCCGGTCGCCGGGGCGAGGGTGAGCAGGCGGTCGCCGTACTCCACGGACGTGCCGTCGGCCACGTGCACCGCGACGACCTGCCCGTCGTGCTCGGCCTCGACGGGGATCATCAGCTTCATCACCTCGATGATCGCGACCTGCTGGCCGCGCCGGACGTGGTCGCCCTCGGCCACGAACGGGGGCGTGCCCGGCTCCGCCGCGCGGTAGAAGGTGCCCACGGTGGTCGCGCAGACGTCGATCCCGGCCGGTGCGGCGGTCTCGGTGGTGACCACCGCCGCGGCGGCCGTGGTCACCGTCGCGCCGCCCGGCGCGGCGGGCAGTGCCGCCGCGGGCGGCTGGGCGACGGCTGCCAGCGCGGCCGCGGCCGCCTGGACCGCGTCGGCCGCGGGCGGCGCGGGGTGCTCGTCGGGCCACTCCAGCTCGACGACCACCTCACCGGCCCGGATGCGCAGCGCGCGGGGCGGCTTGTCCACCCCGGACAGCAGGCGCTGGGCGCTGCGGCGTACGTCGTCGAGGTCGTCGGCGACGGTGCGGGCCGGCTCGGCGAGCGGGGCGTGCAGCGGGCAGGCGTCGGCGGTGTCCACCGGGATCGGTGGCACGCGCAGAGACGGATCCAGCAGACCGGTCACCGGAAACCTCCTTCGGTCGGGATCAGAACGGCCTGTTCGGGCCGGTGGGAGCTGCCGAAGCGGCGGAAGCGGGCACGCCGCTGCGCGACCAGGCGGCTCTGGTCGAGCCCCGCGAGATCGGCCAGCTCGGCGTGTACGGCTGCGCGCAGCGCGGCGGCCGCGGCGGCGTGGTCGGCCTCGGCGCCGCCCGGCGGCTCCGGGATCACCGCCTCGACCACGCCCAGCTCCAGCAGGGAACGGGCGTCCACGCGCAGCGCCTGGGCGGCGGCGGGCGCCGCGGCGGCGTCGCGCCACAGGATCGCCGCGCAGCCCTCGGGGCTGATGACGGTGTAGACGCCGTTCTCCATGATCAGTACGCGGTCGGCGACGGCGATGCCGAGCGCTCCGCCGCTGCACCCCTCGCCGGTGATCACGGTGACCACCGGGACGGGCAGGCCGCCCATCAGGCGCAGGTTCTCCGCGATCGCGGTGGCCTGGCCCTGCTCCTCGGCGTCCACGCCCGGGTACGCCCCCGGCGTGTCCACCAGCGTCAGCACCGGCAGCCCCCACTTGGCGGCCAGCCGCAGCAGCCGCGCGGCCTTGCGGTAGCCGGCCGGGCCGGGCATGCCGTAGTTGTGCGCGGCCAGGTCGCGCGTGGTGTGGCCCTTCTCGTGGCCGATCACGACCAGCGGTGTGCCGCCCAGCCGGCCGACCCCGCCGATGATCGCCGGGCAGTCGCCGCCGACCCGGTCGCCGCGCAGCTCCTCGAAGTCGTCGAGGATCATGCTCAGGTAGTCCGAGGTGGTGGGCCGGTTCACGTTGCGGGCCCGGCGCACCGCCTCCCAGGCGGGCCGCTCCGGCAGCAGCGCCGGGTCGCGGATCACCGCGGCGGGCGGCTGCGGCGGGGCGGGCGGCAGGGCGTCGCGCCGGGCGCCGATCGCCAGCAGGCGGCCGATGCGGTGGCGCAGCGCCGGGCGCGGGCAGATCAGGTCGAGGAAGCCGCGTTCCAGCAGGAACTCGGCGGTCTGGAAGCCGGCGGGCAGCTCCTGGCGGATGGTCTGCTTGATCACCCGGGGCCCGGCGAAGCCGAGCCGTGCGCCGGGTTCGGCGACCACGACGTCGCCGAGCATCGCGAACGAGGCCGCCACCCCGCCGTACGTGGGGTCGGTGACCAGGCACACCGTGGGCAGCCCCGCCTCGTCGAGCTGGTGCAGCGCCTGGGCGGTCTTGGCCATCTGCATCAGGCCGATGACGCCCTCCTGCATGCGCACCCCGCCCGACGCGGTGACCAGCAGCAGCGGCAGCCGCTGGGCCAGCGCCGTCTCCGCCGCGACCGTGATCAGCTCGCCGACCGCGCCGGACAGGCTGCCGCCCATGAACCGGAAGTCCATCACCGCCGCGATCGCGGGGGTGCCGGTCATCCGCAGGCGGCAGCAGACCACCGCCTCGGGCAGCCCGGTGGCGTGCCGGGCGTCGGCGATGCGCTGCGGGTAGGGCTTGTCGTCGACGAAGCGCAGCGGGTCCGCGGCGTCGGTGCCGAGGTCGAGCAGCTCCACCGAGCCCGGGTCGGCGAGCAGCGCCAGCCGGTCGTACGCGGACAGCGGCCGGCAGTGCCCGCACTGCGGGCAGATGCCGTGGCTGCGGGCCAGCCGCTTGCCGTACACCACCGCCTGGCACCCCGCGCAGGACACCCACGGCGCCTCCGGCCCGGCCGGACCGGGCAGCGCGCCCGGTCCGGCCAGATCCCCGGTCACGACAGTGCCCCGGCCCGGGTGGAGCTGACCAGGTCGATCAGCTGTCCGGGTGTGCTCACCGCCAGCACCGCGTCGTCGGGCAGGCGGATGCTCAGCTCACGCTGCAGCCGTGCGGTCGCCTCCAGCAGCGCCAGGGAGTCATACCCCAGGTCGGCGAAGCTGGTGGCGGCGATGTCCCCGTCCAGGTCCACTCTCTCGTCCGCCCCGGCGACATCCCGCAGGATGCGCCGCACGTCCTCGATGGTGAAGTCGGTCATGACGCGCTCCCTTCCACTTCGGATCGGACATGTCGGTCAGCGCACGGCGACGGGGGCGTGCTCGCCCACCGCGTCGTACAGGTCGTGCTCCGGCACGGCCAGCCCGGCCAGCTTCATGACCTGCTCCCGGAAGCCCGGCGTCTGCACGGCCTTGGCGTGCGCGGCCGCGTCGGCCCACTGCGCGGTCTCGATGAAGACCTCCGGCTGGCGGCGCGAGCGGTAGAGCTGGCGGCCGATGAAGCCCGGCTGGGCCTGCATGTACGCGGAGATCTCGTCGAGCACCTGCTCGAACCGGGCGACGTCGCCGTTGACGGTGATCTTGTTGATGAACGTGACCATGTGGTCGCTCCTCTCGGACGCGGCGCGGTGCCGCTCGTGTACGTGGGTGCGCACGTCCCGGCGGCGGGCTTTGCCGTTGGGCGAGCGCGGGATCTCCCGGACCAGCTCGATGCCGTGCAGGTGCTGGTACTCGGGCAGGCCGGCGTTGACGAACGCGGTGATCTGCTCGGCGGCGACGTCCTCGTCGTCGGTGACGACCAGGGCGTAGGCGACCGCGCCGCGGTACTCGTGCGGCATGTCGACGACCATGCAGTCGGTGACCGCCGGGTGGCGCATGATGACGCGCTCCAGCTCGACCGGCGACACCAGCCAGTTGTCGCACTTGAAGACGTCCTTGAGCCGGTCGACCAGGAACAGGGTGCCCTCGTCGTCGAGGCGGCCCACGTCCCCGGTGTCGAACCAGCCCTCGGCGTCGAACGGGCGCCCGATCCCGTCCGGCGTCAGGTAGCCCGCCATCAGCTGCGGGCCGCGCACCTGCACCTCGCCGGGGGTGCCCGCGGGCAGCGGCTGCCGGGAGTCCAGGTCGACGACCCGGCACTCGGTGGCGGCGACCGGCCCGCCCACCGAACCCGCCGACGGCCGGTCGATCCGGTCACAGTGGGTCAGCGGCGCGGTCTCGGCCAGGCCGTACCCCTGGATGACCGGCACGCCGAGCCCGGCGCAGAGCCGGGCCGCCGCGGCCGGGGCCAGGGCCGAGCCGCCGGACAGCACCGCCCGTACCCCCGGCATGCGCCAGGTGGGCAGGCGCGGGTCCGCGGCCATCCGGGCCAGCCGCACCGGCAGGCTGTAGAAGTGCGTCGCACCGGACCGGGCGGCCGTCGCGACGGCCTGCGCCGGGTCCGCGTCCGGGCACAGCACCTGGGTCGCCGCGGCATGGACCGCGGAGTTCAGGTGCATCGGGTGGTATGTCGGCAGGTGGTTGAGCGTGACCGACTCCGGCCCGAGCCCGTGCACCTGCGCCACCTGCGCCGCGTTGTAGACGAGGTTGCGGTGGGTGAGCAGCACGGCCTTGGGGCGCCCGGTGGTGCCGCTGGTGAACTGCAGCACCGCCACGTCGTCCGGGTCGTGCGGCACGGCCGGGAAGCGCGCGGCCTGCCCGGCCCGGCCGCCCGCCGGCACGCAGTGCTCGCCGGGCCGGTCCAGGTAGTACACGTGGGCCAGGTCCGGCAGGTCCAGCCGGATGCGCTCCAGCCGGTCGGCCATGTCGGCCACCCCGATCAGCACCCGCACCCGGGCCAGCTCCAGCGCGTACGCCAGCTCCTCCGCGCCCTGCAGCGGGTTGATCACGGCGCACACGTGGCCCGCGCGCACCGTGCCGTAGTAGGCGATCGCGAACGACGGGTGCAGCGCCGCCGCGACACCGACCACGGCGCCCGGCAGGCCGCCCGCGCCGCCGCCCGGGGGCAGCAGCGCGGACAGCTTCGCGGCGAACGCGTCGGCGGCCGCGTCCAGCTCACCGAAGGTGAGGGCACGGGAGCCGGTCTGGATCGCGCTGCGGTGCGGCGCGACCGCCGCGGCCCGGCGCAGCAGCCCGTCCAGGGTGCCGCCCGCGCGGGCGAGCACCCCTTCCAGCTCCCGCTCCTGCGCCGCCAGCGAGCCGGTGGCGGCCCTAGGCACGAGCCGGCTCCTCGGCGTACGCCTGCGCGTGGCGCAGCGTCTGCAGCGAGTTGGTGCTGAGCACCCGGCGCAGGTAGCGGCGCGCGTCGGCGACCGTGGTGCCGTCGCCGAGCAGGTCCAGCGCGGACGGCTTGATGGTGGCGGTGTGCCGCGCGGTCACCGTGACGCCCTCGGGCGTGTGCTGGAAGTGCCAGTGGCCGGTGTGCGCGTCCAGCAGCTTCGGCAGGCCGATCTGCTTGTAGATGATTTTGTGCGGCAGGCAGATGCGCACCGAGCGGGTGGTGTGCGCGCGGCCCTCCGGGGTGACCGTGTCCATGTCGAAGAACTGCACGCCCGGCTGGTCCTCGGTCATGTTCAGCGCGGTCACGTGCGGCACCCGCTCGGGCCACTTGTCGGCCGCGTAGAGGAACTCGTACACCTGCTGCGGCTGCCCGGCGATGAACAGCGGGTCCTCGAACTCGATGACCAGCTGCTCCAGCTCGCCCCACCGCTCGGCCAGCCCGCCCACCTTCGCGACGAGCGCGGCGGCCCCGTCGAGCTGCGCGGCGGCGGCGTCCGCGCCCTCGGCGCCCGGCGCCGCGGTGACCGTGATCGTCAGCTCCGCCTCGCACGACTTCTCGCCCTGCGGCGTGAACGTCCACTCGGTCCGGATCGACTGCAGCGGCGCGGCGCAGTCGGTCTGCTCGGTGACCACCCGCAGGTGCTGCTTGTCCACGGTGCGCCGGGTGGTCCACTGCCGGACCCCCTCGCCCTCCAGCGCCCACCAGCGCACCTGGCCGCCGTCGGGGTCCGGCTCGGCGTGCACGCCGTCGGGGAAGAACTGCGGCCAGTGCCGCAGGTCGTTGACGATCTCGAAGGCCACCGCGGCGGGCGCGGCCACCTCCGCGCGCTGCGTCTCGGTGTACACCTTGTTCTTGGACATCGGCGCTCCTCAAGCGAGCCGGGATGCTGGGATTTCGGCCGCACGCGGTCCTCCGCGGCGAGCCGTCTGCCAAGAACCGTCGCAGCCGGCCACTTGAGAACCGGTCGAAGACGACTTGAATGCCCAGGTCAAGGCGGTAGAGGTGGATCAGCGCACGAGTTACGGGAGATCATCGCCAATTCCGGCGAATGGGTCAGATGTGCCCTCGCCAGCACTAATAGTGGTGGAGGCGGCATTCGCACACGGCGGGCGCGACGGCCACTCGGGGGTAGGACATGGAATGTCGGGTACTCGGCCCGCTGGACGTGCGCTGCGGCGGCCTGCGCGGCGACCTCACCGCGCCCAAGCCGCGTAAGGTGCTGGCCCTGCTGCTGGTCCACGCCAACCGGGTGGTGCCGGTCGACTCGCTGGTCACCGAGCTGTGGGACGACGAGCCCCCGATCAGCGCGCTGACCACGTTGCAGACGTACATCCTGCAGATCCGGCGCAGCCTCGCCCGGGTCTGCGGCCTGGACCCCGCCCAGGTCGCCCGCGAGCTGCTGGTCACCCACGCCGACGGCTACCAGCTGCGGCTCGACGGCGCCCGGCTCGACCTGCACGAGTACGAGCGCCTCGCCGACCAGGGCCGGCTGGCCCTGCTCTGCGGCGACCACGCGCACGCCTCGCGCCTGCTCACCGCCGCCCTCGACGTGTGGCAGGGCTCCGCGCTGGTCGACGTGCGCCTCGGTCCCGTGCTGCGGGTCGAGGCGGCCCGGCTCGAAGAAGCCCGTCTGGCCACCTGGAAGCAGCGCATCGACGCCGACCTGGGCCTGGGCCGCCACCGCGAGATCCTGGGCGAGCTGGGCTGCCTCGCCGCCCGCCACCCCCTGCACGAGGACCTGCAGGCCCAGTACATGATCGCCCTCTACCGGGCCGGCCGCCGCACCGACGCCCTGGACGCCTACCGCCGCCTGCGCGACGTCCTCATCAGCGAACTGGGCCTCGAACCCGCCCGCCGCATCCAGCGCGTCCAGCACGCCATCCTCACCGGCGACCCCGTCCTCGACACCGCCTCCGCCCTGGAGACCGCCTGGACCTACGAGCCCGCCGCGGAACTCGTCTCCGCCGCCTGAGCGTCCCCACCCCTCGACCCGGCCGCTTTGCTCTGCACACAAATACGCAACGGTCGCGTATTTGTGTGCAGAGCAAAGCGCGTGTGCGGCCGCTGCCGACGGCTCGCTCGTCCGGGATTTCTCAAGTGGGGCTCAAGTGGGGGCGGGGGACGCTCAGGGGAGGTCCGTCGAGCCCGTAGGAGGCGTCCATGCATCGACGTGTCGTGATTACCGGGATGGGCGTGGTGGCGCCGGGGGGCGTCGGCGCCAAGGCGTTCTGGGAGCTGCTCACCTCCGGTCGCACCGCGACCCGCACCATCAGCTTCTTCGACCCCTCGCCGTTCCGGTCCCAGGTCGCCGCCGAGTGCGACTTCGACCCCGCCGCGTGCGGACTCACCCCCGTCCAGACCGCCCGGATGGACCGGGCGGCGCAGTTCGCGGTGGTCGCCGCCGCCGAGGCCGTCGCCGACGCCGGCCTCGAACTCGCCGAGCTGGACCCCTACCGGCTGGGCACCGTCGTGGGCAGCGCGGTCGGCGCGACCATGAGCCTGGAGCGCGAGTACGTCATCGCGTCGCAGAAGGGCGCGCGCTGGCTGGTCGACAACACGCACACCTCACCCCACCTGTACGACTACTACGTGCCGGGCTCGTTCGCGGCCGAGGTGGCCTGGTCCGTGGGCGCCGAGGGGCCGGCCGCGGTCGTGTCCACCGGCTGCACGTCGGGGCTGGACGCGGTCGCGTACGCCGCCGAGCTGATCCGCGAGGGCAGCGCCGACGTGGTGGTCGGCGGGGCGACCGACGCGCCCATCTCCCCCATCACCGTGGCCTGCTTCGACGCCATCAAGGCGACGACGCCGCGCAACGACGACCCGGCGCACGCCTCGCGGCCGTTCGACAACAGCCGCAACGGGTTCGTGCTGGGCGAGGGCTCGGCCATGTTCGTGCTGGAGGACTTCGAGCGGGCCCGCCGCCGGGGCGCCCCGGTGTACGCCGAGATCGTCGGGTTCGCCTCGCGCTGCAACGCGTTCCACATGACCGGGCTGCGCCCCGACGGCCGCGAGATGGCCGAGGCGATCCGCAGCGCGCTCGACTTCGCGCAGCTCAACCCGGAGCGCATCGGCTACGTCAACGCGCACGGCTCGGGCACCAAGCAGAACGACCGGCACGAGACCGCCGCGGTGAAGCTAGCGCTCAAGGACCACGCGTACGCCACCCCGATGAGCTCGATCAAGTCGATGGTCGGGCACTCGCTCGGCGCCATCGGCGCGATCGAGGTGGCCGCCTGCGCGCTGGCCATCGTGAACGGCGTGGTGCCGCCCACCGCCAACCTGCACGAGCCCGACCCCGAGTGCGATCTGGACTACGTGCCGCTGGAAGCGCGCGACCGGCACCTCGACGCGGTGCTGTCGGTCGGCAGCGGCTTCGGCGGCTTCCAGAGCGCGATGCTGCTGGCCCGCCCGGAAGGAGGCGCCCGATGAGCGGCGCACCCGTCGTCACCGGCCTCGGCGTCATCGCCGCGACCGGCCTGGACACCGCGACGTACTGGAAGAACCTGCTCGACGGGCGCTGCGGCATCGGCCGCATCGAGCGCTTCGACCCGGCGTCGTACGCCTCCCGGCTGGCCGGTGAGATCCGTGACTTCGACCCGGCCGCGTACCTGCCCGACCGGCTGCTCGCGCAGACCGACCACGTCACCCGGTTCTCGCTCACCGCCGCCGCGGCGGCCCTGACCGACGCGGGCGTCGACCCGGCCGCGCTCGGCGAGTACGACATGAGCGTGGTCACCGCCAGCTCCGCCGGGGGCTTCGAGTTCGGCCAGAAGGAGCTGGAGAAGCTCTGGGCCAAGGGCGGCGACCACGTCAGCGCGTACCAGTCGTTCGCCTGGTTCTACGCCGTCAACACGGGGCAGATCTCGATCCGGCACGGCATGCGCGGGCCCAGCGGCGTCGTCGTCACCGACCATGCGGGCGGGCTCGACGCGGTCGGGCAGGCGCGCCGCCACCTGCGCGCGGGCACGCCGCTCGCGGTCACCGGCGGCGTCGACGGCTCGCTGTGCCCGTGGGGCTGGATCGGGCAGCTCGCGACGGGGCAGATCAGCGAGCGGGAGGATCCGGCGCGGGCGTACCTGCCGTTCGACGCCGACGCGAACGGCTGGATCCCCGGCGAGGGCGGCGCGATCCTCATCGTCGAGCAGCCCGAGGCCGCCGCCCGGCGCGGGGCGGCCACGGTGTACGGCGAGATCAGCGGCTACGCCGCGACCTTCGACCCGGCGCCGGGCAGCGGGCGGCCGCCGGGTCTGCGGCGCGCGATCGAGCTGGCGCTGGCCGACGCCGGATGCGCGCCGTCCGAGGTGGACGTGGTGTTCGCCGACGCGGCCGGGGTGCCGGAGCTGGACGCGGCCGAGGCGCGGGCGCTGACGGAGGTGTTCGGGGCGCGCCGCGTGCCGGTCACCGCGCCGAAGACGGCGACCGGGCGGCTGGCGGCCGGGGCGGGCGGGCTCGACCTGGCCACCGCCCTGCTGTCCCTGCGCGACCAGGTCATCCCGCCGACGATCAACGTGACCACGGTCGCCCCCGCCTGCGCGGACCTGGACCTGGTCCTGGACGCGCCCCGCCCCGCCCCGCTCCACCGCGCCCTGGTCGTCGCCCGCGGCATCGGCGGCTTCAACGCCGCCGTCCTCCTCACCGCCCCCTAGCACCGAGCGAAGATCGCCGTCTCGTGTCGAAACCTGTGGCCCAGCCGCACTTTTCGACACGGGACGGCGATCTTGCGCGGTCCGGCGGGGAGACGGCGATCTTCGCGGGCGGGTCGGTCGGTGCGCCTAAGTGTCCTGGTGGTGGTCGGTCGGTAGGGTGACGGAGTTCCTGGCAAATCGGACAAATTGTCCTTCCAGGCTTTCTGCGCCGCACGCCAGGTCCTCCGACACCGGTGACCGAAGGGCGTGCCATGCCTTCCCGACGACAACTACTGACCACCGGCGTGCTCTCGGGCGCGGCGCTGCTGATCCCGTCCCCGGCGAGCGCCGCCCGCGCGGCCGCCGCGGCGGTCGCGGCGCAGAAGCTCGACGCCACGAAGATCCACAAGTACAAGACCCGCCTGCCGATCCCGGCGGCCATGCCGGCGGTCTCCCGCAAGGGCGGGACCGACCACTACGCGGTGGCGGTGCGGCAGTTCCGCCAGCAGATCCTCCCGCCGGGCCTGCCGAAGACCACGGTCTGGGGGTACGGCTCGGCCGCCCACGGCGGCACGTTCGGCTACCCGGCCCGCACCATCGAGGCGCGGGTGGACCGCCCGGTCGAGGTGACCTGGATCAACGGCCTGGTCGACGGCAAGGGCCGGGCGCGCCCGCACCTGCTGCCGGTGGACCAGACGCTGCACTGGGCCAACCCGGCCGGCGGCGCGGGCCACCAGGACCTGCCCGCCCACCTCACCAGCACGCCGCGGCAGTACACCGGCCCCGTGCCGATCGTGACGCACGTGCACGGGGCGCACGCCACGGAGGAGGCCGACGGCTACCCGACGGCCTGGTACCTGCCGCACGCCGACCTGCCGCGCGGGTTCGCCGCGGCCGGTTCCGACTACGCGGCGATGCGGGAGAAGGCGGAGAGCTACGGCGCGCGCTGGCGGCCGGGCGAGGCCGTGTTCCGCTACGACAACGACCAGGCCCCGGGCACGCTGTGGTACCACGACCACACGCTCGGCCTGACCCGGCTCAACGTGTACGCCGGTCCGGTCGGCTTCTACCTGCTGCGCGGCGGCGACGGCGACCTGCCCGAGGGCACCCTGCCCGGTCCGGCGCCCCGCCCCGACGACCCGGACGGCACCCGCTACTACGAGATCCCGCTGGTCATCCAGGACCGCTCGTTCCGCAGGGACGGCTCGCTGTACTACCCGGACAGCCGCAGCCAGTTCCACGACGCCTTCGCCGGGCCGTACGCGCCGGTCAGCGACATCGCCCCGGTCTGGAACCCGGCGTACCTGGCCGACACGGTGGTGGTGAACGGCCGCACCTGGCCGCAGCTGACGGTGGAGCCGCGCCGCTACCGGTTCCGCGTGCTCAACGGCAGCAACTCGCGCAGCTTCATCCTGAAGATCGCCGCCGGCGCGACGGCGCCCCGCCCGGCCACGGCGGCGGTGCCGTTCTGGCAGATCGGCTCGGACGGCGGCTGGCTGCGCACCCCGGTGCGCCTGGACCAGCTGCTGCTCGGGCCGGGCGAGCGGGCCGACGTGATCGTCGACTTCACCGGCCTGAAGGAGGACACGGCCCTCTACATGATCAACGAGGCGCCGGACGTGCCGTACGCCGCCGGGACGCTCGGCACCGACTACCAGGCGGCGAACCCGGCCACCACCGGCCAGGTCATGAAGCTGCTCGTCGTCGGCCTGCGCGGCAGGGACACCAGCGTGCCCCCGGAGCACCTGACCCTGCCTGCCGCAACCCCGCTGCCCGACTCCGCCGCGAGCTGGCGCGTCCTGCTGGACGAGCTGCCCTCGGCCGCCCTGACCGGCGTCAACCACCGGGTCGCGATGCTCGGCACCGTGGCCCCCGACCGCACCCAGACCCACCTGCGCTGGCACGACGCCCCGACCGAGAAGCCGGTGCCCGGCCGCAGCGAGACCTGGGAGATCCTCAACTTCACCGACCACTCGCACACGGTCCACCTGCACCAGGTGCAGTTCGAGGTGATCAGCCGCCAGCCCTTCGGCATCCCGCCCAAACCCCGCCCCGCCGAGGCCTGGGAATCCGGCCGCAAGGACACCGTGCTGGCCCACTCCGGCGAGGTGACCCGCGTCAAAGCGGTCTTCGACCTCCCCGGCCGCTTCGTCTGGCATTGCCACATGCTCGAACACGAAGACAACGAGATGATGCGCCCCATCCTCGTCGCGTAAAGGAAGGGCACCTTCTTAACGCTATGCGTAGAAGAAGGTGCCCTTCCTAACGCTCTCCCTCACAGGGGCGTCTTGGTGACCTTGCCCGAGGCGTCGACGTACCACTTCTCGCTGGTCATCGGCGCGCCGCGCAGGCGGTCGGCGAGCCAGTCGGCGGCCAGCGTGGGCGCGAACGGGCCCAGGTTGGCCGCGGGCACGCCGCCGATGGAGTGCCGCGAGTCCTGATACACCACCAGTTGCTTCGGGCCCGGCACCGCCGCCAGCAGGGCCTCGGTGCACTCCAGCGGGCTCAGCTCGTCGCGGTCGCCGGCCAGCACCAGGTACGGCATGGACAGCCGCTCGGCGTGCCCCTCCCAGGTCAGCGTACGGGCGAACGCGTCGAACGCGTCCTCGTCGGTGTGCCCCGACATGTACATGAAGCGCATCTTGTACGTCGGCCACGCCTGCTCGAACGCCGCCGTCCAGCCGGGCTGGTGGCAGGTGTTCATCACGGCGCAGGCGCGCAGCCGGGGCTCGTGCGCCGCGGCGATCGTGCCCGCGAACGAGCCGAAGCTGATGCCGCTCAGCCCGATCCGCTGCGCGTCCACCTCCTCGCGCCGCACCAGCCAGTCGACGCAGGCGGTGCCGGTGCGCGCCCAGGCGGGCACGGTCATGTGCAGGCCCGTCATCGCGGCCTCGTACTGGCCGGGGCCCTCCACCGCGAGCACCGCGAAGCCCCGGGACAGGAAGCGGTCGGCGTACAGCGCGACGGTCGCCTCCTTGAAGCTGTCCATGCCCGGCACCGCGATCACCGTGGGCAGCCGGCCGCCGTGGTAGCCGGGCGGCAGGTGGAACCAGGCGGGCAGCGCGCCGCCCGCGAACGGGATGCTCACCGCCTCGATGCGGTGGTCGGCCAGTTCGGCGTAGCGGGCGTAGCAGGCCCGCTTGCGCCGGTGGTAGAAGCGGTTGACCTCGTCGTCGGTGTGGATGGGCCACTGCGCCGCGCCCCAGTGCACGGCGGCCATGAAGTAGTTGTCGCGCGCGGTGACCTGGTGCCCGTCGGCGGCGGCGGCCTCGGCGCGGGCCTCGCGGCGGCGCGCCACGGCCTCGAAGGTGGGCGCGAAGTCGGCGTATCGGCGTACCCGCGCCCGGATCGCGGCGAAGTCCGCACCGGCCTCGACCCCGCAGGCGGCGTTCCAGTAGATGGACCGGGGCTGGTCGAAGTCGACCCCCGTCTCGGCGATCGCCGCCTCCAGCCGGTCCCGCTCGGCGGTCCAGCGCCGTGTCGACGGCGCGGGCGGCGCCTGTGGGCCGGGCGGCGCGGCCACCGCCACGGCGGGCCCCGCGTCGGGATGCGACATGTCCATTTCGGTCTCCTTCGCCAGGTTGCGCTACCTTGCACCCTGGCACACCGCGGCCTGCCGTGAGACCGAATCCGCCCAGCTCGGAAGGGCTGCGAGGGCCGCCCCGGCGAGCCCGCATCCGCTCACGACCGTTCGTCATGACCGAGCGCACGCCGCCCGTGCCCGAGCGTGCTGTCGCCGCCAGGCGACGCGTCACAGGGTGTCGTCACAGCACGATCGACGCTCCGCCGGGCTGTCGTCACAGCCACGGGCGGAGCGTCGATCATGGAGGGGCGGCCGTCAGGCCGGGCGTAATCTGCCGTGCACCGTCCGGTTCCGGCTGACGCCGCCGAGGTTCGGGGTCATCCCGCCCGGCGCGGGTCCGGGCTCGGGCGACGGGCCGGATGCGCTGTGGCGCGGGCCGGACGGCTTGTCCGGCGGGTCGCCGGCCAGCACGTCCTCGCCGCGGCGGCGGCCGAACCGCAGGTACAGCGCGGGCAGCACGAACAGGTTGAGCAGGGTCGAGGTGACCAGCCCGCCGAGGATGACCACGGCCATCGGGTACTCGATCTCGTGGCCGGGCAGGTTGCCCAGCACCACCAGCGGCACCAGCGCGAGCGCGGTGGCCAGCGTGGTCATCAGGATCGGCGAGAGCCGCTCCCGCGAGCCGCGCAGCACCAGCTCCAGCCCGAACGGCTCGCCCTCCTCCCGTTCCAGGTGCTGGTAGTGGTTGATCATCAGGATGCCGTTGCGGGCGGCGATGCCGAGCACGGTGAAGAAGCCCACCAGCGAGCCCAGCGAGATGGTGCGCCCGGTCAGGAACGCCGCGAGCACCCCGCCGACCAGCGCCGACGGCAGCGTCAGGAAGGACAGCAGGGCCAGCCGCCAGCTGCTGTACGACGCCTGGAGCAGGAAGAAGATGACCACGCCCGCGATCACCGCGTAGAGCAGCAGGCGCTGGTCGGCGGCCTTGCGCTCGGCGTACTCCCCCAGCACCTCGGCGTAGTAGCCGCGCGGGAACTCGATCGTCTGCATCTGCTCTTCCAGGTCGCCGACGACCGAGCCGAGGTCGCGGTCCTTGACGTTGGCCGTGACGTCGATCTTGCGGAGCGTCGCGTCGTGCTCGACCTGGTTCGGCGTCGAGGCGACGCGCACGTCGGCCACCGCGCTCAGCGGCACGGTGCCGCCGCCGGGCACGTCGATCGGCAGCTGCTGGATCGCGGTGATGCTGGAGCGCGTCTCGGGCGTGCTCCACACCTGGACGTCGTACGCCTTACCGCCGCGGAAGACGTCGCCGACCTCCTCGCCGGCCATCAGCGTGGCGGCGGCCCGGCGTACGTCACCGGGCTTGACGCCCAGCGCCTGCGCCTTGGCCAGGTCCACCTCGACCTCTACCTGCGGCACCTGCTTCTGCAGCGAGATGTGCTCGTCGATCACGCCGTCGATGCCGCCCATCGCGGCCAGCACCTTGTCGGCCTGCTCGTGCATGACCTCCAGGTCCTGGCCGTAGATGCGCACCACGATCGCGTTGCCGGAGCCGGTGAGCACCTCCCGGATGCGCTCCTTCAGGTACGTCTGCACGTCGCGGACCAGGCCGGGATAGCTGTTGACCACGGCTTCGATCTTCTTGTGCGTCTCGTCGTAGTCGGCGCCGGGATCGATGCTGATCCAGTTCTCGCCGAAGTTGACGCCGACCACCTCGTCCGCGATGAGCGCCTGCCCGATGTGCGCGCCGAAGTTGCGTACCCCCGGGATGGCCATCAGGTCCCTGCTGGCCTGCTCGGTGATGCGCACCTCCTCCGGGTGCGAGGCGCCGGGCTCGGTGACCCAGTGCATCAGGAAGTCGCGTTCCTTGAACGACGGCAGCAGCGCCTGCCCGAGGCCCGGCAGCACCGCGAGCCCGGCCAGGGACATGACCGCGACCAGGGCGTACGCCCGCACCGGGCGCTGCGTGATGCGGGACAGCGCCGCCTGGTAGCCGCGTTGCAGCCAGCGCACCAGCGGCGACTCCCGCCGCTCCAGCGGGGCCTTGCGCAGCAGGATCAGCGCCAGCGCCGGGGTGACCGTCAGCGCCACCACCATGGACACCAGCACCGCGAGCATGTACGCCAGCGCCAGCGGCCGGAAGAACGCGCCGGTGAGCCCTTCCAGGAAGAAGATCGGCACCGCCGACGTGATGATGATCAGCGTCGCGTACACGATCGGCCCGCGCACCTCCAGCGAGGCGTCCAGCACGATCTTCGCGGTGGTGCGCAGCGAGTCGTCGGCCCCGGCCCGGCGCGCCTGGCGCAGCCGTCTGACTATGTTCTCAATGTCGATGATGGCGTCGTCCACCACCACGCCGACGGCGATCACCAGCCCGGCCAGGATCATGGTGTTGATGCCGTACCCGAAGGCCTGCAGCACCAGGCCCGCGCCGACCAGCGACAGCGGGATGGCCACCACGCTGATCAGCGCCGTGCGCCACTCGAACAGGAACAGCGCCAGCACCAGCACCACCAGCAGGCAGCCGAGCAGCAGGGCCCGGCCCAGGTTGTGGATGGCGGTCTCGACGAAGGTGGCCGGCCGGAAGATCGCGGTGTCCACCGCGATGCCGGTCAGGCCCGGCTGCAGCTCCTTCATCGCCTCCTCGACGCCCTTGGTGACCTCCAGGGTGTTGCCCCAGGGCAGCTTCTCGACGATCAGCATGATGCCGGGGCCGCCGTTGATCACCGCGTCGCCGATGAGCGGCTGGTGGTCCTCCTTCACCGTGGCGACGTCGGCCAGCGCCACCGTCCTGCCGTCGCGCTCGGCCACCGGGACCTTGGCCAGGTCCTCCGGCGTCACGATCGGCAGCACGTGCTGGATCGCCATGCGCTGGTTGGGCGTCTCCAGGAAGCCGCCGGTGCCGATCACCGCGCCGTCGGAGTAGCGCAGCAGGCCGGCGTCCAGCGCGTCCGCGGTGACCTGCATGACCTCGTCCAGGCTGACCTTGTGCGTGGCCATCCGCGCGGGATCGGCCTGCACCTGCAGCATCTGCAGCCGCTCACCCCAGATGGCGACGTTGGCCACGCCGGGCACCCGCAGCAGCCGGTTGCGGATGGTCCAGTACGAGACCATCGACATCTCCATGACGGAGCGGGTGTCCGAGGAGAGGCCGATCTTCATGACGCGGCTGGTCGAGGACAGCGGCTGCAGCATGACGGGCGGGCTCGCCCAGGTGGGCAGCATCGCCGACGCCTCGTTGAGCCGCTCGGAGACCAGCTGCCGTGCCTTGAGCAGGTCGGTGCCCGGCTTGAAGATGAGCACGATCGACGACAGCTGGGAGACGGACTTGGACCGGATGTCGGCCAGCCCCTCGATGCCGTTGAGCGCCTGCTCCAGCGGCACCGTCACGAGCGCCTCCACCTCGGCCGCGGACAGGCCGAGGCTGGGCGTCTGCACCTCCACCCGGGGCGGGGCGAACTCGGGGAACACATCCACCGGCATGTCGCGCAGCTGCCCGACGCCGAAGAACATCAACCCGCAGGCCATCGCCACCACCAGGGCGCGGAACCTGAGGCTGGAGCCGACGATCCAACGCATCATGAGCGGCCGTCACTTCCCGATGCCGGTCTCGGCGCCGTACAGCTCGGCGGCGCCCACGGAGACCACCTTCGTCCCGGCCGCCGGACCCTGCGACAGCCGCACCTGCGGGCCCTCGATCCGGGTCACGGTGACCGGCTGGCGCACGAAGCTGAGCGGCGCCTGCTCCGTATAGGTCCAGGTGGTGCCGTCAGGCATGTAGATCAGCGCCGAGTACGGGATGGTCTTGACACCCGCCGCCTCGGTGACCGGCACCGTCTGCAGGCCGAGCCGGCCCACCCCTTCCTCGGTCAGCGTCACCTTCTTGATCTTGCTGCCTTCGATCGCCTCCACCTTGGCCGGCTTGGCCGCGCTCGGCCCGGCCGGCGGCAGGCCCTTCGCCGCCGCCATCGACAGCGCGCCCACCACCAGCAGGCCGACCAGCAGCCCGCCGACCGTCCACCGGTCAACCTTCTCCCGCACGTTCAGCTTCATGATCGAGTCACCCCACCCGTGGTTCTGCGTCGAGCGACAGGTCGTCGCGCCGGGAACCGGCCCCGAATCTCAGGTACAGCGCGGGCACCGCGAAGAGGCTGAGCAGCGCCGCCACCGCCAGGCCGCCCAGGACGACCAGGACGATGGGGCGCAGCACCTCCATGCCCGCCCGGCCGCCGAGCAGCAGCAACGGCAGCAGCAGCGCGAACGCGCCCACGGTGGTGACCAGGATGGAGCCGGCCTGCTCCCGGGCCGCCCGGGTGACCAGGTCGGGCCCGAACGGCTCCGCCTGACGCTGCTCCAGCTCCTGGGCATGGCCCACCACCTGCAGCACGAACCGTGCGGTGAGCGCCGCGACCGCCACCAGCGCGGCCACCGTGCTGATCGCGGAGATGCCGGTCAGCAGCCCGGCGACCAGGCCGCCGGCCATCGCCACGGGCAGCGCCAGGAACAGCAGCGCGGTCAGCTTCCAGCTGCCGATCGCGGCCTGCATCAGCAGGAAGATCCCGATCAGCGCGGCCAGCCCGACCAGCAGCAGCCGGTTCTGGTTCTCCTGCTGGTGCTCGTAGCTGCCGAGCAGCTCCGCGTGGTGCTCCAGCGGGAAGGAGATGCCGCCCAGCCTGTCGCCGATGTCGTCGACCACGGCGCGGTAGTCGCGGCCCTTGATGCCCGCGGTCACGTCGACGTACCGGAAGACCGAGTCGCGCTCGATGACGGTCGGGCTGGGCGCGACGGTCACCTCGGCGACGTCGCCCAGGCGCACGGGCTGCCCGGAGGGCGTGGTGACGGCCAGGTCCTGGATGCTGGTCAGGCTGTTGCGCACCGCGGGCGCGCCCCAGACCACGACCTCGAAGACCTTCTGGTCCTCGAACAGGTTGCCGACCTGGATGCCGGAGAGCATGGCGGCCGCGGCCCGGCGTACGTCACCGGGCTTGATGCCCGCCTGCTGCGCCTTGGCCAGGTCCACCTTGACCCGCACCGTGGGCTCCTCCAGCGGCAGGTCCGCGACGGGGTCCACGACGCCCTTGACGCCGCCCAGCATCTGCTGGACCTCGCCCGCCTTGCTCCGCAGCACGTCGAGGTCCTGGCCGTACACCCGCACGACCACGGCGTCCTCGTCCCCGCCGAGCAGCTGCGTGATCCGCTCCTCGGGGTAGGTCTGCACGTCCGTGTCCAGCCCCGGGTAGCTGCGTACGAGCGCGGCGATCGAGTCGCGGGTGGCGCCGTAGTCCGCCTTCGGGTCGATCGACACCCACAGCTCGCCGGAGTTGACGTTGACGACCTGGTCGGACGTGATGGCGCGGCCCAGGTGCGCGCCGACCGCCGCGACGCCGGGCAGCGCCTGCAGGTCCTTGCTCACCTTCTCGGTGATCCGGGTCATCTCGATGCCGGAGGTGCCCGGTTTGGTGTCCCAGTGCACCAGCAGGCTGCGCTCCTGCAGCGCCGGGATGACGTGCTGCGCCACCGGCTGCAGCAGCGCCAGGCAGCCGCCGATCGCGACGAGCCCGGCGAGGCCGTACGCGATCGCCGGGGTACGCAGCACCGGCGCCAGCGTCTTCGGGTACCACCCCTGCACCAGCCGCCGGACCGGCGAGACCCGCCGCTCCAGGGCGGTGTTGCGCAGCAGCACCAGCGACATCGCCGGGATGAAGGTCAGCGCCACGATGGTCGAGGCCAGCACCGTCGCGACGAACCCGAGGGCCATCGGCCGGAAGAAGGCGCCGGTCAGCTCCGGCAGCAGCAGCACCGGCGCCGCGGCGACCAGCGCGATGACGGTCGCGTACGCCATCGGCCGGCGCACCTCCAGCGACGCGTCGAGGATGGTCCGGCCCGCGGACAGCTCGCTGCCCGACAGCCGCCGCTCGCGCAGCCGTGTCGCGTGGTGCGATACGTCCGACACGGCGTCGGCCACCGCGAACACGGCGCCGAGCACGATGCCCGCCAGCAGCATGAGGTTCAGGCCGTAGCCGGCGAAGCTGAGCACCACCCACGCCAGCGCCAGCGACACCAGCACGGCGAGGAACGCGGTGAGCGCGGTGCGCCACTCCCAGAACGACAGCGCCAGCACGATCGCCAGCAGCAGCAGGCCGATCAGCCCGACCAGCGCGACGGAGCCCATGGCCCGGTCGATGAAGGCGGCCGGCTGGTAGACCTTCGTGTTCATCTCGATGCCGGTCAGACCGGGCTTCATCGAGTTCAGCGCGGCCTCGACGTCCTTGGTCACCTGGAGCGTGTTCGCACCGGGGAACTTCTCGATCACGAGCATCAGGCCGGGCCCGCTCTCGACGAGCGCGTCGCCGATCAGCGGCTGGTGATCCTCGACCACGGTCGCCACGTCGCCCAGCCGCAGCCGGCGCTGAGCCTGCTGGCCCGGCTGCGCCTGCTGCCCCGGCTGACCCGCCTGCGCCTCGGGGGTCTCCTGGCCCTCGATGGTCACCTGGGCGAGGTCCTCCGGCGTCCTGATGGGCAGGATGTGCTGGATGCCGAGCCGCTGGTTGGGCGTGTCGATGAAGCCGCCGGTGCCCGGCGTCGACGCCTCGAGGAAGGTCAGCGGCGACACCCACAGCGCGTTGCCGGTGGTCGCGATGATCTGGTTGAGGGTGACGTTGTTCTGGCGCAGCTTGGCGGGATCGACCTGCACCTGCAGCTGCTGCTCGCGGTGGCCCCACACGGCGACGTTCGCCACGCCCGGCACGCCGATCAGGCGCGGCTTGACGACCCAGCGCGCGAGCACCGACATCTCGGTGAGCGAGACGTCCTTGGAGGTCAGGCCGACCATCATCACCCGGTTCGTGGACGACAGCGGCTGCAGCATGACCGGCGGGCTGGACACGTTCGGCAGGGCGCCTGCCTGCGTCAGCCGCTCCTGGACCATCTGGCGCGCCCGGTACACGTCGGTGCCCTCTTCGAAGATCAGTTCCACGGAGGACAGACCGGGGACCGATTCGGAATTGATGTGGTCGAGCCAGGCCACCCCGTTGAGCAGGTCCGACTCCAGAGGCACGGTGATGAGCTGCTCGACCTCCTCGGCGGACAGTCCGAGCGCCTCCGTCTGCACCTCGACCCGCGGGGCGCTGAACTCGGGCAGCACGTCGACGGGGGCGCTGTTCAGCCGCACCGCTCCCAGCACCAGCAGCGCCGCGGCGAGCGGCAGGATGAGCAGGCGGAATCGGAGAGCGGTACTAACCAGCCAGCGGATCATGGTCATGATCCCTTCGGACGGGCCGGGTCGCCGTGGCGGCGGATCGCACAGTGCGCATAAGGGAAACGTAAACCCGCACTTCGCGATACGTGCGGATTATTCCGATTTCAGATATATCCCAGAAAACGCACAGTCTCACGCACCTGCTGCGGCTAATGTCCGGTTGAGAATGCGTTTCGCGCCGTCGTCAGCGGAGGCCGTCCGTGGTGATGCAGAGCTCCAACCCGGTGCTGACCCGCCGCCTGGACGCCCCCGTCGTGCTCGACCCCCGCGCCCGGGTGACACTGGACGGAGTGGCCGGGCGCACGCTCGCCCTCATCGCGGTCACCGTGCTGGCCGCGGCCGTGTCGTGGAACCTGCTGCGGACCCCGGCCTGGACCGGCCTGGCCGCGCTCGGCTCCACTCTGGCCACGCTGGTGCTGGTGCTGGTGATCACCATCAAGCAGATCACCAACCCGCTGATCATCAGTGGGTACGCCGTACTGCAGGGCGTGTTCCTGGGCGTGGTGAGCCGGGAGCTGGAACAGCAGTTCCCCGGCATCGTGATCCAGGCCGTGATCGGCACGTTCGGCGTGTTCCTGGCCATGGCCGCGCTGTACCGGGCCCGGATCCTGCGCGCCAGTCGCCGCTTCGCCCAGGTGATCACCGGCGCCCTGCTCGGCATCCTGCTGCTCAGCCTGCTCGACCTGGTACTGCGCTTCTTCGGCGGCAGCCTGCCCATCTACCGGGCCGGGACGCTGGGCGTGGTGTTCGCGGTGATCTGCGTGATCGTCGGCGCGCTCACCTTCGTGCTCGACTTCGACCAGGTCGAACGCGCCGTGGCCGGCGGCCTGCCACCCCGCTACGGCTGGTATCTGGCCTTCGGCATGCTGGTCGGCCTGATCTTCCTGTACTGGCAGATCATCCGCCTCCTCAGCTACCTCCGCCGCTAGGAAGGAAGGGCACCTTCTTAACGCTATCCGTAGAGGAAGGGCACCTTCTTAACCCCTCGCCGGGCTGCGGTGCTCGGCACGCGTGTGTTGATCGCGATCTCGTGTCGGAACCTGTGGTCCAGCTGCACATTCAGACACGAACTCGCGATCATCTCCACCTGCCCGGGGACCCCACCGAACCGGACCCCGTTAATAAGGGCACCTTCTATAACGCAATGCGTTAAGAAGGTGCCCTTCCTTTCAGCGGATGGGGTGGCCGGCGGTGCGGAGGGCGGTCTTGACCTCGCCGATGGAGACCTCGCCGAAGTGGAAGACGCTCGCGGCGAGCACGGCGTCGGCACCGGCCTCGACGGCAGGCGGGAAGTCGGCGGCCCTGCCGGCGCCCCCGGAGGCGATCACCGGGATGTCGACCACGGCGCGCACCTCCTTGATCAGCTCCAGGTCGAAGCCCTCCTTGGTGCCGTCGGCGTCCATGGAGTTCAGCAGGATCTCCCCCGCGCCCAGCTCGGCCACCCGCCGCGCCCACTCGATCGCGTCCAGCCCGGCCGACTTGCGCCCGCCGTGCGTGGTCACCTCGAAGCCGCGGCCCTCCGTGAGGCGGCGTACGTCCAGCGAGAGCACCAGCACCTGGCTGCCGAACCGGCGCGCGATCTCGGTGATCAGCTCGGGCCGGTGGATCGCCGCGGTGTTCACGCCGACCTTGTCCGCCCCGGCGCGCAGCAGCACGTCCACATCGTCGACCGAGCGCACGCCGCCGCCGACGGTCAGCGGGATGAAGACCGTCTCCGCGGTGCGCCGCACCACCTCCAGCATGGTGCCCCGGCCCTCGACGGAGGCGGACACGTCCAGGAAGGTGATCTCGTCGGCGCCCGCCGCGTCGTACGCCGCCGCCAGCTCCACCGGGTCGCCCGCGTCGCGCAGGTCCACGAAGTTCACACCCTTGACCACCCGCCCGGCGTCCACGTCCAGACATGGGATGACCCGCACCGCGACACTCATGCCGTCGAAACTACCCGGCACCCCGCCGGGGTGACGCTTTGGTCCGGTTCCTGAGACATGTGCCGCGACGGGGTCCCCGGCGTGTCCTCCCGCTCGGCTGCCGCGGCGGCCCCCGCCCGCGCGCCCGCCGCGCTGAGCAGCACTCCGCCCACCACCAGCGCTCCCGCCATCAGGTCCGTCGCGCCCAGCGGCTCGTGCAGCACCAGCGCCGCCGACCCCATCCCGAAGAACGGCACCAGCATCGAGAACGGCGCCACCGTCGCCGCGCCGTACCGCCGGATCAGCAGGCCCCATCCGGCGAACCCGGCCAGCGTCGAGATCCACGCGATGTACGCCAGCGCGCCCAGCCCGGCCCCGTCCAGCGCGGCCACCGCCTCACTTACCCGGGCCGGTCCCTCGACCAGCAGGGAGAGCCCGAGCAGGGGCAGCGTCGCCACCGCCGACACCCAGACCATGAAGCGCAGCATGTCCGGCGGCGCGGCCCGGCGCATCATGATGTTGGACAGCCCCCAGGCCACCGCCGCCGCCAGCACCAGCAGGAACCCCTCGACCGGCCGGTCGGCGCCCAGCCGCGAGGCGACCAGCAGCACGCCCAGCACCGCGACGCCCAGCCCGGCCCACTGCCGCGCGGCCGGCCGCTCGCCCAGCAGCCCCACCGCGAACACCGTGGTGAACACGGCCTGGCTCTGCAGCAGCAGCGACGACAGCCCGGCCGGCAGCCCGGCGGCCATCCCCCCGAACAGCAGCGAGAACTTGACCACCCCCAGCACCAGCCCGATGCCGAGGACCCAGCGCCAAGGCGTGCGCGGCCGTCCCACGAACAGCACCGCGGGCAGCGCCGCCAGGCCGAAGCGCAGCGCGCCGAACAGCAGCGGCGGCATCCGGTCCAGGCCCACCTCGATCGCCACGAAGTTGCAGCCCCACGCGGCGGCGACGGCCACGGCCAGCATCATGTCCCTCGGTCTCATGACCCGAGCATCGCCCGCAGAATCGTGAAGCACCATCGAATAGTTCTAAGCGATCCGTTTAGAATCGCTACATGCTCGATCTCGGACGCCTGCGCGCCATCGACGCCCTCGCCCGGCACGGCACCGTGCACGCCGCAGCGGCGGCCCTGCACTGCACCCCGTCGGCGGTATCGCAGCAGCTCGCGAAGCTGGAGCGGGAGGCCGGCACGGTGCTCTGCCACAAGGACGGGCGCGGGCTGCGCCTGTCCGACGCCGGGCGGCTGCTGGCCGAGCACGCCGCGCTGGTGCTCGCCGCCGCCGACACCGCCGCCGCCGCGCTCGACGCCTACCGGGGCGAGGTGGCCGGCGAGGTGACCGTCGCCTGCTTCGCCACCGCCTGCCGCGGCCTGCTCCCGCCCGCCCTGTCCGCGCTGACCTCGGCGTACCCGCGCCTGCGCCCGCGCGTCATCGAGACCAACCCGTACGAGGCGCTGCGCGACCTGGACCGCGGCCGGGTCGACGTCGCCGTCATCGACGACTGGCGCGAGGTCCGCCTGCACCTGCCGGCCGGCGTCTCCTCCACCGTGCTCGGCGAGGACACCGCCGACCTGGTCGTGCCCGCCGGCCACCCGCTGGCCACCGCCGGTCCGGGCCCCCTCGACCGCGCCGCGCACGAGCGCTGGATCGCCTCCCCCGAGGGCACCATCTGCCACGACTGGCTGATCCGCGCCCTGCCCGGCCTGCGTCCCGCCTACCTGGTCGGCGAGTTCGAGACCCAGCAGGCCCTCGTCGCCGCGGGCCTGGGCGTCGCCCTGCTCCCCCGCCTGGCCCGCCTCACCACGGCCCCCGGCACCGTCGTCGTCCCCGTCGACCCGGTCCCGACCCGGCGCGTCAGCGTCACCTGGCGCACCCCCAACTACACCCGCCCCGCCGTCAAGGCCGTCATAACCGCCATAACCCAGGCCTGGTCCACCCGCACCACGGCCCGCACCGGCCAAGATCACGTCGATCTTGCGCGAAGTGTTGCTCTTTTGTCCTAAATGGGCGTGTCGCACCCACAGTACGCGCAAGATCGACGCACTTGGGGCGGTCAGGACAGGGCGGTGAGGGCTTCCTCGATGGTGAAGGCGCCGGAGTAGACGGCTTTGCCGGTGATGACGCCCTCAACGCCGAGGGGTTCGAGGGTGGCCAGGGCGCGCAGGTCGTCGAGGGTGGAGATGCCGCCGGAGGCGATGACGGGGGCCGCGGTGGCGGCGCAGACGTCGCGCAGCAGCTGGAGGTTGGGGCCCTGGAGCATGCCGTCCTTGAGGATGTCGGTGACGACGTAGCGGGCGCAGCCGGCCTTGTCGAGGCGCTCCAGGACTTCGTAGAGGTCACCGGCGTCCTTGGTCCAGCCGCGTACGGAGACGGTGCGGCCGCGCACGTCGAGGCCGACCGCGATCCGGTCGCCGTACTCGCCGACGACGCGGTCACACCACTCCGGGTCCTCCAGGGCGGCGGTGCCGATGTTGACGCGGGCGGCGCCGGTGGCGAGGGCGGCGCGCAGGGACTCGTCGTCGCGGATGCCGCCGGTCAGCTCGACCTTGATGTCCAGGCGCTTGATCGCGTCGGCGAGCTGCGCCGCGTTCGAGCCCCGGCCGAACGCCGCGTCGAGGTCGACCATGTGGATCCACTGCGCCCCGGCCGCCTGGAAGGACAGCGCCGCGGTGAGCGGGTCGCCGTAGGACGTCTCGCTGCCGGCGGCGCCCTGGACCAGGCGCACCGCCTGCCCGTCGACGACGTCCACGGCGGGCAGCAGATCCAGGGCCATCAGGAACTCCTTCGGTCGAACGCGACGATCACGAACACGGGCAGGGCCAGCACCAGCAGCAGCGACAGCGCCACCGCGAGCGCCGTCGAGGGCACCAGCTTCCAGATCACGAACAGCACCAGCGCGGCGACGACCGCGATCACCGCGCGCTCGGTGGCGGTGCGCCGCGCCGACAGGCGGCCGGTGCGGCGCTTACGCAGCTCGTACAGGCTCACGCGGCGCCACACGGCTCGGCGCGCCATCCGCCGCCCGGCACGCCGCTCCTCGGCGGCCACGGCAGCCCGCGCGGCCGCCTCCCGCGCCTCCCGCCGCAGCTTCCGCTCTTTACTCATGCCACTGCTCCGCTCCCGGCCCGCTGCTCGCCTCGCCGTACGGAACCCCGCACGGCGAGGCGAGCCTAGCGAGCCGGTTCACAGCGTGGCGATCCAGTTGCGCAGGACGCTCGCGCCGACCGCGCCGGACTTCTCCGGGTGGAACTGGGTGACCGCCAGCGGTCCCCGCTCCGCGGCGGCGACGAACGTCGCGTGCTCGTGGGTCGACGTGGTGACCAGGGCGACCCCGTCGAGCTCGGCGCTGGGCAGGGCGGCGTACGAGTGCACGAAGTAGCAGCGCGCGTCGGCGTCGACGCCGGAGAACAGCGTCGAGCCGGCGGGGGCGTCGAGCAGGTTCCAGCCCATGTGCGGCACGCGCCGCGCGGCCAGCCGGGTCACCGTGCCGGGCAGCAGGCCCAGCCCCTTGGTGACCACGCCGTGCTCGTCGCCGGAGTCGAACATGACCTGAGCGCCGACGCAGATGCCGAGCACCGGCCGCCCGGCCATGACCCGGTCGGTGATGACCGGCCCGGCCTGGGCGGCCTCGATCCCGGCCATGCAGGCCGCGAACGCGCCGACGCCGGGCACCACGAGGCCGTCGGCCCGCTCGGCGGCGGCCAGGTCGGGCGTGACGAGCACGTCGGCCCCGGCCGCCTCCAGCGCGCGCTGCGCCGAGCGCAGGTTGCCCGACCCGTAGTCGAGCACCGTCACCTTCGGTTTGGCCGTCACAGGACCCCCTTGGTGCTGGGGACCGCGCCCGCGCTGCGCGGGTCGATCTCGACGGCGGTGCGCAGGGCGCGGGCCAGCGCCTTGAACTGGCCCTCGACCACGTGGTGCGCGTCCGGCTTGGTCCCCGGCCGGGCGGCGCGCAGCACCGACACGTGCAGGGTGACCTTGGCGGTCTGCCCGAAGGACTCGAAGATGTGCCGCGTCATCGAGGTCGGGTAGACCGGCCCGATGTACGGCGCGATGTCCATCGGCTCGTCGTGCACCACGTACGGGCGGCCGGACAGGTCCACGGCGGCCTGCACCAGCACCTCGTCCATGGGGACGACGGCGTCGCCGTACCGCCGGATGCCGGCCTTGTCGCCCAGCGCGATGGCGAACGCCTCGCCGAGCGCGAGGGCCGTGTCCTCCATGGTGTGGTGCGCGTCGATCTCCAGGTCGCCCTCGGTGCGCACGGTCAGGTCGAAGCCGCCGTGCCGGGCGATCTGGTTGAGCATGTGGTCGAAGAAGCCGACCCCGGTGCTGATCTCGCCGCGGCCCGTGCCGTCGAGGTCGATCTCGACGAGGACCTTGGTCTCCTTGGTGACCCGCTCGACGCGTCCGGTCCGGCTCATGCTTGCAGCTCCTTCATGGCGTTCAGGAAGGCGGTGGTCTCGGCGTGGGTGCCCGCGGTGACCCGCAGCCAGCCGGGCAGGCCCACGTCGCGCACCAGCACGCCCTGGTCGAGCAGGGTCCGCCAGGCGGCCTGCTGGTCGTCGAAGCGTCCGAACAGGACGAAGTTCGCGTCCGAGTCGGCCACGGCCCAGCCGCCCAGCCGCAGCTCGGACACGATCCGGTCGCGCTCGGCCTTGATCGCCTCCACGGTGCCCAGCAGCACGTCCGCGTGCGCGAGCGCGGCGCGGGCGGCGGCCTGGGTGAGCGCGGAGAGGTGATACGGCAGGCGCACCAGCTGCACCGCCTCCACGATCGCCGGGTGCGCGGCCAGGTAGCCGACGCGGGCCCCGGCGAAGGCGAACGCCTTGCTCATGGTCCGGCTGACCACCAGGCGCGGGTGCTTGTCCAGCAGCTCCAGCGCGCTGGGCGTGCCGGGGCGGCGGAACTCGGCATACGCCTCGTCGATCAGCACCAGGCCCTCGGTCTCGGCCAGCACCGCCTCGATGATCGAGAAGTCCAGCGCGGTGCCGGTCGGGTTGTTCGGCGAGCACAGCAGCGTCAGCGCCGGGCGGTGGCGGCGCACCTGCGCCACCGCGTGCTCGGCGGTCAGCCCGAAGTCGTCGCCGCGGCCGCCGTCCACCCAGGTGGTGGCGGTCCCGGCGGCCAGCAGCGGATGCATCGAGTACGCCGGGCCGAAGCCCAGCGCCACCCGCCCCGGCCCGGCGAACGCCTGGAACAGCTGCTGCTGGATCTCGTTGGAGCCGTTGGCGGCCCACAGCTGCTCGGCGGTCAGCCCGTGCCCGCAGTACGCGGCCAGGTCGGCGCGCAGCTTCACGGCGTCCCGGTCGGGATAGCGGTTCAGGTCCGCGATCTCCCCGGTGATCGCCCGGCTGACCGCCCGCACCACCTCGTCGGGCAACGGGTACGAGTTCTCGTTGGTGTTCAGCCGCACCGGCACGTCGAGCTGCGGCGCGCCGTACGCGGTGCGCCCGCGCAGCTCCTCGCGCAGCAGCCCCTGCACCCACTCGTGGTCGCTCATGCCGCGTTCTCCCTCTCGAAGCGCGCGGTCACGGCCTCGCCGTGCGCGGGCAGGTCCTCGGCGTTGGCCAGCGCCACCACGTGGTGCGCCACGTCGCGCAGCGCGTCCTGGGTGTACTCCACGACGTGGATGCCGCGCAGGAACGACTGCACCGACAGGCCCGACGAGTGGCGCGCGCAGCCCGCCGTAGGCAGCACGTGGTTGGAGCCGGCGCAGTAGTCGCCCAGCGACACCGGCGCGTACGCCCCCACGAAGATCGCCCCGGCGTTGCGCACCCGCATCGCCCACTCCCGGGCGTCGCGCGTCTGGATCTCCAGGTGCTCGGCCGCGTACGCGTCCACCACCCGCAGCCCCTGCGCCAGGTCCCCGACCAGCACCACGCCGGACTGCGGGCCGCTCAGCGCGGTGGCCACGCGCTCGCTGTGCTTCGTGCGGGCCACCCGCACCGCCAGCTCGGCGTCGACCGCGTCGGCCAGCGCGACCGAATCGGTGACCAGCACGCTGGCCGCCATCGGGTCGTGCTCGGCCTGGCTGATCAGGTCGGCGGCGACGTGCGCCGGGTCGGCGGTGTCGTCGGCCAGGATCGCGATCTCGGTCGGCCCGGCCTCGGCGTCGATGCCCACCACGCCGCGCACCAGGCGCTTGGCGGCGGTCACCCACAGGTTGCCCGGACCGGTGATCAGGTCGACCGGCGGGCAGTCGTCGGCGGCGGGCAGCTCGCGCTCCGGGTCGGCCGTGCCGCGGGTGCCGTAGGCGAGCATCGCCACGGCCTGCGCGCCGCCCACGGCGTACACCTCGTCGACGCCCAGCAGCGCGCAGGCGGCCAGCACCCGCGCGTCGGGCAGGCCGGTCGCCTTCTGCGGCGGGCTGACGATCACCAGGCTGGGCACGCCCGCGGCCTGGGCGGGCACCACGTTCATGACCACGGTCGACGGGTAGACGGCCAGCCCGCCGGGCACGTAGAGGCCCACCCGGGACACCGGCAGCCAGCGCTCGGTCACCGTGCCGCCGGGCACCACCTGCGTGGTGTGGTCGGTGCGGCGCTGGTCGGCGTGGACCTTGCGGGTGCGCTCGATCGCCTCCAGCAGCGCGGCCCGGACCTCGGGCTCCAGCGCCTGCTCGGCTTCCTTGATCGCTTCCGCCGGCACCCGCAACGCGGCCAGGTCCACCCCGTCGAGCCGATGGGTGGCCGCCTTGACCGCCTCGACACCATGCTCGCGCACCCCGTCGACCAGCGGGCGGATCTGCTCCACCGCCTGGCTGACGTCGATTTGGGCACGGGGCAGCAGGTTACGTGGATCGATGTCGCGTCCACGCAGGTCGATACGGGTCAACACCCCCAAAAGTCTACTGGCGTGCCTCTTCGCCCCGGACCCGCCGCCCAGGCACTGGGACAGTGACCCGGGCCACGCCGCCACGACATTGCCGGTGGGCGGAACACGGGAGCGCCGTTGACACATCCCGGCGTTAGGCTCACCCAATGACCGGGACGCTGCCGCTGTTCCCGCTGGGCACGGTGCTCTTCCCGGGCCTGGTGCTACCGCTGCACATCTTCGAGGAGCGCTGGCGCACCCTGGTGCGCAACCTGATGGAGCTGCCCGACGGCACGCCGCGCGAGTTCGGCGTCGTCGCCATCGAGCGCGGCCTGGAGGTCATGCCCCCGCCCCACGACGGCGTCGCCACCTCCGAGGTGGTGGTGCACGAGGTCGGCTGCGTGGCGCAGCTCCGCAAGATCACCGAGCTGCCGGACGGCCGGTTCGACATCGTCACGGTCGGCCAGCGGCGCTTCCGCATCACCGGTTTCGTGCCGAGCCCGCACCCCTACCCCGTGGTGGGCGTCGAGTGGCTGCCCGAGCCCGCCGCCGACGAGAACGCCGAGGGCCTCGCCCCACGCGTGCTGGCCGCCTTCCGGGAGTATCTCGGCGTGCTGCGCGGCGGCCCCGACGACCAGCTGCCCGACGACCCGGTGGTGCTGTCGAACCTGGTCGCGGCGAGTGCCTCGCTCACCGTGGGCGACCGCCAGGCGCTGCTCAGCGCCCCGGACCCGGCGACCCGGCTGCGGCAGGAGCTGAAGCTGCTGGCCCGGGAGACGGCGCTGCTGCGCGAGGTGCGGGCCGTGCCGGCGCAGCTCGCCCAGCTCGGCCCCACCCCCGCGATGAACTGATCGCCTCAGCGCGCCGGGTCCAGCGGCTGGTCGCCGTACCCGCCGTACTCGTCGGTGTAGACGTCCTCGTCCTCGCCCCGGCGCAGCGACGGCCACCGCGACCAGGCCGCCATCAGCGCGTAGCTGACCACCGCGCCGAACGCGGGGATGAGCAGCGAGCCGCCGATCGCGTACGGGAAGAACCCGAGCTCCTTGACCGCACGCAGGTCCGGCGGCCGGTGCACGATGGTGTCCACCGGCGCGCTGGTCTTCAGCTGCTCGTACTCGGCCAGGCCGATGTGGTGGCCCACCCACCAGGCGACCCAGCCCGCGACGACCGACCCCAGCAGCACCCCGGCCAGCTGGATCGGGCCGCGCCGGCTCGGCAGCAGCACCCAGGACAGCACCGCGACGAGCACCCCGAACCCGAGCCCGAGCAGCACGAACCAGCCCTCTGCCGCGGCCAGCTCCTCCGGCTCCGGCGACGTGTAGACCAGGCCCTGCTCGGTCCCCAGGTCGGCCATGCGCAGCGGCAGCGTCGGCGCGAACCTGTGCCACAGCAGCCCGAGCCCGATCCCCAGCACGCCGATCACGGCGGCGGTGACCAGGGCCCACAGCACGTCGCCGCCGTAGCCGCGACGCGCGGGCGCCGGCTCCTGCACCGGGTTGACGGGTTCGCCGTAGCCGGGTGTGTCGTCGGAAAGCATGCTCGAACCGTATTCCCCTCAGACTGGCCCGTGCCCGCGCGGGGCGCTGCTGGGCGTGATGCGACCCTTCGTGCCGTGCTGCGATAGGTTGTCCAGACCGATCGCCGAACGCGGGAGCCGCAATGATTTCACAGGAACGGCTGGAGGAGATCGTCCGGCACTGGGCCGTCACCGAGACGCTGCGCCGCGGCTACCCGTGCGAACCGAGGCTCACCGAGTTCGAGGCGGGCTGGGTCGTCTGGGCGCCCGCGCCGTCCGGCGGGCCGGTCCCCGAGCCGGGCAGCGGCGAGACTGTGATCATCGATCGGGAGACCGGCGAGCTGACCGTCGTGCCCGGCCTGCCCCCGCAGGTGGCCATGAGCCGGTACGCCGGAGGCGAGCACCGCGTCACGGCGGGCGCCACGCAGTTCGGCGGGATGCCGACCGTCCCGCCGATGCCGCCCGTCCCGCCGTCGTTCGACGGCACGGTGACCCCGCCCTCGTTCGGCGATCAGCCGCTGCCGCCGCCCCCCGTCTCCCCGGTGTCCCCGTTCGGGCCGCCGCCGGTGGAGCCCGCCGAGCTGGCCCGGCGCGCCGAGGCGCTCGCGGCCGAGCTGGACCGCCTCGGCGGTGGCGCGGCACTGCCCCAGGTCGCGGCGGCGCTGGAGGTCGGCGGCCAGGTCTTCACCGCGCTCGGCCACACCGGCGACACCGAACCCGACCACCACCCGGCCGTACGGCAGGCCCTGTCCGCGCTCGCCACGGGCAACCGCAACCGGGGCGCGCACCGGCACCCGGAGCTGCTCGCGCTGTCGCGCGCCCTCTACGCGCTGGCCGACGGCGCGGCCCGGCCCGACCTGGTCGCGCAGCTGCTGGCCGGTGCCACGCTGCGGCTGACGCTGCTGCGTGAGGGCGCCGATCCGGCCGCCGCCACCCCGGCCGCGTCCTGCCACACCTGCGGCACCGTCCTGGTCAGCCTCGGCATGCGCGGCGAGCTGCCGCGCGACCTGGAGACGCCCGAGCAGCCGCCGACGCCGCCCGCCGACGCCGCCGCGACCCGGGTGATCACCGCCGAGGCGGTCGCCGCCACCGTGGCCGCACCCGGCCTGCGCCACCGGCTGCCCGTGCTGCCGTTCGTGGTGGACCTGCTCGCGCCGTACGCGCCGTTCTATCCGGTGCTGCAGAGCCGTCCCGGCGCGGCGCAGCGGGCCGAGTCGTTCACCATCGACGTCTGGGTGCGCGAACGCACCGCCGACACGCTCGGCGACGCCGCCGCCCGGGTCGGCGCGCAGCTCTACCCCGTCGGCGGGGAGCCCGCCGGATACCACTCGATCATCGCCGTCGACGAGCACCGGCGGGTCTTCGCCGTCGACCACGCCGGGGTCTGGTTCCTCGGCGCGGACCTCCCCGCCGCCGTGCAGACCCTGCTCACCGGCGGGCCCACCCCTCGGGTACGGGCCGACGGCACCTGGTGACGCAGCGCCGCCCGCAGGGCCAGTGACACCACAGGCCACAACTTCTGGGTTGTACCCACATCCCAGAAGTTGTGGCCGCTGGAAGGCAGTGCCGCTCAGCTCGGCAGTTCGAGGGTGCCGTCGTCGCGGACGCGCGGCATCGGGTGGCCCTGCAGCAGCACCACGAACGCGGTGTCCAGCTCCGGCCCGGCGTACCACTCGCCGGCCTGGTCGAGCACCCACACCCGGCCCAGCTCGTCCACCGCGATGATCGCGTCACCGGCCTGCTCCGCGCCGACCGGCGCCAGCGGGCAGCCGATCACCCCCGCGAACGCGGCCAGCGACGCCGCCGTCGCGCCGACCAGGTCACCGCCGAACTCGAACGGCCGGATCCGGTGCGCCACCCCCGGCCCACGCCGCACCGACACCAGGTACGGGAACTTCTCGACGGCCGCGCGCGCCGTGTCCAGCGGCGGGTGACCGTACTCGGCCAGCGCGGCCATGGCGAGATCCGCCCACTCCTGCGCGGACACCTGCCGCCCGCCGAGCGTCAGCGGCACGTCCCAGCCGCCCGCGGCGAGCGTCGCCGCGATGTCCGGGGCCAGGTGCGCCAGCGCGGCCGGGATGCCTGTGGCCGGGGCCACCGGCTCGATCACGGCCGGGGCGACCGTCTGCGGTGCGAGCCCGAAGTGGATCCACGCGGCCAGGCAGGTGTCGCACGGCCCGGCCGCCGTGCCCGCGAGCGGGTCGCCCGGGTCGCGCACCAGCGTCGCCCGCAGCTCCTGGATGTTCTGCGCGGCGGCGCGCACCCCGGCCAGGTCGATCCGGGGCTCGCCGCGCCGGGCCGCCGCGTGGTCGTGCTCGTGCAGCCAGTCCGAGAGCACCACCAGCTCGGCGTGCCGCCGCGCGCCGCGTACCAGCGAATTGGCGGGCTGCTCCGACAGCCAGGCCGCCACCAGCGGGTGGTGGTTGACGGTCTGGTCGCCCTTGGCTCCGGTCGACTCGCGCGGCACGCCGTCGGCGGGCACCAGGCGCACCGCCACGCCCGGCGCGGCGCCGCCGCCCAGGCGGCGCAGGGCCGCGAGCGGGTCCGCGGTCACCGGGGCGGGCTGCTCCTCCTCGGACCGGTACTGCTGGTGCATCCGGCGCACATGCTCCAGCGGCACGGACGGGTACGTCATGATGCGGGCGTCGGCGCGGTCGATGACCAGGCGCGCGCCCGCACCGGGCTCGGGTGGCCCGGCCGAGTCGGGCAGCGTCCACACGATGAAGCACTCGGGGAACTCGGCGACGTAAGGCCGGTGCGAGCCGCCCGCCTCCCGGGCCAGCTGCTCGGCCACCCGCTGCGCGTCCATGGCAGTGACGGTCATCGCCATTCCTTTCGTGTGCCCGATCCAGGCCCGGTCCCCCGCGAGCCCGTTACCACCCTCCCATGACCAGCACGGGTGAGGGAAATCTGTCCAATCAGGAGTGTCACTGGATCCGCCCGGTGCGCGGCCGGCGCGGGGGGCCGAACCAGCCGGCGGCGGTCAGGAGATTCCTTGCGCTCTCCGGCCAGCGGCCAAGGCTGCCCGGGTGCGCCGCCCACAGCTCGTCGGCCGTGGCCATGGCGAGCGGCTCCGCCGAGGCGACCGGGACCGGCGAATAGTTGTCCGCCAGCGTGCGGACCGGGACGCCCATGGTCCCGCCCACGTAGACCAGGCCGTTCTCCCGGCGCAGCGACCCGCCGCGCTCCCAGGCGGCGATCAGCGGCTCGTACGGGTCCGGCAGGTCGTGCGGCACGTCCGGCAGGGCGGCGAAGTGGAGCGCGTACTCGGCCATCCGCTTCTCGAACGGCGAGCCGCCGCCCTTGCTGATGCCCTCGTTGACCTGCTCCACCAGCGCGGCGTCCGCGCGCGCCGCAGGATCGATCTCGGCGGCCACGTCGAACCAGGCCCACAGTTGCGCGCAGTCCAGAGCGCGCGCCCACAGCGCCGCACGGCGCAGGTACTCCGAAACCAGCGCCGCTCGCGACGGCGCCCGCAGCTCGTCCGGCCACCAGTTCGTGATCCGCGCGATACGGGCGGCGATGTGGTGAGGTGTCATATGGCGTCAGTGGTCATCGGGCGTCGTCCTCTGTCCGCATGGCGCGGCTCTCGGCGACCCAGCGCGCGTCCTCGGCGCGCCTGGCTTCCCAGTCGGCATCGAGCATGTCGAGGTGAGGCTCGTCGATACGGAACGGCTCGGCGCGTCCGGCATAGGTTTCCCAGCGCGGATGCATGGCGACCAGGCCAAGCTCGATGCCATGAGTGCGATTGACGTTGCCGCCGCGCTCCAACACACGCAGTAGCGGTTCGAAAGGATCCGGCAGCCCAGGGGGCCGGAACTCCAACACGGTGAAGTTCAGCATGTACCTGATGAGGTTCAGCGTCGGGTGGATCGCCCCTGCGCCGCCGAGTCGGCTTCTGAGTTGGCTGAAATAACCCTCGTCGACATGCGCCGACGGATCCACGTAGGCCGCGATGTCGAAGAATGGCCAGCGGTTCGGGCAGTCCAGCGCCTGCGCCCACAGCGCCGCCCGCCGCAGGTACTCCTGCATCAACTGGATGCGCGAGCCGCTCCGCGTGTAGTCGCCGTCCCAGTCAATGGTCTCGAGCCTTGTCACCACTCGCAGCGTATCGAGGGTCGGCGCCTTGCCCTGCCCGCTCATCGCAAACCGCCCTGGTGCCTTGCCCTCTCGATACGGGCCGCGACCTCGGCTTGCCATATGGCGTCGATACTGGCAAGCGCCTCGTCGCTGAGGTCGTATTTCAGGTCGGGCTTCATATAATCGTCGATCGAGCGACTCGACACGATGAGGCCGTGCACGAAGTTGATCGTCCCAGTCTCCATGCCGAACACACCGCCTCGCTCGGATACCTGGACCAGCGATTCAAAGGGATCCGGCAGATCATCGGCATTCGCGGCCTGCGCCCGGAGGGCATCCCGCCGCGGGAGTCCCGACAGGAGCGCCGCACTCGACGGCGCGTACTCGATGTCCTCAATCCATGGGACTGCAAGCAGCCGATCGGCGAGCACCTGGGTATCCGACTTCATGATCAGTCATGTGGTGGGAGTGGAGCCGGACCTTCTTGGATGTGCTTCGGCCCACTCGTCGTCCAAGCGGTCCAGCGCCGCGTCGCTCATGTCCTCCAGCGGGCTCCGGTCGATGTGCCGCTCCCAGGAAGCCTCTGGAATACCGACGACGGCACCGATCCTGGTCGAGCCGGCCTCCCTGGCGAATCCTCCACCCCTCTCGAACAGCCTGACAAGCGGCTCAAACGGGTGAGGCAATCCTTCAGGCCAGGTCTGGAGCGCGGTGAAGTTGAGCATGTATCTGGCGATCGAACGGTCGAGGTAGTTCGCCCCACGGTCTGCCAAGGCGTCCAGCACCGATTCGACGTACTCCTCGTCGAGAGCCGCCGGGGGCCGGACATGTGCCGCGATGTCGAAATACGGCCACCTGTTCGTGCAGCCCAGCGCACGCGCCCACAGGGCGGACCGGCGCAGGTATTCCTGTGCCAGCCGCGTACGCGAGCCGACGCGGTCAATCCGCTCGGACCACTCCACCGCATTCAGCCGCTGAACCAGCTCGGCCGTATTCGTCTCGACCCTCACCCCTGGTTCCTCACTCTCTCCAGGATCGCGTCAACCACTGCTTCAAGATTCTCCAGATCGAGTGGCACCTCCACGTCGGGCGGTTCCAGGCCCATTCTTTCGTAGGGGGTCCAGAGTCTGTCGCGATGGTTCACAGGCGCCAGAAAGTGTGCGGCGAAAACGCCGTCCCCGGCATTCTCGGTCCAATGGCCGGGCCTGTTCGGGTCCGGTTCCCAGCACCTCGGGTCTGCCGAGTTGAAGGGGAACCCCTCCTCCATCAGACGCGACTCGACGTACTCGTGCGCCAGCATCTGCGCGAACCACCTCTGGTCGATCGGATGCCTGAGCCGCCCCCTGTATGCGTCGAGCCAGGGATCGACATTGCAGTCGTAGGCGGTGAAGTAGACGTCGTACTCGGTCTGGCCCGGCCCCACGGCGACGTCGTGGCGCTCGACGAACATGTTTCGCCACGCGCGCTCGATGACCTCCACCGGATGGCCGGTGCGAGCTGCGATGCGCTCCGCAGCGTCGGGCCACGCCCGTACGGTCGCATACTTCTCGAGAGCGTCCTCGTCTGAAACTCCGGCGTGCTTCGGCCCCTCGTCCGCAGAGGCACCACCAGGTGCGGAACCCGGCTCTGGTAGCCCATGCTGCTCAGATGCGGCCTGCTCGCCTGAGGCGGCCCGGCCGGGCTGGTAGCTGGCGCCTCCGGCTGCCCGTCCTGTCGTTTGCCGGGGAGCATCCTGCTCACCCGCAGTGGGCTGGGCTTGCTGTGTCGGTTGAGGCTGATACGACTGGTTCGGTTGTTGCTGCGCCCATGGCTGCTGCTGTGCGAGTTGAGCCTGTTGCTGGGCAAGTGCCTGCTGCTGAGCCAACGCCTGTTGCTGGGCAAGTGCCTGCTGCTGAGCCTGCTGTTGGGCGAGCTTCGCCTGCTGGGCGGCCTGACCCCACGGGGTCTGGGCGAGCGGGGCGATGTCCTGCGCCTGGCCGTTAGCGTCCAGCATCAGCGCGTGCATGCCGACCACGTTCGACCCGTTGGCCGGGTTGCCGTCGTGCCCGTACAGCGTCACGTTCTCGCTGATCGCGCCGGTCTGCGGGTCCAGGAACAGGATCGTGCCACCCTGGTTGACCGCGAGCCAGGCATGCGAGTTGCCGCCCTGCCACTCTGTCACGATCATCATGGCCGACCCGTGCCCGGCCTGCTGCAACTGCTGCGTGATGGTCGCGAAGCCCCAGTCGGACCACTGCTGCTGGGTGGCCGCGGGCTGGTTGGCCATGTTCGGGAAGACGGTCTGCCACTCCCCGCCGACCTGCGCCGCGACCCGCTGCATACCGCCGGTCTCGCCGTTGGCGGCCGCGTTGACGTCCGTGCCCGCGTACGCGTCGAGCGTGCGCGGCGCGGCCACCTGCGGCCGTCCCCGCCAGGTGCGCCAGGCGGAGATCATGCAGTCGACGCAGTTGACCCCGCGCGTCGGGTCGAACGACGGCCCGCCGTCGTTGGCCAGCCCGAACCAGCGGCCGATCCGCGGGTCGGGGGTGGCCTGCAGCGTCCCGTCCGGGTTGCGTGGCATGGCGGCGACCAGGTCGTCCTGGTGCTGGCGCAGCGGCACCCGCAGGCCGCCCCGCTGGCCGTAGGGCCGCCCGTCCGTCGGCGGGACGTCGTGCTGCGGCTGGCCCTGGTCGGTGTTGACCGCGGCCCAGGCCGCCGGATCGGTGATCTCCGTGCTCTGGTTGGCCGTGTACCAGCCGTTGTAGGCGGCCTTGGAGCGGTTGCCCAGCTCCACCGACCAGTTGCGGTGGTACTCGGCCCACTGGTCGCACAGCGTCGCCTGGGCCAGGTCCGGGTTCTGGGTGCGGTAGTGCTGCGCCCAGGCCCGGTAGCGGTGCATCTCCGACAGGTGCTGCGCCGACTGCGCGGCCAGCGCCTGCGACTCCTGGTGGCGCCGCTGCAGCTCGAAGTTGCTGCGGCGGGTCATGAAGTTGTGCCGGTACGGCCACTGCGGGTGGTGCGGGTCCGACGGCGGCACGGGCTGCATCGGGGTGCTGCCGGGCTCCGGCAGGGTGCCCTGCGGGTCGGCGGGACCGGCCGGGTCGGTGTCGCCGGTTAGGGCAGCGTCCCCTGCTCGCGGCGCCGGTGCGACTCCGCGAAGATCGCCTCGATCTCCGCTTCGCTGGGCAGCGGGTGCGTCCCCTGCGAGATCAGCATCGAGATCTGCTCGGCCCGCGCCCGGTCGATCCGACGGCGCCGGTCGTCCCAGCTCTGGCTGTTCATGATCTGCGACACCGCGTCCGGGCGGTACCGCCAGCCCCCCGCTCGGTGGTCGTACATCAGCGACTCCCGGCTGCCGGGTCCCTTCACGATCAGGCCCGTCGGTTCCTGGTCCGGGTGGTACTCCACGTCCTTCACGTAGAGCGCGAAGTAGCTCAGCATCCTCTTCCCTCAGGTTGGGGGCCACCTTGGGGGTGACCGCGAAGTCGTCCGGGGTGAGGTCGAACTCGGCGATCAGGCCCGCGGGCGTACGCCCCTCCTGCGCCAGCTGCCGGCGCAGTTCGGCCATGACCTCCGGCTGCTCGGAGAGGAACTTGGCCAGGCCGTTGTCCTTGGCCGCGTCGCCGCCCATGCCGTCCGGGATCGCGTCCATGATACCGGCGCGGCGGTTGGCCTCGATCATCGACAGCAGGGCGCGGACGCGCTGCTCGGCGGGCTGGCTGTCGTCGCGCAGCACCTCGTAGTCGTGGTGCGTCTGCTGCCACAGCTCGAACGACAGCTGCGTCGGGAACTGCACCTCGAACAGGGTGCCGTCGTCCGCGCGGAACGTCGCGTTGGTGCCGTAGAACCGGTTGCCCGGCCGCCAGAAGTCCTTCGGCGGGCCGTCCAGCTCGTAGCCGAGCTCGCGCATCTCCGCCACCAGCGCGTCCATCGCCTGCCGGTAGTCCGCCCCGTCGGGCATGACCACGGAGAAGCGCACCGCGTCGTTGATGGTGTCCGAGAAGTGCCGGGGCCCGTGGGCCTGGCCCTCCAGCAGGTACTTGCGCTGCAGCGAGCCGCGGCTCTTGTACCGGGTGTCGTCGGTGTCGGGCAGTAGGTGCAGATCGGCGGCGTCGCGCAGCGCGGGCGAGCCGTTGACCTCGGCCATGGCCCGCTCGATGTCGGCCATGATCTCGGCCGACCGCTGCCGCGAGTGCTCGTAGACCTCGTCGAGCATCGCGAACTCTTCGGCCGTGAGCCCGTCGACGGTGGGCTCGGGGTCGAAGTACGCGCCCATCGGCTCCGGGGGCGCCGCCGGGGTGTCTAGTCCAGCGTCCCCGCTGCTCTGCGCCGGTGGGACTCCGCGAACGCCTCGAGGATCTCCTCCTCGCTCGGCAGCGGGTCGGTCCCCTTCGTGATCAGCATCGCGATCCGCTCGGCCTCGTCCCGCTTCACCGGCCTGCGCCGGAAGTCGTAGTCCTCCCTGCCCAGGATGTAGCCCGCCGTCTCCGGGTCGTACCGCCAGCTCTGGGCCCGGTGATCCCAGATCATCCGCTCCCGGTAGCCCTTGCCCAGGATGATCAGTCCCACGGGTTCCTGATCCGGGAAGTCCTCGATGTCCTGCCGGTAGATCGCCGTGTAGAACAACATCCATTTCCTCCAGGCGTGCCGCCACCTTTGGGGTGACCGGGAAGTCTGCGGGGGTCAGGCCGTACTCGGCGATCAGATCGTCGAGGGTACGCCCCTCCGCCTCGAGCTGCTGCGAGAAGGTGGCCCAGAGGGCATCGTGTACCGAGATCCACTTCGCGAAGCTCGCGTCCTTGGGCTCGAAGTCGTCCAGGCCGGGCGGGATCGCGTCGAGCATACCGGCCTGCCTGTTGAGCCTCAGCATGCTCAGCATCGCCCGGATACGCGCCTCGGGCTCGGCGTCGTCGTCACGCAGGATCTCGTAGTCACCGTGCGTCGCGTGCCAGATGTCGTACGACCGCTGCGTCGGGAACTGCACCTCGAACAGCGTGCCGTCCGGCGCCCGGAACGTGGTGTTCATTCCGTAGAACCGGTTACCGGCCCGCCAGAAGTTGTTGATCTTCCCTTGGAGCTGGTAGCCGGCGGCTGCCAGCTGGTCCATGACCGCGTCCAGCGCGGGCCTGTAGTCCGCCCCGTCGGGCAGCTGGATCGAGAAGCGCACCGAGTCGTTGACCGTGGCCGCGAACTGCTCCGGCCCACCTACCCGGCCTTCGGACAGGTACTTGCGCTCCAGGGACTCGCGGCTCTTGAACCGGTGGTCGGGGTCGCGCAGCGGCAGCGAACCCTCCGGCAGGCCCAACGCCCGCTCGGCCGCGGCGGTGAAGCCCGCCAGGTCCGCCATGACGCGATCCGAGGCCGCCAGCGCCCGCTCGTAGACGTCGTCGAGCATGGCGTCCTCGTAGCCGTCCGGGCGGCTCGGTGCCGGCTGCCCCGAGGGCTCCGGCGGGGGCGCGAAGAAGCGGCCTGCCGGATTCGGCGGAGTGCCGGACGGGTTCGGCCCGCCGGGAGTGCCGGGGTCGGTGCCGCCGACTTGCTGAGCCGGGAGGTGCGGCTGCGGCTCCGTGTCGGGACGCGCGGCGAGTTCGGGAGACTCCTCGCCCTCGGCCGACGGGTCTAGTCGTCGTCCTGGGGCGGTTCGCCCTTCCACTGGAAGATCCAGAGAATCGTCTCCTCGTCGGGGAGCGCCTCGGTCCCCTCCGTGTTCACCAGCATCAGGGCTTCCGCCTCGGCCCTGGTGATCCGGTCGTACCGGTCGATGTTCTCCGCCTTGAACCGGAACCTCTCGATCGACACCGGGTCGAAGATCCACGCCTTCTGGACCTTGTCCCAGTACATCGCGTACGCCGGATCGTTCGACCGGACTACGAAGATCCCCCTCGGCAGGCCGTCCCTCTCGTCGCGCACGTAGGTCTGATAGTAGTTGATCATCAATTGCCTCCAGCCTCGCGGCGAGATCCGGCGTCAGCGGCAGATCGGCCTCGGTCAGGCCGAACTCGTCGAGCACCGCGCCGACGCCGTCGAACGACGCGCCCTGCTCATCCAACCACTCGCGATACCGCTGCCAGGTTTCCGGGTTCTTGGCGACCCACTTGGCGAAGCTGGTGTCGACGGAGGGGCTCGCATCGGGGAAGCGCTCGCGGACGAAGTCCTCCAGGCCGGAAGGCACGTTCTCGTTGAGCCCGAGCTCCTGGTTCACCGCGAACATGCTCAGCAGCGCGTGAACCTTGCGCGGATCCAGCTCGTTGCTCTGGCGCAGCACCTCGTAGGCGTCGTGCGTGAGGGTCCACGCCCGGAACGAGTCGGCGGTGGGGAACTGCACCTCCATCAGCCCGCCGTCCGGGGCCCGGAAGGTGGCGTTCATGCCGTGGAAGCGGTTGCCGGGACGGAAGAAGTTCTTCAGGTCGGTGAGTTCGTAGCCAGCCGCCTCCAGCTGGCCGATCGCGCTCTGCAGACTGCCGAGGTAGGCATCCCCACCGGGTAGCTGCAGGCTGAAGCGCGTCGTGTCGTTGACGCCCTGCGCGAACTCACCTGGCGCGTCACGCCGGCCCTCGGTCAGGTACTTGCGCTCCAGCGAGGTCGGCGACTTCACCATCGCCGCGGTGCCGCGCAGCCGCACCGGCGGCTCCGGCTCCTGCGACGGCGGGTTGTTCTCGTCGCCGTCGATCTCCACGTCGAGCACGCGGTCGGTCTGCACGCCCTGCGCGCGGTTGAGATCGATCGCGATGCCGCGCAGCACCGGCAGCGCCGCCGCCGCCCGGCTCTCGGCGGACGTGTGCAGCCCGGCCAGCATCGTCTGCTCGTCCGGGCGGAGGTTCGCCGTGGGACGGTCCGGGCCGGGCGGCTTGCCGATCGTCACCGGGGTCGTCTCGGCGCCGTACAGGCGGCCGGGCAGCAGGCTGCGCTGCTCGGCGGCGCGGAACAGGGCCGCCTCGCCGAACGTGGTCGGCTCCGTGCCCGCCGCGTGCACGATGGTGCCCTGGTCACCGCCGACGACCAGGCGGCCGTCGACCATGCGGATGTCGACCGCGAGCGGCCGGCGGTACTTCGTCCGGTCCGGGTCCTCGCCCTCGGGCAGGCTGGTCAGCGGATCGTCCGGGCGGTGCACGCAGACCGGCACCGTGGGCAGGCCCGCCAGCCGGGCGGCGCGCATCCGGCGGTTGTCCATGCTGGACATCGAGCCGTCACCCCAGGCGACGACGTGCGCGGGCCCGCCGCGCCAGCCGGTCTCGGCCATCCGGTCGGCGAACTCCTGCATGGACATGTCGCCGCTGTTCGGGCTGACCGAACGCTGGGTGAACCGGATGTCCTGCGGCGAGACCAGCGCGGTCTGCGGCAGCATCGCCTCCAGCCGGGCCCGGTCGGCGTCGTCGAGCACCGACGGATCCGGGTAGCCGAGGTCGGTGAGCGTGGCCTGGCCGACGCCCAGCTCGTCCAGCTCGGCGTCGGTGAGCGGCCGCTGCATGTCCGCGTCGAGCGGCGGCCGTCCAGGCATTCCGGCGGGCGCGGCGGCCGGGTCGGGCTGGCCCTGGTACTGCGACCAGGCTCCGGTGGGCGCACCGTCGATCAGCGACTGCTCGCCGTCGGGCCCGATCACCATCGCGTCCATCTGGATGATGCCGTCGGTGAACGGCGGCGTGGTGCTGGGCGTGCCGGGCGGGGACTGCGGGTCGGCGTACATGATGACGCCGCCGTCGTTGAAGACCGGCCAGGTGTGCGCGGTGCCGTCGCTGGAGTGGTGGATGACCACCGCCATCGCGCCCGGACCCGCCTGGCGCAGCTGGTCGGCCAGGCGCGAGTACGCCGCGTCCACGGTCTGCCGGGCGCCGGCCTGGTCCAGGCCCCGGGTGTCGGGGCACAGCTGCTGCAGGCGGCCGTTGAAGAAGTCCTCGATGCGGTGCGGGCCGCGCGGCTCCGGGCCGGACGGCTGGTCCGGGTTGCCGGACGCGAAGCCGTCGAAGGTGCGCGCCGCCGCGCAGCGGGGCCGCCCGTGCAGCCACGTGTCGGCCACCGAGAGCAGCACGTCCACGCAGTTCACGGCACGGGTCGGGTCGGCGTTCGGGCCGCCGTCGTTGGCGTAGCGCAGCCAGCCCGAGCGCAGCGGCGGGAACTGCAGCGGGCGGCCGTCCGCGTCGCGCGGGACCGCGTTCTCCAGGTCGAGCTGGTGCTGGGTGAGCACCGGGCGGTAACCGCCGGGCTGGTCGTAGCGGCGGGTCGCGTCCACCGACGGCGGCTGGTCCGTGCCGGTCAGCGCGGACACGTCGTCGGTGGTGACCCCGCCCCGGGTGAAGTCGGCCCCGTCGTGCCGGTTGAGGGCGTCCCAGGCGGCCGCGGCCAGCGCGCCCGGCCGGCCCATCGACGCCAGGATCGCGCGCCGCTGCGCGCGCAGACCGCCGTGGTACGCGTCGCTCCAGCGCCGTGCCTCGGCCCGGGACCGCTCGCCGTCGCGCCGGCCGTCCCCGGCGGGACGGGGCGTGGTGTCGGCGCCGGACCGGTTCGGGTCGGTCGCGGGCACCACGCCGACCGCCGCCGCCGTGGCGGCGTCCGTCTGCTGACGGCTCGGCTGGTCGGCGGTGGGCTGCTGCGTCGCCGGGTTCTGCGCGGTCGGTGCCTGCGTGGTCGGGTTCTGCTGGGTGCTGGCCGGATTCTGCTGGCCGGTCGTCGCGTGCGGGGTCGGGTTCTGCTGCGTGGCGGGGTTCGCCTGCGTGGCGGGGTTCGCCTGCGTGGCGGGGTTCGCCTGCGCGGCCGGATTCGTCTGCGTCGCCGGGTTGGTCTGCGTCGCGGGGTTGCCCTGCGTCGCGGGGTTGGTCTGCGTCGCGGGGTTCGCCTGTGTCGTGGGGTTGGTCTGCGTGGCCGGGTTCGTGGTCGCCGGGTTGGTGGTCGCCGGATTCGCCTGCACCCCGGCGGTGGTCTGCGCCGTCGGGTTGGCCGACGTCGTGGCGCTGACCTGGGTCGCCGGGTTCGGCGAGGTCGCCGGGTTGCTCGACGGTGCCGGGTTCGTGGAGCCGGTCTGCACCGACGGGTTCGCGGTGGCCTGCACGTTGGGGCCGGTCTGCGTGTTCGGGCCGGTCTGGACGCCGGTGCCCGCCTGCACCGACGGGCTGGTGGTGGTGCCGCCCGCCTGCGCGGTCAGGTTCGCCTGGACCGACGGCACCGAGGCCGACACGCCGCCCGTGGGGCGCGCGCCGGTAGCCGGGTTCGTGCCGGACGAGGAGGACCCGCTCGCACCGGAGCTCTGGGCGCCGCTGCCGGACGTGGCCGTTGAACCGCCACCGGTGGTGCCGGACGTGGCCGAGGTGCTCGTGGACGACGGTGCGCTGCTGGTCGACGCTCCAGCGGACGACGGCGCGCCGCCGGTCGAGCTGCCGCCGGAGGTGCTCGTCGAGGTGCCGGCCAGGCCACCGCCGGAGGTGCCGGTGGTGGACGGGGTCGGAGCGGACGTGGTGGCGGGTGGCGCCCCGGCCAGCGTGGACGACGGTGCGGCCGCGGCCGGAGCAGCCGGGGCGGCCATGGCCTGCGCGGCGGGTGCGGCGGCGACCGGTGCGACGACCGTGTTCTGCGTGGGCACGCTCGGTGCGGCCGGGGCGGCGGGCGCCGCCGGAGCCGGAGCCGGGGGCGCTTCGGCCGGGGCGATCCCGGCCAGGCCACCGGTGGGGCTGTGGCCGCCCGAGCCCGTGTTGCCGGAGTTGCCGCCGGTGCCGGGGGCGCTGGGCCAGTTCGCGGAGTCGTCGGTGACCTGCCGGGGCTGCACGTCCGGCTGGGCGCCGGTCGAGGTGGTCGCGGCCGCGGCGACGATCGGCGCGCTGGTGTTCGAGTCGAGGTTGGCCCCGGCCATGTTGCCGACCAGGTCCGAGGTCATGTTGTTGAGCTCGCCGGTGAAGTGGCTCGTGACGCTGGACCGCGCGCCCGAGGTCGCGGCCATGCCGAGGTTGCCCAGGTCGGGCATCTGGCCGGTGGCCAGCGAGCCGCCGATGTCGCCGAGCACCTCGCCGCGTACCCCGTGGGAGACCTTGCTGACGAAGGAGCCGTTGTGGCCGCCCGCCAGCGTGCTGGCCGCACCGCCCGCGAAGCCGGCCCAGCCGGACATGAGGAGGTCACCGGCGTCCAGGCCGTCACGTCTGCCCTCGGCGACCTGATAGCTCTGGATGGCGCCCTGGGTGAGCAGCTCCTCCTTGGCCTCGTCCAGGCCCTCCTTGCCCGCCTTGATCGCCCACTTGCCGAGCTTCTTGGTGAAGTCCTTGCCGAGATCCTTGATCTTGTCCTTGATGGCGCGCTTGATGCCGCGCTCGATCAGCGACTTGATCAGCCGCTTGAGGATCTCCTTGATGGCGAAGCGGGTCGCCATGCAGACCGGGCCGGCCGCGGCGGTGGACGCGCCGAAGGTGAAGAACGCGGCGACGGCCAGCGCGATCAGCTCGATCAGCAGCAGGCCCAGCTCGATGTAGTACTCCAGCTTGGCGCCCTGGATGTCGCAGCCGCCGCCTTCGAGCATCTCGCCGAGCGCGCCTGCGACGTGGGCCGCGGCCTGCAGCGCGGACTTCTCGGAGCCGGAGCCGATCTGCTCCCAGGCCTCCTTGATGGCCGCGGCGACCTTGCCCTCGACGCCGCCGAACGCGGCGACCGCGTCCAGCGCGGCCCGCTCGGACTCCACCAGCGGGTCGGCGAGGTCGGCGGCGACCGAGTACCAGTCGTCAGCGAGGTCCCAGGTGGCCTGTTCGTCCCCCTCGGGCCAGTCCATGCCGATGACCCAGTCGAGACATTCCTTCATCCACCCTGGAGCGTCGAAATAGGACAGTGGATGCGGAATAGGCGACGGCAACCACGACATCTCCCCGCACCCTCCCCAGAGTTCGGTTCCCGTGCCACGCTTCCCGCTCCCCGGCGGGCCCGCGTCGATCGGCGCGCGAACGCTGTGGGTAAGTTACTCGATCCGGACAAGAGTGCGCCAACCCGGTTGCGGCACAACGTGCCGAGCCGGGCTACAGTCGGTCAGGCACTGGCAGCACGACGAAAGGGCAGCCCCTCATGGCCCAACGCTCCGATCGCGACGCCAACTGGGCGCTGCGGGAACGCTTCGCGCAGGTGCACGACCAGTACAACAAGCTGCGCTCCGGCATGGGCGAGATGCAGGCGAAGCTGCACGCCTACCGCGCCACCGAGAAGTCGCGCGACGGTCTCATCAAGGTGCAGGTCGACGCGCGCGGCCGGCTGGTGAAGGTGGATCTGGAGCCCGCCGCGCTGCGCTCGTACAGCGCCACGGGACTGGCCGAGGAGATCACCCGGGTGGCCGCCAAAGCCAGCGAGGCCGCGGGTGCGGGCGTCAGCGCGATCATGGCCGAGGTCATGCCGGCCGACTCCGGCGCGATGTCGTTCCTGCGCACCAACGACATGAACGACCTGCTCAAGCGGCATGACGACATCATGGACTACCGGCCGGAGACGCGCGATGAGCGGTGACGAGATCCCGATCCGGCACATGAGCTGGCCGTCGGGCGACGGCACCCACATGGACCTGGACCAGGCGCGCGACGCGGGCCGCCGCATGTTCGCGGCGGGCCAGGACGTGTCCTCGCTGCGTTCGGGCATCGGGGCGAGCATCGATTCGGCAGGGCAGTCGCGGCCGTGGGGCACCGACGACGTGGGCAAGGCGCTGGACGAGGGCTACAGCAAGATCGCGCCGACCATCCTGACGCTGTGGCAGCAGGTCGGCACCGCGCTGCAGACGATGGGCACCAACATCGGCGGCGCCGCCGACAACACCACCTCCGCCGACGTCGCCGCCAGCCAGCGCGCCCAGCAGGCCGGCAACCACCACCCCAACATCCCGATCTGACGCCGGGGTCCCCCGCCTGACGGCGGTGATCACGAGTCCGTGTCAGAAAGTGGGGTCCAGCTCCACTTTCTGACACGAGACCGCGATCATGGCTCGTCGGCCGCGGGGCTCAGACCGCCAGCGCGCCGGGTCCGAGCAGCGCCTTGAGGTCGGCCATCAGCGCCGGGACCGGGGCCACCCGCATCGGGCCCAGCCGGTACGTCGTGGTCTTCTGGCCGTTGACGATGCGCACGTGCACCTCGGCCTTGCCGGGGTGGGTGGCCAGCACCTCGCGCAGGCGCTCGGCCAGCGGCGGGGTGACCCGGTTGGCAGGCAGCGCGAGCACCACCGGCCGGGCACCGTCGTCAGTGATCGTGGTGTCCGGGATGGACATGTCCATCGCCATCATCCGGGCCTGGTCGTCGCGCCGGTCCACCCGTCCCTTGACCACGACGATGGCGTCCTCGGCGATGTACTGCCCCACCAGGTCGTACGTGTTCGGGAAGAACAGCACCTCGACCGCGCCGTCCAGGTCCTCCAGCGTCGCCGAGGCCCACGCCTTGCCCTGCTTGGTGATGCGCCGCTGCACTCCGGACAGGATGCCGGCCAGCGTGACGATCGCGCCGTCGGCGACCGAGCCCTCCTCGGCCAGCGCCGCGACGGACATGTCCGCCGCCTTGCTGAGCACGTGCTGCAGGCCGAACAGCGGGTGGTCGGAGACGTAGAGACCCAGCATCTCGCGTTCGAAGACGAGCAGGTCGGTCTTGTCCCACTCGCCGGCCGGGATGGGCGGAGTGACGATCATGCCACCGCCCGCCGCGGCCTCCTCGCCGCCGCCGAACGCCGACCCGAACAGGTCGAACTGGCCGATGGCCTCGTTCTTCTTGACGCTCATGAACGAGTCGATGGCGTCGGCGTGCACCGAGAGCAGGCCCTTGCGCGGGTGGTCCATCGAGTCGAAGGCGCCCGCCTTGATCAGCGATTCGATGGTGCGCTTGTTGCAGGCCACCGCGTCGACCTTGCGCAGGAAGTCGTAGAAGTCGGTGAAGTTGCCCTGCTCCTTGCGGCCCCGCACGATCGCCTCGACGACGTTGACGCCGACGTTGCGCACGGCGGCCAGCCCGAAGCGGATGTCGTCGCCGACCGGGGTGAAGCGGGCGGTGGACGCGTTGACGTCCGGCGGCAGCACCTTGATGCCCATCCGGCGGCACTCGGCCAGGTAGACCGCGGACTTGTCCTTGTCGTCGCCGACGGAGGTGAGCAGCGCGGCCATGTACTCGGCCGGGTAGTTGGCCTTGAGGTACGCCGTCCAGAAGGAGACCAGGCCGTAGCCGGCGGTGTGCGCCTTGTTGAAGGCGTAGTCGGAGAACGGGACCAGGATGTCCCACAGCGTCTTGATCGCCTCGTCGGAGTAGCCGTTCTCCTTCATGCCGCCGGAGAAGGGCACGTACTCCTTGTCGAGGATCTCCTTCTTCTTCTTGCCCATGGCGCGGCGCAGCAGGTCGGCCTGGCCGAGCGTGTAGCCCGCCAGCTTCTGCGCGATCGCCATGACCTGCTCCTGGTACACGATCAGGCCGTACGTGTCGCCCAGGATCTCCGACAGCGGCTCGGCCAGCTCCGGGTGGATCGGCACCACCGGCTTGCGGCCGTTCTTGCGGTCGGCGTAGTCGTTGTGCGCGTTGGCGCCCATCGGACCGGGGCGGTAGAGCGCCAGCACCGCGGAGATGTCCTCGAACCCGTCCGGGATCATGGAGCGCAGCAGCGAGCGCATCGGGCCGCCGTCGAGCTGGAACACGCCCAGGGTGTCGCCGCGGGCCAGCAGCTCGTAGGTCGGCTTGTCCTCCAGCGGCAGGTCCTCCAGGACCAGGTCGATGCCCCGGTTGGACTTGATGCCTTCGAGGCAGTCGTCCATGACGGTGAGGTTGCGCAGGCCGAGGAAGTCCATCTTGAGCAGGCCGATGGACTCGCAGGCGCCCATGTCCCACTGGGTGATGATGGCGCCGTCCTGCTCGCGCTTCTGGATCGGCAGCACGTCCATCAGCGGCTCGCCGGAAAGGATCACGCCGGCCGCGTGCACGCCCCACTGGCGCTTGAGGCCCTCGATGCCCTTGGCGGTGTCGACGACCTTCTTGGCGTCCGGGTCGGACTCGTACAGCGACCGGAACTCGACCGCCTCGGGGTAGCGCGGGTGGTTGGGGTCGAAGATGCCGGTGAGCGGGATGTCCTTGCCCATCACCGCGGGGGGCATCGCCTTGGTGATCTTGTCGCCGACCGCGAACGGGTAACCCAGCACCCGGGCCGCGTCCTTGATCGCGGCCTTGGCCTTGATGGTGCCGTACGTGATGATCTGCGCGACCCGCTCCTCGCCCCAGCGCTGGGTCGCGTAGCGGATCATGTCACCGCGCCGGCGCTCGTCGAAGTCCATGTCGATATCGGGCATGGAGACGCGGTCGGGGTTGAGGAAGCGCTCGAACAGCAGGCCGTGCGACATCGGGTCCAGCTCGGTGATGCGCAGCGCGTACGCGATCAGCGCACCGGCCGCCGAGCCACGGCCCGGACCCACCCGGATGCCCTCCTGCCGCGCGTACGCGCACAGGTCGGCGGTGACCAGGAAGTAGCCCGGGAAGCCCATCTTGCAGATGACGTCGAGCTCGTAGTCGGCCTGGCGCAGCCGGTCCTCGGGCACCCCGTTGGGGAAGCGCTCGCGCAGGCCGCGGTGCACCTCGGCGCGCAGCCACGACTCCTCGGTGTAGCCCTCCGGCACCGGGAACGACGGCATCAGGTTGCGGTGCGCGAACACGCTCTTGTAGTCGCCGATCCGCTCGGCGATCTCCAGGGTGTTGTCGCAGGCGCCGGGGACCAGCTCGTCCCACTGGCGGCGCATCTCCTCGGCGGACTTCAGGTAGAAGTCGCGGGCGTCGAACTTGAACCGCTTAGGGTCGGCCATGGTCGAGCCGGACTGCACGCACAGCAGCACCTCGTGCGCATCGGCGTCGTGCGCGTACGTGTAGTGCAGGTCGTTGGTGACCACCGGCTTGAGGTTCATGTGCTTGCGCAGCCGGTCCAGCCCCTCGCGGGCGGCCTTCTCGATGCTGATGCCGTGGTCCATCAGCTCCAGGTAGAAGTTCTCCTTGCCGAAGATGTCCTGGAACTCGCCCGCCGCCGCCACGGCCTTGTCGAAGTCGCCGATGCGCAGCCAGGTCTGGATCTCGCCGGACGGGCACCCGGTCGTCGCGATGACACCCTTGCCGTACTTGTGCAGCAGCTCGCGGTCGGCGCGCGGCTTGTAGAAGAAGCCGTCGAGGCTGGCCTGCGACTGCATCCGGAACAGGTTGCGCAGCCCCTCGGCGTCGGCCGCCAGCATCGTCATGTGGGTGTACGCGCCGCCGCCGGAGACGTCGTTCTCGCCGCCGTCGGCCCAGCGCACCCGGGTGCGCTCCTGCCGGGGCGTGTTGGGGGTCACGTAGCTCTCGACACCGATGATCGGCTTGATGCCCGCGGCCGTGGCCTGCTTGTAGAAGTCGTAGGCGCCGAACATGTTGCCGTGGTCGGTCATCGCCAGGGCGGGCATCTGGAGGCGATCGGCCTCCTTGAACAGCTCCTTGAGCCGGGCCGCGCCGTCGAGCATCGAATACTCAGTGTGCACGTGAAGATGCACGAAAGAGTCGCCCACGGCGCACCCACCCCCAGCTTGTCGACGGTACCGCTCAGCCTAGTCGGGCGCTCCGACGCGTTCCACCCGCCGCTCCCCGGGTGCCCGGGGTCACCGGGCGAACGGCTCCACCATCGCCGCCGCCGCGTTGAGCCACGCCCGTTTCGTGGCCGGCTGCAGCGCGCCGTGCTCGATCGAGGAGCCGGTCTCCAGGGCCGGGTCGAAGGGCACCACGACCACCGCGCGGGTCCGGGTGGCGAAGTGCCTGCGGAAGTCCTCCAGCAGCGGCTGGTGACCCGGGGTGGCGCAGGACAGCAGCGTCACCGCGTTGTTCGCCAGCTCGCCGAGACCGATCTCGTGCAGCAGGTCGATCATCCAGTCGGCGGTGAACGCGGCGTCCTCGCGCGGCACCGTGGTGATCACGAGCTGGTCGGCGGCGCGGATCACCGTCTGCCAGTTCGCGCTCTCCACGTTGTTGCCGGTGTCCACGCAGACCACCTCGTGCGTACGCAGCAGCAGGTCCAGCACCCGGCGCACGGTGTGCTGGTCGAGGCGCTGGGCGAAGCGCGGGTTCTCCTCGCCGGCGAGCACGTCGTACGACCCGTCGGAGGCGTGGCGCAGGTAGTCGTCGAGCCGGTCCTTCAGCTCGGGCCCCGCCGTGTTCTCGATCTCGATCAGGTCGGCGAGCAGGTGCCGGATGGTCCGGGCGTGCCGGGCGCTGCCGGCGCGCAGGCCCAGCGTGCCCCGCAGCTCGTTGTCGTCCCAGGCCAGCACGCCCCGGCCGCGCACGCTGCCGATGGTGGCGGCGGCGAGCACGGTGGCGGTGGTCTTGTGCACCCCGCCCTTGGGGTTGGCGAAGGCCAGCACCCGCGGCTTGCCCAGCTCCCGGCGCAGCACCGAGACGGCGCGCTCGACGTCGTCGGGGCGGGCGGCGGGCCGCCACTCCAGCCGCTCGGTGGGCGGGGCGTCGTACACCGGGCCGGTGGAGGTGGCCGTGGCCGGGCCGGGCGGGTAGGGCCGGGGCTCGTCACGCGGCGGGGCGGCGCGGGCCCGGTCGAGCAGCAACCGCCAGCGGGAGGTCTGCTCGGCGGGCGTCAGCTCGCCGGGCCGGCCCCACCCGGTGGAGTCGTCCCCACGGTGGCCGTTGCGCTCCACGGTGTGCCGCCCTCCCCGCCCCTGCCTGAGTATCCGATGATCAAACGCCGTGCCAGGCTACGCACCTCGACACCGGCTTGACCACCCTATGTGCTCGGGCACCCGCTCCTCCAGACCCTCTCGGCCGATTCCCGCCGCCGAAGGCGAGGATGCCTTGCGTACCGCCCGCTGTGTTCAACGACACCATTCGATGCCGGGTATGGACTCCATCGGGCGACACCCGTCAGCCCGCCGCCAGCAGGGACCGGCTCGGGCTCGGCAGGCCCGCCTCAGCGCCCGGGGTGGCGGTGGCCTCACCCGCCCCCGGCGCGGATCCGGACGGCGACGGCTCCGGCGCGGCGTCCGGACTGCCGGACGGGCGTGGCGAGGGATCGGGTGAGGGGCCGTCCGCGGCGCCCGGCCCGGCAGAGGAGCCGCCTGACGGCCCACCTGACGGCTCAGCCGAGGGCGACCCGTCCGCCGGGGCCGAGGGCGTGGCGGTGGCCGACGGGCCGGCCTGGCCCACCTGCTCGGGCAGCGGCGGCAGGAACACCGCCCGGTCCAGGCGGCGCACCTCCGGCGCCGGGTCGACGGCGCGCACCTCGGGCCGCGCGGCGATCTGGTCCAGCGCCGCCGGGGTCGCCCGCACCACGGCCGCGTACACGCACGTGCAGGCGGCCCGGTAGGCCTCCGCCTCGGCCGCGGCCACCCCGGAGTCGTCCAGGTAGGTGTCCCGCAGCCGGTCCTCGGCCGCGTCGGCGGTGCGCAGTTTGGCCGCCAGATCCCGGAAGTCGCCCGCGTCGGCCGCACGCCGCTGCGCCACCTGCCGCATCCCGGTCACCACGTCATCGGGGATCTTGAAGGCGGGAATGCGCACCGACGGGGTGTCCGCCTCCTTGAGCGGCACCCGGGCGAACACCTCGACCACCGACACCCCGCCGAGCACCGGCGTGAGCCGTTCCGGCGCCAGGTATGCCTTGAGGCTGACCAGGGCGTACGTCTCCACCGGGCTGGCCGCGGGGCGCTTGAGCAGCGTCGCCAGCTCCGAGCGCGCCTGCCGGGCGTACAGCGGCACCGACTGCCCCTGCACGACGCCGACCTGCACCGTCTCGCCTATGGCGGTCTCGGCCTCCGCGGTGGTGCCGCGGTGCGCGGTCCACACCACGGCCAGCAGGGCGCCGGTGACGCCGCACAGCGCGGCGCCGGTCAGCAGCCGCAACCGCAACCGGCCCCGCGCCACGCGGGCGAAACCCCGTGCCAGTCGTGGCACGACCACCTGATCCAGATGCCGCAACGGGCGCATCCGGCGTTCCTCTCGTCCGGCCTCGCGCGGGGGGCGCGAGCGCGTGTCAGCCGGCCTCGCGCAGCAGCGTGAGCGCCTGCGCCAGGTCCGGTGGGTACTCGCTGACGAACCGGACCTCTAGTCCGGTGCCGGGGTGGATGAAACTGAGCTCGCGCGCGTGCAGCCACTGCCGGTGCAGGCCGAGGCGGGCGGCGAGGGTCGGATCAGCGCCGTAGGTCAGATCGCCTACGCAGGGGTGGCGCAGTGCGGAGAAGTGCACCCGGATCTGGTGGGTGCGCCCGGTCTCCAGCTTGATGTCGACGAGGCTGGCGGCGGGGAAGGCCTCCAGCGTGTCGTAGTGGGTGATGCTGGGCTTGCCGCCCGACATCACCGCGAACTTCCAGTCGTGCGTCGGGTGCCGGTCGATGGGGGCGTCGACCGTGCCGCGCAGCGGGTCGAGGTGGCCCTGCACCACCGCGTGGTAGCGCTTGTCCACCTCCCGGTGCTTGAACGCCCACTTGAGCGCGCTGTACGCCGACTCGCTCTTGGCCACCACCATCAGGCCGGTGGTGCCCACGTCGAGGCGGTGCACCACGCCCTGGCGCTCGGCGGCGCCGCTGGTGGCGACGGTCTGGCCCATCGCGGCCAGCCCGCCGATCACGGTGGGGCCGGTCCAGCCGGGGCTGGGGTGGGCGGCCACCCCGACCGGCTTGTCGACCACGACGATGTCGTCGTCGCTGTGGATGATCCGCAGGCCCTCGACCCGCTCGGCGACCACCTCGGGGGCGGTGGGCGGGGCGGGCAGGGTCACCTCCAGCCAGCTGCCGCCGGTCACCTTGTCCGACTTGCCCCGGGGCACGCCGTCGACGAGCGCGTCGCCGGCCTCCACCAGGGTCGCCGCCGCGGTGCGGGACAGCCCGAACAGCCGGGACACCGCCTGGTCCAGCCGCATGCCGTCGAGCCCGTCGGGCACCGGCAGGGAGCGGCTCTCACCGCGCAGGCTCATGCGCCCCACGCCTGGGAGCGCGGGTCGGTCGGGACGCTGGCCGAAGCCGGGTCGCGCGGGTCGCCCAGCGCCCGCACCTCGTGCTGGGCCTGGCCGCGGCGCTGCGCGTGCAGGTCGGCGGCCTGGGCGTCGTCGTCCTTGCCGGAGGTGATCCGGGTGCCGTCGCGCTGGCGGCCGAGCAGTTCCAGCAGGATCGCCAGGCTCACGCCGCCGACCAGGGCCATGTCCGCCACGTTGAAGATCGGGAAGGCCTGCCCGTGCGGATCGAACACGCTGATGAAGTCCACCACGTGCCCGTGGAACGGGGCCGGCGCCCGGAAGATGCGGTCGAGCAGGTTGCCCACCACACCGCCGAGCACCATGCCCAGCGCCAGCGCCCAGGGCAGCGAGCGCAGCTGGCGGGCCATCCACCCGATCCAGCAGAGCACGCCGACCGCGATGATCGGGAAGATGTAGGTGTGGTCGGCGAAGAGGCTGAACGCCGCGCCGCTGTTGCGGGTCAGCGACATGTAGACGGCGCCGCCCAGCAGCCGGATCGGCTCGTCCGGGTCCAGCTTCGTCGCCCACTCCTTGGTGGCCACGTCCAGCCCGAGGGCGAACACCGCCATCGCCGCGAAGATCCCGACCGCCTTGCCGCGGCCGATCCGGCTTGGGGAGTGTTCCGGTTCCCTCTGGTCCGCCTGTTCCACCGACACACTCCCCTGTCCCGGGCGCTGCTGCGCCCTGCCGTTCACGCCGCGACCACCTTACGTGGTCAGCGGCGCTCCTCCAGCTGCTTGCACGTCACACACAGCGTGGCCGAGGGGAACGCGGCCAGCCGCTCCACCGGGATCGGGTTGCCGCACTTCTCGCACCACCCGTAGCTTCCCTCATCGAGCCGCTCCAATGCGCGCTCGACCTGGGTGATCCGCTCCAGGATGTTGTTGGCGAGGGTGATCTCCTGCTCGCGCTCGAACGTCTTGGTGCCGGTGTCGGCCTGGTCGTCGCCGGCCGAGTCGGTCAAGCGGTCCCGCTGCAGTTCGGCGATCTCCACGAGCGTGTGGTCGTACTCCTCCTGGAGCTCGTCGCGGCGCGCGGTGAGCGCCTGCCGGATCTTCTCGGTCTCCGCGGCGCTGCGATCACCCTTCTTCGCCGGGGTGGCCTTGGCGGCCGTCCGGCTGGCGGTCTTGGACTCGGCAGGTTTGACCATGGTCGCTCCCTCGGCCGCGGACGTGGCGGCGCTCGGCGTTGCCTGGGCAGGGGGATTCTCTTCCGCTCCGGCGGCGGGCCGCCGGGAGGCCGTGGTGGCGCGGGCCGACTTCTTGGCGTCGGCCGCAGCCGCGGCGGGCTTGGCCGCCGTCTTCCGCTCGGTCGCGGGCGCCTTCGCGCTCACACGCTTGGCGGGCGAGGTCTCTGAGGTAGCCGTCACCGATTCCCCCTTTGCCGTGGCCGCCCCCGCAGCCACTGTCTTCACGGAGCGCTTCGGCGCCGCGGTGGTCTTCGCGACGGCCTTCTTCGCCGCCGCTCCGGTCTTGCTCCCGCCTGTCCTCTCGGCCATGGCGTCCCCCAGATGCAAAACGGGCGCGCGGCTCACGCCGCGCACTCCAATAGGCTGGCAAGAATACGGAACGTATGGACGGTCCACAAACATGCCACGCGCTGCCTGACCATTTCGCGACAACGCGCAGGACCGCTTTCGCCGTACGCGGCCGGATGCGCCCCGATGGGCCCTCCGGACACGACCGTCCCGGCCCCTCCCTTTCCCATTAAATTGGCAAAAGGGACAATATCACCTAGTCACCGTGTTCCCGGCCGTCCTCCCCGAACCAGTGCGCCAGCCGGCCCCGCCGGCTGACCGCGCGCAGCCGCCGCTCGGCCTCATCCCGGACCGCCTCGGTGGTCACGATCAGGAGGCTGTCGCCCATCCGGAGCCGGGTGTCGCGATCCGGGACGAACCCGACACCGCCCCGCAGCACCAGCGTCACCGACGCGCCCACCGGCAGCCGCAGCTCGTCCAGGTGCACCCCGGCCAGGCCGGAGCCGTCCGGCACCTCCAGCTGCAGCAGGTCGGCATGCATACGCTCCAGCGGCGCGGTCTCCACGCGCAGCTCGGTCGCCTCGGCCGGGGCGGTCACCCGCAGCCGCCGCGCCACCTCCGGCAGCGTGCCTGCCTGCACCAGGGTGAACAGCACCACCAGCACGAACACGATGTTGAACAGCGCCTCGGCCCCCGGCATGCGCTGCGCCATCGGGATGGTCGCCAGCACGATCGGCACCGCCCCACGCAACCCGGCCCAGGACAGGAACGCCTGCTCGCGCCAGCCCACCCCGAACGGCGTCGCGCACAGCAGCACCGACAGCGGCCGGGCCGCGAACGTCAGCACCACGCCCACCACCACCGCGGGCACCAGCATCTCGATCAGGCCGGGCGGCGACACCAGCAGGCCCAGCAGGACGAACAGCCCGATCTGGGACAGCCAGGCCAGCCCGTCGGCGAAGCCCAGGATCGCCTGCCGGTGCGGCAGGCGCGCGTTGCCCAGCACCACCCCGGCCGTGTACACCGCCAGGAAGCCGGAGGCGTGCGCGACGGCGCCGCCCGCGTACGCCAGCACGGTCAGCCCGACCGCGGCCAGCGGGTAGAGGCCCGCCGCGGGCAGCGCCGCCCGGCGCAGCAGCTCCCGGCCCACCACGCCGACCAGCAGGCCGATCACGGCACCGGCCAGCAGCTCGTACGAGATGACCAGCGTCTCCAGCCACCACGGCCCCACCTCGGCCCGCGTGGACAGCAGGATGACCAGCAGCACCACCGGGGCGTCGTTGATGCCCGACTCGGCCTCCAGCGTGGCCACCAGCCGCGGCTTCAGCCGCAGCCGGCGCAGCGTGGAGAAGACCGCCGCCGCGTCGGTGGAGGACAGCACCGCGCCGATCAGCGCCGAGGTGCGCCAGTCCCAGCCGAGCAGGAAGTGGCAGGAGACCGCGACCACCGCGACGCTGACCACCACGCCGACCGTGGCCAGCGCCGAGGCCAGGCCCAGCACGGGACGCAGCATGGTCCAGCGGGCGGTGAGGCCGCCCTCCGCGATGATCAGGACCAGGGCGCAGGTGCCGAGCATCCGGGTGACCTCGGCGTCGTCGAACCGGAGGCCGAAGACCGAGCCCAGCAGCACGCCGAGCGCGAGGTAGACCAGCAGACTCGGCACGCCCAGGCGGGTGGACCAGCGCACCGCGGCCACGGCGACGAGCAGCACCGCGGCCCCGATCAGCAGGGCCACGTCCAGGTGCGGGATCAATGTGCCGCCTCGCGCAGCGCGGACAGGCGGGCGCCGAGATCGGCCGGGGGCGACGCGACGAGGAACAGCTTGTCCCGGCTGGTCTGGCCGGTGCGCAGGGAGACGCTCGCGGCCGGCAGCTCCAGCGCCTCGGCCAGCGCCCGGCGGGCCGCCTCGGTCGCGCGGCCGTCCACGGCGGGGGCCTGCACGGCGACGATCAGCGCGGGCCCGTGCGGCCCCGGGTAGGCGCCGCCCACCCTGGTGCGGCCCGCGCCCGGTTTGACCCGGACCGCGACAACGGCGGGTTCTGTCACCGACGCTGACCGATCACGTGCCATAGCCCATTGTGCCGGTCCGGCTCACCGGACGTGACGGCAGGTCCTCCGGTGTCCCGCCGGGGAGCCGGGAGCGGTGCGGCGCCGCGCGGGCGGTCGCCGTACCCTCCCGGCTCCCACCCGAGGAGATCAGCGGAGACACCGGAGGACCGGGCCGGTGGTCAGACCCGGCGCGCGTCGGCCAGCAGCGCGCTGTCCGGCTCGCACAGCCCGCACGGGCTGAATCCGAGGTCGACGGCCTCGGAGACCGGCAGCGGCTCGTACGGGCGGCCCAGCAGGTGCACGCAGCCCGCCACGTGGTAGCGCGGGCGCCCGTCGATGACCAGCACCTCGGCCCCCATCCGGGCGATCCGGGCGGCGTCGGCCGGGGAGACCCGCTGCGCCACGGGCTCGTCCGGCGGGTCCTCGTCGTCGAAGTCGTCGGCCCGCCCACCGGCGCCCTGCGCGGGCAGGACCACCTCGGTCTGCTGGTATCCCGAGGCCATCGGTTCGGTCTCGGTGCGGCCGAGCACCGGCTGGCGCACCGGCTCGTCGTCCCAGTCGTCCCGCTCCGGGACCCGGGGCGGCACCACGGCCCGGCCGCCGGCACGGCGGCCGACCGGTTCGTCATCCTCGTCACCGTCGAACTGCTCGTCGTCCTCGTCGTCGAGGATGCCCGCCGCGGCCCTGGCGGCGGCGGCCTGGCGCGCGCCCACCACGAGGGCGACCGCAGCCAGCAGGCTGGTACCGATCGAACCGACGAGCAGACCGCTCGACCCGTCCGTGAGTCCCAGCACGAGCAGCACAACGGCAACGAGGATGAGCAGCAGACTTGCGACTATCACAGCTCACCCCCGCCGCGTCGGCTAGATCCAGGTGTCGAAGGGCAGGCAGGCCGTCCGGGGGGACCGGGCGGCTGCGAACCCGTCTTCTCACTCCGACACGGGAGGGTCCCGCACCGGCGAACCCGGGCCACCGTGCCGGCGTGTGCCGGCCGGCCCTGTCCGGGCTCGTTCTTCCATCTGCGTGCGAACGGCAGCTGTCGAGGGGTGAGGCTGCCGCGGTGGCGCTGGAGGGGTGAGTTACTGGTGGTGCTGGTGAAGCCGGTGGTGCTGGTCAAGCTCTGTGGTGCTCGGGTCGGCCCGCGCCGGCACGTCCCGGCGGCCCGCCGTCAGGGCGGACCGCCCCGGGACGCGTCGCGCGGCGCGGGTGACCTGGCCGGATCAGCGGCCGTTGAAGGAGCCCGAGCCCGCGGCGGCCAGGCCGCCCGAGCCCGCCGGGCGGTCCTCGCCACGGCCGATCTCGGCCTCGAGGCTCTGCCCACGGCCCTCGAGGTCGCGCAGCTGGCTCTCCAGGTACGCCTTCAGGCGCGTGCGGTACTCCCGCTCGAACTGCTTGAGCGTGTCGATGTGCTGCTGCAGCGCCGTGCGCTTGGCGTCCAGGCCGCTGATCGCCTCCTGGTGGCGCTGGCGGGCGTCGCGCTCCAGCGCGTCGGCCTTGGCCCGCGCGTCGCGCGTGACCTCCTCCGCCTTGGAGCGGGCCTCGGACAGCACCTTGTCGGCCTCGCGGCGCGCGTCCGACACGTGGTCGTCGGCGGTGCGCTGGGCCATCATCAGCACGCGCAGCGCCTGCTGCTCGCCCTCCGGGCCGGACATGGCCGCCGCGGCCGCCATGCCGCCGCCGCGCAGCTGCTCCAGCTCGTTCTGCATGGCGCGGGCGGCCTGCTCGGCGGCCGACTTGTCCCGCTGCATGCGGTCGAGCTGCGCCTTCATCTCGTTGAGCTCGGCCGCCAGGCGCGGGTCGGGCCCGCCGGGACCGACCGGGCGGCCACCGCCACCGCGCTCGGCCTGCATGCGCAGCTCACTGTTCTCTTCGATCAGACGGGCGAGTTCGCGCTCAACCTCATCAAGGAAGGCGTCGACCTCCTCCTCGTCATACCCCCGCTTGCCGATCGGAGGCTTTTTAAAGGCGACGTTGTGCACGTCGGCCGGGGTGAGCGGCATCGAAACTCCTCGGGTCAGTCGCGGCCGCGTCGGCGTCCGATCAACGGGTGGGGGTCACCCGAGGATCAGGCTCCGAACGATAATCATCAGCACTAAAAGGATAATCAACAGGACGATGGAGCTCAGGTCGATGCTCACGGTACCAATGCGCAACGGTGGGATCACACGCCTCAACGCTTTGAGAGGCGGATCAGTGACGCTCCACACCACTTCGAGCGCGGCAGCCGACCCACGGGCCGGCTGCCAGCGCCTGCTGAAGGAGAGCACGTAGCCCATCACGAACCTGGCCAGGAGCACCAGGTAGAACAGGTAGATCGCGAGATAGGCGACCTGCAGGACAGGCGAAAACACGACAGTCGGCGTCCCTCGGTAGGGCTGGCTTACTGGTTGAGGTACCCACCCTCGGCGATCTTGGCCTTGTCCTCGGCGGTGACCTGGACATTGGCCGGTGAGAGCAGGAACACCCGGTTGGTGACGCGCTCGATCGTACCCCGCAACCCGAATGCGAGTCCCGCCGCGAAGTCAACCAGACGCTTGGCGTCCGCCTCGTCCATCTCCGTAAGGTTCATGATCACCGGCGTGCCGTCCCGGAACCGCTCCCCGATCTGCCGCGCCTCGTTGTACGTGGTGGGATGCAGCGTGGTGATCTGCGGCCGGCGGTCGTCCTCGACCGGCGGCGCCACCCGCTGCTGGGGCTGCACCTGGGGCGCGAGCGCCAGGTTGTCCCGCGTGGCGGTGGTGGTGGCCGACGCGGCCGGCGCGGCGGTCAGCGGACGGGTGATCGGGCGCACGGTGGCCCGCTCGGCCCGCGCCGCCTCCAGGCGCGCCTCCACGTTCAGCCGCGTGGCCTCGGCCCGCGCCGACTCGCGCGCGGCCTCCAGCCGGGCCGAGCCGCTGCGGTCGACCGCCATGCGGGTGCGCGGCACCGACGGCGCCTCGTCCAGGTCGTCGTCGTCCTCGAAGTCGTCGTTGTACCGACCCCCGTCACGCGAGTAGCGGTCCTCCGCCCGGTCGCGGCGGCCCCCGCGGTCGCGGTAACCGGAGGTGTATCCCTTGTCGTAGGCAGCGTCGTCGTACTCGTGCTCGTCATCGTCCTCGACCAGCCCGAGCCAGACACCCGCCTTCCGCAGTGCGCCCATTGCCGCGCCCCTCCGTCCGCCGTGCGGCACAAACCCCCGTGCCTGTGCCGCTCTCGCGCAGCCACCGGCTCTCCATAAAGCCCGCCACGAGGCCGGTGCCTGCCGCACCTACATCTTCACTCACATGGGTTAACCACACTCGTGTAATTTCGGTGCCTCGCCGCCAGGCTACCGCAGGGGTGGTCGCATTCCGAGCAATGCGCTGCCGATGCGCACATGTGTCGCGCCGCACGCCACGGCCTCGTCCAGATCGTCGCTCATGCCCGCGGAGACCACCGTCGCATCAGGATGCTCCGCCCGGATCAGCGCGGCGCACCGGGCCACCTCCGCGAACGCCCGCTCGGCCGCCCAGTCCAGCGGCGCCACCGCCATCACGCCGCGCAGCCGCAGGTGGGCGGCCTCGGCCAGCGCCGCCGCCACCCGCCGCAGCCCGCGATCCGGATCGTCGCCCTCGGCCAGCGCGCCGCCGCGCTCCGGGTCACCGTCCACACTGAGCTGCACCAGCGCGTCCAGCGGGCCGGGGCGGCCCTCGCCGGCCGCGCGCGCCGCGGCGGCGTCCAGGGCGGACGCCAGGCGCACCGAGTCGACCGAGTGCACCATCGCCGCGTACGAGGCCACGGAGCGGGCCTTGTTGCGCTGCAGCTGCCCGATGAAGTGCCAGCGCAGGTCCGCCCCTGCCGCCGCGGTCTCGGCCGCCTTGGGGGCCGCCTCCTGGTCACGGTTCTCGCCCACGTCGGTGACGCCGAGCGCGGCCAGGTGCAGCACGTCGGCGGCCGGGTAGGTCTTGGTCACGGCGACCAGGGTGATCTCGCGCGGGTCCCGGCCCGCCTTCGCCGCGGCGGCCGCGATGCGCTCGCGTACCGCCGCCAGGTTCGCCGCGATCTGCTCGCGCCGCTCGTCCGTCACGATCCACCCCACCCGCGCTCGAAGCTCCCGCCATGCTGTTCTTACCGCATGGCGGGAGCCTCGATCACGCAGGCCGGGCCCTAGGACCCGTTCTTCAAGCTGAGCCGGCTGCTTCTTGAAGAACTAGGACCCGTTCTTCAAGAAGTCCGGGACGTCGACGTCGTCGAACAGCACCTTGCGCTGCGACTGGGCCGGCGGGGTGCTGGTGGGTGTCGGGTGGCGCAGCGTGGGCGCCTCCACCGGCGGGGTCACCTTGCGGGGGATCTCGACCGGCTTGTACGACGGCGAGCCGCCGTCGAAGCCCGCCGCGATCACGGTCACCCGCACCTCGTCGCCGAGCGCGTCGTCGATGACCGCGCCGAAGATGATGTTCGCGTCCGGGTGGGCCGCGTCGGTGACCAGCTGCGCCGCGTCGTTGATCTCGAACAGGCCGAGGTCGGAGCCGCCCGCGATGGACAGCAGCACGCCGCGCGCGCCGTCCATGCTCTGCTCCAGCAGCGGGCTGGAGATGGCGCGCTCGGCCGCCTCCACCGCGCGGTTGTCGCCGCGGGCGCTGCCGATGCCCATGAGCGCGCTGCCCGCGCCGCTCATGACGCTCTTGACGTCGGCGAAGTCCAGGTTGATCAGACCCGGCGTCGTGATCAGGTCGGTGATGCCCTGGACACCGGACAGCAGCACCTGGTCGGCCTGGCGGAACGCGTCCATCATGGTGATGCCGCGGTCGCCCAGCGCCAGCAGCCGGTCGTTGGGGATCACGATGAGCGTGTCGCACTGGTTGCGCAGCTCCTCGATCCCGGACTCGGCCTGCACCTGGCGGCGCTTGCCCTCGAACGAGAACGGCCGGGTCACCACGCCGATGGTCAGCGCGCCGAGCTTGCGGGCGATGTTGGCCACCACGGGCGCGCCGCCGGTGCCGGTGCCGCCGCCCTCGCCGCAGGTCACGAAGACCATGTCGGCGCCCTTGAGCACCTCCTCGATCTCGTCGCGGTGGTCCTCGGCGGCGTTCTTGCCCACGTCGGGGTTGGCCCCGGCGCCCAGGCCGCGGGTCAGCTCGCGGCCGACGTCGAGCTTGACGTCGGCGTCGCTCATCAGCAGCGCCTGCGCGTCGGTGTTGATGGCGATGAACTCCACGCCCTTGAGGCCGACCTCGATCATGCGGTTGACGGCATTCACGCCACCGCCGCCGATGCCGACGACCTTGATGACCGCGAGGTAATTGTGCGGAGGTGTCATCGGACCCTTCCTTCGAGGCTCTTGTGCCACAAGGGCGAGGGCAGCGCCCCCACCCGGCCTGTCGTGCCGCGACGTCCGGGGGCGGACCCCGGTCGCCGCCGCTCCGGCAGAGGCTCGGGCGGAAACCCTAAACCTCTACTAGAGCCTTACGGTTATGTCAATCATTGTCTTGTACGAAAACGTAAGCGTCGGCACGCCGTGATCCAAGGACCATCACGGCGTGTCTCGTCTTCCATAGTGGAGACCTCGTGCACACCGCGCGACCGGATCAGCCGAGGGTCACCACCTCGGGCACGCCGCTGACGTCGATGCGCTTGTCGGGCTTGGTCAGCAACGCGGTCGCCACCTTCGCCTTCATCTCGCTCTCCTCAGCGTCTCCCCAGGTCACGACGCGGTCGCCGCGCAGTTCCAGCCGGATCCGGGCCGGACCCTCGACCACCAGTGTGACCAGTTCGGAGCGCAGGCGCTCGCCGAGCGACCGCAGCACCACGAGCGCCGACTGGGTCGAGGTGTCCTGCGGACCCGGCGTGGCCAGCTCCACCCGGGCCACCCCGGACGGCACGCTGGTGACCGTACGGTAGATCACACCATGATCATCGAAAAGATCGTACTTCTTTCCGTTGGGCACCGCGCCCACCGGCGAGCGCTCCACGATCTCGATGACCAGAGTGGACGGCCAGCGCCGCGACACGGTGACCTCGCGGGCCGGTGGCAGCTTGGCCACCCGGTCGCGGACCGCGTCGGTGTCCACCCGGGCCAGCGGGGTGCCGTCGGGCACCGCCGCGGCCGCGACCACCTGGTCGGTCTCCAGGACGAGAGCACCCTCGACCCAGACGTCGTGTACGCCGAGCACGGGCGAGACGAAGATCAGCCAGCCCAGCGTGCCGACGGCCAGCAGCCCGGCCAGCGCCATGCCGAGCCGGGCCACGATCTGCCGGCGCCGGCGCACCCGCCCCGCCCGGGAGAGCGGGAGCCGGGCGCGCCGTGCGCCGTACTGCTGCATGAACCGCCGCACCCAGGGCGGGATCGCGTCGGTGCCCGCCCGCACCAGCCGCCAGCTGCGGCGCGAGCCTGCCGAGGGGTCCCGGCCGTCCGGCATCAGCCCTGCTCTCGCGCGTCCGGCGAGGCGTGGCGGGCGACGTAGCCGTTCGGCGAGGGGGCGTCGCCGCGCGCGGACAGGGCCGGCATGAGCTCGTCGCCCATCAGCGAGATCGGCGGGGCGCCCATGGTCACCACGACGTCGCCCTCCCGGACCCGCCGCACCACCTCGCCCGGCACGTCCTCCCAGGACGGCACGAACACCTTCTGCGCCTCGGGCAGCGGGATCGCCGCGGTCAGCGCCACCCCGCCCTCGCCGGGCTCGCGCACCTCGCCGGGGCCGAAGACCTCCATGATCACGGCCTCGTCGGCCAGCGACAGCGCGGTCGCGATCTCGGCCTGCAGGTCGCGGGTGCGGTACATCCGGTACGGCTGGAAGACCACCACCAGGCGGCCGTCCCCGGCCACCTCGCGCAGCGTCTGCAGCGCCGCGGTCATCGAGGTCGGGTGGTAGGCGTACTCGTCGTAGACGCGTACCCCGTTGACGATGCCCTTCAGCTCGAAGCGCCGCCGCACGCCCGGGTGCGCGGCCAGCGCGGCCGCCACCACCTCCGGGTCCAGGCCCAGCTTGAGCGCGGTGAGCACGGCCGCGGCGCTGTTGAGGCCCAGGTGCCGCCCCGGCACCGGCATGGAGAACTCGCCCAGCTCCTTGCCGTCCAGCGCGGCCAGGTAGCGCACGCCCGCGGCGGTCGTGGTGATCTCGGTGACCCGCAGGTCCGCCTCGGGCGACTCGCCGTAGGTGAACACCGTGCGGCCCAGGTCGCGCAGCCGCGCGGTGACCCGCTGCGCGCCCGGGTCGTCGGCGCAGGTCACCACGAAGCCGTCGGCCTCGATCAGGGTGCCGAACTCGACGAACGCGTCCTCCAGGTTGGCCAGCGTGCCGTACGTGTTGAGGTGGTCCTCCTCCACGTTCGTGATGATCGACACGTGCGGCCGGTAGAGCAGGAACGAGCGGTCGCTCTCGTCGGCCTCGGCCACGAAGTACTCGCCGCTGCCGTGGTGGGCGTTCGAGCCCACCTCGGAGATCTCGCCGCCGATCACGAACGACGGGGCCAGCCCGGCGTGCTGCAGGATCAGCGTGATCATCGAGGTGGTGGTGGTCTTGCCGTGGGTGCCCGCCACCGCGATGGTGCGCCGGCCGGTCATCGCCGCGGCCAGCGCCTCCGAGCGGTGCAGCACGCGCAGCCCGCGGCGGCGCGCCTCGGCCAGCTCCACGTGGTCGGCCGGGATCGCGGTCGAGTAGATGACCGTGTCCACCCCGTCCAGGTTCGACGTGTCGTGGCTCATGTAGATGGTGCCGCCGAGCGCCCGCAGCGCGGCCAGGTGCGGCCACTCGCGCAGCTCCGAACCCGACAGCGGGACGCCGCGGGTGAGCAGCAGCCGGGCCAGGCCGCTCATGCCCACGCCGCCGACCCCGATCATGTGCACCCGGCCCAGGTCCTCCGCGGTGAGCACACCCGCCGGGATCATCTCCGCCGTCTCCACTGCACGCCTCCCTAGTTCCGCTTCGCCGATGCCAGCGCGTTCAGCAGGAACGAGCGCAGCTGCTCGTCACCGTCGCGCCGGCCGTACGCGGCCGCCGCGTAGCCCATCGTGGCGAGCCGGGACGAGTCCGTCACCAGCGGCAGCACGTTCTGCTCGATCCACTGCGGGGTCAGCTCGGCGTCGTCCACGATAAGTCCCCCACCAGCCTCAACGACCGGGAGGGCGTTGCGCCGCTGCTCGCCGTTGCCGTATGGCAGCGGCACGTAGATCGCGGGCACCCCCAGCGCGGCGGTCTCCGCGCAGGTGATCGCGCCGCCCCGGCACAGCGCCAGGTCGGCCGCGGCGTAGCCCAGCTGCATCTCGTTGATGAACTTGACCCGCACGTACGGCGCGTCCAGCCCGCTGGGCACGTCGAAGTCCTCGTTGCGGGCGCCGATCACGTGCAGCACCTGCACTCCGGCCGAGGTCAGCGCCTTCGCCGAGGCGGCCACGGCCAGGTTGATCGAGCGGGCGCCCTGTGAGGCGCCGAACACGAACAGGGTCGGCCGGTGCGGGTCCAGCCCGAAGTGGGCGCGGGCCTGCTCGCGCAGCGCGACCCGGTCGACGGTGGCCAGGGACTGCCGCAGCGGCACGCCGACCACGGTCGCGTCGCGCAGCGCCTCGTCCTGGCGGGGCTGGTGCGGGAAGCCCACCGCGACGTTGTCGGTGAACTTCATGCCCAGCTTGTTGGCGATGCCGGCGGGCACGTTCACCTCGTGGATCACGATCGGCGTGTGCCGGCGCCAGGCGGCCAGGTACGCGGGCACGGAGACGTACCCGCCGAAGCCCACCACCGCGTCGGCCTGCACCTCGTCCATGATCGCGCGCGCCGCCTTGGTGGACCGGTACATCCGGTCCGGGGTGCGCAGCAGGTTCATGTTCACCGAGCGGGGCAGCTGGAACGCCGGGACGTGGCGCAGGTCGTAGCCCGCCGCCGGGATCAGCTCGGTCTCCAGGCCGCGCGGCGTGCCCAGGCAGGTGATCCGGATGTCCGGATCGTGGCGGCGCAGGCAGTCCGCGAACGCCAGCAGCGGGTAGATGTGCCCGCCGGTGCCTCCGCCGGCCAGCACCACCGACCGCAGTCGACCGTCACCTTGCACCATCAGCGTCTCCTCTCGCCCGAACCGCCGCCCGCGGGCTCTTTCGCCTGCCCGGTCTTCGCCTTCGCCGCCGCCGTCCCGGTGTCCGCGGACGCCGCCGCGTCGGCGGGTCGCGCCGGCGCGGGCAACGGTGGCAACGGCGCCCACACTAGCTGCACCCACTTCGGGGCCGGACGGGCATGCAGGGCTCGGGCCGCGTCGGGCTCCGCGCGGGCGAACGACGCGAGCATGCCGACCGCGGCCAGGGTCACGATCAGCGCGGTGCCGCCGTCGGAGATGAACGGCAGCGGCAGGCCGGTGATGGGCAGCAGCTTGACCACCCCGCCGATGTTGATCACGGCCTGGGCGACCAGCCACAGCGTCACCGCGCACGCCGCCATCCGGCGGAACGGGTCGTTGACCCGGCGCGCGATCCGCAGGCCGGTGTAGGTGAGCACGGCGAACAGCGACAGCACCACCAGGCAGCCCACCACGCCCAGCTCCTCGGCGATCACCGCGAAGATGAAGTCGTTGTGCGCGCTGGGCAGCCAGTTCCACTTCAGGCTGCTCTTGCCCAGCCCGACCCCGAACCAGCCGCCGTCGGAGATCGCCAGCAGGCCCTGCTTGGCCTGCCAGCAGGAGTCGTCCCGGCCGGGGCAGTTGATGATCTCGGCGTCGTTCTGGAAGAACGCGCCGAACCGGTCCGAGCGGTAGCCCGACCGCCCCGGCGCCACGATCAGCAGCGCGATGCCCGCCAGGCCCGCGCCCAGCAGCATCCCGAAGTAGCGCAGCGGCACGCCCGCCGCCCACAGCAGGCCGATGAACAGGATCAGCAGGCACAGCATGGTGCCCAGGTCGGTGTAGCCCACCAGCACGAACAGCAGGCCCACCAGCGGGAACAGCGGGGTCAGCAGCTCCTTCGGGTGCACGATCGCGCGGCCCTTGCGGGTCAGCACGTCCGCGCCCCACAGCACCAGCGCGAACTTCGCCAGCTCCGACGGCTGCAGCTGCACCGGCCCGATGTACAGCCACAGCGTCTCGGAGTGGATGAAGCCGATCTGCGGCGCGGGCAGCACCTCGGAGGCGTACAGCAGCGCGATGCCGTCCATCAGCACCAGCAGCACGATCGAGACCGTCAGCGCCACCGGCGCCATGGCCCGGAAGGTGCGCCGCGGCAGCCGCTGGCACACCCAGAACGCGGCCAGGCCGATCACCGCGGCCACCACCTGCTGCGCGATCACCGAGAACGCGTTGCCGCTGGCGTTGTACGCGGCCACGCTGGTCGCCGAGTACACCATCGCCAGGCCGATCATCAGCAGCAGGCCGGCGCTGGCCAGGAGCAGGTAGTACGACGCGAGCGGCCGGGACAGCAGCCCGCGCAGCGCGGCCACCCAGGTGAACAGGTCCGCCCGCAGCGCGCGGGGGGCCGGCGTGCCCGCCTCCGCGGGCGGCGCTGCCGTACGGGCGTCACCGGACATCGTGCGGACTCCGATCTCGGCGGCTGCGGACGGGGTGCTGTTCGGTTGTCCCGGCGGGGCCGGTGCGGCGCGGGTCAGGCCGCCGGGGTGGGCAGGGCGCGCACCGCCTCGGCGAAGGCGTCGCCGCGGCGGGCGTAGCTGGGGAACATGTCGAGCGAGGCGGCGGCGGGCGCGAGCAGCACGGTGTCGCCCGGCTCGGCCAGCCGGGCGGCCGCGGCCACGACCTCCGCCATCGCCCCATCATCGGTGCGGGCGACGTCCACCACGGGCAGGTGGGGCGCGTGTCGCGCGAGCGCCTGCGCCACCTCGGCGCGGTCGACGCCGAGCAGCACGGCGCCGGTCAGGCGCGGCGCGATCCGGGCCGTCAGCTCGTCGATGTCGACGCCCTTGAGCTGGCCCCCGGCCACCCACACGATCCGCTCGTAAGAGGTCAGCGAAGCCGCGGCCGCGTGCGGGTTGGTGGCCTTGCTGTCGTCGACCCAGCGCACGCCGCCGACGGTGGCCACGGTGGCGTTGCGGTGCGGCTCGGGGACGTACCCGGCCAGGCCGCGCCGGATGGCGTCGTGGGAGACCCCGGCCGACAGCGCGAGCGCGGCGGCGGCCAGGGCGTTGGCGACGTTGTGCGCGCCGACGGGCCGGATGTCGGCGAGGGTGGCCAGCTCGTGGGCGTCGCCGTCGCCGGTCCGGTCGACGAGCACGTCCTCGACCACGCCGACGCAGCCGGGCGGCGGCACGTCGAGGGTGAAGCCGATCAGCCGGCCCGGCACCCGGGCCGCGTGCAGGCCCTCCAGCAGCGCCCTGACGCGCGGATCGTCCAGGTTGCCGACTGCCGTGCCCCCGGTGTGCGCCGAGCGCCACACGGCGGTCTTGGCGCCCGCGTAGTGGTCGAAGCCGCCGTGCCAGTCCAGGTGGTCGTCGGCGAGGTTGAGCAGGGCGCCGCCCTCGGGGGCGAGCGTCGAGGACCAGTGCAGCTGGAAGCTGGACAGCTCGACGGCGAGCACCTCGTACCCGCCGGGGCCGCCGCCCTGCGCGTCGACCAGCGGCATGCCGATGTTGCCCAGGGCGGCGGTGCGCAGCCCTGCGGCGGCCAGCATCGACGCCAGCATGGTGACGGTGGTGGTCTTGCCGTTGGTGCCGGTGACGGCGAGCCAGCGGGGCGCGCCGGGGCCGCGCAGGCGCCAGGCCAGCTCCGGCTCGCTGTACACCTCGATGCCCGCCGCCGCCGCGGCTCGGGCCAGCGGGTGGTGCGGGGGGAAGCCGGGCGAGACCACCAGGTGGTCGACGCCCGACAGCAGCTGCCCGGGGTCGGGCTCGCCGATGATCACCTTGATGCCCGCGGCGGCCAGGCGCTCGGTCTCCGCCGAGGCCGCCCGGTCCACCACGGTCACCTCGGCGCCGAGGCCCGCCAGGGCGGTGGCGCAGGCGGCTCCGGCCACCCGCGCCCCGGCCACCAGCACCGAACGGCCCTCGTACATCCGTGTCACCCCATCACGCGCAGGAAGTCGCTGTAGAAGATGCCCAGGCCGATCGCCACCCCGATGCCTCCGATGATCCAGAAGCGGACGACGATGTTGACCTCGCTCCAGCCTGCCAACTCGAAGTGATGCTGGAGCGGCGACATGCGGAAGACGCGCTTTCCGGTGGTCCGGAAGGAGATCACCTGGATCACCACCGACATCGTGATGATCACGAACAGGCCGCCGATGATCAGCAGGAGGATCAGCGTGCGGGTGGACATGGCCAGGCCGGCGATGAGGCCGCCCAGCGCCATCGAGCCGGTGTCGCCCATGAAGATCCGGGCGGGCGAGGTGTTCCACCACAGGAAGCCGACGAGCGCGCCGGCCGCCGCCGCGGCGATCATCGCGATCTCCAGCGGGTCGCGCACCGTGTAGCAGTAGTTGGCCACGTTCTTCGCGTAGCCGTCGGTGTCGGCGCACCAGTGCTGGTACTGCCAGGCCGCGATGAAGCTGTACGCGCCCAGCACCATCACCGAGGTGCCGGTGGCCAGGCCGTCCAGGCCGTCGGTGAGGTTGACGCCGTTGGTCGCGCCGAGCACCACCACCACGAACAGGATGACCGCGCCGACCTTGCCGACGTCCATCCAGTTGATGTCCCGGATGAACGAGACCTTGGTGGAGCCGACCGTGTAGTTGGACGTGCTCGGCTCGCTCAGCGCGATGATGCCGAACACCGCGCCGACCAGCAGCTGGCCCAGCAGCTTGCCGCGCTTGTTGAGGCCGCCGCTGTTGCGCCGGCGCACCTTCAGGAAGTCGTCGATGAAGCCGACCGCGCCGGAGAAGACCATCAGGCCGAGCAGCACCAGCGCGGTGATGGTCGGGGTGACCTGCGCGATCTGCTTCTCCGGGAGGGTGGTGAGGCTGAGGTGGGCGACCACGTACGCGATGACGGTGCCGATGATGAACACCACCCCGCCCATCGTGGGCGTGCCCTTCTTGCTCAGGTGGGCCTGCGGGCCGTCGGTACGGATCGGCTGACCCGCCTTGAGCCGGGTGAAGGCCTTGATGGCAATGGGGGTGCCGAAGAGGGATATCGCGAACGCCACCAGGATCGCGACGATGATGGATCTCATCGGTGGCCGTCTCCATTGCTCGCGCCGACTCCGGCGCGCGTCTCGCGCAGTGCGTCCACCACATCCCAGGTTCGGTAACGCGAACCCTTAACCAGCACGACGTCCGCGGCCCGCAGCCGCTCCCGCAGCACGCCGATCGCCGCGGCCTGATCGCTGACCAGCACCGACTCACCTTCCCAATGCCGCACCGAGGCCGCGCCGTCGAGGATCGGCGCGGCGGACTCGCCCACCACGATCAGCAGGCCGACGCCGAGCGTAGCGGCCAGCGCTCCCACCTCGGCATGGCCGTCGTGCTCCGCGGCCCCCAGCTCGGCGTGGTAGCCGAGCACCGCCACGGTGCGTCGGCCCGCCGGGCCGTCACCACCGCCGAGGGTGTGCAGCGCCCGCAGCGCCGCCGCCGTCGAGGCCGGATTCGCGTTGTACGAGTCGTCGATGACCGTGACACCGTCGGCACGGTCGAAAACATCCATCCTTCGGGTCGAGAGCGCACGCAACCGGGCCAGCGCCCCGGGCAGTTCGGACCACGCCATGCCACAGCGCTGTGCCACGGCCGCCGCCAGCAGCGTGTTGCCGACCTGGTGGGCTCCCGTGAGGCCCAGCTCCACCCGCGCCGACTCGCCGCCCGACACCAGGGTGTACGAGGGACGCCCGCGCTCGTCCAGCACCACGTCCACGGCCCGCAGGTCCGCGCCCTCGGCCTGGCCCGCCAGCACCACGGCGGCGGGGGTGACCGCCGCCATCGCGGCGACCCGGGGGTCGTCGGCGTTGAGCACCGCCAGCCCGTCCGCCGGCAGCGCCTGCACCAGCTCCGACTTGGCCGTGGCGATGCCCTCGACCGAGCCGAACTCGCCGATGTGCGCCACGCCCACGTTGACCACCACGCCGACCGACGGCGGGGCGATCTCGCACAGGTCCTTGATGTGGCCGATGCCGCGCGCGCCCATCTCCAGCACCAGGAACCGGGTGTCCGCGTCGGCCTGGAGCACCGTGTACGGCAGCCCCAGCTCGTTGTTGAAGGTGCCCGGCGGGGCCACCGTCGGGCCGAGCCCGCCCAGCAGCTGCCCGATCAGGTCCTTGGTGGTGGTCTTGCCGGACGAGCCGGTGATCCCGACGACGGTGACGTCGAGCCGGTCCAGCACGGCGCGGGCCAGCCGGGCCATCGCGGCCAGCGGGTCGGCCACCACGATCACGGGCACGCCGTCCAGCGGGCGGGTGCCGAGCACCGCGGCCGCACCGGCGGCCAGCGCGGCGGGCGCGAAGTCGTGCCCGTCGGCCTTCTCCCCCGCGAACGCGACGAACAGCCCGCCCGGCCCCACCTTGCGCGAGTCGAACTCGACGGTGCCGGTCACCCGCTCCTGCGGGTCGGCGCCGTGCAGCTCACCGGCTACGGCCTCGGCCACCTCGGCCAGGGTCAGCGTGATCATCGGCCCTCCTCCTGCGGTACAGCGGCATCCGGCCCGGGGCCGTCACCGCGCGTCGTGCCGTCGGCGGGGTTCGCGGAGGCGCCCGCGCCCTCGGCCGTGCCGAATCGCGCGGTCAGCGCGGCGGCCAGCTCGATCCGGTCGTCGAAGGGGTGGATCTCGCCCTGGATCTCCTGGCCGGTCTCGTGGCCCTTGCCGAGCAGCGCGATCACGTCGCCGGGCACAGCCCGCGCGACGGCCTCGGCGATGGCCCCGCGACGGCCCGCGATCTCGACCACCTCGGCCGGAGCCCCGGCGGTGCCCGCGAGCACGCCCTGCCGGACCAGCGCCGGGTCCTCGGTGCGCGGGTTGTCGTCGGTGACGATGAGCAGATCCGAGCCGTGCGCGCCGGCCGCGCCCATGTGCGGGCGCTTGCCGGTGTCGCGGTCGCCGCCCGCGCCGAGCAGCGCGATCAGCCGCCCGCCCCGCGCGTCGGCGAGCTGCCGCAGCGCGAGCAGGGCCGCCTCGATCGCGCCGACCTTGTGCGCGTAGTCGACGACGCCGACCACCGGGCCGGGCGCGTTGACCCGCTCCAGGCGGCCGGGCACCCCGGGGCACGCCGCGACGCCCGCGGCGGCCACGGCCGCGTCCACCCCGACTGAGGTCAGGCAGGCCAGGGCCAGCAACGCGTTGGCGACGTTGTGCAGGCCGGGCAGGCGGACCCCCGCGGCGACCCGGCCGGGCGGGCCGACGGCGGTGAAGCGCTGTCCGAAGTCCTGGTCGGCGACGCCCTCGGCGTGCCAGGTGGCCGACGGGTCGCCCGCGGCCGAGTAGGTCACCGTGGCCGGGCGCAGCAGCGGCTTGAGCGCCGGGTCGTCGAGGTTGAGCACCTCGACCGCGCAGCGGCCGTCGAACAGCCGCGCCTTGGCCTGGAAGTAGTCGTCGGAGTCGGTGTGGAAGTCCAGGTGGTCGGAGCCGAAGTTGGTCCAGCCGCCGACCGCGAAGCGCACCCCGCCGACCCGGCCCATGACCAGCGCGTGGCTGGACACCTCCATCACCACCGCGGTGACGCCGCGCTCGCGGGCCAGCGCGAGCATCGCGTGCAGGTCGGTGGCCTCGGGGGTGGTGCGCACGCTGTTCACGACGAGGTCGCCCAGCCGTGTCTCCACGGTGCCGATGAGCCCGGTGACGTGGCCGGCGGCGCGCAGGCCCGACTCGACCAGGTACGCCGTGGAGGTCTTGCCGGCGGTGCCGGTCAGCCCGATCACCGTCATCGCGGACGTGGGCGAGCCGTAGACCGCGTCGGCGACCGGCCCCAGCGCCTCCCTGGCGTCCGCGACCACCACGACCGGCACCCCGGCCTCCCGCGCGGGCGCGACGCCCGGGTGGGCGGCTCCGGCCGCGTCGGTGAGCACGGCGACCGCGCCGCCCGCGAGCGCCTGGGCGGTGAACTCGGCGCCGTGGCGGCGGGCGCCCGGCAGGGCCGCGTACAGGTCGCCGGGCCGCGCCTGGTCTCCGGCATGGGTGACCCCGGTGATCGCGGTCCCGGCCGGCGCCTGCGCCCCCACGAGGGCGGCGAGCGTGGCGAGGTCGACCGGCGTCACGCGGGCGGGCCGCAGCGGCGCGGAGGTGGAGCTGTGATTCCCGGGCACGGCGCTAGACCTTACCCGCCCGGCCATGACGTGCCGCACACCTGTGCCCGCTGTGTCTGACTTCTAACGACATGGATCAGTAATGCGTCACGAAGTCGGGCGACTTGACGGTGCTCGGCAGCACCTTGAAGTGCCGCAGCGTGAACGCCATCGTGTCGCGGAACGCCGGGCCCGCCACCTTGCCGCCCGCACCAACGCCCGGCGTCTTGACGAAGACGGCGATGACGTAGCGCGGGTCCTCCGCCGGGGCCATGCCGATGAACGAGCCGACCTCGCCCTTGACGTACTTGCCGTCGACCACCTGCGAGCCGGTGCCGGTCTTGCCCGCGATCCGGTAGCCGGGCAGCGCCGCACTGTGGCCGGTGGCCTGGTCGGCGCTGGTGACCGCCTCCATGATCTCGCGCAGCGCGGCCGCGTTCCCGGGGCTGATGACACGGTGCGACTTCGGCGGGGCGGGCTCGGTGACCTTGCCGTCCGGCGCGATCGTCTTGCGGATCAGGTGCGGCTGGATCCACACCCCGTCGTTGGCGATCGCCGCGTACGCCGCGGCCATCTGCAGCGGGGTCACCGCCATCTCGTGGCCGATCGGGATGGAGCCGTACGAGGTGCCGCTCCAGTCCTCCGGCTTCTGCAGCATGCCGGCGGACTCGCCCGGCACCCCGATGCCGGTGGGCTGGCCGAGTCCGAACAGCTTCTGGTACTCGTACAGCTTCTCCGCGCCCAGCTTGTCGGCGATCTTGATGGTGGCCACGTTCGAGGAGAACGCCATCAGGCCCGGCAGCGTGATCTTGGTGCCCTCGGGCAGCTGGTGGCTGTCCCAGTAGGTCTGCGTGCCCTTCCTGATGCTCGGGCCCACCTTGATCGTGGAGTCCGGCTCGACCACGCCCTCCTCCAGCGCCGCCGACAGCACGATCGCCTTGTGCACCGAGCCGGGGTCGACCACCATCGAGCTGGCGTTGTCGGCCAGCTGCTCCGGCTTGGCGTCGAACGGGTCGGCCGCGTTGAACGTCGGGTAGCTGGCCTGGGCGATCAGCTCGCCGGTGCGCGCGTCCAGCACCACCGTCGCGCCCCAGATCGCCTTCACCTTCTGCATGTTCTCGAACAGGATCCGCTGCGTCTGGAACTGCACGTCCCAGTCGATGGTGAGCATCAGCGAGCTGCCCGGCTGGGCCGGAGTCTCCTTGCGGTAGCCGCCCGGGATCGGCTTGGCCAGCTGGCCGTTGCCGGTCTCGTACACCAGCTCGCCGTTGCGGCCGCGCAGCACGTCGTCGAAGCGGGCCTCGATGCCGGTCAGGCCGTTCATGTCGGTGCCGGTGAAGCCGATCAGGTTGGCGGCCAGATCCTGGCCGGGCAGGTCGCGGCGCTCGTCGCGGTCGACGATGATGCCGTTCAGCTTCAGCGCCTTGACCGTGTTCGCGGTCTGCACGTCGAGGCCGCGCAGCAGCCAGCGGAAGCGGATCTTGGCGCCGCTGACCTCCTGCCGGCCCTTCTGCAGCAGCGGCTCCAGCTCCGAGGGCGCCTTGCCCAGCAGCGGGGCCAGCGCGACGGCGGTGCCCCGGACGTCGGTGACCAGCTCCGGATCCACCCCGACGAAGCGCGCCTCCACGCTCTTGACCAGCACCGCGCCGTCGCGGTCGTAGATCGCGCCGCGCGGCGCGGGCAGGCCCACCTCGTCGAGGCGCTCCTTGAGGCCCGCCGCCGCGAACGCGGGCGCGTCGGTCAGCTGGAACTGCACCAGCCGGATCCCGATCACCGCGAACAGGATCAGCGACAGGGCGGTGGCCAGGCGCAGGCGGCGGCGCGGCTCACCCATCTTCGGCGGCTCCACCGGGGGCGAGCTGGGGCGCCCGCGGCGCTGGTCCGTCCGGCCCCGGGCGGGCGGCAGCCGGTCGCCGCGGCGCGGGTCACGCGCGGCCGCCCGCGTACGCTCGCCGAAAGCCGGGCGGCCCACCCCGGGGCGCCCGCGGCCCGCGGAGCCCGCCCCGGCGCGGCGCGGGGGCGGCTCCGGCGCGAAGTCTTCCTCGTGGTCGTCCTCGTCGCGGCGGGGGCGCTGGCGCGGCGCACCCGTCACCCGGCCCAGGCGCTGCGGCGGGCGGCCCTCCTCGGCCCGGCCGCCGCGCACCATGCGCAGCTCGGCCCGGCGCCGCTGCAGCTCAGCCTCGGCCTGCGGATCCGGCTCCGCGGCCGGTCCGGTCCGGGCGCGCGGGCGGCCGTCGTGCTCGGGCGGCAGCCCGTCCCGCGTGGTCCGGCCGCGCGGGGTGAAGGCACGCGCGTCACCTATGCCGCTGCGGCGGCCCCGCCGCTCGTCCGGCTCGTCAGTGTCGCGTCGCGCCATCGTCTCCCCTTGGTCCAGCCGCCCCGGCGCACCGGCGCCGTGTCCGCTCCTCATGCGAACGGGCTCCGGCGCGGTCCCTCGCGAGGACCGTGCCGGAGCCCGCTGCTCACTGGCTGGTGATGCTCGGCTTGCCGGTGGCCGGCTGCGGCACCCCGATGATCTTGCCGTCGGGCAGCCGGATGAAGGCGGGCGCACCCGCCGGCACCAGGCCGAGCCGCTTGGCGGCCGCGTCCAGGTGACCCGGCGACTCCGCCTGCGCGATCTCCTGGCTGATCTGCTGCTCGCGCAGGTCGAGCTGCTGCTGCTGCTTCTTCATCTCGGTCAGCTGCATGCCACCCTCGGCGATCTTGGTGTTGAGCACCAGGATGCCGAGCACGCCGGCCACCACGACCAGCACGATGAGCAGAACGAACGGCGTTCGCGGCGCCGCCACCGGCATCGGCGGCGCCAGCCGCAGCCGGGGACGCCGTGCCTCCTGCGGCGCCGCGGCCTCCGGCTGCACCGCGAGCGCGGCGCTGCCCACCGTCCGGTAGCGGCCCGAACGGCTCTCGTTGCCCACCGTCGCCTGCTGCGTCACGGCCCGACCCCCCGGTCGCGACGCCTCCTGCGATGGCGTAGTGCTGCGGCGCGATGCCCGCAGCGGTGTCACGTTCATCCCTACCCCCTTTGCTCGCAGCTTCGGCGGTCCCCCGGTCAGGGACCCTGCTTCTGTTCGATCAGCTGTGCGGCCCGCAGCCGCACCGACGCCGCCCGCGGGTTGCGGGCGACCTCCTCCTCTGACGGAAGCTCTGCCCCACCCCGAGTGAGCAGCCGCAGAGTCGGCCCGGTGCCCGGCAGCTCGACCGGCAGGTCCACCGGTCCGGTGCTGCGGGCGCGGGCCGCGAAGGCCTGCTTGGTGATCTTGTCCTCGAGGGAGTGGTACGACAGCACCACCACCCGCCCGCCGGGCGTCAGCACGTCTATCGCGGCCGGCAGCGCACGTTCCCACGTGGACAGTTCACCGTTTACCTCGATACGCAGTGCCTGAAACGTCCTTTTGGCCGGATGTCCCCCGGTACGCCGGGCGGGCGCCGGGATCGAGTCCCGCACCAGCTCGGCCAGCAGCGCCGACGACGTGATGGGCGCCTTGGCACGCTCGCGCACGATCGCCGCCGCGATCCTGTTCGCGAACCGCTCCTCCCCGTAGACCCGCAGCACGCGGGACAGCTCCTGGGCGGAGTAACCGTTGACGATGTCCTGGGCCGTGGTGCCCGAGGTCTGGTCCATGCGCATGTCGAGCGGGGCGTCCTGGGCGTACGCGAACCCGCGGTCCGCCTCGTCCAGCTGCAGCGAGGAGACGCCGAGATCGAACAGGATCCCGTCCACCTTCTCGATGCCCAGCTTCGGCAGCACCTGCGGCAGCTCGTCGTAGACGGCGTGCACCAGGTGCACCCGGTCGCCGAACCGCTCCAGCCGGCGGCCGGAGTGTGCCAGCGCCTCGGTGTCGCGGTCCAGGCCCACCAGGATCGTCTCCGGGTGCGCCGTCAGCACGGCTTCGGCGTGACCGCCGAGCCCGAGCGTGCCGTCGACGTACACCGTGCGGCCGGTCGGCGGATGGCCGGGCCGGTCCAGGGCGGGGGCCAGCAACTCCAGGCATCGATCGAGCAGAACCGGCACGTGCTTGCCGCGCGGCTCCACCATCTCGACCCCCCTGTGTTTCGCTGTGCCTCGTCGTACCGCCAGATCCCCAACCGCTTCCCCGTTCCCGCCCTCGTCGCGGCCGAGGGTGAGAGCGATGCGCCTGGCGTCGGGGAAGTGACGCCAGGTGCCGGAGCGGGTGGAGATCTCGCGGTACGACTTCCGAGCCCGGCGTGCCGTTCGCGCGCGTGCCGGACCCCCGTCCTCACAGACCGCCGGGCAGCACCCCCTCCTCGATGTCGGCGAACTCGTCCTCGTTCGCCTCGAGGTAGGTGTCCCAGGCCGTCTTGTCCCAGACCTCGACCCGGGTGCTGGCTCCGATGACCACGAGATCCCGCTCGAGTCCCGCGTACTCCCGCAGGTGGCCCGGGATGGTGACCCGGCCCTGCTTGTCGGGGATCTCGTCGTGGGCACTGGCGAAGAACACCCGGCTGTAGGCACGGGCGGCCTTGTGCGTCATCGGCGCCTCGGCCAGCTGGCCCGCGATGCGCTGGAACTCCGGCGTCGGAAAGACGTAGAGGCAGCGCTCCTGCCCTTTGGTGATCACGACACCTCCTGCCAGCTCGTCCCGGAACCGAGCGGGCAGGATCAGCCGGCCCTTGTCGTCGAGCTTCGGAGTATGGGTGCCCAGAAACATCGGCCCCCACCCCCTCCAACACCGACACGGGCGTCTGCTCGCTTCGCGGACGAGCCGACGACCGTAGCCCCCGGGGCCGGCGGACCCCCAGGCCCGCCATTGCGCCCCACTTTACTCCACTTCCCTCCACGGTCAATGCGGATTCAGCCTTCCGGGTGCCGTTGCGCTCCACATAGGCGCAGCTCATGGCCGTAAACGACGAGTGGAGGGCGGCGCGCCGCGTTACCAAGGTCATCTTTTTGACACCCGATTCCGGCGCAGCAAAAGGCACCCTCCGTCGCCGCACAATCACCCGGAGGTGGTAAATGCGGTGACAGAGGGTGCCTGTCAGCTGTCTTTCAGTTTCCTACCTATTGACACCCGCGAGTGCGCCTCATCGATGATCGCGGTTTCGTGTCCAGATGTGCGGTCAGAGCGCAGGTTTCGACACGAAATCGCGATCTTGACGCGGCTTGGCCGGGGTCAGTCTGCGGTGGCGTCGCCGGCTTCGGCGTCGTCCTCGTCGGTCGTGGCGGCGGGGATCTCGGCGATGTCGTCAGTGGTCGAGTCGTCGCCTGACGGGCGGCGCTGGTCGCGGCGAGACGGGCCTTCGCTGCCGGCGGCCGCGCTGGCCGAGGTCTTATCCGAGGTGGGAGCGGGTTTGGCGGCGGGGGCGCCGAGCAGGCTGATCGCGGCGATACCCGCGCCCAGGCCCAGGAGCAACCGGGCGGGCCGCCGCTCAGGGAGTTCGAGCACAGCATTTCCTTCCGGGGTCACCGGTGTGCGTACCACCGGCATGCTGCCAAGCCGATGCAAGGCCGCCAGATGGTTTTACCCCTTGAGACCCGATTTACGCAATACGCAGGGAAAACACGGAGCGCGCCAGTGGTTCACGCCACAAGCCTGGCGCCCGGCCGGAGTCAGGTAGCCTCTCCGGCGTGACGGAGAAGAAGCTGCCGCTGCGCGCCTCACTGGCGGCGTCGGTCTCACGGACCGCCGCGGCCCTGTCGCGCGCGACCGGCCGGGGCGACGGTTCGGTCATCGGCGGGAAGATCGGCATGATGATCGACCCCGACCTGCTCGCCCACCTGGCGGAGGGCCGCCGCATAGCGCTGGTCTCCGGCACCAACGGCAAGACCACCACCACGCGGTTCACCGCCGCGGCCGTCGGCGTGCTCGGCGACGTCGCCACGAACTCGTTCGGCGCGAACATGCCCACCGGGCACACCTCCGCGCTGGCCCGCGCGGGCGCGACGCCGTACGCCGTGCTGGAGGTCGACGAGCACTACCTCGCGCAGGTGCTCAAGGCGACCCACCCGCTGGTGGTGGCGCTGCTCAACCTGTCCCGCGACCAGCTCGACCGGGCCAAGGAGGTGGCGATGATGGCGCAGCTGTGGCGCGACGCCCTCGCCGCCCACCCGGACGTGCACGTCGTGGGCAACGCCGACGACCCGATGGTGGTGTACGCGGCCGCCGCGCACGCCGCCACCGCCGGCACCGGCGGGGTCACCTGGTTCTCGGCCGGCCAGCGCTGGCGCGAGGACGCCCACGTCTGCCCCGCCTGCGGCGCGCACATCGAGCGGGACGAGACCGACGAGGACGCCTGGCGCTGCGCCAACGGCGACCTGACCCGCCCCGCCCCGCAGTGGACCGTCGACGAGAACGCCGTGGTCGACCCCGACGGCATCCGCCACGAGGTCAAGCTCCAGCTCCCCGGCAAGGTCAACGTCGGCAACGCGGCGACCGCGCTGGCCGTGGCACACCACTTCGGGGTCTCCCCCGCCGACGCCGCGCCCAAGCTCGGCGAGGTGGCCAGCGTCGCCGGCCGCTACGCCCAGGTCGACCGGGACGGGCGCAACATCCGCCTGCTGCTGGCCAAGAACCCGGCCAGCTGGCTGGAGGCGTTCGACATGGCCGAGCAGCAGCCCACGCTGCTGTCGATCAACGCGCGGGACCCCGACGGCTTCGACACGAGCTGGCTGTTCGACGTCGACTTCGCCCCGCTGCACGGCCGCCAGGTGCTCATCACCGGCGACCGGGCCTTCGACCTCGCCGTCCGGCTCCAGGTCAACGACGTGCCCTTCACCCACGTGAAGACATTCGAGGAGGCGGTCGCGGCGGTGCCGCCGGGCCGGCTGGAAGTGATCGCGAACTACACCGCGTTCCAGGACATCCGAGCGGAGTTGGATCGAGTTGTCTAGCGCACTCCAGATCGTCTGGGTCTACCCCGACCTGCTGTCCACGTACGGCGACCGGGGCAACATGCTGATCCTGGCGCACCGCGCCAAGGCGCGCGGCATCCCGGTGGAGACCGTCGAGGTCCGCTCCGACCAGGCCCTGCCCGAGGGCGACATCTACCTCATCGGCGGCGGCGAGGACGGCCCCCAGGCGCTGGCCGCGCAGCGGCTCAACGCCGACCGCGGCCTGCACCGCGCCGTCGACCGCCGCGCCGTCGTGTTCGCCGTCTGCGCCGGCTACCAGCTGCTCGGCAACAGCTTCTTCGCCAAGGGCGCCAAGTGTGACGGCCTCGGCCTGGTCGACCTGCACTCCGACCGCGGCGAGACCCGCGCCGTCGGCGAGCTGGCCGGCGACATCGACCCGGAGCTGGGCCTGCCCATGCTGACCGGCTTCGAGAACCACGGCGGGCGCACCCACCTCGGCCCCGGCGTCAAGCCGCTGGCCCGGGTCCGCGCGGGCATCGGCAACGACGGGGTCGGCGAGGGCGTCTGGGCGGGCACCGTCATCGGGACGTACTCGCACGGCCCGGCGCTGTCGCGCAACCCCGCCCTGGCCGACCTGCTGCTGCGCTGGGCGACCGGCGAGGAGAACCTGGCCGCCGCCGACGACACCTGGCACACCCGCCTGCGCAGCGAGCGCCTCGGCGCCGCGGGGCTCGTGTGACGAGGCTGCCGGACGCCTCGGCCCGCGTGGACGCGCGGGACGGGGTCACGGGGACCGGCACCTCGGCGCCCGGCTCGGGCGCCATACCCGACACGGATCACCTGTCCGCGGACGCCGCGGAAAGCACGGTGGCAGCGCAGAGCACGGTGGCCGCGGAGAGCACGGTGGTCGCGCAGGCCGGTGCGGCGGACGCGGGCTCAGGGCGGGCGGGCGCGTCGCGCGCCGGTAAGGCGGCCGGTGCCGTGGCGACGCACTGGCCCCGGCTGGTCGCGCTGGTGCTGCTGGTCGCGGGTGCGGCCGTCGCCGCGTGGCAGCTGCCACTGGAGCGGCTGCCCGCGTGGGTGGACCAGCTCGGTCCGGCCGCGCCGGCGGTCGCGGTGGGGATCGCGGCGCTGCTGCTGTGCGCGCTGGTGCCGCGTACCGCCGTCTCGCTGGGCTGTGGCGCGCTGTTCGGCGCGCTGGGCGGGGCGGCGTGGTCGCTCGCGGCGGCCCTGATCGCGGCGGTGCTCACCTACGCGGCGGGACGCTGGGCGGGGCGGGACTTCGTCTCGGCGCACGCCGGGGACCGGCTCTCCCGGGTCGACCGCTGGCTGACCCGGCGCGGGCTGCTCGCCGTGATCGTGGTCCGGCTGCAGCCGATCGCGCCGTTCGGGCTGGTGGGGTACGCATACGGCACCTCGACGGTGCGGTTCCGGCACTACTTCCTGGGCACCGCGCTGGGCGGGCTGCCCAGCTCGTTCAGCTACGCCACCATCGGCGCGGCGGCGATCGCGCCGCACTCGCTGAGCTGGCTGACCTTCATCCCGGCCGCGACCGGCATCCTGATCAGTGCCGCGGCCGCCCTGCACTGGCGCCACCAGTCCCGCACCGCCACCGCCCGCCCGGCCACGGCCTGATCAGTCGGCGGTGCCGGCCGGGACGACCCACTTGGTGGGCTGGCCGGTGACGGTCGCGATCGTGTCGAAGTCGCGGTCGTAGTGCAGCACGGTGAGCCGCTGCAGTTCGGCCGTCGCCGCCAGCAGCAGGTCGGGGATGGACGCGGCCCGGTGCTGCCCGCGCCGCGCGAGTTCGTGCTGCACCTCGGCCGCTCGATCCCAGGCCCGTTCCGCCACCGGGATCCAGGTGAACGCCAGGCGGAAGCGCTGGGCGCCGGCCTCGTACTCGGCGAGGTTGCGGGCCGAGTAGAGCGTCTCCAACTCGGAGACGGGGCACATCGCGACCCGCCCAGCCTCGATGAGCGGGCCCAGCACCGCCAGCACTGCGGGGTGTCGAAGCCGGTGCAGGGCGCTGGTGTCGATCAGGTAGGTCACGACCACGCCGCGGCGCGGACGTCGTCGTCGCCGAGGTCGGCGAAGGCTCCACCGGCGAACATCTCGATGACGTCGCGCCGGGCCTTTGCGGCGATCACCTCGCGGATGGCGAGCCGGACCGCTTCGGTGTTCTTGCTCGTGCCCAGGATGTCCTTGGCCTGGGCGAGCTCTTCCTGGTCGATGTCGACGAGCACCTGGGTCACCGCAGGCTCCGATCTTTAAAGAATCTCCACCAAGAAGTTTAATGAAGGTAGCGCAAGATCGTAATAGCCGCTGCTGGGAGCGCGGCCGCCGACGTTGAGAAGGGCACCTTCTTATACGCGGAGCGTTAAGAAGGTGCCCTTCCTTTCAAGCGGGTCAGGCTACGACCGAGACCAGCCGGCCGGGGATGACGATGACCTTCTTCGGGTCCTTGCCGGACAGGGAGTCGGTGACCGCTGCCAGGGCGGCGGCGCGGACCTCGTCCTCGGCGGCGTCGGCGGCGACCTCGATCCGGCCGCGCACCTTGCCGTTGACCTGGACCGGGTACGTGACCAGGTCGGCGGTCAGCAGGGCGGGGTCGGCGACGGGGAAGTCGGCGAAGGTCAGCGAGGCGTCGTGGCCCAGCTTGCGCCACAGCTCCTCGGCGATGTGCGGGGCGACCGGGGCCAGCATCAGCACCAGCGGCTCGGCGATCTCGCGCGGGGTCGCGCCGGCCTTGGTGACCGCGTTGGTCAGCTCGATCAGCTTCGCGACGGCGGTGTTGAAGCGCAGCGCGGCCATGTCCTCGCGGACCCCGGCGATGGTGCGGTGCAGCAGGCGCCGCAGGTCGTCGGAGGCGGCGGTGTCGACGACGGTGACCGCACCGGTCTCCTCGTCGATCATGGTGCGCCAGACCCGCTGCAGGAAGCGGTACGAGCCGACGACGGCGCGGGTGTCCCAGGGGCGGGACACCTCCAGCGGGCCCATGGACATCTCGTAGACGCGGAAGGTGTCGGCTCCGTAGCGCTCGACCATCTCGTCGGGCGTGACGACGTTCTTCAGCGACTTGCCCATCTTGCCGTACTCGCGGTTGACCTTCTCGCCGTGCCAGGTGAAGACGCTGGGCTGCTCCTCGGCGACCTCCTCGGCGGGCACGTACGCGCCGCGCTCGTCGGTGTACGCGTACGCCTGGATGTAGCCCTGGTTGAACAGGCGGTGGTACGGCTCGAAGCTGCTGACGTGGCCCAGGTCGAACAGCACCTTGTGCCAGAAGCGCGCGTACAGCAGGTGCAGCACGGCGTGCTCGACGCCGCCGACGTACAGGTCGACGCCGCCGGAGTCGCCGGGAGCCTGCGGGCCGACCCAGTACGCCTCGTTGGCGGGGTCGACGAAGGCCTGCTCGTTGGCCGGGTCCAGGTAGCGCAGCTGATACCAGCAGGAGCCGGCCCACTGCGGCATGGTGTTGGTCTCGCGGATGTAGGTCTTCGGTCCGTCGCCCAGGTCCAGCTCGACCTCGACCCACTCCTTGGCGCGCGACAGCGGCGTCTCGGGCGAGGACGAGGCGTCGTCGGGGTCGAACGTCTTCGGCGAGAAGTCGGCGACCTCGGGCAGCTCCAGCGGCAGCATGCTCTCGGGCAGCGCGATGGCCTGGCCGTCGGTGCCGTACACGATCGGGAAGGGCTCGCCCCAGTAGCGCTGGCGGCTGAACAGCCAGTCGCGCAGCCGGTACGTGGTGGCGCCCTGGCCGTGGCCCTCGGCCTCCAGCCAGGCGATGATCTTCTCCTTGGCCTCGGCGATGCCCAGGCCGTCCAGCATGCCGGAGTTGATCGCCGGGCCCTCGCCGGTGTACGCCTTGCCGTCGAAGCCCGCCGAAGGCTGCACCGTGCGGATGATGGGCAGCTCGAAGACCTCGGCGAACTCCCAGTCGCGCTCATCCTGGCCGGGGACCGCCATGATCGCGCCGGTGCCGTAGCCGGCCAGCACGTAGTCGGCGATGAACACGGGGATGCGCGCGCCGTTGACCGGGTTGACCGCGTACGCGCCGGTGAAGACACCGGTCTTGACCTTGGCGTCGGCCTGCCGCTCGACGTCGGTCTTCGCCGCCGCCTGGGCGCGGTACGCCGCCACGGCCTGCGCCGGGGTGTCGTGCCCGCCGGTCCACACCGCGTGGGTGCCCTCGGGCCAGGAGGCCGGCACGATGCCGTCGACCAGCTCGTGCTCGGGCGCGACGACCATGTAGGTCGCGCCGTAGACGGTGTCCGGCCGGGTGGTGAAGACCCGGATCGGCTCCGCGGATGCGTGGTCGGCCACCGGGAACGCGATGTGCGCGCCCGTGGAGCGGCCGATCCAGTTCTTCTGCATCAGCTTGATGGCCTCGGGCCAGTCCAGCGTGTCCAGGTCGTCGATCAGGCGGTCGCCGTACGCGGTGATCCGCATCATCCACTGCTTCAGGTTGCGCTTGAAGACCGGGAAGTTGCCGCGCTCGCTGCGCCCGTCGGAGGTGACCTCCTCGTTGGCCAGCACGGTGCCCAGGCCAGGGCACCAGTTGACCGGCGCCTCGGAGACGTACGCCAGGCGGTGGTCGTTGATGATCGCGCGGCGCTCGGTCTCGCTCTTGCCCGCCCAGGTCGGGTCCTCGGCGGCCAGCTTCTCCACCAGCTCGGCGATCGGGCGGGCCCTGCCCTGCTCGGCGTCGAACCAGGAGTTGAAGACCTGCAGGAAGATCCACTGGGTCCAGCGGTAGAACTCGACGTCGGTGGTGGCGACCGAGCGCCGGTCGTCGTGACCCAGGCCCAGCATGCGCAGCTGGGCGCGGTAGCGCTCGACGTTGCGCTCGGTGGTCACCCGCGGGTGGGTGCCGGTCTGCACCGCGTACTGCTCGGCGGGCAGGCCGAACGAGTCGAAGCCCATCGTGTGCAGCACGTTGAAGCCCGCCATGCGCTGGAAGCGGGCGAACACGTCGGTGCCGATGAAGCCCAGCGGGTGCCCGACGTGCAGGCCGGCGCCGGACGGGTACGGGAACATGTCCAGCACGAACTGCTTCGGCGCGCCCGAGCGCGGGTGCGACGGGTCGGCCAGCGGGCCGACCGGGTTGGGCGCGTGGAAGGTGCCGTGCTCCTGCCAGTAGTCCTGCCACTGCGCCTCGACGGCGTTGGCCATGGCCGCGGTGTAGCGGTACGGGGGAATGTCGGCCGGGGTCTCGGCGTGCTCGCTCATGTCGGAGTCCTCACGGGTCAATCAAGATCAAGTCATCGGGCGGTATGACGCGCCGCGCGCGCCGCGGGCGTCTCCTCGGGCACAAAAAAGCCCCTCACGCAGGAGGGGTCGCCGTGCTCACGCGCGCTCTGTCGCGTCAGCACGGCTCACTAAGGAGCGCCAGGGCCCAAGCCATGCCCGCATGATACCCCCGGACCGCATCGGCCTGCATCTCGCATACCTCCCGTTGCCGACGCGCCGGACGTGCGGAACACTGCGGACAAGGCGTGCCCTTTCGGCGCTGGAACCAGGTAGTTGCTCAGCGAGGCAACCTCGCCGACGGCACACCGCGTTCTGTCGGGGCGCGGGGTGATCAGAAGTACGTCCCACGGGGGCCAGGGCAGGCTCCGCAGTTGCGATTCTCAGGAGGACATGTGACCACGCAACGCAGTGGGGGCGAGCTCACCGACCCCATGACGGTCGACGAGTTCCGGGCCACGACCAACGCCATCGTGGCCAACATCGAGCAGGTCATCGAGGGCAAGACCGCGACCGTGCGGCTGGCCCTGGCGGTGCTGCTGGCCGAGGGCCACCTGCTGATCGAGGACGTCCCCGGCGTCGGCAAGACGAAGCTCGCCAAGGCGCTGGCGCGGTCGATCGACTGCTCCGTGCGGCGTATCCAGTTCACCCCCGACCTGCTGCCCAGCGACGTCACCGGGGTGAGCGTCTACAACCAGGAGACCCGCGACTTCGAGTTCAAGCCGGGCGCGGTGTTCGCGAACCTGGTGGTCGGCGACGAGATCAACCGGGCCTCGCCGAAGACCCAGTCCGCGCTGCTGGAGTGCATGGAGGAGCACCAGGTCACCGTCGACGGCGTCACGTACGCCATGGAGGTGCCCTTCATGGTGGTCGCCACGCAGAACCCCATCGAGATGGAGGGCACCTACCCGCTGCCCGAGGCGCAGCGCGACCGGTTCACCGCCCGGATCGCGATGGGCTACCCCGACGCGGCGGCCGAGTTCGCCATGCTCGACGGCTACCAGGCGCACGACCCGCTGGAGGACCTGAACGCGGTCGTCGACGGCGGCACCGTGCGGCGGCTCATCGCCACCGTGCGCAACGTGCACGTCGCCGACGCGGTGAAGCGCTACGCCGTGGAGCTGGTCACCGCCACCCGCGAGGCCCCCGAGCTGCGCCTGGGCGCGTCCCCCCGGTCCACCCTGCAGCTGCTGCGCACCGCCAAGGCGGTCGCCGCGCTCGACGGCCGCGACTACGTCGTGCCGGACGACCTGCAGACGCTGGCCGTGCCGGTGCTCGCGCACCGCGTCATCCCCACCGCCGACGCCCAGCTGGCCCGGCGCACCACCGACGCGATCCTGTCCGAGCTGGTGCACCGCCTGCCCGTGCCGCACGACCGCAGCCGCTCGCCGTACGACACCCGCCCGGCCACCCCGCCCAACTCCTTCTACGACCGGCGGGGCTGACCGATGCGTGAGGCGCTGCGCGGGCTCACCACCCGGGGCCGCTCCTTCCTCGCCGCCGGGGCGGCCGCGCTGCTGTGCGCGCTCGCCCTCGGCGAGACGGACCTGATGCGGGTGGCAGTGCTGCTGGTCGCGCTGCCGCTGATGGCGGCGCTGTACGTCGGCCGGGCGCGTTACAAGCTCGCCTGCTCGCGCAGCCTCGACCCGTACCGGGTGCAGGCCGGGGGCAGCGCGCGGGTGCTGCTCCGGCTGCAGAACATGTCCCGCCTGCCCACCGGCACGCTGCTGCTGGAGGACCGGCTGCCGTACGCGCTGGGCAGCCGCCCGCGGCTGGTGCTGGAGAAGCTCGGCGCGCAGCAGGCCAGCTCGGTGGCGTACACGGTGCGCGCCGAGCTGCGCGGCCGCTACGAGGTGGGCCCGCTGACGCTGCGCATGACCGACCCGTTCGGCCTGTGCGAGCTGACCCGCTCGTTCCCCAGCTCGGACAAGCTCACCGTGATCCCGAACGTGGCGGCGCTGCAGCTGGTCCGGCTCGCCGGGGAGTACTCCGGCACCGGTGACAGCCGGGCCCGCTCGGTCGCCGTGCACGGCGAGGACGACGCCGCCACCCGGGAGTACCGGCGTGGCGACGACCTGCGGCGGGTGCACTGGCGCTCGACGGCCCGGGTCGGCGAGCTGATGGTGCGCCGCGAGGAGCAGCCCTGGGAGAGCCGGGCCACGGTCCTGCTCGACACCCGCCTGGGCGCGCACCGCGGCGAGGGCCCGACGGCCAGCTTCGAGTGGGCCGTCTCCGCCTCCGCCAGCATCGCGGTGCACCTGCGCCAGGCCGGCTACCGGCTGCGCCTGGTCACCGACGCGGGCGCCGACATCGACGCCACCGAGGGCACCGGCGACGGCATGCTGCTCGACCACCTGGCCGAGGTGAAGGCCACCCCGCGCGGCGACGTCGGCAGCCTGGTCGAGCACGTACGCCGCCGCGCCGACGGCGGTCTGGTCATCGCGGTGCTGGGCCTGCTCACGCCGGAGGAGGCCCGGCTGCTGTCCGCCCTGCGCAGCAGCGGCACCACCTGCATCGCGTTCTTCATGGACACCAGCACCTGGCTGAACCTGCCGGCCCCGGCCCGTGCCGCGGCCGAGCAGGAGCACGCGGCGGCGGCGCTGGCGCTGCTGCACGGCGGCTGGCGCGTAGTCAAGATCAAGCACGGCGACCTGCTCCCGTCGCTGTGGCCGCAGGCGGCCCGCGGCCAGCAGGGCTTCGCCGTGCGCGCGGCGATGGCCGAGACGGTCACGATGGGAGGCGGCCGGTGAACGCACGACGCCATCTGGGTCTGGTCGCGGCGGGTGCCACGCTGCTGGCCTCCGCGCCGATCTCGGCCATCTTCTCCGGCTGGACCTGGCTGTTCGAGGGCGGGCTGATGATCGCCCTGGTATGCGGGGCGGCGCTGGGCGCCCGCTCGCTGCGCGGGCGGCTGTGGGCGCAGCTGCTGGCCATGCTCGCCGCGCTGCTCGTCGGGCTGACCTGGCTCTACGGCGAGGGCACCGGCATCGTCGGGCTGATCCCGACCCCGGACACGTTCGCGCACTTCGGGCAGCTGTTCGCGCAGGCCGGCGAGGAGGTGCAGAAGAGCTTCGTGCCCGTGTCCGACCTGGAGGGCCTGCTGTTCATCAGCGCGCTGGGCATGGGCTCGGTGGCGATCCTGGTCGACTTCTGCGCGGTCGGCCTGCGCCGGCCGGCCCTGGCCGGGCTGCCCATGCTCGCCATCTACTCGGTGCCGGTCGCGGTCTACATCGACTCGATCTCGCCGATCCCGTTCGTGATCGGCGCGGTCGGCTTCCTGTGGCTGCTGGTCAGCGACAACGTCGACCGGGTACGCCGCTTCGGCCGCCGGTTCACCGGGGAGGGCCGCGGCGTCGACGTCTGGGAGCCGTCGCCGCTGGCAGCGGCCGGGCGGCGGCTGTCGGTGATCGGCGTGCTGATCGCGGTGGCGCTGCCGCTGGCCGTGCCCGCCATGAGCGCGGGCTTCCTGGGCGAGCTCGGCTCCGGCCAGGGCCTCGGCCAGGCCGGCAAGGGCACCCGCGGCAACGGCCAGGTCGACCTGTTCGCCGAGCTGAGCGGCAAGCTCAAGCAGGCGGACACGCAGGACATGGTGAAGGTCGTCACCAACGACCCGAACCCGTTCTACATGCGTTTCGGCGTGGCCGACCTGGCCGGCGGCAACGGCTTCACCGCCGGGCACCCGACGGGCCAGCCGGTCGGCGACCAGCTGCCGGGCCCGTCCGGGCTCAACGTCGACGCGGTGAAGAACGTCCGGGCGACGGCGGCGGTGGAGATCACCGACGCGTACAACATGCCGCTGCTGCCGGTGTACGCCGCGCCGGTGTCGATGCGCGGCCTCGACGCGAACTGGAGCTACGACCCGGACCGGCAGGTCGTCTTCTCGCAGCGGTCCAACTCGGCCGGGCGCACCTACGAGTTCGACTACGTCCGGGCCGAGTTCACCCCGGACCAGCTGCGCTCGGCCACCACGCTCACCGACGCCGACCCCACGCACCGCATCTACAGCGAGGTCCCCGCGGTGTCGGAGGTCAAGACGCTGGTGGACCGGCTGATCGCGGGCAAGGACAACGACTACGACCGGGTCCGTGCGCTCTACGACTACTTCTCCATCAAGAACGACTTCGCCTACGACGTCAGCGCCCCGGCCGGCACCAGCGGCCAGGCCATCGTCGACTTCCTGCAGGGCAAGAAGGGCTTCTGCGAGCAGTACGCGGCGGCGCTGGCCTGGATGGTGCGCACGGCCGACATCCCGGCCCGGGTGGCGTTCGGCTTCACGCTGGGCGGCGCCCCGGTCGACGGCCGGCGGGTGCTGACCAACCGCAACCTGCACGCCTGGACCGAGGTGTACTTCGCCGGTTTCGGCTGGGTGCCGTTCGACGCCACCCCGTCGACGTACGTGCTCGGCTCGGTGCCCACCGCGTGGGCGCCGAACGTGGACGCCCCGGAGGAGACCCCGGGCGGCCCGCAGCCGTCGCTGAGCCCCGGCGCCACCACCGGCCCGAACGGTGAGGGCGGCCCGACCCGCGATCCGATCGACCCGGACGGCGGCGCCGCCGGCCTGCCGGCCATCACCGAGCAGCTGCCGGTCTGGGTCTGGTGGGCGCTCGGCGGCGGGCTGGTGCTGGTGGTGCTGCTGGTGGCACCGGCGCTGCGGCGGATCTCGCTGCGCCGCCGCCGCGGGGCCCGCGCCGCGCAGGCCCGTACCGACGGCGACCTGGCCCAGGTGCGGCCCGCCGCGCCCGGCCCGGTCATGACCGTCACCGGCGACGCCGCCGGTGCCCGGGAGCAGGCCCACGCCGCGTGGGACGAACTCATCGACACGATGGTCGACTACCGGCTGGCGGTGGACCCGGCGGAGACGCCGCGGGCCACCGTGGAGCGGCTGATCAGCACCACGCTGCCCGGTTCGGCCGCCGCCGAGCAGGCACGGCTGCTCGGCACCGCCGAGGAGCGGGCCCGCTACGCGCCGGTGCCGCTGGCCGGGGACCGGCTGACCGCCGCGGTGCGCGAGGTGCGCCGGGCGATCTCCGGCCAGGCCGGGCGGCGCGCCCGGCTCAGCGCCGTGCTGATGCCGGCGTCGGTGCTGCTGCGCTGGCGCAACGCCGGATACACCACGCTCACCACGCTGTCGGCCTGGACGGCGGCGGCCAGTGGCACGGCGAAGCGGGTGCTGCGGCCGCTGCGGCCCCGGCGGCTGCTGCGCTGACCGGCCACCGCGTACGGCATGAGGCGGGCCGCTCCGAGATCACTCGGAGCGG
>NZ_BONF01000003.1 GCF_016862575.1 Catellatospora bangladeshensis | reverse complement strand
CCGCCTCATGTGGTTCAGGTTGTTCCGGGCCGGCACCCACCACCGGCGCCGGGATCAGCGATCGAAGTCGCCCCGCTCGCGCCACCGGTTCTCCAGGCGGTCGATGACCCCGCCGTTGCCGCGACGGGTCCGCCGGGTCGCGGTGCCGCCGACGGAGCGCAGCTCGGCGGTCTGGCTGCGCTTGTGCGCCAGCATCCAGAACGCCGCCGCGCCGAGCATCAGCACGAACCCGACCACCCCGAGCCACAGCTTGGAGCTGTCGGCGACGCCGTACACCACCAGGCCGAGGCCGGCGAGGATGAGCACCGCGGAGACGATGATGCGCCGGCGGGCGTGGAACTTCGGGTCGCTGTGGCGGACGGCCGAAGCGAACTTCGGGTCTTCGGACAGCGACCGCTCGATCTGCTCGAACAGCCTCTGCTCGTGCTCGGATAGCGGCACGGCTCTCCTCCCCGGTCCGCCAGGTCGGGCGGTCTTGGTGCTGAGGGTGCGACAGGGCGCCGATTCCCCAGCAGAAGATCGCCAAACCGTGAATACGTGTTGCAGCCGGACGACTGCTACCCGTCAGTCTACGAGGGCGTGGGCGGGTCGGAAAGCGGGACGACCATGCCCGGAGCGGGATTTTGTGGCAGAGGCCGGGCCGCGCCGGAAGAACGCCGGGTCGTACCGAGCAGACTGGCCGGACGGACGGCTCCCCGGCCGAACCGGGCGATGACCGCATCACTGGCCACCTCGGCCTCCCGCCAGCCGTCCTCCGCCTCGCCGAGGGCCAGCTGCCGCACCGCCCCCTCCGCTGCCAGCAGCCCCTCCAGGCGCACCCCCACCAGGCGGATGCGCTGCTGCGCCCGCACCGCCTCGAACAGCTCCCAGGCGGTCGACATGATCTCGTGCGCCACGTCGGTCGGGCCCGGCAGCGTCCGGGACCGGGAGATGGTCCGGAAGTCGGCGAACCGCACCTTGATCGACACGGTGCGCCCGGCCTGGCCGGAGGCACGGGCCCGCGCGGCGACCTTCTGCGCCAGCGCCAGCAGCATCTTGCGCAGCTGCTCCGGATCGCCCAGGTCGGTGTCGAAGGTGACCTCGGCCCCGATCGACTTCTCCTGGTGCTCCGTGCTGACCTGGCGCGGATCCCGCCCCCAGGCCAGCTCGTGCAGGTGCGCGGCCATGGCCTGGCCCACCGCCGCGCGCAGCAGGCCCGGCCCGGCGTGCGCCACGTCGGCGACGGTGCGCATGCCCAGCCGGCGCAGCGACTCCTCGGTGCGCTCGCCGACGCCCCACAGCACCGAGACCGGCAGCGGGTGCAGGAACTTCAGCGCCCGGTCCGCCGGGATCACCAGCAGGCCGTCCGGCTTGGCCCGGGTCGAGCCGAGCTTGGCCAGGAACTTGTTCGGCGCGACCCCGATCGAGCAGGTCAGCTGCTGCTCTTCGGCGATGCGGCGGCGGATCAGCGCGGCGATCTCGGCGGGCCGGCCGAACAGGCGGCGGCTGCCCGACACGTCGAGGAACGCCTCGTCCACCGACAGCGGCTCGACCAGCGGCGTGATGTCGCGGAACACCGCCATCACGGCCCGGGACGCCTGCGCGTACGCCTCCATGTCGGGCGGGATGAAGATCGCCTGCGGGCAGCGCGCCCGTGCCATCGCGGTGGGCATGGCGCTGCGCACGCCGTACTCCCGCGCTTCGTAGCTGGCCGAGGAGACGACGCCGCGGCCGCCCGTGCCACCCACCACCACCGGGAGCCCGCGCAGCTCAGGACGCCTGCGCACCTCCACCGAGGCGAAGAACGCGTCCATGTCGATGTGCAGGAACGGGCAGCCGGAATCGTCGCCGTCCGGCCCGAAGCCCTTCGGCGCGCCACCACCCGAGGCACGTCCCACGCGACGACGGTACCGCCCCGGTCCGACAGCCGGGCCGCGCGGAGCTGGTCAGGAGCGATACAGCAGGACCGGGATGCGCATCTCGGCCTCGGTGAGCGAGCCGTGCATGGCGACCAGGCGGGCGACCGACGGCGCGTCGGTGGCCGTGGCCAGCACCGCCTAGTTGTCCCGGCAGACCGCCACCACGTCGCCGAGCCGGGCCGCGTGCCGCGCGTCCACCGGGCCGTACCAGCCGGTGGCGATCGCCTCGTCCCGGGTGCCGATCCAGGCGGCGTGCCCGGCCAGCTCCCGCCACGCGGCCGCGACGTCGGCGGCGGCGCCGGGCTCGGTGTGCAGGTAGCGCACCCGCGGCTCGCCGGTGACCACCCGTACCCCGGCGGCGAGCGCGGGGTCGGCGTGCGCGTCGATACGGCGGTCGAACGGCACGTCCAGCTGGCCGTGGTCGGCCGTGACCAGCAGCGCCGCGTCCTCGGGCAGCCCGCCGACCAGCCGGGCCAGCAGCGTGTCCACCTCCGCCGCGGCGTCGGCCCACTGCGCCGAGGTCAGCCCGTGGCCGTGCCCGGCCTTGTCCAGCTGCGGGTGGTAGCCGTACACCAGCGCGGGTGCGGCGGCCTCCTTGAGCGCGCCGAGCATCCCGGCGGCCAGCTCGTCCGCGTCGGCGGCGGGCAGGTAGCGCGCGCCGTCGCTGGTCGCCACGGTGAGCCCGCTGCCGGCGTACTCGGGCCGGTTGACCACCGTGACGTCGATGCCGGCGGCGGCCGCGGCGCCGTAGCGCGGCGGGACGGGCACCCACTGCCGCGGCGGCGGGTCGTCGGCCCACAGGGTGTGGTTGAGCACCCGGCCGGTGCCCGGCACGATCGTGTTGAAGGCGAGCACCCCGTGCGCGCCCGGCAGCGCCCCGGTGGCCAGGCTGACCAGGCTGGTCGGCGTGGTCGAGGGGAAGCCGCAGGTGGTGCGCAGGGCGGCGCCCAGCTCGCCGCGCAGGGTGGCCGCGATCACCGGCCCGACCTCGGCCAGCGCGGGCAGCTGGTGCCAGCCCATGCCGTCGACCAGCAGCACCGCGACGCGGCGTACGCCGTCGAGGCGCGCGGCCAGGCCCAGCGGGTCGGCGCCCGGCAGGCCGAGCGCGGCGAGCGCCCCCGGCAGCACGTCGGCGAGGGTGCCGCGCGGGTAGTCCGGTGCGACGAACACGGGCGCCTCCCGGGCCGTAGGTCAGTGGGCGGCGGGCCCGCGGCGGCGGGCCAGCAGGTGCAGCTGGGTGGCGACGTCGCGGTACGGCGGCAGGGCCGCGGCGGCGAGCTCGAACGCCAGCAGCGACTCCGGGTCGGCGTCGGCGATCACCCCCGGCACCAGGTCGGCGACGACGCGCACGCCGTGCGTCTGCTCCACCTGCAGCCCGGCGCCGGACAGCAGCTCCCCGGCGGTGTCCAGGTCGAAGCGGCGGCGCGCGGTGTCCCGCCCGGCCGTCCGGGCGGCGGGGTCGTGCAGCAGGTCGGTGGCGGCCTGCCACTGCCCGGCCGTGGCGCGCGAGAGCACCGCCGCGGCGCGGTTGGCGACCAGCACGCTGGCCGCGCCGCCGGGGCGCAGGGCGTCGTGCAGCGCCTGCGCGACGGCAGCGGGGTCGTCCACCACCTCCAGCACGGCGTGGCACAGCACCAGGTCGGCGGCGGCGGGCGGGACCAGGTCGCCCAGCGAGTCGGCGTCGCCCTGCAGCGCGTGCACGCGGTCGGCGACCCCGGCGTCGGTGGCCCGGCGCAGCAGCGAGGCCAGGGCGTCCGGGCTCGGGTCGACGACGGTCACGGTGTGCCCGGCCTCGGCCAGGGGCACGGCGAAGCCGCCGGTGCCCCCGCCGACGTCCACCACGCTGAGCGGGCGGCCGTCCTGACCGGCCAGCTCGCCGCGCAGCACGGACCAGATCACGGCGGTACGGGGGCCCGCGATGCGGGCGTGCGCCACTGTTCGCTCCACGCCGCCGAGCCTATCGGCAGACCGGCCTCATGTGCGCACTCCATAACCCGCGCCGGATCCCCGCTCGATCACGAGCGCGCCCTCGTACCGCTTCATGAGCTGCTCGGTCTCCTCATCGGTGAGGTCGGCCGACAGCCGCAGCGCGCACGAGGCCGGATCCACCTGGGTGCTGAACTTCAGATCCGCCGCGCGGGGCAGGAAGTCGCGCCGGTGCAGTTCTATCTGGACCTGCTCCAGGTCGACCCGGGACCGCGGGCAGGAGACCACTCGGTACTGCTTGACCTTGATGAACCTGCGGGCGCCCTCGATGACGGCGCCGGAGTCGGGGCCCTTCTGGTACACCGAGAGCACCAGCGTGCGGTCCGAGCTGAGGGTCGAGCCGAGGAAGACCTCGTGGTTGCCCCGGATGTAGTCGTCGAGGTTCTTCGGCGCGCCGGCCACGACGACGCGGACCACCGAGCCCGCCGCGGCGATCGTGCCGGGCGGCGGGTCGGTGACGGCGACGGTGCCGGGCTCCAGCAGCAGGCCGGGCTCATACCTGATGAGCGCGACCAGGCCGGCGGCCGGGAACTCCTTCTCGACGAGGTCGACGCTCTTGTTGGTCAGGTCGGGCACGCGCGCCGTGGGCCCCGTGGAGGGGGACGGCGGCGGAGGGATCTCCGCCGGGGGCACCTGCGCGGCGCAGGCGCCGAGCGCGCCCGCGCACACCAGCGCGGCCGCCCGCGCCGCCCAGCTTGCCGATCCGCCCATGTCACGCCTCACTTCTCTCGGCCCACCCGGTCTGCTCGGTTGGAGGGCGCCGTCGCGGCGCCGGTTCCCCCGTGCTGTGCCGTTTCTCCGGCGTCAGCTCGTCAGCACGCTCACGCCGAGGTAGGACTCGATGCTGGACAGGTGCTCGGCCAGCACGGACGTGCAGGAGCCGGACGAGCAGCCGATGATCATGGCGACGGCGGTGGCGTTGCTCGTGCCGGTCCGGATGTAGACGGGGCCGCCGGAGTCGCCGTTCTTCACGATGACGTCGCCGCCGCGGTTGCCCTGCATCAGGCCGTACGTGCAACCGTCGGCGGCGCACAGCACGCCCTGCAGGGAGTTCACCGAGATGCCGCAGGTGGCCTTGGTGACCATGCCGCTCAGGCAGACCGAGTCGCCGATCACCGGGTTGCGCTTGGCGGTGACGAACCGCTCCGTCGGGCAGCACGGATCCGAGTGGATCTTGTTGTCGTACGTCTCCGCCGACGAGCTGACGAACATGATGTCGTACGCCGGGTAGTTGGTCTTGCCCGACGCCGCGCCCCAGTACTGCGTCGAGGAGTAGATGCTCTGACCGTTGCTGAAGCAGTGCCCGGCGGTGGTGCCGCCGATCCGGCCGTCGCTGCGCCGCGCGATGAAGCCGCTGGTGCAGGTGTTCGTCGCCCCGGAGCCGGCCCGCAGCCCGGCGCCGCCGAAGTGGGGCTCGCCGTCGTTGAGCCGCCCGGTGCGCCCCGCCCCGTCAAGGGTCACGTCCGCCACGTCGCCGAGCGCGTCCCGCAGCGCCTGGGCCGCCTCCGGGTAGCCGGGGTCGAAGGAGACCCGGTAGCGGGAGTCGGCGGCGTCGAGGTAGTAGCTGAACGTCGCGGCGGCCGCGTCCGGGTGCCAGGCGCGGGCGAACAGCAGCTCGTCCGCCGCGATCAGGCGGTCCGCCGAGAAGCAGCCGACCTTGACCTCCGTCGGGGCGACGGCGGTGTCGCGCGCGGAGGGCATCGCGGCGATCCGGGTGCCGACCTCCTCGGCCCGCTCCCCCGCCTCGGGGGTGAGCACGACCGTGACGGTGCGGGTGTTGTGGTCGATCGCACTGCCGATCAGGCCCAGGCGCAGCGTGTCCGAAACGCGCTGCTTGCCGTCCGGGACACCCAGCGCCGCCTGCGCCGCCCGCTGGACCGCGAAGTTGGCCTGCCGGACCGGCGCCGTGTCGAGCCACTGCAGGTAGGCGGGCGTCCCGTCGGCCGCCCGCGCGGCGCGCAGGGCGGGTGCCGGCCCGGCGACCCGGCAGTCGGCGGTGGGCGGCGCCGCCTGGGCGGGCAGCGAGGTGACCAGGGTGGCCAGCATCAGCCCGCAACCGGCTACGGCGAGCAGCGACTTTCGCATCCGATGTCCGTTCGTCCCAGGGGTGATGGGTCTTGGGAACGGTATCGGCAGAAACAGGTCCACACAAGACGTTCTCACGTCCTTTACGGACTGGTGGTAATCGGCGCGCTACTAACGGAAATCGCGCGAGGCGGCCGGGGTGGCCACCGGCAGCGGCGCGAGCTGGTCCGCGACCAGATTGCGCACCCCGGACGCGGACTCCAGCCGGCCGCGCACCAGCAGCGCCGCGCTGGACCGGGCCACCGTCCGGTGGCGCTGCCACAGCCCCGGCGAGCAGACCACGTTGAGCATCCCGGTCTCGTCCTCCAGGTTCAGGAAGGTCACCCCGCCCGCGGTGGCCGGCCGCTGCCGGTGCGTGACCAGCCCGCCGACCAGCACCCGGGTCCCGTGCTCGACGCCGGTCAGCCGCGAGATCGGCAGCGCGCCCCGCGCGGTCAGCCGCTCCCGGACCAGCCGGATCGGATGGTCTTCCGGGGACAGCCCGGTCGCCCACACGTCGGCGACCAGCCGGTCCACGTCCTCCATGCCGGGCAGCACCGGCGCGTGCACCCCGGCGACCGTGCCCGGCAGCCGGTCCGGGGTGTCGGTGGCCGCCGCGCCCGCCGCCCACAGCGCGGCCCGCCGGTCCAGCCCGAAGCAGGCGAACGCGTCCGCGGTGGCCAGCGCCTCCAGCTGCGGCGCGGTCAGGCCGGTGCGCCGGGCCAGGTCGGTCATGTCCGCGTACGCCCCGGCGCGCTCGCGCTCCTCGACGATGCGTTTCGCGACGTCCTCGCCCAGCGTGCGCACGCTGTCCAGGCCCAGCCGCACGGCCGGCCCGCCCAGCCCCCACTGCGACGGCTGCTCCCCCGGCAGGCTGCCCGAACGGTCCCCCGGCGCCCACTCCAGGCCCGCCTTGACCGGGCTCGCGTTCACGTCCGGGCGGCGCACTTGGACCCCGTGCCGCCGCGCGTCGTCGACCAGCGACTGCGGCGAGTAGAAGCCCATCGGCTGCGCCCCGAGCAGCGCCGCGCAGAACGCCGCCGGGTGGTATCGCTTGAGCCAGGCGCTGGCGTACACCAGGTAGGCGAAGCTCATCGCGTGGCTCTCCGGGAAGCCGTAGTTGGCGAACGCGGACAGCTTGGCGAAGATGTCGTCGGCCAGCGCGCCCTCGATCCCGTTGCGGGCCATGCCCTCGAAGAGCCGGCCGCGCAGCCGCTCCATCCGGTCCATCGAGCGCTTCGAGCCCATGGCGCGGCGCAGCTGGTCGGCCTCCACCGGGGTGAAGTCGGCGACGTCGATGGCCAGCTGCATCATCTGCTCCTGGAACAGCGGCACGCCCAGCGTCCGGGCCAGCGAGTTGTGCATGCGCGGGTGCGGGATGTCCACCGGCTCCTGCCCGTTCTTGCGCCGGATGAACGGGTGCACCGAGCCGCCCTGGATCGGGCCGGGCCGGATCAGCGCCACCTCCACCACCAGGTCGTAGAAGCGCTCCGGGCGCAGCCGGGGCAGCGTCGACATCTGCGCGCGGCTCTCCACCTGGAACACCCCGACCGTGTCGGCGCGGCACAGCATCGCGTACACCTCGGGGTCGTCGGGTTTGAGGTCGCCGAGATCCAGCTCCTGCCCGAGGAAGTCGAAGGCGTAGTGCAGCGCCGACAGCATGCCCAGGCCCAGCAGGTCGAACTTGACCAGGTCGACCGCGGCGCAGTCGTCCTTGTCCCACTGCAGCACGGTGCGGCCGGGCATGCGCGCCCACTCCACCGGGCACACCTCGATGATCGGCCGGTCGCAGATGACCATGCCGCCGGAGTGGATGCCCAGGTGCCGCGGGGCGGCCAGCAGCTCGTTGGCGTACTCCAGCACGTGCGGCGGGATGCCGTCCACGTCCCCCGCGGACACCGCGCTCCACCGGTCGATCTGCTTGCTCCAGGCGTCCTGCTGCCCGGCGGAGAAGCCGAACGCGCGCGCCACGTCCCGCACCGCCGAACGCGGCCGGTACGAGATCACGTTGGCGACCTGCGCGGTGTGCTGCCGGTCGTAGCGCCGGTAGACGTACTGGATGACCTCCTCCCGCCGGTCGGACTCGATGTCCACGTCGATGTCGGGCGGGCCGTCCCGCTCCGGGGCCAGGAAGCGCTCGAACAGCAGCCCGCCCTCGCCGCCGACCGGGTCCACATTGGTGATCCGCAGCGCGTAGCAGACCGCCGAGTTCGCCGCCGACCCCCGCCCCTGGCAGTAGATCTTCTTCTCCCGGCAGAACCGCACGATGTCCCACACCACCAGGAAGTAGCCGGGGAACTCCAGCTGCTCGATCATCCTCAGCTCGTGCTCGATGCGCTCGTACGCCTCCGGATACGCCTCACGCGGCCCGTAGCGCTCGGCCGCCCCCTCCAGCGTGCGCGCCCGCAGGAACGCCGCCTCCTCGACCCGGTTGTTGTGCTCGTCGGTGAACGGGGGCAGCTTCGGCGCCACCAGCCGCAGGTCGAAGGCCAGCTCCCGGCCCAGCTCGGCGGCGTACGCCACCGCGCCCCGAGCCAGCGGATGCGGCATCGCCGCGAACCGGGCCGCCATCTCCGCGCCCGAGCGCAGGTGCGCCGTGGCCGCCGCGGGCAGATACCCGTCGAGCTGGTCCAGGCTGGTCCGGGCGCGCACCGCCGCGGTCACCGTGGCCAGCCGCCGCCGCGCCGGCTGGTGATAGTGGACGTTGTTGCTGGCGAGCACGCGCAGCCCGGCCCGCTCCGCCAGCGCGCACAGCGCGTCGTTGCGGTCCCCGTCGTACGGGTCGGCGTGGTCGATCAGCTCCACCACCACGTTCTCCGGCCCGAACAGCGCCGCCAGCCGGTCCAGCTCCCACGCCGCCGCGTCCACCCCGCCGGTGAGCAGCGCCCGCGACACCGCGCCCTTGCGGCACCCGGTGAGGATCACGGCGCTTTGCTGGAGGGTCTCGGCGATCTTCTCCAGCTCGTACTTCGGGCGGCCCTTCTCGCCGCCTTCGAGATGCGCCTCGGACAGGGCGCGGGCCAGGTTCGCGTACCCCTGCGGCCCCCGCGCCAGCACCAGCAGGTGGGTGCCCGCCGGATCCGGCGCGCCCCCGCCGCGCGGCACCCCCGCCAGGTTCAGCTCCGCCCCGAACACGGTCGGCAGCCCGTGCTCCCGCGCCGCCTCCGCGAACCGCACCACCCCGTAGAGCCCGTCGTGATCGGTGACCGCCAGCGCCTCCAGCCCCAGCCGCACCGCCTCCGCGACCAGCTCCTCCGGATCGCTCGCCCCGTCCAGAAAGCTGAAGTTGGTATGACAGTGCAGCTCCGCATACGGCACCACATCCCGCGGCCGCTCCACCGCCCCCGCCCGATACGGCTCCCTCTTCCGCGAAAACCCCGGCCCATCACCCCCGTCAGCCACCGCCAGCGGATCGACCACCAGGCCGCCCCGCATCCGCCGCTCCAGCTCCCCCCACAGCATCCGATGCTGACTATCAAACCCCACTCGAACAACTGTACTAACCCCCAGCCCACCCCACCTCCCACCCCCCTCTACCGCGTTGATCATGAACTTAAGTGCGTGTTCGACGGCGTGTCGCAACCCTGGCACCGTGATCAACACTGCCGACAGGGCGCCCGGCACCGGCCGAGGGCCCGAAACGATCACGGACGAAGGGTTGCGACACGCCGTCGAACACGTCCCGAAGTTCATGATCAACCCGCAGGAGGCCGCGGGGCCGGTCAGTCGAACTGGAGGGTGATGGTCCACTGGCCGGCGGCGAGGGTCAGAAGGACGGCGCGGCCGGTGGCCAGGAGGACCTGGAGGCGGGCGGCGCGGTGGGCGCGGCGGGAGTCCCACCACTGCTCGTCCACGGGCCAGGGACCGGCCCAGCCGGTGATCTCGGCCGTTCGGCCGTCAAGCACCAGGAACGCCGGGTCGGCGCTGAGCTCCAGGCGGGCGGTGATGCGGACCTCCTCGCCGTCGGCGGCGAGCAGCCGGGCGGGCTGCGGCTCGACCAGGACCACGGCGGGCGCGGGCGGGGGCAGCCGGCCGGGCCACGGGCCGTCGGGGCGCACCGGCACCCGCTCGTCCCCCCACGGCACCAGGGTGGCCTGCTCACCGGGGTCACGGCCGCCGCCGAGCACCGCGGTCAGCACCGCTTCGGGGCCGAGGATGCCCTGCACCCGATGCAGGGCCCGGTGCGCGCGGTCGCGCTCGGCGCCGACGTCGCCCCAGAGCCCTGCCTGCAGCCCCGCCTGGCGCACCAGCCCGTCCGGGACCAGCCGCAGCGCGGCGATCCCGGCGGTCATCCGGCGCTGGGTGATCCAGCCCTCCAGCTGCCAGCGGGTGCGGTCGGCGATGGCCTGCGCGGTGAGCACGCCGTCGTGGCGCCATACCCGGTGCAGCTCCCGGCCGTCGGCGGTGACCGCGCCGATCTCCAGCCGGGTGGCCGCCAGGCCGTGCGCGGCGAGCCGCTCGTGCAGCTGCTCGGCCAGCGCGCGGGCGGCGAACGCGGCGGTGTCGACCCGGTCGACCGGCTCGTCGTAGCGCTCCTCGATCTCCAGCTCGGGCGGGGCCTGACGGACCGCGAGCGGCCGGTCGTCGCGGCCCGCGGCGAGCCGCTGGGCCAGCGCCGCGTCGAGCCCGAACCGGGCCAGCACGTCACTGGGCGGCAGGGCCGCGAAATCACCCAGCGTGTGTACGCCGAGCCGGCGCAGCAGACTGGTCAGCTGCGGCCGGTCCAGGGTGCTGATCGGCATCGCGGCCAGGAAGGAGGCGGTCTGCCCGGGGGCGACGATCCGGCCGGCCCGGGCGGCCAGCAGCGCGGCGAAGGTGCCGTCGGCGACACCGAGCTGCGCCTCGACCCCGCACTCCTGCGCGACCTGCTCGACGATGCGCTCGGCGGCGGCCTCCTCGCCGCCGAAGTAGCGGGCCGGGCCGCGCGCCGCGAACGCGCAGACGCCCGCGCGCACCACCGCCACCGAGGCGGCGATCTCCTCGACGGCGGCGAGCACGGGCTCGAAGGCGCGTACGTCGCGCACCGGGTCGTAGTCCACGACGATCACCTGCGGGCACCTGCTCTGCGCCTCACGTTTGCGCAGGCCGCGGCGTACGCCCTCGGCGCGCGCGGCGGCGGAGGAGGCGATCACCCGGTTGGCGTGCAGCACCGCGACGGGCCGGTGCGCGGGCACCCCGTCCATCAGGTCGGCGGCGATGACCGGCCAGTCCGGACACCAGACGAGCATGGTCCGCTGGGCGGCGTCGCCCATCAGGACGCCTGGCCGAGCGGGACCGACCGCAGGTGACCACGGGTCCGGCCCTCATGGCGCGGGGTCCGGCCGGGCGGCGCGGGCAGGCAGTCCGGCCCGGCCGAGTCGGGCGCTCCGGCCGGGCCGGACACGGCGGCCACCCCGAGCGGAGCGGACGCGGCGGCTACCCCCAGTGGGCCGGACACGGCGGGCAGCCACATGGTGACCCGGCGAGGGCGGGCGGCGGCGCCCTTGCCGCGGGCGGTGATGCTCAGCTCACGGCAGCGCAGCCTGCCGTGACCCCGGCCCAGGCCGAGCCAGGCGCCCGCAACCGGGGTGAGCACGACGTCGGCGCCGTCCCAGTCGCCGAACGGCATCAGCACGCTGCCACGCTGCCGGGCGCGGGCGGCCAGCTGCTGGCGTACGGAGGCCGCGACCGGCCCGGTCGGCGCGGCGACCACCACGTCGAAGCCGTCGAGCAGCGCGCCGGTCACCGTGGTCCACTGCGGGCCGGGGTGCGGCACCAGGGCCAGCCGGTCGAGGGCGATGCCCATCTCGGCGGCGGCGGCCAGGCCCAGCGTCGGCAGGCCGACCACCGCGCACCAGGAGCCCGCGGACGAGGCGGCGGACAGCAGCGCCAGCAGCAGCGAGGTGGCCCCGCCGCAGCCGGGCGCGCCGGCGGGCGCCACGGCGACGGTGCTGCCGCGGCGCAGGCCGTGTCCGGGAAGGAGTTCGCGCAGCTCGGGCAGGACCGGCAGCATCCGGTCGACGCCCAGGCCGGCCCGCTCATCGGTGAGGTCGCTGGCTCGCCGCACCGATGCGTGCTGCAACTCCATTGACCGGGCCGCTTTCAGCCCCGTCATGGCGGTCATCCCCCCGTGTCGTACGTGGATAGGGTCTTGCGTTGCCGAGATGATCGGTATCTCGTGTCAGAACCTGCGGTCAGACCCCAGGTTCTGACACGAACTAGCGATCTTCACGGTCAAACGGTCAGCGCGGGCTGGATGGCGAGGTCCAGCGCCTCCTGCACCAGGTCGACGAAGTAGCCGGCCTGCAGCAGCAGCGCGTCGGCCTCCTCGGCGGTGACCCGGGCGATGCCCGCCTCGGCCGCGGACCGCTTGGCCGCGCCGGAGGAGAAGAGGGACGACCATGCGCTCATCTCGGGAGCGACCATGGACAGCAGCACCCACACGCTGGTGATCTGCCTGCGGCGGGCCGGGGCGGGCATGGCCCGGGCGGCGATCACGGCGGCGGCGGCGCGCAGCGCGGCGAGGTGGGCGGTGGCGTAGCGCTGGGCGGGTCCGTCGGTGTCGCGGGCCTCGGCGAGTCCGCGCCGGGCGAGGACGATCAGCTCGATCGGCGTGCGGTGCGGCAGCACGTGGGCCGGCACCTTCGTCGTGGCGTTCATGTCGGCGGCTCCCTCCTCGTTCGGCTGTCGCCAGCCGGACCTCATGACCGTCGCCTACCCGTATGACAGGTCTGGCGATCGCCCCTTGCCGAGCCACGGAGGAAGAACGTGGTGTAGCGCTCGCCGGCCGGGCGTGGAGCTTCCCCACGCCACACCCGGACCGGCTCGCCGGTCGGGCGGCCACCCGCTGCCCGGGGGTCGATGGGCAGCGAGCGGCTCCCGCCTGGTGGTCGCCCGGAGCCGCGAATCTCCGGTGACCTGGGCCGATGTCGCGAGCACCGGCCCGGGGCTCGCGTCGCGAACCGCTCCCCCCGAACGATGATCGAACACTTGTCCGAACAACGAGTAGAACGTTAGTTCGAAAAAACCCGGTTGTAAACCCTGACCCGCCGAGTAAGGACCGAATGCGGATACGCACATGACACCAGGTAGCCTTGACCGGTGCCGTTCCGTCCCCGGCCCGCTCTGGGCATCGTCATGGTCGCGCTGGCCAGCCTGCTGTTCGCCGTCAACGGCACCGTCTCCAAGCTGATCCTGCGCGCCGGGGTCAGCGCGCCCGATCTCACCACGCTGCGCGCCGTGGGCGCCTGCGCCGGCCTGCTCGTGCTCGGTGCGGCGCTGCGTCCCGGGCTGCGCCGCTTCACCGTCACCGCGCGGCAGCTGCCGCTGCTGATCGCGTACGGCCTGACCGGTTTCCTGCTCGTGCCGATGCTCTACTTCGTGGCCATCGCCCGGCTGCCGGTGGGCGTCGCGCTGCTGTTCGAGTACACCGCGCCGCTGTTCGTGGCGCTCTGGGCCCGCTTCGGCCAGCGCCACCGGGTGCGCCCCCGGCTGTGGGCAGGGCTGCTGCTGTGCCTGGCCGGGCTGGCCTGCGTCGCCGAGGTCTGGGGCGCGCTCAGCCTGGACGGCCTCGGCGTGGCGGCCGCGCTCGGCGCCGCCGTGCTGCTGGCCGCGTACTTCGTGCTCGGCGCGCAGGGCGTGACCGACCGGGACACCGTCTCCCTGACCGGCTGGGCGTTCGGCGTGTCGGCCGTGGCCGGGCTCCTGTTCCGGCTGCTCGGCGGCGCCGCGCCGGACTGGTCCGCGCTGGCCGGGCACACCGCCGGGGGCACGCCGCTCTGGCTGCTCGTCGCCTACCTGCTTGTCCTCGGCACCATCGTGCCGTACCTGCTGATCGCCGGCTCCCTGCGGCACCTGCCCGCCACCAGCGTGGGCATCCTCGGCATGATCGAGCCGGTGCTCGCCGCCGGGGTCGCCTTCGTCACCCTCGGCGAGCTGCTCAATCCGGCTCAGCTCGCGGGCGGCGCGCTGCTGCTCACCGGCGTCGCACTCGCCGAGACGGCCCGGGTGCCCGTGGCGGCGGTGATCGAGCCGGTGCCCCTGGGGCAGAATGAGGCCCGAGCCGTCGCGCCCGAACGCGACCGGCTGAGCGTGACCCGCTGACCGACCCGCCACCACGGAGGCTGGACCGAGGATGTTGTCGCACCCGAACGTGATCGCCGTCCAGCACGCGCTCGACGCCGCCGACGCCCGCGACCACACCGGCGCGGGCTGCCGCGTGATCGTCCTGGCGGACGGCGTGCACACCGCCGCCGCGGCCGCGGCGGCGCTCGGGGTCGAGCCGGCGCAGATCGCGAACTCGCTGATCTTCGAGGTCGACGGTGAACCGCTGCTCGTGCTGACCTCCGGCGGGCACCGCGTGGACACCGCCAAGGTCGCCGCCGAGCTGGGCGTGGCGAAGCTGCGCCGGGCCACGCCGGAGTTCGTCCGGGAGCACACCGGCCAGGTCATCGGCGGGGTCGCCCCGCTCGGCCACCCCAAGCCGGTGCGCACCCTGATCGACGTGGCGCTGGCCGCGTACGACCAGATCTGGGCCGCGGGCGGGGTGCCCCAGGCCGTCTTCCCGATCACCTATCCGGAGCTGCTGCGGGTCACGTCGGCGACGCCGGCGGAGGTCGCATGAGGCTGGTCCCCTGGACGCCGGACGATCTCGCCCGGCGCATGGACGACGTGCTGTCCGTGTTCGGCGAGGCGATGTCGTACCAGCCTCCGGCGCTGGCCGTACGGCGCGGTTACATCAGCACCCACCTGCAGCGGCCGCACTTCCGCGCGATCGCGACCGTGAGCACCGCGGGCCACCTGCTCGGCTTCGCGTACGGCTACCACTCCGAACCCGGCCAGTGGTGGCACGACCAGGTCAGCGCGGTGCTGGACGGGCCCGCGCGGCAGCGCTGGCTGGCCGACTGCTTCGAGGTCGTGGAGCTGCACGTACGCCCCTCCGCCCAGGGCCACGGCCTGGGCGAGGCGCAGCTGCGGGCGCTGCTGGCGATGACCCCGGCGGCGACCACGCTGCTGTCCACGCCCGAGGCCGACGAGCAGGCCTCCCGCGCCTGGCGCCTCTACCGCCGCACCGGCTTCGAGGACGTCTCCCGCCACCTCCTCTTCCCCGGCGACCCCCGCCCCTTCGCCGTCCTCGGCCGCAGCCTCCCCCTCCCCTTCCCCCAGCCTTGACCGCCCGACCTCAGCCTTGCCCGTCCGCCCCCGCGTCCTTGACCGTCCACCCTCGTCCCTGACCGTCCGGCGCGCGGCCTTGATCGTCCAGCGCGCGGCCTCGATCGTCCGGCGCGCGGCCTCGATCGTCCGACTTGCCTGGCAGATGGGCGTATCTTGGCCGCTCATTCGCCCGTCTGCCAGGCAAGTCGAGCGATCTTGGCTGGGACACGCGGCGCGGGCGGTCGGGGGGTCAGGTGAGGACTTTGCGGACGACGGTGAGGAGCTGGCCGAGGCCGAGGACGGCGAGGGAGAACCAGAGGACCAGGACCATGGTGACGATGCCGGCGGCGAGGTCGGCGCCGACCTGGGCGGTCGCGGCGGCGGCGAGCAGCAGGGCGAGCAGGGTCAGCCAGGCCCGGGTGGGCCGGTCGCCGATCGTCGCCGAACCCGCCGCCCGCAGGCCCACCGCCCCGGCCCGCGCCCGGATGTACTCGTGCAGCCACACCATCGCCGCGCAGGCCAGCAGCAGGGTCCGCTGGGCGCCCACCCCGGCCAGCGCGACCAGCCAGCACACCTCGGTCAGCCGGTCGAGCAGGCAGCGGTAGAACGAGCCGAGCCGGCTGGTCCGGCCCAGCAGCACCGACAGTGTCTGCCCGATCGTGTCCGCGGCCAGGCCGAGCAGCAGGAACAGCGCCGCGAGCGCGGGCCACGAGCCACCGCGCACCGCGCACAGCGGCACCAGCAGCGCGCAGGCCACCGCCACCGTCATCGCGTACGCGGGCCGCGCGCCGAACCGGGCCAGCACCCCGCCGACCCGGAACGCGGCCCGCAGCCACTTGCGCAGCAGCGGCCCGGCATGGCGCGGGTCGTAGCCGTCGTGCGAGCCCGACCAGCCGGCGACGTATCCGTCCCAGCTCATCCTCGCCGTCGGGTTAGGTGTCGGGGTCGTCGGTGCCGTCATGCTCCACTCCCGGTCCGCCTGCTCGGGCAGGCCACCCGGATGGGAGCTACACCGTCGCGCCCACCCGCAGCCGCTGCCACACCTCACGGGTGGCCGTCGACCGGTTCAACGTGATGAAGTGCAGCCCGGGTGCGCCCTCGGCCAGCAGCTTCGCACTCAGCTCGGTGGCCACCTCGACGCCGATGGCGCGCACCGCCCGCGGGTCGTCGGCGACGGCGCGCAGCCGCTCGGCCAGGTCCGCCGGGAACGCCGCGCCGGACAGCTGCGCCATGCGCTCGATCTGGCTGACGTTGGTGACCGGCATGATGCCCGGGATGATCGGCACGTGGCAGCCCGCGCCCGCCGCCGCGTCGCGCAGCCGGGCCCAGTCCTGCCAGTCGAAGAAGAACTGCGTGATGGCGTAGTCCGCGCCCGCGCGGCACTTGCGTACGAAGTGGTGCACGTCCGTGGCGTGGTCCGGCGAGCGCGGGTGCTTCTCCGGGAACGCGGCCACGCCCACGCAGTAGTCGCCGCTCTCCTTCAGCAGCCGCACCAGGTCCTCGGCGTAGTGCAGGCCCTGCGGGTGCGCCACCCACTCCGCCTGCGGGTCGCCCGGCGGGTCGCCGCGCAGCGCCAGCACGTTGCGCACGCCCGCGTCCGAGTAGTGCCCGATGACGTGCCGCAGCTCGGCCACCGAGTGGTTCACCGCGGTGAGGTGCCCCAGCGGCAGCAGCGTGGTCTCCGTGGCGATGCGCTCGGTGAGCTGCACGGTGGTGCCCCGGGTGCTGCCGCCCGCGCCGTACGTGATGGAGACGAAGGACGGCTGCAGCGACTCCAGCTCCCGGATCGCCTGCCACAGCAGGCGCTCGCCGTCGGCGGTCTTGGGCGGGAAGAACTCGAAGGAGAACGTCGGCGCCCCCGAGCTGAGCAGCTCACGCACGGTCGGGCGGGGTCCCGGCATGGTCGATGGGGCACGCAGCGTCACCCTCCCGACTCTAATGTCCGATCCGCCCTCCGGCCGCCGCGTCCCAGTTCGTGGTGGCGGCCCGATCGTGATCATGCTCACCGGCCCCAGCGTTCGCATCAGGCTCACCATGACTCGTCGCCGCCGAGGATCCAGTCCGCGGCCACCGCCGCCGCCTGGCCGTCCACCGGAACTCGACACGAGGCGAGCAGGCCGCGCTCGGCGTAACCCCGGGCCGGGCAGGGCCAGACCTGGCCACACGCCAGGCAGCTGTGCACCGGTGGGTGGAACCCGGCGTCCGGCACGTGATCGTGCAGCAGCCGCGCGGCCAGCCGCCACAGCAGCGGCTGCGGCACGTCCTCCGGCGGATCCAGCGGCGGGTTCTCCCAGTCGACCGTCGACAGCTTCATCGCGCCCTCCCCAGGTGCACGCGGACAGGTGCCGGGACGGCGCGAGCCGTTGGGAGAAGGCACGCCGCCCCGGCGGCTCGCGACCGGCCTCGGGAGTCGTCCACCAGCGCGAGCACGTTCATCGAAGCGCGGAGAAGCCCTCTTGGGAGGGGCCAGCCGCAGATTCACAGGGGCCAGGCCGCCGCCGGTCGTTACCCACCACCTGAGCAGCCACGACGCATCCCGTGACACCCCTGCGAGCGCCTGTCGCCGCAGGTCGGGCGCTGTCAATACTCCCGTGCCACTCCAGCGCCCGAGTGGTGCCGCCCGCAAGATCGCTGTCTCGTGTCGAGAAGTGGGTTCCGAGCGCACCTTTGGACACGAGACAGTGATCTTCGCGGCGGGCGCGGCCAGCCGCGGCGCGGGTTGTCGTACGGGGCCGGTAGAACCGGATCGGCGCATGGGGGCCTGCGCCGAGCCGGGGGTCGGCCGTTGTCACGTGAGCCGTGGGACGAGCCGGGAGGCCGCCATGCCCCGTCCGCCGCTGGGCAGACTGATCACCGAGACCCGCCGGAGCCGGGGGTACAGCCAGACCCGGCTGGCCGCACTGCTGTGCGCCGCCGCCGGTGCCGACACCGTCACCCGGCACGAGGTGAGCCGCTGGGAGCGGGGCGAGCGCCTGCCCGGCGGGCAGTGGCTGGCCTGGCTGGAGCTCGTGCTCGACCTGCCGCCCGCCCTGCTCGCCGCCACCGCCCGGCCCGCCCGCGGCCCGGCCCCGCCGGACGCCGTCGACCAGCTCTGCCGGCTGGCCGAGCGCTGGCTGCGCGAGACCGCGGACCGTTCCCCGCCGCCGGGGGAGGCGGCCGCGCCCGGCTCCCGGTCCGGCCATGCCGGGGACCGGACCGCGCGGGACGGTTCGCCGGCGGAGGCGGCCGGCTTGTTCGAGGGCGGGGGCGGCCGACCGCTGCTCGCGGAGCTGCGGCGGATGGACGACCTGGTGGGCGGGGCGGATCTGGCGCCGGTGGTACATCGGCGGTGGCGGCAGGCCGCGTCCCGCCTGCGCCGGGCGCGGGGGGCGGACCGGCGGCGGTTGCTGCGGCCCGCCGCCGAGCTGGCGCAGCTGGCCGGGTGGACGGCCGGGGACGCCGGGGACCAGGCCGCGGCGTTGCGGGCGTACCGCTCGGGCCTGCTGCTGGCGGCCGAGGCCGGGGACGCGGCCCTCGGCGGGCACCTGCTCGGCGGAGCCAGCCACCTGCTCGCCGAGGCGCGGCCGCGGGTGGCCTGGCAGCTGGCCCGGATCGGCGCGGCGGGGGCCCGCCGCGGGGGCACGCCGGGCCTCCGCGCCCTGCTCGCACACCGCGCGGCGCTGGCCGCGGCGCGGTGCGCGGACGGGAGCGCCGCCGGGCAGTCGCTGCTGGTCGCCCAGCGGCTCGGCGAGCAGCTCACCCCCGCGGCCGAGCCGTCCTGGCTGTACTGGCTGGATCAGGCCGAGCTGGCCGCGATGACGGGGCGCTGCCTGGTGCTGCTGGACCGGCCGCTGCGGGCGCTGCCGCTGCTGGACGGCGCGGCGGCCCGGCGCCGCGGCCAGCCGCGCACGGCGGCCGTGTACGCGGGGTGGCGGGCGCGGGCGCTGCTCGGCATCGGGGAGGTGGAGCAGGCGTGCGCGGCCGGCGGGGACGCGGCGATCGAGGCGGTGCGCTCGGGCTCGGTGCGGGCGGCGGAGCAGACCCGGGAGCTGTCGGCGCGGCTGGCCCGCCGCCGGCACATCCCGGCGGTACATGACCTGAGTGAGCTGATCAGGCAGCTCATGTCATACCTCCCGGGGTCATCGACGCCAGGTGGCGTGAACTAAGTTCGTGCTATGACCATTCACCCGGTGGACCGTGCCGCGCTGCGCCCGCGGGTCGAGAAGGCGCTGGCCGTCTTCCTCGCCGACCGCCGGGAGCACATGGCGGACATCGACACCGGCCTCGCGCCGATGGCCGACGCGGTGGAGTCGTTCGTGCTGGGCGGCGGCAAGCGGCTGCGCCCCGCGTTCGCGTACTGGGGTTACCGGGGCGCGGGCGGGGAGGACCGCGACGAGGTGGTGACCGCGCTCGCGTCGCTGGAGCTGGTGCAGGCCAGCGCCCTGATGCACGACGATCTGATGGACGCCTCCGACACCCGGCGCGGCGAGCCCGCGGTGCACCGCAGGTTCGCCATGCTGCACGACCGGGCGGGCTGGCAGGGCGGCGCGGACGGGTTCGGCGCCGCGGCGGCGATCCTGCTCGGCGACCTGTGCCTGGTCTGGTCCGACGAGCTGCTGCACGCCAGCGGGCTGGACCCGGTGACGGTCGCGCGGGCGCGGCCGGTGTTCGACCTGATGCGCACCGAGGTCATGATCGGGCAGTACCTGGACGTGCTGACCCAGGCGTCGGCGGACACCTCGGTGCAGCGCGCCTCACAGGTGGCGCGGTTCAAGTCGGCGAAGTACACCGTCGAGCATCCGCTGCTGCTGGGTGCGGCGCTGGCGGACGCCCCGGCCGAGCTGAGCGCGGCGTACTCGGCGTTCGGCCTGCCGCTGGGCGAGGCCTTCCAGCTGCGCGACGACGTGCTGGGCGTGTTCGGCGACCCGGCCGCGACCGGCAAGCCGGCCGGGGACGACCTGCGTGAGGGCAAGCGGACGTACCTGATCGCGATGGCGCTGACCCATGCCGCCCCGGCCGACCGGGACACGCTCGCGGCCGCGCTGGGCCGGGCCGACCTGGACGAGGGCGGCGTGGCGCAGCTGCGCCGGATCATCACCGAGTCGGGTGCGCTGGCCCGCACCGAGTCGTACATCGCGGAGCTGACCACGGCGGCGCTGACCGCGCTGGACGCCGCGCCGGTCGAGCCGGAGCCGGCTGACATGCTGCGCGAGCTGGCCGACGCCGCGGTCCGGCGGGCGGCCTGAGTCAGCGTTGCACCTGCCGGAAGCTCTCGTAGTGGTCGGCGGTGTAGTACAGGTCGCCGTCGCGTCCGGCCACCAGCCGCCGCGCGCCCCGGTCGCGTGAGCCTGGCGTGGGCACCGTGTACTCGCGGTAGTAGCCGCGCGGCTGCCTGGGCAGGATGCCCTCCAGGTTGCCGAACACCGTCCCGTCCTTGTCGTACGGGAACGGCCCGCCCGCGTCGATCAGCGCGACGGTCGCCACCGCCTCCTTGGGCAGGTCGCGCAGCGGCACCGTGGGCAGCCCGGACACCGGCGTCCGCGCGGCCGTGGCGGCGGGCGCGCCGCCGTCCGAGCCGGGTTGCATGGTGGTCCGCGCGCAGAAGCCGACCAGCGCCATGAGCGCCACGAGCAGCACCGCCGCCACGGCGGCGATGACGATGTTGCGCCGCGTCCCGAGCCTGTCCACACGAGGAGTGTGCGGCGTCGCGCAGTCCCGATCAAGGACCGTGGAATCATCATCGGGTGCTCCCCCGCCACGTCACGACCCGGGCCGCCGTCGCCCTCGGCTGCGTCTCCGGCGTGCTGCTGGCCGTGTCGGCGTTCCTGGCGGGCGCGCTGCCGGGCGGCGACCCGGGCCCCGGCCTGCGGCTGGGCGGATTCGGCGCGGTCCCGGCGAGCTTCCTCGCGGGCCTGCTCTGCTGGCTGGCCGGCATGACGGGGTGGACCGCCGCCTGGTGGCAGCTCGGCCGCCTCCTTCCCCGGGCCCACGCTCCCACCCTGCCGCTGGAGCAGCATCGCGGGAGCATGGAGCACGGGCGGGCACGGGACGCCGGGGTCGCCCTGACAGCCGGCCGGGTACTGCTGATCGGAGCGGCGTGGGCCGCGCCGCTGCTGTTCGCGCCACCGCTGGGCAGCCGGGACGTGTACGCGTACGCCTGCCAGGGCTGGCTGTGGCGCGCGGGGGTGGACCCGTACGCGCTGGGTGTCGCCGACGGCGGCTGCCCCTGGAGCGCGGCCGTCCCGGAACTGTGGTGGCACACCCCCACGCCCTACGGCCCCGCCGCGGTCGTCCTATCCGGCGCGGTGACCTGGCTCGGCGGCCTGCTCGGTGCGCTCGGCGGCCTGCGCCTGCTCGCCCTGGCCGCCCTCGCCCTGCTCGCCGCCACCCTGCCCACCGTCGCCCGCGCCTGCGGCGTCCCCCTCCCTGCCGCCTACTGGCTCGCCCTGCTCACCCCCCTGACCGCCGCCCACGCCCTCTCCGCCGCCCACAACGACATCGTGGTCGCCGCCCTCACCGTCACCGCCCTCGCCCTGGCCGTGACCCTCGCCCCACCACCCCAAGATCACGTTGATCTTGCGCGAACTGTTGCCCATTCGCCCGTTTCACCCGTGTCGTCCCCACAGTTCACGCAAGATCAACGCTCCGTGGGCGGCCCGGCGGAGCCCGCCCGCCCCGAGCCCGGCGAGGAGCGCGGCAGTTTCGGGGAAAGTGCAGCTCACGGTGCCTTGACGAGTGCAGTTTCCCCGAAACTGGCCCGCTGGAGCGCGGGGTGGGCGGCGGCGCTCGCGGGGGCGGCGGTCGCGGGGGCGGTGGGGATCAAGGTGACGGCGGTGGTGGTGGTGCCGTTCGTGTTGGTGCTGTTGGGGCGGCGGTGGTGGGTCGGGGCGGTGGCCGGGGTCGGCGGGTTTGCCCTGTTCAGCGTCGTGAGCGGGTTGGGGCTGGGGTGGGTCGGGGCGCTGCGGGGCACCGGGGAGCTGGCGCAGTGGAGTTCACCGCCGACAGCGGTGGGGATGACGGTGGGGTATCTGCTGCGCGGCGTCGGCCTGGGCGAGTGGGCGGACGCGGCGGTGACCGTGGCGCGGGTGCTGGGGGTGCTCATGCTGGCCGCGATCGGGCTGGTGGCGCTGCGGCACGCGTGGCGGCATCGGGGGCAGGCGCGGGTGGTGGTGCTCGCCTGCGGCTGGGTGATGGCGGCGACGGCGCTGCTCGGGCCGGTGTTCTATCCGTGGTACGCGGTGGCGCCGCTGGCCGTGCTGGCGGCGGCCGAGACCGACGCGCGACGGCGGCGGTGGCTGGCCGTCGCGGCGGCCGGGTGCGCGTTCCTGACCCTGCCCAACGGGCTCGGGGTGCCGGTGCTGACCAAGGCGGTGGGCGCGTTCGCGGTCACCGCCGCGCTGATCGCCGCCGCCGTCCGGTCCAGACCCAGAGCGAGAGCGTGAACAGCACCAGCGCGAAGCCGAACACCAGGTCCTCGACGGGGGCGTACGCCACGCGCAGGCCGGTGATCGCCTCCGGCGCGTAGCGGACCACGCCGCGCCCGGTCAGGATGCCGTTGGACAGCAGCTGGAACAGCAGCACGATCGGGTACGTCGCCCAGAACGCGAGACTCGCCAGCAGCCGGGTGCGCAGCACGAACAGGTCGACCGCGACCGCCCCGGCCAGCCCCAGCAGAGCCGCCACGGTGTACGTCACGATCGCCCGAACCTGGCCAGCACGGTACGGACCGCCTCGTAGCCCAGGATCGCGCACAGCGGCACGACCAGGAAGAACAGCAGCTCCTCCAGCGGCAGCCCGCCGGGCAGCCAGACGCCCAGCACCTGCGCGTGGTCGAAGCTCCAGTGCCCGGCCGCGATCGCGGCGAGGTCCCAGGCGGCGAACACGGCCACCACCGGCACGGCGACCAGCAGCAGCCGCCGCCACTGGCGCAGCACGCCCACCCGCAGCACCGGCTCCAGCCACAACGCGCACAGCAGGCAGCCGAGCAGCACCGCGAGGTAGGCGTACACGGTCAGAAGGCCACGGCCTGCGCGCGGCGCTTGACCTCACGTGCCTTGTCGCCGCCGAGCGCCGCCGCCGGTGTCCCCGGAAGCGTGTCGTCGGCGGTGTAGAGCCACCGCATCGCCTCATCGTCGTTGTACCCGGCGTCGCGCAGCAACGTCAGCACGCCGGGGAGGTGCTTGAGCACGATGTCGTTCGCCACCAGCTCCGCCGGCACCTGGCGCACGCCCTCGTGGCGCACCGCCAGCAGCGTGCCGTCCTTGATCAGCTGGTGCACCTTGATGATCGACAACCCGAGCCGCTCGGCCACGTCCGGCAGCGTCAGCCAGCTCGCGGGCGCGTCGGTCGTCGAATGCGTAGTTTCGGCCACCTCCACACCTTGCCACGTCGCCGACCCGGGCCACCACCGCATCCCCGACCCGGGCGGCTCCGTGCCCGTGGAAAGGACCCACCGATGAATCCCTGGCACCTGATCAAGCGCGAGTTCGGCGGCGCGGTCCGCTCGCTGCGCTACGACCTGGCGCGGCGCCGGATGAACGACGAGACGGTGATCATGCCGGTGCTCGGCGACGAGCCGCCGCGCCCCACCACCCGGCACCGCGCGGTGCTGGCGACGGGGGCGATGCTGCTCGCCTCGGTGGGGGTGGGCGGCTACTACGCCGTCACCGCCGGGGTGGACGCGCTGCTCGGCGACGACCGGGCGCCCGGCGCGCTGCCGCGGGTGCCCGCGCCGGCGTCCTCCCCGGCGCCGGTGCCCTGGCGCCAGGCCGGGGCGATGCCCAGCCCCACCGCGGCCCGGGACGTGCCCGCCGCCATCGTGTCGACCACCCCCTCGCCCCGCCGCTCGCCGTCCCCGAGCCCGTCCGCGTGCGACTGCGAGGCCACGCCGACGCCGTCCGCGTCTGCCTCCCCGTCCCCGTCGCCCTCCCCGTCTCCCTCGCCGAGCCCGTCGCCCAGCCCCAGCCCGTCCGCCTCGCCGTCGACGCCGGCCGCGGCGTCCGCCTCGGCGGTGGTGACGCCCGGCACACCGGGCCCGGCCGAGGAGAGCTCACCAGCCGCCACGCGTACGCCAGAGATCGCCTGACATGCGGAAACCGCAGGTCGCGGCACGGTCGCACGCGCGGGTGTACGGCTTGGGCCCACGTCTGACTTAGACTGCGCTGCGATGAACACTCAGACCGCCGATCCGCTGCTCGGCTCACTCGTCGACGGGCGCTACCGCATCCGCGGTCGCGTGGCCCGTGGTGGCATGGCGACGGTCTACACAGCGGTAGACGAGCGCCTGGAGCGCACGGTCGCGCTCAAGATCATTCACCCGGCCCAGGTGCGCGACGCCGCCGGGCAGGCCTTCAGCCTCGACCGCTTCACCGACGAGGCGAAGACGATCGCCCGGCTCACCCACCCGAACGTGGTCGCCGTCTACGACCAGGGCACCCACGCGGGCCTGCCGTACCTGGTGATGGAGTACGTGCGCGGCCGCACGCTGCGCGACATCCTCGCCGAGCGCCGCCGGCTCAGCCCGGTCGAGGCGCTGGCCCTGATGGAGCAGGTGCTGTCGGCGCTGGGCGCGGCGCACCGGGCCGGGCTGGTGCACCGCGACGTCAAGCCGGAGAACGTGCTGGTCGCCGAGGCGCCCAGCGGCGGCGGCCAGAACCTGGTCGACGCGGTGGCCAAGGTGGCCGACTTCGGCCTGGCCCGCGCCGTCGAGGCGAGCGCCGACGACCCGTCCGGCGGCCAGCTCATGGCCACCGTCGCCTACGTCGCGCCGGAGCTGGTCACCGACGGCCACGCCGACCCGCGCAGCGACGTCTACAGCGCCGGGATCGTGCTGTTCGAGATGCTGACCGGCCGCGTGCCGTACGACGGCGAGCGGCCCGTCGAGGTGGCCTGGCAGCACGTCGACCGGGACGTGCCGCCGCCGTCGCGGATCGTGGCGGGGCTGCCCCCGGTGCTGGACGAGCTGGTCGCGTCGGCGACCCGCCGCTCCCCCGGCGCGCGCCCCACCGACGCCGGTGCGCTGCTCAGCGCCGTGCAGGCGGCGCGCGAGAGCGTGACCCAGAACACGAACGCGGCCACTCAGCTGCTGCGCCCGGTGGCGCAGGACACCGTGGTGGTCAACCATGTGGTGCCGAGCGAGCGCCCGTCGTGGGCCCGCCTGCCCGGCGCGCAGCCCGCGCCGCGCTCCCGGCGCCGCAGCGCCGCTCCGGCCGCCCCGGTCGGCCTGCTGGAGCAGCTCAAGCAGCGCTACCAGCGGACGATGGCCGATCCGCGCGGGCGGCTGGCGCTCATCTCGGGCGCGGTGGTGCTGGCGCTGCTGGTGCTGACGGGCGGCTGGTGGCTCGGCTGGGGCCGCTACGAGGTGACCCCCCAGCTGATGAACCTGACCCAGGAGCAGGCCGAGGCGACGCTGCGCGCCGCCGGGCTGCAGGTGGTGTACGGCGACCCGCAGTTCCGCGAGGACGTGCCCAAGGACGTCGTGCTGGTGCAGGACCCGCCCCCCGGCGAGCGCGTGCTGCGCGGCGGCGCGGTGCGGCTGATCCTGTCCAAGGGCGCCGAGCGTTACCTGGTGCCCGACGTGTCGGGCAAGACCTGGGATCTGGCGCTCACCGACCTGCAGGCGGAGCCGTTCAAGTTCAAGGTGGTCAAGGCCGGTGAGCGCTACGACGACCTCATCCCGAAGAACACCGTGCTGGACACCGACCCGAAGGCGGGCACGGAGGTGCCCCCGGGCACCGAGATCAAGGTGATCGTCAGCAAGGGCCGCGCGCCGCTGACCGTGCCGTTCCTGGAGGGGAAGTCGCTGGCCGAGGCCACGAAGACGCTCCAGGAGATGGGCCTGCGGGTGGTCGTGGAGCGGGTGCAGTCCGACAAGCCGTACGACGTCGTGGTCAAGCAGGACCCGCCCAACGGCACCGGCGTCGAGAAGAACGCCGCGGTGACCCTGCAGGTCAGCGACAACCAGAGCCTGCGGGCGATGCCGGAGGTGCGCAACGCGCGCTGCGGCGACGCCGAGGGCCTGCTGGCCTCGATGGGGCTGCAGGTGGAGGTGCGCGGCGTGCTCGGCGACAAGAACTGGTTCAAGGTCGTCAACCAGGACCCGCAGCCGAACACCCCCGTGCAGCAGGGCCAGCACGTGATCATCGATTGCCAGCTGGGATGACGGAGACCGTGAACGACGACGTGACGCGCCCGGCCGGCGCGGTGGGCGCGCACGCGCCCGTGGCCGGTGGCCTGGCCAAGGCCGCCCTGCCGTACCTCGACAAGGTCGGCGCCGCGGCGGTGCAGGTGTACGTGGGCAACCCGCGCGGCTGGGCGCGCCCGCCCGGCGATCCGGCGCAGGACGCGCTGTTCGTCGCGGGCTGCCACACCCGGGACGTCCCGGCGTTCGTGCACGCCTCGCTGCTGGTGAACGTGGGCTCCCCCACCGCCGCGACGGTCGAGCAGTCCCGCGAGGTGCTGGCGCACGCGCTGGTGCGGGCCGCCGCGATCGGCGCGGGCGGGGTGGTGTTCCACGCCGGCTCCGCGGTCGACGCCGAGCACACCCCGGCGGCGCTGCGGCAGGTGCGCGAGGTGCTGCTGCCGCTGCTGGACGCGCTGCCGGACGACGGGCCGCGGCTGCTGGTGGAGCCCAGCGCGGGCGGCGGGCGCTCGCTGGCGGCCCGCGTCGAGGACCTGGGGCCGTACCTGGACGCGGTGGACCGCCACCCGCGCCTCGGGGTGTGCTTCGACACCTGCCACGCCTGGGCGGCCGGGCACGACCTGGCCAAGCCGGGCGGCATGGCGCTGACGCTGGACACGCTGGTGGAGGTGTGCGGCGCCGGACGGCTGGGGCTGGTGCACGCCAACGACTCCAAGGATCCGGTGGGGTCCACGCGCGACCGGCACGAGGCCATCGGCAAGGGCCTCATCGGGGCCGACGCGTTCGCGGAGATGTTCCGCCACCCCGCGCTCGCGGGCGTCCCGGTGGTCGTCGAGACGCCGGGTGAGACGCACGCCGCTGACATTTCCCTGCTCAGGGGCTTGCGCTAGCAGAATCCTTTAGGGCACCCTTACTGAGGCAAGGCTTGCTTCACCGGCAGCCTCACTCCTCCAGTGCCGAAGGGTCCCTGCTGTGTTCGTGTGCATCTGTGAACGGGTTCGTGAGTGCGAAGTGCGCTCGGTGATCCGCGCGGGCGCGCGCTGCGAGGACTCCGTCGGCGAGGCCTGCGGTGCGGGCACGGGCTGCGGCTCCTGCCTCGACCGCATCTGCGACCTGATCGACGAGGAGAACGCCGACACGCTGCTGCCAATCGCGGCATAACCGGACAAGGCGCGTAGATTACCCCCTATACACGTTCCCGTGGGGGGTTTCTTCACCATGCAAGGCGACGCCCGCGTCATCGAGTTCCTCAACGAGCAGCTGACCGCGGAGCTCACCGCGATCAACCAGTACTGGCTGCACTACCGCATGCAGGAGAACTGGGGCTACACCAAGCTCGCGAAGTACACCCGGCACGAGTCCATCGACGAGATGAAGCACGCCGACCGGCTCGCCGAGCGCATCCTGTTCCTCGACGGCCTGCCCAACTTCCAGAAGCTGGGCGCGCTGCGGATCGGCGAGACCGTCAAGGAGCAGTTCCAGTGCGACATGAAGATCGAGGTCGAGGCGGTCGAGCGGCTGCGCCTGGGCATCGAGTACATGCGCTCCGTCGGTGACGTCACCTCGGCGAACATCTTCGAGGAGATCCTCGCCGACGAGGAGCACCACATCGACTACCTGGAGACCCAGCTCGGCCTCATCGAGAGCCTCGGCGAGCCCCTCTACCTCCAGAACGTCACCGAGCACCCCGAGGCCTGAGCCTCCCGCGCCACATCTGGCGTCGATCTTGCGCGAACTGTTGCCCATCTGCCCGATTCGGGCGTGTCGTCCCCACAGTTCGCGCAAGATCGGCTCAGGCGGCGAGGAGCGGGCTCAGGACCGCGATGGCGCGGTCCACCGCGGCGTCGTCGGCGTCGAGGTGGGTGATGAGGCGGACGGTACGCGGGGCGATGACGCTCACCAGCACTCCCTGCTCTCGGGCGCGCCCGGCCAGGCCGTGCGCGTCGAGCGCGGTCTTGCTCAGGTCCAGCAGCACCAGGTTCGTGCGCACCCGGTCGGCGTCCACCACGCCGTAGGGCGCGAGCGCGTCGGCCAGCCGCCGGGCGCGGGCGTGGTCGTCGGCGAGCCGGTCGATGTGGTGCTCCAGGGCGTACAGGCCGGCCGCGGCGAGGATGCCGGCCTGGCGCATCCCGCCGCCCATGCGCTTGCGGATCCAGCGCGCCTTGGCGATGTTCTCGGCGCTGCCCACCACCACCGAGCCGACCGGCGCGCCGAGGCCCTTGGACAGGCACACCGACATCGTGTCGAACAGCGCGCCGTACTCGGCCAGCGGCACGCCGTCGGCGACGTGGGCGTGCCAGATGCGTGCCCCGTCGCAGTGCAGCGCCGCCCCGGCCGCGTCGGCGACGCCGCGCAGCGCGCGCAGCGTGTCGAGCCCGATCACCACGCCGCCCGCCATGTTGTGCGTCTGCTCGACCGCGATGGCGCGCGTCGGCACGGCCCAGTAGCCGTCCGGGCGGATCATCGAGGCGATCACGTCGACGTCGAGCTGCCCGCCCGCGAACGGCCAGGTCCGGGTGGAGATGCCGCCGATGGCCGCGGCGGCGCCGAACTCGTACGTCACCACGTGCGCGTTCGCGTCGCACAGCAGCTCGTGCGCGGGCGGCACGACCAGCTGCAGCGCGATCTGGTTGGCCATCGAGCCGCTCGGCGCGAACAGCGCCGCCTCGTGCCCGAACAGCCGCGCCACCCGCTGCTCCAGCGCGATGACCGTGGGGTCCTCGCCGTACACGTCGTCACCGACCTCGGCGGCCGCCATCGCCGCCCGCATCGCCGCGGTCGGCCTGGTCACGGTGTCGCTGCGAAGATCAACCATCTGCGTCATGCCTCGTTCCTACCTCATCGGCAAGGGTGACCAGAAGGGGGGCAGCGCTGCGTGTCACGGACCGCTACGCTGCGCGCCATGGCATCCACCCCTGTCACCGCCGGCGATGTGACCAAGTCGGCCCGGCTGCTGCTCGGGCTCATCGGCGTGATCATGCTCGCGCTGCTGTCGTGGCAGGTCGTGGCCCTGGGCTACCGGCTGGAGACGGGCTCGTTCGGGGGCGGCAGCCCCGACGCGCAGGCGTCGCAGGACGTGACGGGCGCGTTCGTGCGCTACGACTACACCGCCGAGCGCAGCTACGAGCTGTACTTCGCCGTGCGCAACCCGGACCGGCTGCCGGTGCGGATCGACGGCATCGACGAGGACCGGCTGCCCGGCCTGCGGCTGGAGCGGCTCACGATGATGCGGGAAGGCCCCGGCTGCTGCGCCGCGGAGCGCGCGACGCCGTTCCGGCCCGTGCGCCTCGACGCCGGTGAGGAGATCTACCTGTTCGCGACGCTGCGGATGGACGGCAGCCCGGCGAGCGCAACGGCCTGCGCAAGCCAGGTCTGGTCGTCGGTGCCGGTGCGGTTCTCGGTGCTCGGCACGACCCGCCACCAGGAGGTGCCGCTGCTCGCCACGCTGGTGATCCGGTCGGCTCCCGGCACCGCCTGCACGGTCTGATCCGGACGGCACCCTCCGGCCGGCGACGGCGATCGGCATCCGGCACGGGCGGCTGATCGCCGCGCCGGATGAGGGAGCCGTTGCACGGTCCCTCATCCGCTCGCGCTCGGTCAGCCGCGGAGCATCTCCGCGACGAGGAAGGCCAGCTCCAGTGACTGCTGGGTGTTCAGGCGCGGGTCGCAGGCGGTCTCGTAGCGGCGCTCCAGGTCGGCGTCGGCCAGCGCCTGCGCGCCGCCCAGGCACTCGGTGACGTCCTCGCCGGTCAGCTCGATGTGGATGCCGCCCGGGTGGGTGCCCAGCATCTTGTGCACTTCGAAGTAGCCCAGCACCTCGTCCACGATCCGGTCGAAGTGGCGGGTCTTGTACCCGTTGGACGACTCGTGGGTGTTGCCGTGCATCGGGTCGCACTGCCAGACCACCTTGGCGCCGCTGTCGCGCACCGCCTCGACCAGCGTCGGGAGCGCGTCGCGGACCTGGTGGTTGCCCATCCGGCTGATCAGCGTCAGGCGGCCCGGGATGTTGTCCGGGTTGAGCATCTCGGTCAGCCGCTTGACGTAGTCCGGGGTGGTGGACGGGCCCAGCTTCACGCCGATCGGGTTGGCGATGCGGGAGATGAAGTCCAGGTGCGCGCCGTCCAGCTCGCGGGTGCGCTCGCCGACCCACAGGAAGTGGCCGGACAGGCCGTACGCCCGCCCGTCGGCGATCCGGGTCAGCGCCCGGTCGTACTCCAGCGCCAGCGACTCGTGCGAGGCGTAGAGGGTGACCGTGCGCAGCGCCTCCTCGTCGGTCATGCCGCAGGCGCGGATGAACGCCAGCGCCCGGTCGATCTCGCGGGCGATCGCCTCGTAGCGCTCGCCGAAGGCGGAGGTGCGCACGAAGTCGCGGTTCCAGTCGTGCACGGCGTGCAGGTCGCCCAGGCCGCCGCCCAGGTACGCGCGCAGCATGTTCATCGCGGCGGCCGCGTTGGCGTACGCCCGGATCATGCGCTGCGGGTCGGCGACGCGCGCCTCCGGCGTGGGCTCCAGCGAGTTGATCATGTCGCCGCGGTAGGCGGGCAGGCCGAGCGAGTCGATCGGCTGCGAGCGCGGCTTGGTGTACTGCCCCGCGACCCGGGCCACCTTCACCACCGGCATGCTCGCGCCGTACGTCAGCACCACCGCCATCTGCAGCAGCGTGCGCGCGTTGGCCAGCAGGTGGCTCTCGGTGTTGTCGGCGAACGTCTCGGCGCAGTCGCCGCCCTGCAGCAGGAACGCCTTGCCCTCGCAGACCAGCGCCAGCCGCTGCCGCAGCTGGTCCACCTCGTACGGCGCCACGATCGAGGGCACCGAGTCCAGCACCCGGCACACCTGCTCGACCTCGCTGTAGTCCTCCCACGGCGGCATCTGCGCCCGCGGCAGGCTGCGCCAGTGGTCCAGGCCGAGGGAGTCGGCGCTCTCCTCGGTGGTGAGGCGGCCGATGGTGACGCCGGTCTCGCCGGGCTGCCGGTTGTCGGCCAGTTCGAGGCCGGGGTGCCTGAGCTCATGCCATTCGTGGCGCATGGCGTCAAGGGTATGACGGCGTGCTCACGCGCCCGCACCCGACGTGGTCGCATCCCAAAAACGCCGCTCGCGCCCGGCCCGGTCTGCGGCGCAACCCGAGATCGTTGATCAGGCATGAGCGAAGGCGACGCCGCGATCGTGACCCTGCCGCGCACGGCCGACTACACCCTGCACCGCACGGTGCCCGACATCGATCTCGAAGGGCACGTCGTGCCGGGCCTGACCGGAGAGTTCTACCGGCGGCCGGAGGGCGCGGCCACGGCCACCGTGGGCCTCTACCGCTATCGGGACGCCGAGCTGTTCATGGCCTGGGGATACGTCGGTGAGGAGCACTGCCGGTGGACCGCGTACCGGCGGCCCGACGGGGCCTGGACCGCGCCCCACGAGGGCTGCCCGCGCGTGCGCCGCCGCGGCGAGCTGCTGGAGCTGGACCTGGACGGCGAGCTGATGACCCTGCACACGGCCGCCCGGTCCGAGGCGAACGGACCGGGCGGCGGTTGCGCTGTACCGCCGCCGGCCGTCCGCGACTCGTCGCACACGACCGACAGCGGGTCCACCTCTGCCGGAGCGCTCCGGCAGCGGATCTCTCAGCCGGCGGACTCGACGGCCGCGGCGGCGTGGGCCTCACGCCGGACGTAGACGATCGAGGTCGCCGTGATGGCGAGGCTGGTGAGCAGCGCCGCGGTGTGCAGCACGGGGTCGGGAATGGGCACGAACGCCAGCACTCCCGCGGGGATCTGGACCAGGCCGATCAGCAGCAGCAGCGCTGCCGAGCGGTGGCCGCGGGACCAGGCGAAGGCCGTCCACACCGGAGCGGTGACGACCGCGAGGGTGAGCACGTCGAGGATGGCGTGCAGCACGGGGTTGGTGACCCGGTCGTGCGCGTACGCGTAGGCCGGGGTCGAGATCACGAGGGCGGCGAGGACTGTCCCGATGACTGTGGCGGCGCGTCTCATGGCCGTCTCCTTGGGCTGTGGCTCCTTGGAGCTGCGGACGGAGTTCGTGCAAACTCCCTGAATCGAGCCTAAGTCGACGGTCCGAACAGCAGGAACCCCCACAGGCATGAATGAGCCTGTGGGGGTGACCTGGTCACGCGTTCGTGGTCAGGAGGCCTGGTCGGCGATCTCCTTGGCCCGGTCCCGGGCCGCTTCGAGGGCGGCCAGCAGCGCCGCGCGTACGCCGTGGTTCTCCAGCTCGCGGATGGCGGAGATGGTGGTGCCGGCGGGCGAGGTGACCGCCTCGCGCAGCTTCACCGGGTGCTCCCCCGAGTCGCGCAGCATGATGGCCGAACCGATCGCGGTCTGCACGATGAGGTCGTGCGCCACCTGGCGCGGCAGCCCCAGCAGGATGCCCGCGTCGGTCATCGCCTCGACCAGGAAGTAGAAGTACGCCGGGCCGGAGCCGGACAGCGCGGTGACCGCGTCCTGCTGGCTCTCCGGCACCCGGATGGTGCGGCCCAGCGGCGAGAACAGCTCCTCGGCCACGGCCAGGTGCTCGGCCGTGGCGTGCGGACCGGCCGAGATCGCGGTCATCGCCTCGTCGACCAGCGCCGGGGTGTTCGTCATGACCCGGACCACGGGCGTGCCCTCGGCCAGCCACTTGGTGAAGAACGAGGTGGGCAGGCCGGCGCACAGCGAGATCACCAGCTTGCCCGCCGGGATCTGCGGCCCCAGCTCGGCCAGCAGCACCCCGGCGTCCTGCGGCTTCACCGCGATGGCGACCACGTCGGCGGCCTGGACCGCCTCGGCGTTGGCCAGCACCCGGATGCCGTACCGGTTGCGCAGCTGCTCCGCCCGCTCCTCGCGCCGCGCCGTCGCCACGATCTGGTCCACCGGCCACCCGGCCTTGACCAGCCCCGACAGCAGCACCTCACCGATCTTGCCCGCCCCGATGACGGCAACGGTGTACATGTCTCCCCTAACCCTCCACAGGGTTGATCATGAACTTAGGGGTGCCGACACGCCGTCGAACACTGACCTAAGTTCATGATCAACGCATGATGAGGAGATCAGCCGAAGAAGGCCTCGGCCTCGGTGTAGCGGTGCGGGGGGACGACCTTGAGCTCGCGGGTCGCCTCGATCAGCGGCACGCGGACGATCTCGGTGCCGCGGAGGGCGACCATCTTGCCGAAGTCGCCCTCGTGGACGGCGTCGATGGCGTGCAGGCCGAAGCGGGTGGCCAGGACGCGGTCGAAGGCGGTGGGGGTGCCACCGCGCTGGGTGTGGCCCAGGACGACGGCGCGGGCCTCCTTGCCGGTGCGCTTCTCCAGCTGGTCGGCGAGCCAGTTGCCGATGCCGCCGAGGCGGACGTGGCCGAAGGCGTCCAGCTCGCCGTTCAGGGTGATCATGTCGCCGTCGGTGGGCATGGCGCCCTCGGAGATCACGATGATCGGCGAGTAGTTGGTCTTGAACCGGGTCTCGACGTGCTCGACGACCTTGTCCAGGTCGAACTTCTGCTCGGGGAGCAGGATCACGTTGGCGCCGCCGGCCAGGCCGGCGTGCAGCGCGATCCAGCCCGCGTGGCGGCCCATGACCTCGACGACCACGGTGCGGTGGTGCGACTCGGCGGTGGTGTGCAGCCGGTCGATCGCCTCCATGGCGATGTTGACCGCGGTGTCGAAGCCGAACGTGAAGTCGGTCGCGCCGAGGTCGTTGTCGATCGTCTTCGGCACACCGACGACGTTGACGCCTAGGTCGGTCAGCTTGGTCGCGACGCCGAGGGTGTCCTCGCCGCCGATCGCGACCAGCGCGTCGATGCCCATGTTCGCCAGGTTGTCCTTGATCCGCTCCACACCGTTCTCGATCTTGAACGGGTTGGTGCGGGAGGAGCCCAGGATGGTGCCGCCGCGCGGCAGGATGCCACGGACCTCCGGAATGCCCAGCGGGCGGGTGATGCCCTCCAGCGGGCCCTTCCAGCCGTCGCGGAACCCGACGAACTCGTGCCCGTAGGTGCCCACGCCCTTGCGGACCACGGCGCGGATGACCGCGTTGAGACCGGGGCAGTCGCCGCCGCCGGTGAGTACGCCGATACGCATTTTCTCGTCCTCCCGATTACGGGTAGTCAGTTGCCGGGCCCCGGGAGACGAGTGATCACGGCTACGTTGCCGGCCGGGGCGGGCCGCAAATGCGCACTGTACTGGCCGCACCGGGGATAGGCCAGCACGCCCCGCGGGTGTCCCGACGTGGGGGCGCGCCGCCGCTCACCAGCGGCCGCAACAGTGTCGTCATAGCCAGGTTACCCGTGCGTGACGGCGCCCCGGCACCCCGGGCCGGGGCGCGCCCGGCCGTCACCGCGGCTTCACGCCCCGTCCACCTCGGCAGGCGGGCCCTCAGCCCTTACGCGCCGTCATGGTGCGCCAGCGGGCCAGGTTGTGCCGGGCGTCCACCAGGGCGTCGTGCCGCGACGACGCCGCCTCGGGCAACGCCGGGCGGCCCCGCTCGTCCCACAGCTGGCGCAGCTCCTTGGTGTAGCGCGGGATGGCGCGGGGCAGCGCCACCATGGCGCCCCACAGCTGCGCCAGCGCCACATGGTCGTACGCGCCGTACCAGGCCCACAGCTCGATGCTCTCGTGCGGGCGGCCCTGCAGCGGCTCGGTCAGGAACTCCAGCAGGTCCGTGCGGATGCGCTCGCGCGAGCGCCACGCCTTGTCCGCCGGGGAGGGCAGCAGGTTCAGCACGTTCTCGCGCACCCACGGGATCGCCTTGCCCGGGTCGAACTCCGTGGACACCGCGTAGAACTCCCGGCCGTGCTCGTCGACCACCCCGATCGAGACCAGGTCGATGGTGACTCCGTCCTCGATGAACTCGCAGTCGTAGAAATAGCGGTACGCCATCCGAACCCGTCTCCCCCTCCGCGACGCCCTACCCTGGGCGCCATGACGTTCTCGATCGTCGCGCGCTCGGCCGACGGGGTCGCACACGGGGTCGCCGTGGCCAGTAAGTTCCTCGCCGCCGGGGCGGTCGTGCCCGCGGCCGAGGCCGGGGTGGGCGCGCTGGCCACCCAGTCCTACGCCAACCTCGCCTACCGGCCGCAGGGGCTGGCGATGCTGCGTACCGGCACCCTGGCGGCCGACGTGGTCGCCGGGCTCACCGCCGCCGACCCGGGGCGGGCCCAGCGGCAGCTCGGCGTGGTCGGCGCCGCGGGTGACGGCGCCACCTTCACCGGCACCGGCTGCCACGCCTGGGCCGGGGGCGTCACCGGCGACGGGTACGCGATCCAGGGCAACATCCTGACCGGACCGGAGGTCGTCGCCGCCATGGAGCAGGCCTGGCTGGCCTCGGACCCGGCCGCCCCGCTCGCCGCACGCCTGCTGACGGCGCTGCGGGCCGGGGACGCGGCCGGTGGTGACCGCCGGGGCCGGCAGAGCGCCGCGGTGTACGTCGTCGCGCCCGGCCAGGGCTACGGCGGCACCAGTGACGTGCTGGTGGATCTGCGCGTCGACGACCACCCCGACCCGTGCGCCGAGCTGGCCCGGCTGCTGGACGTGCACACGCTGCTGTTCGGCAGGCCCGACCCGGACACCCTGCTGCCGCTCGACGGCGCGCTCGCCGACGAGGTGCGCGAGCTGCTGGCGGCACGCGGCCACACCGACTCCGATCTCGACGCCGCCCTGGCCGGCTGGGCCGGCATCGAGAACCTGGAGGAGCGCATGGTCCCCGGCCACCTCGACCCCCTGGTCCTGGCCCACCTCCGCGCCTGATCACCGGCCGCCGACCCATCCCGCGCCCACGCCCGGCGGCCCCGCGGCCCTCAGTCGAGCAGGGCCGCGCGTGCCTGGTCCAGGCCTGCCCGGCCGCGCTCGACGGCCGCCCGGTCCGGCTCGGACCCGGGGCAGCCGGCCAGCAGGCGCGCGCAGGCGTCGGCCTCGGCGGCCCAGCAGAACCGGAGCATGGTGTCCAGGCTGCCCTCGATCTCGGCGACCGGCACCGCGCCCGTCGCGGTGTACGCGGCCAGCAGCTCCCGGGCCCGCTCCGGCCCGCCCGCGTGCCGCACCGCGGCGGCGAGGTCGTACACCAGCGGCCCGGACAGCACCGAGCCCCAGCTGACCAGCCCGATCCGGCCGGTGTCGGGGTCGAGCCGGAAGGCCGCGGGCCGGGGGGCGCCGTGCAGCGTGCCCACGGTGAGCCGGTCGGTGACCTGGAGCTTGGTCATCGCGTGCACCGCACGGGCGACCGCCGGGCCGAGCCACGCCGCCACCGCGAGATGGGGCGCGTCGGGGCGCAGCCCGTGCCAGGCGGGCAGCCCGGCATGGTGGAAACCGGCCAGTGCCCGGTGCGCGGCGCCCAGGCGGTCGCCCCACCACTGCTGGTCGACCGGGTCGGCTCCGTCGAGCGGCCGGCCGGGAACGTATTCGAGCAGCGCGAGCAGCCGGTCGCCGACGGGCACGCACAGAGCCCCGTCGGCCGCGCGGACGGGCGCGCCCGCGTCGTGGCCCTGCCGGGCGAGACGTTCGGCGGCGGCGAGCCCGGCCTCGAACCGGGTCCGGTCCACGGCCGCGACCAGCGCCGCCACATACCGGCGGCCACCCGCCACGACCGACCCGGCCGAGCCGGCCGTCCCACCGTCCAGCGGAGTGCAGCCGTCCGGCTGAAGGTGCCATGCGGTACGAAGCGCGGTGCGGATCGTATCGTCAGCCAGCACGGGCGGATTATCACATGTGCATGCGCGGTGTCGTATCCGTCGCGGGTGTCTGCGATACGGCAGATCTGTCGATGGACACTCGACGATGGAGACCCACGGAGTGGACGTGGCGGCTCGCTCAAGCGATGATCTGTCCAGGGTTCGCCGACCGCCACGACCGTGTGCGTCGGTGGGGGTGGGAAACGGAAGGGGTTAGGCGGTGGAGATTCGCATTCCGGATGCCGCGGACGCGCTCACCGGGGTGGACATGTTCGCTGGTCTGGAGCCTGAGGTACGGCAGCGGGTGATCGCCGCGGCGGTGCCGCGCACCTTCCGCAAGGGGCAGCTGCTGTTCGTGGAGAACGACCCCGGCGAGTCGCTCATCGTGCTGAAGCGGGGATCGGTGGCCATCTTCCGCACCTCCCCCACCGGCGAGCGGGCGGTGCTGTCGGTGCTGCGCCCGCCGGACGTGCTGGGCGAGGTGTCCCTTCTGGACGGTTCGGCCCGTTCGGCGTCCTGCGAGGCGCTGGAGGACTGCACCGCGCTGGCGCTGTCCCGGGGCGCCTTCATGGAGCTGGTGCACTCGAATCCGCGCATCCTCGACGCGGTCATGCGCTCGCTGGGCGCGCTGATCCGCCGGCTGACCGAGCAGAACGCCGACCACGTGTTCCTCGACCTGCCCGGCCGCGTCGCCAAGACGCTGGTCCGGCTCGCCGGGGAGAGCCAGGCGCCGATGATCACGATCGAGCTGAACCAGAGCCAGCTGGCCGAGATGGCGGGCGGCTCGCGGCAGAGCGTGAACCAGGCGATCGGCTCCTTCGCCAGCCGTGGCTGGCTGCGCACCGAGGGCCGCCGCATCGTCGTGATGGACGTGCCGGCCCTGCGCCGCCGCGCCGGCATGACCGACCGCTGACGCGTCGGCGGACTCGCACGACTTGAAGACTCGCGGCCTCAGACACACGCTCTGAGGCCGCGAGTCTTCCACCGTTGCGGGCGGCAGGCCGAGGGCGGCGAGCTGTACTGAACCGCTTTACCTCGGCGGTGTTTGGCTCTAGCATGGGAGCGCTTCCATCGACGTCCGTTCGCACCGCCCGATGTGCCCGCATCGTTGTGGACGGACGCTTCCCCTGAGGAGTCCCCATGTCCCGTTCCCCACGGCGTGCCCTGCTGGCCGCGCTGGCGGCGGTCACGGCCACGCTGGCCCTGGCGCTGCCGTTCGTCGGGTCCCCCGCCGCGCAGGCGGCCGACCCGCGCGACAGCTTCGTCACCCGGTGCGGCATCCGGTTCTGCCTGGACGGCAAGCCGTTCTACTTCGCCGGCACCAACACCTACGACGTGTTCACCTTCGGCTACGACTGGCTGCCCGGCGAGCAGTACGTCGACAAGGCGAAGATCGACGCCCACATGACCCGGCTGCAGAACGACCAGGTGTCGGTGCTGCGGCTGTGGATGTTCAGCCACGAGGACTGGATGGGCTTCGAGGCGGCCGAGGGCGTCTACACCGAGGAGGCGTTCATCCTCTTCGACTACGTGATCAAGTCCGCGCGTGAGCACAACATCCGGCTCATCCCCGTCTTCGAGAACTTCTGGGAGGCGTACGGCGGCATCGACAAGCGCCTCGCCTGGGAGGGCCTGCCCACGGGCTACGCCAACCGCTGGCGCTTCTTCAACAAGACCGCCTGTCCGGGCTGCTTCACGCAGTACAAGAACTACGTCACCAAGGCCCTCGGCCGGACCAACTCCTTCACCGGCGTGGCCTGGAAGAACGACCCCACGATCCTGGCCTGGGAGCTCATGAACGAGCCCCGCTACCCCGACGCCACGCCCAACGAGAACACCACCGGCACCACCCTGCGGGCGTGGGTCGACGAGATGGGCGCGCTGGTCAAGAGCCTGGACCCGAACCACCTGCTGGGCACCGGCCAGGAGGGCCAGGAGACGAAGTACGGCTACGGCGGCGACTCCGGCGGCCCGTGGACCTACATCCAGTCCTCGCCGTACATCGACTTCACCTCGGGGCACATGTACCCGACCGAGGGCTGGGCGGGGCTCAACTTCACCACCGCGCGGGCGCTGCTGAAGCGCTGGATCAGCGACGCCCACACGGTCGTCGGCAAGCCGTTCTTCCTCGGCGAGTGGAACGTGCACGACAACAAGACGCAGTGGTGGACCGAGATGTACGCCGAGATGGAGGCGTCGGGCGGCGACGGCGACGCGTTCTGGTGGTTCCCGGCCAACAGCAACTGCGGCGGCTTCGACTCCGGTGAGGGCTGCCCGGAGCACGCGGTGTTCCGGCAGCACTCGCTGAACATGAAGGCCAAGAGCGGGGTCGTCGACCCCTCGCCGAGCGTCAGCCCGTCGCGTTCGGCGAGCCCGTCACCGTCGGCCAGCCCGAGCCGCAGCGCGAGCCCGTCGCCGAGCCCCAGCCGCAGCACCAGCCCGTCCCCCAGCGCGAGCCCGAGCGCGTCGCCGAGCCCGCAGACTCCGACGAGCTGCCGGGCGGTGTACCGGATCGACAACTCGTGGCCCAACGGCTACAACGCCTCGCTGGTGGTGACCAACACCGGCAGCACCACGTTCAGCAACTGGGTGCTGACCTTCACGCTGGGCAGCGGCCAGGTGATCGTCAACGGCTGGAACGGCACCTTCGTCACCAGCGGCGCGAACGTGACGGTGACCGCGCCCGGCTGGGCGCCGCACCTCGCTCCCGCGCAGAGCTGGACGGTCAGCTTCACCGGCTCGGGGCCGTCGACCGCGCCGAGCAACGTGAAGCTCAACGGGGTGGCCTGCGCCGCGAGCTGAGCGGACAGCGACAGGGGCGGGCCGCGGCCCGCCCCTGTCCACCCGTGCTAACACCCGCGGCGCGGGTCACGGCTCCGGGTCGGGCTCCGGCTCCGGGTCGCCCGAACCCGGCGAACCGGGGCCGACCCACCCGTTCTGCTCGATCGGCTCGTCGTCCTTCGGCGGGGCGCCGGGGCCGACCCACGCGCTCGACTCCACCGTGGGCTTGGGTGCCTCCGTCATGTTCTCCACCACTCCCTGCTCTTCCAGCTCGGCGAGGGTGACCGCGTCGATGTCCACAAGCTCGCCCACGCCGTGTGCGATCCCGAAGGGATCGGTCCAGGCGAGCGCCAGTCGCACCAACATCGCTTTCGGCCTCCCACGCACGACCATCGATCGGTTAACGACCACACGAAACCGCGGCGCGAGGCCGCGGTCTGTCAGTGCACGAAACTCTAACCGCGCGGCGGTGTTGGCGCGGGCCCCTTGTCGCGTTAGCTACAGCGGTAAGGAAACAGCCCTGGGGGTCGGGCCATACTGGACCTCCGGCGACCTGGCGGAGACGTGAACACCCCAACCTGCGCGCACTGCTCCCGCGCAGCCGGCCCGGACGACAGGTTCTGCGGCGGCTGCGGGGCCAGCCTCACGCCACCTTGCGTCCACTGCGGACGTACGGTGGCCTTCGGCGACCTCTTCTGCACCGGCTGCGGCAACCCGGTGGCCGCCGCGCAGGCCGCCCCGCGGCGCGAGGACCGCCGTCAGGTCAGCGTGCTCTTCGTGGACATGGTCGGCTTCACCGCGTACGCCGAGCAGTCGGACCCGGAGCAGGTGCGCACCCTGCAGCAGGAGTACTTCGCCGCGGTGCGCCAGGTGGTCCGCCAGCATGGCGGGGTGGTGGAGAAGTACATCGGCGACGCGGTGATGGCGATCTTCGGCGCGCCGGTGGCCACCGAGACCGACGCGCTGCGCGCGGTGCGGGCCGGGCTGGAGGCGCAGCGGGTGCTGGGCCGCGGCCGGCTGGCCGACGCGGCGACCTTCCGGGCCGGGGTCGCCACCGGCGAGGCGCTGGTCGACGTGAGCGCCGCGCGGGACGGCGGGCAGGCCATCGTGGCCGGGGACGTGGTGAACACGGCGGCCCGGCTGCAGGCCGCGGCGCCGGCCGGCGGGGTGCTGGTGTGCGCCGAGACGGCCGCGGTCACCGCCGCCGACATCGAGTACGACGAGCAGGCGCCGCAGACGCTGAAGGGCCGCAGCACCAGCAGCCGGGTGTTCCTGGCCGTGGCGGCGCGGCTGCAGCGGCGCGACCGCGACGAGTCCACCCCGATGGTCAACCGTGACCACGAGCGCGGGCTGATGGTCACCGCGCTGCACCGGACCATCCGCGACCGCAGCCCGCAGCTGGTCACCGTGTTCGGCCCGGCCGGCATCGGCAAGAGCCGGCTGCTGCGCGAGCTGGCCCGGCACGCCGAGCGGATCCCGGACACCACCGTGTGCTGGCGGGTCGGCCACTGCCCGCCGTTCGGCGAGAACGTGACGTACGCCGCGCTGGCCGAGATCGTCAAGGCGCAGGTGGGCATCCTCGACACCGACGACGAGGCGACCGCCCGCGCCCGGCTGGACAGCACGCTGCGCGTCATGTGCGGCGAGCAGGAGGCGGCCCGGCTCGGCGACGCGCTCGGCCCGCTGGTCGGCCTGCCCGGCGCGGGCCTCACCCCGGCCGAGACGGAGTCGGCCTGGCGCCGCTTCCTGCTGGCGATGACCACCGCCAACCCGACCGTGCTGGTCTTCGAGGACATGCACTGGGCCGACGAGGCGATGCTGCGCTTCGTGGAGATGCTCGGCAGCATCGGCCCGGGAGTGCCGCTGCTGGTCGTCGCGACCGCGCGGCCGGAGCTGCGCGAGCGGCGGCCGGGCTGGACCAGCGCGGTCAGCGGCGCGGTGTCGGTGTCGCTGGGCCCCATGCACGACGAGCACATCGCCGCCATGTACCGGCTGATGTTCGGGCAGGCCGTCTTCCCCGCCGCCGGGGTCGCGCCGCTGGTCGAGCTGGCCGGCGGCAACCCGCTCTACGCCCACGAGTTCGTCCGCATGCTGGTCGAGCGCGGCGAGCTGCGCCCGGTCGGCGGAAACTGGGCGCTGGCCGCCGACGGCGACACCACGCCGATGCCGCAGACCGTGCAGGCGGTCATCGCCAACCGCCTGGACCTGCTGGACGCCACCGACCGCTCGGTGCTGCAGGCGGGCGCCGTGGTGGGCAACCAGTTCTGGCCGGGCGCGGTGGCCGCCGCGCTGGGCATCCCGGTCGACGTGGTGACCCGCTCGCTGCAGCGCCTGCAGCAGCGTGACCTCGTCGCCGAGCACCCGACCTCGGCGATGGCCGGCGAGCCGGAGTACGCCTTCCGGCACGTGCTGGTCCGGGACGTCTGCTACCAGCGGCTGCCCCGCTCGGAGCGGGTCACCCGGCACGAGCGCACCGCGGACTGGCTGGAGCAGATCACCGACAACCGGGTCACCGACCTGGCCGAGGTGCTGGCCAACCACCGCTGGGCGGCCCACGAGATCGCCCGCACGCTGGGCATGGACCCGGAGCCGTACGCCCCGGCCGCCCGCGCCGCCCTGCACCGCGCCGCGCGGCGCGCGTACGCCCTGCACGCGCTGGACACCGCGAGCACGCTGGTCGACCGGGCGCTGAGCCTGAAGCTGGCGCACGACCCGCTGCTGGAGCTGTTCGCCGCCGAGCTGTCGCTGTTCCGGGCCGGGGACACGTTCCTGGAGAGCGGCGGCCTGCAGCGGCTGGGCGAGCTGGCCGAGGAGCTGGACGCCCTCGGCGACCGGGCCGGGGCCGCCCGCGCGCTCACCCTGCTCGGCACGGCCGCCTGGGGGCGGGCCGACCGGGCCGCGACGCTGTCCTACCTGGACGCGGCCGTCGAGCGCTACGAGGAGCTGCCCGAGACCCTGGAGAAGGCCGAGGCACTGCTGGAGCTGGCCCGGGTGCACATGATGAACTACGAGGCCGAGCCCGCGATCGCCGCCGCCGAGGCCGCGGCCGACATCGCCGACCGGCTCGGGCTCGCCGAGGTGCACGCCAACGCCCGCATCACCTCCGCCACCGCGCGCTACATCGCGGGCGACCCGACCGGCTACAGCGAGCTGGAGCTGCTCACCGAGCACTGCCGCGACCAGCGGCTCACCAGCCGCCGCCGGGTGGTGCAGAACTTCGCCTGGGCCTGCCTCGAGGAGGGCGACCTGCGCCGGCACTACCGGCTGCTGGCCGAGCAGCGCACCGTCGACGTGGCGGGCGGCCTGAGCCTCGCCACCAACTTCCACGGCGACGCCGCCGAGGCGTACTTCGCCGGCGACTGGGACACCCAGGTGCGCGCGATCGGCGAGACGATGCGCGCCAACGCCGCCGAGTGGGACGCGACCTCGGTGCTGACCTCGTCCTGGATCCTGGTGCTGCGCGGCGAGGAGCCCGACGACGACGCCATCGAGAAGGTGCTCTACTACGCCCGGCGCAGCGGCTTCCACCGGGTGCTGCGCGGCGCGGCGGCGCACGCCGCGCTGTGCCGGGCGCTGCAGGGCCGGGCCGAGGAGGCCGCCGCGCTGCTGGCCGAGCTGGACGCCGACTGGCAGGCTCGGGTCATGCTGCCGTTCGGCGAGTGGGTGGCCGCGGCCGGGCACGCCGCGACGGTGCTCGGCGACGGCGCCCGGGAGCAGGTGCGCACGATGCTGGGCCGCTCGCCGCGGCGAACGCCCTGGGTACGGGCGGCGCTGGCCACGGTCTCCGGCGACCACGCGGCGGCGGCGGCGCACTTCGCCCGGATCGGCGACGCCAGCGACCGCATGCTGTCCCTGGCCTGGGCGGCGCGCGCCGGGCGGCTCGACCCGGCGGAGCAGGCGGAGCTGCGCGAGTTCGCCGACCGCAACCGCGCTCCGGGGCTGCTCGGCTGAGGATCCTCGGCCGATCAGGCCGCCGCCGGTACGTTCTTGACCTTCACGGCGTAGACGTCGACGTACTCCCGGCCGGACAGCTCCATCACCTCGTACATGATCTCGTCGGTGATCGCGCGCTCGACGAACCGGTCCCCCGCCATCCCGGCGTACCGGGAGAAGTCCAGGGGCCGGCCGAAGCGCAGCCGCACCTTCATGATCTTGGGGATGAGCTTGCCGGAGGGCTGCACCTTGTCGGTGTTGAGCACCGCCACCGGGACCACCGGGGCGCCGCTCTCCAGAGCCAGCCGGGCCACCCCGGTCTTGCCCCGGAACAGCCGGCCGTCGGGCGAGCGGGTGCCCTCGGGGTAGATGCCGGCGATGTTCCCGCCGCGCAGCACGCGCAGCTGCGTGTTCAGCGCGGCCTGGGCGGCGCGGCCGCCGGAGCGGTCCACCGGGATGGTGCCGGTGCCCACGAAGAACATCTTCTGCAGCCTGCCCTTGATCCCCTTGCCGGTGAAGTACTCCGCCTTGGCCACGAAGGTGACCTTCCGCTTCACCACGAGCGGGATGAAGATGGAGTCGGAGAAGGAGAGGTGGTTGCTCGCGAGGATGGCCGCGCCCTCGCCGGGCACGTTCTCCAGGCCCTCGACCTGCGGCCTGAAGATCAACCGCAGCAGCGGGCCGAGGAAGATGTATTTCAGCAGCCAGTAGAACACTGGGACCCGTCCAAGTCGATCGGCGTACGTGGGGTGACTGCGCTCATACCGGCTCGGGGCGGCCCGCCGGAACGTGCCGGGTGTGTGGCATACGCCGCAGAGCCTACTGCCGGAACACCCGGTTCACGTGTCAGGATTTGATGCGGTGCCCACCGGCCCCGCCACGACCCCCCATCCCGCTGAGGAGAGTGCCAGGTGCCAGCCACGGACGACCCGGACCGGACGCCGGAACCCGCGCGCCCCGGGCCCGGCAACGAGGCGACGCCGGAGCAGGTGGACGCCGAGTTCGCCCGCATCGTCGCCGGCTTCGACACGCCGGTGGTGACCCCCACCTGGCCCGCGACCGAGGAGCAGACCGGCTCCCCGGTGCCCGCCGGGCCGGTGTGGCCGGCCGGCGGCCCGATCCTCAACCGCGGCGGCCCGACGGGCGACCCGAGGGCCGTCGGCCCCGACGACCCGTCGCTGCTGGACTCGCTCGACACGTTCGGCGGCGGGCTGCCCGACGACACGCCCGACGAGTTCGTGCCGCCGCCGCCCCCGCCGCTGCCCCGGGTCCCGCTCGCGGCGATCGTGTCCGTGCTGGCCATCATCTTCGGCTTCGTGCTGTTCTTCGACACCCGGCTGCTGCCCTTCAACGAGCGGGTGAGCATGCTGTTCGCGCTGATCTGCATCCTGGGCGGCGCCACCGCGCTGATCATGCGGCTGCGCCCCGGCGACGAGGACGACGAGCTGCCGCCCGACGACGGGGCGGTGGTCTGAAGCCGGCGCTTAAGCCGACTTCTCCAGCCAGTCCAGGATCGCGTCGATCGGCTCGCGCCAGCGCACGTCCAGCATGAGGTCGTGCCCCATGCCCGGGAACAGCAGCGGGGCCCCGCCGTAGGCGCGCGCCACCCGGCGCAGCGCCGCATCGGACACGATGCGGTCGTCCGGGCTGCCCACCACCAGCACCGGCGGGTCGCCGACCGGCGGCTGCGGGGTCCGGCCGCGCAGCAGCTGCCACTGGGCGCGGGCCGAGGCACGGCCCAGCCGGGTGGCGTACCCGCGCGCGGCGCCGGCCGGCAGCTCGCGGCTGAACAGCTGCCCGGCGGGCAGGCGCAGGCCGCCGCCGAACAGGGCCGGCAGGGACAGCATCGGGTTGCGCAGGGCGGTGCCCGCCCCGCCGAAGACCGGCGACAGCAGCACCGCCGCGCGGGCCGGGTAGCGGGCCAGCGCGTGCGCCGTGACCAGGGCGCCCGCCCCGTGTCCCACGATCACCGCGCGTCGCGGCAGCGACGCCGCGACCTGGGCCACATCGTGGGCGTACGCCCGCAGCGTCGCCTTCGGCGCGGCCGCGCTCTCGCCGTGCCCGCGCAGGCTCACCGCGTACGCCGGGAAGCCGCGGTCGGCGGCGTGCTCCAGCCAGTGCTCGGCGAACACCCACGCGCCGTGGCCGAAGCCGGGCACGAACAGCAGCGGCGGCCTGCCCTCGTCCACCTCGGGGGTGGCGCGGCGCACCTCGCGCCGGGCCGGTGCGACGGGGAACGCCCACTCGCGGGTCCGGATGACCTTCACTTCACGGCCCCCTCAAGGCTGAGCTCGTCGAGCAGGCGCTGAATGGCCTTGAGATAGACGGTGTGGCTGATCTCGAACCAGTGCCGCGAGGTGCCCTGCACCTTCGCCCCGGTCCACTTCCGGTCCAGCTCCGCCTCCAGCCGCCGCTGCACCGCCACCGCCTTGGCCGGCGCCGCCTCGCGCATGCGCAGCAGCCTCGCGAACGCCACCATTTGCCAGTGCACCAGCGGGAACAGCCCGGAGTCGGGCTGCAGCAGCCCCGCCACGGCCAGGGTGGGCAGCCGCTTCGGGAAGGCGTGCATGGCCAGCCGCGGGCGGCCCGACGCGTCGACGCCGAGCAGGTTGCCGTCGATGAACTCGAACACCGGGTGGTAGCCGGTGGCCAGCACGACCAGGTCCGGCTCGATGACCTCGCCGCCCTTGAGTTCCACACTGTTGCGGTGGAAGCGGGCGATGTCCGGCACGGGGGTCACCGCGCCGTGGCCCAGGTAGTAGATCAGCTGGCTGTTGGTGATGGTGTGCGTCTCGAAGATCTTGTGGTCGGGCTTGGGCAGGCCGAACCGGGTCAGGTCGCCGACCGTCGTCTTCAGCGTGCGGTGCGCGATGAGCTGCCGCAGCCGCAGCGGCAGGCGCAGCCACAGCATCGTGTCGTTCACCTGGTCGGCGGGGCGGCCCAGGGCGTACTTCGGGGTGTACCAGTAGCCGCGGCGGCTGGAGTGCCAGCACCTGGCGGCCTGCTGGGCCGCCTCCACGGCGATGTCGCACCCGGTGTTGCCCGCGCCGACGACCAGCACCTTCCTGCCGCGCAGCTGCGCCGCGTCCTTGAACTGCGCGGCGTGGATCACCTCGCCCTTGAAGTCCTCGAGGCCCTCGTACTCCGGGCGCTTGGGCGACCAGTTGTGCCCGTTGGCGATGACGACCGCGGCGTAGCGGTGGATGCGCTCGCCGCCGTAGCCGCCGGTGCTGCGCGTGGTCACGTCCCAGCGGTCGCCCTCGGCCGGCTCCACCTTGACCACCTCGGTGCCGAACCAGATGTGCGGCTTGAGGTCGAAGTGGTCGGCGTAGTGCTCCAGGTACTCCAGCACCTGGGTGTGCTTGGGGTAGTCCGCCCAGCTGTCCGGCATCGGGAAGTCCGGGAACTGGCTGAACGGCTTCGACGAGATCAGGTGCGTGCTGGAGTACACCGGGCTGCGGTCGTGCCGCCAGTTCCAGGCGCCGCCGACGCTGGTCTCCCGCTCGTAGCAGTCGACGCCGAACCCCTGCTCCTTGAGGTTCTTCATCGCGGTCAGCCCGCTGGGGCCCGCGCCGATGACGCACACCGTGCCGCTGCGGTCGTAGACCGGCCACCCGTCGCGCCACGCGGTCGCGGGACCGCCCGATTCGGGGTCGCCGTAGCCGGCTGAGTACGTCACTCACGACCTCCACCACTCGTAAGACGCAGAGCATCTTTCCCGTTTACGGCGGAGCTTGTCCAGCGTGAGTTGCTATGCGAGGTCCACGAGGATCGGGTAGTGGTCGCTGGCCCGGTCCGCGTCGGGCGTGTCGACCACCCGGTATTCCCGCACCTCCAGGCGGGGGTCGACGAGCAGCGCGTCGATGCGGCGGGTCGGGTGCGGCACCGGGAAGGTGCCCCGGTCCCCCTGCCCGGCCAGCTCGGCGGCGTCGAGCAGCCGGTCGGTGAGCAGCGGCCAGCAGCCGCCGTCCGGGCACTCGTTGAGGTCCAGCCCCACGATCACGGGGTCGGCCAGCGCGTCGATCGCGGGCTTGAGCAGCCCGGCCTGGCCGGGGCGCTCCTCGTCGTCGGTGGACAGGTGCGTTCCCACCACGGCGAACGGCGCCCGCCCCGGCACCTGCAGCCGGGTGAACACGGCCCCGCGCATGTGCCGGCCGGGGGTCAGCGGGTAGCGCATGCACCACTGGTCGAGGACGCGTACCCGCAGGTTGGTCATGATCACGTTACCGAGGCTGGGCATCCCGCCCGCGGCCATGTACATCCCGAACGAGTGCGCCAGGTCCGCGCACTTCGTACGCCACCGCCACCGCCGCGGCGCCTCCTGCACGATCAGCACATCCGGCGCCAGCCCCCGCACCACCCGCGCCAGCGCCCCGAGATCATCCCGCAGCGAATGCACGTTGTACGAAACCACCCGCACCGACATCCCGCCAGCATGCCCCACGACCCACATGGCGATCATGAACTTATGTCAGCGACACGCCGTCGAGCCGTGCCATAAGTTCATGATCAACGCATGTCTGCTGTTACTGGCGGGCCAGGTCGGCGGCGCCGATGAGGCCGGCGGTGTTGCCCATCTTGGCGGCGCGCAGCTCGGCCACCGGGAGGCGGCCGCGCTGGGCGAGGCTGTCCAGGTAGGACTGGCGGGCGGGGGTCATCAGGAGGTCGCCGGCGTCGATGACGCCGCCGCCCACCACGAGGACCTGGGGGTCGAGGATCTGGACCAGGTCGGCCAGGCCCTGGCCGAGCCAGTAGCCGATCTGGCCGAACGCGTCGATCGCGATCTCGTCGCCGGCCTGCGCCGCCGAGGTCACGATCGGGCCGGTGATGTTCTCGACCTTGCCCTCGGCCTTGTCGAGCAGCAGTTTGGCCCGCTCGGGCTCGGCCTGTGCACCGGCCCGCGCGAAGCGGACCAGCGCGTTGCCGCTGGCGTACTGCTCGATGCAGCCGTGCCGGCCGCAGCCGCAGACGTGCCCGTCGGGCACCGCCAGCATGTGGCCGATCTCCGCCGCGATGCCGTGCGCGCCGCGGACCAGGCCGCCGCCGAGCACGATGCCGCCGCCGATGCCGGTGCCGACGGTGAACATCACCATCGAGTCCTCGGCGTCGGCCGCCGCGCCGTAGCGGAACTCCGCCCACGCCGCCACGTTCGCGTCGTTCTCCACCACCACGGGGAGGTTCACCGCCTTGGCGACGTAGTCCCGCAGCGGCTCGTCACGCCAGGCCAGGTTCGGTGCGAACAGCACCGTCGACCGGGTCGCGTCAATCCAACCGGCGGCGCCGATGCCGACCGCGTCCACCCTGTGCTCGGTGGACAGATCCTTCACCACATCGATGATCACGTCCCGGGTCGCGGCGACGTCGCCGGCCGGGGTGTCGCGACGGCTCGTCGCGATCACGGTGCCGTCAGGATCGACCACACCGCCGAGCACCTTGGTGCCACCGATGTCCACGCCGATGGTGAGTGCCACGGCCGAACCCTTCCTTGCTGGGCTTGCCGGCGGTGACGCTTGGGTGCCACGCCGTTCTACTGGGCATCACCCTAACGCCGGGACCGGCTCCGGCGAGCGTCGCCCGGCGAAGATCGCCGTCACAGCTCCGGCGGCGGGTGCGGCTCGGCCTTGCGGACGGCTTTCTTAGCTGCCTTAACCGGGCGCTGTGACGGGGTGGTTTCCGGTTCGGAAACATCGGGTGTCGGCTTCGCGACAGCCTTCTTGACGATTTTCTTGGCGACCTTCTTGACGGCAGGCGTGGTGGCGGGTTCCGCACCCGCCGGGTCAGCCTGCACGCCTGACCCGCGCTCGGGCGTGTCGCCTGTCCCGGCGGTGGCGTCGCGCCAGGTCTCGTCGGCGGCCCCCGGCCGGTGCGTGGAGACGGCGCGCAGGAAGCTGGCCAGCCCGGCGGCCAGGTCGCCGGCGCCGGTGGCCACCCGTTCGACCAGCTCCGGGTCGGGGTCGCGCACCGCGGCGATCACCTTGCAGAGTGGACAGATGCAGCACTCCGCCGAGCCGGTGGAGATGTGCGGGTTGGCGTTGGCGGCCAGCGTCGCGGCGGCGAGCACCGCCGCCACCAGCCGTTCCGCCTCCTCGCGGGCGGTGCCCGGTGACATTTCCATGCTCAGGCCTCGACCTGCTTCTTGAGCTCCTTGAGGGCGGTATCCATGATCGCCTTCTCGGCCTTCTTCTTGAACATGCCCAGCATGCCGATCGACAGGTCCACCGACAGCGTGTAGGTCACCGTGCAGGTGCCGTCGCCGTTGTCCACGATGTCGTACGAGCCGTCCTGCGCCTTCTGCATCTTCGACGGCGCGACCAGGTGCCACTCGATCCGCGAGATGTCCTCGGCGTAGTCGTAGTGCAGCGTGTACTCGTCCTGCACGATGCCCGCGTCGATGACGAAGCGCACGGTGGCCGGGTAGCCGTCCTCGTACTCCTCCAGCACCTCAGCGGCCTTGATGGCCTGGGTCCACCGGGGATACGACGGGTAGTCGCAGATGACCTCGGCGATGCGGGCCGGGTCGGTGTTGATGACGATCGACTGGGAGGAGGAATCCGCCATGACCAGCAGGCTACCCGTACATGGTCACCGGGGTCCGACCCGCCACGGCGGGCGGCGCGCCGGACCCCGCTCCCCCGTCCGAAGCAGGACAGCGTTTGCAGGACCGCGGGGCCGACGTTCTACAGTGCCGGGGACGGCCGTGGCGTTTCGCCGACGGCCGGCGCGGGCGCGCCGGATGCCCGCACGAGCAGTCCAAGGAGCGCATGGTGCGGCAGTTTTCGCAGGCCCCGGCGGTGACGATCGATGACACGGCCCGCCTGACCGACCCCGTGTGGGACAACGCGGCACAGACGCCCCAGCTGGTGCAGTTCTCCCGCCGCACCTCGACCGGCTTCGATGACATCACCAGCGAGCAGTTCCACGCCGAGGTCGTCGCGCTGGCCCGCGGGCTGGTCGCGTCCGGCGTGCAGCCCGGCGACCGGGTCGGCCTGATGAGCAAGACCCGCTACGAGTGGACGCTCATCGACTACGCGATCTGGGCCTGCGGCGGGGTCACCGTGCCCATCTACGAGACCTCCAGCACCGAGCAGGTGCAGTGGATCCTCGCCGACTCGGGCGCGGTCGGCTGCTTCACCGAGACCCCCGAGCACTCGGCGACCGTGCGCGAGGCCGCGCCGGCCCTCGCCCGCCTATGGGAGATCGACGGCGGCGACCTGCCCACCCTGGTCACCCTCGGCGCGTCGGTGGACCCCGCCGAGATCGACGTGCGCCGCAAGTCCGGCAGCGCGGACGACCCGGCGACCATCGTCTACACCTCGGGCACCACCGGCCGCCCGAAGGGCTGCGTGCTGACGCACCGCAACATGCTCTCCGACATCGGCAACGCCATCCCGGCGCTGGACGTGCTGTTCCACGAGGGCGCCTCGACCGTGCTGTTCCTGCCGCTGGCGCACGCGTTCGCGCGCCTGCTCCAGTTGGGCGTGGTGCAGGGCCGGGTGAAGACCACGCACACCGCCGACGTCAAGAACCTGGTCGCCGACCTGACCGCGTTCCGGCCCACGTTCCTGCTGAGCGTGCCGCGGGTGTTCGAGAAGGTCTACAACAGCGCCCGGCAGAAGGCGCACAGCGGCGGCAAGGGCGCCATCTTCGACCGGGCCGAGGCCGTCGCGATCGCGTACAGCCGGGCCCTGCAGACCCCCGGCGGGCCGGGCCTGGGCCTGAAGCTGCGCCACACGGTCTTCGACAAGCTGGTGTACGGCAAGCTGCGGGCGGCCCTGGGCGGCCGGTGCCACAGCGCGATCTCCGGCGGCGCGCCGCTGGGCGACCGGCTGGGCCACTTCTTCCGCGGGGTGGGCCTGAACGTGCTGGAGGGCTACGGGCTGACCGAGACGTCGCCCGCGATCACCTTCAACCGGGCGAGCGCGCAGCGCATCGGCACGGTCGGCCAGCCGCTGCCCGGGGTGACCATCGCCATCGCCGACGACGGCGAGATCCTGGCCCGCGGCGAGGTCATCTTCCCCGGCTACTGGAACAACCCGGCCGCCACCGCCGAGGCGATCGACGCCGAGGGCTGGTTCCACACCGGTGACCTGGGCTCGCTGGACGCGGACGGCTTCCTGAGCATCACCGGCCGCAAGAAGGAGATCATCGTGACGGCCGGCGGCAAGAACGTCGCCCCGGCCGTGCTGGAGGACCGGGTCCGCGCCCACGCGCTGGTCAGCCAGTGCATGGTGGTGGGCGACCGGCAGCCGTTCATCGCGGCGCTGGTCACCATCGACCCGGAGGCGCTGCCCGCCTGGCTGGCCGAGCGCGGCCGTCCCGAGACGGCCGTCGCCGACCTGCGCGAGGACGCGGACCTGCGCGCCGAGATCGAAGCCGCGGTCGCGGAGGCCAACAAGGCCGTCTCGCAGGCCGAGGGCATCAAGGTTTTTCGCATCCTGCCGCGTGACTTCACCGAGGCGACCGGGGAGCTCACCCCGTCGCTCAAGGTCAAGCGCGCGGTCGTGATGAAGGAGTACGCGGAGGAGATCGATGCCATCTACCGCCGCTGAGCGCCCCCGGCGCCGGCCCCGCATCCCGGCCTCGCAGCTGATGGCGATCGCCGTGCGCGGCACCATGCTGCTGCTGGTCGGCGTGCTGATCTGGGTGGCCACCGGCGACCCCGCCGAGCTGCGCTGGGTCGCCCTGCTGGCGCTGGCCGCGCTGCCCGGGGTGCTCGCGCCCCGGCACCCGGTGGTCGCGCCGCTGGGCCGCTTCGCCGAGACCGTGCTGGTCGGCATGGGCGCGAGCGCCATCGCGGTCGCCGCGGACGCGGCCGGCACGGTGTCCGACGGCGTCGGCGCGTCCGCCGTGTTGCCGTACCTGGCCGTGCCGATCACCGCCGCGATGCTCAACAACCGCCCGCTGGAGTCGGCCGGGCTGCTCAGCGTCGCCGCGCTGACGCTGGCCGTGGCGGGCTGGCTGACCATGGCCCCCGAGGGGGTACGCCAGCTCAGCCAGTTCGGCTACCTGGCGGTGTGCGCGCAGTGGCTGATCCTGGCCGCGGTCGGCACCATCACCACCGGCGCCATGCAGCGGGCCGCCCTGATCCGCCGCACGCCGCAGCCCTACGCCGAGGCCACCCGCCTGCTCACCCAGCTGCGCCAGGTGGCCCGCCAGCTGCCCGGCGCCACCCTGGACCCGGGCAGCATCGCCGAGCACGTGATCGAGGAGATCCGCCCGATCGGCCGCCCGCAGCGGGCCGCGGTGCTCGCCGCGAGCGGCGCGGGCCGCCTGGTGGTGCTGGCGCAGTTCGGCGTGGAGGCCGACGACACGTCGACCCGGGCCGCCTGGGAGACCAGCCTGGACGCCGACTCGGCGATCGCCGACGCGTGGGCCAGCCAGCAGCCGCAGGTGTCCGGGCGCTCGCAGCTGCGCTCGTTCGAGCCGACGGGCCCGGTGTCGGCGCTGGTCGTGCCGCTGATCGCGGGCGTGCGCACGGTCGGCCTGGTGGCCCTGGAGCGGGACGGGACCAACCTCTACCCGCCCCAGCTGACCGGCCGCATCGTGGCCGCGGCCACCCCGGCGGCGCTGCGGCTGGAGGCCGCGCTGCTGTTCGAGGAGGTGCGCTCCATCGCGACCAACGAGGAGCGCCAGCGGCTGGCCCGCGAGATCCACGACGGCGTCGCCCAGGAACTCGTGATGATCGGGTACGGCGTCGACAACGCGCAGGCCACGCTGCCCGAGGGCGCCGAGGACACGGCCGAGGAGCTGCGCGTGCTCCGCTCCGAGATCACCCGGGTGATCACCGAGCTGCGGCTGAGCCTGTTCGAGCTGCGCAGCGAGGTGGACCGGCACGGCGGCCTGACCGCGGCGATCGCCGAGTTCGCGCGCATCTCGGGCAACCAGGCCGGGCTGAAGGTGAACCTGTCGCTGGACGAGGCCGGCCGCCTGCCCGCCTCGATCGAGTCGGAGCTGCTGCGCATCGCGCAGGAGGCGATCACCAACGCGCGCAAGCACGCCAACGCCGCCAACCTGTGGGTCACCTGCACCGTCGATCCCCCGTACGGCCTGATCGAGGTGTCCGACGATGGTCAAGGCATACCCGATGAGCGTACGGACGGACGCTACGGACTTGCGATCATGGCGGAGAGGGCGGAACGTATCCGTGGCCGACTAGAGATTCGGCCTCGGGACCCGGTAGGGACCACGGTTGCCGTGGTCGTGGGCGGTTCCCCTCGACAAGAGGGCAGGGCGACGCGATAACGTGTGTCACCCGCGGCCAGCGTGCGCGGGTGCCAGAAGGGGAGTAAGCGGGCATGTCCACCAGTACTGTGCCGACGGGGCGAACCAAGGTCCTTCTCGTCGACGACCACGACCTCATCCGCAAGGGGCTGCGCCACGCCTTCGAGCGGGATCGCCAGTTCGAGGTGGTCGGCGAGGCCAGCACCGCGGCCGAGGCGGTCCGCCAGGCCGGCGCCCTGCACCCCGACGTGGTCATCATGGACCTCCGCCTGCCCGACGGCAGCGGCCTGGAGGCCACCCGCACCCTGCGCAAGTCCAGCTCCACCATGGGCATCGTGGTGCTGACCATGTACGCGGGCGACGACCAGCTCTTCGGCGCCCTGGAGGCCGGTGCCAGCGCCTTCGTGCCGAAGACCGCCCCCGCGGACGAGGTCGTCGCCGCGGCCCGCCACGCCGCCTCCGCGCCCAGCGCGTTCACCGCGGCCGACCTGGCCGAGGCGATGAAGCGCCGGCTCACCCCGAGCGGCCCGCAGCTCAGCCCGCGCGAGGGCCAGGTGCTCAAGCTGCTCGCCGAGGGCATGAGCGTGTCCGGCATCGCCAAGCAGCTGTTCGTCAGCGAGTCGACGGCCAAGACCCACATCTCGAAGCTCTACGAGAAGCTGGGCGCCGCCAACCGGGCCCAGGCCCTGATGACCGCGCTGCGGCTCGGTCTGCTCCAGGCCCCCGACGCGCCGAACCTGTCCTGATGGGCAGGCACGCCCACGCCAACGGCGACGAGCTGCTCGTCGACTGGCGGACCGACCGGCTGGGCGCGGCCCGGCGCGGCGACAACCCCCTCGTCATGGCCAAGCTCAACAGCGGCTACGCCGTCTTCGGCGACACGCAGCACCTCCCTGGGTACTGCGTGCTGCTGTCCGACGTGGACGGCGCCGACCACCTCACCGACCTGACCCGCGCCCAGCGCGCGGACTTCCTGGCCGACATGGGCCTGCTCGGTGAGGCGGTCTTCGCCGCCTGCAACGGTTTCGACCCCGCGTTCCGCCGGCTCAACTACGAGATCCTCGGCAACTCGCTGCACCACCTGCACGCGCACATCCACCCGCGTTACTCGTGGGAGGCGCGCGAGTTCCGGGACGCGCCGGTCTGGCGCTACCCGAACGAGGTACGTTTCGCCGAGGAGCACGACACCCTCGTCTCCCCCAAGGCCGAGGAGTACGACCAGCTCCGCGAGGCGATCACCGCCGAGCTGACCCGGCTGGCCTGAACGCGCACGACCCGGCGAGGGGCGCCCGATCACGGATCGGGCGCCCCTCGCGCTTTCCCGGTCCGGCTGGCAGCCGCCCTGGATCTATGGGACATTAGCGGAGGATCCCGCTGAAGGGCGGTGAGCCTTCATGGGCGAGAAGGTGCAGCAGCACGTCTTCACCCGCGCGGACCGCGCGTCGTATCGGCAGAAGGTGCGCCGGTGCCTCGACGTGTTCGCGCTGATGCTGGGCGAATCCCAGTTCGAGTTCGAGCGCCCGCTCACGGGGCTGGAGATCGAGCTGAACCTCGTGGACGAGCAGGGCATGCCGTCCATGCGCAACGCCGACGTGCTGGCCGCCATCGCCGACCCGGCGTTCGTCACCGAACTCGGCCAGTTCAACATCGAGATCAACATCCCGCCGCGGGCGCTGGCCGGGGGCGGCCTCACCGCGTACGAGGAGCAGGTCCGGGCCAGCCTGAACGCCGCCGAGGGCAAGGCGCAGACGGTCGGCGCGCACACCGCGATGATCGGCATCCTGCCCACCCTGTACCAGGCGAACCTGACCGAGTCATCGCTGTCCGCCAACCCGCGGTACGCCCTGCTCAACGAGCAGGTGTTCGCCTCCCGGGGCGAGGACCTGAACATCCGCATCGACGGGCCCGACCCGCTCGACGTCACCGCCGACACCATCGCGCCCGAGGCGGCCTGCACCAGCGCCCAGCTGCACCTGCAGGTCAGCCCGGCCCAGTTCGGGGCGTACTGGAACGCCGCGCAGGCGATCGCGGGGGTGCAACTGGCGATCGCGGCGAACTCGCCGTTCCTGTTCGGCCACGAGCTGTGGCACGAGACCCGCATCCCGCTGTTCAAGCAGGCCACCGACACCCGCCCCGAGGAGATCAAGTCCCAGGGCGTGCGACCGCGCGTCTGGTTCGGCGAGCGCTGGATCACCTCGGTGTTCGACCTGTTCGAGGAGAACGTGCGCTACTTCCCGGCGCTGCTGCCGATCTGCACCGAGGACGACCCGGCCGACCAGCTCGCCGGTGGCGAGGTGCCCGAGCTGACCGAGCTGCGCCTGCACAACGGCACGATCTACCGCTGGAACCGGCCGGTGTACGACGTCGCCGACGGCATGCCGCACCTGCGGGTGGAGAACCGGGTGCTGCCCGCCGGGCCCACCGTCGTGGACATCATGGCCAACGCGGCGTTCTGGTTCGGCCTGGTGCGCACGCTGGCCGAGGGCGGCCTGCCGGTCTGGTCGCGGATGCCGTTCACCGCCGCCGACGAGAACTTCTACACCGGCGCGCGGCAGGGCATCCAGGCCCACCTGTTCTGGCCGGACCTGGGCTACCTCACCGCGTACGAGCTGGTGCTGCGCCGCCTGCTCCCGCTGGCCCACCAGGGGCTGGAGGCGTGGGGCGTGGACTCCCGCGAGCGCGACCGCCTGCTGGGCATCATCGAGCAGCGCTGCCTGCTCCGCCGCAACGGCGCGACCTGGCAGATCGACACCGTCCACCGCATGGAACGCCGCGGCCTGGAACGCCCCGAAGCCCTACGCGAGATGCTCCTCCGCTACATGACCCACATGCACGCCAACACCCCCGTCCACGAGTGGCCCCGCGAGGAGTGACCCCCGCCCCTGGCCGCGGCCCGGCCCGGGTCCGGCCGCAGTTTCGGGGAAAGTGCAGGTAAGACGCCGCTCATTCGTGCACTTTCCCCGAAACTGCGCGCACGTCGGGGACGGGCGGCGGGCCCGGGGGCCGGCGGGGTGGGCGGGGGTCAGCCGGTGAGGAGGGTGCGGAGGCGGGCGGCTTGGAGGTCCCAGCCCCACTCCTGTTCGACCCAGGCGCGGCCGGCGGCGCCCATCTTGAGCCGCAGCGGCTCGTCGGTGAGCAGCTCGACCAGGCGGGCGGCGAGGGCGGCGACGTCACGGCCGGGGACCACGTAGCCGGTCTCGCCCTCGCGGACGGCGTCGGGGGCGCCGCCGGAGTCGCCGGCGATCACCGGCAGGCCCACCGCGGACGCCTCCAGGTAGACGATGCCCAGGCCCTCCACGTCGAGGCCGCGGTTGCGGGTGCGGCACGGCATCGCGAACACGTCCCCGGCCGCGTAGTGCTTCGGCAGGTCCGCCCACGGCACCGAGCCGGTCAGCACCACGTGGTCGGCCACGTCCAGCTCGCGGGCCAGCCGCTGCACGGTCGGCCGGTGCGGGCCGCCGCCGACCAGCAGCAGCGCCGCTTCCGGCACCGCCTTGCGGACCAGGGGCAGCGCGCGTACCAGCGTGTCCTGGCCCTTGCGCGGGACCAGGCGGGACACGCAGACGATCACCGGGCGGTCGGTGAGCCCGTGCCGGGCGCGGACCTCCGCGCCGTCCACGTCGGGGTGGTACATGGCCGAGTCGACGCCCGGGGCCAGCCGCTGCAGTCGGGTCCGCTCCCCCAGCGCCTTCGCCAGGCGTACCCGCTGGTACTCGCCGAGGTAGGTGAGCACGTCGTTGCCGTCGGCGATGCGGCGCAGCGCGCTGCGGGCGCCGGGCAGCGCCGCCCAGCCGACCTCGTGCCCGTGCGTGATGCCCACGGCGCGCTCGACCCCGGCGCGTCTGCGCAGGCCCTGGGCCAGCAGGCCGAGCGGCGCGGCGGCGCCGAACCAGACCCGGTCGCAGCCCTCGGCGCGGGCCAGCTCGGCCACCCGCCGGGCCACCCGCGGCGTGGGCAGCAGCACCCCCGTGCGGTCGCGCACCACCGGGTAGGGCTGTTCGGCGTCGAAGGGCTTCGGGTCGCGCCAGGTGGACGCGTAGACGACCAGCTCGCCGTCGGGCTGGCGGATGGCGAGGTTGTGCAGGAACTGCTGGATGCCCCCCGGGCGGGGCGGGAAGTCGTTGGTCACCAGCAGCGTCCGCATCCGCGCAGCCTACCGGCCCTATCAGCGCGGCCACGTCGCGCTGAGATCACGGTAACGTAGCGCGCCGCGCGGTTCCGCGGTCTCGCGGCGCGGCGGCCATGATCGCGAGGCCGCAGGTCAGCCGTGGGTACGGGCGTAAGCCCGCGCGGCGGCCATCCGCTCGACCGTGGTCGGGTGGCTGCCGAACAGCGACTGCTCCCAGGCGGGCGGGTCCGGGTCGGACAGGTTCACCAGCGACAGCCGCTGCTGCATGTCCTCGAACCCGGCCGCGTCCCCGGTCAGCTCCAGCGCGTGCTGATCCGCCCGCGCCTCGATCAGCCGGGACACGAACGCCTGAGCGGGCCCTGCGAGCAGCCCCGCCACGGTGGCCACGGCCAGCAGCAGCCCGATCGCCTTCGGCTCGGCGATCGAGTCCACCCCGGCCCGGCGCAGCAGCCACCCCCAGCCGCCGAGCAGATACAGCCCCACCACCAGCGCGGCCGCGCCCAGCGCGCCGATCACGGTGCCGATCACCACGTCGCCGCGCTTGGCGTGGCCCAGCTCGTGCGCCACCACGCCGACCGTCTCGGCCGGTGCGGCCTCGCGCAGCAGCGTGTCGTACACGACGATGCGCCGGGTCGGGCCGATGCCGCTGACATACGCGTTGAGCGCGGTGGTGCGCCGCGACGCGTCGGCGACCAGCACGTCGCGCACCGGCACCCCGTCCCGCGCGGCCAGCTCCATCAGCTCGGTGCGCAGCGGCCCGTCTGCCATCGGCGTGAACTTGTTGAACACCGGCTCGACCAGCACCGGGAACACGAAGCTGAGCAGCACCACCAGCACCGCTGCCCCGGCCGCGCCCACCGCCCACCACCAGTTCGGCAGCAGCCTGGTCAGCCCGAAGAAGCCCAGCAGGGCGATCGCGGCGAGCACCGCGCCCACGGCGTACCCCTTGAGCAGGTCCACCGCCCACCCGCCCCAGCCCTGCGTGGACAGGCCGTAACGGACCAGCACGGTGTGCCGCCACGCCGCGAACGGCAGCGTGACCAGGTCCGCGACCGCCAGCACCAACAGCCCGCCGCCGAGCACCTTGGCGATCCACGGCCCCGGCACCAGCCCCACCAGCCACGCCCCCAGCGGCGTCAGCCCCAGCAGCAGCGCGACCCCGAGCCCGACCAGCATCGCCGGATACCGGATCCAGCGCAGCTCACCCCGCAGCTCCCGCGCCTTGGCCACCCGCTCCCCCGGCAGCTCCGCCAGCGCGGCCAGCTGATCGGCCCGCGGCGCCGGCGGCCGCTGCCACGGGATCAGCACCGCCACCACCACCGCCAACGCGGCACAAAGGACGACCAGCACCACCCAAGCCCAGCCCCGCACCGTCACCGCCCGATCGTAGAACCCCCGCCGCACCTGATCCCACGCCCGGCCGTGCCGTCGTGGTCTGACTGCGCCAACCCTCGCCGACCCGCGCAGCCCTCGCGGCCGACACCCCGCGCGCCGTCGATCTTGCACGAACTGTTGCCCTTTTGCCCGGATAGTGCGTGTCGCACCCACAGTCCACGCAAGATCGCCGCGGGAGAGGGGGCGCGGGCGGGGGCGCGTGCGCGGGGTGGGTCAGGTGCGGGTTAGGCGGCGGACGAGGGATTCGGAGTTCATGGGGTAGGCGCCGTGGCGGCGGACGCCGTCGGCGACCTCGCGGTCGGAGGAGACGACGACGATGGGGCGGCCGGGCGGTTCGGCGCGGACGAGGCGGCGGATGACCTCGTCGGCGGTCTCGCCTTTGCGGGAGAAGAGGACGCGGACGCCGCGGGGTGGGGCGGGGAGGCCGTGGACGCGTTCGGCGCCGTCGAAGACGACCGTGACCTCGGCGCCGGTCTGGGCGGCGACGCCGCCGAGGCCGGTGACCAGGCGGTTGCGCTGGTGTTCGAGGGACATCTCGGCGAAGCCGCGTTTGGTGACGTTGTAGCCGTCGACTACGAGGTGGGCCTTGGGCAGCGCGAGGAGCTGGGCTAGGCGGGCGGGGTCGTCGGCGTTCTGGGCGCGGTTGGCGGCGGTGGGGGCACCGGGGGTGTCGGCGTAGGCGGCGGCGACGGTGTCGGCGGGGAGCACGGTGGCGGGGTCGAGGGCGAGTTCGCGGCGCAGGCCGACGGCGGCCTGGCCGATGGTCTCCAGCAGCAGCCACAGCCGCGCCTCGTCGACGGCGCGGGTGTCGCGGGCGGCCTGGCGGGCGTCCCCGGCGACCGCCTCGGCGTCGGCGAGCTTCGCGCGCAGGCGGCGCAGCTCGGCCTCGTGGTCGCCGTGGCCCTTGGCGGCCCGGCCCTTCTCGATGGCGAGCAGCTCGTTGGCCCGCTTGAGCTGGGCCTGCGTCTCGCGCAGCGCCTTGCCGGTGGAGCGGGCCTCCTCGCGCAACTGGTTCAGCTCGTCACGGACCCGGGCCAGCTCGTCGCGCAGCTTGTCGGCCTCCACCCGGGCCACGGCCCGGTCGTGCTCGGCACGGGCGGCGCGTGACTCGGCGTCGCGGATGTGCTCGGCCACGGCGGAGCTCTCGGCCTCGGCCGCGACGGCCTGACCGGCGGCGTCGAGCAGGTCGCGCCAGCCCGCGGGGCGGGCCAGGTAGGCCAGCGCGGCGACCTCGATCGGGTCGGCGGCGGCCGGGGCCAGCCCGCTCTGCACCGCCGTGCCCAGCTCGCCCGCTTCGGGCAGCACCTTGGCGCCGATCCGCTGGCGGAACACCGGGTCGGCGGTGAGCTGCGCGGCGATGGCCGCCCCGCCCAGCCGGGCCCGGCGGTTCGGCGCGAACTTGGCGACCTTGCGCAGCGCGACGGGGATCTCGTCGTTGGGCAGTGCGGTGAGCACCCCCGCGGCGAGGGAGACGACACGCTGCCGGATCGGCTCGGACAGGATGGGCTCGGGCACGAAGTCAGCCGCCTCCGCCGGATCCCCGGCCGAGGCGTCGAACGAAAGTTCAGCGGCTGACATGGTCCTAGTGTTCCACCGTCCCGCCGATCTTGTCGCTAGGGTTCGCGGCTCACTTAACGCACCGACCGCCCGAGGGAACGTGCCACGTCACGGGTGTTCGCCGCCCGTGTCGCCGATCGACCGGCGGCGTTACGTCGTACGGTAGGTCTACCGTCCGGTCTGTGCCGTCCCCGAACCACGTGCCGCGACCCGGCCCCGCCGCGTCGCGTGACCGTTTCGAGCAGCCCACCCTCGACGGCATGCTGGCCGACCCGCTGCAGCTGGACCTGCGGCACACCACCTTCGTGGTGCTGGACCTGGAGACCACCGGCGGCGCCCCGGACGGCGCGGGCATCACCGAGATCGGGGCGGTCAAGGTGCGCGGCGGCGAGGAGCTGGGCTCGTTCGGCACGCTGATCAATCCCGGGGTGCCCATTCCGCCGTTCATCACCGTGCTGACCGGCATCACCACCACGATGACCATGGAGGCCCCGCCGATCGAAGCGGTGCTGCCGTCACTGCTGGAGTTCCTGTCCGGCGCCGTGCTGGTGGCGCACAACGCGCCGTACGACACGGGTTTCCTGAAGGCGGCCTGCGCCGCGCACGGCTACCGCTGGCCCAACCCGCGCATCGTGGACACGGTGCAGCTCGCCCGGCGGGTGCTGCTGCGCGACGAGGTGCCCAACAACAAGCTCGGCACGCTGGCGGCGTACTTCCGCGTCGCCGACCAGCCCTCGCACCGGGCCATGGCCGACGCCCGCGCCACCGTCGGGGTGCTGCACGCGCTGATCGCCCGGCTGGGCGGGCACCGGGTACACACCCTCGGCGACACCATCGAGTTCGTCAAGGCCGTCGCGCCGGTGCAGCGGGCCAAGAAGCACCTGGCCGAGGGCCTGCCGCACGCTCCTGGGGTCTACCTGTTCCGGGCCGCCGACGGCCGCCCGCTCTACGTCGGCACCTCCACCGACATCGCCACCCGGGTGCGCAGCTACTTCACCGCCGCCGAGCGCCGGGCCCGGATCAAGGAGATGCTGGGCGCCGCCGTGCGGGTGGACGCGGTCGAGTGCGCCCACGGCCTGGAGGCGCAGGTACGCGAGCTGCGGCTGATCGCGGCGCACGCGCCGCCGTACAACCGGCGCTCCAAGCATCCGGAGCGGGTGCAGTGGCTGAAGCTGACCGCCGAGCCCTACCCCCGGCTGTCCGTGGTGCGGCAGCTGGCCGCCGACGGCGGCGCCTATCTCGGGCCGTTCGCCGGGCGGTCGGCCGCGCAGGCGGCGGTGGACGCGATCCACGAGGCGCTGCCGCTGCGGCAGTGCACGCCCCGGCTGTCCGCGCGCAAGGCCACGGCCGCCTGCGCGCTGGCCGAGCTGGGCAAGTGCCCGGCGCCCTGCACGCTGGCGATCAGCACGGAGGACTACGACGAGCGCGCCGCGGCGCCGCTGCGGGCCGCGTTCGGCGGCGACCCGGACGCGGTGGTGGACCCGCTGCTGGCCCGGATCCACCGGCTGTCGGACGCCCAGCGCTACGAGGACGCGGCGGCGGTGCGCGACCGGCTGACCGCGTTCCTGCGGGCGGCGATCCGCATGCAGCGGCTGGCCTCGCTGACCTCGATCGAGGAGCTGATCGCGGCCCGGCGCACCGAGCAGAACGCGTGGGAGATCGCCATCGTCCGGCACGGCCGGCTCGCCGCCGCCGCGACCGCCGCGCCCGGCGTCCATCCGCGACGGACGCTGGAGCTGATCCGGCCGACCGCGGAGACGGTGCTGGCCGCGCCCGGCCCGACGCCGTGCGCCACCCCGGAGGAGACCGAGCGCATCCTCGACTGGCTGGAGCGACCGGAGACGCGCCTGGTGGAGGCCACCTCGGGCTGGGCCTCCCCGGCCCGCGGCCCGGCCCGGTGGCGTCGCCTGCTGGGGACGCCCCAGCAGCGGCAGCCCGGCTGACTCCCGGTCACCTCCCGTGAACCGTTCGGCCATTACTTGACCGAATGCATGAAAGGTCTTGACCGAACGGCTGCCACGTTCGTTACTAGGCTATGGAGCGATATCCAGAGATCTCTCGGAAGTGGGCGGTCATGGCACGCCGGGACCGCGGACGTGCTGGTCGACGCTCCACCTCCGGGCGGTGAGGGGGGTGTCCTCAGTGGACGCGGATGCCGCTGCGGTGGCGACGGGGATTCCGGCAACCACGGGCCGGGCGGGCGAGAGCCTGCTCAGCACCCGGATCCGGGCGATGCTCAGCTGGCCGGCCGAGCGGGCACAGGCGCCCGCCGACCCGGTGGCGGCTCTGATCAAGGCGCACCGCACCGTGCACTCCGGCTCGGACGTGGCGCTGCTGCGCCGGGCGTACGTGGTCGCCGAGCGCATGCACCGCGGCCAGATGCGCAAGAGCGGTGATCCGTACATCACCCATCCGCTCGCCGTCGCGGAGATCCTCGCCCACCTGGGCATGGACGGCACCACGCTGGTCGCCGCGCTGCTGCACGACACCGTCGAGGACACCAGCTACACCCTGGCCCAGCTACGCGCGGACTTCGGCCCGGACGTCGCCCTGCTGGTCGACGGGGTGACCAAGTTCGACAAGGCCCACTTCGGCGCCCGTGCCGAGGCGGAGACCATCCGCAAGATGATCGTCGCCGCCGGGCAGGACATCCGGGTGCTGGTCATCAAGCTGGCCGACCGGCTGCACAACATGCAGACCCTGGACGCCCGCTCAGCCGCCTCCCGCGCCCGCATCGCCGGGGCGACCCGCGAGGTGCTGGTGCCGCTCTGCGACCGGCTCGGCATCCAGGCGCTCAAGCGCGAGCTGGAAGACAAGGTGCTGCTGTTCCTCGACCCGGACGAGTACGGGCGCATCGACTCCATGGTGTCCAACCGCCCCGACTGGAACGACTACGTGCAGAACCTGGTCACCATCGGGTCGGCCGCGCTGCGGCGGGAGCGGCTGGACGGCCGCGTCGAGCCGCGCCCCCGGCACTACTACTCGATCTGGAAGGACACCCGGCAGGCGGGCAGCCCGGTGCCGATGGACCTGCCCCGCATCGTGGTGGTGATGGACGGCGACGAGGCGGACTGCTACGGCGCGCTGTGCGCGGTGCACCAGCAGTGGAAGCCGATCCCGGGCCGGTTCAAGGACTTCATCGCGGCGCCCAAGAACAATCTCTACCGCTCGCTGCACACCACCGTGCTGGGCCCCGACGACCAGATGGTCGAGGTGCTGATCCGCACCGAGCAGATGCACCGCGCGGTCGAGTACGGCGTCGTCGCGCCGTACCGCTACCCGGCCCGGCCGGCGCGGCGGTCCGGGCTCGGCCTGTTCGGCCAGACGCGCACCGAACGGCGCGAGGCGCCGCCGCCGCAGCGCCAGCCCGGCGAGCACGCCTGGCTGCGCCGCGCGCTGGACCTGGAGCAGGCCGCTCCCGACGCGGTGCAGTTCGTCGAGACACTGCGCTGTGACCTGGCCGAGCAGCAGATCCAGGTCTTCGCCTGGGGACGCCAGCTGCTGCTGCCCGCCGGGGCGAGCCCGGTGGACGTGGCGTACGAGCTGGGCACCCGCACCGGCGACCGGTGCGTCGCGGCGACCGTGAACGGGGTGCTCACCCCGCTCAACGCCGCGCTGACCGACGGCGACGTGGTCGACATCCTGGTCAGCCGGGCGCGCAACCACCCCGGCCCGCGCCGGGAGTGGCTGGAGTTCGTGAAGTCGCCCAACGCTCGGCTGCGGCTGAGCCGCCGGTTCACCGAGCCGGAGGTCGCCGCGGGCACGGTCAGCGACCGGCTGCAGCTGGGGCGGGCCGCGATCGGCCTGGCGCTGCGCCGCCGCGACCGGGCCCTGGCCGACGAGCAGCGGCTGGCCAGCCTCGCCGTGGCGCTGGAGTATCCGGATCTCGACACGCTGCTGATGGCGGTCGCCGAACACCGGGTATCCGCCGACACCATCGTCGACCAGCTCATCGCGAGCGTCGACAACCAGGGCGAGGCGGCCCGGTCGACGCCCGTGAGCGTGGTCGCCCCGCGGCGCGACGCCGCTGACGCTCCGGCGAGGCGCTCGTCGACTAGCCTGGCACGGTGAACCGACGCTCACCGCTGCGCAGGAAGCTCGTCTCCTTCGGCTACGGCGTCTTCTACCGGATCCCGCCACGCTGGCGGCACCGGCTGGTCAAGACCGTGACCGCGCGGTATTCGGTGGGCTCGGTCGTGCTGATCTTCGACAGCGAGGCGACCGGCCCCGAGCGCATCCTGCTGCTGCGCCAGCCGCCCGGCCGGGGCTGGACGCTGCCCGCCGGGCTGCTGGAGCGGCGTGAGGCCCCGATCGACGCGGCGTGCCGCGAGGCGGCCGAGGAGACCGGCATCCAGCTGACCCCCGACCAGGTCAGTCCCGCCGTGCCGAACGCGATGGTGCACCACACGGGCCACTGGGTCGACATGGTCTTCACCGCCCGGGTGCCCGCCTCGACGACGCAGACCAGCGTCGACGGCGCCGAGGTGTGGGAGGCCCGCTGGCACGCGGTGGACGACCTGCCCGTGCTGACCCCGGCCACCGCACGGCTGCTCGGCCACTACGGCATCGGCCCGGAGGCATACCGCGACCAGACCGGCGCCACCCGCTGAAGGCGGCGGGGCCGCCCGCTTGGATGATGTCTGGAGCGCCGGTGACCGTTCGGGCCACCGGCCGGCGATGGCCACCCGACGAGCACCAGGACGGTCCGATGAGCACGTTCGGCCAGGAACAGGACGGTCCGGTGACCGCCCCCGCCGATCTCTGCGCGGTGGTGCTGGCCGCCGGGCTCGGCACGCGGCTGCGGCCGCTGACCATGCTGCGGCCCAAGGCGCTGGTGCCGATCGGCAACGTGCCGCTGCTGGACAGGGCCCTGGCGCGGCTGGCCGAGGTCGGGCTGACCGGGCCGGACCGGGTCGCGGTCAACGCGCACTGGCTGGCCGGGCAGGTCGCCGAGCACGTCGGGGACCGGGCGCACCTGTCGGTCGAGGAGGAGCCGCTGGGCACCGCGGGCGCGCTGGGCAACCTGCGGGACTGGATCGCCGGGCGCGGCGTGCTGGTGCTCAACGCCGACGCGTACGTCGGCGTGACCGGCCCCGCCGACCTCGGCGCGCTGCTGGCGGGGTGGGACGGTGACCGGGTGCGGATGCACGGCGTCAAGGCCGGCAAGCCCGACCCGTTCCACGGCTACAACTTCGCCGGGGCCTCGCTGCTGCCCGCCGCCGACGTGGCCGTCCTGCCGGACAAGCCGCGCGAGCTGGCCCGCACCACCTGGCGCCCGGCGGAGCAGTCCGGCCGCCTCGACGTGATCCCGCTGGCCGGCCTCTACCTCGACTGCGGCACCCCCGCCGACTACCTCGCGGCCAACCTGCACGCCGCCCGCGGCGAGAACCTGTTCGGCGCGGGTGTCGTGCTCACCGGCCAGGCCGCCGGCAGCGTGCTCGGCGACGGCGCGCGCGTCGACGGCACGGTCCAGGACTGCGTGCTCTGGCCCGACGCGCACGTCGCCCGTGACGAGCATCTGCACCGCATGATCAGGGTCGGCCGGGACCTCACCGTCCCCGCCGCCTAGCATGGCGGTAGGGCCCGGCGCCCCACCCGACCGTCGATCATGAACTTATGGCACGGCTGGGCGGCGTGCCGCCGGCACAGCTTCCTGATCGACCCGCACGACGCGAGGAGTCCCGGTGATCACAGCGATCGTTCTCATCGACTGCGCGACCGACGCGATCCCGGAGGTCGCCGAGGAACTGGCCAACCTGGAGGGCGTCAGCGAGGTGTACTCCGTCGCGGGCGGCGTCGACCTTATCGCCATCGTCCGGGTGCGCGAGTTCGACCACATCGCCGAGGTCATCGCGGGCGGCATCTCCAAGGTGCCGGGCGTGCTCGGCACGGACACCCACATCGCGTTCCGCTCGTACTCGCGCCACGACCTGGAGCAGGCGTTCGCCATCGGCTTCTGAGCCCGCGCGCAGCGGCCCGCGTCACACTCCGAGGTTCTTACTTGTGAGTAACCTCGCGGTCTAGGCTGCTGCCATGCAGCTCACCGTGGACCGCGGCAGCGACCGGCTCGCCATCCTGCTCCACCCCGCGCAGGCACCCGACGCCCCGCTGGCCGTCGTCTTCCCGGCGATGGGCGTGCCCGCCGGCTACTACACCCGCTTCGCGCACAGCCTCAACGAGGCGGGCATCGGCGTCGCCGTGGCCGACCTGCGCGGCACCGGGGCCAGCGCACCCCGGCCCAGCCGGGACAGCCGGTACGGCTACCCCGAGCTGGCCGACGACGTCGACGCGGTGCTGGACGCGCTCGCCGAGCAGCGCGCCGGGCGGCGTACCGTCCTGCTCGGACACTCCCTCGGCGGCCAGACCGCGGTGCTGCACCTGGCCCGCGAGGCCGCCCGCGGCCGGGGTCATCGGGCCGACGGGATCATCCTGATCGCGGTGGGCCTGCCCTACTGGCGCACCTACCCGCGCCTGCAGCGGCTGGCCGTGCTCGGCATGACCCAGGTCGTCAACGGGGTGTCCGCCGCGCTGCGGGTCTGGCCCGGCTGGGGCTTCGGCGGGCGGCAGGCCCGCGGCGTCATCCGCGACTGGGCGTACACCGCGCGCCACGGCCGCTTCCCCGCGCACCTGGCCGCAGAGGACGGGCTGGCGGCGATCGACCTGCCGGTGCTCGCGATCAGCGTCGACGACGACCAGTACACGCCGCCGCAGACCACCGACCACCTGGTCGCGGCCCTCCCCACGGCCACGGTGACCCGCGACCACCTCACCACCGCCGAGGCCGGCGTCCCCCTCGACCACTTCAAGTGGGTCAAGGCGGGCTCGACCCTGGCCCCCCGCATCTCCCACTGGCTCACGCGACTGGGGCATGATCGCTAGTTCGTGTCGAAAGGTGGAGCGTGGCCACAGGTTTCGACACGAAGCCGCGATCATGGCACGGCGGCAGCGCGGAGTAGCCGGTCAGCGGGGCATCAGCGACATCGGGCGGCAGCATGCGCCCTGGTGCTGCGGGCGAGCCGAGCCGCAGCTGCTGAGCCAGCCGAGGTTGAGCACGGAATGACGGGCCACGCCGTGCCCGACGGCGGAGCGACGGGGCTGACGCGGCCGGTTCTCACGGGTCAGAGCTGCGGGAATCATGGGGGCTGCCTCTCACTGCCTGGGGTGTGGCGCCACTGTGCCATGCCCACCCCGCGCCCACCACGCGAAAGTGGCCACCACGACACCACCCGGCCGACCGCGAGGGGTCAGGGGGTGATGGGCAGGCGGGTGTAGCCGCGGAAGCCGAGGCGGTCGCGGCGGGTGGCGGGCCCTGCCGCGCGCAGGCCGGGCAGCCGCTCCAGCAGCAGCGGGAACGCGAGCTGCGCCTCCAGCCGCGCCAGCGGCGCGCCCAGGCAGTAGTGCGGCCCCGCGCCGAACGACAGCGACGGCGCGCCCTCCCGATCCGGCAGGAAGCGGTGCGGTTCGGCGAACCGGCGCGGGTCGCGCGCCGCCGCCGCGAGCACGAGCAGCAGTTCGGTGCCGGCCGGCACGGCGACCCCGGCGAGTTCCGCGTCCTGCGCGGCGTACCGCGAGGTCACCTGCACGGGCGGGTCGTAGCGCAGCATCTCCTCGACGTACGCGTCCACCAGCTCCGGCCGGTCGCGCAGCCGCGCGGCGTGCTCGGGCTGGTCGAGCAGCACGGCCAGGCCGTTGCCGAGCAGGTTGGTGGTGGTCTCGAAGCCCGCGATGAGCAGCAGCACCAGGTGCGCGACCAGCTCGGCGCCACCGGCCTCTCCCGCCGCCCCAGCCGCCAGCAGGTCGCTGATCATGTCGTCGCCCGGCTCGCGCTGCCGCCGCGCCAGCAGCTCGACGAAGTACTCCCCCAGCTCGTCGCTGGCGGCGTCGGCGCGGGCCAGCTCGTCCGGGTCGCCCGCGAACACCTCCAGCGCCAGGGTCAGGTCGTGGGCGCGGGGCCGGAACCAGTCCCGGTCGGTGTCGGGCACCCCGAGCAGCGCGCAGATCACCGAGACGGGCAGCGGGTACGCCACCGTGTCCATGAAGTCGGCCGGCTCCCCCGCGGCGGCCAGCGGCGCGATGAGGCCCTCGGCGAGCGCCGCCACGTCGGCGCGCAGCGCGGCCACCCGGCGCGGGGTGAACGCGGACCCGGCCAGGCGGCGCAGCCGGGTGTGGTCGGGCGCGTTGCGCCACAGCATGGTGCGGCTGAGCCAGCGCCAGGAGGCGACCGAGCGCCAGCCGGGCAGGGAGCCGTCGAGCGCGGCCTCGTCGGTGACCCGGAACCCGGTGCCGCGCAGCACCTGGTCGGCCTCGGCGTACCCGGTGACCACGGCGAAGCCCTCGCCGAGCGGGAGCACCGGGCCGGCGGCCCGCAGCCGCTCGTACAGCGGATAGGGGTCGGCCCGGCCCTCGGCCGTGGCCAGCATCTGCATCGCCGCCAGCGCGTCCTGCACGGTCACACCCCCGTCCGTCCTATCGCGAAGCGTACGACGGAGGGGCACCCGCCATGTGGCGGGTGCCCCTCCGTCGGTGACTGGCGCGCAGGTCAGTGCGGGCCGGTGGTGATCTCCTCGCGCTTCTCGGGCTGCTGCGCCGGGGGCGCGGGCTGCTCGATGGGGCGGAAGAAACCGCGTACGGCCGGGCCGAGCGCGCCGAGCCGGTTCATCTTCTTCGGCACCGTCCAGCCGACGTACGGCAGGTCGGTGTGGCCGTGCGCGTCCGGCTCGACGAGGGGCTGGTGCACCTCGACGAAGCGGCCGTCGGGCAGGCGCTTGATGATGCCGGTCTCGACGCCGTGCGCGAGCACCTCGCGGTCGTGCTGCTGGAGGCCCAGCATCAGGCGGCGCGCGAAGTAGTACGCCAGCGGCGGCAGCACCAGCAGGCCGACGCGGCCCGCCCAGGTCATCGCGTTCAGGCTGATGTGGAACTTGTCGGCGACGATGTCGTTGCCGCCGGAGATCGTCAGCACCATGTAGAACGCGAAGGCCATGGCCGCCAGACCGGTGCGGTCCGGCACGTCACGCGGGCGCTGCAGCAGGTTGTGCGAGGCGTAGTCCTTCTTCCAGCGCCGCTCGATCCACGGGTACGCCATGGGCAGGATCGTCAGGATGCCGGGCAGCACCACCGTCGGCCAGAACAGCGGCGGGATGTTGTACCCGAACACCCGGATGTCCCAGGCGGGCATGAGGCGGGTCGAGCCGTCGAGGAACATGACGTACCAGTCGGGCTGGCTGCCCGCCGAGACGACGGCGGCCTCATACGGGCCGAACAGCCAGATCGGGTTGATCTGGAAGAGGCCGCCCATCAGCGCGATCACCGCGAAGACGAGCATGAAGAACCCGGCCTGCTTGATGGTGTAGCGGGGCACGAAGCGCTCGCCGACCACGTTCTTCTCGGTCCGGCCCGGGCCCGGCCACTGGGTGTGCTTCTGGATGAAGACCAGCGCCAGGTGCACGGTGACCAGGCCGAGCAGGATCAGCGGCAGCAGGAACACGTGCAGGATGTACAGGCGGGACAGGATGATCTCGCCGGGGAACTCGCCGCCGAACAGCGACGTGGTCACCCAGGAGCCGATCACCGGGATGGACAGCATGATCGCCGAGGCGATGCGCAGGCCGGTGCCGGACAGCGCGTCGTCGGGCAGCGAGTAGCCGGCGAAGCCCTCGGTGAAGCCCAGCCAGAACATGCTCAGGCCGATGATCCAGTTGAGCTCGCGCGGCTTGCGGAACGCGCCGGTCATGAAGATCCGGAACATGTGCACCACGATCGCGGCCATGAACAGCAGCGCCGACCAGTGGTGCATCTGCCGCATGATCAGGCCGCCGCGCACGTCGAACGACAGGTCCAGCGCGGTCTCGTACGCCCGGGACATCTGCACGCCCTGCAGCGGCAGGTACGACCCGTTGTAGTGCACCTCCTGCATGGAGGGCTCGAAGAACAGCGCGAGGAAGGTGCCCGTGAGCAGCAGGATGATGAACGAGAACAGCGCGATCTCGCCCAGCAGGAACGACCAGTGGTCGGGGAACACCTTGTTCAGCATCGAGCGCAACGGGGTCGCGACCGGCAGGCGGGTGTCCACCTCCTGCGCGGCCTTGCCCGGGAGCGCCTTGAAATCAAGCTTGCGACGCTTCATGGCGATCAGTCCTTCTCCCAGAACGCCGGTCCGACCGGCACCTTGTAGTCGCCGGTGGCAACCAGGTAGCCCTCCGCGTCCACGCTGATGGGCAGCATGGGCAGCGACCGCGTGGCCGGGCCGAAGATCGGCCGGGCGTTGTCGGTGATGAGGAACTGCGACTGGTGACAGGGGCAGAGCAGGCGGTTGGTCTGCTGCTCGTAGAGGCTGGCCGGGCAGCCCGCGTGGGTGCAGATCTTCGAGTACGCCACGAAGCTGCTCCAGGTGCTGCCCTGGTTGATGTTGTAGAGCCGGCCGTTGAGCAGTGCCGCGTCGTCCTCACGCAGGTGGATCAGCAGCGTGGGCGAGTCGGCGTGGTGGTTGGTCTGGCCACCCGGGATGTGCGGGAACACCGTGATCTGGCCGCCGGTGCTGACCTCCTCCGGCCGGATGAGCGTCTCGTCGTCGCGCATCAGGCGGATCGGGTTCTGCGGCGTGGCGCCGGCGAACCCGGTCTTGAAGAGGATGTCGGGGTGGTGCGGGTCCTTGATCAGGGCGCCGATCGGCACCGCGGCCGCCACCGCGCCGACGGGCAGCAGGCCCAGCAGCGACAGCTTCAGCAGCGGGCGGCGGGACAGGCCGAACTCCTCGCCGATGAACTGCAGCGTGTTGCCGGTCAGCTTCTGCTCGGTCGGGTCGGACGGCCCGTCGTGCCGCTCCTGGATCGCGATCTCGTGCGGCAGCAGCTTCTTGCCCCAGGTCAGGATGCCCAGGCCGATGCCGAGCAGGGCCAGGCCCAGGGTGAGGCCCAGGACCGGGGTGTAGAGCTTGCTGGCGTTGGTGCCCGGCTCGTACTCCCACGGCCACCAGATGAACGCGACCAGGAAGGCGGTCGCCGCGAGGCCGGTCAGGATGAAGAAGAACGCGACGATGCGGACCATCCGCTTCTCGCCCTTGGAGCCCGGCGCGTACTGCGGCTCGTAGTGGACGATCTCCACGCCGTCGCGGCGCGCGCCCTCGCGCACGATGTCGAACCGGGTGAGTTCCGGGTCGTTCAGGTCGACGCCCGAGGCGTCGCGCACCTGGGTGCTCGTGTCACTCATGACTTACCTGCAATCCAAAGCGAGGCGAAGACCAGGGCAACCACACCGACCAGGAAGATCGCGAGGCCCTCGGTCACCGGACCGAAGCGGCCGAGGCCCCAGCCGCCCGGGTCGGCGTCGGTCTTCAGGTTCTGCACGTAGGCGATGATGTCGAACTTGTCCTGCGGGGAGAGCTCGTTGTCGCCGAAGACCGGCATGTTCTGCGGGCCGGTCAGCATCGCGGCGTAGATCTGCCGGTCCGTGGCGGGCTCCAGGGTCGGCGCGTACTTGCCGCTGGACAGCGCGCCGCCGCCGCCGGAGAAGGCGTGGCAGGACGAGCAGTTGATCCGGTAGAGCTCGCCGCCGCGGGCGATGTCGCCCTTCGACGCGTAGTCCTCACCCTCGGGGAGCTGCGGGCCGCCGCCCAGCTCCTGGATGAACGCGCCCAGCTGGCGAGCCTGGTCGTTGGTGTACAGCGGGGGCTTGCGCCCGGCCTGCGCCTCCTGGCGGGCGGCCGGCATGCGGCCCGTCTCCACCTGGAACTCGACCGCTGCGGAGCCGACGCCGATCAGGCTCGGGCCCCGGCCCGCCACACCCTGCGCGTTGGCGCCGTGACAGGAGATGCAGCTCTGGTCGTACAGCGCCTTGCCCGCCTCGGCGGCCGGCGTCAGCGGCGCGGCGCCCTGCGCGCCACCGGGCGCGACGATCGCGTAGATCCCGCCCGCGAACACCAGCGCTGCGAACATGCGCAGCGCGGAGTTCAGCCGGCGGCGCACGCGGCCGCGCTGCTTGGGCGCGCCCGGCGCCGGGCGTGGGGTGTCAGATGTCATGGCCGAGCTCACATCCGCTCCAGCAGGTAGATCATGAAGAAGAGGCCGACCCAGACCACGTCGACGAAGTGCCAGTAGTACGACACCACGATCGCCGAGGTCGCCTGCGCCGGCGTGAACCGGCCCATGGTGGTACGGATCATGTAGATGATGAAGGCGATCAGACCGCCTGTCACGTGCAGGCCGTGGAAGCCCGTGGTCAGGTAGAACATCGACCCGAAGCCGTCCGAGTTGATCTTCACACCCTCGCTGACCAGCACGCGGTACTCGTTCACCTGGCCGAGCACGAACGTCAGGCCCATCAGGAACGTGATGGTGAACCAGAACCGCAGCCCGTACACGTCACCCCGCTCCGCGCGCAGCACGCCGATCTGGCAGGTGATGGAGGACAGCACCAGGATCGTCGTGAAGAAGACCGCGTACGGCAGATTCAGCACGTGGGCGTTCTTCTCCCACATGCTGTAATCCGCTGCGCGGATCGCGAAGAACATCGCGAACAGCGCCGCGAAGAACATGAGTTCGCTGGAGAGCCACACGATCGTCCCGACGCTGACCATGTTGGGCCTGGTCAGGGAGTGGATCCTGCTCTTGTCGATGGCTGAGGCGGCAGTCACGCGGTCATTATTGCCCCCGACCTGCATCGGCGAGCGTCGGGGTGCCTGGTTGGCGGCGTGTCGCCACCCGGCGGCACCGTCGCGACCACCACCGTTTAGCCTCGGGTGGTGCCGCCTGTCGATCATTTCACCGCGCTGACCTCCCCTGTTACGACCTTGAGCGCCGAGACGCCCCCGTTCACCGTCGAGACTCTGGTGACCGGCGCCCGGCTGGACTCGTGGCTCGCGGTGGGTCTGCTGCTCGCGGCGGCGCTCTACCTCTACGGCACGCACCGGCTGCGGATGCGCGGCGACCGGTGGCCCGTGGGGCGCACCGTCGCCTTCCTCGGCCCCGGCCTGGGCACGCTCGCCCTGGTCACCGTCAGCGGGATCGGCGGCTACGACACCACGCTGGTCAGCGTGCACATGATCCAGCACATGGCGCTGTCCATGGTCGCCCCGATCTTCCTGGCGCTGGGCGCGCCGGTCACCCTGGCCCTGCGCACGCTGCCCGCGAAGCCCCGCAAGACGCTGCTCGCGGTGCTGCACAGCCGGGTCGCGGCGGTGCTCGCGTTCCCGCTGACCGCGTTCGCCATCTTCATCGCCAACCCGTTCGCGCTGTACTTCACCAGCCTGTACGAGCAGACGCTGCGCCACGAATGGCTGCACGAGGTCATGCACGCGCACTTCATCGCCACCGGCTGCCTGTTCTTCTGGCCCCTGCTCGGGCGCGATCCGCTGCCCGGCCGCTGGCCGTATCCGGCGCGCGCGCTGCTGATGGTGCTGAGTGTCCCGTTTCACACCGTGTTGGGGCTCACCATCATGCAGTCGAAGACGCTCCTCGGCGGCGACTGGTACCCCTCGCTCGGCCTGTCCTGGATGGATCCCTGGGCCGACCAGGTGACCGCGGGCGGCGTGCTGTGGGCGGGCGGCGAGATCGTCTCTGTGACGATGCTCGCCATCCTGGTGGCCCAGTGGATCCGCCAGTCCCGCCAGGAGGCGGCGCGCATCGACCGGCAGCTCGACCGCGAGGACGCCGCCCGGGCGGCCGGGGAGGCCGCCGAGGATGCCGCCACGGCGCCGCCGCAGACTGACGGCGCACCGCACGACCACGAGATCACCTCACCGCTTAGGATGAGCGCATGAGTACCAAGACCGTCCTGCTCTACAGCGACGACTCGCAGGTCCGCGACCGGATGCGGCTGGCCATCGGCGAGCACCCCGCCCCGGACCTCGAGGTCGAGTTCGTCGAGGCGTCCACCTACGGCGAGTGCGTCAAGCTCGTGGACGACTACGAGATCGACCTGCTGGTGCTGGACGGCGAGGCGACCCCGGGCGGTGGCCTGGGCGTGGCGCGTCAGCTCAAGGACGAGATCGACGAGTGCCCGCCCACCTGCGTCGTGATCGCGCGCTCGGCCGACCGCTGGCTGGCGGCGTACGCCCGCGTCGACGCGACGCTGGTCCACCCGCTCGACCCGATCGAGACCGCCAGGGCCATCGCCAACCTGCTGCACGACGAATCCTCCGTGGCCGCTTGAGCAGTGCTCCGCGCGCCACGCCCTTCACCCCTGGAGGCCCGATGGGCGACCGGAACACCTGGCCCCACCTGCTCGGCACGCTGCTGCGGCGCGAGGAGCTGACGGCCGACGACACCGCCTGGGCCATGGGCGAGATCATGACGGGCGCGGCGACGCCGTCGCAGATCGCCGGCTTCGCGCTGCTGCTGCGCGCCAAGGGCGAGACCGCCGACGAGTTCTCCGGCCTGGTGGCCACGATGCTGGCGCAGGCCGCTCCCCTGCCGCAGACCGACGAGCAGCGGCTGGTCACGGTCGACGTGGTCGGCACCGGCGGCGACCAGGCGCACACGGTCAACATCTCGACCATGTCCGCGATCGTCGCCGCCGGGGCCGGGGCCCGCGTCGTCAAGCACGGCAACCGGGCCGCCTCCTCGTCCTGCGGCACCGCGGACGTGCTGGAGTTCCTGGGCATCCCGCTGGACCTGACCCCGCAGCAGGTCTCCGCGGTCGCCGACGAGGTCGGCATCACCTTCTGCTTCGCCGCGACGTTCCACGCCGGGCTGCGCCACGCCGGTGGCGTACGCCGGGAGCTGGGCGTGCCCACCGCGTTCAACTTCCTCGGCCCGCTGACCAATCCGGCCCGGCCCCGGGCGGGCGCGGTCGGCTGCGCCGACATGCGCATGGCCGGCGTGATGGCCCGGGTGTTCGCCGATCGCGGTGACACGGTCCTGGTGCTGTGCGGCGAGGACGGCCTGGACGAGTTCACCACCGCCGCGCCCACGCGCGTCTGGCTGGCTCGTGGCGGCCAGGTGACCCCCCTGACGGTCGACTCCGCCGACCTCGGCGTGCCCCGCTCGTCCGCGGGGGACCTGCGCGGCGGCGACGTGGCCGTCAACGCCGACGCGGTGCGCCGCCTGCTGGCCGGCGAGACCGGCGCGGTGCGCGACGCGGTGCTGGTCAACACGGCCGCCGCGCTCACCGCCCACGACTGGGCGGTCGCCGGTGCGGGGGCACCCGACCCGGACACGATCGGCACGGAGCTGACCGAGGCGCTGCACGTGAACATGCGGCGCGCCGCCGAGGCGATCGACTCCGGCGCCGCGGCCGCCGCGCTGGACCGCTGGATCACCGCGGCCGCGGCCGCGAAGTACGCCGAGTAGTACCCATACGCGAAAAGACCGGCTCCCTCCGTGGTGGAGGGAGCCGGTTTCTCGTATGTGCCGGAGCTCAGTGCTCCGCGGTGCGCCGGGTGCCGGTGTAGTACTCGAACAGCAGGGCCGAGCTGGACAGCAGCACGCACACGATGCCGAGCGCGATCAGCCACCACATCCAGAACACCAGGCCGAGCGAGGCGATCAGCGCCGACACCGCGATGCCGAACGGCCAGTAGCTGCCGGGGCTGAAGAAGCCCAGCTCGCCGGCGCCGTCCGCGATCTCCGCGTCGAGCCGGTCCTCCGGGCGCGGGTCGATGCGCCGCGAGACGAACCAGAAGTATCCGCCGCACATCGCGCACAGCAGCGTGGACAGGACCAGCGCGGTCGTGCCGATCGCCTCCACCCCGCCCATGGCGTGGTTGGTCCACCAGCCGTAGACCACGGCCGCCACGATCAGGAACAGCGAGACGCCGATAAAGATCCGGTATTCCGTCTTCATAGTCCTCAGCCTCAGTTCGCGGTGCGCAGGGTCGGGAACGGCACGGTCTTGGTCGCGAACGCGGGCTCACCGATCGCCGTCAGCGCCTGCGGCGTGTTCTTGCCCGCCTTCAGCGCCGCCACGAACTGCTGGTACTTCTCCGGCGTCACGGCGCGCAGCTCGAAGTTCATCATCGAGTGGTACGTGCCGCACAGCTCGGCGCAGCGCCCGACGTAGGCGCCCGGCTGGGTGACCGTCACCTCGAACTGGTTGACCACGTTGCCCGGGAAGACGTCGCGCTTGAACAGCAGCTCCGGCACCCAGAACGAGTGGATGACGTCGGCGCTGTGCTCGACGAAGCGCACCGTCTGCCCGACCGGGACGACCACGATCGGGATGTAGTTGCTGTCGCCCGGGGTGCTCTCCACCCGCTCGGCGTCCGGCTCGGGGCTGGCGAGGTAGTTGAACTGCCAGTTCCACTTGAACGCGACGACCTCGACGGTGGCGTCCGGGTTCTTGCTCAGCCGGTCCACGTCGGTCTGGATGATCGCGGTGTAGTAGAAGAGCACCGAGATGACCAGGAACGGCAGCACCGTGTAGAGGATCTCGATCGGCAGGTTGAACCGCGTCTGCGTGGGCAGGTCCACGTCCCCGCGCTTGCGGCGGTAGGCCGCGATGCACCAGAAGATCAGGCCCCACACGAACACGCCGACCGCGAGAGCCGCGACCACGGAACCGACCCACAGGTCGTACATCCGCTCGGACTGCTCGGTGATGCCGCCCTTCGGCCAGCCGAAGCCACCGAACGCGTCGCCGACGTTGCACCCGGCGAGCAGCGTCACCGCACCGACCGACATCGCGCTCAAGCCGAGAACTCGCCTGCGGGCTCGCTTTGCGACCACCTGCTCCTGCCTCCCTAAGCAGCGCCACCCTCGGACGCACCGGTGAGGGGCGTGACCGACGGTCGCAGAGTACTTCACCCCGGGCCCGCTGCCGGGCCTGGGGTGGGCCCGGTGATCCGGCGTGTCCACGGGGACGTCATGACGGCGACGGAGCCGCCACCGCTAGATCACGATACCGTCGAGGGGTGCGAGATCCCCGGCAGGCCGGACCCATCGATCGCGACGAGAACGGGGTCGGCGCGTACTTCGATGCGGCCACCGCGACCCCGCTGCACCCGGCCGCGCGCGAGGCGCTGCTCGCCGCGCTCGGCGACGGCTGGGCCGACCCCGGCAAGCTCTACACCCGGGCGCGCCGCGCGCGGCTGCTGCTGGACGCGGCCCGCGACACGATCGCTCAGGTCCTGGGCGTACGCGCCGACGAGCTGAGCTTCACCAGCAGCGGCACCACCGCCGTCCACGCCGCCGTCCTCGGTGGACTGGCCGGCCGCCGCCGCACCGGGCCGGGCTTCGTCCGCTCCGCGATCGAGCACTCGGCCGTGCTGCACGCCGGCGAGCGGCACGTGCGCGACGGCGGCACGGAGACCGAGGTGCCGGTGGACCGCCTGGGCCGGGTAGATCTCGACGCGTGGGGCGCGGCCGTGACGGCCCCCGGTGTGGCGCTCGCCTCACTGATCAGCGCGAGCCACGAGGCCGGCACCGTGCAGCCGGTCGCGCAGGCCGCCGCGCGCTGCCGCGACGCCGGGGTGCCGCTGCACGTGGACGCCGCCATGTCACTGGGCCGGGTGCCGGTGCCCGGAGGCTGGTCGCTGCTGACCGGCAGCGCCCGCAAGTGGGGCGGTCCGGCCGGGGTGGGCCTGCTGGTGCTGCGCAAGGGCACCCGCTGGGTGTCCCCGTATCCGGCCGACGACCGCGAGTCCGGCCGCTGGCCCGGCGCCCCCGACCTGCCCGCGATCCTCGCCGCCGCGGCGTCGCTGCACGCCGTGCACGAGGCGGCCGCGAAGGAGGGCGAACGGCTGTCCGCGCTGGTCGAGCACGTACGCGCCACCGTCGCAGCGACCGTGCCGGACGTCGAGATCGTGGGCGACCCGGTGGACCGGCTGCCGCACGTGGTCACCTTCTCCTGCCTCTACGTCGACGGGGAGGCGCTGCTGACCGCGCTCGACCGGCGCGGCTTCGCGGTGTCGTCCGGCTCGGCCTGCACGTCGTCCACGCTGCGGCCGAGCCACGTGCTCGCGGCGATGGGCGTGCTCACGCACGGCAACATCCGGCTGTCGCTGCACCGGGACACCACGCCCGAGCAGGTGGACCGGTTCCTGGCCGAGCTGCCCGGCATCGTGGCGGCGCTGCGCGCGGAGGTGGGGATGTGAGCCTGCCCACCGGAGAACCGGCCGAGGTGCTGGACTGCCTCGGTCAGCGCTGCCCGCTGCCCGTCATCGCGCTGGCCAGGCGGCTGCCGCAGGTGCCGGTCGGGACCGTGGTCCGGGTGCTGGCCGACGACCCCGCCGCCGCCGTCGACATTCCGGCCTGGTGCCGCATGCGCGCCCAGCAGTACGTGGGCGCCGCCTCGGTGGACGGCGCCCCCGCCTTCGACGTCAGACGCGTCGCCTGACCCGTCAGTTCAGGTGCGGCCGGACCGCGGCCGCGGCGCCGTCGCCGTAGGACTCGGCCAGGCGCTTGAGGAAGTTGTCCGGGTCGACGTCGTACTCCTGGGTGCCCACCGTCTCCAGGACCAGCGTCGCCACCAGCGCGCCGACCTGCGCCGCGCGCTCCAGGCCCAGGCCCCAGGACAGGGCCGCGAAGAAGCCGGCCCGGAACCCGTCGCCGACCCCGGTCGGGTCGTACGCGTGGATCTCCCGCGCCACCGGCACCCGGATCGGGGCGAAGTCCCGCCCGGTGATCTCGACGCCGTTCTTGCCGAGCGTGGTGACCCGCACCTTGACCCGCTCCAGCACCTGCGCCGAGGACAGGCCGGTCTTCTGCTCCAGCAGCGAGTTCTCGTACTCGTTGGTCAGCAGGTACTCCGCGCCCTCGATGAGCTGGTGCACGTCGTCGCCGCCCATCCGGGCCAGCTGCTGCGACGGGTCGGCCGCGAACGCGTACCCCCGGTCCCGGCACTCCTGCGAGTGCCGCACCATCGCGACGGGGTCGTTGGCCCCGACGATGACCAGGTCGAGGCCGTCGAGGCGCTGGTGCACGGGGGCCAGCTCGATGTTGCGGGCCTCGCTCATCGCCCCGGCGTAGAACGACGCGACCTGGCACAGGTCCTCGTCGGTGGTGCAGACGAAGCGCGCGGTGTGCGCGATCTCGCTGATGTGCACCGAGTCGCAGTCCACGCCGTGCCGCTCCAGCCAGGCGCGGTAGTCGGTGAAGTCCGCGCCCACCGCGCCGACCAGCGCCGGGCGCAGGCCCAGCTTGGCCATGCCGAAGGCGATGTTGGCCGCCACGCCGCCGCGCCGGATCACGAGGTCGTCGACCAGGAACGACAGCGACACCTTGTCGAGCTGGTCGGCGATGAGCTGGTCCGCGAAGCGGCCCGGGAAGTGCATCAGGTGATCCGTGGCGATCGATCCGGTTACGCAGATCTTCATGGTCGGCCTTCAGGTCGGCGATGGATGGGCGCGGAAAGCCTACCGGTCGCCGCACATACGACAGCGGCACTCCGGCGTGGCCGGAGTGCCGCTGTGTGTCCACGCCCACAGGGCGCGAAACCGAAGATCAGTGGAACGAGTCGCCGCAGGCGCAGGAGCCGCCGGCGTTCGGGTTGTCGATGGTGAAGCCCTGGGCGTCGATGCGGTCGGCGAAGTCGACGGTGGCGCCGGCCAGGTAGGGCGCGCTCATCCGGTCGACGACGACCTCGACGCCGTCGAACTCCTTCACGATGTCGCCGTCGAGCTCGCGCTCGTCGAAGAACAGCTGGTAGCGCAGACCGGAGCAGCCGCCGGGCTGGACCGCGACGCGCAGCCGGAGGTCGTCGCGACCCTCCTGCTCCAGCAGAGCCTTGACCTTGCCGGCCGCGATCGGGGTCAGGTTGATACCGGTGGCGTCCGTCTTGATGTCGGGCGTGGTCACAGGGTGCTCCTCCAGCGTGAAGTGCTGATAATCCTTCGAGATAACGCTAGCGCGCCCCAGGTTGATTCCCCACGGCGCCTCACGGGCCTCACCCGCGCAGTGTGTCGTTGATGACGCGCCGGTGAGTGGGCCGCGCCTCGGCGTGCCGCTGCTGCCCCGGATCGGTGAGCCGGACGTACACGCCGCGCCGGTCGGTGGCGCAGAGCGCGCGCTCGACCAGGCCGTCCTTCTCCAGCCGGGCCACCGTCCGGGACAGGGCGCTCTGGCTGAGGTGGATCAGCTCACCCAGCTCCTGCATGCGCAGGCACCGGTGCTCGTCCTCGACCAGCCGGTCGAGCACCTCGAACTCGCTCATGCCCAGCTCGTGCTGCTCCTTGAGCGCGCTCTCCAGCGCCCAGGACAGCGCCGCGAACTGCCGGGACAGCTCGCGCCAGGTCTTGACGGCCACCTCTTCGGGCATGGCCGCAGCTTAACATGCAGGTGCAGTAAATGTGAACGCATTTAATGCTTGCGCATTCAATGCACGTGCATTTAGCGTACGCAGAGACGCCCGTCTCCCGAAAGGACACCGCCCATGCGTGCGCTGCTGGTCGACCACGACGCCCCCGCCCACCTCCGGATCGGCGAGGTGCCGGATCCGGTCGCCGGACCCGGCCAGGCTCTGGTCGAGGTCAGGGCGATCTCCTTCAACTTCGGTGATCTGTCGCACGTTCGCGACCTGCCCGCGGGCACGGTCACCGGCTGGGACGCCGCGGGCGTGGTGGCGGTGGCCGCCGCCGACGGCTCCGGCCCGCCCGCCGGCGCCCGGGTGGTCACCTTCGGCGGCGAACCGGCCTGGGCCGCCCTGCGCGCCGTCGACACCGCCGAGCTGGCCGTGCTGCCCGAAGAAGTGTCCTTCGCCCAGGCCGCGGCGCTGCCGGTGGCGGGCCTGGCCGCGCTCAACGGGCTGCGGCGGATCGGGCCGCTGCTGGACCGGCGCATCGCGGTGACCGGCGCGTCCGGCGGCGTGGGCCGGTTCGCGGTCCAGCTCGGGGCGCTGGGCGGGGCGCACGTCATCGCCGTCGCCGCCAGCCCGGAGCGCGCCAAGGGGCTGCGCGAGCTGGGGGCCGCCGAAGTGGTCGCCTCGGTCGGCGAGATCACCGGGCAGCTCGACGGCGCGCTGGACAACGTCGGCGGCCCGGCGCTGCCCGCGCTGTGGGAGCTGCTCGCGCTCGACGGCACGGTCGTGTCGATCGGGTCCGCGTCGGATGAGCCGTCGGTGTTCCCGCCGTACTCGACGATCGGGCGGCGGCGCCGCCTCGAGGCGTACATCGGCGAGGTGGACCGAGGCAACGGTGTTGACCTGGCATACCTGGCGGGCCTGGTGGCCCAGGGGCGGCTGGATCCGCAGCTCGGCTGGCGCGGCGGCTGGGAGCGGGCCGCCGAGGCGGCGGAGGCGTTCTTCGCCCGCCGCGTCAACGGCAAGGCCGTGCTCGACGTGAGCTGACCGCCGGGCGCCACGGGGGCGCCCGGCGGTTGGGAAGGGCACCTTCTACATCGCAAAGCGATGAGAAGGTGCCCTTCCTTTCAGCGGGACCACTGGGCGGCGAGGCGGGCGGAGAGTTCGCGCAGGCCGCGGGCGGGTTCGGCGAGGGCCAGGTCGACGCTGCCGAAGTGGTCGACGAGGGCGTACGCCTCGGTGACGCCGGCCACGCCCTGCTCGCGGCGGCCGGTGGTGACGCGGCCTGCCAGCACCACGCACGGGATGCCGAGGTCGCGGGCGGCGCCGGCCAGGCCGGAGATGGCCTTGCCGCGCAGGGACTGGTGGTCGAACGAGCCCTCACCGGTGATGACCAGGTCGGTCTCCTCCAGCACCTGGTCCAGGCCGGTGAGTTCGCGGACCAGGTCGATGCCGGAGGCCACCGTGCCGCCGAGCGCGAGCAGCGCCGCGCCGAGACCGCCCGCCGCGCCGCCGCCGGGCAGCTCGGCCAGCTTCGCCGGGCAGCCGGGCAGCTCGCGCTCCAGCACCGCCGCCCAGTTGGCCAGGGCCGCGTCGAGCAGGGTGACGTCCTGCGGGGTGGCGCCCTTCTGCGGGCCGTACACCGCGGACGCGCCGTGCAGGCCGGTCAGCGGGTTGTCGACGTCGGTCGCCGCGATCAGCTCGACGCCGGGCGGCAGCAGGACGGCGGCCTCCTCGTCGCCGCCGGTCACGGCGAGGGAGGCGCAGGTGGTCAGGGCCGCGCCGCCGGGGGCCAGGGGCTGGCCGGCGGCGTCGAGGCCGACCGCGCCGAGGGCGGCGAGCAGGCCCGCCCCGCCGTCGTTGGTGGCCGAGCCGCCCAGCCCGACGACCACGCGCCGGGCGCCGTGCGCGAGCGCCGCCTGGACCAGCGCGCCGAGGCCGTATGAAGAGGTGAGCTTCGGGTCCCGCTCGGCGGGGTCGACCAGGTGCAGACCGCAGGCCTGGGCGCTCTCGACGTACGCGGTGACGTCGCCGGGCTCGCCGACCAGCAGCACCGCGCCGGCGGCCGGGCGGCCCAGCGGGTCGGTCGTGGGGACGGGGAGCAGCTCGCCGCCGAGCGAGGAGTGCAGCACCTCGACGAAGCCGGGGCCGCCGTCGGCGATCGGGCGGCAGATCAGCTCGTCGGCGGCGGCGACGGTGCGCCAGCCCTCGGCCACGGCCTGCGCCGCCTCCACCGCGGTGAGCGTGCCGGCGAACTTGTCGGGACAGATCAGCACTCGCATGGCCAGCACCATAACGGCGCTGTTTGCAGTCGCGCGCCAGCCCACGGCGGCGTCCCACGCGCGCGCCGTGGGGCAGGCCACAGCGCAACGGGAGCGACTGCACCGGGCGATCGGTGCCACTATGGGACACGTGACTGCTCCCGTACTGCTGCTGCTCGGCCGCGGCAAGGATCCGGACGCCGAACGCGGTGTCGACTGTCCGGGCGACCTGCCCGCGCCCAGCGACCCGGGCCTGGTCGAGCGCGCCGCCGCCGCCAAGGCCGCCCTCGGTGACCGGGTCTTCGTGCTCGGCCACCACTACCAGCGTGACGAGGTCATCCAGTTCGCCGACGTGACCGGCGACTCGTTCAAGCTGGCCCGCGAGGCCGCCGCGCGGCCCGACGCCGAGTTCATCGTGTTCTGCGGCGTGCACTTCATGGCCGAGTCGGCCGACATCCTCACCACCGACGCCCAGCGCGTGGTCCTGCCGGACCTGGCCGCGGGCTGCTCCATGGCCGACATGGCCGTGCTGGAGCAGGTCGAGCAGTGCTGGGACCTGCTGACCGACCTCGGCATCGCGGGGTCGACGGTGCCCGTCACCTACATGAACTCCTCCGCCGACATCAAGGGCTTCGTCGGCCGCAACGGCGGCGTGGTCTGCACGTCCTCCAACGCCAAGCGCGCGCTGGACTGGGCCTTCGAGCAGGGCGAGAAGGTGCCCGGAGCGGATGCGAAGCAGTCCGCGACCAAGGTGCTCTTTCTGCCCGACCAGCACCTGGGCCGCAACACGGCTGTGCTGGAGATGGGCTACTCGCTCGACGACTGCGTGCTCTACGACCCGCACAAGCCGAACGGCGGCCTGACCGACCAGCAGCTGCGTGACGCGAAGATGATCCTGTGGCGCGGGCACTGCTCGGTGCACGGACGGTTCACGTACGAGAACGTGGTCGCCATGCGCGAGCAGGTGCCCGGCGTGAACATCCTGGTGCACCCCGAGTGCCGGCACGAGGTGGTCACCGCCGCCGACTACGTGGGCTCCACGGAGTACATCATCAAGACGCTGGACGCGGCCCCGGCCGGTTCGGCGTGGGCCGTCGGCACCGAGCTGAACCTGGTCCGCCGCCTGGCCGCGGCGCACCCCGACAAGCAGGTCATGTTCCTGGAGAAGACGGTCTGCTACTGCTCCACGATGAACCGCATCGACCTGCCCCACCTGGTGTGGGCGCTGGAGGAGCTGGTCGCCGGGCGGGTGCCCAACCAGATCACGGTCGACCCCGACACGGCGCATCACGCCCGGGTCGCCCTGGACCAGATGCTGGCCCTGCCGTAGGCATTTGGTTACGCTGAGTGCGAGCGCCGTGTCCGAATCGCGGCGCTCGTGTTCATTTAAGCTTGCCGTGTATTCCGTCACACATCACGCAGCGCTATGCTGCCGGGGTTTGCTTTTCCGGCCCGCCCCATACCCAGGAGGTCTGCCTTGTCGGACGACGTGCTCATCGTCAGCGGAGGAAGCCCGCTAAAGGGCGAGGTGCGGGTCCGCGGGGCCAAGAATCTGGTCTCCAAAGCCATGGTCGCCACCGTGCTCGGCGAGAGCCCGAGCGTGATGTACGACGTGCCGAAGATCCGCGACGTCGAGATCGTGCGCGGGCTGCTCGAACTGCACGGCGTGAAGGTGACCAACGGCGCCCTGCCCGGTGAGCTGCGCTTCGACCCGTCGAACGTGGAGCGCGCCGGGGTCGACGAGATCAACGTGCACGCAGGCTCCAGCCGGATCCCGATCCTGCTGTGCGGCCCGCTGCTGCACCGGCTCGGCCACGCGTTCATCCCCGACCTGGGCGGCTGCCACATCGGCCCGCGCCCGATCGACTACCACCTGGAGGCGCTGCGCCGCTTCGGCGCGGTCGTCGACAAGTCCCCCGAGGGCCTGCACCTGTCCGCCCCGGACGGCCTGCACGGCATCAAGTACGAGCTGAACTACCCGTCGGTCGGCGCGACCGAGCAGATCCTGCTCACCGCCGTGCGCGCCGAGGGCGTCACCGAGCTGTCCAACGCCGCGGTCGAGCCCGAGATCATCGACCTGATCTGCATCCTGCAGAAGATGGGCGCGATCATCAAGGTGCACACCAACCGGGTGATCGAGATCGAGGGCGTGCCGCACCTCGGCGGCTTCTCGCACCGCCCCATCCCGGACCGCATCGAGGCCGCCAGCTGGGCGTCCGCGGCGCTGGCCACCAAGGGCGACATCACCGTCAAGGGCGCCCGCCAGGCCGACATGACCACGTTCCTGAACGTGTTCCGGTCCATCGGCGGCGAGTTCGACATCGACGACAACCCGGTCGACGGCGGCATCCGCTTCTGGCACCCCGGCGGCGACCTGCGCCCCGTCGCGCTGGAGACCGACGTGCACCCCGGCTTCATGACCGACTGGCAGCAGCCGCTGGTCGTCGCGCTCACGCAGGCCAACGGCCTGTCCGTGGTGCACGAGACGGTGTACGAGAAGCGCTTCGGCTACACCAGCGCGCTGAACCAGATGGGCGCCAACATCCAGGTGTTCCAGGAGTGCCTGGGCGGCACCCCGTGCCGCTTCGGCCGCCGCGGCTTCCGCCACTCGGCCGTCATCGCGGGCCCGTCCAAGCTGCACGCCAGCGACCTGGTCATCCCCGACCTGCGGGCCGGGTTCAGCCACCTGATCGCCGCGCTCGCCGCCGAGGGCACCTCCCGGGTGCACGGCGTCGACCTGATCAACCGCGGGTACGAGGACTTCGAGGCCAAGCTCGCCGGCCTCGGCGCCGCCGTCTCCCGCTGACCCGCCCCCGTACCGCCCTCCCGGCGGGCCCCGCACGTGCCTGAACGCCGGCCTGCCGCGCCGAGCCCCCGCCCCGGGCGCTCGGCGCGGCAGGCCGGCGTTCGTTTCGTACGCGGGACGGAGAGCCTGGTCACAGCAGGTTGCGGCGTGGGCGGCAGGTGGCCCGCGCGGTCGGCTACCCTTGCTGCGTGCCGTTGTTCTCCCGAAAGTCCACCGACGCCCCTGCCGAGCCCACGGTCGCCGAGACCGAGGCTTCGGACATCGTGCGCGCGTCGCGTTCCCACACGCCCGGCAAGGGGCGCGCGACCCCCAAGCGCACGGAGGCGCAGCGCCGCAAGGCCGAGCCGCCGCCGGCGAACCGCCGCGAGGCGCTCAAGCGGGCGCGAGAGAAGAACCGGTCCGAGCGCCAGGAGGCCATGGCCGGGATGAAGGCGGGCGACGAGCGCTTCCTGCTGCCGCGGGACAAGGGCCCGGAGCGGCGCCTGGTCCGCGACTACGTCGACTCGCGGCGTACCGTCGGCACCTGGTTCTTCGGCGGCGCCTTCCTGATCTTCTTCCTGATCCAGATCCGCGAGCCGCGCATCCAGATCGCCGCGAACCTGATCTGGCTGCTGCTGGCGCTGGCCGTGATCGTGGACAGCATCCTGATCTGCCGGAAGATCAAGAAACTGATCAAGGCGAACTACCCGAAGACCACGCAGCGGATGGGCTCGCTCTACCTCTACGCGGTGATGCGCGGGATCACCTTCCGCCGCATGCGCATGCCGCAGCCGCAGGTGAAGTTCGGCGACCCCGTGGTCCCCACCAAGGCCTAGGACATCTGTACCGCCCGAATCGGGATCGCCGTGCCTGCACGGCGGTCCCGGTTCTTTTTACCGTCGAAGCCATGACAGAAGCGGTGCGGCTCGACGCGGTCGCCAAGGACTACGGCCCGGTCCGGGCGGTGGACGGGATCGACCTGTCCATCCCCCGCGGCCAGACGGTGGCGCTGCTCGGCCCGAACGGGGCCGGCAAGTCCACCACGATCAACATGCTGCTCGGCCTGCTGGAGCCCTCCGCCGGCACGGTGCGGGTCTTCGGCGACTCCCCCACCGGTGCGGTGCGGGCCGGTCGGGTCGGCGCCATGCTGCAGGAATCCGGCTTCGCCGCCAACGCGACCGTACGCGAGCTGGTCGAGCTGTCCCGCGCGCTCTACCGCGACCCCCTGCCCACCTCGGAGATCCTGGCCACCGCCGACCTGACCGGCCTGGCCGGGCGGCGGCTCGACAAGCTGTCCGGCGGGCAGTCGCAGCGGGTGCGCTTCGCGTTCGCCCTGGCGGGCAACCCCGAGCTGCTGGTGCTCGACGAGCCGACGGCCGCGCTGGACGTGGAGAGCCGGCAGGCGTTCTGGGCCGCGATGCGCCGCTACGCCGCGACCGGCCGCACGGTGCTGTTCGCCACGCACTACCTGGAGGAGGCCGACGACTTCGCCGACCGCGTGATCGTCATCGCGCGCGGCCGGGTCGTCGCCGACGGCAGCGGCACCGAGATCAAGAAGCTGGCCGGTGGGCGTACCGTCAGCTTCGACCACGACGGCGCGGACCCGGCCCGGCTGCGCGGCCTGCCCGGCGTGCTCGACGTCCGGCTGCGCGGCGAGCGAGCGATGCTGAGCTGCGACGACTCCGACGCCACGGTGCGCGCGCTGTTGGCGGACGGCCGCGGCTGGCGCAACCTGGAGATCGTCGGCGCGGGCCTGGAGGAGGCCTTCCTGACCCTGACCGCAACCCCCGGCAAGGAGTGACCGTGCGCGCGTACCTCGTCTTCGAACTGCGCCGGCTGGTCCGCGAGCCCCGCATGGCGATCTTCACGATCGTGCTGCCCGTGCTGATCTACAGCATCAGCAGCGGCAGCGGCGGCACCGTCGGCGACGTGACCGTCGCCAAGTACCTCATGGTCAGCATGGCCGCGTACGGCGCGCTGGTCGGCGCCCTGTCGGTCGGCATCGCCGTCTCGCACGAGCGCGCCAACGGCTGGCTGCGCCAGCTGCGCATCACCCCGCTCTCCCCCACCCAGGTGGTCACCGTGAAGGCGCTGCTGGCCTCGCTGCTGGCGATCCCGCCGGTGCTCGCGGTCGGCATCACCGCCACGATCTCGCAGGGCGTCGAGTTCAGCGCCGGGCAGTGGGTGGCGCTGGCCGGGCTGATGTGGCTGGGCAGCCTGCCGTTCGCGGCGCTCGGGCTGGCCCTCGGCTTCGCGCTGCCGCCGCAGCTGACCCAGCCGGTGAGCATGCTCGGCGTGTTCGGGCTCGCCTTCCTCGGCGGCCTGTTCGTGCCCGTCGAGGTGATGCCGAAGGCGCTGGCCGCGATCGCGGTGTGGCTGCCCAGCAACCGCTTCGCCGAGCTGGGCTGGTCGGTCGCGGGCGAGCACGCCCCGCCCGCCGCCGGGATCGCCGTGCTGGCCGCGTGGACGCTGCTGTTCGGCGGGCTCGCCGCCCTGTCCTACCGGCGCGCGGCGGCGCAGCGGTGAGGGGACCCTTCGAGGACCTGGGCCGGGCGGGTGCGACGGTGTCGTACCCGCCCGGCCCCGCCGACGCCGCCGCGGCCCGGCGCCGGGGCATCCGCCGGGGCGCCGTCTTCGCCGCGATCTGGCTGTGGCCGCTGGCCACCAACGTGCATGCGCTGCTCGCGGGCCAGGTCGCCATGGCGCTCACCGCCGCGGCGGGGCTGGCCGCGTTCGCCGGGCTCTACCTGTACGTGGTGGTGCGCGGGTTCAGCTCGCACCGGCCGCCGACCGTACGCGACCGGCTCCTGCTGGCGTTCCTGGCGCTGCTCGGGCTGGCGCTGGCCGCGGGCTGGGGCGGGCAGCCCGGCGGCTGGGGCGGGGTCATCCTGTACGTGGCCGCCGCCGGGGCGGCCCTCTACCGCCCGCCGGTGGCGTACCTGTGGCTGGCCGGGACCGTCGTCGCGCGGGCCGCCGTCGGGCTGGCCCACGGCGAGCCCTGGCCGGAGATCGGCGAGTCGGTCTTCAACCTGGTCATGGCCGCCGCGCTGGTGATGGTCGTGCGGCGGCTCATGCACCTGGTGCGCCAGCTGCGCGACACCCGCGACGAGCTGGCCCGCGCCGCCGTCGAGCGGGAACGCCTGCGCTTCGCCCGCGACCTGCACGACCTGCTCGGCCACAGCCTGTCCTTGATCGTCGTCAAGGCCGAGGTGGTACGCCGCACCGCCGGGCGCGACCCGGACGCGGCCGCCCGGGAGGCCGTCGAGATCGAGCAGATCGGCCGCACCGCGCTGACCGAGGTGCGGCAGGCCGTCACCGGATACCGCGCCCGGGCCTTCACCGACGAGCTGGCCGCGGCCGGTGCGGCGCTGGCCGACGCGGGCATCGAGCCGACCGTGCGGGTGCCCGCGCAGCGGCTGCCCGCCGCCGTCGACGACGCCTTCGCCTGGGCCGTGCGCGAGGCGGCCACCAACGTCATCCGGCACAGCGGCGCCACCTCCTGCGTCATCGCGCTCAGCGACACCGGCGGCTGGCAGCTGGAGGTACGCGACGACGGCCGCGGCCCGGCCCCGGACGACACCCGCCACGGCCACGGCCTGCGCGGGCTCGCCGAACGGCTGGCCCTGGTCGGCGGCACCCTGTCCACGGTGGACCTGGCCGGGGGCGGGTTCGTGCTGCGCGCCACCGCCCCGGCGGAGGCGGCCTCGTGAGCCGCGTACCGGCCACCCCCGGCCCGAGCGGAACCGCGCGCATGATCCGGGTGCTGCTCGCCGAGGACCAGGGCATGATGCGCGGCGCGCTGGCGCTGCTGCTGGGCCTGGAGCCCGATCTGGAGATCGTGGCGCAGGTCGGCCGAGGCGACGAGGTGTCCGCCGCGGCGGCTCGGACCAGCCCGGACGTGGCGCTGCTGGACATCGAGATGCCCGGCATGTCCGGGCTCGACGCCGCCGCGCTGCTGCGCGCCGAGGCCCCCGGCTGCCGGGTGCTCATCCTGACCACCTTCGGCCGCCCCGGCTACCTGCGCCGGGCCATGGACGCGGGCGCCCGGGGCTTCCTGGTCAAGGACGGGCCGGTCGAGGAGCTGGCCGAGGCGATCCGGCAGGTGCTGGCCGGGCGCACCGTCATCGACCCGGCGCTGGCCGCCGCCGCCCTGGCCGCCGGGCCGAACCCGCTCACCGACCGGGAGCGTGAGGTGCTGGCCTGCGCCGCCGACGGCGCGACGATCGCCGACCTGGCCGCCCGCCTGCACCTGTCCGAGAGCACGGTCCGCAACTACCTCTCCGCCGCCATCGGCAAGACCGGCACCCGCAACCGCATGGAAGCCCTCCAGGCCGCCCGCGCCCAGGGCTGGCTCTGACCCCGCCGACGGTCAGGGGGCGGCGGGTGCGGTCAGCGGACGCCAGCGGTTAGGAAGCCGACGGTCAGGGGCCGGCGGGTCCGCGGAGGCCAGCGCGGTCAGGGGAGGCTGGCCGGTCAGGGGAGGCCGGCGAGGCGGAGGAGGGCGGCGGTGCCCGCGGCGGCGACCACGACCACCACGAACGGGGCCTTGCGCCAGGCGAGGATCGCCCCGACGAGCACGCCGAGCGGGCGGGCCACCCCGAGGGCCACGCGGCCGGCCTCGGTGAACACCGCCGTGGCGACCAGGGCCGCGAGCAGGGTCGTGGCGGCGATGGGGAGCAGGTGCCGGAGCCGCTCGGGCAGCACGAGACGGTCGTGCAGCATGACGCCCGCGAGCCGGGTCGCGTAGGTCCCGGCGGCCAAGGCCAGGATCACCAGCAGGATCGTCATACCGGACGGCCGCCTCTCGCACCGGGCACGGGCTCGGCCCCGGCGGCGGGCGTCGCCGCCGCGGGGCGGGCCGGGGTGGGCAGGAACACCGCCGCGAGCACGCCCAGCAGCGCGAACAGCACCGGCACGCCCGCCGGGAGCAGGGGCGTCGCCAGTACGGCGATGAGCGAGCCCGCGATCGCCGCGGCCCTGGTCGCCCGGTCGCGCAGCGAGGGCAGCAGCAGCGCGAGCAGGCCCGCCGGGAACGCGGCGTCGAGCCCGTACGCCGCCGGGTCGCCCACGGCGCTGCCCAGCAGCACGCCGATCAGCGTGCCGATGTTCCAGGTCACGAAGATGCCGACGCCGACCGTCCAGAAAGTCCGCCCGCGCCGGGCCGGATCGGGCTCGGCCAGCGCGAACGCGGTGCTCTCGTCGATCACCACGTGCGCGCCCGCGAACCGGGCGGCCCGGCCGCCGCCCAGCGCGCCGCCCAGCGCCAGCCCGAACGGCAGGTGCCGCGCGTTGATCAGCAGGCCGCCGAGCACGGCGGCGAGCGGGCTGCCGGTGATCAGCGCCACCGCCAGGAACTGGGAGCCGCCCGCGAAGACGAGCAGCGACATGAGGATGGGCGCCCACCCGGGCAGGCCGCCCGCGACCGCGATCGCGCCGAACGACAGGCCGATGACGCCGGTCGCGGCGCTGATCGCCGCCGCGTCGCGCCACAGCCGCGCGTCGCGCCCACCCGTCGCGCCCATCAGGTAATCACCTCAAGCCGTTTCGTCAGTTACCGCTCACGATATCCCCGCCCGTTAACAACCCCCCAAGCCCGCCCACTTGCTGGACATCCCCACCCACCCCATCCCCGCCGACCCACCGGCCCGCGCCCCGCCGCACCCGCCGCACCCGCACCGCCCCGCCGCACCCAAGATCGTCCGACTTGCCTGGCAGGTGGGCGAATCTTGATGCGTGATACGCCCGTTTGCCAGGCAAGTCGAACGATCGAGGGACAGGCCGGGCGG
>NZ_BONF01000002.1 GCF_016862575.1 Catellatospora bangladeshensis | reverse complement strand
ATCGAAGACGGGCCGGGCGGGTCGAGGGACAGGCCGGCGGTCGGAGGAAGGGTGCCCCGTCAGGCCGTGGTGAGGATGGGGTGGCGGTCGGTGGTGGTGGCGGTGTCCGGCTCGGCGGTGGCCCGCACGGTGCGGCGCAGGCGCGGCGCGACCAGGAGGGCGAGCGCGAGACCGGCCAGGGCCGCCGCGAGCGGGACCCCGAAGGCGCCGCGGTAGCCGTATGTGTCGGCCAGGCGGCCCGCGACCGCCGCGCCCAGCGAGACGCCCCCGACGACGCCGCTGGCCAGCAGGGTCATCACCATGCCCGCGTGGCGGGGCGGGGACAGCCGCCCCGCCAGCGCGTACCCGGAGATCAGGTACGGCGCGGCGGTGACGCCGAGCACGATCACGGCGCCCAGTGCGGTTGCGGTGGAGTGGGCGTACAGCAGCGCGGCGGTGCCCAGGACCAGCGCGGCGGCCGACCAGACGTACCGGCTGACCGGGCCGAGTGACTCCGGCAGCCAGGCCACCGCCAGGCCGGCGAGCGCGCTGCCCACGCCGAGCACGGCGTAGATGAGGCCCGCGGAGCCCGCCGCGCCGATGGTGTCGGCGAACGCGGTCACCCCGGTCTGCGTCGCGCCGAACACGACGCCGATCACCGACATTGCCGCGACCAGCACCGCGACCCGTCCCACCGGGAAGCGCCCGGACCGGGCGATGTCGGGGCCGGACTCCCGCGCTTGCCGGGTGGCCGTGGCGCGGGGTGCGCGCAGCACCGGTGGGGCGGTGCGGTGCAGGGCGAACGGCACCGCGGCGAGCACGGTCAGCACCGCGGCGAGCAGCAGCGGCGCCCCTGCCCAGCCGGACGTCGCGAGTACGCCGACCAGCGCCGGACCGGCCAGGAAGGAGGCTTCGTCGGCGGCGCCCTCGTACGCCATCGCGGTAGGCAGGCGGCGCTGCTGGCCGCGGTCGCCGAGCAGCACCGCCCAGCGCACCCGGACCAGCGGCCCGACCTGCGGCATGGCGAACCCGGCGAGCGCGGCGAGCGGCAGCACGGCAGCCCGCACACCGCCGAGCACGGCGCCGACCAGCGCGGCGTAGGCGACGGCGTCTACGAGGGCGGTGGCGATACCGACGGTGCGCTGGCCGTACCGGTCGGCGAGGGTGCCGACGACGGGGCCGCCGAGCGCGGCGCCCACGCCGAACGCGGCGGCGGCCAGGCCGCCGGTGCCGTACGAGCCGGTGGCGGCGACGACGAGGGTGATCACGCCGAGCGGGCCCATGGCGGCGGGCAGCCGCGCGAGGAAGGCGAGGACGAGGAACGAGGGTCCGGTGAGGCGGACGAGGTCACGGTAGGAGGCACGGGCGGCCATGGGTCTGCTCCGGGTACGGCACGGTGAACGCGCGCCGTCCCACCCAACCAGCGCGCCCCTTGCGGCCCTGTGCAGCTGAAAGTGTAACCGCCCAAGATCGCTGCCGGAAGCGGGTGTCGGCGAGCGCACACCCGACTCCGGCTCGTCGGCGCCGCGCCACAGTGAAGATCACTGTTTCGTGTCAGAACCTTGCGCTGGACCACACCTTTGGACACGAACCAGCGATCAACCTTCCAACCCAGCCCACCCACGAGTTAAGAAGGTGCCCTTCCTCTACGGATAGCGATAAGAAGGTGCCCTTCCTAACGCGCGGCGGGACGCGGCGCGGCAGGGCGGGGCGCGCGAGGGCGGGGGGCGGCGCGGGTGCGGGGTGGGTCAGTGGCGGTAGAGGCGGGCGATGACCTCTTCGATCTCCGGTTCGGCTACCGAGAGGTCGCGCAGGCCGCCGAGGGCGGTCAGGGCCGAGACGAGGGTGCCGACCGAGGCGCTGCCGTCGAGGGTGAAGACCAGGCGGGGGCCGGTCGCGGACTCCAGGTGTACGCCGGGCAGCACCGGCGGGGCCGCGGGCGCGACGTCGAAGTCCACGACGACCCGCCGCTGCGAGCCGTAGCGGGCGTGCAGCGCGTCGATGCCGCCGTCGTGCACCACCCGGCCGTGGTCGATGACCACGATGCGCCGGCACAGCCGCTCGATGTCGGCCAGGTCGTGCGTGGTCAGCACGATGGTGGTGTCGCCGCGTTCGCCCAGCTCGGCCAGGAAGCCGCGTACGGCCTGCTTGCTGACCACGTCCAGGCCGATGGTCGGCTCGTCGAGGAACAGGATCTGCGGGCCGTGCAGCAGCGCCGCGGTCAGCTCGCCGCGCATGCGCTGGCCGAGGGACAGCTGGCGGACCGGGGTGTCCAGGAATTCGTCCAGGTCGAGCAGGTCGCGGCAGCGCCGCAGGCGGGCCGCGTGCTCACCGCCGGGCACCCGGTAGATGTGCCGCAGCAGCTCGAACGAGTCGCGCAGGGGCAGGTCCCACCACAGCTGCGAGCGCTGCCCGAACACCACGCCGATGCGGCGGGCGAGCTGGATCCGCTGCGGCACCGGGGTGAGCCCGCACACCGTCACCCGGCCGCCGGACGGGTGCAGCACGCCGGTCAGCATCTTCAGCGTGGTGGACTTGCCCGCGCCGTTCGGCCCGAGGTAGCCCAGCAGCTCACCGCGCTGCACCGTCAGGTCCACCCCGTCGACCGCGGCGACGGTGCGCCGTTCCCGGCGCAGCAGCCCGCGGCGCACCCGCACGCTGAACTCCTTGCGCAGCTCCCGGGTTTCGATGACGTTCACGCGCTCCCCCTCACGAGCCGGTGCTGCGGTAGTGGCGTACGCCGGTGCGCCAGACGAGGGCGGCGAGCGCGGCGGCGGCGAGCGCGAGCAGCGGGCCGCACCAGCCGAGCCAGGCCGGGGCGCCGATCGGGTCGGGCCGGCCGAGCAGGATGAGCGCCGGGTAGTACGCGACCAGGCCGAAGCCGAGCCCGAACGCCATCAGGTGGCGGAACCAGCCGCCGTAGACGGTCATCGGGTACGAGGTGAAGTCGCGCCCGCCGTAGGTCAGCGCGGCGGACAGCTCGCCGGACTCCACCCACCAGAACGCGACGGTGGCGGTGGCCACGAAGACCGAGCCGAAGAACACGGCGCCCGCCAGCGGCGTGACGACCAGCAGCAGCAGGTTGGCGGGGGTGGGCCGGACCCCGGCCTGGTACGCGGCGACGGCCAGCACCGCGGTGCTCGTGATCACCCGGCCGACCCGCCGCACCCCGAGGTCCAGCACCAGTAGCTGGGACAGCACGCCGAGGGGCCGGATCAGCACCGCGTCGAGCAGGCCGGTCCGCACGTGCTGCTTCATCCGCTCTATGTTGCCGACGGCGAGGTCGGCCAGCGCGAATCCGAGCGCGGCCAGGCCGAACACGAGCAGCGACTCGGCCAGCGTGAATCCGGCCAGGGCGGGCACCTGGTGGAACAGCACCAGCACGGTGAGCAGATCGGCGCCCAGGAAGATCACGTTGGAGGCCAGGTCGAGCGCGAAGCTCGCCCGGTACGACGCCTGGGCACGGACCTGAGCGCGCAGCAGCGCCCGGTAGATCGCGGCGGTCGAGGCCGGAGCGTCCGCCACGTCGGCGGTGGTGACCGGGACGGTGCGGTCCGCGCCGGCGGGGGCCGCGGCCGTGGCGGCCGAGGGCTCAGCCACCCTGCACCACCAGCCGCCGCTCGGCGCGCCGCTGCACCGCGACGCAGCCCCACAGCAGCAGCACCGCCCAGCCCGCCTGGAGCCCGAGCAGGCCCAGCTGGCTCAGCGGCGGGTCGCGCTCCACCAGCACGTCCAGCGGCACCTGGAGCAGCGAGGGAAAGGGGGTGCCGAAGTAGAGCACCGCGGCGGCCCAGTCGGGCAGGAAGCGGATCGGGAAGTAGAGCCCGCCGAGCACGCCCGAGCAGACGGCCCAGGTCATCAGCACGCCACGGCTGTCCAGCAGCCAGTACGCGGCGGCGTTGGCCAGAAACCGCCCGGCGAAGCACACCAGCAGGGCCAGCAGCACCGACAGCGCGAACAGCGGGTAGGTGGCGGCGCGGCGCGGCACGTACATGTCGAACGCGAGCGCGCCCACCGCGATCGGCACGGTGAACCGGGTGAGCAGCGCGTACGCCGCGCGCCCGAGGTCGGGCAGCAGGTAGCCGAGGACCGGGTGGACCGGGCGGAGCAGGTCGGTGACCACGTCGCCGGAGCGGATGCGGTCGGCCAGGTCGGTCCAGCCCCAGAGCAGCACCACGCCGATCAGGCCCTGCCCCGCCCACACGTAGGTGACCAGCCGGGGCGCGTCGTAGCCGGCCGCCTGCCCGCCGAGCGCGGCGGCCGAGCCGGCCACGGCCAGCATGACGTAGGTGCGCAGGAAGCCGAACATGGTGTTGGTGGCCGTGGCGGCCACCGTGGCCTGGCGATATGTCGAGAATCTCCGGAAACCCGATGCGCCCAACGTCCGGATGAGGCCCGCCGACTCGGTGAAGTTTCGGATTGGGAGCCTATCCGCAGTGGCGGTGATGAAGCCCACCCCGTACCCTCCACTCGCAACCGCATCTTTTTTCGGGCCGGGTGACGATACCTTCGTGACGTCTCGGTTCGCGATGCGTTTTGTGTCATCGATGGACCCGGATCAGGCGAGGTGGGGCGTGAGCGACGAGCGCACCGACGAGCGGCACCGCGGCACGCCGGCCTGGGCCGGTACGCCGACGTCGCCGTGGTCTCGGGTGCCCGGACAGCGCCCGCCGTCAGACAACCCGGACAATCCGGCTCAGCAGGGCAACCAGCAGCAGGCGCCGCAGGGCCAGCAGCCGGGCCAGCCCGGCCCGAACCAGCCGCACCCCAACGGCCCGCAGCAGTACGGCCAGCCGCACGCCGGCCAGGGCCCGCCGCCCGGCCCGTTCCCGCCCGCCAACGGGCAGCGCCCGCCCCAGCAGGGCAACTGGGACCCGAACGCGCCCGGCGCGCAGCGTGGCGGCCGCCCCGGCCCCATGCCGCCCCAGCCCGGCCCGCAGTACCGCCCGCAGGGCCCCGGCCCGCAGCAGGGCCAGGTCTACGGCGGCCCCAACCAGCCGCACCCGCAGCAGGGCCCCGGCCCGTACGGCCCGCCGCAGCAGGGTCGCCACCCGCAGCAGGGCCCCGGCCCGCAGCAGGGTCAGCGCCCGCAGCAGGGCCAGGTCTACGGCCGCCCCAACCAGCCCGGCCCGCAGGGCCAGCCGCCCTACGGCCCGCCGCAGGGGCAGCCCGGCATGCCTCAGCAGGGCCAGCCGCCGTACGGCCCGCCGCAGGGTCAGCGCCCGCAGCAGGGCCAGGTCTACGGCCAGCCGCAGGGCCAGCCCGGCGGGCCCCAGCAGGGCCACCCCGGCATGCCCGGCCAGCCGCCGTACGGCCAGGTCCCGGGGCAGCACGGTCCGGGGCAGCACGGACCCGGCCAGCCGGCGCCGCAGGCGCCCGGCCAGCAGGCCGTGCCGCAGCCGGTGCAGGCCGCCGCGGCCGCGCCCGCCGCGCCGCCGATCCACCAGGACGCCCCGACCTCCCCCGCGCAGCCGCCGGCCCCGGCACAGACCGCAGCCGCAGGCACCTCGGCCGCACCCGCGACCGGCGACGGCAGCCCGGCCCCCGGCCGGCGTGGACGCCACTCCACCGCCGACACCGGCACCATGCCCGCGGTGACCGACCAGGCCCCGACCGGCGCCGAGGCCGCCGCGCCCGTGTCCGCCGAGCCGGCCGCCACGGCACCCGAGTCGGCCGAGCCCGTCTCCGCGACGCCCGTCTCGGTCAACCCGGTCTCCCCCGCCGCGCCGAGCACCCCGGTCGTGGCCAGCCCGGACACCGTGCTGCCGGTCACCGCGGTCGCGGCCGGCGCCGCTACCGCGCTCGCCGCGCCGACGATGATGCACCCGCTGGTCCGGCCGGGCGCCGCACCCGGTGCCGAAGCCCCCGCGCCCGCGGCCGCCACCCCGGTCACCGCGGGCGAGGCCGCTGCCGCCGCCGCGCCCGAGCCGGAGCCCACCCCCGAGGCCGGTCCCGACCCGGAGCAGGTGCTCGCGTCGTACCAGTGGCGCTTCCACCACGAGACCCTGCGTGAGCTGGTGGACAACCCGGACGAGCTGCGCGAGATCCGTGACCGGCTCACCGAGAAGCTCACCCCGGCCACCGACAACCCGACCCGGGCCCGGCTGCTCAGCCTGCGCGCCGTCGTCTCCCGCATCCTCGGCGACCTGTCCAAGGCGCTGTCCGACGGCAAGATGGCGCTGGTGCACGCCGAGGCGACCGGTGAGCTGCGCCGGATCGCGCTGGCCAAGGCGCGCCTGGCCCACGTGCTGCAGTGGCGCGGCGACTTCGCCGAGGCCGACAAGCTGTTCGCCGAGGCCAACTCGACGGAGCTGCCCGACCGGCTGCGCGCCACCATGCACGAGCACGCCGGGCGGTCCTGCCTGGACCAGGGCCGCTACATGGAGGCGTTCAACCACTTCGAGAAGGCCCTGGAGCTGCGCAAGGTCGAGGACCCGGAGCTGATCGCGCGCACCGAGATGGCGCTCGACGCCGTCTCGATGAAGATCGCCGAGAACGGCATGGGGCCGTACCCGCGCAGTTCGGACGAGATCCTCCAGGTCAGCAAGCCGCCGGTGCCGCGCTTCGACGAGCGGGTGCAGTGCTGGGGCTTCGCGGGCGCGGACGGCCGCACCGTCATCGCCCCGGCCTTCGCCGACGTGCAGCCGTTCCGCGACGGCGCCGCGTGGGTGCGCCGCCCCGAGATGGAGACCTGGGAGCTGATCGACGAGGCGGGCAACCGGCTCATCGACGGCCGGGCCGGCTGGCTCGGCGTCGGCTCGTTCTCCGACGGGCTGGCCTGGGTGTCGCGCGACGGCGCGGGTGGCTGGGTCGCCATCGACAAGCAGGGCCGCGTGATCATCTCCACCGGCTTCGACGACGTCCGCCCGTTCCGCCGCGGTCTGGCCGCGGTGCGCCGGGGTGGCTGGGGCGCGGTCGACAAGCAGGGCCGGCCCGTGGTGCCGTTCCAGTTCACCGGGTTCGCCACGGCGCTCACCGACGGCCGCTACGTGGACGGCTTCTCCGACGAGGGCCTGGCCATCGTGGACGCGGGCGGGCGCAAGGGCGTGGTGGACCGCACCGGCGCCGTGGTCGTCCCGCCGGTGCACCCGGCGCTGGTCATCCACCCGGTGGCGTTCCTCATCGCCGGGCCCACCGGCCGCTGGGGCGCGCTGGACCGCAAGGGCCGCCCGTTCATCGACCCCGAGCTGCCCAGCCGCCAGGTCGTGATGGAGGAGCTGGACCGCCTGCTCGCCGACACGAAACCGGTTTTGTAGAAGATTCAACCCTCGTACACCCGGCCGCACCGGCCGGGCATAGGGTCGTGGGCATGGACTTTCGGCATTTGGGCCGTTCCGGGATGCTCGTCAGCGAGATCTCGTACGGAAACTGGATCACCCACGGCTCGCAGGTCGAGGAGGACGCCGCCACCGCGTGTGTGCAGGCCGCCCTCGACAGCGGGATCACCACGTTCGACACCGCCGACGTGTACGCCGGCACCCGCGCCGAGGAGGTGCTCGGCCGCGCGCTGAAGGGCGAGCGCCGCCAGGGGCTGGAGATCTTCACGAAGGTGTTCTGGCCGACCGGCCCGGGACGCAACGACCGGGGCCTGTCCCGCAAGCACATCATGGAGTCGATCGACGGCTCGCTGCGCCGCCTGCAGACCGACTACGTCGACCTCTACCAGGCGCACCGCTACGACTACGCGACGCCGCTCGAGGAGACGATGAGCGCGTTCGCCGACATCGTGCACGCCGGTAAGGCGCACTACATCGGCGTCTCGGAATGGAAGGCGCCGGAGATCCGCGCCGCGCACGCGCTGGCCAAGGAGCTGCGGATCCCGCTGGTGTCGAACCAGCCGCAGTACTCGATGCTGTGGCGGGTCATCGAGGCCGAGGTGGTCCCCACCTCCGAGGAGCTGGGCATCGGCCAGATCGTGTGGTCGCCGATGGCGCAGGGCGTGCTGACCGGCAAGTACCAGCCGGGCCAGCCGCCGCCGGCCGGTTCGCGGGCCACCGACGAGAAGTCGGGCGCCGGTTTCATCGCGCGCTGGCTCGCCGAGGACGTGCTGACCCGGGTGCAGCAGCTGCGGCCGCTGGCCGACCAGGCCGGGCTCACCATGGGCCAGCTCGCCATCGCGTGGGTGCTGCAGAACCCGAACGTGTCGTCGGCCATCATCGGCGCCTCGCGCCCCGAGCAGGTGCGCGACAACGTCAAGGCGTCCGGCGTGAAGCTCGACGCGGACCTGCTCAAGGCGATCGACGAGATCGTCGAGCCGGTCACCGAGCGCGACCCGGCCAAGACCGAGTCCCCCGCGCAGCGCCCGTGAACCGTGCCGCCGCGGGGCCGTTCCGGATGGACGGCCCCGCGGCGGACGGTCACGCGCCCTGCAGGCTCATCCGGTACTCGTCGCGGTCGCCCTCGACGAGCACCACCTCGGCCGTACCGGCGGCGACCAGGTCGCGCCAGGTCTGTCCCAGCCACGACTCCGCGTCTGCCTGGTTGCTGAACGTCTCGTTCGGGCCCTCGACGGGCTTGCCCTCCGCGTCCTCGTACCGCCAGCTCCACGTCATGACGATCAGCTTATCCGGCACCGCCCGCGCCGCCGCGCAGGCACGCATCCGCTGACCCGCCCCGGGAGCGAAGGTCATAAGGTACGGGCATGTCGCATGACGGTCAGCCCACGAACATCGGGGCACGGGTGCTGGTGCTCGGCGGAATCCGCTCCGGCAAGAGCGAGTTCGCCGAATCTCTGCTGCTGGGCGCGCGATCGGTGCGCTATCTCGCCACCGCGCTCGCGGACGGTGGGGACCCGGCCTTCGCCGAGCGGGTCGCCGCGCACCGCGCGCGCCGCCCGCACACCTGGGTGACCCTGGAGACGTACGGCGACCCCGACGCGCTGCCGTCCGCGCTGCAGCAGGCGACCGCCGAGGAGACGCTGCTCGTCGACGACCTGGGCGGCTGGGTGGTGAGCCTGCTGGACCGCGCGGACGCGCAGGTGCACGTGAGCCGGCTGGCCGCGGCCGTCGCCTCCTGCCCGGCCCGGGTGGTGCTGGTCAGCCCCGAGGTGGGGCTGTCCGTGGTGCCGCCGACCGAGGCCGGGGTGCGCTTCGCCGACCTGCTCGGACTGACCAATCAGGCCGTCGCCGCCGCCTGCGACTCGGTGGCGCTGGTCGTCGCGGGCCAGCCCGCCTGGCTGCGCCGCCCGGACACCGAGACGGGCGCCGCGATCGACTTCGGCACCGCGTCGGTGCCGGACCGGGCCGCCCTCGGCGCGAGCACGGCGAACGGCGCAGCGGCCCAGCCCGCAGGCACGCCGGGAAGCGGCGCGGCTCAGGGCGCGGGCACGCCCGGAAGCGGCGCGGCCCAGGGCGCGACCGCGCCGGGTGGCACCGCGGCCGAGGTCGCGGCGGCCGCCGCACTGGCCTCGACCACGCCGGCCTCGGCCGACCCCGCGCAGGCCGCCCCGGCCACCGAGTACGCCAGCCCGGAGGTGTTCACCCCCGCCGCCGCGCCCCGGCCCTCCGCCACCGCCGACGTCCGCGAAGCGGCCGCGCAGGTCCCCGACAGCGGCCTGGTGATCGAGCCCGGCATGAACCTGCCCATCCCGGACAGCGACGCCCGGGACGCGGCGCGCGAGCACCTGGACCTGCTCGACATCCCCGGCTCGGGCCTGGGCCGGCTGGCCGAGATCGTGCTGTTCGCCGCCGCCGCGCAGGGCCGGGCGGTGCCCGCACCGTGGGCGCGGCCGCGCCTGCTGCTGCTGCACGGCGACCACGAGGGCGGGGTCGCGGCCGGGCAGTCGCCGGGCCGTTCCGCCCGTACCGCCGCCGACGCCCGCCAGGGCGAGGGACCGATCGGGCTGCTCGCCGCGGAGCAGGGGGTGAGCCTCCAGATCGTGGAGACCGCACCGGCCGGGGCGATCGAGCACGGCGAGGCGATGCCCGCCGAGGCGGTCGAGGACGCGCTGCGCCGCGGCTGGCGCCTGGCCGACGAGGCCGTCGACAGCGGGGTGGACCTGCTGATCCTGGGCTCCTGCGGGGCCGGTGCGGAGGCGGCCGCGGCCGCCGTGGTCTCAGCGGTGACCGGTGCCGAGGTGCCCGGCCTGCTGGCCCGCGTCGTGAGCGCCGACGGCACCGTGGACGACACCGCGTGGATGGAGCGCTGCGCCGCCGTGCGCGACGCCATGCACCGCGTGCGCGGGCGGGTCCTCTCGGCACGCGAGATGCTCAGCGAGCTGGGCGGCGCGGACCTGGCCGTGGCCGCGGGCGTGATCCTGGGCGCCACCGCGCGGCGTACCCCCGTGCTGCTGGACGGGCCTGCGGGGGTCGCGGCCGGCCTGATCGCGCGGGACCTGGGCAGCCAGTCGCGGCTGTGGTGCGCGGTGGCCGACGCTGGCCGCCACCCGACGACGGTGCTGGCCGCCGACGTGCTCGGCGCGACCCAGCTGACCGATCTGCACACCGGCCTGGGCGAGGGCGCGGGCGCGCTCCTGGCGCTGCCGCTGCTGCGCTCGGCGCTGACCCTGGCCGCGTCGCTGCCCGCGCTGCCGCCGGTGCTGGACGAGCCGCCCGCGCACCTGCAGGAGGTCGAGGACGAGCCGGAGTACGAGACCGACCCGGCCGAGTCCCGCACCGATGACACGTCCACCGTGGACTGACGGCCTGCGGCTGGCGCTGACCACGTTCACGGTCGCGCCAGTCGCCGGGCCGCAGCGGCTGGACCGGCCCGTCGCGGGCTGGTCCATGCGGCTGGCCCCGGCGGTCGGCGCGCTGCTCGGGCTGCTGCTCGGCGGCGTGCTGACGCTGCTCGCCGCGGGCCTGCCCGCGCTGGTCGCCGCGGCGCTGACGGTCGGCCTGGCCGCGCTGCTCAGCCGCGGGCTGCACCTGGACGGGCTGGCCGACACGGTCGACGCGCTGGGCTCGTACCGCTCCCGCGAGCGCGCCCTGGAGATCATGAAGTCGCCGGAGGTGGGCCCGTTCGGCGTGGTCGCGCTGGTGCTGGTGCTGCTGCTGCAGACCGCGACGCTGGCGCAGCTGTCCACCCGGCCACCGCTCGCGCTGCTCGCCTGCCTCGCGGCCGCGGTCGCCGGGGGCCGCCTGGCGATCACCGCGGCCTGCCGCCGCGGCATCCCGGCGGCCCGGCCCGGCGGCATGGGCGCGCTCGTCGCGGGCACCGTCGGCCCGGCCGCAGTGGTGCTCGGCGCGGTGCTCGTGGCCGCGCTGGCACTCCCCGCGGTGCCGCATCGTCCCTGGCAGGGCCCGCTTACCATCCTGATCGCACTGTCCGCCGTGGCTGCGCTGCGCACCCATCTGGTACGCCGACTCGGCGGCGTCACCGGGGACGTGCTCGGTTTTCTGTCCGAGATCTCGACGACGCTGATCACGGTCGGACTGGTTCTCTTCTGAGCCGCTTGCCACTAGCATGACGCGAATGATCTTCGAGTCCGCCACGCCGCTCGCCCGCGCCTGCGACACGCTGATGCGCGCCCGCCGCGAACGCGACCTGGAGGCGTTCGAGTCGGCCACGGCGCAGCTGTGGGAGGCGGCGCAGACCGCCTCGCCCGGTGAGCTGACCGCCGCGCTGAGCGCCTGCGCGGGCATGCTCGCCGAGCTTGGCCCCGGCTTCGGCGGCGAGTTCGCGGTGCTGTGCGGCGCGCTGGTCGAGCGCGGCGCGGACCCGGACCCGCTGGCCATGGTGCTGTGCATGCGGCTGGCCGAGGTGGCCGGGCAGGCCGCCGAGTTCGCGCAGGTGTGGACCCGGGAGTTCCCCGACGAGGGCGTGCCGGAGCCGGAGCAGGCCGAGTTCGAGACGGCGCTGGAGCGGCTGGACGAGGTGATCGCGCCGGACCACGCGGTGCGGCTGACCGAGAGCTGGTTCGGGCTGGCCTCCTGGATGCGGTGCGCCACCACGGTGCTGCAGCAGTCCCCCACCGCGCGGCTGGCCTGCCGGTGCACCCCCGGCGTACGGGCCGCGTTCACCGCGCTGGAGCAGGTCCGCGAGGACACCGGCTGGGTGTCGATGCTGCTGTCGGTGCTGGACGCCGAGCAGCTGCTGGTGCTGCACCGGGGCACCGGCCGGGGCTGGCGGGTCAGCATCAGCGGCGTGGGCGACAACTTCCAGCTGCACGTGCTGCTCGCCGCGGCGCTGTCCGGCCCCGCCTCCGCCGGCATGCTGGAGGGGCTGCGCGTCGATCCGGCGTGGACGGCCGTCGCGCTGGACGCGCCGTACGAGGCGTTCGGCGGGCAGGTCAAGGGCTGGTTCAACCTGGTCGACGCGTACGGCGGCTGGATCTGGAACGAGGGCGTGCCCGCCGACATCCCCGCCCCCGAGGGCCTGCGCATCATCCAGCTGGAGGCCCCGCCCTACGAGCGGACCTGGGACAACTCGCGCCGCTTCCCCATGATGGCCGCGTCCATCACCCTCGACGAGGTGCTCTCCCGCGACGAGGCCGCGATGTGGCTCAGCCGCTGCACCGAGGGCAAGCCGCTCGGCGGCTAACCCGCCGCGTCATACTGCTTGACCAGCTTCTTCGGCGCGGTCCGCCGCCACGCCTCGATCACCAGCTCCCGCAGCTCCCCGGCGTCGACCCGCTCCAGATCCACCTGCACCCACCCGAACCGCCCGACATACGCCGCCACGGCATACACGTCCGGCGCCTCGGCCAGCAGCGACGCCTGCTCCTCCTTGCTCGCCTTCACAGTCATCGTGGTGCTCCCCGGCTGCCCCGAGGCGAACATCTTGCCCCCCACCCGCAACGTCGGATGCCCCCACTCCGCCACCATGACCTCCCCGGTCCCCGGCAGCCCCAACACCCATTCCCGCACCTGCTCATAACTCACCGCCACGCCCGCACGCTACCGCCCCACCCCTCTACCCCGCGTCTCCCGGCGCGCCCCTCGCGCGCCCCCTCCCGCGGCGATCTTGCGCGAACTGTGGGTGCGACACGCACTATCCGGGCAAAAGAGCAACACTTCGCGCAAGATCGACGCGATCTTGGCGGCCGCGGGCAAGATCAGTGTTTCGTGTCAGAACCTTGTGCTGGACTGCACCTTTTGACATGAGGTGGCGGTCATCCGTCCCGCCCGGCAGACCCGGGCGTTAAGAAGGGCACCTTCCTCTACGCAAAGCGTTAAGAAGGTGCCCTTCCTTTCCTCAGGTCACTTCACGGAGGGCTGGACGAAGGGGGGCTTCGTCACGGTCATGGAGCTGCGGCGGCCGCGGACGTCGACCTCGACGGTGTCGCCCTCGGTGAGGGCGGCGGAGGTGTCGAGCAGGGCGAGGGCGATGCCGACCTTGCGGGTCGGGGAGAAGGTGCCGCTGGTGATCTCGCCGACCGTGGTGTCGCCGGAGAGGACCGCCATGTGCGGGCGCGGGATGCCGCGGTCGTTGGCGACCAGGCCCCACAGGGTGCGGCGGGGGCCCGCCGCCTTCTCCGCCGCGAGCACCTCGCGGCCCCAGAACTCGGGCTTGCTCCAGCCCACGGCCCAGCCGGCGCGGGCCTGCACCGGGGTGATGTCCAGGGAGAGGTCCTGCCCGTGCAGCGGGTAGCCCATCTCGGTGCGCAGCGTGTCCCGGGCGGCCAGGCCGCAGGCGCGCGCCTCGACGCTCGCGCCGAACAGGGCGTCCCACACCCGCGTCGCGTCGGCCGACGGGACGACCAGCTCGTAGCCGTGCTCGCCGGTGTAACCGGTGCGGCACACGGTCAGGGTGACCCCGTCCAGCTCCGCTGTGGCGAAGCTCATGTACTCGTGCTCGGTGGGCAGCCCCAGCTCGGCCAGCAGCTCGGCCGAGCGCGGCCCCTGCACCGCCAGCACGGCGAAGTCCGGGTGCTCGTTGGTGACGGTCAGGCCCTCCGGCGCCGCGGCGGTCAGCCGGCGGACGACCTCGGTGGTGTTGGCGGCGTTCGGGATCAGGAAGACGTGGTCCTCGCCGTACAGGTAGGCGATGATGTCGTCCACCACCCCGCCCGTCGCGTCGTCGCAGCACAGCGTGTACTGCGCCTTGCCCGGCTTGATCCGGCCCAGGTCGTTGCTGAGGCAGGCGTTGACGAACTCGGCGGCGCCCGGCCCGGTGATGCGGGCCTTGCCGAGGTGGCTCACGTCGAAGACGCCCACCCCCTCGCGGACCGTGGCGTGCTCCTTGAGCACCCCGCCTCCGGCATACTCCAACGGCATGTCCCAGCCGCCGAATGCGGCGAACTTGGCGCCCAGCGCGGCATGACGCTCGTGCAGAGGGGATCTGAGCAGGTCGGCTGAGTCTTTTGAACCCACGTCGGTCATGAGCGCAACTTACCCTGGCGTTTGGTGTTCGTTAGCATCGGCGCAGCAACCCACTTCCACCAGGAGTACTTTGTGACCACGCCCACCACGGCTCTGCCATCACTGAGCCTCGCCGACACCGACCCCGCCGACCTCACCGTGGACGCAGTGGTCATCGGCGTACACAGTCAGGAAGGCGCCGAGGGCGCGGCCGGCGAGCTGCTGCTGGCGTCCGGGGCCGAGAGCATCGCCGCCGCGTTCGACGGCAAGCTGACCGCCACCCTGGCGCTGCTCGGCGCGACCGGCGGCGCGGGTGAGGTCACCAAGCTCGCCACGCTCGGCACGATCACCGCCCCGGTGCTGGTCGCCGTCGGCCTGGGCGGCGAGCCGTCGGGCGCCGCGCCCGCGCCCGACACGCTGCGCCGCGCCACCGCCGCAGCGGTGCGCGCGCTGGCCGGCGCGCAGCAGGTCGCGCTCGCCCTGCCGCTGTCCGACGACGCCGACGACAACGGCGCCCTCACCCTGCGCGCCGTCGCGGAGGGCGCCGCGCTGGGTGCGTACCGGTTCGCCGGCTACAAGGGCAAGCCGGCGGTCGGCCGCAAGAACCCCGTCTCGGCCGTGTCGGTGCTGGTGCCCGACGCCAAGGAGGCGTCCGCGAACGCCGAGGTCAAGCGGGCCTCCGTGGTGACCGCGGCGGTCGCCCGGACCCGTGACTGGGTGAACGCCCCCGCCAACCTGCTGCGCCCGCCGTCGTTCGCGGACGAGATCGCCGCGGTCGCCGGCAAGGCCGGCCTGGACGTCGAGGTGCTCGACGAGAAGGCGCTGACCGAGGGCGGCTTCGGCGGCATCCTCGCCGTCGGCATGGGCTCGGCCGCCAAGCCGCGCCTGGTCAAGCTCACCTACACGCCGGCCCAGGCGACCACCACCGTGGCGCTGATCGGCAAGGGCATCACCTTCGACACCGGCGGCGTCTCCATCAAGCCCGCCCAGGGCATGTGGGAGATGAAGTCGGACATGGCCGGCGCCGCCGCGGTGGCCAGCGTCATGGTCGCCATCGCCGAGCTGAAGCCGTCGGTCGCGGTCACCGCGTACATCCCGATCGCGGAGAACATGCTGTCCGGTGACGCGTACCGGCCCGGCGACGTGGTCACCATGCGCAGCGGCAAGCGGGTCGAGGTGCTCAACACCGACGCCGAGGGCCGGATGATCCTGGCCGACGCGATCTCGCTGGCCTGCGAGGCGCAGCCGGACTACCTGATCGAGACCTCGACGCTGACCGGCGGCCAGGTCATCGCGCTCGGCAAGCGCATCGCGGGCGTGATGGGCTCCGACGCCCTGGCCCAGCGCACCAAGGCCGCGGGCGAGCTGGTCGGCGAGCCGACCTGGCCGATGCCGCTGCCGGACGAGATCCGCAAGTCGATGGAGTCCGACGTCGCCGACATCCTGCAGGTGAGCGCGGGTATGGAGCGCGCCGGGCACATGCTGCAGGGCGGCGTGTTCCTGCGCGAGTTCGTCGCCGAGGGCGTCCAGTGGGCGCACATCGACATCGCGGGCCCGTCGTTCCACTCCGGCGAGGCCACCGGCCACTGGAGCAAGGGCGGCACCGGCGTCCCGGTCCGCACCCTGGTCGCCCTCCTGGACGACCTGGCCGCGAACGGCTGAGTCTCGAGGTTCGGTTCCAAGATCGCTGTTTCGTGTCACGAAGTGAGGTTCTGCCGCACTTCTCGACACGAAACAGCGATCTTCCCCATTTACAGCGAGACCGTCACTCCGCGGGACGCAGTTTCTGGCGCGCGTTGTAGTCGCGCATGCGCTGCGGATACCCGGTGAGCTGGACGTCGTAGACCGGCATCGACAGCCGCCGGGCGAACTGGCGGACGACCGTGGGGCTGGGCATGCGCCGGCGGGTCCACTCGCCGTCATGGGCGATCAGGATGACGGTGGTTCCGGTGACCGTCGTCCGGGGCTCGATGAACGCCTCGACGCCCCGGCGGGACTGCGCGAACTGCTCAAGATGGGAGATGTCGGCCGGATTGGCCGGGCCATCTGCCGAGGACCCGCCCCGGCGGCGGAACCAGCCCACACCTGCTCCTCTCACACGGCGTCGCTTCGGTGCGCATGGTACTGGGCAAGAGTAGCCAGACGTGTCCTTGAGCACCTCCAGTGCGCGCCCCCGCTCCGACAGTGACAAGATGACCGGGTGTGGGCTGAGCACACACCGGCTCAGTGGCAATGACGCGACCTTGGAGCGATCGTGAGCGACACCTTTGACGTAGTCATCCTCGGCGGCGGTAGCGGCGGGTACGCCACCGCGCTGCGCGCGGCACAGCTGGGTCTGTCCGTCGCGCTGATCGAGAAGGACAAGCTGGGCGGCACCTGTCTGCACCGGGGCTGCATTCCCACCAAGGCGCTGCTGCACGCCGGCGAGGTCGCCGACCAGACCCGCGAGGCGGCGCACATCGGCATCAAGGCCGAGCTGATCGAGATCGACATGGCCGGCATCAACTCGTACAAGGACGGCGTCGTGGCCGGCCTGTACAAGGGTCTGCAGGGCCTGATCAAGGCCGCCAAGGTCACCTACGTCGAGGGCACCGGCACCCTGGTCGCCCCGAACGCCGTCGAGGCGAACGGCCAGCGCTACACCGGCCGCAACGTCGTGCTGGCCACCGGGTCGTACTCCAAGTCCCTGCCCGGTCTGGACGTGGACGGCGAGCGGGTCATCGCCAGCGAGCACGCGCTCGTGCTGGACCGCGTCCCCTCCTCCGCGATCGTGCTGGGCGGCGGCGTCATCGGCGTCGAGTTCGCCAGCGCGTGGAAGTCGCTCGGCGCCGACGTGACCATCGTCGAGGCCCTGCCCCGCCTGGTCGCCGCCGAGGACCCGGACATCTCCAAGCAGCTGGAGCGCACCTTCCGCAAGCGCGGCATCGGCTTCAAGGTCGGCAAGCCGTTCGAGAAGGTCGAGAAGACCGAGGCGGGCGTCAAGGTGACCATCGCCGGCGGCGAGACCCTGGAGGCCGAGCTGCTGCTGGTCGCCGTGGGCCGCGGCCCGGCCACCGCCAACTGCGGCTTCGAGCAGCAGGGCGTCACCATGGAGCGCGGTTTCGTCATCACCGACGAGCGCCTGCGCACCAACCTGCCCAACGTGTACGCCGTCGGCGACATCGTGCCCGGCCTCCAGCTGGCGCACCGCGGCTTCCTCCAGGGCATCTTCGTCGCCGAGACGATCGCCGGGCAGAACCCGGCCCCGATCGTCGAGTCCGGCATCCCGCGCGTCACCTACACCGACCCGGAGATCGCGTCGGTCGGCATCACCGAGGCGCAGGCCAAGGAGAAGTTCGGCGCGGAGAACGTCGAGACGTACAACTACAACCTGGGCGGCAACGGCAAGAGCAAGATCCTGGGCACCCAGGGCTTCATCAAGCTGGTGCGCCAGAAGGACGGCCCGGTCGTCGGCATCCACATGATCGGCGCCCGGATGGGCGAGCAGGTCGGCGAGGCGTCGCTCATCGTCAACTGGGAGGCCTTCCCGGCCGAGGTCGCGCAGCTCATCCACGCGCACCCGACCCAGAACGAGGCGCTCGGCGAGGCGCACCTGGCGCTGGCGGGCAAGCCGCTGCACGCCCACAACTGAGCTAATAAGCTCACCTCGTCCTAATCACAGCGGATCAGCACTTACACCGAGGAGTCTGAAGCAATGCCGGTATCGGTAACCATGCCGCGGCTCGGCGAGAGCGTCACCGAGGGCACCGTCACCCGGTGGCTCAAGCAGGAGGGCGACCGGGTCGAGGTCGACGAGCCGCTGCTCGAGGTCTCCACCGACAAGGTGGACACCGAGATCCCGTCGCCGGCCGCCGGCATTCTCAGCAAGATCATCGTCGGCGAGGACGAGACCGCTGAGGTGGGCGCCGAGCTGGCCGTCATCGCCGGCGAGGGCGAGAGCCCGGCCGCCGCGCCGGCCGAGGCGGCACCCGCCGCCGAGGCTCCGGCCGAGGCCGCTCCGGCGCAGGAGGCGGCACCGGAGCCGGCTCAGGCCGCCGAGCCCGCCGCGGCTCCGGCCGCTCCGGCGGGCGACGCGACCCCGGTGAAGATGCCCGCGCTGGGCGAGAGCGTCACCGAGGGCACGGTCACCCGCTGGCTGAAGGCGGTCGGCGACTCGATCGAGGTCGACGAGCCGCTGCTGGAGGTCTCCACGGACAAGGTCGACACGGAGATCCCGTCCCCGGTCGCCGGCACCCTGCTGGAGATCACGGTGCCCGAGGACGAGACCGCCGCCGTCGGTGCGCAGCTCGCGCTGATCGGTGCCGCCGGTGCGGCTCCGGCCGCCGCGGCTCCGGCTGCCGCTCCGGCACCGGCCGCGCCCGCTCCGGCTCCCGCCGCTGCGGCTCCGGCGGCGCCCGCTGCGGCCGCCCCGGCCCCCGCTCCGGCGCAGGCCGCTGCTGCTCCGGCCGCTCCGGCTCCGGCTGCAGCCGCCCCGGCTCAGCCGGCTCCGGCCGCCGCTCCGTCGGCTGCGGCTCCCGCGGCTGACGTCACCGGCGCCGACGGCTACGTCACCCCGCTGGTGCGCAAGCTCGCCGCCGAGCACGGTGTGGAGCTGGGCAAGGTCACCGGCACCGGTGTCGGCGGGCGGATCCGCAAGCAGGACGTGCTGGACGCCGCGGCCAAGGCGAAGGCTCCGGCCGCCGCCCCCGCCGCCCCGGCCGCTCCGGCCGCCAAGGCCGCCCCGAGCCCGCTGCGCGGACGCACCGAGAAGCTGTCGCGGCTGCGTACCACCATCGCCAAGCGCATGGTGGAGTCGCTGCAGATCTCGGCCCAGCTCACCACCGTGGTCGAGGTGGACGTCACCAAGATCGCCAAGCTGCGTACGCAGGCCAAGGCCGACTTCCTCGCCAAGAACGGCGTGAAGCTGTCCTTCCTGCCGTTCTTCGCGCTGGCCGCGATCGAGGCGCTGCGTGTGCACCCGAACGTGAACGCGTCGATGGACCTGGAGGCCGGCACGGTCACCTACCACGACGCCGAGCACCTGGGCATGGCCGTGGACACCGACAAGGGCCTCATCGTCCCGGTGATCCGCAACGCGGGCGACCTGAACCTGGCGGGCCTGGCCCGCCGGATCGCCGACGTGGCCGAGCGCACCCGCTCCAACAAGATCCTGCCGGACGAGCTGTCGGGCGGCACCTTCACGCTGACCAACACCGGCAGCCGGGGCGCCCTGTTCGACACGCCGATCATCAACCAGCCGCAGGTCGCCATCCTCGGCACCGGCGCCGTCGTCAAGCGGGCCGTGGTCGTGGACGACCCGAGCCTGGGCGAGCTGATCGTGCCGCGCTACATGGTGTACCTGGCCCTCTCCTACGACCACCGCCTGGTGGACGGCTCCGACGCGGCCCGCTTCCTGGGCACCGTCAAGGAGCGCCTGGAGAGCGGCAACTTCGAGGCCGAGCTCGGCCTCTGACCCGCACCACCCGAAGAGGGGCGACCGGCAACCGCCGGCCGCCCCTCTTCGCGTCCCGCCCTCCCTCGATCGTCCGACTTGCCTGGCAGGTGGGCGTATGTTGAGCGCCCTTTCGCCCATGTGCCAGGCAAGTCGGACGATCATGGCCGGGTCGGCGGGCGGGCGAGGGTGGTGGCGGGGCTGGTTAGGGTGGGCGGGTGGCGATCGTGGAGGCCAGGGGCGTGTCCGTCGCGTACGGCGACGCCGCCGTGCTGCGGGAGGTGAGCCTGACCGTCGGCGCGGGTGAGATCGCCGCCGTCGTCGGGGTGAACGGGTGCGGCAAGTCCACGCTGCTGCGCTGCCTGAGCGGGCTGCTCCGGCCCGGCGGGGGCGAGGTGCGGGTGCTGGGCGCCGCGCCGAGCGCCGCCCCGGCCTTCTGGCGCGAGGTCGCGCTGGCCGCCGAGGAGCCCGCCTGGTATCCCGGCCTGACCGCCCGCGAGCACCTGGAACTCGTCCCGCTCACGCACGGCACCAGCACCGCTCCGGTCCTGTCCGTCGCACGGGCGCTGGACGAGTTCGAGCTGGCCGGGCGGGCCGACGCCACCCCGCTGACGCTCTCGGCGGGTCAGCGTCAGCGGCTCGCGCTGGCGTCGGTGCTGGTCCGCCCCAGCCGCCTGCTCCTGCTCGACGAGCCCGAACAGAAGCTCGACGCCGGGTTCCGGCTCCGGCTCGCGGCGCTGCTGCGGGCGTACGCCGACGACGGCGGCACCATCGTCATGGCCACCCATGACGCGGCGCTGGCCGAGGGCACCGGCGCGCGCGTGCTGCCGATGCGCGACGGCCGCCTGCTCGACGCCGACCGCGACGGCGACGGCGACGGCGACGGCGACGGCGACGGCGACGGCGACACGCTCCGCCCCGCGTCCGCTCGCGCAGCCGCGCCCGCCGCCTGATGGCCGTCCCCGCAGCGGGAGCCGTACGGGCCGCCCGCGCCGCGACCCGGGCCCGCCGCGCCCCCGCCGACTGGTACGACCGCTACTTCCGCGTCTTCGGCGCGGCCGTGCTGGTGTTGCTGCTGCTCGGGCCGTTCCACGGGGTGCTCACCCGGCTGGCCGAGCCGGTCGCGGCGGCCGATCCGGCAGCCGCCCGCGCCGGGCTCGCGCTGCTGGTGGCGTACTTCGCCGGGCTCGTCGCGCTCGCCTCGCTGGCCGGTCCGATCGCGCTGTCCCCCGCCGACGCCCGCTGGCTGCTGCTGTCGCCCCTGGACCGGCGTGCGGTGCTCGCCCCCGCCGCCCGCCGCGCGGCCGCGCTCGGCGTCGTCGCCGGTGCGCCCACGGCCGCCGTGGCGGTCCGCCTGCTGGGCCTGCCCGAGCACGGCCCGCTCCGGCTGGCCGCGACCGTCCTGATCGGCGCGGCGGCCGGACTGACCGCGATCTGCCTCGCCACCCTGGCCCAGCCCTCGGCCCCGGCCGCCCGCCGCCTGCGCCGGGTCGCCCTCGCCGTGACCGCCGTGGCCGTGCTCACCGCCGCCGCGCCTCTGCTGCCAACACCCACCGCCCTCGCCGCTGCCGGCACCCTGTCCACTTCGATCTCGCCGACGCCCCCCGCACCGGCCACCGAGATCGCTCCCCGTGCCGCGACGTCACGTGTCGCTGAAGCTGCCGCCGTCGTCACTGATGCGGTGCCGCGAGGTGGCTCGCTGCCTGAGATGCCACTGCCGGGGCTGCTGCTGGCCGCGGGACTTGCCGTGGCGGTGGCGGCAGTCCTGGCACTGCTGGTTTGGCGGCGGCTGGCGGGCTTCCCGGCCGGGCCGGTGGTGGAGGCCGCAGGGCGGGTCGGGGTGGCGACCGAGACCGCCGTGGGGCTGGAGCCGTCCTTTCTGACCCGCGCGGTCGAGCAGGCGTACTGGCGCGGCAGGCGACTGCGCTCGCGGCGCTGGCCGTCCTGGCCGGGGCCGCTCGTGCTCGCCTGGCTCGACTGGCGGACGCTGGCCCGCCGCCCGCTGCGCCCGCTCGCCCTGGCCGTCGCGAGTGCGCTGCCCGCCGTCCTGGTCACGGTGTGGCCCGCGCAGGCGCCGGTGGCCGTGGCCGCCTCGTTCCTACTGGCGCTGGCCGCGGCGAGCGCGGGCACCGGCGGCGTCCGGCACGACGCGGACAGCCCGGCGCTGGCCCGCCTGTTCGGGGTACGGCAGCCCGCCGCCGACGCGTCCCGCCTGGCGCTCCCGTCCGTGCTGGCCGCGGCCTGGTACGCGGTCGCGCTGGCGCTGCTGGCGCGGGCGGGGGTGCTGCCCGGTGGGCCGTGGGCGCTGTTCGGCCCGGCGGCGGCGCCCGTGCTGGCGGTGGCCGCGGCGCGCCTGGCACGGCGCGGGCACGTCGACCACGCCTCGACCCCGGTGGTCATGCCGATGACCGGCTCGCACATCCCCACCGGCTGGTTCATCTGGTGCCTGACCGGCCTCGACGTCGCCGTTCTCGGCTGCCTGCCGCTGCTCTGGGCGCTCGCCGCCCCGCCTGCCGACCCGTACCCGCCGCTGCTCGTCCAGGTGATCGTCAGCGGGGCCGTCGTCGCCGTACACCTGCTGCGCCGCCGCACGCGATGACCACGGCCCGGCCGCGGACCGTCACCCCCGCGGTGTCGGCACGCCGGGCCCGGCTCCTTTTCGGGCATGATTGTCGTATGCGGATCGTGGTGGCGGGAGCCTCGGGCTTCCTGGGGCAGCCCCTGCTGTCGACTCTCCGGTCGGCCGGGCACGAAGTCATCCAGCTGGTGCGCCGCCCGGCCGCCGACCCCTCCGAGCGGCAGTGGGACCCGGCCGAGCCGATCCGGCTCCCCGACGGCACCGATGCCGTGGTCAACCTGTGCGGGGTCGGCGTGGGCGACCGGCGCTGGACCGACGAGTACCAGGCGCTGATCCTGTCCAGCCGGGTCGTGCCGACCGCGACGCTGGCCCGCGCCGTCGCCGCGCAGCGCATCCCGGTGCTGGTCAACGCATCCGGAGTGGGCTTCTACGGGGAGACCGGCGACCGCGAGGTGACCGAGCTGTCCCCGCCCGGCGACGACTTCCTGGCCGGCGTCTCGATCCACTGGGAGGAGGCGACCGCGCCCGCCGTGACCGCCGGGTCGCGGGTGGTGCTGCTGCGCACCGGCTACCCCCTGCACCGCGACGGCGGCTTCCTCAAGGCACAGCTGGTGCCCTTCAAGATGGGCCTGGGCGGGCGGCTCGGCAACGGCCGCCAGTGGGTCCCCTGGATCTCCCTCTACGACTGGCTGGGCGCCGCCCAGTTCGTCCTGGACGACGACCGCGTCGAGGGCCCCGTCAACATGGTCGGCCCCGCCCCCGTCACCAACGCCCAGTTCACCCGCGCCTTCGGCGCCGAACTCCACCGCCCCACCGTCATGCCCATCCCCAAAGCGGCCCTGAAGATCCTCTACGGCGAGTTCGGCAACGAGGCCTACCGCAGCCTCCGCGTCATGCCCGGCGCCCTCACCGCCGCCGGCTTCCCCTACCGCCACCGCACCATCAGCCAGGCCCTCCACGCCGCCCTCACCGACCCAGTCCCCGCCTGACCGCGCCCCGCCCCCTCTCTACCGCGCCGATCTTGCGTGAACTGTGGGTGCGACACGCCCCTTCCGGGCATATCCCTAACAGTTCGCGCAAGATCGGCGCAGCGGTGGGGGCGGGGCGGGGGCGGTCAGCACTGGCCGTCGGCGATGACCCAGTAGTCGGGGCCGGTCTGCTTCAGGGTGTGGGTGTAGAAGGTGTTGTAGAGACCCATGTTCTGGTTGGAGCCGTTGGCGTAGGCGTAGCCGAGGGAGTGGTAGGCGCGGCCCGCGGCGACCTGGGCGTAGTTGCTGGCGGTGTAGCAGACGGGCGGGGTGGTGCCGCCGGTGGTGGTGGCGGAGACGGGGGCGGACTGGCCGCTCTCGCCGGAGGCGCTCACGGCGGTGACGGTGAAGGTGTACGCGGTGCCCGCGCTCAGCCCCGTCGCCGTGTACGCCGCACCGGTGACCGGGGATGACGTCAGCTTCGTGCCGCCGCGGTAGACGTGGTAGCCGGTGGCGCCGGACACCGCCGTCCAGGACAGGGCGACGCTGGTGTCGGTGACGCCGGTGACGGACAGGCCGGTGGGCGCGCCGGGCGGGGTCGGCGTGGTGCCGCCGCCGTCCAGCCCGAAGAACAGCGCGTCGCGGTACGCCGAGCAGATGGTGTCGAGGAAGTACGACGCGGCGGTGCCGCACTGGTCCACGCCGCTGCCCGGGTCGACGGGCGTGCCGTGGCCCATGCCGGCGACCTTGTAGAGCCGCACCGCGTCGGACGCGTACGTCTCCAGCGTGGTGTTGCCCGGCAGGCTGCTCGTGCTTCCGACGGCCTGCGAAGCGCCGCGCACGTTCGTCCACTGCGTCATCAGCTCGGTGCCGTTGGCGGGCACGACGGTCGTGTCGGACTGCCCCTGCCAGATCGCCACCCTCGGCCACGGGCCGCCGAAGCCGGGGTAGGCGTTGCGGACCAGGTCACCCCACTGCTGCGGGGTCTTGCTCACGGCCGCGCCCTGGCAGGCCGTGCCGCAGTTGTACGGGATGCCCGCGACGACCGAGCCGGCCTTGAACACGTCCGGGTACGCGGCGAGCATCACCGCGCTCATCGCGCCGCCCGCGGACAGGCCGGACACGTACACCCGGCTCGCGTCGGTGCCGTAGTTGGTCTTGGCGTAGTCGACCATCTGCTTGACCGACAGGGCCTCGCCCTGCCCCCGGGCGATGTCCCCGGCCTGAAACCAGTTGAAGCAGCTCAGCGAGTTGTTGCCGGACTTCTGCTCGGCCACGATGAGCGCGAAGCCCCACAGGTCGGCGTACTTGCGCCAGCCGGAGTTGGTGAAGTACGCGTTCGCGTTCTGGGTGCAGCCGTGCAGCAGCACCACGGCCGGACGGCCGCTGGCCAGGCCGTCGGGCCGGTAGCTGTACATACTGAGGTTGCCGGGATTGCTGCCGAACGAGCTGACCTGCGTCAGCGTGGCCGCGTGCGCCGGGGTGGCGACGACGGCCACCCCGGCGAGTCCGATGAGGAGGGCGAGCGCCGCGCGGAGCAGCCGCGGGGCGGAGGGGACGGGCATGGCGGGCTCCTAGACAGTGATCCGTGTCACTCACCTGTGTGGAGCCGCACGCTATGCCCTCCCGCAACACCCCCGACATATCCCCGCAACACACATTCCCCCTCCCCGATGTGGCTACGAGGGAAAGCCCACGAAAGGAAGGGCACCTTCTTAACGCTATCCGTAGTAGAAGGTGCCCTTCTTAACGCCGCAGCCCGGCGCCCTCACCCCAGAGCGTCGATCTTGCGCGAACTGTTAGGGATATGCCCGGAAAGGGCGTGTCGCACCCACAGTTCACGCAAGATCGGCGCTCTGGAACGGGGCGGCGACGGGGGTGCGAGGCGGAGTGGGCCAGGCTGCGGGGAGGGCAGCGAGGGTGATGATGAGGTCGGTGGTGGCCCCGGGGGAGCCGGCGGCTTCGACCATGCACAGGTGGCGCGACACCCCCGTCTCGGTGACGGAGTGCGCGAGGGCGGCGGCGACCTCGGCGGGCGGGCCGACGGGCTGGATCCGGAGCAGGTGCTCGACATGCGCGTCGAGGTCGCGGCCGGGCGGGGCGCCGGAGACCGGCACGGCGGCCCGGATGCCCGCGAGCCAGCGCGGCAGGCGTTCGCGCAGCTCGCGCTCTCCCGTGGCACGGTCCGCGCACGGGTAGGCCAGCCGGACCCGCGCGTGGTCCACCCCCACGGGATCGTGCCCGTGCGCAGCGGCGGCCTGCGCCCACCGGTCCACCAGCGCGGCCGTCTCGGCGTCATCGGCGTGTACGCCCAGCAGCAGCGGCAGCCCGTGCCGCCCCGCCAGCTCGGCCGTGTCCCCCGAGGTGACCGCCACCCGCACCGGCACCGGCCGGTCCGGTCGTGGCACGACGGCCAGCGGCCCGAACCGGTGGAACTCCCCGTCCGCGCCGACCGCCGCCGCCCCTGACAGCCAGCGCAGCAGCACCTCCAGCGACTCGGCGAAGCCCTGCCGGTAGTGCTCCACGCCCCGCCCGAGGATCGCGACCTCCTGCCACGGCCCGCCCCGGGCGACGCCGAGCTGAAACCGGTCCCCGGCCAGCGCGTGCAGCAGCGCCGCCTCCTCCCCCAGCGCGACCGGGTGCCGCGAGCCCAGCACGCACGCCGCCGTGCCGACGGTGATGCGCCTGGTCCCGGCGAGGATGTGCCCGGCCAGCACGGTCGCCGACGGGCACTGGCCGTACGCGACGAAGTGGTGCTCGGCGAGCCACACCCCGCCCATCCCGGCCCGCTCCGCCGCCACCGCGTGCGCGACCGCCGCAGCCGGGCCATAGGCACTGGTCAGGAAAACGTCCAGCAAGGCGACTCCTTCCAGAGCGCGATTCAGCGCAAATGTTAAGAAGGGCACCTTCCTATACGCATAGCGTTAAGAAGGTGCCCTTCCTTTCTCGGTCAGCAGTCGCGGAGTTCGGGTGACTGGTTGCGCAGCTGGGCCACCGGGGAGATGAACTCCTGGTAGGTGTCCCCGCCGACGGCGCTCAGCGCGAACGCCGCGACGCGGTGGCAGTTCTGGAACGCGAGCTTGATGCCGAAGTGGCGCTCCAGGCCGCCCCGGATCGCGTCGCTGGCCAGCGCGCGCAGCAGCTCACCGCGCTGGGCCTCGCTGGGCGGCGGGGTGGCGTGCTCGCCGAACTCGCTACCGGGCGTGTCGGCCAGCCGCCCGGCGGCGGCGCTGACCACCTCCCACGCGTACGGCAGCGACGTGCGTACGCAGTCGACGAACTCGGCGTCGTCGACCTGCCCGGCCTCGGCGCGCTCCAGCAGCGCCACGGGTACGTCGAGTGACATGTGCTCTCCTCTCATCGGGGACGGCCTGGCGGCCGTCAGCGGTGTCCTGCCGGCTCGAGCCGCTGCGGCCCGAGCACGAAATCGGGGTCGACCTGGGCGGCGAGGTCCTCGCCGCTGCGGGCGTTGCCCCACGCCTGCGCGTTGCGCAGATGGAACTCCACGGCCTGCGCGGTGTAGCGCGGCCAGTCCTTGACGCAGCCGTCCACGGTCGCCCGGATCAGGTCGAGCGCAGCCCGGTTGGGCGCCTCCAGCTCGCTGATCGGGCGCGGGGCGCCGCGCTCGGCGGCGCGTACGAACCCGGAGCGCCCGACCCAGGTGAGCAGGTCGTCGCCGACGTGCTCGCGCAGGAACGCCACGTCCGACGCGTCGTCGATCTTGTTGCCGATCACGTGCACGCGCACCCCGAAGTCGCGGGCGTAGCCGATGTACTGCCGGTACACCCCCACGCTGCGCAGGGTCGGCTCGCACACCAGGAACGTGGCGTCGAACCGGGTGAACAGGCCGGAGGCGAAGCTGTCCGCACCCGCGGTCATGTCGACCACGACGTACTCCCCGGGCCCGTCGACCAGGTGGTTGAGCAGCAGCTCGACCGCACCGACCTTGGAGTGGTAGCAGGCCACGCCCAGGTCCTCGGTGGCGAACGGCCCGGTCACCGCCAGGCGCACCCCGCCGACGCGGCGGACCAGGCGGTCGTAGATCGGGTTGGTCTCGCCGACCCGCAGGAGGCGTGAGCCGCTCCCCGGCGGGGTCGTCTTGACCATCGTGGCGGCGGAGGGGATGCGCGGGTTGTCGCCGCGCAGGTACTCCTTGATGTCGGTCAGGTGGTCGCCCAGCGACGGGAGCAGGACCGCCTCGTCCTCGCTGATGCCGAGCGCCGCCGCCAGGTGCTGGTTGATATCCGCGTCCACGGCCAGCAGCGCCCCGGGCGGCGTCGCCGCCGCCAGGTGCCGGGCCACGAGCGCCGCAAGGGTGGTCTTACCGCTGCCGCCCTTGCCGACGAATGCCATCTTCATACTGCTATTGATAGTCATTTTCAATAGGCGGGTCAATCACTGTGCGTATCTCGCGCGTGTCGCCGGGTCACCTCCCCGTGCCCACTGTGATGCGGGATCGGGATGATCGCCGTTTCGTGTCGAAAACTGTCGCGTAGCGCAAGGTTTAGACACAAACTGGCGATCTTCCCCGCGCCGGGTGACGGAGCCACGGCTAAGGCAGTGGCGGAGCACCGGCGCGGCGGGCAAGCCGAGAGCGCGGCTCGGGCGCGGAGAGCCCACCCGGCGCGCTGATAAACTGCGCCGAGTGTCGATCGCCTCGCCCGCCAGCCCCCAGAGCCCCCCCGCCGACCTCGCGGAGGCGCCCGGCCACGACGGCGCCGAGGCCGCCGCGCGCACCCGCGGCCGCCGGATCGACCTGCTGGTCGCGGCCGTCTCACTGCTCGGCGCGGTATGGGTCACCGGCGCGCTCTGGTCCGACCCGCTGCACCGCGCGAGCGGCGTCAACTCCGGCGACCAGGCGTTCTTCGAGTGGCTGCTGTCCTACGGGGCGTACGCGCTCACCAACGGCGCCGATCCGCTCTTCACTCACCTGCTCAACGTGCCCGACGGCGTGAACCTCGCGGTCAACACCTCGGTGTCGGTGTACGCGTTCCTGTTCGCCCCGCTGACGATCCTGGCCGGCCCCGCGATCACATTCCTGGTGATCCTCACCCTGAACCTCGCCGCCACCGCCTATGCCTGGTACTGGCTGTTCCAGCGCCACCTCGGCGCGAACCGGCTCGGCGCGGCGCTCGGCGGCCTGTTCTGCGGCTTCGCCCCGGCGATGATCTCCCACGCGAACGCGCACCTCAACTGGACCGCGCAGTGGGTCGTCCCGCTGATCATCGCGCGCTGCCTGCTGCTGGTCCGCCGCGACAAGCCGGTCCGGGACGGCGCGCTGCTGGGCCTGCTCATCGCGGTCTGCTTCTCGCTCGCGGGCGAGGCGCTGTTCTTCACCGCGCTCGCGCTCGGCGTGTTCACGCTGGTCTGGGCGCTGGCCCGGCGCGCCGAGGCGGCTGCGCTGCTGCGCAAGGTGCTGGCCGGGCTGGGCAGCGGCGCGGTGGTGGCGGGTGTGCTGCTGGCGTACCCCCTGTATCTGCACTTCGCAGGCCCACAGCGGTACCACGGCACCGGCTTCGACCCGAAGGTGCACAACGAGGACCTGGCCGCCTTCGCCGCCTGGCCGGAGCGCTCGCTGGCCGGCGCGCTCGGCCTCAACACCGACCTGGCCGCCAACCCGACCGAGGAGAACTCGTTCTTCGGCGCACCGCTGCTGCTGCTCGTGATCGTCGGCATCGTGCTGCTGTGGCGTCGCGCCGCCCGGCCGCAGCGGGTCAACCTGGCCGCCGTCGCCGTCACCGCGGGCGTGTTCGCGCTGCTCTCGCTCGGCCCCGAGCTGCGCTGGCTGGGCCGCCTCACCGGCGTGTGGATGCCCGAGGCGCTGATCGGCGGGCTGCCGGTGTTCAACGCCGCGCTGCCGTCCCGGCTCGCGCTGATCGTCGCGCCCGCGTTCGGTCTCGTCGTGGCCTGGCTCGCCACCGCGCTGACCTCCCGCGACGCCGAGTCCGGCGTGGGGGTACGGGTGCCCGGACCGCGCGCCGCGTGGGCCGCCGCGTTCGCCCTCGCCCTGCTGCCCCTGATCCCCACCCCGCTGCTCGCCCGTGACCGCGCTCCCGTGCCGGAGTTCTTCACCACCGGCCAGTGGCGCGAGTACGTGGCCGACGGCGGCACCGTGGTGCCCGTGCCGATCACCAACGACCTGCTGCCGGACGGGCAGCGCTGGCAGGCCGCCGCGCTCGCCGACGCGGCCGGTCCCGGCGACAGCGTGTTCCGGCTGCCCGCGGGCTTCTTCCTCGGCCCCGGCGGCCCGAACGGCACCGGCCGCATCGGCCCGATCCCCCGCCCCACGCAGACCCTGCTGGAGACGATCGCGAAGACCGGCGTGGTGCCCCCGCTCACCGACGCGGACCGCACCGCGCTGCGCGACGACCTGCGCTACTGGAACGCGAGCATCGTGGTGCTCGCCGACGACGTGCACGGCGCCCACTGGCCGACGTACCAGCCCGCCCTGAAGTCCGCGATGACCCAGCTCCTCGGCGACCCCCGGCGCGTCTCCGACGTCTGGCTCTGGCAGGTCCACTGACCCCCGTCGGGACCGGGCTCACCAGCGCCAGGCGGTGCGGGTGAGGCGGGGGGTCAGGTGGTCGCGCCAGGCGGTGGCGAGCTGGCCCGCGATGCGGCGGAGCAGCGGGGTGCCGAGCCAGCCCAGGACGACGGCGCTGTAGGCGGCGCTGAGCCACTGGGTGGCGGTCAGGTGGGCGAACTGCCAGGACACCAGGGGGTACCAGAGCGAGCTGTACTCGGGTGAGTACCAGCAGAGCGCCTCGACGGACTGCGGGGTGTTGAAGCAGGCGGTGGGCCACAGCTCGTGCCAGAACAGGCTGTTCAGGCCGATCCAGCTCGACAGCAGCAGCACCGCCAGCGTGAGCAGGTTCGCGCCGAGCCCGGCCTGCCGGTGGCCGAGGCGCAGGGCCAGCGCCAGCGCGGCGGGCAGGATGCCGGCCAGGAAGAAGCGCGGCCCCCACGACATGCCCGCGTACCAGGCCCACCAGGGCGCGTACACGACGACCAGGCCGCCGACGAACAGCAGCCACAGCCGGTGGATGCGGGCCAGGTCGATGCCCACCGGCCCGTCGAGGTCGGCCAGCGCGCGCCGCATCGGCAGGAACATGCCGGGCAGGTACCAGACGATGCCGCGGCCGAACGCGAACAGGATCGCCAGCACCCCGAAGAAGAATGGATACGAGAAGCCGGGGCGGCCCGAGAAGGGCATGACGTCCTTGGCGCCGCGGTCGCCTACGTAGCCGCCCTTGCGGGCCAGGATCTCCAGCAGGATCAGCGCCGCCGCGACCGCCACCGGCACCAGCAGGCGCAGCCGCCGGTGCCGCCAGGTCTCGGCGAGGCCGACCACGCCGAAGCCGACCACGGTGGCGGGCGTGTTGACCACGCCGACCACGGCCGCGGCCCAGCCCCAGCCGCGCCGCCGCCCGCGCACGACGACGACGATGCCGACCATCACGCCCATCATGGTGAACGTCTCGCTGCCGTAGTGGCCGACGTCCGGCGGCAGCAAGCTCGCCGCCACGGTGATCAGCATGAACCGCCGGATCAGCGCGCCGGGCACCAGCCCGCGCAGCAGCAGCCAGAGCGCGGCCAGGCCGAGGGTGAAGACCACCAGGTTGAAGTACTTGATGCCGGCCTCGGGGGTGGCCACGGCCTTGCCGAGCAGCCACAGCGGCGTGGAGAACAGCGGGCCCATGATCGAGTACTCGCTGTTGTTGAGCCGCCCGTCGGTGAGCAGGACGCTGATGCTGTTGAGCCGGTCCACCCCGTCGGCGACGACCGCGACCTGCTGGCCCCAGACCAGGCGGGCCAGGCCCGCGACGATGAGCAGCGTCTCCACGACGGCGGTCCAGTGCGGACGGCGCGGTGCGGCGGGTGCCTCGGACGCGGTGGCGGCGGGTTCCAGGGTGGTCTGCGACACGGCGTCACCATACGCAACCCGGCCACGACGTTAGGAAGGGCACCTTCTTATACGCATAGCGTTAAGAAGGTGCCCTTCCTTTCCCCACCCCGGGGTTAGTCGGCGGGACGGCGCCAGAGTCCGCCGGGCCACCAGACGAAGCGGCCGATGTCGACGGTGAGGGCGGGGACCAGCAGTGAGCGCACCAGCAGGGTGTCCAGCAGCACGCCGAACGCCACCGCGAACGCGATCTCCACGACGAAGACCAGCGGCAGCACGGCCAGGGCCGCGAACGTCGCCGCCAGCACGACACCGGCCGAGGTGATCACGCCGCCGGTGACCGCGAGGCCCTTGAGCGTGCCGGGCTTGTGGCCGATCTTGCCGGCCTCCTCGCGGACCCGGGTCATCAGGAAGATGTTGTAGTCCACGCCCAGGGCCACCAGGAACACGAACGCGAACAGCGGGTACGACGAGTCGGCGCCCGGGAAGCCCAGCACGTCGGTGAAGACGAGGCCGGAGATGCCCAGCGTGGCCAGGTAGGACAGCACCACCGTGGCGATGAGCAGCAGCGGCGCGATGAGCGAGCGCAGCAGCACCATCAGGATCAGGAAGATGACGCCCAGCACCAGCGGGATGATCACGTTACGGTCGCGCTGCGAGGTGTGCTGCACGTCGTAGTTGATCGCGGAGAAGCCGCCGACCTTCGCGTCCGCGCCGTCGATGGCGTGCACCGCGGCGCGCAGCCGCTCGACCGTCTCCAGCGCCGCCGGGGAGTCGGCCGCGTCGGTCAGCGTCGCGTCGATCCGGACCAGGCCGTCGACCACCTTCGGCTCGGCCGGCGGCGGCACCAGCGGCGTGCCGGGCTGCGCCTCGGCACCCGTCTGGCCCTGCGCCCCGGGCACCTGCCCGCCCGTGGGACCGCCCTCGATGCCCGGCTGCCCCTCGCCCGGCGGGACGACCGGCATGGCGGGCAGGCCCGTGAACGGGGCCGCCTCGGCGACACCGGCGGTCTGCCGTACGGCCAGCAGCACCTGGTCCAGCTTCTCGGCGCGGGTGACGATCTCGGCGGGGTTGCCGCTGCCGCCCGGGAAGTGCGCCGTGGTCAGCTCCTGCGCGGCCACCGAGTCGGGGTTGCCGATGAAGCCCTCGGACTGCGGGATGCCGTCGGCGTCCAGGCGGGTCAGCCCGGCGACGCCGGCCAGCAGCAGCACCGCGGTGCCGATCCAGACCAGCCGCGCGCGGCGACCCACCAGCGCGGACACCTTCGCCCAGATGCCGGTCTCCTCGACCGGCGCGGAGCCGTGCTTCGGGCGCACCGGCCAGAACGCCGCGCGGCCGAGCAGCGCGAGCACCGCCGGGAGCAGGGTGAGCGACACGGCGAGGCTGCTGGCGATGCCGATCGCGCCGACCGGGCCGAGGCCCTTGTTCGAGGCGAGGTCGGACACCAGCAGGCAGAGCAGGCCGAGGATGACGGTCGCGCCGCTGGCCAGGATCGGCTCGAACGAGGCGCGCAGCGCGACCCGCATCGCGTCGTACTTGCTCACGGTGCGGCGCAGCTCCTCGCGGAAGCGGGACACCAGCAGCATCGCGTAGTCGGTGGCGGCGCCGAGCACCAGCACGTCGAGGATGGCCTGGCTCTGGCCGGAGACCGTGATTACCTCCTCCTTGGCCAGCAGGTAGACCACGCCGTTGGCCAGCGTGAACGCCATGCCCGCGCCAAACAGCACGACCAGCGGCAGCAGCGGGCTGCGGTACACGATCAGCAGGATGATCAGGATGATGCCTACGGTGACGCCGAGCAGCAGGCCGTCGATGGAGCCGAAGACCTCCATCATGTCGGTGAGGATGCCGCCCAGGCCGCCGACGTGCGCGTTCAGGCCGTCGGGCAGGCCCACGTGGTCGCGGATCCACTGCACGTCGGCCATGTTCTTCTGCGCGTCGGTCTCCGTGAACAGCACGGTGACCTGGGCCGCCTTGCCGTCGGTGGAGAAGTGCGGGTAGAGCGGCACGTCCGCGAGGCGGTCGCCCAGCTCGGCCTTGACGGCGGCGAGCTGCTCGGTGATGGCGGTCTTGTCGGCCTCGGTCAGGCCGGTGTCCCTGCCGTAGACGAGCTGCGCGGGGACCACGTCCAAGCCCGCGAACTTCTTGCTCTGCTCCAGCACGAGCGTCGCCTCGGCGGTCTCCGGCAGGAACGAGGCGTTGTCGTTCTTCTGCACCTCGGCCGTCTTGGCCGCGAACCCGCCCATGCCGCCGCTGATCAGCAGCCACACCACCAGGCCGAGGGCCGGCAGCAGCCAGCGCCACCGCTTCGGCCGGGGCGGGGCGGCCACCCCGGCATCCTGCTCCGGCTCTGCCTGGAGCTGCTCCTTCTTCTCCCGCGTCGCCGTCATCGCGCGCTGGTCCTTCCGTACGCAAGGCAAGCTGACACAGCGTGCCAGTATTTGTGAAAGCTTTCACAAGCACGCCGCTTGCGCACACCATACTGGTCGCGAGCTGGTCACGCATTCACGGGTGCGGGTGACGCCGCGCACCTTTCCTGGCCGGGCACGCGCGCACGAGTAGCCTGACGAACGTGACCAGCATCGTCTCGCCGGCGCTCGTGATCCGACGCGCCGGCACCGTCGAGTATCTGACCGCCTGGGACGAGCAGCGCCGCCTGCACGCGGGCGTCGTCGAGGGCACCGAACCGGACACCGTGCTGCTGCTGGAGCACCCGAGCGTGTACACCGCGGGCAAGCTCACCGAGCCCTGGGAGCGGCCGTTCGACGGCACCCCGGTCGTGGACGTGGACCGCGGCGGGAAGATCACCTGGCACGGCCCCGGGCAGCTCGTCGGCTACCCGATCGTCAAGCTGCCGGTGGTGCGCGGCGGGCTCGCCGACGTCGTCGCGCACGTGCGGCGTACCGAGCAGATGCTCATCGACGTCTGCGCCGAGCTGGGCGTGGCCACCACCCGGATCAAGGGCAACAACCGCTCCGGCGTGTGGGTGCGCGAGGACGAGCGCGGTCCCGACCGCAAGATCGCCGCGATCGGCATCCGGGTGGCCCGCAACGTCTCGCTGCACGGCTTCGCGCTGAACTGCGACCCCGACATGAGCCGCTTCGCCAACATCGTGCCCTGCGGCATCACCGACGCCTCGGTGACCTCCCTCAGCGCCGAACTGGGCCGCGACGTCACCGTCGCCGAGATCCTCCCCATCGTCGAACGCCACCTCCCCACCCTCCTCGCCCCCTAAAGCAAAGGAAGGGCACCTTCTTAACGCTATCCGTAGAGGAAGGTGCCCTTCTTAACCCTGGTGCGGTGGGGTGGGCCGGGGTTCCCCGGCGTTGATCGTGATCTCGTGTCACGATCTGCGGTCTGGCACAGCATTTCGACACGAATCGCCGATCATCACCCTGCGGCGCGACGGTCAGGCGGTCAGCGGCGGGAGCGGGCAGTGGAGCATGCCGCAGACGGTGCGGGTGAGCTCCTGCTCGGCGACGGTCATCGTGCCGTCGTCGGCGATCACCGCGACCACCGCCTCGATCAGGCGAGCCTTGTCACGGGGATCGAGGCCGTCGAGCATCGGCCAGGCGCCGTCCAGGGCGAGCACGCCGTGCTGCGGCGCGGTCATGGGCAGGTCCTGGCCGGGCAGGATCACGGACAGCCCGGCCCGGTACGCGCGCTCGGCCGACGCCTCGTCGGGGTGACCGGCGCGGGCCAGCACCGCGAGCAGCGCGGCGATCGCGTTGCGGGCCTGTGGGAGGCTTCGCGAGCGCACCGGCCAGGGCGGGGTGTCGTACGTCGCCTCGTACAGCTCGCGGTGCAGCAGCCGGGACAGCGCGTATTCGAACACGCTGATCCGCCCGTCGGCGCGGGCCAGCACGTCGATCGTGGCGATGACGTCCTGCCGCCGCGCGATCGGGTGGGTACGCAGCGCGGGGAAGCACAGCTGGGCCAGCGGCAGGCGCAGCAGCGGGTGCAGCCCGGCCAGCCGCCCGGCCTCGTCCAGCGCGCCGGTGACCGCGCCCGCGCCGTGCCGCTCGCCCAGCGCGGCCAGCTGCGCCTGGCGTACGTCCGCGTGCTCCGACAGCAGCAGCGCGAACAGCAGGCCGGGGGCTGTGTCGCCGCGCCGGGCGCGGGCGAGCAGCTCCGGCGGCAGGTGGTTGAGCAGCGAACCGGCCCGGTGGTAGGCGGGCTGCCCCGGCGCGCCGACCGTCGCGACGACCGCGTCGGGGCGTACCGGATGGCGGGTGTCCACGCCCGGCAGCGGGCCGCGGGCCACGGGCTGCGTGCCGCCCGCGTCCGCCGCGGCCCCGGCCGCCGGACCGGCGACCGCACCCGCACCGCCGGGCCATTCCCCGGACGAGCCTGTCGCCGGGCCGAGGGCCGGACCCGTCACCGCGGATCGGGGGGCACCCGCTCCCGGTGCCAGGCCCATGGCCGCGTCCTCGGCCATGCCCGACGGCGGGGCGGCGCGCCAGCGCTGGGCGAGCGCGTCCAGCTCGGCGGGGTCGAAGCCGGGTTCGAGCGCCTGGATGCGCTTGACCAGCGGCGGGTGCGTGGCGAACAGCGAGTGCGCCCGCGCCTCGCCGAACATCAGGTGCCCGACCTCGTCTAGCTTCGGCGTACGCAGCCGCGACCCCGTCTCCAGCCCGCCGATCTTCTTCAGCGCGCCGGCCAGGCCGGAGGTCTGCCGCGTGAACTGCACCGCCGAGGCGTCGGCCAGGTACTCCCGCTGCCGCGACACCGACGCCTGGATGAGCCGCCCCGCGAACACGCCCACCGACCCGGCCACCACCAGCGCGATGCCGATCAGCGGCAGCGGGTTGCTGCCCTGGTCGCGCCGGTCCCGCCCGCCGCCGAACGCCCCCGCGTAGAGGAACGTTCGCCCCATGACGGCCAGGAACAGGATGCCGAACAGCAGCCCGATGAGCCGGATGTTGATCCGCATGTCGCCGTTGAGCACGTGGCTGAACTCGTGCGCGATCACGCCCTGCAGCTCGTCGCGGTTGAGCCGGTCCAGCGCGCCCCGGGTGACCGCGATCGCCGCGTCGGCCGGGGACCAGCCGGCCGCGAACGCGTTGATGCCCTGCTCGTCCTCCAGCACGTACACCTCGGGCACCGGCACGCCGGAGGCCAGCGCGACCTCCTCCACCACGTTGCGCAGGCGGCGCAGCCGCAGGTCGCTGGTGTCCTCGGGCACCAGCACGCCGCCCAGGTCCCGGGCCACCTTGCCGCCCCCCGCCCGCAGCCCGATGGTGCGGAACAGCGACGCGAGCAGGATCGAGCCGGCCGTGAGCAGCGACGTCCACACCATCAGCCAGGCCAGCTCGCCCGCCGGAGCCTCGAACGCGCCCAGCGCCCACGCCACGGCGAGGTTCACCACGATCACGATCGCGACGACGGCCAGCGCGTACAGCACGATCAGGCGGAACGACATCCGCTTGACCTGCCGCTGGCGCTCGAAGAAGTCCATCGCGGCGGGTCAGAACTGCACGCGCGGCGCCTCGCGCTTGCCCGGGTCGTCGATCTCCAGCAGCGCGGCCTTGTGGAACCCGAACGGCCCGGCCAGCAGGCTGCCGGGGAAGGTCTCGCGCTTGTTGTTGTACTGCATGACCGCGTCGTTGTAGCCCTGGCGGGCGAACGCGACCCGGTTCTCGGTGGAGGTCAGCTCCTCGGACAGCTGCATCATGTTCTGGCTGGCCTTGAGGTCCGGGTAGGCCTCGGACACCGCGAACAGGCGGCCCAGTGCCTGGGTGAGCCCGTTCTCGGCGCCGGCCAGCCCCTGCATCGCGGCTGGGTCGCCGGGGTTGCGGGCCGCGTTGGCCTGGGCGGTCATCGCGGCGGTGCGGGCCGCGGTGACCGCCTCCAGCGTCTCGCGCTCGTGGCTCATGTAGCCCTTGGCGGTCTCGACCAGGTTGGGGATCAGGTCGTGCCGCCGGGTCAGCTGCACGTCGATCTGCGCGAAGGCGTTCTGGTACGCGTTGCGCGCGCGGACCAGCCCGTTGTAGAGCGACGCCACCCACGCAACGATCACGACCGCGATCACGACCAGGCAGAGCGCTCCGATGAGGAACTCCATGCCCTCACCGTGCCACCAGATCATCCGACCTGCCTGGCAATCGGGCGTATGAGCAGCCAAGATACGCCCAGATGCCAGGCAAGTCGGATGATCATCCGCCGATCAGGGCGTCACGCGGTGGAGGTCGCGGGGGTATGCGGTGACCTCGCGGATGTTCTGGGCGCCGGTGATGCGGGCGACGAAGCGCTCCAGGCCGATCGCGAACCCGCCGTGCGGTGGCATGCCGTGCTTGAACGCCTGCAGGTAGGGCTCGTACGGCTCCGCGCTCTCCCCGCGCGCGGCCAGCGCCGCCAGGTAGTCGCTGTACCGGTGCAGGCGCTGGCCGCCGGTGACCAGCTCCAGGCCCCGGAACAGCAGGTCGAAGCTGTTCGACCAGCGCGGGTCGCCCGGCTGCGGGTGGGTGTAGAACGGCCGCTTGGCCATCGGGTAGCCGGTGACGAACACGAACTCGCTGCCGTGCTCGCGTACGGCCCACTCGCCGATGGCGCGCTCGTGCGCGGGCGCCAGGTCGGGCTCGTCCGCGGGCGCACCGGCGATCTTCAGCGCCTCGCTGAAGTGCAGCGCCGGGATCCCGGCGGGCACCTCGGGCAGGGTGAGGCCCTCGGCCAGCGGCGCGACCCGGGCCACCATCGCCGCGAGGGTCTCCCGCAGCACCGCCATCACGTCCCGGTGGTCGGTGACGAAGCCCAGCTCCGCGTCCAGCGAGGTGTACTGGGCGAGGTGACGGGTGGTGTCGCTGGGCTCGGCCCGGAACACCGGCCCGACCTCGTACACCCGCTCGAACACCCCGACCATCTGCTGCTTGTAGAACTGCGGCGACTGGGCCAGGTAGGCGGGGCGGCCGAAGTAGTCGAGCGCGAACACGTTCGCCCCGGACTCGGTCGCCGTCGCGACGATCTTCGGGGTATGGATCTCGGTGAACCCGAGCGCGTCCAGGCCCTCGCGGAACCCGGCCGCCGCGGCGGCGCTGATGCGCAGCGCGCGGGCCCGCGACGGGTGGCGCAGCGACAGCGGGGCGTGGTCCAGCTGGGTGGGCAGGGTCGGCGACAGCACCGGCCGGTACAGGTCGAACGGCGTGGGCTGGGCGGGCTCGCCGAGCAGGCGTACCACCGGCTCGGTCAGCTCCACCCCGCCCGGGGCGGCCGGGTTCGCGGTCACCGTGCCCTCGACGGCGACGACGGTCTCCTCCGGCAGCGTCTCCAGCCAGGCGCGCTGCTCGGGCTCGGCGACGACGGTCTGGCTCAGCCCGGACGCGTCACGCACGATCAGGAAGGCGACCTGCTTGAGCAGGCGGCGGCGATGGATCCAGCCCGCGATGGTGACCCGGGCGCCCGCGTGGCGGGGCAGTTCGCTGGAAAGGATGCGTTGCATGGTGGTTTACCTCCGGTTTCGGTCCGCAACGCCGTCCCCAAAGGGGTGTGGGCGGTTTGGGAACCCGCGGTACCACCACACCTTCGCCCCGACCGCGCGCTGCGGTCCGGGCCTCGGCAGCCGGTGAACGGAGCCACACGGGCGGCTGAGCCGGCCCGACCCGGGCGTCACTCCGGTGATTCGCCCCGTCACTGCTGTTGAGCGGAACCTACCGAGCCGGTCGCGACGTCCGCAAGACGATTAGTTGTATGCGCGGAAGCGACGTCATATGCTCGGACTGAAACACATATACGGAGGCACGCGATGGCCAACACACTCATCGATCTCGACGACGAGGCGCTGGAGCAGGCGCGCCGCTACTACGGCACCACCACGAAGAAGGACACCGTGAACCGGGCGCTCCAGGACGCCGCCGCGCGGCTGCGGGAGCGGCGCAACGCCTTCGGCGACCATCTGGAGCAGGCGTTCGCCGACTACACCGCGATGTCCCCCGCTGAGCAGCAGGAATACGCCGCGCACCTGGAGACGACGCAGGAGCTGCTGGAGGAGACGCCGCGGCTCGACGTCGCCTGGGAGCGCCGCCGCCGCGAGTGGGCCGCCTGACGTGCGCTACCTGCTCGACACCAGCGCCTACTTCCAGGGCCGGCTGAACGCCGAGGCCATGCTGCGGCTCAAGGAGCTGTCCGCGGACGAGCGGCTCACGATCTGCATGCCGGCGATGCTGGAGATGCTGGTGGCCGCCCGTAACAGCCGCGACTGGCTGCAGACCCGAAACGCGCTGGCCCTGCTCCCCCGGGTGGAGCTGAGCGATCCGCTGGCCGCCGTCGACCTGCACGGCGCGCTCGCGCAGCGCGGCCGGCACCGGACCCCACCGGTGGACGTGATCGTCGCCGCCACGGCCGCCGAGCACGGGCTCACCGTGCTGCACTACGACCGGGACTTCGAGCGGCTTACCGCGGTGAGCGGTGGCGCCCACGAGTGGATCATCCCGGCGGGCACGGGGCACTGAGACGTCCGTTACCCACTGGAAGATCAAGGCTGTTTCGCCGCGTACGCTGGCTGCATGACCATCGTGGCTCCCGAGGGCCGGCGCCTGCTGCGCGTCGAGGCCCGCAACGCCGAGACCCCCATCGAGCGTAAGCCGGAGTGGATCAAGGTCAAGGCGAAGATGGGCCCGGAGTTCACCGCGCTGACCTCGCTGGTCAAGCGGGAGGGCCTGCACACCGTCTGCCAGGAGGCCGGCTGCCCCAACATCTACGAGTGCTGGGAGGACCGGGAGGCGACGTTCCTCATCGGCGGCGAGGTGTGCACCCGGCGCTGCGACTTCTGCCAGATCGACACCGGCCGGCCGGCCGAGTTCGACGCCGACGAGCCCCGCCGGGTCGGCGAGTCCGTCGCCACCATGGAGCTGAAGTACGCCACCGTGACCGGGGTGGCCCGCGACGACCTGCCCGACGGCGGCGCGTGGCTGTACGCCGAGACCGTGCGCCAGATTCACGCCCTGGTCCCCGGCTGCGGCGTCGAGCTGCTGATCCCCGACTTCAACGGCAACCCGGAGCAGCTGGCCGAGGTGTTCTCGGCCGCGCCCGAGGTGCTCGCGCACAACGTGGAGACCGTGCCGCGCATCTTCAAGCGGATCCGCCCCGCGTTCCGCTACGAGCGCTCCCTCGATGTGATCACCCAGGCCCGCAAGGCCGGGCTGGTCACCAAGTCGAACCTCATCCTGGGCATGGGCGAGGAGCGCGCGGAGATCTCGCAGGCGCTGCGCGACCTGCACGCGGCCGGCTGCGAGCTGATCACCATCACGCAGTACCTGCGCCCGACCCCGCGCCACCACCCCGTGGAGCGCTGGGTGAAGCCGGAGGAGTTCGTCGAGCTGCGCGAGGAGGCCGAGGAGATCGGCTTCGCGGGCGTGATGAGCGGTCCGCTGGTGCGTTCGTCGTACCGGGCGGGACGCTTGTATCGTCAGGCACTCGACGCGCGTACCACCGCCTGATCGTCACCTCACCACCGACCCACCCTAGGATCCGTCTATGGCAAAGGCCGAAGAGAAGGTCTCCTTCACCCAGCGGTTGAAGCAGATCGGCATGGTGTTCAAGTTCACCGCCAAGCAGGACAAGTGGTTCACGCCCCTGGTGGCGGCCGCGATCCTGCTGCCGCTCGCGTTCACCGTGGTCGCGGTGCTGCTGGGCTGGGGCTGGATCTGGATCCCGCTGGGCATCCTCACCGCGCTGCTGGCCGTGCTCATCGTGCTCAACCTGCGGTCCAACGCCGCGATGATGAACATGATGGAGGGCCAGCCCGGCGCGGCCGGGCAGCTCGTCGAGCAGATGCGCGGCGACTGGCGGGTCAAGCAGGCCGTCTCGGCGACCACCCAGTTCGACGTGGTGCACATGGTCATCGGCCGGCCGGGCGTCATCCTGATCGCCGAGGGCAGCCCGGCGCGGGTGAAGCCGCTGCTCGGCGAGCAGAAGCGCCGCCTGTCGAAGGTTATCGGCGACGCCCCGCTGTACGACTACATCATCGGCAACGAGGAGAACCAGGTCCCCATCCGCAAGCTGCGGATGACCCTGATGCGCCTGCCCCGCAACCTGTCGGGCAAGGAGGTCAACAACCTCGACCGGGCGCTGACCGCCCTCACCGCCCGCCCGCAGATGCCCAAGGGCCAGCTCCCGAAGGAGTTCCGCCCGCCGCGGATGCCCCGCGGCGGCGGCCGCATGCGCTGACCAGCAAGGAAGGGCACCTTCTTAACGCTATGCGTAGAGGAAGGTGCCCTTTTTAACGGCCACAATTATCGAAGCTTATAAGATCCAGTAGAAGTATTGCTGAATATTTCTACTGGATCTAGGTTGACTGCATGAGCGACATGCGGCGCATCACCGATCCTGAGGTGCTCAAGGGACTCGCCCAGCCGATCCGGCAGAAGCTTTACCGGCTGCTGGCGCAGATCGGCCCGGCCACCGGCGCCACCCTCTCCCGCAGCCTCGGCACCGACCCCGGCCAGACCAGCTACCACCTGCGCGAGCTGGCCAAGGCCGGCTTCGTCGAGGACGTGCCCGAGCTGGCCCGCGACCGCCGCGAGCGCTGGTGGCGCGCCGTGCCCGGCCCCACCGGCTGGTCCTCGGCCGACTTCACCACCCCCGAGGGCCAGGCGATCTCCGCCGCGGCCAAGGCGCAGCTCGTCATCGACGAGTTCGAGCGGGTACGCCGCTACGAGCAGTCCCGCGACACCTGGAGCGAGCCGTGGCAGGCCGCCGCGATGAGCAGCGACTCGTTCCTCCGGCTCACCCCGGCCGAGCTGAGCGAGCTGACCGCCGAGCTGCACGAGCTGGTCGTGCGCTGGAAGGACCGCGGCCGCGCCGCCGCCGACGACACCGACCGCGAACACGTGTTCCTGTTCTTCCACGCCTTCCCGGAGCGCCCCTGATGAGCACCACTGTTCTGCGTACCCCCACCGCCGCCGCGGTCCCCGCCGCCCCCGGCAGGCCCGCCCACCGCGAACCCGTCTACCTGCGCTACCTGGGCGGGCAGGCGGTCTCCATCCTCGGCGACCAGGTCTGGTACGTAGCGCTGTCGTTCAGCGCGGTGCAGCTGGCCTCGCCCGGCGCGGCGGGCGCGATCCTGGCCGTCTCCGCGCTGCCCCGGCTCGCGCTGCTGCTGTTCGGCGGCGCGTTCGTCGACCGGTACGGCCCGCGCCGCCTCATGATCGGCAGCGATCTGGCCCGGGGTGTGGTCTGCCTGATCACCGCCGCGGTGGCGCTGGCGCAACCCAGCGTGGCGCTGCTCGTCGCGGTGGCGCTCACGTTCGGGCTCGCCGACGCGCTGTTCCTGCCCGCGGCCGGCGCGACGCTGCCGCGCCTGCTCACCCCCGCGCAGCTCACCGGCGGCCTGGCGCTGTCCGGCCTCACCCAGCGGCTCGCCCTGATGCTGGGCGCGCCGCTGGGCGGCCTGCTGCTGCCCCTGGGCGGGCTGCCGCTGGCCTGCCTCGTCAACGCGATCACCTTCGGGATGTCGGTGCTCGCCCTGTGGTCCGTGCACCCCAGGCCCGCCGCGGACCCCGGCGCGGGCGCGCCGTCCGGGCAGGTCACGCCGGCGGCAGCGGACCCGCGGGCGCCCGTCCTGGCCGCGGTACGCGAAGGGCTGCGCTACCTACTCCGCCACCCCGTGCTGCGCGCCACCACGCTGGTGTCGCTGCTGGTGAACATCGCCGCCGCCGGACCGCTGAACGTGGGCCTGGCGCTCGTCGCCGACCAGCGCGGCTGGGGCGCGGCCGGCATCGGGTACCTGCTGGCCGGGTTCGGCGCCGGGGCAGCCGCCGGCAGCCTGCTGATGGTGCGCCGGCGCCCGGCGGGCCGGGTCGGGGTGCTCGCCGCCGCCTGCATCGTGCTCCAGGGCGGCGCGATCTACGCCATCGCGGCGGCCCCCGCGCTCGGCTGGGCCGCTGCCGCGACCGCGCTCGGCGGGCTGGCCAGCGGGCCGCTCGCGGTGACGCTGAACGGGCTCACGCACACGCACACCGCCGACACCCACCGGGGCCGGGTCACGTCCATCAACACCCTGGTCAGCCTCGGCATCACGCCGATGGCCATCGCGGTGATGGGGTTCGCGGCGGCCCAGGTGGGCACCGTGCCGTCGTTCGCGGCCTGCACGGCGCTGGACGTGCTCGCGGCAGCCGCCTGCGTCACCGTCCCCGCCCTGCGCCACGCCACGCTCACACCCTCCTGAGCGGCGCGAGGTCAGGAGGCCGGGCGGATCAGGGTGCCGGCGGCGCGGTCGTGCAGGCCGCGGCGCTCGCCGTCCATGATCAGAGCGGGCACGACCAGGGCGAGCAGCACCCCGCGCAGGGCGCCCCGGAACAGGCCGACCGGCTGACCCGTATCGACCCCGAGGCAGGTAATCTTCGCCAGGCGCATGCCCGGCGTCTGCCCGAACAGCCCGACGAAGAACGTGTAGACGGCGACCAGCACCACCGGCGCGGCCCAGCCGTCCCGCATCGGGTCCGCGAACAGGCCGGCCGCCAGGACGCAGAGCATCCAGTCGAGCAGCAGCGCCCCGAACCGGCGGGCCAGGGAGGGTACGGCAGGCAGGGAGGCGTCAGTCACCCGCCGAGCGTACCGTCCGCGCCGCCGGACCGGCCCGCTGAGCTGGCCACCCAGCCCCAAGCGCCAGGTTACGGGTGACGTAACACGGCCGAAACAAAACCGACATGGCCGGGCAATGCCACGGTTCTAGCGTCGCGACCAGCCAATGGCCACCCGACGCAGTGCAGCGCCGTCGGCCGCGTCTCCCGAGGTCAGCCCCGGAGATGTGCTGAAGTGGGGGCCGGGAGCTCCCGCAGACCATGTGCCAGGAGGACGTGTTGTTCGCCAATTCCGAGGAACTGCTTCGGTACCTCAAGGACGAAGACGTCAAGTTCGTCGACGTCCGCTTCTGTGACCTGCCCGGCGTGATGCAGTTCTTCACCGTGCCGGTGCAGTCGTTCGACGCGAGCGTCTTCCGTGACGGCCTCGCGTTCGACGGCTCGTCCATCCGCGGTTTCCAGCAGATCCACGAGTCGGACATGCTGCTGCTGCCGGACGTCACCACGGCGTTCATCGACCCGTTCCGCGTGCAGAAGACCCTGGCGCTGAACTTCTTCATCCACGACCCGTTCACCCGCGAGGCCTACTCGCGTGACCCGCGGAACGTGGCGAAGAAGGCCGAGGCGTACCTGGCCGCCAGCGGGATCGCCGACACCGCGTACTTCGGCGCCGAGGCGGAGTTCTACATCTTCGACTCGATCCGCTACTCGACCCAGGCCAACCAGGCGTTCTACCACATCGACTCGGTCGAGGGCGCGTGGAACACCGGCTCGGAGTTCAACGCCGACGGCAGCGCCAACCGCGGTTACAAGCCGGGCTACAAGGGCGGCTACTTCCCGGTGGCGCCGACCGACCACTACGCCGACCTGCGCGACACCATGGTGACGAACCTGGTGGACCTCGGCTACACCGTCGAGCGCGGTCACCACGAGGTCGGCACCGCCGGCCAGGCCGAGATCAACTACAAGTTCTCGACCCTGCTGGCCGCGGGCGACCAGATGCAGCTGTTCAAGTACGTCATCAAGAACACCGCGTGGCAGGCCGGCAAGACCGCGACCTTCATGCCGAAGCCGCTGTTCGGTGACAACGGCTCGGGCATGCACACCCACCAGAGCCTCTGGCTGGGCGGCGAGCCGCTGTTCTACGACGAGACCGGCTACGCCGGCCTGTCCGACACGGCCCGCTGGTACATCGGCGGTCTGCTGCACCACGCGCCGTCGCTGCTGGCCTTCACCAACCCGTCGGTCAACTCGTACCGCCGCCTGGTGCCGGGCTTCGAGGCGCCGGTCAACCTGGTGTACTCGCAGCGCAACCGCTCCGCCTGCACCCGTATCCCGGTCACCGGCACGAACGCGAAGGCCAAGCGCATCGAGTTCCGCTGCCCCGACCCGTCGTCGAACCCGTACCTGGCGTTCTCGGCGATGCTGATGGCCGGCCTGGACGGTATCCGCAACAAGATCGAGCCGCCGGCCCCGATCGACAAGGACCTCTACGACCTGCCGCCGGAGGAGGTCGCGAACGTGACCCAGGTGCCGGGCTCGCTGTCCGACGTGCTCACGTCGCTCGAGAAGGACAACGAGTACCTGCAGGCCGGTGGCGTGTTCACCAGCGACCTGATCGAGACCTGGATCGACTACAAGCGGTCCAACGAGATCGACCCGGTCCGCCTGCGCCCGACCCCGCACGAGTTCCAGATGTACTTCGACTGCTGAGCATCGCCCGGCAGTGAAGAAGGCCCCGCCAACCGGCGGGGCCTTCTTCTGTCTGCGCTCGCCACCAGCCACCGGAGCGGCAGCCCAGTGGCGTCGGCGCAGGTCAGGCAGCCGGAGCCGCAGCGGGCGCCGCCTCGGCAGCCGGAGCGGCCGCGGCCGGAGCAGCGGCAGCAACCGGAGCAGCCGCGGCGGGGGCGGCAGCAGCCGGAGCGGGCGCGGCCGGGGCGCCGGTCGGGTCGACCGCGACGGCGGCCGCGACCGCCGGGGCGAGCGCGGGGCTCGCGGCCGCGGCGGCGACCACCGCGTTGGCGGCCGTGACCGGCCCGGCAGCGGCGACGCTGACCAGGCTCGGGCTGTTGGACGCGCCGATCGGGCCGGACCCGACCGACATCAGCACGGACAGCAGGGCAGCGCTGAACGCCAGCGACAGCGCGCCGCGCCAGTCGATCGCGGCGACGTCGACGCCGACGGCACCGCTGACCTGGCCCACGCCGAACGCGGCGATCAGCGCCTGGACGAAGGTCTTGATGGCACGCTCGGCGGTGGCGATCCAGAACTGCTTGTTCAGCAGGTACATCGGAGCTCTCCTGGAGATGAGGGGGACACCCGGGAAGCGAGCCTTGAGCTTAGATGCCCGTCGCTCTCCCGGCCTGTCCGCATGCCGACCGACCGAACGACCAGCCAAAATCTGTGTTACCTGGTGGTAACGCGAATCACAGAGCATGCGTAGACTCCGCGAATGTGAAACCCCCACGCCTTCTGCTCCGCCGCCTGCGTACCACCGCGCTCTGGCTGCTCGGCGTCGTGACGGTGCTCGCCGTCGTCGTCGCCGGCCTGGGTGTCTGGTCGGTGCGCCGCGCGTTCGCGACCGTCGACGGTGAGCTGACCCTCGCCGGGCTGTCCGCCCCGGTCACGGTCCGCCGCGACGTGTACGGCATCCCCCAGCTCTACGCCAGGACCAGCGACGACCTGTACCGCGCCCAGGGTTACGTGCACGCCCAGGACCGGTTCTGGGAGATGGACTTCCGCCGCCACGTGACCGCCGGCCGGGTGTCCGAGCTGTTCGGGCAGTCCCAGGTCGAGACGGACAAGTACCTGCGCACCATGGGCTGGCGCCGGGTCGCCGAGCAGGAGCTGGCGCTGCTGAAGCCGGAGTCGCAGCAGGCGCTGCGCGCGTACGCCGACGGCGTGAACGCCTGGCTGGCCGCCAACACTGACACGGCGTCCCTCCCATCGGGTCAGGGGGACGGCTTCGCCTCCTCCGGCGCGCTGAGCCTGGAGTACTCCCTGCTCGGCCTGCAGAACTCGGGCTACGTGATCGAGCGCTGGACGCCCGTGGACAGCCTGGCCTGGCTCAAGGCGATGGCCTGGGACCTGCGCGGCAACATGGAGGCGGAGATCCGCCGCGCCGCGCTGCAGGCCGAGGGCCTGAGCAAGGAGCAGGTGGACCAGCTCTACCCGGCGTACCCGCTGGACCGCAACCTGCCCATCGTGAACGGCGGCGTGATCGTGAACGGCGCCTTCGACGCGAAGGCGACCGCTCCCGCGCCCGCCCCGGCCGTGACCCCGCCCGCCCCCGCGCCGCTGTCCGCGACCGGCCTGCGCGACCTGGCCGACGGCCTGGCCGAGCTGCCCGGCCTGATGGGCAACGCCGACGGCGACGGCATCGGCTCGAACTCGTGGGTGATCAGCGGCAAGCTGACCGCCACCGGCAAGCCGATCCTGGCCAACGACCCGCACCTGAGCCCCAGCCAGCCGGGCATCTGGTACCAGATCGGCCTGCACTGCGAGTGCGGCGTCGAGGTCGCGGGCTTCAGCTTCTCCGGCGTTCCCGGCGTCGTCATCGGCCACAACGCGAAGATCGCCTGGGGCTTCACCAATCTGGACCCCGACGTCATCGACATGTACCTGGAGGAGGTCGACGGCGACAAGGTCAAGGCGGGCGACGGCTGGGAGCAGCTGACCAGCCGCCAGGAGGTCATCAAGGTCGCCGGCGGCTCCGACGTCACCATCACGGTGCGCACCGGCCGCCACGGCCCGCTGCTGTCGGACGCCAGCGAGAGCCTGGCCAAGCTCGGCGGCAGGTACGCCATCGCGATGCGCTGGACCGCGCTCGACCCCGGCCGCACCGCCGACGCGCTGTTCGCGCTGAACAAGGCGGGCAACTGGACCGAGTTCCGGGCCGCCGCGGCGCAGTTCGAGGTGCCCGCGCAGAACATCGTCTACGCCGACGTCGAGGGCAACATCGGTTACCAGTCGCCGGGCCGCATCCCGGTCCGCGGCGCGGGTGACGGCAAGCGGTTCGCGCCGGGCTGGGACAAGGCGTACGACTGGACGGGCTTCATCCCGTTCGACGAGCTGCCCAGCGTTTTGAACCCGGACCGCGGCTACGTGGTGACCGCCAACCAGGCCGTGATCGGCGACCAGTACCAGCGGCACCTGACCGACGACTGGAGCTACGGGTACCGCAGCCAGCGCATCTACGACATGATCGGCACCGCGGGCGGGAAGATCACCGTCGAGGACGTGCAGAAGCAGCAGTTCGACAACCGCAACGGGTTCGCCCCGACGCTGATCCCGGCCCTGCAGAAGGCGCCGCGCCCGGCCCTGTCGCAGGTCGAGAAGAACGCGGACGCGCTGCTGGTCGACTGGGACTACCAGCAGGGTGAGGACTCGGCCGCGGCCGCGTACTACAACGCGATCTGGAAGAACCTGCTCGGCCTGACCTTCGACGAGCTGGGCGCGGACTACGCCGCCGACGGCGGGGACCGCTGGTTCGAGGTGGTGCGCGGCCTGCTGAACAAGCCGGACGACAAGTGGTGGGACGCCAAGGGCACGCCCGCCGTGGAGCAGCGCGACGACATGCTCGCGCAGGCCATGTCGGCGGCGGTGAAGGAGCTGGCCGAGGCGCAGGGCGAGGACCCGAAGCAGTGGCGCTGGGGCGCGATGCACACGCTGACCCCGACCCACGCCACGTTCGGCGAGTCCGGCATCGGCCCGATCGAGTGGCTGTTCAACCGGGACACCGTCGGCGTCTCGGGCGGCGATGCGATCGTCAACGCCACCGGCTGGAGCGCGGGCGAGGGCTACGAGGTCGACGCGGTGCCGTCCATGCGCATGATCGTGAACCTGGCGGACCTGAACGAGTCCCGCTGGGTACAGCTGACCGGCAACTCCGGCCACGCGTTCCACGAGAACTACGCCGACCAGTTCGAGCTGTGGCGGACGGGCCGTACGCTGCCGTTCCGCTTCGACAAGGCCGCCATCGAGGCCGAGGCGAAGGCGACGCTGACCCTCAAGCCCTGACCAGGGCCTGGTTAGGAAGGGCACCTTCTACATCGCAAAGCGATAAGAAGGTGCCCTTCCTTCTGTCTTAGGCGGGTTGCGGCGCGGCGAGCGGGATGACGAGGCACGGCGCGCCCAGCGAGATCCCGGTGTCCACGGCCATGACCAGGCCGTCGGCGTAGGTGATGGGGCCCTGGACCGCTGCCGGGGGCACGCCGAAGGTCTCCGGGATGGTGGAGTGGCCGTGCACGATCCGCCGCCCACCGAGCCGTTCCAGCAGCGTACGGGCATTCGCCACGCCGTCGTTGTGCTCCAGGAACTCGAAGCGGCGGAACAGCAGCCGGGTGTTGCGGCCGAACGTGGCCGCGTCGCGCTCCCGCATGATCCGGCGCAGCGTCAAGTTGATCTCGGTGAGGTCGCCGCCGAACTCCAGATAGGCCATGGTGTCGGCGTGCAGCAGCAGGTGCTCGTCGACCAGCGCGATCGCGGGCAGCCCGGCCAGCCAGCCGGCCCGCTCCTCGTCGAGCCGGTCCAGGTCGTGCTCCTGGCCGCCGTTCAGCGCCCACACCTGGATGATCGTGCGCACCTCGGTGACCGGCGACTCCGGGATGAAGCGGCTGCCGTACAGCAGCATGTCGTGGTTGCCGATCACGCAGCCGACCTCGCCGCCCGCCGCGGCCGCCTCGGCCTGCAGGCGCCGGATCAGATCGATCACGCCGATCCCGTCCGGACCGCGATCGGTCAGGTCACCCAGGAACCACAGGCGCGCGGCACCGCCGCACCAGGCGCCTGCCTCGTCGAGCAGGCCCGCCTCACGCAGCGCTCCGGTCAGCGGCGCGAGGTGCCCGTGCACGTCACCGACCACGTACAGCGTCACGCGATCACCCTAGAGCACGTTTGCCGGAAGTCGCTCGCAGGCCGCGTACCGGTTCAACGAGCGTTCAGGCGCGGCGGGCGCGCGAGCCCTAGGCGAGGAACAGCCGTTCCACGGCGGCGCGGGCGCGGCGGGTGGTCTTGAGGTACTCGTCCAGGAACTCCCCCGGGTCGCCGCCGGTCAGCATGCGGGCCACCCCGGCCAGGTCCACGCCGTGCCGGGGCAGCTGGTCGGCGGCCCGGCCGCGGATCAGGGTCAGCGCGTTGCGCACCCGCGAGCACAGCGTCCACGCCGCGGCCAGCACCTCGGCGTCCTCGACGGACACCAGTTCCGCCGCGTGGGCGGCGGCCAGCGCGTCGAGCGTACGCGGCGTGCGCAGGCCGGCCACCTCGTGACCGTGCCGCAGCTGCCACAGCTGGACCGTCCACTCGACGTCGGCGATGCCGCCCCGGCCGAGCTTGGTGTGGGTGAGCGGGTCGGCGCCGCGGGGCAGCCGCTCGTTCTCCACCCGTGCCTTGATCCGCCGGATCTCGGTGATCTGCTCCCGGCGCAGCCCGTCGAGCGGGTAGCGCACCGGGTCGATCAGCGCGGTGAACTCGGCGGCCAGCTCCGGGTCGCCTGCCACCGGCCGGGCGCGCAGCAGCGCCTGCGCCTCCCACACCTGCGACCAGTTCGCGTAGTAGCGCTGGTAGGCGGCGAGGCTGCGGACCAGCGGACCCTGCCGCCCCTCCGGGCGCAGGTCGGCGTCGATGCCCAGCGGCGGGTCGGGCGCCGGAGCGGACAGCAGGGTGCGCAGCTGCTCGGCGACCGCCAAAGCCGCGCCGTTGGCCTCGTCGTCCTTCATGCCGGGCGCGGGCTGGTAGACGAACAGCACGTCGGCGTCGCTGGGGTAGCTCAGCTCCGCCCCGCCGAGGCGGCCCATGCCGATCACCGCGAAGCGCAGCTCGTCCGGCACGCCCGCGGCCTGCCGGGCCACCGCCAGCGCGGCCGCGATGGTGGCGTCGGTGAGATCGGCCAGCCCCTGCCCCACCCCGGTGATGTCGACGGTCTTGCCCGGGGCCAGCTCGCCCGCGCCGCTGAGCAGGTCGGCGCTGCCGATACGGAACAGCTCGCGCCGCCGCATCGCGCGCACCGCCGCCACGGCGGCCCGCGGGTCGGGGTGCCGGGCCGCGGCCGCGGCCGTGCCGTCCAGCAGCGACTGCCGGGTGCGCAGGCTCAGCTCGCCCTCGTCGGCCAGCAGCCGCAGCGCCTCCGGGTCGCGGGTCAGCAGCTCGGTGAGGTAGCGCGAGCTGTCCAGCACCCGGGCCAGCCGCAGCGCCACCGGCCCCTCGTCGCGCAGCAGCCGCAGGTACCACGGGGTGCTGCCGAGGGTGTCGGAGACCTGCCGGTACGCCAGCAGCCCGGCGTCCGGGGCGGGCGCGTCGGCGAACTCGGCCAGCAGCACCGGCAGCAGCGTGCGCTGGATCGCCGCGGTGCGGGACACGCCCGTGGTGAGCGCCTCCAGGTGCCGCAGCGCACCGGCCGGATCGGCGTAACCGAGCAGCTCCAGGCGTTTGCGGGCGGCGTCGGGGCGCAGCGACAGGCCGTCGGCCGGCACCCGCGCCACGGCCGCCAGCAGGGGGCGGTAGAGCAGTTTCGCGTGCAGGCGGCGTACCTCGGCGGCGTGGGTGACCCAGTCGGCGCGGAACGCGGCGATGGGGTCCAGCCCCGCGCCCTCCCGGCCGCGGCCCGTCCCCAGCGCGGGCTCCTCCCGCTTGTAGTTCATGGCGCGGGCCAGCCAGCGCAGCGCCGCGGTGCCCGCGCCGCCGTCGTCGGCGGGCACGGTGTGGGTACGCCGCAGCCGCTGCAGCTGCAGCCGGTGCTCGACGTTGCGCAGGAAGCGGTACGCGGCGCTGAGCGCCTCGCCGTCGCCGCGCCCCACGTAGCCGCCCTCGACCAGCGCGCGCAGCGCCTTGAGCGAGTTGCCCGAGCGCAGCGTCTCGTCGCCGCGGCCGTGCACGAGCTGCAGCAGCTGCACCGCGAACTCGATGTCGCGCAGGCCGCCCGGACCGCGCTTGATCTCCCGGTCCAGCTCGGCGCGCGGCACCTGCTCGATGATGCGGCGGCGCATGGCCCGCACGTCCTCGACCGCCTCCGGCCGCTCGGCGGCGTGCCAGATCAGCGGCTGCAACGCGGCCAGCCAGGCCTTGCCCAGGCTCGCGTCCCCGGCCACCGGCCGCGCCTTGAGCAGCGCCTGGAACTCCCAGGTCCGGGCCCAGCGCTTGTAGTAGACGAGGTGGCTGGCCAGCGTACGCACCAGGGGGCCGCGCCCGCCCTCGGGCCGCAGCGCGGCGTCCACCGGCCAGGCCACCTGCCCGCAGATCTCCATCAGCGCGGCGGCGACGGTGGTGCCCGCGGCCAGGTCCTCGTCCTCGGCAGCGACGAAGATGACGTCCACGTCGGACACGTAGTTCAGCTCGTCCCCGCCGCACTTGCCCATCGCGATCACGGCCAGCTTCGGCCGCTCCGGCCCGACCCGGCCCAGCGCGATCCGGTACGCCGCCCGCAGCGTCGCGTCGGCGAGTGCGGTGACCTCGGCCATCGTCGCCTCGACGTCGGCCCCGTCGGCCAGGTCCGCCGCCGCGATCCGCAGCAGCCCGCGCTGGTAGCCGGCCCGCAGCGACGGCACGTCGGCCAGCCCGCTGTGCACCTCGTAGCGCGGCGGCACGGTCCGGGTCAGCACCTGCCACTGCCCCGCCTGCGCGGCGAGCTGGTCGCCCAGCGCCGACGAGGCGCCGAGCACCGTGAGCAGCCGGATCCGCAGGTCCTCGTCGGCGCCCAGCCGCTCGACGACCCCCTTGCCGCCGCCCGCCTCCCGCTCGGCGATGCGGTGCAGCTGGCGCAGCGCGAGGTCGGGGTCGGCGGCCCGGCCGAGCTGCTCCAGGATGAGCGCGCTCTCCTCGTCGACCGGCCGCTGCGCGACCGCGTCCCACAGGTGCAGCCCGCTCGCGCCCAGCAGCACCGCCGGGTCGGGGCCCGTCGACGACAACGTGAAGCCGTACCGTGCCAGCCGCCCGATTCCCGCCACCCGCTCAGGTTATCGGCGCGCCACCCCCAAGACACCACGCACCACCCGACGAAAGGAAGGGCACCTTCTAATCGCTTTCCGTAGATGAAGGTGCCCTTCTTAACGTCTGGGCCGCCACGCAGGTCAATCGCGGCTCGTCTCGCGGACCGGGCGGACGGAGGCCGGGGCCTGGGCCTCCTCGGCGGTCAGGTACGCGGCCGTGAAGCTGCCCCGGTAGCCGAAGAGCGGGCCGAAGCGGCCGTTGGCCACGGTCACCTGGATCCGGAAGCACTGCGCCTGATCGTCGTACCACTCGTGCACGTCCGCGGTGCCGGACAGCGCCAGCGGCAGCCGGGCGCCGATCAGCCCCTCGTAGAAGCGCTGGCTGCCGGTGCGGATGTGCAGGCCGCCGGAGCCGTCCACGCTCAGGTCCAGGTCGACGGCGACGTGCTGGTGGGTGCCGAGGTAGTCGATGACCCGGCCGCGCAGCGGGCTGTAGATCATCGTCGCGTCGAAGCGGCGGCGCACCCCGGGCAGCTCGAACGTACGCACGAAGGTGACCGTCTCCCGGCCGTACCCGTCCTGGTAGGCGTAGTTCTCGATGGTGAACGGCACGTCCCGCCCGCGCTCCGGGAACAGGATGTTCCGGGTCGCGCCCAGGTGCAGGAACGGCACCGTGAACGCGCGCCCGCGCCAGATCTCGTCCATCACCCCGGTGCCGATGCAGGCGGTCCGGTCGGCGCTGGCGAAGCCGAAGCGGCGCCGCAGCTCGGGGTGCAGCCGGTCGAACTCGGCACCGAGCGCTTGCTGGAAGATCGAGGTCATGGCGTCTCCAGGAGGGTGAGGGTGGCGGGCGCGGTGGCGGCCACACGGTCAGGGGGCCGGCGCAGGCAGCGGCGCGCGGCGGGGGTGCCGGGAAGCGGCGGGACGAGCGCGAGCAGGCACGCGGTGAGCACCGCCGCGAACGCCGCGGTTCCCGCGGGCGCGCCGATCGCAGCGGCGACGGCTGCCGCGGTCAGGCTCCCGGCCACTCGTGCGGCGGTCTCGCCGAGCGCGTGCCACAGTGCCCGGCGGGGCGTGATGCCGCGCTCCAGCCAGAGCCGCAGCCGGTCGAAGGACCAGGCGGTGAGCCAGCCGAAGAGCGGGCGGAAGGCCAGGTCGGCGAGCGGGCCGAGCCGTCCCCAGCCCGGGGTGTAGTCGTATCCGGTCAGGAAGCGCACGCCGGACGGGGAGGGCACGTAACGCCACCAGCCCGCGCCGTCTCGGATCAGGGTCAGCGGGTGGCCGGAGGCGAAGCGCAGCGCGCTGGTGCGGGTGCCGTCGGGGCGGCGGCGCTCCCCCGCGAACACGCCGGTCCCGCTGATCACCAGACCGGGCAGCACCCGGGTGGCGTACCGGAAGCGCCGGGGCGTGCCCGGGATCTCCGGCAGGTAGCGGATCTCGCTGAAGCGGGCGTCCCAGCGCTCGTGCCGCGCCGGGTCCTGCGACGCCGTCCACACCGTGTCGAGGTCGGCGCGGATCGTCGTCTCGATGTACAGCAAGCGGCCCACCACGGCCTCCTCCACCTTTTGAGCGTTCGCTCAAGACAGAGGCTAGCAGATTTGAGCGATTGCTCAAGTGCTTGTGTCCGGGCAGCAAGAAGCCCCCCCACCCGGCAAACCGGTCTGGACGGGGCCTGCGCCCGCGTTACCGGGTCAGCTCAGCAGCGGCAGCTCGCGGCGGCCGGCCTCGGGCAGGGTGCCCAGGGCCAGCTCGGCGAAGCGGCGGGCGAACGGCTCCCAGACCTCGGCGACGTCGTCCAGGGTGGCCTCGACCCCGGCGATCAGCCCGTCCGCGTCCCAGCCCTGCTCCTCCATCCAGGACCGGTTCCCCTCCACCCAGTCCGCGAACATGTCGAGATCGCACTCGATGTGGAACTGGGTGCCCCAGGCCCGGTCGCCGACCCGGAACGCCTGGTGCGGGTAGCGCGGCGAGGCGGCCAGCAGGGTCGCCCCGAGCGGCAGCTCGGTGATCTCGTCGAAGTGGTACTGCACCACGTCCGGCGCGAACGGCACCGCCCACCACAGCGGGTCGGACTCGGCGACGTCCCGCCGGGCGACCAGGCGGGCGCCGATCTCCGGGCCGCTGGTGGAGCGCTCGACCGTGCCGCCGTGGGCCTGCGCGAGCAGCTGGCCGCCCAGGCAGACGCCCAGCGTCGGCACCCGGTGCTTCACCGCCTTGCGCAGCAGCGACTCCAGCTTCGGGAACCAGGGCGCGCCGGGCGCGCCACCGGTGGGGAACGCGTCCTGCTCGCCGCCGAGCACCACGAACGCCGCGTACCCGGTCAGGTCGTCGGGCAGCGGGTCGCCCGCGTGCGGGCGGAGCACGGCCAGCTCCAGCCCGGCCCCGGTCAGCCAGCCGCCGAGCCGGCGCAGGTCGTCGGTCGGGTCGTTCTCGATCACCAGTGCGGTCGCCACGCTGCGAGACTAGCCCGGGGCCTGCTCAGGTCCCACAGGCGGCCCGGCTCAGGGGCGGCGCGCGGCCGCCTTGTTGATCTTGCTCCGCAGCGCGCGGCGGGCCACCGGGCCCAGCTCCTCCACGATCTCCAGCAGCAGGCCGAGCTGCTCCAGCGCGTCCATGGCCCGCCGGGCGCCGTCGCGGTCGACCCCCTCGTACAGCTCCAGCCCGACGAACGAGACGGAGACCGCACGGGCCAGCCCCGGCACGTCGGCCATCTCGGCGAACGGGGAGCCGGCCAGCACCCGGCGCAGCACCGTCTCGATCTCGCCGGTCCACTGGGCGAGCGCGTCCGCGGTGACCCGGGCCAGCTTCTCGTCGTGCTGCGCACCGGCCAGCATCTGCGCGAGCACCGCGACGTTGCCCAGCTCGCGCTCCTCCTCGTGCAGGGCCCGGCCCACGTCGAGCAGCTCGCGCAGCGAACCCACCGCGGCGAAGCGCTGCCGGTACGCGTCCACGCGGTCCGCGGTGGCCGCCATGCACGCCCTCACCAGCAGGTCGTCGACGCTGCCGTAGTGATAGAAGATCAGCGCCTGGTTGACCCCGGCGGCGGCCGCGATGTTGCGCGCGGACACCCCGGCGATGCCCTGCCTGCGCAGGGTGTCCATGGCACCGTCGAGCAGGCGCTGCTTGGTGTCGGACATGGCACTCCCTCGAAGACGCGGCCCGGCGCGCGGCATGGCGCGCGAAGCGGGCGGTGCCGGTCACCCCCCGTTACTTGTGACCGGCACCGCCCGATGTCTGTCGCGTCCCCGACTGCGGGACGCGCAGACTGTCTCGCACCGGTCTGACAAAACAGGCCGAGGCGGCGGCGGTGTCGGGTCAGGACGGTCCCACCAGGAAACACGTCCCGCGCCACACATTTGAGCGGTCGATCAAGACTGAGCCTAGCAAGTATTGAGCGTCCGCTCAAACAGCGCGCTCCACCGCTCAGGGCAGGACGAGTTCCGCGTACACCGGCCGGTGGTCGCTGCCCGGCAGCACCAGCACCTGGAAGTCGCGTACGCCGACGCGCCGGTCGGCCAGCACCCGGTCCAGCGTCACCGGCGGGATCATGTCCCCGTCGTACGGCCCCCACGTCCCGTGCAGCCCCCGGCCCAGCACCTCCGCCGCGTCCCGGTAACCGGAGCTGATCAGCTCGCGCAGCAGGTGGTGGTCGAGGGTGGCGTTGAAGTCCCCGAGCAGCACCCGCACCGGCCCGTGCGGGGTGGCCCGCGGCTGGTCGTCGTACCCCCGCGCCCACAGCGGCGTCGCGAAGTCCGCCCACGGGGCCAGCGGGTGCGCCGACTCGACCAGCACCGTGCCGCCGCCCGGCACCGCGACCTCGGCATGCGCCTGGCGGAACCCGCCCGGGTTCACCCGCACCCCGCCCTCGCGCAGCGGCAGCCGCGACAGCAGCGCCGACCCCTCCACCCCCGGGACCGAGTAGTCCACCCGGTACGGCAGCTCGTCGCGCATGCCCGCGGCGTCGGCGGCGGCCAGATACTCCGGCGACACCTCCTGCAGGGCGAGCACGTCGACCCGGTGCGTGCGCACGAGCGTCACCAGGTCGGCCGGGCCCGCCGAGCCGACCAGCACGTTCGCGCTCATCACCCGCAGCGCCTGCCCACGCGCCCCGGCCAGGGCGTCACCGTCGGCGAAGTAGCGCGGCAGCACCACCGCGACCAGCGCCAGCGCGGTCACCCCGGCCAGCGCGGCGGCCGCCCAGCGCCGCCACAGCAGCAGGATCGCCAGCGGGAGCAGCGAACCCGCGGCGACGTACGGCGTGAACGCCATCAGCTGCGCCGCCGGATACCAGGAGTCCCAGCCCGCCAGCCGGAAGACCGCCCACACCGCCGCGGGCAGCGCCAGCACCCACGGCAGCGTGCGACCGAGAAACCGTCTCATGCGCCGGATGCTATACATCGCGCGACCGGCGGGGGTGCGGTTCCTGTGAAGGTTCTGTGCCGGGCCCTGGGCTAGGCTCTGCGCCCATGACCGCGACCCTGCACCCCGCGCGACTCCGGCCCGGCGACACCGTGGCCCTCGTGTCCCCCTCCGGCCCGGTGCCCCCGGAACGGGTCGAGGCGGCGGTCGCCGTGCTCACCGGCTGGGGCCTCGCCCCGCGCGTCTACCCGCACGTGCTGGCCCGGCACGGCTACTTCGGCGGCACCGACGAGCAGCGCCTCGACGACCTCAACGGAGCGCTCGGCGACCCCGGGGTGCGGGCCGTGCTGTGCACCCGCGGCGGCTACGGCGCGCAGCGCATCACCGACCGGATCGACCTCGACGCGGTGCGCCGCGATCCGAAGCTGGTCATGGGCTTCTCCGACATCACCGCGCTGCACCTGGCGCTGTGGCAGGGCGCCCGGCTGGCCACCGTGCACGGCCCGGTCGCGGCGCAGTTCGACAAGGGCGCCGACTCCCCCACCGCGCTGGGCGCGCGGCACGCCCTGATGAGCGGCGAGCCGGTGACGGTCTCCGCCGACCCGGCCGAGGAGACCCATGGGGTACGCACCACCGGCCGCGCCGAGGGCGTGCTGCTCGGCGGCAACCTGTCCCTGCTCGCGAGCACCCTGGGCACCCCGCACCAGCCCGACCTGACCGGCGTGATCCTGCTCGTCGAGGACGTCGGCGAGCAGCCGTACCGCGTCGACCGGATGCTCACCCACCTGCGCCGCAGCGGCGCGCTCGACGGAGTCGCCGGGATCGCCGTGGGCCAGTTCACCGACTGCGCCGACGCCTGGCCGGTGAGCATCGCCGACGTGCTCGCCGACCGCCTGCTCGACCTGGGCCTGCCGGTGCTCGGCGGACTGCCCGTCGGCCACGGCACCCAGCACACCGCCGTCCCGCTGGGCACGCACGCCGTGCTCGACGCCGACGCGGGCACCCTCACCATCGCGCCCGCCACCGATCGCTGACGCCGGGCCGTACCTTCCACCGGATGGCGACTTCAGGGTGCCCTCGCATCACCTGGGTCGCCATCCGGCGAGACGACACCACCGGGATCGCCCGGCGGTCAGTACGAGTTGCCCGCCTCGGCCAGCATGACGCAGATGACGATGCCGGCGACCAGGCTGGCGGGCACGCCCAGGGCCCAGCCGATCATGATGCCCGCGCCGACGCCGCCGTCCCGGCGGACGATGCGCCGGATGCCGGTGACCAGGACGGCCACCAAGAGCACGAACTGTGCGGCGACCCCGCCCAGCACGAAGAACGAGATCGAGTCGCTGTTCACCGACGGCCCGCTGCCGGAGCGCATGCCGAAGGCCAGCGTCGCGAGCAGCGGCAGCAGCATCGTCAGCGCGTGCCCGGCCAGCGCGATGCCGACCCCGCGCCAGACCAGCCGGGCGGCCACGATGCGCCCCGGCGACGGCGCCGCCACCCCGGCGGCACCGGCCGTGGCTGTGGCGGTGGGCTCGGTCCCCACCGTGGCGCTGGGCTCACCCGTGAGCGGTGCGGCCGCACCGGAGCCGTGCCCGACCACGCCGGTCGCGGCGGGCTCGGCCGGGGCCGTGGTGACGGCGGCCGGGGTGTCGCGCGGGGGCGGGGTGGGCGCCGCGTAGGGGTTGCGGGTCACGGGATGCCTCCAGGTCGGGCGCGGCACGAACGGCCGCAACGAGGTGCGTGCCGCGCAGCCTATCGCTGCGCGGCACGCGTTCCGCTCGTCCGATCCGGTATCGGCACCGGCGGGGGCGCCGGGGGGAGGACGCCGTCACCGGGCCGGGCGGCCGATCAGAAGCAGGACGACGCCGACCAGAACTTGCTCGGGCGGAAGTCGGTGTGCGTGTGGTCGCTGTGCCCGGGGTAGCCGGGGCCGAGGATCCCGTTGAAGCCGTGGTAGCGGGCCTGCTTGGCCAGCGTGCACAGCGAGTGCGGGCCCGAGCCGAGATCGGCCGCGTCCCCGTAGAGGTGCCTGCTGTCGGAGGCGCCGCCGACAGCGTTGTTGCAGGCCACACTGCGGAAGCCGGAGGTGACCCGGATGGCCTGGTCACCGAGGGCATGCCGCAGCGCCTCCAGGCGCCACATCGCCCGCAGCGCGTTGGCCTTGGCCGTGGCCGCCGAGACGGCGCCGCCGGACCAGGTGCTGTTGCAGGTGTTCAGCTCGGCGTAGCTGAAGTGGATGGGGGTGCAGTCGTCGTCCTGCAGGGCGTAGATCTTGTTGTACGTCTGCGGGCCGGCGATGCCGTCGGCGCCCAGGCCGTACGCCTGCTGGAACCGGATGACCGCGTCGCGGGTCTCCGCGCCGAAGACGCCGTCGATGACGATGGTGTTGTTGTAGCCCGGCCAGCCGGCGACGCGGATCTGCAGCTGGCGGACGTCCTCGCCGGACGTGCCGGAGGACAGGTTGCGGCCCCAGGTGTAGCACCCGTCGGCGTGCGCGGGGGACGCGCCGACGAGGATGGCGACCACCGATCCGATGGCCGCCATCACCAGGGCGGTGAACGCCCGGATGAGGGCGTTCTTGCGGGGGGTGCGAAGCGACATGGATGGCACCATGCCAACCACGCACATCGATGTCAAGAGTTTACATTTCTTGCGATTACTGCGTAGTATCCTTTCGCAAGCGGGCGGTCATGGCACCTGTTCAGGGGTTCGGGACCAGCTAAAACAGGGCCATGCCGCCCGATGCAAGCGCCCGTCAGCCGCGTGAGCGCACCCGCCGGTCGCCGCCCGCCGCCGTCACGCCGTAGGCGAGCGCGTCGACCAGCGCCCGCCAGCTGGCCTCGACCACGTTCTCGTGCACGCCGACCGTGGTCCAGTCCCGGCCGTCGGTGTCCACCGTCTCGACGAGCACCCGCGTCACCGCGTCGGTGCCGTGCGAGCCGGCCAGGATGCGGACCTTGTAGTCGGCCAGCTCCAGACCGGCAAGCTGCGGGAAGTGCCGCTCCAGTGCCTGGCGCAGGGCCTGGTCCAGGGCGTTCACCGGGCCGTTGCCCTCCGCGGTGGCGATCACCCGCTCACCACGTACCCGCAGCTTGACGGTCGCCTCGCTGACCACCGCGCCGTCCTCGCGGTGCTCGACGATCACCCGGTACGACTCCAGTGAGAACGGGGTCGTCTGCTCGCCCAGGGACTGGCGCACCAGCAGCTCGAAGGACGCGTCGGCGGCCTCGAAGGACCAGCCGGCCGCCTCCAGCTCCTTCACCCGGTGCGTCACCTTGGACAGCGTGTCGGGATGACCGGCCAGGTCCAGGCCGAGCTCGCGGCTCTTGAGCTCGATACTGGCCCGGCCGGCCATCTCGGTGACGAGGATCGTCATGTCGTTGCCGACGACGGCCGGGTCCACATGGTTGTAGAGGGCCGGGTCGACTTTGATCGCGCTCGCGTGCAGCCCCGCCTTGTGAGCGAAGGCGGCCGACCCGACGTAGGCCTGGTGGGTGTCGGGTGCGATGTTCGCGATCTCGGCGATGGCGTGCGAGACGTGCGCCATCTGTTCCAGGCAGCCCTCCGGTAGGACGGTCATGCCCAGCTTGAGTTGCAGGTTCGCCACCACCGCGAAGATGTCGGCGTTGCCGGGGCGCTCCCCGTAGCCGTTCGCGGTGCCCTGCACGTGGCGTACGCCCGCCTCCACCGCGGCGATGGTGTTGGCGACGGCGCACGCGGTGTCGTTCTGCGCGTGCATGCCGAGCACGGCCGGGTCGACGCCCAGCCGCTCGGCCAGCTCCCCGATCGCCGCGCTGACCTGCGACGGCAGCATGCCGCCGTTGGTGTCGCAGAGGACCACCCGCTCGGCGCCGGCGTCCAGCGCGACGCGCACCACGGACGCGGTGTACTCGGGGTCGAAACGGAAGCCGTCGAAGAAGTGCTCGCAGTCGACGAAGACGCGGCGGCCGTGCGCGCGCAGGTGGGTCACACTGTCGGCGACCATCGCGAGGTTCTCCTCGGGCGTGGTGCGCAGCGCGCGCTCGACGTGGCGCAGGTCGGACTTGGCGACGAGGCAGACCACCGGCGTCTGCGCAGCGAGCAGGCCCGCGATCTGCGCGTCGTCCGCGACGGGCGTGCCCGCCTTGCGGGTGGAGCCGAAGGCCACCAGCACCGCGTTCTTCAGGTCGAGTTCGGTTCTGGCCCGTTCGAAGAACTCGGTGTCCTTGGGCACCGCCCCGGGCCAGCCGCCCTCGATGAAACCGACGCCGAACTGATCGAGCAGCCGCGCCACCGCGAGTTTGTCGGCCACGGAGTAGGTGATGCCCTCGCGCTGGGCGCCGTCGCGCAGCGTGGTGTCGAAGATCTGCATGTCGTCTGACCTCCAGTGATGAAGCTTGCTGCAAAACAAAAGACCCCCCGCGGTCGCGGGAGGTCTGCGCGTCGGCAAGGGGCCTGGTTTCCCAGGGGCGGCCGGCGCGCTAGGTGCGAATAATCAGAGCGAGGTGGATCACGTTGGGTAGCGTCCCATTTTTGCGGGCCGTGGGCCAGCAACCTCCCGGAATTCGGGACACCGTGTCGCATGCCGTGGACACGCGCACAGGCTGACCTGCGTCGCGAGCGCGGGCAGCCGCCCTGTGCCCGCCGCCACAATGTCATGATCTGGTAACCCGTGTGCCCCAGCCAGGTGCCTAATCTTGAACCGCTCAAGTAAAGCCCCGCACATGGAGGTACCAGCGTGCTCACCGTCGGCGACCACTTCCCCGCCTACGAACTGACCGCCTGCGTTTCGCTCGACGCCGACAAGGCCTTCGAGACGGTCGACCACAAGTCCCACGAGGGCAAGTGGCGTGTCCTGTTCTCCTGGCCCAAGGACTTCACCTTCGTCTGTCCTACCGAGATCGCGGAGTTCGGACGGCTCAACGGTGACTTCGCGGACCGGGACGCGCAGGTGCTGGGCTGGTCGGTCGACAACGAGTTCGTGCACCACGCGTGGCGCAAGAACCACCCCGACCTGCGGGAGCTGCCGTTCCCGATGCTGGCCGACGTCAAGCGCGAGCTGACCGAGGCGGCCGGCGTGCTGGGCGAGGACGGCGTGCCGCAGCGCGCGACCTTCATCGTGGACCCGAACAACGTCATCCAGTTCGTGATGGTCACCGCCGGCTCGGTGGGCCGCAACGTCGCCGAGGTGCTGCGGGTGCTGGACGCACTGCAGACCGACGAGCTGTGCCCGTGCAACTGGAACAAGGGCGGCGAGACCCTCGACGCCGGCAAGCTGCTGGCCGCCGTCTGATGGGCCTCGACGCGATCAAGGCGGCGCTGCCGGCGTACGCCCGCGACACCAAGCTCAACCTCGGCGCGGTGCTGGGCACCTCCCCGCTGACCGGGCAGCAGCTCTGGGGCACCGCCCTGGCCTGCGCCTTCGCCGCGCGCAACGCGTTCGTGCTGCGCGAGATCGCGGCCGAGGCGGCCGACCACCTCAAGCCGGAGGCGATCGAGGCGGCCAAGGGCGCCGCCTCGATCATGGCGATGAACAACGTCTACTACCGGTCCAAGCACCTGATCGGCGACGACGCCTACCAGACGCTCCCGGCCCGGCTGCGGATGCAGATCATCGGCAACCCCGGCGTCGACAAGGCCGACTTCGAGCTGTGGAGCCTCGCCGTGTCGGCGATCACCGGCTGCGGCGTCTGCCTGGAGTCGCACGAGAAGACCCTGATCGGCACCGGCGTCGGCCGCGAGGCCGTACACGAGGCACTGCGCATCGCAGCCGTCGTGCACGCCGCGGCCGTCACCCTCGACGCCGAGGCGGCCCTGGCCGCCTGACGGCGCACCGGCCCGCCGCCGTGCCAGGCGGCGGACCGAAGCCCGGCGGGAGACGTCCCGCCGGGCTTTCCCCACCCCACCCCCACCGCCCTCCCACCGCGCCGATCTTGCGTGAACTGCGGGTACGACACGCACTCATCGGGCAAATCCCTAACACTTCGCGCAAGATCGACGTGATCTTGACGGGGCCCGGGGTGGGTGAGCGGGGACACTCGACGGGTAGTTGAACAGTCAAGTAATCTGGTGGGCATGAGCAGGATGCCGACTATCTACCTCAGCCATGGGGCGCCGCCGCTGGCCGACGACGCGCTGTGGACGCGGCAGCTCGCGGACTGGTCGCGTGAGCTGCCCCGGCCGACCGCGATCCTGGTGGTCTCCGCGCACTGGGAGAACGCGCCGCTGGCGATCGGCGCGACCAGCACGGTCCCGCTCTACTACGACTTCGGCGGGTTCGCGCAGCGCTACTACGAGGTGCAGTACCCGGCTCCGGGCGCGCCGGAGCTGGCCGCCAAGGTGCGCGATCTGCTGCGCGGCCCGGGGCGGCCGCTGGCCGACGTGCCCGACCGGGGACTGGACCACGGGGCGTACGTGCCGCTGGTGGAGATGTACCCCGAGGCGGACATCCCGGTGCTGCAGATCTCCATGCCCACGCTGGACCCGCGGGAGCTGATGGCGATCGGCCGCCGGCTCGCGCCGCTGCGTGACGAGGGAGTGCTGATCATCGGCTCCGGGTTCTTCACCCACAACCTGCGCGCCGCTATGCCGTACATGCAGCTCGGCGCGGACGCTCCGGTGCAGGGCTGGTCGGCGGAGTTCGACGACTGGGGCCGGGCCGCGCTGGACTCCGGCGACGTGGACAGCCTGCTGGACTTCCTGGCCAAGGCGCCGTCCGGGCGGATGGCGCACCCGCGCACCGAGCACTTCGCCCCGCTGTTCGTGACCCTGGGCGCGGGCGAGTCCGACCTGGCCGAACAGCGTACGGTGATCGACGGCTTCTGGCTGGGCCTGGCCAAACGTTCGGTTCAGCTGGGGTGACCTGGTAGCCGATGTGACGCGGTCCCGGCTACTGCCGGGCGGTGACGCTGATTACGGTAACGGGGTGACCATCACGCCCGCCGCCGAGCGCAGCATCGCCTTCGCCGCGCTGTTCAACTTCCGCGACCTGGGTGGACTCACCACCAAGGACGGCCGCCCGGTGCGCCGGCGCACGGTGTTCCGGTCCGACACGCTCAGCCGGCTGGGCGCCGAGGACCGCGTCGCGTTCACCGCGCTCGGCATCCGCACCGTGATCGACCTGCGCCGGCCCGCCGAGGTCGCGTCGATGGGCCGCGTGCCGGAGTGGACCCAGGTGGTGTGGCGGCACAACCACCTGGACCACCCGCTGTGGGACCACTCGACGTACACCGCCGAGATCGGGGTGGCGCGCTGGCTGTCCGAGCGCTACCTGGAGCTGGCCCACCACGGCCGGACCGACATCGCCCGGGTGATCGGCATGCTGGCCGACGACCGCAACGGCCCCACGGTGGTGCACTGCGTGGCGGGCAAGGACCGCACCGGCCTGATCGCCGCGCTGGCCCTGGACCTGCTCGGCGTGCCGGAGGACCAGATCGCCGCGGACTACGCGCTGACCGAGCGCAGCGCCCCGGCGTTCAGCAACTGGGTGCGCACGGCGTTCCCGAACGAGGACCACACCAACCCGCCGCCGTTCTACACGCACACCCCCGCCGAGGCCATGATGATCACGCTGCACGGCCTGCGCGCGCGGCACGGCTCCGTCGCGGAGTACCTGGTGGCGGCGGGCCTGCACCGCGAGCGGCTGGACCGGCTGCGGACGCGGCTGCTCGACGCGTGAGCCGGAGAGAAGGACACGTGACGCCAGGGGACGCGACGCGGCTGGTGGACTTCACCAGCCCGCTGTTCAACTTCCGCGACGTCGGCGGGCTGGCCGCCGCGGACGGGGCTACGGTGCGCCACGGCGTGCTGTTCCGCTCGGACACGCTGACCGCGCTGCGCGAGGACGACCGGGAGCGCTTCGCCGCGCTCGGCGTGCACACCGTCATCGACCTGCGGCACGCGCGGGAGCTGGCGAGCTTCGGCCGCGCCCCGGAGTGGTGCTGCACGGCCTGGCACAGCGTGCCGCTGACGAACCCCGCCTGGCGGGGCGAGGACTACTCGCCGGAGGCGGGCGTGGCCGCCTTCCTGACCGCGCGTTACCTGGAGACCGCCGAGCTGGCCGCCGCCGACATCGTGCGCGCGCTGGAGCTGATCGCCACCGGCTCCGGCCCGACGGTGGTGCACTGCCTCGGCGGGCGCGACCGTACCGGGATAGTGGTCGCGCTGACCCTGGAGCTTGCCGGGGTGTCCGATGAGGACATCGCCGCCGACTACGCGCTGACCGAGCACGGCACCGCCCGATACCTGGCCTGGCAGCGGGTCAACCGCCCGGAACGCCCCCCGCTGGAGCCGTACCTGGCGAGCACTCCGGCCGAGGCGATGCGGGCGTTCCTGGACGCGCTGCGGGAGCGGCACGGCTCGGTCGAGGGCTATCTGACCGGCGCCGGAATGGCCGCGGAAAGCGTCGCCGCGCTGCGTGTTCGGCTGCGTGAGGAGCGTCCGTTGAGGTGACCCCGGCGTGATGTCCGGGTGGCATGATGTGACGGGATTTCAGCGGGGAGGAGCCGTCACCATGCACATCGGAACACGCGTGCTGCTGGGCGTGGTCACCGCGGCCGCCGCCGTGGCCGTGCTCGCGGGCTGCGGGCAGCAGCCCGACAGCGCGGCCGTCCCGGGGACCGTCCCGGGCAGCAGCACCGGGCAGTTCGCGCAGATCGACGCGGCCACCCGCGAGCTGGTGAAGCAGCGCGTCGACTGGCAGGCGCCCGCGTCGCTGGACGTCGAGCAGACCGCGCGCATCGGCCTGTCCGTCGGCTCCGGCGCGGAGCTGAAGAGCAAGGTCGAGGCGCTGGTGCCGAACGCGGTGACCACCCCCGCCGGTGAGATGAAGGTCGGCCCGACGGTGCGGGCCAGCCTGCGTGGCAACCCCGAGGACGTCGAGATCACCCCGGCCGAGGCGGTGAACGCCTCGACCGGCAGCGACGTGCAGATGCTGTGGACCTGGCTGATCAAGCCGAAGCATCCGACCGACGCCCTGGACCTGACCGCGCACCTGGAGGTGCCGCTGAGCAACGGGCACGTCATCACGCACGAGGTGCCGCTGCGCATCGAGGTGCACCGCACCATGCCGTACACGGTGTGGCAGGTGCTGACCAACTGGGGCACCTGGTCCGCGGTGGTCACCAGCCTCATCGGCGTGGTGGGCTGGCTGATCCGCCGCCGTCGTAAGCAGGGTGCCGCGGGCGAGGAGAAGCCCGAGTCGTCGGTGGCCGCGCCCGCGGAGGCGACCGCCTGAGGCACTGAAGAAATCTTCCACCCGAGTGGGTATGGCGAAACTAAGCTTCAACCGCGATAGTGGCGGGTGAATGTCCCATCCCATCCCCGCGGAGACTCCATGGCCAGATCACGTTTGCGGGCGGCCGCCGTCGCCGGCCTCACCGCGCTCAGCCTCGCCGCACTGACCGCCGCCACCGGGGCGCCCGCCGCGGCCGCGCCGGTCACGCACGACGAGCAGATCACCTTCCAGGAGTGGTCCAGCTACCCTGCCTGGCGCCAGGGCACCCACCAGGGCACCTTCGCCATCCCCGGGGTGCGCACCGGGATCACGATGCTCCGCCCGGCGGGCACCACCGACTACACCGACCCCTACACCGGCACCACGAAGACCTGGGCGTACTCGACCTGGACCTCGCCGGTGACCGAGGTCGGGTTCGACGCCACGGAGCTGGTCGCCTCGTGGAACGCCGAGACGCCCGCGGGCACCTGGATCCAGGTCGAGCTGCAGGGCACCTACAACATCGGCGGCCAGACGCCGTGGTACGTCATGGGCCGCTGGGCCTCCGGTGACGGCGACATCAAGCGCACCACGGTCAACCGCCAGGGCGACCCGTGGTCGACGATCTGGACCGACACGTTCTCCATCGACGACGCCGACAACGGGGTGCTGCTGCACGCGTACCAGCTGCGGCTGACCCTCTACCGGGCGCCGGACCAGTGGCAGGCGCCGCGGGTCTGGATGCTGGGCGCGATGAGCTCGTTCGTGCCGGACCGGTTCGAGGTCGCGCCGAGCGCGGGCGGCATCGCCTGGGGCACCGAGCTGAACGTGCCCCGCCGCTCCCAGAACATCCACATCGGGGAGTACCCGGAGTACGACGGCGGCGGCCAGGCCTGGTGCTCGCCGACGTCCACCACGATGGTGCTGGAGTACTACCACCGCGGGCCGTCCGCGCAGGACCTGGCCTGGGTGGACCCGGCCTTCGAGGACCCGCAGGTCGACCACGCGGCCCGGATGGTCTACGACTACGCGTACGAGGGCGCGGGCAACTGGCCCTTCAACACCGCGTACGCCGCGTCCTACCCCGGCATCGACGCCAAGGTGACCCGCCTGCACTCGCTGGACGAGATCGAGCGGTTCATCAAGGCCGGCATGCCGGTGATCACCAGCCAGTCGTTCCTGTCCGAGGAGCTGGACGGGGCCAACTACGGCACGTCGGGGCACATCTTCGTCATCGTCGGCTTCACCGCCGAGGGCGACGTGATCGTCAACGACCCGGCGTCGTCGAGCAACGACGCGGTGCGCAACGTGTACAAGCGCGCGCAGTTCGAGAAGATCTGGCAGCGCACCAAGCGCTACCGGGCGAACGGCACCGTGGCCTCGGGTCCCGGCGGCATCGTGTACCTGATCAAGCCGTGGTGGAAGCCGTGGCCGGTCGTCCCGGGCTCGACCAACTGGTGAGCCGCTCGGGAGGGTGTGCCCCCGCCGTGGGGCGCACCCTCCGCCGTCTCTACAGCCGCGTCGCCAGGATCGCGTCGGACAGCGCGATCACCCCGAAGCTGCCGCCCTGCGGATCGGTCAGCAGCGCGTAGTCGCCCACCGGCAGCTCCAGCGGGCCGATCTGCACCATGCCGCCCAGCTCCGTGCAGCGGGCCACGGTCGCCGCGCAGTCCGCCACCTCGAACGTGATGCGCCAGTGCGCGGGCGTGCCGGCCGGGTAGCGTTCGTCCATCACGGACATCCCGCCGACCACGCGGCTGTCGATGAACCACTCGATGTGGTCCACGCCCTCGGCGATCTCGCTCTTGCGCTCCGACCAGCGGAACGCCTTGCCGTAGAAGTCCACGGCCGTGTCCTCGCGCCAGGTCACCACCTCGGTCCAGCACATGGTCGCGGGCTCGTTGGCCGCCTCGGCGCCGCCCAGGCTGCCCCGCTGCCACAACCCGAACACGGCGCCCTCGGCGTCGGTCACCAGCGCGGCCCGGCCCATGCCGCCCCGGTCGTGCGGCGGCGCCAGCACCGAGCCGCCCGCCTCCACGACCGTGGCCACCATGTCGTCGGCGCTCGGCGCCGAGACGTACCCGAGCCAGGCCCCGGGACGGCCGGGCTGGCCCGGCACCATGCCCGCGACGGCACGGCCGTCGAGCGTGAACACCTCGCCCGGCGCCCATCCGAACAACCCGCTGTAGAACGCCGCCGCGACGCCGGTGTCGGCGGCGGCGTACTCGGCCCAGCACGGCGTGGCGGGCGCGTATCCCCTCACTCGCATGCCCGACACCTTAGAGGCATCCCATGTTTACGTGAAGATCCGCACGTGCCGTCCGATTCGCTCCGTTCGGCTGACCGGTCGGCCGATCCGTGGCGTACGGGTCATGCGCGCGGACCGCCTCACGCGCGATGATGGCGCCATGGCCCAGGATCGATCCCCGCTCGATCGGTGCAACACGGCGCTCAACGAGTCCGATGTGGTCGGCCTGCGCGTCAACTGGCCGGGCCGCACCGTGCGGCTGCTGCTGCACGTGCTGGCGCTGCCCGCGTACGGGCCGGTGGACCCGGACACCCGCCGCGCCCTCGTGTTCACCGGGGTGTCCCTGGTGCGGGTGCTGCTGCGCGCGGACCGGACGTTCAGCCGGGACTACGGCAACGCCATCGACCTGGCCGACGCCGACGCCGCCGACGTGTTCCTGGCCTCGGTGGGCTGGTCGAACCCGATGTACGGCTGGAGCTTCCTGAACGACCCCCAGCTCACCGAGGACTGGCCGGAGCGGCTGAGCCTGGTCCTGGACTCCGGCGGCCCGCCCGCCGCGCACACCCTCTACTGGTTCTGCGAGTGCGGCCGTGAGGAGCCCGGCGGCGACGGCGCGTACTGCATCGAGGGCGACATCCGCTTCGACCGCCTCGAAGTCGAACGCGCCGACGGCACCGTCATCCCGCTGACCTCCTTCGCCGCCGACGGCGAGCGCTGGTGGGAGGCCTTCCGCACCGGCGACCCCCGCGTCTCCGGCGAGGCCCAGCAGTCCCAGCCCCCCTCCCCCGCCTGGACCTGAAGGAAGGGCACCTTCTTATCGTTTTACGTAGAGGAAGGGCACCTTCTTAACTCTCAGCGGAACGGGCGGCCACCCGGGCCATCGCGTCGCGGTAGATGGGGCCGTGCTGGAAGCGCTCCGGCAGCAGCCGCGTGGCCAGGCGCAGGCCGCGCACCGACACCGAGGCGGACAGGTCCGTGGTGGGCAGGCCGAGCGTGCCGTACACCCGCCGCGCCCAGCCCGGTTGCAGCGCGAACGCGGTCGCGGCCAGCCCGGTGTACACCAGCCGGGCCGGGGTCAGCCCCAGGTGCCACGGCAGCGGCGGCGCCATCAGGAAGAACAGCGTGTCCAGCGCCTCCCGGGTGAGCGCGAGCTGCGGCCGTAGCCGCCGGTAGTACGCGGCGACCTCCGCGCGGGTCCCGGGCACCGTCGACGGGTCCAGCCCGACCAGCTCGGCCGCGCGCCGCTGCTCGGTGTAGTAGCCGTCCACGTCCGCGTCGGTCAGCTCCAGCCCGGCCCGCCGGGCGGTGCTCACGAACGACTCGACCTCGGTGACGTGCACCCAGCGCAGCAGCTCCGGCTCGTCGATGCGGAACGTCTCCCCGCTGCGCGGGTCCACCCCGCGCATCCGGGCGTGGATGCCGCGGATCCGGCGGCCCGCCGCGGCGGCCTGCTGGGTGGTGCCGAAGATGACGGTCCCGACGTAGTCCGCGGTGCGCAGCAGCCGCGACCACGGCTCGACCTTGTAGCTGGAGTTCTGCACCACGCCCGCGATCGCCCTCGGGTGCAGCGCCTGCAGGAACAGCGACCGGACGCCCGCCACCCACAGCACCGGCTCGGAGTGCACGCGCCAGGTGACCGAGCCGGGCCCGAACAGCCCGAGATCCCCGGTCCCGGTCAGTTCAGGCGCCGCTGGCGGGACGGCGGCCGTGGTCCGCTCGCTCATGGGTTCCAGGGTGCCACGCGGACGCGCCCATCGGACCCTTCTCGCGGGTCGGGGCGGCCTCGGCTGCCGCTCCGGGCGGCGGCCCCGGCCGTGGCCGAAGCTCCCTCCGTGCCGCCGAACAGCACGAAGGGAGCTTCGTCTCCGAAACCGGGCTAACTGATCTTCGCGTTGACGTGGATGGCGATCGCGTCGTGCGCGGCCACGTTCGCCGCGAACCAGCCGCTCGCGTCGACCGTGATCACCGGGCCGGTGCAGGTGGTGCCGCTCTTCTCGCCGTGGATGACGTCGCAGTAGCGGCCCGCGGGCAGGTTCGTCTGGTACGAGCGCCCGTTGACCGCGCCGTCCTCGTCGTTGATCGTGAGGTAGCCCTTGCCGTTGCGGCCGAACGCGATGTGGTTGTTGCCGTTGTCGTACCAGTTCACCATCGTGGTGCCCTTGACCGCGTTGTGGAAGCCGACCATGTTCGCGATGACCTGCCAGCGGTGCTCGCAGCGCCAGCCGCCGCTGAAGCAGGTCGCGTTGTTGGTCTTGCCGTTGGCGTCCGACGGCGGCCCCTGGTCCTTGTTGGTGAACTCGTAGCTGCTCATCACGGTCGGCGAGCCGTACGGCCAGGCCAGCATGAACGCGTTGGCCAGGGCATAGATGCCGTTGTCCTTGTACGTCAGGATGTCGCCGCCCTCACGCTGGGTGTCGTGGTTGTCGACGAACACGGCCGCCTTGCCCGTGGCGATGTGTCCCCACGGCTCGCCGAAGTTCTTCAGGTACGCCAGCCGCTCGTGGCGGAACACCCGGCCCAGGTCCTTGCCGTAGCGGAACTCGTGCACGTCGCCGTTGCCGGTGTACTCGGTCGGCTGCACCGGCTCGCCCGCGCCGTAGATGACCTCCTGCACGTGGTACACCGAGCGCGACAGCTTGCCCTTGATCGCGGCGATGTCGGCCGCCGGCATGTGCTTGCTGGCGTCCCAGCGGAACCCGTCCACGCCGAGGCTGAGCAGGTCGTTGAGGTAGTTCGCCAGCTTGGTGCGGACGTAGTCGCTCTCGGTCTTGAGGTCGGCGAGGTTGACCAGCTCGCAGTTCTGCACCTCGTACCGGTCGCCGTAGTTCACGATGTCGTCGTTGCCGTTGCGGCCGCAGTGGTGGAAGTCCTGCGTCTGGTAGATGCCCGGGTAGTTGTACGACGTGTAGGTGGACCCGGCCCAGCCGGTGCCCGAGCCGACGCCGGTGGTGTGATTGACCACCGCGTCGACGATGACCTTCACGCCCGCGTTGTGGCAGGTGGTGACCATCGACTGGAACTGCGCCCGGGTGCCCTTGCGGGACTCGACCCGGTAGCTGACCGGCTGGTACGCGACCCACCACTGCTGCCCGCGCACGTGCTCCTGGGGCGGGGAGACCTGCACGTAGCCGTAGCCGCGCGGGCCGAGGTAGTTGGTGCACTCGGTGGCGACCGAGGGCCAGTTCCACTCGAAGAGCTGGACGATGACGTCCTTGGTGCCCGAGGGGGCGGCTGCCGCCGGGGCGGACAGGGGTAGGGGCAGCATCGCGGCGAGCACCGCGGTCAGCGCCAGGGGAAGCAGTCTGCGTCGTCGCAGCATGGGAACACTCCGGACGGTACGAGGGGACGAGTCGTCGCGGTGCACCGGCTCGCACGGGATTGAAACCGCGCTGAAACCTTGCGGCAATGTTCACAAGAACTTTCAACGAAGTCAACGAGTCCGAAGCAGATCGGCACGCCGACGCCCCGCAAGATCTTGCTGCGACTCAGCCCAGCAGGCGCTCCGCCGAGGCCAGGTAAGCCCGGCCGCTCTCCGGCTGCCCGTGGCGGATCATGTAGAGCCCCGACGAGACCCGCTCGATGAAGCCCCACTCCCAGATCACCTGCGGGTCCACCCCGGTCGCCGTGGCCAGCCGGGCGCACCAGCCGCGCAGCAGCGCCACCGGATCGGCCGCCGCCAGCAGCTCGGACTCCCAGCCCCGCACCGCGACCCCGAGGTCGTAGCCGGGGTCGCAGAGGAAGCCGTCCGGGTCGACGAAGACGTACCCGGACTCGGCGCCCGCTCGCGGGGTGAGCACCGCCAGGGCGTTGTCCGGGTGCGCGTCGCCGTGGCAGACCACGCTGCCGGTCACGTCGAAGGCGTCGGCGCGGCGGCGGGCGTAGTCCAGCGCCCGGCCGAGCACCGCCGGGGAGCACGGCTCGCCGGTCTCCGGATACAGCTGCACGATCAGCTCGTGCAGGGTGCCGGCCTTGTCCTCGCCGGGCGGCACGGTCGCGCCGGGCGGGTGCGGCACCCGCCACGCCTCGCGCAGCGTCGCGGCCAGCACGTCGAGGACCTCCTCCGGGGGCAGCCCGGCCGCGGGCAGGGCCGGGCCCAGCGGTTCCAGCAGGGCCGCGTCGCGGCCTTCGTCGTACGCGTACAGCCGCACGTAACCGTGGCCGTTCGCCGCTTCGAGCGTGCGCACCTGGCCCGCGAAGCCGTCGCCGGGCGGGGCGAGGCGCAGCACCGCGTCGGTGCCGTCGGCTGCCTGGACTCGCAGCACCAGCGCGGCCGACCCGCCGGTCAGCGCCTCACCGGGGGTCAGCGCCCAGTCGGCGCACACGTCGGCGACCCGCTCCGGCAGGGACGCGAGCCAGTCGTGGGCGCCCCGGCTCACGGCGGTGCGGCGCATCAGGTCGGGCAGCTCGATCACGCAGCTCACGATGCCACCCGCGCGCCGCGTACCCAACCGGTTTGCACCGGCGCGCGATGCGCGGCGAAGCAGATCTAGAAGCTTTGTGGTCACCCGGGCAACAACAGCTCATCTAGATCCAGGACCCACGCGGCGAGCCGCCACGAGATCGAGGGCGCTGTCGTGGGGTGCCGGGCGGGTTAGGCTCGGCCATGCTCGCTCGCGCCTGGGGGATCACCCGGTCTCTCGCGATGTATCACGGCATCCCCGGCCGGCACCGGCGGATGCGCCGCTTCTACGGGCAGTTCCTCGGCCCCGGTGACGTCGCCTTCGACATCGGCGCGCACGTGGGCAGCCGGGTGCGGCCGTGGCGGCGGCTGGGCGCCCGGGTGGTCGCGGTCGAGCCGCAGCCGGACTGCCTGCGCGTGCTGCGGCTGTTCTTCGGGCGCGACCCGCAGGTGGCGATCCTGCCCATCGCGGTGGGCGCGCGGCCGGGCACGGCCAGCCTGGCCCTGTCCTCGGCCACCCCGACCGTGTCCAGTATGTCGCACGAGTGGATCGAGACGGTGACCAGCACCGACGACCGCTTCGCCGCCGTACGCTGGGACCGCGCGGTCGAGGTCGAGGTGGTCACGCTCGACGACCTGATCGCCGCGCACGGTGAACCGGCCTTCTGCAAGATCGATGTGGAGGGTTTCGAGACGGACGTGCTGCGCGGCCTGTCCCGCCCGCTGCGCGCCCTGTCCTTCGAGTACCTGCCGCCCGCCCACGACGCCGCCCTGACCTCACTGGAGCTGGTCGAGCAGCTCGGCGCGGGCCGCTACGAGTACAACTACGCCCCCGTCGAGACCATGCGCTTCGCGAGCGGCCACTGGCTCACCGCCGCCGAACTGGCTCACCTGCTCGACCAGCGCTTCCGCCCGCTCGGCCGCTCCGGCGACGTCTACGCCCGCACCCGCTCGCTCTGATCCCCCACTCTGCCGCCGGCCTCCGGCGCGGCGGCGACGGGGGCGAGCGCCCGGGTGGTGGCGCGGTGGCGGAAGAGGTAGACGACGTCGCGGCCGAAGGACTCGGTGAGCAGGGCGAGCGCGGCCCCGAGGGCGATCACGACCAGGGAGCGGGGCAGCAGGTCAGCGGAGGCGGCGCAGAGCACGATGCCCTGGACGGCGGCCACCACCTTGCGCCAGTAGCGCGGGAACAGCCGCCCGTTCAGCCACGGCAGCACCCAGGTCGCCACCACGTACACGTAGCGCATCGCGCCGATGGCGAGCACCCAGAGCCCGAACCGGGGCGCGGCGTACACGCTCAGCACCAGGATCAGGAACGCGTCGACCTCCATGTCGAAGCGCGCGCCGAACGCCGAGTCGGTGCCGGTCCCCCGGGCCACCCGGCCGTCGACCGCGTCGAGCACCAGCGCCACCACGGTGACCCCGACCAGCACCGGCACTGCGATCTCGCGGGCGAAGGAGTCGACGACCAGCGCGGTGACGCAGCCGACGAGCAGCGCCCGGCTCAGCGTGACCCGGTCGGCGGGGCCGAACCCGTTCCGGCGCGCGGTCCGCAGCGCCCGGTCGACCAGCAGGCACAGTGCGATGCCGTACCCGATGCCGGCCAGCCAGCCCACGCTGCCCAGCCCCGTCGTCGAGGCGAGCACCACCAGCAGGGCGAACTGGACGATCAGGCCGATCACCGGGCCCGGTCGCAGCGACGGCACGGCGCCTCCGTTAGGTTCGGTGGAGATCGGCTGAGGAGATATCGATGGCATCCTACGCGCGGGCCTTCTGGATCGCCTCGCCACGCGCGGGCGAGATCCGGCCGGTGCCGGTGCCCACGCCCGGCCCGGACGAGGTGCTGGTGCGCACCGTCCACACCGGCATCAGCCGGGGCACCGAGACGCTGGTGTTCCGCGGTGAGGTGCCCGAGAGCCAGTACGCGGTCATGCGCGCGCCGTTCCAGGAGGGCGACTTCCCCGGCCCGGTGAAGTACGGCTACCTCAACGTCGGCGTCGTCGAGCAGGGGCCGGCTGACCTGCTCGGCCGCACCGTGTTCTGCCTCTACCCGCACCAGACCCGCTACGTCGTGCCCGCGAGCGCGGTGGTGCCGGTGCCCGACGGGGTGCCCGCCCGCCGGGCGGTGCTCGCGGGCACCGTGGAGACCGCGGTCAACGCGCTCTGGGACGCCGGGCCGCTGGTCGGCGACCGGATCGCCGTGGTCGGCGCGGGCATGGTCGGCGCCTGCGCCGCGATCCTGCTGTCCCGCCTGCCCGGCGTACGGCTGCAGCTGGTCGACGCCGATCCGGGCCGGGCCGCGCTCGCCGGCGCCCTCGGCATCCCGTTCCGCCTTCCGCAGGACGCCGACGGCGGCTGTGACCTGGTGTTCCACGCGAGCGCGTCGGCCGCGGGCCTGCAGCGCGGCCTGGAGCTGCTCGCCCCCGACAGCACCGTGATCGAGCTGAGCTGGTACGGCGACCGCGAGGTCGGCCTGCGGCTGGGCGGGGAGTTCCACTCCGGGCGGCTGAGCATCCGCGCCAGCCAGGTGGGCACGGTGTCCCCGGCCCGCGCGGCGCGCCGCTCGCACGCCGACCGGCTCGCGCTGGCCCTGGACCTGCTGCGCGACCCGGTGTTCGACGCGCTGCTGTCCGGCGAGTCGGGCTTCGAGCAGCTGCCGGAGGTGCTGGCCAGGCTGGCCGACGGCACCCTGGCGGCCCTGTGCCACGTCATCACCTACGGCAAGGAGTGACCGGTGTTCAGCGTGACCGTCCGCGACCACATGATGATCGCCCACAGTTTCCGCGGTGAGGTCTTCGGGCCCGCGCAGCGCCTGCACGGCGCCACGTTCGTGGTGGACGCGACGTTCCGCCGCGCGGACGTGGACGCCGACGGCATCGTCGTCGACATCGCCGCCGCCGCCCGCGAGCTGAACGCCGTGGTGGGCGAGTTCAATCTGCGCAACCTCGACGAGGTCCCCGCGCTCGGGGGCTTGAACACCACCACCGAGGTGCTGGCGAAGGTGATCGCGGACCGGCTCGCCGAGCAGGCCCATGCGGGCGCGCTCGGCGACGGCGCGCGTGAGCTCGCCGGCATCACGGTCACCCTGCACGAGTCCCACATCGCCTGGGCGAGCTACGAGCGCACCCTGTGACCTCGGGCCCGGACGCCGGCGGGCCGTCCGCGACCGTCGACCCGGTGGTGCACGTCGTGCTCCCCGGCGACATCGACGATCCGGCCGCGCCGAGCGGCGGCAACCACTACGACCGCAGGCTGTGCGACGGCCTGTCCGCCCTCGGGTGGGCGGTGCGCGAGCATGCCCTGCCGGGCGGGTGGCCGCGTCCGCCGGGAACGGTGCTCGCCGCGCTGGCGCAGCGGCTGGACGCCCTGCCCGGGGACGCGGTCGTGCTGGTGGACGGGCTCGTCGCCGCCGGGGCCGGGGCCGTGCTGGCGGCCCGCGCGGACCGGCTGCGGCTGGTCGTGCTCGCGCACATGGTGTTCGGCGACGAAGCCGCCGACCTGGACATCGAGGAGGGCCGCGCCCTGCGGGCGGCGGCCGCCGTGCTCACCGTCAGCCGGTGGTGCCGCACCCGCCTGATCGAGCGGTACGCGCTGCCGCCCGCCCTGGTCCACGTCGCCGTCCCCGGCGTCGACGCCGCCCCCGCCGCGCCCGGGTCGGTGGCCGGATCGCGGCTGCTCTGCGTGGCCGCACTCGCCCCGCACAAAGGACAGGACGTGCTGGCCGACGCCCTGTCCCGGCTGGACGATCTGCCCTGGACCTGCGTCTTCGCCGGTTCCCTCGACCGTGATCCGGCCTTCGTGGCGGCGCTGCGCGCGCACCCGGCCGCGCGCCGGATCGCCCTGCTGGGGCCGCTGACGGGTCCGACGCTCGACGCGGCGTACACGAACGCTGATCTGCTCGTCCTGCCCTCGCGGGGGGAGAGCTACGGCATGGTCGTCACCGAGGCGCTGGCCCGGGGTATCCCGGTGCTGGCCTGCGATGTCGCCGGGCTGCCCGAGGCTGTCGGCCGCGCCCCGGACGGCAGCCCGCCCGCGCTGCTGGTGCCACCGGGCGATGCGGCCGCACTGGCCGCCGCGCTGCGAAGCTGGCTGACCGATGCGGCGCTGCGGCACCGGTTGCGCCGGGCGGCCCTCGGCCGCCGTGACACGCTCATCGGATGGGGTGACACCGCCCGGCGGGCCGCTGCCGTCCTCTCAGGGGTGGCGGTGACGCGCGAGGCCACCTGATGATGGGCGCTCTGTGTATAAATCCACAGACACCCGGGGCCGTTACCCCTAGGAAGATGAAGTGCTTGGACGGGAGATCGTGTTGCGCGGCGCCTTGACGGGGAACCCCACCCGGCCACCGGGTACGGCGGCGCGACAGGTCTGGCGGTGGGCCCGCCTGCTCGGCGGCCTGGCCATCCTGGCGCTGCTGCTGTGGCAGGTGGGCACCGGCCCGTTCCTCGACGGGGTACGCCGGATCGACCGGGCCGCGCTGACCGCCGCGTTCGCCGTCAGCGTGCTGACCACGGTCTGCTGCGCCTGGCGCTGGCGCCTGGTAGCGGGCGGGCTCGGCGTGCGGCTGCCGCTGGGCCGGGCCGTCGCGGCGTACTACCACGCGATCTTCCTCAACACCACGCTGCCCGGCGGGGTGGCCGGCGACGTGCACCGGGCGCTGCGGCACGGGCTCGACATCAGCGACGTGCGCCTGGCCGTGCGCGCCGTGGTCGCCGAGCGCGTGATCGGCCTGGCCGTGCAGCTGGCCGCCACGACGGTGCTGCTGCTGGTGCTGCCCTCGCCGGTGCGGCCGTACATGCCGCTGGTGCTGGTGGTGGCCGCGCTGCTCGGCGCGGCAGGCTGGCTGGCCGGGCAGGCGCTGACCCGTGCCGGGTCCACCCGGCCCCCCGCCCGCTGGCGGGACGGGCTGCGCCGCAATATCGCCGAGCTGCGCACCGCGCTGTCCGCCCCCCGCGTGCTGGTGGGCGTCGTCGCCGTGTCGGCGCTCGGCGTGGCCGGGCACCTGGTGCTGTTCCTGCTCGCCGCGCGCACCGCCGGGGCGACCGCGCCGCTGCCGCTGCTGGTGCCGCTGACCCAGCTCGCCCTGCTGGCGATGGCGCTGCCGGTCAGCTTCGCGGGCTGGGGCCCGCGCGAGGGCGTCGCGGCGTGGGCGTTCGGCGCCGCCGGGATGACCGCCACGCAGGGCGTCGCCACCGCCGTGACGTACGGCGTACTGGTCCTGGTCGCCGCGCTGCCGGGGGCGGCCGTGCTGCTGGCCCGCATGATTGCGCCGGGCACCGCGCGGGTAGGTGGAAGCGATGTCTGACCGCCCGTACGTCCTGCTCAGCTGCAGCATGTCGATCGACGGTTATCTCGACGCCGCGAGCGACGAGCGGCTGCTGCTGTCGAACGACGCCGACTTCGACCGGGTCGACGAGGTGCGCGCGAGCTGCGACGCGATCCTGGTCGGCGCGCGTACGGTGCGCCGGGACAACCCGCGCCTGATGGTGCGCGACCAGGCCCGCCGCGACGCGCGGGTGGCCCGCGGCCTGCCGCCCTCCCCCATGAAGATCACCGTCACCGCCCAGGCCATGCTCGACCCGGCCGCGGCGTTCTTCGCCACGGGCGACGTGGAGAAGCTGGTGTACTGCGCCAGCCGCCGCGTCGAGCACGCCCGGCGCAGGCTCGGCGAGGTCGCCACCGTGGTGGACGGCGGCGAGCCCGTCGACCTGAACTGGGTCACCAAGGACCTGCACACCCGCGGCGTGAGCAGGCTGATGGTGGAGGGCGGCGGCACCATCCACACCCAGTTCCTCACCGCCGACCTCGCCGACGAGCTGCACCTGGTGGTGGCCCCGTTCTTCGTCGGCGACTCGCGGGCCAGCCGCTTCGTCGGCGACGGCCACTTCCCGTTCCGGCCGGGCCGCCGGGCGGAACTCGCCGAGGTCCGGCAGATCGGCGACGTCGTGCTGCTGCGCTACGCGCTGTCGCCGCGCTTCGGCAGCGCAGACCAGGGAGACCGATGACCACGATGCCGCCCGCCGCGACCGTCCGTACGCAGGTGCCGGTGCCGCTGCGCTTCCACGACGGCTACACCGTCACCGCGCGCGTGATCACGTTCGCCGGGCTGGTCGACGGCCGCGAACACCTGGCGCTGGCGCTCGGCGCGGCGGACCGGCCGGTCCCGCTGGTGCGCCCGCACAGCGAGTGCCTGACCGGGGACGTGTTCGGCAGCGAGCGCTGCGACTGCGGCCCGCAGCTGCGCGAGGCGGCCGAGCGCATCGCCACCGCCGGGGGCTACCTGCTCTACCTGCGCCAGGAGGGCCGCGGCATCGGCCTGTACGCCAAGCTCGACGCGTACGCGCTGCAGGACACCGGCCTGGACACCTACGAGGCGAACCTCGCGCTCGGGCACGACGCCGACGCCCGCGACTACACGGTGGCCGCGCAGATGCTCGGCGCGCTCGGCGTGGACCGGGTCGCCCTGCTCAGCAACAACCCCGACAAGGCCGACCAGCTCACCCGGCTCGGCGTGACGGTGGCCGAGCGGATCCCCACGGGCGTGCACCTGTCCCCCGCGAACGCCGGCTACCTGGCCACCAAGGCCCGCCGCGCCGCGCACACCCTGCACCTGGCCCGCTGAATGGGGCGGCTGCGGCAGATCCTGGCCCGGACCGGGCTGGTGCTGGCCTTCGTGTTCGTGTTCGTGCTGCTGGTGGCGCCGAGCGAGCTGGGGCGGCTGAGCCCGGCCGCGTTCGTGCGCATCCCGCTCGACGGGCTGGTCGCGCTGGCCGTCGTGCTGGTGCTGCCGCCCCGGGGCAGGCGGATCGCGGTGGTAACGCTGGGCGTCGTGCTGGGCCTGCTCAGCATCGTCAAGGGGATCAGCCTCGGCTTCTCCGCCGTGCTCGACCGGCCCTTCGAACCCGTGCTGGACTGGCCGTTCCTGGTCGCGGGCGCGGACTACGTCGGGCAGTCGTACGGCAGCGCCCTCATGTGGGCCGCCGTCGCCGCCGCGGTCCTGCTCGCCGTGGGCGTGCTCGCCCTGGTCACCGTCGCGTTCGGGCGGGTGGCCCGGCTCGCCGTGGCGCACCGGCGACCCGCCGCGAGCGCCGTCACGGCGCTGGCCGCCGCGTGGCTGGCGCTGGCCCTGGCCGGGGCGCAGCTCGTGCCCGGCGTGCCGGTCGCCGCGCACGACGCCTACGACCAGGCGCACCAGCTGCAACGGGGCGCGGGCGACCGGCAGACGTTCGCCGAGCAGCTGTCCACCGACGCGTACCGCGGCACCCCCGCCGGGGAGGCGCTCACCGCGCTGCGCGGCAAGGACGTGGTCGTCGCGTTCATCGAGAGCTACGGCAAGGTGGCGCTGGCCGACCCCGAGCTGTCCCCGCAGGTCGGCGCGGTGCTCGACGACGGGTACGCGCGGCTGCGGGCGGCCGGGTACGCCGCGCGCAGCGCCTGGCTCACCTCGCCGACGACCGGCGGCGGGAGCTGGCTGGCGCAGTCGACGCTGCTGTCCGGGCTGTGGGTGACCAACCAGCAGCGCTACAAGACCCTGCTGGCCAGTGACCGGCTCACCCTGCCCAGGCTGTTCGCGCAGGACGGCTGGCGCACCGTCGCCGTCATGCCGGCCACCACCACCCCGTGGCCCGAGGGCGCGGTGTACGGCTACGACCAGGTCTACACCGCCCCCGACCTCGGCTACGCCGGGCCGCGCTACAGCTTCGCGACCATGCCCGACCAGTACACGCTGCACACCTTCCAGCAGCGGGAACGGCAGCCGGGACACCTGCCGGTGATGGCCGTGATCCCGCTGATCTCCAGCCACTCGCCCTGGGAGCCGGTGCCGCGCATGCTCGACTGGGACGCGGTCGGCGACGGCTCCGTCTACGCCGCGGCGTCCGGCTCCGACGACCCCGCCGAGATCGTCGAGCAGCGCGACCGCACGCGCGTGCGGTCCGCGTACCGCAACGCGATCGCGTACTCCCTGAACGCCCTGATCTCCTATGTCGAGACCTACGGCGGCGACGACCTGGTGCTGGTCTTCCTGGGCGACCACCAGCCCTCGCCGTCGGTGACCGGCCAGCGGGCCAGCCGCGACGCCCCCGTCACCATCGTCGCCAGGGATCCCGCCCTGCTCGATCGCGTCGCGGCGTGGTCCTGGCAGGACGGCCTCCGGCCCGGCCCCGGCGCCCCCGTCTGGCGCATGGACGCCTTCCGCGACCGCTTCCTCACCGCCTTCGGCTGAGAGCTGTTGCGGAGAACTCACCGTGCGAGTCGGCTCGGTGACAGTGCGGCGCGGGCCGATCCGCTCCACTACTCACCATGCTTCGTCGCGCACTCCTCCCCCTCCTCGCCGTGGCCATGCTCGCCGGCTGCGGTGACGACCCGAAACCGCCGTCCACCGCGCCCAGCGCGGTCACCAGCCTCCCCGCCGAGGCCACCCCGAGCACCGAGGCGAGCCCGGCGGCCTCGCCATCCCCTGCGGTCCACCTCACCGTGGACGGCGCCGGGCCGTACGCCCTCGGCGCCAAGCTCGCCGACCTGCAGGCCGACGGCCTGCTCGCCGACGTCGCGACCGGCGGGGAGACCTGCCCGGTCAACAGCACCGCCACCGGCACGGGGGTATGGCAGGAGGTCCGGCTCCAGTTCCGCCCCGACGGCGAGCTCTACCTCGTGATCAACCGCGCGAAGACCATCCCGACCCCGTCCGGCGCCTGGATCGGCATGTCCCTGGCCTCGCTCAGCTCGATCTACGGCAACCTCGGCCAGGAGCTGAACGGCGGCGCCGCGTACCTGGTCACCACCAGCAACGGCCGGGGCATCCTGTTCGACCTCGACGCCAAGAAGAAGGTCATGGCGATGATCGCGGGCGACGCCGCGTACCTGAAGTCCAGCTACGAAGGCGGCACCGACTTCTGCTGACCCGGCACGGCCGCCCCGTCACCTGAACGGGTGCCGGGGCGGCGCCGGAGGTATCCAGAACCGCCGCGCGGCCTCACTCTCATCGTCATACCGGCGAGGTGAGGAGGCGCGATGCCCACCGCGGCACAGCTGCAGGCCGAGTCCTTCTGGCAGCGCGAACAGGTCACCCCCGAGCTGGCCGAGTGCTGCGACACGATCGCGGCCGGACTCGGCATCCCCCGGGGCGACGTCGGCAACAAGGGCGACGAGAACCACCTCAAGGGCCACCACCGCTCCCAGGAGTGGCTGCTCAACAGCAGGTTCTGCACCAACCGGACGTACACCGTGCAGGCCGGGCTCACCGCCGCGCAGGCCCGCCACATCGCCGCCGTCGACATCGTCCCCGGCGACTGGGGCACCACCGAGAACCGGCGCCGCACCGCCGTCATCACCGCCCGCGTCGTCACCGCCATGAAAGCCGGCGAGCTGAACGAGGTCCTCGAGGCGTACGGCGCCGCGGCCGATCTGGCGACCGTCACCGGCTGGAACAACCGGGAGGACCGGCCCGCGAGCGCGAACGACTCGCACCTGGACCACGTGCACCTGGGCATCGACCGCCGCAAGCTCCGCGACCGCGCGTTCCTGCAGCGGCTCGCCTCGATCGTGATGGGAGACGACATGTCCGCGAAGGCCGAGAGCGAAGTCCACGCGCTGTGGCAGGGGACGTACTTCGGCGGCAACTCGTGCGGCCGCAAGGTGCCGTTCCAGGGGACCAGCAGCAACGCGCTGGTCGCGAAGGCGGACTACACGGTGCAGCTGCTGGAGACGATCCTGACCGCGGTCAAGGGCGAGGCCGACACGGCGGCGATCCTGGCCCGGATCGACCAGCGGGCGGCCGAGCTGCGGGCGGGGCTGGTCGCCGACATCCTCGCCGCGCTGCCCCCGGACCGGCGGGCGAGCCCGGCCGAGCTGGAGGCGGCCCTCGAACGGGCCCTGACCGGCGGAGCGGCATAGCCGGTCAGTATGCCGACTGTGATATCTTCACATCGTCGCGTATATCAACGGTGGGAGTCCCGATGGCCCGAACGGTTATCGATCTTGACGACTCGATGTTGGCGTTTGCGCAGCAGCAACTCGGCACGAAGACCAAGCGGGAGACGATCAACCGCGCACTGGCGATCGCGGCCGGCACCAGCGCGGACGATCGCGCCCGCGGCCTCGCCTGGCTACGTGAACACGCCGGCGAGATCCTGGACTTCGAAGTCCTGGAGGACGAGGAGCGTTCCGGCCGGTGACCTACCTGGCTGACACCTCGGCAGTCTGGCGGCTGCTGCGCGGGCAGGTCGGAGAGCCGTGGACGACATACGTGGCCCAGGGACTGGTCGCGATCACTTCACCGGTCGAGTCGGAGCTCATGGTGTCGGTCCGCGCCGATCGCGACTACGAGCCGTTCTTCGCGGTGCTCCGGCAGACGTTCGGCCGGTGTCCGCCGATCGACGATCCGTGGCGTCAGGTGCTCGCCGTGCAGCGTGACCTCATCCGGATCGGCCACCACCGCGGCCCGTCTCCGATGGACATCGTCATCGCGCTCACGGCGGCCGAGCAGCGGCTGACCTTGCTACACGCTGACGAGGACTTCGCCTCGGTGGCCAAGGTCCGGCCAGGCATCGCCATGATCCGTATTGATCAGTCCTGAGTTCACGCACCGAACTCCGATACTGCCGCCTGTGCAGTCAACGGCGGCGAGCCCGAAGATCACGTGAAACACAGCGGGAGCAGGTGAGACACCTGCTCCCGGACCGTGGGCGTGGACAGGTTCGAACTGCCGACCCTCCGCTTGTAAGGCGGATGCTCTCCCACTGAGCTACACGCCCGCGCGGCTCACGCCGACACGAACCGGCACATCCTACCTGACTGCCGACCCCACTTTCGCGGGACTTACACACCCGCCATGATCGCGGCCGCGTGGCCCGCTAGGAAGATCGCCGTCTCGTGTCAAAAAGTGCGGCCCAGCCTTACAATCGGACACGAGATAGCGATCTTCCCACGCGCCGCCAACCCCACCCCGCTCAGAGCGCGGACAGTGCCTTGCGCCAGGCGTCCTGGTCGCGGGCCTCGCCGGGCAGGTTCATCTCGGCGTACCGGACGACGCCGTCCCGGTCGATGACGAAGGTGCCCCGGTTGGCGAAGCCGCGCTCGTCGTTGAAGACGCCGTACGCCTGCGCCACCGCCCCGTGCGGCCAGAAGTCGGCGAGCAGCGGGAACTCGTACCCCTGCTCGTTGGCCCACACCTTGTGCGCGTACACCGAGTCGACGCTGATCGACAGCACCTGGGTGCCCTCGTTGGCGAAGTCGTTGAGGTTGTCCCGGATCGCGCACAGCTCACCCTGGCAGGTGCCGGTGAACGCGAGCGGGTAGAAGACCAGCAGCACGTTCTTGCTGCCCCGGAAGTCGGACAGCCGCACTTCCTGGTTGTTCTGGTCCTTGAGGAGGAAGTCGGGCGCCTGCGCGCCCACCTCGATCGGCATGGCGGTTCTGCCTCCGGAGTCGGTGAACGTTCACCTGTCATGATCGCAGAACTACCTGGCGGCCTGCCGTCTGGGGCAGGCCGCTGCTCGATCCGCGGCAGGGCTCAGCGCTTCGCGCGGGCCGCCTTCGGTGCCACCAGCCGCGCCGCGCTCCAGTCCTTGCCGGCGCTGAGGGTGGAAGTCTGGGAAAGGCCGGCGGTGGGTGCCACCTCGGCGATCTCACTGGGCTCGACGTGCCCGGTCCGACCCGACTTCGGGGTCAGCAGCCACACCACGCCGCTCTCGGCGAGCGGGGCGATGGCGTCGGTAAGCAGTTCGAACAGGTCACCATCGTCCTCGCGGTACCACACCAGCACCGCGTCGACGACCTCGTCGGTGTCCTCGTCCACCAGGTCAGATCCGCATGCGTCGGCCAGGGCGTCACGAAGCTCGTGGTCGACGTCGTCGTCGTACCCCATCTCCATGACCACCATGTCCGGCTCGATGCCGAACCGGTCCGCCAGGCTGCGTACGCCCTCGGCGGCCTGACCAGCGGTCGCGCTCACTGTCTTGTGCCTCCTCTTCGTTTTCCGGACACCCGCCGTTCGGTGCGGGGTCACTCGCCCATTGTCGTCGGCGTCACAGCCGACTGCGGGTAGTCCACACAGTTCTAGCGTCCAGCGCAAGTGGCGGCACCGGCGGGTCGCCAAAAACGCGGGCTCAGGCGTCCAGCAGAGCCCGCGCGGCGCGCTCGACGGCGTCCTCGCCGACGAGCACGTGGTCGGTGGCGGGGCCGAGCGGCAGGAACGTGTCGACGGCGGCGACGCGCCTGGCCAGGCCGACGTACCCGGCGTCGACCAGGGCGGCGAGCACGCCCTCGCCGACCCCGCCGGAGCGGCGGGTCTCGTCGACGACCAGCACCCGGCCGGTGGCCCCGGCCTCGCGCACGATGTCGGCCAGCGGCAGCGGGGCGAGCCAGCGCAGGTCGAGCACGCGGACGCCGTCCCCGGCCTCGGCCAGGCGGTGCGCGACGCGCAGCGACATGCGCACCCCGTTGCCGAAGGTGAGGATGGTGAGCCGGTCCCCGGCGCCGAAGCTGTGGCTGCGGGCCCGGCCGACGGGCACGTGGGTGTCGCCCCACCGGTCGGGCGCGGCGTACGGGCTCAGCCAGCCCCCGTCGCCCTCCTGATGCAGGTCACGGGTGTGGTAGAGCGCGATGGGCTCCAGGAACACGCTCACCGTGCCGTCCACCTCGGCGGCGGCGACGCAGCTGCGCAGCATGGCCGCCGCGTCGTCGGCGCGCGACGGCACGGCGAGCACCAGGCCGGGGATGTCGCGCAGCACGGCGACGGAGTGGTCGTTGTGGAAGTGCCCGCCGAAGCCCTTCTGGTAGGCCAGCCCGGCGACGCGCACCACCATCGGGTTGCGGTAGGCGCCCTGGGAGAAGAACCGCATGCTGGCGGCCTCGCCGCGCAGCTGGTCCTCGGCGTTGTGCAGGTACGCCAGGTACTGGATCTCGGGGATGGGCAGCAGCCCGCCCAGCCCGGCGCCCAGTCCGAGCCCGAGGATGGACGTCTCGTCGAGCAGCGTGTCGAAGACCCGGGCCGGGCCGAAGCGGTCGCGCAGGCCCTTGGTGACCCCGTAGACGCCGCCCTTGCGGGCCACGTCCTCGCCGAAGACCAGCGACTGCGGGTGGGCGAGCATCAGGTCGGTGAGCGCGGCGTTGATCGACTGCGCGAGGGTGAGCGGGCCGGCGCGCTCGGGCAGCCTGCCGCCGAAGACGCGGTCGCGCTCGGCGAGCATGGCCCCGGCGGCGCGCTCCCCCGCCCGCGCGATCAGCTTAGCGACCCGCAGCGGGCGGCGCGGGGCGAGCGGGGCGACGACCTCGGCCGCGGAGGCGAGCTTGGGCTCGTCGCGTACGGCGGCGGCGGTCTGCTGCACCCGCCAGCCGATCTCGTCGTAGCGGCTGAGCAGCTCCAGCGGGGCGGCGTGGCCGGAGTCGACGAGCAGGTGCGCGGTGCGCAGCAGCGGGTCCAGCGCGAGGTCGTGCTCGATCTCGGCGTTGCTGCGGTAGGCCAGCTCGGCGTCGGCGCCCGCGTGCCCCATGAGCCGGACCGTGCGCAGGTGCAGCACGGCCGGGCGGCGGTGGCGGCGCACCCAGGACACCGCGGAGCGGGCCACGGCGTACGTGTCGGCCAGGTCGCAGCCGTCGGCGTGGAAGTAGCGCAGGCCGGGGCGGGCCTTGAGGGTGGTGCCCACCCAGCCCGCGGGCGAGCGCACGCTGATGCCCAGCCCGTTGTCCTCGCAGACGAACAGCAGCGGCAGCCGCAGGCCGGTGAAGTCGGCCCAGCCCGCGGTGTTGAACGCGGCGGTCGCGCTGGCGTGGTTGACCGAGGCGTCGCCGAACGAGCAGACCACGACCGCGTCGCGCGGCCAGGTGGGCGGCACGACGGCGGGCTGGCCCGTGTCGGCGGCGTGGCGCCCGGCGGAGATGCCCTGGCGGGAGCGCTCGACGGCGAAGGCGAGGCCGACGGCGCGCGGCAGGTGCGAGGCGATGGTGGAGGTGGTCGGGATGACGTTCAGGTCGGTGCTGCCGAAGACCTTGTGCCGGCCGCCCGCGATGGGCTCGGCGGCGCTGGCCACGATGCCGCGCAGCACGTCGCGGATCGGGTCGACCTTGCCCTCGGCGAGCTGCTGGGCGCGCGCGGCGTAGAACGCGCCGGAACGGTAGTGCAGCAGCGCCGGGTCGGTGGGGCGCAGCGCCGCGGCGACGCCCGCGTTGCCCTCGTGCCCGGCCGAGCCGATGGTGTAGAAGCCCGCGCCCTCGGCCCGCAGCCGCCGGGCGGCCAGGTCGAGGTGCCGGCTGGTCACCTGGGCGTCGAAGAGCTCCCTGGCCAGGGCGCCGGTGAGGCCGCTGTCGGAGCGAACCGTCGCATGTGGATCGGCGTTCGGGTGGGCATTCGCCGGCCACGCCGTGAGGGCGTTCCGGAACCGCTCGTCGAGATCATGAGAGGTGCTCACGCTGCACAGCATGCCCCGGACCGGCAAGGGGCGACCACCCGGATCGGTGATCGGACACGCCACGCGACCCCACAAGTTGGACCATTTGTCCCAATTTCTCAATAATCGGCGGCATGCTGAACCGGTCCCCCCGACTGCGGCGTGTCCTGCTGACCGCCGCCTCGCTCGGCGTGCTCGCGCTACTCGCACCGCAGCCCGGCGCCGCCGCGCCCGTCCCGCGCGACGAACCCGCCACCGCACCGGCCGTGCTGGTCGGCGCGGGCGACATCGGCAGCTGCCAGAGCGACGGCGACGAGGCCACCGCCAAGCTGCTCGACCGGATCCCCGGCACCGTGTTCACGCTCGGCGACAACGCGTACGTGGCGGGCACCGCCGACCAGTTCCAGCGCTGCTACGAGCCCTACTGGGGGCGGCACAAGGACCGCACCAGGCCGGTCATCGGCAACCACGACATGCGCACCGACGAGGGCGGCCCCTACTACGACTACTTCGGCGACTCGGCCGGCAAGAAGGGCAAGGGCTGGTACTCCTACGAGCTGGGCGGCTGGCAGGTGGTCGTGCTCAACTCCACCTGCGACCTGGTCGACTGCGAGCAGGACTCCGAGCAGGCCGAGTGGCTGCGCGAGACGCTCGACGCGTCGGACGCGAAGTGCACCGTCGCGATGTGGCACCACCCGCTGTTCTCCTCGGGCTGGAAGCACGACGCCGACCCGCGCGTGAAGCCGTTCTTCGAGATCCTCTACGAGCACGGCGTGGAGGTCGTGCTCAACGGGCACAACCACAACTACGAGCGCTTCGCCCCGCAGACACCCGACGGCGAGTTCGACCGCGAGCGCGGCGTACGCCAGTTCATCGTGGGCACCGGCGGCGGCGGGCTCAACGGGTTCGGCAAGGACGTCGACCCGAACTCACGCGCCCGCAACGCCGACACCTTCGGCGTGCTCAAGCTGACCCTGTACCCGGACTTCTACGTCTGGAAGTTCGTCGGCCAGCCCGGCAGCAGCTTCACCGACACCGGGCTCACCGCCTGCCACTGACCGTCTCGAACCGCGCGCAGCGCGCCACGCAGGTCGTCACGGCCCCGTCCAGCACCAGGACGGGGCCGTCGTCGTCCGCGGCGACCATCATCCGGGGAAGATCCAGCGGGCCGGCCTCCGCCCAGGTGAACGCGGCCGTGCCGGTCTGGCAGTGGGCATCGAGGCAGCGCAGCACTGAAAGGACATACGGGTCCGGGTTCGGCGGGAGCCCTACGCACCACTCCATGCAGCTCTCCCGGCCGGGCCGGGACACCACGACGACGAGGCGGCCCTGCGTGTCGAGGCCCATGGCCTGCAGGTTCGGCACACCCGGCAGGTCGCGCCACACCGGGGGCAGCGATTCGACCGCGAGCCGGTCGCACAGCGGCGTCACGCAGGCCGCCCGGAACACCTCGTCCGGCTCGCCGCCCCAGCCGCGATCGTCGGTCCAGAAGAGCACCGGGCCACCCTGCTCGTCGTACCCGACCTGGAAGTCCGACGGCGCGGCCGGCCACGACGCGCCCGCCGGGCGCTCGACCGGGATCTCGGCGCACGTCGTGCGGCACCACCAGGCGACCACCGGGTCGTTGTCCCGGTCGGTGGAGGACGAGCGCCAGTAGACCTCCCCGACCACGAGCACGGCGTCCTCCGGCAGGGCGGCCACGGCGATCTCGTGCAGGCTGCCGCCGTAGGTCTCGAGGCCGAGGGTGCGCTCCGTGCACCGGTCGGCGGCGTCGCAGGCGGTGAGCACCGGCTCGCCCGTCTCCTGGTAGCCCAGCTCCGGCACGTACAGCATGAGGACGCGGCCGTCCGGGGTGACCGTGGCCGCGTCGAGCCGGCGCTGGACGATCTTCGTCCTGGTCCGGCTCGTGCAGGCCCTGTCGTGGCAGCGCGTGACCGCCTCGTTGTCGACGAGCACCGGCAGACCCGCCCCGGTGAGCCCCATCGCATACGGCCAGATCTGGTCCTGCTTGGTGTCCACCGCGGACAGCACCGGGCGGGCCAGCGGGTCGGCGAGCGCGGCCCCGGCCAGCAGGAGCACCGGCAGGGTGTACGCGAGCAGCCAGGCGCGCCGCAGCGGCCGCGGCCCCGGGCCCGCGAGCCGGGTCAGGCTCTCGTCCGCCCAGCCGAGGTTCGCGGCCGCGCCCGGATCGTCGGCCTCGCGGGGCGCCAGGTAACGCCCCACCACCTCGCGTGCCTGCCCCGCGACGATCAGGGAGACGAGCAGCAGCTGCACGGCCGAGGTGAGGCCCACCGCGACCGGCGCGTACGCCACCGGCAGCGCGCCCGCCGCCGCACGGCCGGCCAGATCGACCACCAGCGCGACGGGCAGGGGCAGGACCAGCAGCAGCGGCAGCGGCCCGTTCGGCACCAGGCGCCCGGCCCGCAGCGCGACCGCCTGGGCCGACGCCTTGCGCCCGGCGTTCTCCAGCAGCCGCAGCGGCAGCGCGGGCAGCCGGACCACCAGCCGGTACGCCTGCCAGGCGAGCAGCGGCGTCACGATCATGAACAGCGGCCCCACGCCGAAGATGGTCAGGTTGCTCCCGGCGAGCAGCCACCACACGCCGTAGCCCGCCGCTGCGGTGACCAGATAGGGCAGTGCCCAGAGCAGCACGTCCTCGGCACGGCGTGCTGTCTCCCGCAGCGCCGCTCCGGCGCGGATCGGGATCGAGCGTGCCCGCCCCGCGGCCACCAGCTCGGCCGCCGCCATCGCGAACGCCCACAGCGGCACCCAGATCAGCAGTCGCGGGCCGAGGCCGGTGCCGGGCGTGAACGCGCCGCCGGCGACGACCTCCGCCCGCGTCACGGCCAGACCGTGGTCGATCAGCCACGCCAGGGCGAGCGGCGCACCGGCGGCGAGCAGCAGGGCGCCCCGGTCGGGGCGGGTGGGGAGGGCCATGTACCGACGCTACGGATGCGTCCGGTCACCCATCGCCCCGCCACGGCCACGGTTCGGTATCGGCCCCGGCCGCTGATCGGCCGGGGCGACACCGTCCACCCGCGGGTCACGACCTCAGTCGCGCCAGCCGGAGATCTCCACGCCCTTGGCCGCCTCGACCCGCAGCGCGAACTGGATCTCCTGGCTGGTGTTCGGGGCGAGCACCAGCTTCCAGGTGTAGACGCCCAGCTCGGACCGCTCGGCGGGCTCCGGCTTGACGGCCAGCTCCTTCACCGTGATCTGCGGGTCGCGCGACACCGGGAGCTGGTCGAGCACCGTGACGCTGACCTGCCGCGGGGTGTGGTTCGCGACCGTGATCTTGTATTCGGCGTCGGTGCGGCGGCTCGACCCCAGCGTGGCCTTGCTCGCCGCGCGGCGCACCAGCTCGCGCTCCACCCGGACCCGGTCGTCCACGCCCAGTGCCAGCTCCCGCTCCTCCTGCGGGGCCCACGGCTCCAGCCTGGTCGAGCCGACGAAGTCGCCCTCGTGGAACAGCGCCGCCGACCCGGCGGGCAGGGCGTGCGCGGAGGTGTTCAGCACCGTGGCGCGCAGCACCGCCTCCTCGGCGCGTACCGGCGCGGTGATGTGGTCCAGGCGGGCGGCCAGGTCGAAGCGCGCGATCAGGGTGCGGTGCGCGGTCCCGTCGGCGGGCACCGCCACCGGCTTGAGCGGGGTGTACGTGGCCGCGACCGGCCCCTCCTCCACCGCCGCCGTGGTCTCCCGCACCGCCGCGCGCGCCCGCGGCATGGCCTGCGGGGCCCCGCCCGGCGCGGGCGGCGGGGGCGCGGACATGGCCATCATCGGCGCGGCGGCGTACGCCACGATCGGCCGCTCGACGTCGACGTACCACGGGTCCAGCTCGGGCACCTCCAGCGCGCCCGCCGGGCGGGCGGTGGAAAGTTTCAGCGCGCACTCGGGCCAGTCCTCGCCGGTGCGCTGGCTGATCATGCCGTGCCAGGTCAGGGTGAGCGTGTCCCCCGCCAGCCGCAGGTCGTAGCCGCTGCTCCAGCTCGCGCCGGGCGTGACGTAGGACAGCTCCAGCTCGACCTCGCCGTCCTCGTCGACCTCCAGCAGCACCTCGGCGAACAGCCGGTCCGGCCCGGTCTTGCCGCGCAGGTCCATGAGGCGCCGCTCGGCCGCGTCGCGTCGGCGGTGCAGGTCCAGCCGCTCCCGCTCGCGCCGCCGGCGGCCCTCGTGCAGAGCGGTCAGCTGCTCGTCCAGCCCGTCGGCGAAGCGCACCGCCGCGGTCGGCTCACCCGTGGCCAGCGCACCCGCGCCGCGCATCGCCAGCCGCGCCAGGAACCGCTCGCGTGCCGTGGCCACGGCGTCGGCGTCGGTCAGCGCCGCGATCGCGGCCTCGATCTCGCGCAGCTCCGCCTCCAGCGCGGTGACCGTCGCGTCGGAGGTCACCGGCTCGCGGCGGGTCACCACGTTCACCCCGGCCACCGCGGCCTGGCCGTGGCCGGACACCCGCACCGAGTCGCGCAGCAGGTTCAGCGGCAGCGGTCCCACCGGGACGCGGTGCTCGCCCGCGGGCAGCGTGACGGTGCCGCGCCGGGTCACCCGGGCCCGGTCCGGGAACACGGTGACGGCGACGATCGGGGCATCGAGGGTGTCATCGGTCATGAGAGCGAGGCTAGCCGAAGGCCGCTCCCCCGGCCGGGGCAAATGGAGCGGGGCGGGCCCGGGACGCCTTGTGGGCACCGGGACCGCCCCGCTCATCGGGGAGGAGGTGAGGTCAGGAGCAGGCCCGCCCGTTCAGGGTGAACAGGGCCGGGTCGGGGTTGGGGCCGGTCGCCACGTCGCCGTTGAACCCGAAGGTCACGGACTGGCCGGGCTTGATCACCTTGTTCCAGGACAGGTTGGCGGCGCTCACCGTCGCCCCGCTCTGGCTGAACGCGGCGCTCCACGAGCTCTCGACCGACTGAGCGCCGAGGAACGACCACCGCAGCGTCCACCCGTTGATCGCGGTGGAGCCGGTGTTCTTGACGGTGACCTGCGTGGTGAAGCCGTCCGGCCACTGGGCGTGCTTGGTGTAGGTCACCTTGCAGTTCGGCGCGGGCGCGGCGGTGCCGTCACCCTGGCCGGCCAGGAAGGCGGCGACCCATGCCAGCGGCGCGTTCCAGTTGATGGTCAGCTCGTTGGTGGACCACGACTCGATGTGGTCGATGTAGCAGAACTGGCCCACGCAGCCGGTCAGCTTCTGCTGCGCGACCGGGTCCTGGATGGACGAGTTCGGGCCGCCGGCCAGGGTGCCCTTCGGCGGGTTCGGCAGGTCCGGGTTGAGCTGGTGCGAGTACCACCGGCTGTGCTGGTTGTGCGCGTTGGCCTCGCCGTAGCCGGTCACGTACGACATGTTCAGCGCGTTGCGGCCCAGCAGGTAGTCCATGCCCTGCACCGCCGCGTCGGCGAACCGGTCCTCGCCGGTGATGTCGTACGCCGCGGCCAGCACCACCAGGTTGTTGGCCACCTGGCTGCTGGAGCCCCAGTCGTAGGAGTTGTTCGCGGGCTGGTACGGCACGCCGTACGGGTGCGCCGTGATCGCGGCCAGGTACTCCTCCGCGCCCGACACGACCGAGGCGCGCACGGCGGCCCGGCCCGGCAGGGCGCTGGGCACGGTGGCCAGGTCGAGGCGGCCCAGCGCGGCCAGGCTCTGCCAGCCGAAGCCGTTGCTGCTCCACACGTCGGCGGTGTGCAGCGCCGAGGAGGTGACGTCGGTCAGGTAGGCGCTCTCCCCCGTGGTCAGGTAGAGCTCGGCCGCCGCCCAGTAGAACTCGTCGGTCACGTTGACGTCGTCGTACGTGCCGCCGCCGGTGCCGTCGGACGGGCTGGCGTAGATCGCCGGGTGCGCCTTGGCCGCCGCGTACGCGGTCTTGGCCGCGGCCAGGTTGCGGGCCGCGAAGGCGGCGTCGTACGGCGCGTACACCCGCGCCGCCTGCGCCGCCGCGGCGGCCAGGTTCAGCGTCGCCGCGGTCGACGGCGGGTGCAGCTCGCGCAGCTTGTCGTCGCTGTGCGGCAGCAGCGGCAGGCCGGTCCACTCGCTGTCGTGGATCTTGTGGTGGGCCATGCCGGCCAGCGGCTTACCGGCCGGGACCTGCATCTTCAGCAGGAACTCCAGCTGCCAGCGCGCCTCGTCCAGGATGTCCGGCACGCCGTTGCCGCTCTCCGGCAGGTTCAGCTGGCCGTCCGGGAACGGCTGGGCGCTGGCCGCCCACTTGCCCCGCTCGAACTCGTTGACGAGCTGGAACACCGAGATGCCGCCGTTGACCACGTACTTGCCGTGGTCGCCCGCGTCGTACCAGCCGCCGGACACGTCCAGCGAGTAGTCGCAGACGCCGGGCTGGCACGGCACCGAGGTGTCGCCCTTGTTCGGCGCCACGCCGACGTGACCCGCCGGGCGACCGTAGCCGGGCCGCAGCGCGTCCAGGATCTCGACGCCGCTGCGCTGGGTGTAGAAGAACTTCAGCGCGTCGTCGCGCAGGCCCGCGTAGAGGTTGCCGGCCAGGTCGAACGGGCGGCTGGTCTCACCGTCGGCGACCAGCGTGAAGCCGGTGCCCGCGACCGCGTACGAGCTGAAGTCGATCGAGTGCACGTTCTGGCCGGAGCTGGCGTCCACGCCGCGCGGGGTGGTGTCGCCGCTGGCCACGACCGTGCCGCCGGCGTTCTTCAGCTGCCAGGGCAGGGCAGCCGTCGCCTCGGTGACCACGGTGGCGTTCTTCGGGCCCTTGGTCAGGTAGCCGACCTGGTTGACCCGGACGCGCGGGCCGGTGTCCGGCTGGTATACCTCCGGCTCGGCACCGCCCTTCAGCGAGATGTCGTCCAGGCAGAGCCGCCAGGGGGAGGCACTGCCACCGATCTGAAACGCCACCTGCGCGTTCGGTAGGGAGACGGGCGCGGTGAAGGTGTACGAGAAGACGGTGGCAGTGCCGGTCATCAGCGGGTTCGCGGCGAGGTACTGCGTCCACGGGTCGACCGGGAGCTGGATGAGCGCCTTGCCGACGCGGTCGGGCGCCGCGGTGGCCTTGAAGCTGTAGGCGTACGTCTCACCGGCGACGAGCGGGATGTTGTCCTGGCCGATGATCACGTCCCAGGGGTTGGTGGTGCCGCCCGGGATGTCCGCGCACAGCTCGCCGCTGCTGGAGTCGAGCGTGATGTTGCCGGTGCCCCACCACGGGGCGTGGCCGGAGGTGAAGGTGCCGTTGACGATCTGCTCGGGCGGGTCGGCCGAGGCGGCGGCCGCGGTCAGGCTCGTCGACACGAGCCCCGCCACGGCGGCCAGCGCGATCAGAACGGGTCTACGCACAGCGGATCCTTTCCAGGAAAGCGATCGGGTGGTGCATCAGAAACCGGCAAGCACAGCCGCAAGCTGGGAAAAGTCTGGGAGCGCTCCCATCTGCGCCCATGAATTATTGCCGCCACATTTCCAAGGTGTCAATCCACCCCCCAGCCCGTGCCGGGCGGGGCGCGCAAGATCGCGTCGATCTTGCGCGAAGTGTTGCCCTTATGGGCGATATGCCCGTGTCACACCCACAGTTCACGCAAGATCGGCGCGGGAGAGAGGGGCGCGGGGCGGGGTCAGCCGGGGAGGAAGGAGAGGCGGACCTGGCGGGTGGGGTTGTCGCCGTTGGTGTCGACGAGGCAGATGGACTGCCAGGTGCCCAGGGCTATGCGGCCGGCCAGGACGGGGAGTGTCGCGTAGGGGGCGATGAAGGCGGGGAGGACGTGGTCGCGGCCGTGGCCGGGGCTGCCGTGGCGGTGGCGCCAGCGGTTGTCGGCGGGGAGGACGTGCTCCAGGGCGGTGATCAGGTCCTCGTCGCTGCCGGCGCCGGTCTCGAGAATGGCGATTCCCGCCGTGGCGTGGGGGACGAAGACGTGGAGGAGGCCGTCGCCCTTGTCCGCGACGAACTGGGCGGCCTCGTCGGTCAGGTCGACCACGGTGGCGCGGGAGCCGGTGCGAACGGTGAGCACGGTGCTGTCCATGGGGACACCGTAGGACAGCACCGCGGGGTGGCGGGTGCGGGTCAGTCGCCGCCGCCGCCTCCGTCGCCACCGCCGCTGTCGCCGCCCGAGTCGCCCCAGCCGCCGCCGTCGTCGCTGTCGCCGTAGTCGTCATCGTCGTGGTCGTGGTCGCCGTGGTGGCCGTGCGAACGGCCCCGGCGGCGGCGCTTGCGCGGCGCGAACAGGAGCACCAGCCCGAAGATCACGACCAGCGGGGCGGCGAAGCCGGCGACGCGCTCCAGGCCGGTGGGCGGGAGGAAGGCGTAGCCGTCCATACCCTCGATGATCGCGGCTTCGACCTCCGTGCCGGACAGCGTCTTCTCCGCCACGTCCGCGCCGACGAGGCGGCCGTTGACGCGCTGCGCGCCCTCCAGCCAGGAGGCGTCGCAGTTGCTGTAGATGCCCGCGAGCGGCGGGGCGAGCAGCCGCGCGCTGCAGATGGTGCTGTCACCGGACGGCCCCGCGGTCACCCGTTCCCCGCTCAGGTCGGCGACCAGAGGGAACGTCGTGTTGACGGCGAGCAGGAAACCGTATGCGATGAAGAGGAGACCGAGAAGGCGTCGCATGGCGGCACCCTAATCGGCGTCCGCCACTGCGTACTCGCCATGGTCGTCAAGCCGACCCAAAAGTTACTGGTCAGTATGCGTGTCGCGTGTCGCATCGGATGGCGGTACGCGTGACGAACGCCCCATCGGAGGGGCAGGATGGGGCCGAACAGACAAACTCTGTTCGTCTAGACCGATCATCACTACAACTACGAGGGAACGCCTGTGGCCACCGAACGCAAGCGCCCGGTGATCAGCGACGGCCTGCCGAGCCAGCTCCCGGACATCGACCCCGAGGAGACGGCCGAGTGGGTGGAGTCGCTCGACGGAGTGATCGACGAGCGAGGGGCTAAGCGCGCGCGCTACGTGATGCTGCGCCTGCTGGAGCGGGCCCGCGAGCGCCAGGTCGGCGTGCCCCCGCTGACCACCACGGACTACATCAACACCATCCCGAGCGAGCGCGAGCCGTGGTTCCCCGGTGACGAGCACATCGAGCGCCGGCTGCGTGCCTACATCCGGTGGAACGCCGCGATGACGGTGCACCGGGCGCAGCGCCCGGGCGTCGGCGTGGGCGGCCACATCTCGACCTACGCGTCGTCGGCGTCGCTCTACGAGGTCGGCTTCAACCACTTCTTCCGGGGCAAGAACCACCCGGGTGGCGGCGACCACATCTTCTACCAGGGCCACGCCTCGCCCGGTATGTACGCGCGCGCGTACCTGGAGGGCCGCCTGACCGAGCACCAGCTCGACGGGTTCCGCCAGGAGCTGTCGCACCCGGGCGGCGGCCTGCCGTCGTACCCGCACCCGCGCCTGATGCCGGACTTCTGGGAGTTCCCGACGGTGTCCATGGGCCTGGGCGGCCTGAACGCCATCTACCAGGCGCGGTTCAACCGCTACCTGCACCACCGGGGCATCAAGGACACCTCGCAGCAGCGGGTGTGGTCGTTCCTCGGCGACGGCGAGATGGACGAGCCGGAGACCCTCGGCGCGATCGGCCTGGCCGCCCGCGAGGAGCTGGACAACCTCACCTTCGTCATCAACTGCAACCTGCAGCGCCTCGACGGCCCGGTGCGCGGCAACGGCAAGGTCATCCAGGAGCTGGAGGCCTTCTTCCGCGGCGCGGGCTGGAACGTCATCAAGGTCGTGTGGGGCCGCGAGTGGGACCCGCTGCTCGCCGGTGACACCGACGGCGCGCTGGTCAACCTGATGAACACCACGCCCGACGGCGACTACCAGACCTACAAGGCGGAGTCCGGGGCGTACGTACGCGAGCACTTCTTCGGCCGCGACGCGCGCACCCGCAAGATGGTCGAGCAGATGTCCGACGACGAGATCTGGGGTCTCAAGCGCGGCGGCCACGACTACCGCAAGCTCTACGCCGCGTACAAGGCGGCGACGGAGCACACCGGTCAGCCGACGGTCATCCTCGCCAAGACCATCAAGGGCTGGACGCTGGGCTCGCACTTCGAGGGCCGCAACGCCACGCACCAGATGAAGAAGCTGACGCTGGACGATCTGAAGGGCTTCCGCGACCGCCTCTTCCTGGACATCCCGGACTCGGCGCTGGAGGCCAACCCGTACGAGCCGCCGTACTTCCACCCGGGTGCCAAGAGCGACGAGATCGCGTACCTGATGGAGCGGCGGGCGGCGCTGGGCGGCTCGCTGCCCTCGCGCAACACGAAGAAGAACCCGCTGCCGCTGCCCGAGACCAAGGTCTACGCCGACCTGAAGAAGGGCTCCGGCAAGCAGAAGATCGCCACCACGATGGCCTTCGTCCGCCTGTTCAAGGACCTGATGAAGGACAAGGGCATCGGCCACCGCTGGGTGCCGATCATCCCGGACGAGGCGCGCACCTTCGGCATGGACTCGCTGTTCCCGACGGCGAAGATCTACTCGCCGCACGGCCAGCAGTACACCTCGGTGGACCGGGAGCTGTTCCTGTCCTACAAGGAGTCCACCGCCGGGCAGATCCTGCACGAGGGCATCAACGAGGCCGGCTCGATCGCCTCGTTCACCGCGGTGGGCAGCGCGTACGCCACGCACGGCGAGCCGATGATCCCGGTGTACATCTTCTACTCGATGTTCGGGTGGCAGCGTACGGCCGACGGCCTGTGGGCGGCGGCGGACCAGATGACGCGCGGCTTCCTGCTGGGCGCCACCGCGGGCCGCACCACGCTCAACGGTGAGGGCCTGCAGCACGAGGACGGGCACTCGCTGCTCATCGCGGCGACGAACCCGGCCGCGGTCAGCTACGACCCGGCGTTCGGCTTCGAGATCTCCTACATCATGGAGGACGGTCTCCGCCGCATGTACGGCGAGCAGCCGGAGGACGTCTTCTACTACCTGACGGTGTACAACGAGCCGTACGTACACCCGGCCGAGCCGGCGAACGTGGACGTGGCGGGCCTGCTCAAGGGCCTGTACCGCTACGCCGAGTCGACCGCGCAGGGCCCGAAGGCGCAGATCCTGGCCTCCGGCGTCGGCGTGAACTGGGCGCTGCGCGCCCAGCAGCTGCTGGCCGAGGACTGGGGCGTGTCGGCCGACGTCTGGTCGGCGACCAGCTGGGGCGAGCTGCGCCGCGACGCGGTCGAGACGGAGCGGCACAACCTGCTGCACCCGGACCAGCCGGCCAAGGTGCCGTACGTGACCCGTGCCCTGGAGAATGCGCCCGGCCCGAAGGTCGCCGTGTCCGACTGGATGCGGGCCGTGCCGGACCTGATCTCGCGCTGGGTGCCGGGCAGCTACACCTCGCTGGGCACCGACGGCTTCGGCATGTCGGACACCCGCTCGGCGCTGCGCCGCCACTTCAACATCGACGCCGAGTCGATCGTGGTGGCCGTGCTGTCCCAGCTGGCCCGCGACGGCGAGGTCCCGGCCACGGCCCCGGCCGAGGCCGCCCGCAAGTACGCCATCGACGACGTCCTCGCGGCCCCCGCCGGCGAAACCGGCGGCGACTCCTAAGAAGGAAGGGCACCTTCTTAACGCTATGCGTAGAGGAAGGGCACCTTCTTAACGCTGAGGCCCCGTGACCGAGCAGGTCACGGGGCCTTCGCGTCGGGCCGTCCGCGGCCTGGTGCGACGGCCGAGGGCCGGACCGGCCGTTGACCAGTGCGGGGTGAACTGGCACGATGCCGCGGTGTCGATCATCCAGGCGCCCGGAGCCGCGCTGTGCCCGTCCTGCCACCACCGGCTGAGCACCGAGGGCGACGAGGTCCCCTGGTGTGAGCGGTGCGAGTGGAACCTCGGCCACCATGCCCCGCAACTCGGCGACGGGCGCCTGACCGGCCTGCTGCGCCGATGGTCGCACCGCATCGGGTACGAACTCGACACCGACCTGTACGCCGAACTGGCCGCCCGTCCGCTGACGCGGCCCGCCACCGGTGTCGTGTCGGCGGCGCTGACCGTGCTCTCCCTGCTGATCGTCGCCGTGCTGCTCGGCCTGGTGGCGGGCGGGGTGTGGCTGCTGGTCGAGGGCTGGTTCCTGCTCAAGGTGGTCGGCGCCGTCATGATCGGCTGTGCCGTGCTGTGCCGGCCGCGGCTGGGCCGGCTGGCGAAGGCGCGCGACGGATACGACGAGGTCGGCCGGGACACGCACCCGGAGCTGTTCGCGCTGATCGACCGGGTCGCGGCGGCCGTCGGCGCGCCCACACCCCACCTGGTGCTGCTCGGCCCGGAGTGGAACGCGTCCACCTGTGTCGCCGGGCTGCGCCGCCGCCGGATCCTGATCCTGGGCCTGCCGCTGTTGACCTCGCTGCGCCCGCAGGAGCGGGTCGCGCTGCTGGCCCACGAGCTGGCGCACTTCGTCAACAACGACAACCGGCGTTCGCTGCGCACCCAGCTCGCGCTGACCTTCTTCGGCAATGTCGCGGACCTGCTCGACCCCATGGCGGTGGCGGACGAGGAGGACGAATCCGAGATCGCCGCGGTGGCCCGGCTGGGCGGGCTGTTCGTCATGCTCCTCTGGCCGCTGTCGAGGGCGGCCTGGTTGCTGCACCTGTTCCTGCACGTCCTCGGGGCGCGCGACGCGCAGCGCGCTGAGTACCACGCTGACGACCTGGCCGCCCGGGCCGCCGGGAGCACGGCGGCGGTCTCGCTGCTGGACACGGCCGCCTGCGTACACCTGCACCGCACGGTCGTGGGCAGCCGGGCCCGGTCGGGCGGCCTCGCGGCGGAGTGGCGCGCGGCGGTCGAGCAGGCCAGGGCGGCCACGGAGCCGCGGCTGGGGCGGCTGCGCCAGCTCACCCGCCGCCGCGACGCCTCGCCGTTCAGCTCGCACCCGCCCGCGGGGCTGCGGCACCGGATGGCCTGCGCGCAGCCGTACCGCACGCCTGCGGTCGGGCTCTCCGAGGCCGCGGTCGAGCGGCTGGACGCCGAACTGGCCGGGTTCGAGGAGCGCTACCGCCGGGTCATCGCCGCGAGCTGGTGAGCGGCCGCCAGGCCCCGGCTGATCAGCGGGCGGCCCAGGTCAGGCCGCGTTCGGTGAGCTGCCGGATCTCGGGGACGTCGAGGTCGGGCAGGTGGTGGCCGATGGTGGAGACGAAGATCCGGCCCGCGCCCCACTGCCGGGTCCACACGGCGGGGTGGGTGACCGGCTCGTGCCACGGCTCGCCGTCCTCGACCGGGAAGGTGATGGTGGCGAGCACGTCGCTGAGCGGGTCGGCGAGCAGCCAGTAGCGCTCGGTGTCCAGCTCCACGGTGCTGATCCCGGCCACGATCGGGTGATCCGCGCGTTCGGGGCGCACGGTCAGCGTGTGCGGGACGAAGTCGCCCGGGTGGCAGACGAACCAGCCGCCGGTCAGCCACTGGTAGCGCCGATCGGTGAAGGCGGCGACGATGCCGCCGTGCCAGCCGGCCAGGCCGGTGCCGGCCCGCACCGCCGCGTCGAGGTTCTCCGCCCGGCGCGGGGTGAGTTCGCCGTTGCCCGCGGTCCAGCAGTTGACCACCAGGTCGGTACGGGCGAGCAGCGCCGCGTCGTCGTACACGGCCAGGTCGTCGGCGATCTCGACGGAGAAGCCCTGGTCCTTGAGGTACGGCAGGAAGCTGTCGGTGGTGCCGACCGGGTCGTGGAAGTCGGCCCCACCCCGGACGATCAACGCGGTACGCATGGCGCACAGGGTAAACGGTTTCCGCGCTCCCACAGAAGTCCCGCACCACTCCTGCGCCCGGCCTCCCCGGCTCATGATCGGCGTCTCGTGTCCAAACCTCAGGCCTGGCCACAGGTTTGGACACGAGACGCCGATCAACCTTCCCGCCCAGCCATCCCCAGCGTTAAGAAGGGCACCTTCTACTACGGAAAACGATAAGAAGGTGCCCTTCCTTTCACCGGCTAGATTCGGGGGATGCCCCCGGAAGAACCCTCCGCGCTGCCCCAGGTCGGGCTGCGCACGCTCTGGCCGTATCTGCGCGCCCATCGTGGCTCGCTGCTCGTCGTCGCCGCGCTGTCGCTGGTGACCACGGCGGGCACTCTCCTGCAGCCGGTGCTGACCCGGGACGTGCTCGACGGGCTGGGCGCGCGGGCGCCGGTCGCGGGCAGCGTCGCGCTGCTGGTGGTGACGCTGGTCGGGGTGGCCGCGCTGGACGGGTTCCGGCACTTCCTGCTGCAGCGTACGGCCGAGGGCCTGGTGCTCACCGCGCGGCGGCGGCTGGCGGGGCACCTGCTGCGCCTGCCGGTCGTCGAGTACGACCTGCGCCGCACCGGTGACCTGCTGTCGCGGGTCGGCGCGGACACCACGCTGCTGCGTGCCGTGGTCACCTCCGGCCTGTTCGACACCGTGTCCGGCGCGATCATGGTGGTCGGCGCGGCGACGGCGATGGTGCTGCTGGACCCGGTGCTGTTCGGCGTGACGCTGGTCGGGCTCGTGATCGGCCTGTCCGGCGGCATCTTCTTCGCGCGCAAGGTGCGCGGCATGTCGCGGGAGGCCCAGGCGCGGATCGGCGAGATGACGGCGGCGGTCGAGCGGTCGATCACGGCTGTGCGCACCATCCGGGCCAGCCGGGCCGAGGCGCGCGAGACGGCGGCGGTGGCCGACAGCGCCGAGCAGGCGTACCGGGCCGGGGTGCGCATCGCCCGGTTGCAGGCGATCGTGCAGCCCGCCATGGTGACCACCATCCAGGGCTCGTTCCTGCTGGTGCTGGGGGTGGGCGGGGCACGCGTCGCGTCCGGCCAGATCACCGTCGGCGACCTGGTGGCGTTCGTGCTGTTCGTGTTCTTCCTGGTGATGCCGCTCGGGCAGGCGCTCAACGCGTACACCCAGTTGCAGGCCGGGCTCGGTGCGCTGCAGCGGATGGAGGAGGTGCTGGTCCTGCCGCTGGAAGGCGCGGGCGGGCCGGTCCCGGCGGAGGGCACAGGCGGGCCGGTCGCGCCGGAGGCGGAGCCGGCGGGGCCCGCCGGGCTTCCCGCGCCGCGCCCGGCTGCGGAGTCCGCCGCGGCGCCGGCCGTCGAGTTCGACCGGGTCGGCTTCGCCTACACCGGTGAGGGTGGGCTCGGCACGCCGGTGCTGCACGAGGTGAGCTTCCGAGCCGCGGTGGGCACCCGGACCGCGCTGGTCGGGCCGTCCGGTGCGGGCAAGTCGACGCTGCTGGCGCTGGTGGAGCGGTTCTACGAGGTGACCTCGGGCAGCCTGCGGGTGGACGGGGTCGACGTGCGCGAGCTGACCCACGACGCGCTGCGCGCCAGGCTGGGGTACGTGGAGCAGGAGTCGCCGGTGCTGGCCGGCACGCTGCGGGACAACCTGCGGTTGGCCACGCCGGACGCGACCGACGAGCAGATGCGGGCGGTGCTCGCCGCGGTGAACCTGGAGGAGCTGGTCGACCGCACCCCGCTGGGCCTTTCCGCGCAGGTCGGTGAGGGCGGGGTGCTGCTGTCGGGCGGGGAGCGGCAGCGGCTGGCGATCGCCCGTACGCTGCTGGCCGCCCCGCCGATCCTGCTGCTGGACGAGCCGACCAGCAACCTCGACGCGCGCAACGAGGCGGCGCTGCGCAACGCGATCGACACCGTGGCGCGCGGCCGCACCCTGCTGATCGTGGCGCACCGGCTGTCCACGGTGGTCGATGCGGATCAGATCGTGGTGCTGGAGGGCGGCCGCGTGGCCGCCACCGGCCGCCACGAGGAGCTGCTGGAGAGCAGTCCGCTCTACCGCGAGCTGGCCGCGCACCAGTTCCTGGTGGAACCGGCGGCCTGACCGGCCGGGCCGGCTTTGTCCGCGTCTCGGGGTGGCTTGGTCCGCGTCCGGGAGGCTTGATCGGCGTTTCGTGTCGAGATCTGCGGTCTGGCCACAGATCTTGACACGAAACGCCGATCATCGACCGACGCGCCACCGGCGCGTGACCGAGTCACCGCCGCGTGACCGTGCCACCGCCGGGACGCTCAGCCCCGGGCCGGGGCCCCGGCCGGTTCGGGCTGGCGGGTGCGCTGGGTGAGGTCCATGCGGCCGGACAGCTCCCACGGCGCGTGGAACGGGAAGTACGACTCCATGAAGTCGCGCACCATGCCGGCCTGCTCGGCGAGGTCGGCGACGGCGGAGTCGGTGTCGTTCAGGCAGAACACGTCGACGTTGCGCTGCCGGACCAGCCGGGCCAGCATCACCGGCGCGATAAGGCGGCCCAGGTCGATGTAGGTGTGGCTGATCGAGCCGGGCACCGAGCGTCCGGTGCTGTGCGCCCAGTAGTGCGCCAGCGACGACGGGATGGACAGGTCGCCCCGGTCGCGGAACTGGTGCGACGCGGTCGCGTGCGACTCCACGTGCAGCTCGGTCTCGATCTCCTCCAGCACGCTGCGCAGCAGCGGGTACGGCACGTGCCGCATCTTCTGGTAGAGCTGCGTGCCGAAGCGCTCCTGCAGCAGCCGCCGGTTGTTCTTGGCGGCGACGTCCACCGGGGCGTCGGCGGGCGCGGGCGGGTTCACGTCCACCAGCGAGCTGGACGGGAAGAACTTAGCCACGCCGTTGGCGAAGAAGAACTGGGTGGGCAGCACGGGGCGGCCCAGGATCATGTCGTCGTTGAAGTACAGGAAGTGCTCGGCCAGGCCGGGCACCCGGTGCAGCCGCGACTCGATGGCGTGCGAGTTGAACGTGGGCAGCCGCCCCACGTCGCCGAAGATCTCCTTGTGCGAGACCAGCGTGACGTACGCCGAGTCCAGGTCCAGCCAGGACGGCGTCTGGTCGTCGGTCACCAGGTAGATGTGGTTGACCCAGGGCGCGAACGCGTGCAGCGAGCGCATCGAGTAGAGCAGCTCGTCGCGTGAGGTGAACCGGGACGCGTTGGTGGCCAGCCCGGCGAACGAGTCGTCGGGGTCCTCGCCGAGCGCCTGGGCCTTGCGGATGCGCCAGGCCGGGTCGTCGCCGTCGACCCAGGTGTAGACGACGTCGATGGGGAAGCGCACGTCGGTGGGGCCGGGCTCGGCGTACACGGCGCGGCTGCGGTAGCGCGGCTCGCCGTCGCGCGGCATGAACGCCGACAGCCGCTCGGCGGGCACGTACTGCACGGGATTGTCCACGCTGAGCACGGTGCCGACCTTGTGCGCGCGCGGTCCCACCTGGCGCGGCGCCTGCCAGCCCTTGTCCTTCACGGTCGCCCAGAACTCGATCTCGCAGGCGTACGCGCCGTCGAGCTGCGGCGCTCCCGCGCGGCCCGTACCTGCGCGGTGGACCTGGACCACCGCGCAGCGCTGCGGGCTGACCCGGCGGCCGGCGGTGTCGAGGGTGCGCACCACCTGCGCGGCGCCCTGGCCGCGCAGCAGGCGCAGCACCGCGGCGCGGTGCTCGGCGGCGACGGCGACGGCGCTGCGCTTGGGATCGGTGTGCGGCACGCAGAAGTAGTCGAGGCCGGCGGCGTCCAGCAGGCCGGTGACGGTCTGCAGGTTGTCGTGCCAGGCACGGGCCGGGGAGGAGGCCGCGGGTGCCACCGGGCCGCGGGTGCGGACCGGTCCGCCGGCGAGCAGTTTGGCGATGCGGACGCGCTGGCGGAGCGGGAGGCGGAAGGCGGCGGCGCGCAGTGCGGGCCTCGGCAGGAGGCGTTTGACAATCTGCTTCACAACGCTCCAACATAGGTGATAAGCCGCATAAGTCTGGGTATTTGGTCAATAAGGATATTCATGTTGACTGCCGTTTTCAGCCGTCAGGGGGTCAACGCTTGACCCGCCCACAACCGCACGCGACCGGCGCCGCCGATTCCGGCTCCCGGCTCGCCCGCAGCCTCCCCGTCGCGCTGCCCGCACTGGTCACCCTGGTCACCGTCTTGATCGGCCACGAGCGCCGCGCGCTCTGGCGGGACGAGTACGCCACCTGGTGGGCCGCCTCACTCGACAACCACCAGCTCCAGCTGCTGTTGTCCAAGGTAGATGCCGTCTTCGCGCCGTTCTACGTGTTCACCCGCGCGTGGGTCGCCCTCTTCGGGGACGGCCTCACCAGCCTGCGCCTGCCCTCGGCGCTGGCCATGGCGGCCGCGGCCGGCCTGGTCGGCGCGCTGGGACGGCGGCTCTTCTCCCCCGGCACCGGCCTCGTCGCCGGCCTGCTGTTCGCGCTGCTGCCGTCCGTTTCGCGGTATGGCGCGGAGGCGCGGCCGTACGCGCTCGCGCTGGCCTGCACGGTGGCCGGTGCGCTGCTGCTGCTGCGCGCGCTGGACCAGCCGGGCTCGTGGCGGCGCTGGGTGCCCTACGCCCTCGCGGTCACCGCTATCGGGTGGTCGCATCTCGTCGCGCTGACCGTGCTCGCGGCGTACGCGGTGCTCGCGGTCAGCATGGCCGGGGCTCGCTCGGCCGCGGTCCGCAACTGGCTGCTGACGACCGCCGCCGGTGGGCTGCCGGTGGCCCCGCTGCTCTGGCTCGGCAAGCGGCAGACCGGCCAGATCGGCTGGATCGGCGACCGCGGCGAGGAGTCGATCCGCGAGTTCCTGACCAGCATCTTCGGCTCGATGTGGGTCGGCCTGCTGGTGATCGCGCTGGCGGTGCTGTCGGTGCGGCTGGCCGAGCCGCGCCGCCGCTTCCTGCTGGCCTGGGCGCTGCTGCCGCCCGCCGCCGTGCTGGCGCTGACCCCCGTGATCAACATGATGCTCTCCCGGTACCTGCTCTTCACGGTCCCGGCCTGGGTGCTGCTGGCCGCCTGCACCCTGCGGCAGCTCTCGACGCGGGCGGCGGCGCTGGTCCCGGTGGCGGGTGCCCGTCCGCCGCGCACGCTGGCGGGGGACGGGCCCGCCTGGGCGGTGGCGCTGGCCGCGCTCGCGGTGCTGGCGCTGATCGGGCTGCCGGGGCAGGTCGAGGCGCGCACGCTGCCCGGGGGCAACCAGGCGGACCTGCGTACCGCCGCCGAGATCATGAAGCCGCGGCTGCTGCCGGGGGACGCGATCGCGTATGGCGGCGACACCTACGGCGGGCCGCGCACGTTCCGGCGCGGGATGACGTTCGAGCTGCGTGACGTGGCGGGCGCCCCGAAGGACGTGTTCGTCGCGGTGCGCGGGCAGGACCGGGGCAGCTTCGAAGCGGTCGAGTGCGACGACCCGGCCGCGTGCGCCGCGGGCGTGAACCGGCTCTGGCTGGTCACCTCCGCGCCGGACAAGGACCTGTTCGCGCACATGCCGGTGGCCCGTGCCGAGCTGCTGCGCGACGAGTTCACCACGGTGTTCGCCCAGCGTACGCAGGGTGTCGCGGTGGCCCTCCTGGTCCGGGAGCAGCCCACCCAGCCCTGAGGGGTTAAGAAGGGCACCTTCTTCTACGCATAGCGTTAAGAAGGTGCCCTTCCTTCGTCGGTAAACCTGGTGGCGGGGTGGGCGGGGGCGGGCCGTACCCTGGAAGCCGTGACGGTACGTGTGCGATTCGCCCCTTCCCCGACCGGTATGTTCCACGTCGGCGGCGCCCGCTCGGCGCTGCAGAACGCGGTCTTCGCCAAGCAGCAGGGCGGCGTGTTCGTGCTGCGGATCGAGGACACCGACGCGGCGCGCAACCGCCCCGAGTGGACCGAGGGCATCCTCTCCGCGCTGGAGTGGATCGGCATCGCCCGCGACACGTACGAGGGGCCCCTGTTCCAGTCGGCGTACCACGCCGAGCACACCAAGGCCGCCCAGCAGCTGGTCGACGCGGGCCGGGCGTACTACTGCGACTGCACCCGCGACGACGTGCAGGCGCGTACCGACAACAAGTACTCCGGCTACGACGGCTTCTGCCGCGACCGGGGCCTGCCCCCGGGCGAGGGCCGCGCGCTGCGCTTCCGCACCCCGGACGAGGGTGTCACCAAGGTCGTCGACCTGATCCGCGGCGAGCCGACCTTCGAGAACAAGCTGATCGAGGACTTCGTCATCGCGCGCGGCGACGGCTCGCCGGTGTTCCTGCTGGCCAACGTCGTGGACGACATGACGATGGGGATCACCCACGTCATCCGGGCCGAGGAGCACCTGCCCAACACCCCCAAGCAGCAGCTGCTGTGGGAGGCGCTGGGCCACACCCCGCCGGTCTGGGCGCACGTGCCGGTCGTGGTGAACGAGAAGCGGCAGAAGCTGTCCAAGCGCCGCGACAAGGTCGCCCTGGAGATGTACCGCGACGAGGGCTACCTCGCCGCCGCCATGCGCAACTACCTGATGCTGCTCGGCTGGGCGCCCAGCGGCGACCGGGAGATCGTGCCGTGGTCGGTGATCGAGGACGAGTTCCGCCTGGAGGAGGTCAACCCCTCCCCCGCCTTCTTCGACGAGAAGAAGCTGCGCGCGTTCAACGGCGAGTACATCCGGGCGCTGAGCGTGGAAGAGTTCACGCAGGCGTGCGCGCCGTGGCTGACCGGGCCGTTCCCGACCGAGGAGGAGCGGGCCGAGCGCGGGTACGGCGTAACGCCGCCGCCGTGGGACGCCGACCGGTACGACCCGGCCGTGTTCGCGCAGGTCGCGGAGCTGGTGCAGACCCGCATCGCGGTGCTGTCCGAGGTGCCGTCCTACGTGGACTTCCTCTTCGTGGATGAGCCGGTGATCGACGAGGCGTCCTGGGCCAAGGCGTCCAAGGACGCGGGCATCCTGCCGGACGTGATCGCCGCGCTGCGCGGGCTGCCGTCCTGGGACACCGAGTCACTGAAGAACACCGTCGTCGCCGTGGGCGAGGCGCACGGCCTCAAGCTGGGCAAGGCGCAGGCCCCGGTCCGCGTCGCCGTCACCGGCCGCTCCGTGGGCCTGCCCCTGTTCGAGTCGCTGGAGGTGCTCGGTCGCGAGCGCACCCTGCAGCGGCTGGTCAGGCTTTCGCCCGACGCTGCCTGACGAAGCTGATCAGACCGCCGACCACCAGTCCCGCCACCACGGCGCCACCGATCCAGGGGCCCCACGGGGTCTCCTCCTCGGTGTCCGCCGCGGGGGCGGCGGCCACGGTGGACGGCGCCGCCGAGGACGGGGCGGCCGGCGACGGCACCGCGGTCGGGCTCGCCGCGGCGCTCTCCGCCGTGTCCAGGGTGAACTTGTAGGACCCCTTGATGAGGTGGCCGTCCTGGGACAGCACCTCGTACGCCACCGTGTAGGCGCCGCCCGCCGTGCCGGTGAACGGTGCGGACACGGCCTTGCCGCTGACCGCCGTGGCGCCCGCCGCCGCGGCCCCGTCCGGACCGGTCACCGTCAGCTTGGTGCCGTCGCTCTTCAGCGTCGCGAGGAAGCGCAGTTTCACCTGCGCGGGAGGTGCGGCCAGCGTGGCGTTCTTCGCGGGTGTGGCCTCGACCAGCGAGTTGTGCGCCCAGGCCGGGCTCGCCCCGAGCAGCAGCGCGCCGAGGGCCGCCGCCAGGGCGATCATCGCCCCGCCGAGCCGGGCCCGCCGCCGCCGTCCCGGCCGCTGGATACTGTCCCCCACGATCGCCTCCGCTTCGTTATGCTCCACCGCATTCCGCAGTTGGTCGACGCTACCGGCCGGTTTGGTTCCCGGCCAGTTGACGTGCGGTTTTCGTGACCAACCGGGCACCGTGTGAACCGTGTCTGAAACGTGACTATCCGATCTGCAACCGAACGGGTTCGCCGTGGGTCTTACTGGGGTACCACCGGTCACACTGGCACCAGGTGACGCACGAAACGGGGCGGCTATGAAGCGCAGCACTCTGAAGGTCGCGGCAGGACTGTTCGCGGCAGCCCTGCTGCTGCTCGGCGCGCCCGCGTACGCCGCACCGACACCTTCGCCGAAGCCCAGTCCCTCACCGGTGGTGAGGAGCATCACGATCAGCGGCGAGTCGCTGTCGGCGCCCATCACACTGCGCTCCGATCAGCACCCCAAGGAGTTCGGCGCGATGATCACCGAGGTGGACTGGCTGGCGAGCCGGCCCGGTGTGACCAAGTCGCCCGCGGCCGACAAGCTGGGCCCGAAGTTCACCGTGGTGACCGCGCTCAACGACGTCGACAAGCAGACCTACGACATCTACCCGCAGGCCGTCGGCGGGCCTCGGGTGTTCCGCCCGGCCGCCCAGCCGGACAAGCGCAAGGTCGCCGCGGGCTGGTTCATCGGCCGCCTGACCATGGAGACCTCGCTGCGCCAGGCCGGTGTGCCGCTGGGCAGCGCCGAGCTGGGGCAGGGTGGCGGCAAGGGCGGCGGCCTGCCGGAGTCGGGCGCGGCCGAGCCGGACATCCAGGCCATGGTCGGCGACTGGCAGCGCTTCGTCGGGCTGAACGGCGCGGTCGTCGTCGTGATCGCACTCGGCGTCTTCGCCATCGCGTACGCGTTCCGGCGGACCGTCTGACCTGGGCACCGCCGCCCGGCTTCCCGGCGCGGCGGCGGTGCCACATACTGGCCGGATGCGGAAGCTCCGGACCTCCCTGCGCACCCTCGCCGCGCTCGCGCTGGTCGCGTTCAGCCTGACCGGCTGCATGAAGCTCGATTTGGACATGACCGTCAACAGCGACGACACGCTGGACGGCACGGTCGTGCTGGCGCTGGACAAGTCGGTGCTCAAGCTGAGCGGCAAGGACCCGGAGCAGGCCTTCGCCAGCGCCGAGAGCGGGATGTCCGACCTGCCGGAGGGCTCGCGCACCGAGGTGTACGACGACGGGAAGTACTACGGCAAGAAGATCGTCTACGACGACCTGCCGCTGGCGGACTTCAACTCCGGCAAGCCGGGCGCGCCCTCGCTCACCCATGCCGACGGGAAGTACGTCTTCACCGCCGACCTCGGCACCGGCGTCGCCGACCTGGGCAGGCAGGCTGAGCTGATGCGCCCGTTCCTGAGCGGCATCCGGATCACGTTCGCGGTCACCTTCCCCGGCGAGGTGGTCGAGCACGACTCCCGCGCGGTCGTCGACGGCCGCACCGTGCGCTGGGACCTGCAGGTCGGCGAGGACAACAAGCTGCGCGCGGTCGCGGAGGACAGCTCCTTCCCGTGGCCCGTGGTGGCCGTGGTGGGCGGCGTGCTCGGCCTGCTCGTGATCGTCGGCATCGTCGTGCTGGCCGTGTGGCTGAGCCGCCGCCAGCGTGCGGCGCAGGCCGTCGTGGACTCGGCGCCGGCCTACCCGGCGGCGGGCCCGGCGCCGGACCCGGAGACCGCCGCCCCGGCATACCCGCCCACACAGGCTTATCCCACGATCCCGGGAGAGGCGCGCCACCAGCCGTGACGGCTCTGGCCAAGCGGCGTCCCGGGTTCACCGCCGCGCCGGGCGGTGCGCCGTGAGCCGCGGTTCGGCGGGCCGGCGGCTACCTATCATGGGGCACATGACCGACGGGGAGCCGCTGGCCGCGACCCTGCGGCAGATCGAGCGGTCCGCGGGCGCGCTCGCCACCGCCAGCGTGTCGCGCATGGACGAGACGCTGGCCTGGTTCCGGGAGCTGCCCGCCGACCAGCGTTCGTGGGTCATGCTGGTGGCCCAGGCCGGAGTGCAGTCGCTGGTGCAGTGGCTGCGCCAAGGGGCGGGCGCCAGGGGAGGCCCGCAGGCCGTCTCCGACGAGGTGTTCGACGTCGCGCCGCGGGCGCTGGCCCGCAGCATCAACCTGCAGCAGACCGTGGCCCTGATCAAGGTCACCATCGACGTGGTCGAGGAGCAGGTGCCCCACCTCGCCGCAAAGGGTGAGGAGCAGCAGCTGCGCGAGGCGGTGCTGCGCTACTCGCGCGAGGTCGCCTTCGCCGCGGCCCGGGTGTACGCGCGCGCCGCCGAGTCCCGCGGCGCCTGGGACGCCCGGCTGCAGGCGCTGCTGGTGGACGCGCTGCTGCGCGGCGACTCGGCGGACGTGCTGGCCAGCCGCGCGGCCGCGCTCGGCTGGACCGACGCGCCGCCGGTCGCGGTGGTGGTGGGCCGCTCCCCCGGCGGCGAGGCGGCCGTGGTGCTGCACGGCGTGCACCGGGCGGCCCGGCGGGCCGACGTGGAGGTGCTGGGCGGCGTGCACGGCGACCGCCTGGTCGTGGTCATGGGCGGGGCCGCCGACCCGGTCGGCACGGCCGAGCGCCTGCTGCCCGCGTTCGGCGCCGGACCGGTCGTGGTCGGCCCGGCCGTGCCGTCGCTGGAGGCGGCCACCGAGTCGGCCCGCGCAGCGATGGCGGGCTACCGGGCCGCGCCCGCCTGGCCCGCCGCGCCCCGCCCGGTCGCCGCCGACGACCTGCTGCCCGAGCGGGCCCTGGCCGGGGACGGCGAGGCCCGGCGCATCCTGCGCCACTCGGCGTACGGCGCGCTCGCCCGGACCAGCGGGGAGCTGCTGGAGACGCTGGACGCGTTCCTCAACCACGGCGGCGCGCTGGAGGCGACGGCTCGCGCGTTGTTCGTCCACCCGAACACGGTGCGTTACCGGCTGCGCCGAGTGGCTGAGGTCACAGGCTTCGGACCGCTGACTCCCCGTGACGCGTTCACCCTGCGGATCGCCCTCGCGCTGGGCCGCCTGGAGCCCGGTACGCAGGGAGAACAGCAGTCCAAGCCAGCATGAACCGGACAAAATTCCGCCACCGTCCGCCGATCTTTGTGGGGTACCCACAACTTCGGTAGGAGGATTTAGTCAACCCCGGCAACGGCGCGCTGGTCCGTGATCCCTCAGGGTTGAATACGTGCTCGCCGTACTCTCCCCGGGCCAGGGTGCCCAGAAACCCGGTTTCCTCAAGCCGTGGCTCGACCTCGACGGCGCCGCCGAGCGGCTGCGGTCCTGGTCCGAGCTCGCCGGCGTCGACCTGGTGCACCTCGGCACCGAGGCCGACGCCGAGGAGATCAAGGACACCGCCAAGACCCAGCCGCTGCTGATCGCCGCCGCGCTGCTCGCCGCCGAGCAGCTGCCCGTGCAGGGCGTCTCGGTCGTCGCCGGGCACAGCGTCGGTGAGCTGGGCGCGGCCGCCCTGGCCGGCGTGCTGACGCCCGAGTCGGCGATCACGCTGGCCGGTGTACGCGGCCGCGAGATGGCCGCGGCGTGCGCCCTGGAGCCCACCGGCATGGCCGCCGTGCTCGGCGGCGACGAGGCCGAGCTGCTGGCCGTGCTGGACAGCCACGGCCTCTACGCCGCCAACCGCAACGGCGCCGGGCAGATCGTCGCAGCCGGCGCGCTGGACGCGCTGGACAAGTTCGCCGCCGCCCCGCCGGCCCGCACCCGGGTCATCAAGCTGCAGGTGGCGGGGGCGTTCCACACCCCGTACATGGCCCCGGCCGAGGCCGCGCTGGCGTCGTTCGCCGCCGGGATCACCCCGGCCGACGCGCTGCGCCCGCAGCTGTCCAACGCCGACGGCGCCGCCGTCACCAGCGGCGCGGACATGCTGGGCCGCCTGGTGCGCCAGGTCACCGCGCCGGTGCGCTGGGACCTGTGCATGCGCGCCCTGGCCGACCTCGGCGTCACCGCCGTCATCGAGCTGCCGCCGGCCGGCACCCTCGCCGGCCTGGTCAAGCGTGAGCTGCGAACCGGCACCCCGGAGATCGTCACGCTGAACACACCCGACGACCTGCCCGCCGCGAAGGACCTGATCGCGCGCCACGGGTCGGCCCCGTCGTCCGGATCGGAGAGCACCTCATGACCACCAGCGGCAGCAAGATCCTCGCCTTCGGGCACTACCAGCCCTCGCGGGTCGTCACCAACGACGACCTGGCCCAGATGGTGGACACCAACGACGAGTGGATCCAGTCCCGCGTCGGTATCAAGGAGCGGCGTATCGCCGACAGCGAGACCGTCGCCGACATGGCCGGATTCGCCGCGGAGAAGGCGCTGGCCGCGTCCGGCCTGACCGCCGCCGACATCGACCTGGTCGTGGTCGCCACCTGCTCCTCGGTGGACCGCAGCCCGAACGTGGCCTGCCGGGTCGCCGACAAGCTGGGCGTGGCCGGCGCCGCCGCGTTCGACGTGAACACCGCCTGCTCGGGCTTCTCGTACGCGCTGGCCACCGCCGACCACGCGATCCGCGCGGGCGCCGCCCGCCACGCCCTCGTCATCGGCGCCGAGAAGCTGTCGCAGATCACCGACTGGTCCGACCGCAGCACCTGCGTGATCTTCGCCGACGGCGCGGGCGCCGCGGTCATCACCGCGGTGGCCGAGGGCGAGGAGGCCGGCATCGGCCCGGTGGTGTGGGGCAGCGACCCGAGCGACGCGATCGCGATCGAGGGCTGGCAGCCGTACATCACCCAGGAGGGCCAGAAGGTCTTCCGCTGGGCCACCTCCACCGCGCCCCAGGTCGCGCTCGCGGCCTGCGAGAAGGCCGGCGTCGCCCCCGGCGACCTGGGCGGGTTCGTGCCGCACCAGGCCAACCTGCGCATCATCGAGCCCCTCGCGCGGAAGATCGGCGTGGACCCGGCGGTGCTGTCGCGGGACATCGTCGAGTCGGGCAACACCTCGGCCGCGAGCATCCCGCTGGCCCTGTCCAAGATGATCGAGCGCGGCGAGGTGAAGTCCGGCTCGCCGGTGCTCCTCGTCGGCTTCGGCGGCGGTCTGACCTACGCGGGTCAGGTCGTGCGCTGCCCCTGAGCCCCACCCGTGGCTTTGCACCACCGTTCATCAGTTAACCCAACCGAAGGGAAACCGAGTTCCATGGCTACTCGTGAAGAGGTCGTCACCGGCCTGGCCGAGATCCTCGAAGAGGTCGCCGGCGTGAACCCCGACGACGTCTCCGAGGAGAAGTCGTTCACCGAGGACCTCGACGTCGACTCGCTCTCCATGGTCGAGGTCGTCGTGGCCGCCGAGGAGAAGTTCGGCGCGAAGATCCCGGACGACGAGGTCCAGAACCTGAAGACCGTCGGCGACGCTGTCTCGTTCATCGTCGCCAACTCCTGAAGTTGCGAGATTTGACGTGACCAAGCCTGACGTTGTCGTCACCGGTATGGGCGCGACCACCCCGCTCGGCGGGGATGTCGCCTCCACCTGGGACGCGATGCTGGCCGGCCGCTCCGGGGTCAGTCCGCTGACCCAGGAGTGGGCCGATCAGCTGACGGTGAAGATCGCCGCCCAGCTGGCGGTGGAGCCGAGCGAGGTCCTCGACCGCGTCCGGCTGCGCAAGCTGGACCGCTCCGAGGCGCTGGCGCTCATCGCCGCCGCCGAGGCGTGGGCCGACGCGGGACTGGCCGACACCGGCCTGGACCGCGAGCGGCTCGGCGTCGTCGTCGGCTCCGGCATCGGCGGCGCGCAGACCCTGCTGGCCCAGGACGACATCCTGGAGGCGTCCGGCGCGCGGCGGGTCAGCCCGCACACCGTGCCGATGCTGATGCCGAACGGGCCGGCCGCCTTCGTCGGCCTGGAGTACGGAGCACAGGCCGGCGTGCACGCCCCGACCAGCGCCTGCGCCACCGGCGCGGAGGGCCTGGCCTGGGGTCTCGACATGATCCGCTCGGGTCGTGCCGACGTCGTGATCGCCGGTGGCACCGAGGCCGTGATCCACCCGCTGCCGATCGCCGGCTTCGCCTCGATGCGCGCCATGTCGACGCGCAACGACGAGCCGGAGAAGGCGTCCAGGCCGTGGGACAAGGGCCGCGACGGCTTCGTCCTCGGCGAGGGCGCGGGCATCGTGGTGCTGGAGCGGGCCGACCACGCCGCCGCGCGCGGCGCCCGGGTGTACGCCCGCCTCGCCGGCGCGGGGATGACCTCCGACGGGTACGACATCGTGCAGCCCCACCCCGAGGGCACGGGCGCCGCCCGGGCCATCGCGAAGGCGCTGCGCGACGCCGGTGTGGACCCGGCGGACGTCAACCACGTCAACGCGCACGCCACGTCGACCCCGGTGGGCGACATGGCGGAGATCGCGGCGCTGCGGGCGGCGCTGGGTGAGCACCCGGTGCTGACCGCGACCAAGTCGATGACCGGGCACCTGCTCGGCGCGGCCGGGGCGCTGGAGTCGATCGCGACGATCCTGGCGATCCGCGACTCGGTCGTGCCGCCGACGATCAACCTCGACGACCCCGACGACGCTCTGACGATGGACGTGGCCGCGCTCAAGGCCCGCCCGCTGCAGATCGCGGCCGCGCTGAACAACTCGTTCGGCTTCGGCGGGCACAACGTCGCCCTGCTGTTCACGAAGGTCTGATCCGGCCCGCCGACATGCTCGGCAGCCGGCGCAGCCCGGCGACGCCCAGGCGCCCACTCGGTGCCTGGGCGTCGCTGTTCGCGATCGGAGTGCCCGGGCGTCGCTGTTCGCGACCGGAGTGCCTGGCCCGTCGCTGTTCGCAGCTTGAAGTCCCGCGTCACCGTCCGCACCCTCCCTCGGCGTTAGGAGACCCGGATGACCCCGACCTCGGCCGGCGCCGCCGTCGACCACCGCGATCCGCAGGTCAGGCTGCGGTCCCTGTTCGACGCCGGCACCGTACGCGCGCTGACCGCCGCCGACGGCTCCGGTGTGAGCAGCGCGCGCGGCGAGATCGACGGCATGCCCGCGGTCGCCTTCGCCACCGACGCCACCACCATGGGCGGCGCGCTGGGTGCCGACGGCTGCCGGCACATCGTGGACACCATCGACACCGCGGTGCGCGAGCGCCTGCCGGTGGTCGGCCTGTGGCACTCCGGCGGCGCCCGGCTGGCCGAGGGCGTCGCGGCGCTGGACGGGGTGGGCCAGGTGTTCGCGGCGATGGTGCGCGCCTCGGGCCGCGTGCCGCAGCTCTCCGTGGTGCTCGGCCCCGCGGCCGGCGGTGCCGCGTACGGGCCGGCGCTGACCGACATCGTGATCATGAGCAACGCGGGCCGGATCTTCGTGACCGGCCCCGAGGTGGTCCGCTCCGTCACCGGCGAGCAGGTCGACATGGAGCGCCTGGGCGGCCCCGAAGCCCACGGCAAGCGCTCCGGCGTGGTCCACCTGACCTGCAAGGACGACGACGCGGCGCTGGCCGAGGCGCGCCGGCTGGCCCGGCTGCTGGGCAGGCAGGGGCGGCTCGTCCCGGCCGACGTGACCGACGACCGCGACCTGTCCGCGTCCATGCCCGCCGCGTTCAACCGCGCGTACGACGTCAAGCCGGTGGTCGCGGCCCTGCTCGACGAGCCCGGCGTGGAGCTGCACGCCAAGTGGGCGCCGAACGTGGTGACCGCGCTGGGCCGCTTCGCGGGCCGCACCGTGGGCGTCGTGGCCAACAACCCGATGCGCCTGGGCGGCTGCCTCGACTCGGCCGCCGCCGAGAAGGCGGCCCGCTTCGTGCGCATGTGCGACTCGCTGGGCGTGCCGCTGATCGTGCTGGTCGACGTGCCCGGCTACCTGCCCGGCCTGGGCCAGGAGTGGGACGGCGTGGTGCGCCGCGGCGCGAAGCTGCTGCACGCGTTCGCCGAGGCGGTCGTGCCCCGGGTGACCCTGGTGACCCGCAAGGCGTACGGCGGCGCGTACATCGCGATGAACTCCCGCGCGCTCGGCGCGAGCGCCGTCTTCGCCTGGCCGAACGCCGAGGTCGCCGTCATGGGCGCGGGCGCCGCGGTGAACATCCTGCACCGCCGCAGACTGGCCGCCGCCCCCGCCGCCGAACGCGAGGAGCTGCGTACCCGCCTCGTCGAGGAGCAGACCCGCAACGCCGGCGGCGTCAACCGCGCCGTCGAGATCGGCGTGGTCGACGACGTCATCAAACCCGCCGACTCCCGCCGCCGCATCGCCGAGGCCCTCGCCGCCGCCCCCGCCGCCCGCGGCGCCCACAGCAACATCCCCCTCTAGAAGGAAGGGCACCTTCTTAACGTTTTCCGTAGTAGAAGGTGCCCTTCTTAACGTCGGTGGGCAGGGGCGCTCCCCCGCATGGGCAACGGGGTCACGGGCCGCGTCGACAAGCGGCATCCGGCCCCGACACGGGCGCCGCATTAGGCTGATCAGGTGGCACATTCGCATCCGGATCCAGCGTGCGCCCTGGCGCACGGCGACCTGACCGCGCAGCACGGCATGCGTACCCTCGTGGCGGTCTTCGCCTCGCCGGTCGCCGCTCACCTGCTGCACTTCGGCCACGACCTCGGCTACCGCACGGTGCTCGTGGAGCCCGACCTGAGCCGGGTCGACGCCGCGTCCCGTCCCGGCCACCTGCGCCTGGCCAGCTCGGTCGACCCGTCCTTCGCCGACGGGGACGCCGACGTGGTGGTCACCGACCACGACCGGCCCGAGCTGGGCGCGCTGCTGGACGCGGCACTGCAGACGCGGGCACGCTGGATCGGCGTGATGGGCAGTCCCCGGCACACCGCGCCGCACGTGGCGGCGCTGCGCGAGCGGGGCGTGCCCGACGACGCCGTCGCCCGGGTGCACCGGCCGATCGGGCTGAACATCGGCTCGCGTACCCCCGCCGAGATCGCCGTGGCCACCCTGGCCGGCCTCATCGCGGACCGCAACCACCGCCCCGGCGGCTTCTCGTTCTAGATCCACCGACTTGCCCGGCAGATGGGCGAAAGCCAGCCCAAGATACGCCCACCTGCCACGCAAGTCGGACGATCTTGGCCGCGAACCGGCCGGGGCCGCGCCAGGCGTGGACCGTCAGGAGCAGGTGGTGCGGGGTAGGCCCTTGATCTCGACGGGGGCCTTGCCGGTGGGCTTGGCCTTGCCCGCGAGGACGGGGGCCAGGGCGTCCATCGAGAGGTCGCTGGAGGAGTACGTCGCCACCAGCACCTTCGAGGTGGACTGGGCCAGCAGGTACGGCACGTCCATGTGCACCGTGACCGCGGCGCCCGCGCTCAGGTCCTCGGCCGTGTCCCCGTAGCCGACCAGGTGCACCACGCTGCCGCCGGTCTCCACCACGGACACGCCCGCCTCCTTCAGCGCGGCGGCCAGGCGCGCCCGTGCCTTCTCCCGGCCGGACGCCGCGGTGACCCGCACCGGCCCGGTCACCAGCGGCTGGCCGCAGGCGCCCCGCAGCAGCGTGACCGACGCGGCGGCGACCGGGGACACCTGCTGCGCGTGGGTGCCCACGGTGGACAGCGCGGGCGCGGCGGCCTCGCCGAGGCTCAGCTTGAGCTTCAGCACCCGAGTCGCGGCCTCGGTGAGGCGCTCGCGGGAGAGCTTGCCCGCCTTCAGGCCGTCCACGAGGCCCTGGTGCGCCTGCTTCACGTTGGGCACCATCAGCAGCAGGTCGTTGCCCGCGTTCAGCGCGGCGACCGCGGCCTCACCGGGGGGCAGCTTCATGGCCGGGGCCATGTTCATGCCGTCCGACACCACGACGCCCTGGAAGCCCAGCTCGCCGCGCAGCAGGTCGGTCAGCACCTTCTTGGAGAACGTCGCCGCCACGCCCGGGTCCACGGACTGCACGTCCAGGTGGCCCGACATGATCAACGGCGCGCCCGCGGCGATGCCGGCCTTGAACGGGGCCAGGTCGTCCTTGTCGAGCAGCTGGCGCGACTGGGCGAGCACCGGCAGCTCGGAGTGGCTGTCCGCGGTGGTGTGCCCGTGGCCGGGGAAGTGCTTGAGGGTGGCGGCCACCCCGCCCGCCCGCATGCCCTTGATCGCGGCGACGACCTGGTCACCGGCGGCCTTCGGGTCGGTGCCGTACGAGCGCGAGCCGATCACGTTGCTGCCCGCCGCGCCGAGCACGTCGGCGACCGGGGCGAAGTTGACGTTCACGCCGACCGCGGCCAGCTCGGAGCCTGCCGCGCGCCAGGCCGCCTCGGTGAGCCGGGGGTTGCCCGCCGCGCCGAACGCCATCGCGCTGGGCAGCGCCGTCACCCCGGTGGTGAGCCGGGACACCACGCCGAACTCCTGGTCCATGCCGATCAGCAGCGGCACGTCGGCCTCCAGCCGGGCCGCGGCGTTCTGCAGGCCGGTGGTCAGCGCCCGCACCTGCTCCGGGTTCTGCACGTTGTTGACCGGCTGGTTGGCGGCGGTCGGGTCGTCGCCGCCGAAGCCGATCAGGATCATGCCGCCGAGCCGGTACTTCTCCACCATCTGCGCGGGGGTGTCCACCCCGGCCAGGGCCTGGTTGGCCGCCTTCGTCCCGGCCGAGACGTCGGTGGCCGAGCGGCCGTACGCGAACGGCATCAGCACCTGGCCGGCCAGGTCCGCGTCGGACATCCGCTTCACCATGGCGGCGACCTTGGCCGACGGATCGGCCGGGTCCTGCATCGGCAGCGCTCCCCCGTGGTCGGGCGCGGTGCCGCACGCGGCCGCCGCGACCGCCACTGCGCACAGGCCCGACACCGTCGCGCCGAGCCTGCGGAACCACTTCTGCGTTGACGAGGTCACGCGGGACATCCCACCAGCCGGACGGGACGGGGTCAACCGTTACACGCATCCCCGCATCGTCCGTACGGCCTAACCCGCCCTCGTCAGCAGCGTGACCGGCGCCCCTTCCGCCGCGTAGCGGTACGGCTCCAGCTCGGCGTCCCAGGGGGTGCCCATGGCCAGGTCCAGCGCGTGGGCCAGCGCCTCCGGGCTGCGGCTGGACGTGATGATGGTGCGCAGCCGGTCCTCGCCGAGCTGGATGTCACCGGCCGCGCCCATCGCCGCCCGGAACAGGCCCCGGCCGGGGACGTGCATGAACCGCTCGCCGTCCACCCCGGGACTCGGCTCCTCGGTGATCTCGAAGCGCAGCATCGGCCACTGGCGCAGCTCGGCGGCGATGTCCGCGGCGGTGCCGGGACGGCCCGACCAGCCGCACTCGGCGCGCCGGGCGCTGGGCTCGACGGGCTGCACCGACCAGTGCAGGTTGACCGCGCCGCTTTTCAGGGCGCGCGAAATCGCCCACTCGACGTGAGGACACACGGCGAGCGGGCTCGAGTGGACGTGTACGACGCCACGCGTGGGCACGGTGACCTCCCGAGACGGACAGGCTCGTCTTCCCCTACGGCCTGACGACTCCGGCGATCTCACCCACTATGACTGGTGGGACGGATGTGGCGCCAGAGAATCGCGAAACTCGCCGGATGAAATGTCCGACCGGCCCGCGGCGACGTGTCCGTCACACCGGAAGGCGACGCCGGTCAGGGATCGCGTGGACGTCATGTAGAGTTCTCTGGTCAACCAGACTTCAAGGAGTACGTCGTGGCGAGCAACACCTCCAAGACCGCGCGCGCGTCTGTCCGGGCCGGTGAGGCCAAGGGTGGCGCGCTGAGCGTGCTCGGTGAGTTCAAGTACATCATTCCGCTGAACAACGGCAAGCACGCCTACGTGCGGAACCTCACCAACGGCAAGACCGTGCACCTGAGCACGACCTCGGACGCCTTCATCGAGGAGATCCGCGTGCTCGCGGGCGCGGGTCACGCCACCAAGATCCGTGCCGAGCTCGTCGCGCTGAACACCGCGCACCCGGGCCACGGCTGGGACGCCACCGAGAAGCGGCTGGCCGAGGCCGGCATCTTCGAGGGCTGAGCAGCTCCCTCACCCGCACGTCCAGAAGCCCGCAGGCCACGCGCCCGCGGGCTTCTCGTCGTACCCAGGGAGTACGTGAAGATCGCCGTCTCGTGTCGAAAGGCGGCGCCAACCCGCACATTCCGACACGAGACCGCGATCTTCGCACGGCGTGGGCCGGGTCAGAGGAGGTCTACGACGCCGGTGTCGAGGTCGTACACGGCGCCGACGATCTGGACGCGGCCGGCGGCTGCGGCCTGGGCCAGGCGGTCGGCCAGGCGGAGCTGCTCGGCGGTGCGGGTCACGTGCCGGCGCAGCGCCTTGGCCTGCACCTGCGCGTCGTTCAGGCCGGCCTCGGTCACCGCGGGCGCGATCTGGTCCACCAGGTAGCCCATGAAGCCGTCCGGGCGGCTGCCGGTGCGCAGCGCGTCGACGGTGGCGGCGACGGCGCCGCAGCGCTCGTGGCCGAGCACCATCACCAGCGAGGCGTGCAGTTCGGACACGGCGAACTCGACCGAGCCGACGACCGAGCGGTCCAGCACGTGGGCGCCGGAGCGCACCACGCAGATGGAGCCGAAGTTCTGGTCGAACACCGCCTCCAGCGGCACGCGGGAGTCGATGCAGCCCAGCACGACGGCGTAGGGCTCCTGCCCGCCGGAGCGCGAGGCGGCCTCGGCGACGTGGTGCCCGTAGCGGGGACGGCCCGCCACGAACCGGCGGTTGCCCGCCATGAGATCGGCCAGCGACTCTGCCGGCCCCCGGCGCGTGCCGGGCGTGTCCAGGGTGTGGTCGGGGGGCGCGGTCTTCGACTGCGTCATGCGATCAGGGTCGCCGCTAGGCGGCCGTGACCGGAAGACTACTCAGAAGTAGTGCGACCCTTCTCACGGCCGCAACGCCGCGATCCGACACCCCCGCGCGCCCACTAGGGGCTCGAGCCTGATGCGACAGCCCTGCCGGTCGGGTATCTTTCGAGCGTCCCGGGCGGCGTACGACCTCGGGTGCTGCTCACGGGAGAAGGTGAACGATGGAGTTCGTCGGCCAGTGGCTGGAGACCCTCCCGGCCCTCGTCGTGTACCTGCTCGTCGGCCTGGTCATCGGCACCGAGAGCATGGGCATCCCGCTGCCGGGCGAGATCGTCCTGGTCAGCTCGTCGCTGCTGGCGGCGACCACCCAGCACATCTCCCCGTGGGGCGTGGCGATCGCGGCCGCGAGCGGCGCGATCGTCGGCGATTCCATCGGGTACGCGATCGGCAAGCGCGGCGGCCGCCCGCTGCTGGAGCGCCTGGGCCGCCGCTTCCCGAAGCACCTGGGTCCGGAGCAGATCGTGCGCGCCGAGACGATGTTCGGGCGCTGGGGCGTGTGGGCGGTGTTCTTCGGCCGGTTCATCGCGCTGCTGCGCATCCTGGCCGGGCCGATGGCCGGCGCGCTGAAGGTGCCGTACCGGAAGTTCCTGGTGGCCAACGCGGGCGGTGGGCTGGTCTGGGCGTTCGGCACCACCTTCGCGATCTACGCGCTGGGCGAGGTGGCGGAGCACTGGCTCAAGCGTTTCTCGTGGGCGGCGCTGATCCTGGCCGTGGTCGCCGGGCTGGGCACCACCTGGTGGTTCAAGCAGCGCGCGAAGAAGGCGCTGGCGGAGACCGGCGGGGCCGAGCCGGTGGCGGGCGAGTCGCCCGCGAAGCGGCCCGCCAAGGAGCGGGTCGGCTGATCTCCAGTTTATCGGGTCGTACCGCACGCCACATCGGCCCGGTGATCGATCTTCGAGTCGGAGGCAGCCCGTACCCTGGCGAGGCACCATCGCCGCAAGGCCCGGCCCGGGAGACGCATGTCTGACAACACCCTGCACGACGAGATCGCCATCGAGCAGCAGCACGTGGACCGCGTGTACGCGCGGCTCGCGCGGCTGCGCGCCGACGCCGCGAAGGCCGAGGCCGACGGTTATCAACTCGCCCGGGTGGGCACGTACGGCTCACTGGTCGAGCGCGACGCGATGGTGTTCCACGCGGCCCGGCGCCGGCACGCCTTCGACGCCGAGCACGAGGGCCTGGTCTTCGGCCGCCTCGACATGCACCCCGATCACAGCGGGGCGGGCGCCGACGAGGTCGCGGCCGACCCGGAGGCGGCGGCGTGGGCCGAGCGGCCACGCTACATCGGGCGTCTCGGGGTGCGCACCGAGACGGCCGAGCCGCTGCTGATCGACTGGCGGGCCCCGGCCGCGGCGGCCTTCTACCGGGCCACCGCCGCGCAGCCGCTGGGCGTGATCCGCCGCCGGATGATCTCGTCGTTCGGCGAGAAGGTGACCGGCCTCGAGGACGACCTGCTGGACCCCTCGGCCGCGCCGGAGGGCATGCGGGTGGTCGGCGACGGCGCGCTGCTCGCCGCGCTGAGCCGGGCCAAGGGCACCGGCATGCGCGACATCGTCGCCACCATCCAGCACGAGCAGGACCTGGCGATCCGCTCCCCCGCGTCCGGGGTGACCATGGTCGAGGGCGGTCCGGGCACCGGCAAGACCGCCGTCGCGCTGCACCGCGCGGCCTACCTGCTGTACGCAGACCGGGCGCGCTTCGCGGGCGGCGGGGTGCTGATCGTCGGCCCGTCGCCGGTGTTCGTCGAGTACATCGAGACGGTGCTGCCCGCCCTCGGCGAGGAGTCGGCCACGCTGCGCTCCGTCGGGCAGCTCGTGCCCGGGTTCGACGCGACCCGCGAGGAGACGGCGGCCGTACGCGCCGTGAAGGGCTCGCTGCGCATGCGCCGGGTGCTGCGCCGCGCCGCCGAGGCCGCGCCGCCCGGCAACCCCGACGGTCTGCGCCTGCGCTACCGCGGCGAGTGGCTGGAGCTGACCCGCCACGAGGGCGAGGAGATCCGCCGCCGGATCGGGCGCGGCAACCCGCGCAACGCGATCCGCGCGAAGGCGTTCGGCGCCGTGCTCGACCTGCTCTGGGAGCGGATGAAGGCGAAACAGCCGCGGCTGGAGCAGGCCCGCTTCGACGAGGAGCTGTCCGAGCACGAGGGCTTCCGCGACTTCCTCAAGGCCTGGTGGCCGATCGTGAGCCCGGTGCAGGTGCTGGGCTGGCTCGCCGAGCCGAACCGGCTGCGCCGCGCCGCCGAGGGCACCCTGTCGTACGAGGAGCAGAAGCTGCTGTCGCGTGCCCTGGCGCCGCTGCGCGAGCAGGGCCCCAGCATCGACGACGTGCCGCTGCTCGACGAGCTGCACGACCTGCTCGGCACCCAGCCCAAGCCGAAGAGGCGCAGGCGGGAGGCGTTCACGGTGGGCGGCATCCGCGAGGCCGCGACGGTGTACGAGCGCGCCCGCGCCGCGCAGGCCGCCACGCCGCGCGAGGTCGACTACCGCGACTACGCGCACGTGGTGGTCGACGAGGCGCAGGACGTCACACCGATGCAGTGGCGCATGATCGGCCGCCGGGGGCACGCGGCGAGCTGGACCGTGGTCGGCGACCCGGCCCAGTCCGCCTGGATCGGCGGCGCCAACGAGATGATCCGGGCCCGGGACGAGGCGCTCGGCGGCCGCAAGCGGCACCCGCACCAGCTCACCACGAACTACCGCAACTCGACGGAGATCTTCGCGGTGGCGGCCGAGGTGATCCGGAAGGTGTCGCCGGACCTGCCGCTGCCGAAGGCCGTACGGACCACCGGCATCGAGCCGGTGCACCGCCTGGTGCCCGCCGCCGAGCTGGACGGCGCGGTGCGCGACGCGGTGGCCGCGCTGCTGTCCGAGGTCGAGGGCACCGTCGGCGTGATCGCCCCCGACGCGCGGGCGCGGGACCGGATCCGGGCCCGCCTGTCCGAGTGGGACACCGACCGCCTGCGCGTGGTCACCGCGCTGGCCGCGAAGGGCATGGAGTACGACGCCGTCGTCCTGGTCGAGCCCGGCGCCGTCGACGCCGGCACCGACGCGGGCAGGCGCACCCTCTACGTCGCCCTCTCCCGCGCCACCCAGCGCCTCACCACCATCGCCACCCACCCCTGGCGATAAGGAAGGGCACCTTCTTAACGCTATGCGTAGAGGAAGGTGCCCTTGTTAACCCCTTGGCCTGTGCCCGTGCCTGTGGTGGTCTGACGCGCCCGCAGCGGCCACGCGCCGGGTGCGCTCGCCATGATCGGTGTTTCGTGTCAGAAGGTGTGGCCAGACCGCACTTCTTGACACGAAACGCCGATCATGGAGCCTGGGCCACGCCGCTGGCGCGAGGCCGCACCCTGCGGCGCGTTAAGAAGGGCACCTTCCTCTACGCATAGCGTTAAGAAGGTGCCCTTCCTTTCAGCGCCAGGTGTCGGCGTAGGTGGTGGTGCAGGGGGTGGTGGGGGTGGTACGGGAGCGGTTGGGGTCGCTCTCCCAGGTGACGTTGCCGGAGGCGTCCTTCTTTATGTACTTGTAGGTGAAGGTGGTGCCGGGCGGGAGGTTGATCGTCGCGGCCCAGACGGGGTAGGCCGCGCTGGACAGGGCCACCGCGCTGGCGGTGTTCCAGCTGCCGAGGGCGGGGACGGAGCCGATCACGTAGACGTTCTGGCCCCAGACCGTGGTGGCGTTGACCGAGAACGCGGCGGCGATGCTCGCGCAAGCGGTGCCGCTCGGCGAGGGTGACGCCGACGGCGAGGCGGATGGGGACGGGGTGGTGCCGCCGGTCACGTTCCAGGTCTCGCTGTAGGTCACGGCGCAGGCGCCGGTCGGGACCGTGTGATTGCGGTTGGCGATGCTTTCCCAGGTCACGGTGCCCGAGCTGGTCTTCTTGATGTACTTGTACTCGAAGTAGGCGCCCGCCGGCAGGTTCACGGTGACCCGCCAGAGCGGGTACGCCGCGCTCGACATGGCCACGGCGTTCGCCGTGTTCCACGAGCCGAGCTGGGCGATGCTGCCCGCGACGTACACGTTCTGCCCGGTGGTGGTCGTGGTGTTCGACTCGAAGGTGACGGCGACGGTCGTGCACGCCGTGCCACTGGGGGACGGTGAGGCCGAGGCCGAGGGCTGGGGTGAGCTGCTCACCATCGCGCCGGTGTAGATCGCCAGCGCGCTGTTGCCGGCCACCGAGACCGTGGCCTGGCCGGACGAGTTCACGGTCACCGTGCTGCCGGAGCAGGCACCGGCCGTGAAGTCGCCCGTGGCCACGTTGCAGTACACGCCGGCGGGCAGGCCGGTGCTGAAGGTGGTGCTCCAGGCCGACCCGTCGCGGTTGAACGCGGCATAGCCGATGTTGCCGCGCGAGAAGCCGATGCGGGACGAGGACGGCGAGGTCCAGTTGCCGACACCGGTGCCGTTGACCGCGTTGTGGAAGCCGACCAGGTTGGCCACCACGGTGCGGCGGTGCTCGCACTCCCAGCCGGAGCCGCAGGTCACCTGGTTGGTGGTGCCGTTGCTCGCGGCGGGCGGCCCGGCCTCCGGGTTGGTGAAGGTGAAGCTGCTCATCAGCTGGGGCGTGCCGTACGGGTACGCCAGGCTGAACGCCTGCGCCAGCGCGTGGGTCTGCCCGTCCTTGTAGGTGAGCCGGGCCCGCCCGTTGCGCTGTGTGTCGTGGTTGTCGATGAAGTTGACGGCGTCGCCGCTGCTCAGCGCCATCTGCGAGGCGAGGTTGGTCAGGTTGGACAGGTTCGCGTCACGGAACGCGTTGCCGACCACGTCGCCGTAGCGGAACTCGGTGACGTCGCCGATGCCCGCGTACTCGCCGGGCGGGAAGGCGCTGTCCTCGATCACCTCGTGGAACACGTACGGCGCGCCGCTGACGCCGCCGAGGATCGCCTGGAGGTCGGCGACGGGCATGTGCTTGGCCGCGTCCACCCGGAACCCGTCCACCCCGAGCGACACCAGGTCGTTGAGGTACGCGGTGAGCCTGCCGCGCACGTAGCTCGACTCGGTGGCCAGGTCGGAGAGGTTGACCAGCTCGCAGTTCTGCACCTCCCAGCGGTCGCCCCAGCTGACGATGTCGTCGTTGCCGTTGCGGCCGCAGTGGTGGAAGTCCTGATTCTGATAGATCCCCGGGTAGTTGTACTGCGAGTACGTCGAGCCGGCCGAGCCGGTCCCGGTGGAGGCGCCGCCTGTCATATGGTTGACGACCGCGTCCACATAGATCTTCACCCCGGCGTTGTGGCAGGTGGTGATCATGTTGGCGAAGGCGGCGCGGTCGCCGCGGCGGGACACGAGCTGGTAGCTGACCGGCTGGTAGTCCTGCCACCAGGGGTAGCCCTGGCCGCCGAGCACGACGTGCTCCTGCGGCGGGGACACCTGCACTGCTCCGTAGCCCTTCGGGCCGAGCACGCTGGTGCACTCGCTCGCGATGGAGGCCCAGGGCCATTGGAAGAGATGCACGATGACGTCACGGTTGCCCGGGTTGGCGTCGGCCTTGGCGGGGACCAGGTCGGGGCCGGGTGTGGGGCGGGCCGCGACAGCGGCGGCGAGGCCCGCTGCCAGCAATAATGAGGCGAGCGCCGCGGCGAGGGGGCGGTTGCGTCGGGACACGAGTCTCCTCCTGGGTCAGGGAGGGGGCGGATGGAAACTCTTGCGCAAGTTTCAAGGATGTTAGCGCCGCATTGACTCGCCGTGAAGAGCGTCTATCTGCCGGACTTGCCGTACAAATCGGAGCTTCATACAGTTCCGTTTTCAGGGATCACTGTCGGATTCCGTATTGCGCAACGGATTCCCGCACGCAGAGCGCTCCACACCGATCATTCATACTGAAAAGTCTTTCAAAGATTTTTTCGGGTGCGAGCGAGCACACACTGTCTGTAACCAGACCGCGAATTCGTTTTCATGATTGCGTCATCCGTCCTTACCTTGAGTTCACATCCCTCACCGAGACGGAGTGAACCTTGTCTGCCAAGGAGAAGTCCGGGCACGCGATCGTGCTCGGCGCCAGCATCGGCGGCCTGCTCGCCGCCCGCGTGCTGAGCGAGTCGTTCGAGAAGGTCACCATCTTCGACCGCGACGCGCTGCCCACCGACGGCACCACCGGACGCAAGGGCGTGCCGCAGGGCGACCACACCCACGGCCTGCTCGCCCGCGGCCGCCAGGTGCTGGAGGAGCTGTTCCCCGGTCTCGCCGCGGAGCTGACCGCGGCGGGCGCGGTCCCGGTCGACGTCCAGGGCGACGTCGTATGGATCAACGACGGCCACCGCCTCGCGGCCAAGCACACCGGCCTGGCCGGCCTCGGCGTGACCCGGGTCGGCCTGGAGGCCGGCGTGCGCCGCCGGGTCGCCGCGCTGCCCAACGTCGAGCTGCGCGAGCGCCACGAGGCGCTCGGCCTGCTCGCCTCCGCCGACCGCAGCCGGGTCACCGGCGCCCGGGTGCTGCCCGCCGGCGGCACCGAGCAGCACGTCGACGCCGACCTGGTGATCGACGCGACCGGCCGGGGCAACCGCGGCCCGACCTGGCTCGCCGAGCTGGGCTACGAGAAGCCGGCCGAGGAGCACGTCGACCCGGTCACCTACTACGTCTCGCGCACCTACCGGCGGACCCCGGGCCAGGTCAGCGCGACCGCGTTCGTGATCAGCCCGTCGCCGGAGCTGCCGTACGGCTCCGTAGCGGTGCCGGTCGAGGGCGACCGCTGGATGATCACCCTGATCGGCGTGGGCCGGGACAACGTGCCGCCCGCCGACGAGGCGGCGTACCCGGAGTTCGCCCGGCAGCTGCCCGGGGACGAGCTGTTCCAGCTGGTCACCAAGGCCGAGCCGATCGGACCGGCGCTTAAGCTGCGGCTGCCGGTGAGCGTGCGCCGCCGCTACGAGCGCCTCGACCGGCTGCCCGAGGGCCTGGTCGCCGTCGCCGACGCGATCTGCGCCTTCAACCCGGCGTACGGCCAGGGCATGACCGTGGCCGCCGCCGAGGCGATGGTGCTGCGCGACAGCCTGCGCCAGGGCCGCGAGGGCCTGCCGAAGCGCTTCTACGCCGCCGCCGCGAAGGTCATCGACGTGCCGTGGGACATCGCGGTCGGCGCCGACCTGCGCTACCCCGACGTGCAGGGCGCGCGCACCGGCAAGGTCAACTTCCTCAACGCGTACGTCGGCCGCCTGCACCGCGCGGCCGTCAAGAGCCCCGCGGTCGGGCAGGCGTTCCTGTCCGTGGCCAATCTGATGGCCCCGCCGCAGCGGCTGTTCGCGCCGGGCGTGCTGGCCCGGGTGCTGTGGCACGGCCGCCGCACCCGCCCGGCGCCCCGGCCGATGACCACGGCGAACCCGCTGGTCCAGGCCGAGCCCGCCCGCTGAGCAGGGCGCGCCGCCGCTCTCCCCCGTGGCGGCCGGCGCGCCCGCCCCAGCCGCAACCCTGGTGATGCGCGCGCATCATCAGGGTTGCGGCCTATCCGCCTCCCGACGTGACCGCGGCCCCTGCCGCAGTTTCGGGGAAAGTGCACCAAAGGGCCAGGACACAGCTGCGGTTTCCCCGAAACTGCAGCCGCGCCCACCGCGGTGCGGGGCAGGCGGGCCGGTCAGAGGGTGGTGATCATGCCGCCGTCGATGACGAAGTCGGCGCCGGTGACGTTGCCCGCACGGGCACCGGCCAGCAGCGCCACCAGGTCGGCGACCTCCTCGGGCTCGGTGAACCGGCCCGTCGCCGCCTGGCTCGCGACCTGCGCGGCGACGTCCTCCGCGGACGCCCCGCCCGCCGCGCCGAACGACTTCGCCACCCCGTCGTCCCCCACCCAGAGCGGCGTGCGCACCGGGCCGGGGCTGACCGTGTTCACCCGGATGCCCTTCGGGCCGACCTCCTTGGACAGCGCCTTGGAGAAGTTCGTCAGCGCCGCCTTCGACGCGGTGTAGTCGACGATCAGCGGGTCCGGCAGGAACGCGTTGATCGAACTGACCGTAACGATGCAGCCCGCGCCCCGGGCCAGCAGGTGCGGCAGCGCGGCCCGGGTGGTGCGCACGGCGGACATCAGGTTCACCGCCAGCGACCACGCCCAGTCCTCGTCGGTCACCGACGCGACTCCGCCCAGCCGCGGCTTCACCGCCCCCACGTTGTTGACCAGCACGTCCAGCCCGCCGTACGCGGCCACCGCCGCGTCGATCAGCCGCTGCGGCCCGGCCGGTTCCGCCAGGTCCACGGCGACCGGATGCACCGTCGGCTGCCCGGCGAGCGCCTCCAGTTCACCACCCGTGCCACGAGCCGCCGCGACCACCCTGGCGCCCTCGGCGAGCAGCGCCTTCACCACCGCCAGGCCGATGCCCTTGCTCGCCCCGGTGACCACCGCGACCTTGCCGTCCAGCCGCAGATCCATGACGACTCCCCCCGACACGTCCCGGTCCACGCTACGCGCGCCGGGAGCCGCCGGTGGGTGCAACAGGGCAGCTCAGTGGCCCTTGACGCCGTCGACCAGCTCGCGCACCACGTCGAGGTGGCCGTTGTGCCGGGCGATCTCCTCGATCAGGTGGAACAGGATCCAGCGCAGGGTGACCGGCGCGTCGGTGCTGCGCACGTGCCGCTGCGACATCGTGTCCAGGTCCAGCGACGCGACCAGCTCGCGGTAGCGGGCGCTCTGCGCGTCGTACTCGTCGAGCAGCTGCCCGAGCGGGAAGTCGAGCGCGATCCGGAACTCGCGGTCCGGGTCCTCCCGGGTCCACGGGGCGGCGGTGTCCTCCTCGCCCAGCAGCATGACCTGGATCCACCAGTACTCCACCCAGCGCACGTGGTTGACCAGCCCCGCCACCGTCATCAGCGGCGAGTCCGGCAGCGGCGCCTTGCGCGCGTCCGCGTCGGAGATGCCCTCGCACTTGGCCCGCACGGTGGCGCGGGTGTAGTCGAGGAACGTGGTCAGGGTGGCCCGCTCGTCCCAGCTGGACGGCACGTCGGTTCGCGTCATACGGGTGATCATGCTGGCCGGGGCGGGGGCTGTCGAACCGATATGAGCCGGGCCACGGCCAGATCGTCCAGCCGGGAGCCCGCCGTCCACCGCCGGCCGCTCAGGCCAGGGCGGCCCGCAGCACCGCGGCCGTGTCGGCCAGCGACGGCAGCACCGCGTCGGCACCGGCGTCGGCCAGTTCCTCGGCGCTGCACGAGCCGGTGGCGACGCCGATCGCGAGCGCCCCGTTCGCGCGGGCCGCCTCGATGTCGTGCGGGGTGTCGCCGATGACCACGACCTGCCGCGCGGGCAGGGTCGCGGCGTACTTGGCCTGCGCCCGCTCGTGTGCCAGCCGCACCAGCACCGAGCGGATACCGTCGTCGCAGCCGTAACCGCCGACCTCCAGGTCGATCGGGTCCAGCAGGCCGAACGCGGACAGCTTCAGGTGCGCGGCCTCCCGGATGTTCCCGGTCACCACCGACTGCACCACGCCCTGGTGCCCGGCCAGCGCGGCCAGCGCCTGCGCCGCCCCGCTCAGCGCCGCGCCACGTGCCACGAGCTGCGGCCGGGACGCCAGCGTGTGCTCGGCCAGGTGGACGAAGAACTCCTTGACCAGCTCCGGGGAGACCTCCCGGCCGTGCCACTCCAGCGCAGTGGTGAAGATCCAGTGGTCGGTACGCCCGCCGAACTCGGGCAGGCGCGGGGGCTGCTCGCCCACCAGCGCCGCGTACGCCGCGACGAACACGTCCCGGCCGACCCGGCCGCCGTCGATCAGAGTCCGGTCGATGTCCCAGAGGATGAGGCGGTGCACTCTGTGAAGGCTTCACGGCAGCCGCGCACCTGTCAAGGCCCCCTGACGCGGGCAAGCGCACACGTCAGAGGGCCTTGAGCTCAGGAGCAGCGCCAGCGCACCGGCACGTGGTCCTTGCCGTACGGCTCGCTCAGCTGCCGCAGCCCGACCAGCACCCGGCCGTCGTCGCTCACGGAGTAGACCTGCACATGCCACGGCGTCTGCCCGGCCGGCGCGGGTACCGCGGTCCGGTCGCCCGCCGGGGACAGCAACCACAGCGACCCGGCCGGAGTCGGTACCGGGGTCCGCGTCTGCCCCCTGGGGCCGAACACCGGTTCCGTCTCGTGCACGGTCCAGCCCTGCGCGTTGACGACGGTGGGAGGGCCGGACCGGCCGAGTGACTGGGCCTTTCCCGTGCGCAGATTCCACAGCACGCCGGTGATGCCGGACCCTCGCTGCCCGGTCCCATCGGGTAGCAGGACCTGTCCGACGACCCAGCCGCCCCGGATGGCGTAGACGCTCACGTTACGGCCGGTCACACCATCGATGGTCGGGGTCAGCTCCTGCCATGAGCCGTCGGGACGGAGCGCGTACGCCATCTGGTCCTTGGCACTGTTCTCATACCCACCCATCACGATGGTGCCGTCGTCGTCGATGCCGCGGACCAGTACGCCGTGCCGCCAGTCACCCGGCGGCAGCGGCAACAGCTCCATCGGCGAGTCAGGGGTCCGCCAGCGCACCGGTTGGCCACCCGGACCGTCCGGGCCCGAGCTGATGGTGCCGGCGATGACGCCGCTCTCGTTCAGGTCACTCGCGAAGGCCTCGCCGTCGAGCCGGGTGAACTCGCCATCGCGGTACACCCAGGCCGACTCCTTTCCGTCGATCACCGCCGAGGCAAGCGCGGTGCCGGCGGAGTTGACGTCGTGGAAGTACTGCAGCCTGCCGGGCAGCGACAGACGGCGCACCGCGTCCCCGTCCCAGAAGAGCAGATCGCGGTCGTACTTCTTGGCGTCGACGTCGGTCCCACCGACCGCGTACCGGCCGGTCGGGTCGACCTGGTAGACGACGCCGTAGGTGGCCCCGTCGGGCAGCGGCAGGCTGCCGAGAGTGCACGAGGTCGGCAGGGATGGTCCGGCGGACGGCGACACCGCCGGGTCAGGGGCGCTGCCGGGCGCGCCCGGCCACAGGCTCCAGGTCGCGATCGCGGCGACCGCCAGCGCCGCCGCGGTGGTGCCGACGGCCGCGCGCCGCCGCCTGCGCCGCCGGGTGATCGTGAGTGCCCGTTCGGTCACGTCGTAGCTGCCCGCGCGCTCGCCGATGTCGGTGAGCAGTTGCCTCAGGTCGGTCATGCGCTCACTCCGTTCGGCTCCTTGACCAGCACGTGTAGCTCCGGGGCCAGTTCACGCAGCCGCCCGAGTGCGTACGACGTCTGGCTCTTGACCGTGCCCACGGAGACGCCGAGCGCCTCGGCGGCGTCGGCCTCGGACAGGTCCTCGAAGTAGCGCAGCACGATCACGGCGCGCTGCTTGCGGGTCAGCTTCGCCAGCGCCTGCTCCAGCAGGAGGCGGCGTACGGTCTCGGCGGCCATGTCCGGCCCGGACCCGGATTCGGGCAGCTCGGCCGTGGTCAGCTCGCTGCGCAGGTGGCGGCTGCGCCGCCAGGACGAGACGTGCTCGTGGTACATCACCTTGCGCACGTAGGCGTCCGGCACGCCGGTGCGGGACACCTTCGGCCATTTCGACGCCAGCCTGACCAGCGTGTTCTGCAGCAGGTCCTCGGCCGCGTGGTGCTCGCCGGTCAGCAGGTACGCCACCCGTGACAGCCTGGCCAGCCGCGCGTGCACGAACTCGCGGAACCCTTCGTCGTCCGCCAACCCGTCACCTCCCCGTTCCGTGGGTCCGACCTTTCGACCCACGTACACGGGCAGCGGCACCACCGAGGTTGGAACCCTAGGCGAAGAGAGTTAGGAAGGGCACCTTCTACTACGGAAAACGATAAGAAGGTGCCCTTCCTTTTCAGGAGAGGAGGCGGCGGAGTTCGCGTTTGAGGACCTTGTGGCTGGGGCCCATGGGGAGGTCGTCGCGGAAGTGCACGCGGCGGGGGTACTTGTGCTTGCCGAGCTGGTCGCGGGACCAGTCGATGAGGGACTGCTCGGTGACGGGGTCGGCGTCGGGGCGGAGGACGACGACGGCGCAGATCTCCTCGCCGTGGACGGCGTCGGGGACGCCGATGACGGAGACCAGCTCGACGGCGGGGTGGCGGGCGAGGACCTCCTCGACCTCGCGCGGGTAGACGTTGAAGCCGCCGCGGATGACGATGTCCTTCTTGCGGTCCACGATGGCGATGAAGCCGTCGGCGTCCTTGGTGCCCAGGTCGCCGGTGCGGAACCAGCCGTCGACCACGGCCTGCGCGGTCGCCTCGGGGTTGCCGTGGTAGCCCGCGAACACGTTGTGGCCGCGGATCACGATCTCGCCCAGCTCGCCTGTGCCCAGCAGCTCGATGCGGTCGTCGACCTCGGCGCGGGCGATCTCCACCTCGACGCCCCAGATGGGATGCCCGATGGTGCCGGCGCGGACGCCGAAGTGGGGCTGGTTGGTGGTGGCGGTGGGCGAGGTCTCGGACAGGCCGTAGCCCTCGAAGATCGTGGTCGAGAAGGCTGCGTTGAACCGCTCCAGCACCGCGACCGGCAGCGCGGCCCCGCCGGATATGGACAGGCGCAGCTTCGGCAGATCCTCGCGTCCCGCCGCGGCTTCGAGCAGGGCGACATACATGGTGGGTACGCCGTGGAAGACGTCCACGCCCTCCCGCACCATCAGGTCCAGCGCCGCCTCGCCGGTGAACCGGGCCAGCAGCACCAGCGTCGCGCCGATGCGGAACGCGCCGTTCATGCCGACGGTCTGCCCGAACGTGTGGAACAGCGGCAGGCAGCCGAGCACGATGTCGGTGGGGCGGGCGTCGTTGGCGTCGAAGCTGTTCACGGTCGCGTTCAGCACCATGTTGAGGTGGGTGAGCACCGCGCCCTTGGGCCGCCCGGTGGTCCCGCTGGTGTAGAAGATGACCGCCGGGTCGTTCGGCTCACGGGTGGCGTACGAGCGCAGCGGCGCGACGCTCGCGCTCACGTCCTCCAGCCGGGCCGGGCCGGTGCCGCCCGCCTCCAGATCGGGGCGCGGCCCGACGCTGACCAGGGGCACGCCCGCCTCGGCAGCGGCCGGGGCGCCGAGCGCGAGCAGGCCGCTGTGGCAGACGACGAGCTTCGCGCCGCTGTCGCGCAGCACGTACGCGGCCTCGCCCGGGGTGAGCAGGAGGTGCACCGGCACCACGACGCCGCCCGCCGCGAGCACCCCGTAGTAGGCGCGCGGGAAGTCGGTCACGTTCGGCACTACGAGTGCGACCGCGTCGCCGGGCCGGACGCCCAGCTCGCGCAGGCCGGCGGCGTACTCCAGCGCCTGCCGCCACAGGTCGGCATAGGTCTCGCGGCCGAACGCGTCGACGACGGCGACCTTGTCCGGCCGGCGGCGGGCCGCCTCGGCCAGCACGGCGGCCAGGGATAGCGTGCTCACGGCTCCTCCTCGAAGTAGATGCGGCTGACCGTCTCGGCGACGCAGCACGGTTTGTCCTGGCCGTCGGCGCGTATGGTCAGCTGGGTGATGAGCTGCACGCCACCCGGCATGCCATCGTCCACGGGTTCGACCTCGGCGATGCGGGCGAGCAGCCGTATCGCGGCGCCCACCGGCACGGGCGCCGGGAAGCGCACCCGGTTGACCCCGTAGTTCACGCCCAGCCGCACGTTGTCGAACCGGTACACGTCGTGCACCAGCAGCGGCAGCAGGGACAGGGTGAGGTAGCCGGGCGCCGCCGCGCCCAGCCCGGTGCAGCGCGGCCCGCCGGTCGCGTCGGCGAACGCGTCCAGCCGTGCCTGGTCCACCCGCTGCCAGGGGCCGGGCCCGATGCACTGGCCGACGGCGGCGGCCAGTTCCTGCGCGGAGGTGAACACCCTCATGCCAGGTGCCCGCCTATCTTCGTGTACCCGCGCAGCAGGTCCCGGGAGATGATCAGGCGCTGCATCTCGTCGGTGCCCTCGTAGATGCGCAGCAGCCGCATCTGGCGGTACCAGCGCTCCACCGGCAGCTCACGGGTGTAGCCCATGCCGCCGTGGATCTGCATGACCCGGTCCACCAGCCGGTTGATCATGCCGGCGCCGTAGAGCTTGGCCATGGAGGACGAGTGGCGCGGGTCCTGGCCCTGGTCAACCGTCCACGCGGCGCGCAGCACCAGCCAGCGGGCCGCCTCCAGCTCCGTCTCCGAGTCCGCGATCATCCACTGGATCGCCTGGTAGTCGGCGATCGGGTGGCCGAACGTCTGCCGGGTGTTCGCGTAGTCGACGGCCATCTGCAGGGCGCGTTCGCCGACGCCGAGCGCGTGCGACGGGATGATGTAACGACCCTTGCCGATCCACTGCATGCCCAGCTCGAAGCCCTGGCCGACCTCGCCGAGGATGTTGCGGGAGGGCACCCGCACGTCGTCGAAGACCAGCGAGGCCGGGGTCGCCGGGCCCATGGTGGCGATCGGCTCCGAACGCCACCCCATCGCCCGGTCCACCAGGAACGCGGTGGTGCCGCCGCCGCGTACCCCCTTGTCCCTGTCGGTGACCGCGACGACGATGGCGAAGTCGGCGTCGTTGCCGTTGGTGATGAAGGTCTTCTCGCCGTTGAGGATCCAGTCGTCGCCGTCGCGGCGGGCGGACATCTTGATGTTCGCCGCGTCGGAGCCGGCGCCCGGCTCGGTGATGGCGAAGCAGGACACCCGCTCGCCCTCGATGGTGGGCAGCAGGTACTCCGCGCGCTGCGTGTCGTTGGCGTGGAACAGGATGTTGTCGGCCTCGCCGCCGAAGCGGAACGGCACCAGCGTGTGCCCGACCTCGGTCCAGATCAGCGACTGCATGACGGCGGGCAGGTCCATGCCGCCGTGCTCCTCCGGGGTGGCCAGGCCCCAGAAGCCGAAGGCGCGCGCCTTGAGCTGCAGCTCGCGCAGCTCGCTACGCTCGATGCCGGGCTGTCCGGCCCGCTCGCGGCGCAGCAGCTCGTGCTCCAGCGGCACGACCTCCTTGCGGATGAACGCGCGGGCGGTGTCGCGGATCGCCCGCTCCTCGTCGGTGAGCGAGAAGTCCACAGTGGTCCTCTTTCCGGTGGTTGTTAGCGGGCTCCGCCGTTGACGTACAGGGTCTGCCCGGTCACGAACGACGCGTCGTCGCTGGCCAGGAACGCGATCACCGAGGCGATCTCCTCGGGCTGGGCCACCCGGCGCAGCGGCGTGTGCTCCGACGCCCACTGCTGGTGCGCCTCAGCCGTCGAACCGACCCGCTCGGCGGTCGCGGCCGTCATCGCGGTGGCCACGTAACCGGGCGCGACCGCGTTCACGCAGATGTTGAACGGCCCCAGCTCGATCGCCAGCGTCGCGGTCAGCCCCTGCACCCCCGCCTTGGCCGCCGCATAGTTGGCCTGCCCCCGGTTGCCCAGCGCCGACCGGCTGCTCAGATTCACGATCTTGCCGTACTTCTGCCCCACCATGTGCTGCTGCACCGCCTGGCACAGATAGAACATGCTGGTCAGGTTCGTGTTCAGCACCGCGTGCCAGTCCGCCGCGCTCATCTTGAACAGCAGATCGTCCCGCGTGATCCCCGCGTTGTTCACCAGGATGTCCAGCCGCCCGTGATCTCCCACCACCCGATCGACGGTCGCGATCACCGCCGCCTCATCCGTGACGTCACACCCGTACCCCGTGGCCACCCCGCCGGCGTCCCGGATCTCCTTCGCGAGCGCCTCGCTGCGCTCCTCACTGAGATCCACCACGGCAACCGTGGCGCCCTCCCCGGCCAGCCGCTTCGCGGTCGCCGCCCCGATGCCCTGCGCGCCCCCGGTCACCACCGCGACCCGCCCGCCGAACCTGTTCCCCATGCTCATGTCCTCCCTTGAAAGGAAGGGCACCTTCTTAACGCTATCCGTAGTAGAAGGTGCCCTTCTTAACGTCTCGCTGGTCAGAAGGCGTTCACGCCGGTGAGGGCGCGGCCGATCAGCAGCTGCTGGATCTGGCTGGTGCCCTCGTAGAGGGTGGTCACCCGCGCGTCGCGCAGGTACTTGCCGACCGGGTACTCGTCGACGTAGCCGTACCCGCCGAACACCTGGAGGGCCTTGTTCGCCGCGCGCACCGCGGCCTCGCTGGCGAACAGCTTCGCCATCGACGCCTCGGTCGCGAACGGCTGTCCCCGGTCGATCAGGTCGGCGACCCGCCACACCAGCAGCCGGGCCGCCGCGGTGTCCACCGCGACATCCGAGATCAACTGCTGGACCAGCTGGTACGCCGCGATCGGCTTGCCGAACTGGGTGCGCTGCGTCGCGTACGCCACCGACGCGTCCAGGCAGCCCTGCGCGATGCCGACACACCCGGCCGCGACCGACATCCGGCCCTTGTCCAGCGTGGACATGGCCAGGTGGAAGCCGCGCCCCTCGGTGCCGAGCACCGCGTCGCCGGGCACCCGCACCCCGTCGAGCACCAGCTCGGCGGTGGGCTGGCCGCGCAGCCCGAGCTTGCCGTGGATCTCGCGCCGGGTCAGCCCCGGCGCGTCCGTGGGCACCAGGAACGCGGTGACGCCGCGCGGCCCCGGCCCGCCGGTGCGCGCGAACACCAGCGCCACATCGGCCCAGGTGCCGTTGGTGATGAAGATCTTCGAGCCGGTGAGGCGCCAGCCGTCGCCGTCACGCTCGGCGCGGGTGGTCAGCGACGCGGCGTCGGAGCCCGTGCCCGGCTCGGTCAGCGCGAAGCAGCCGAGCAGGTCGCCCCCGCACAGGCCGGGCAGCCAGCGCTGCCGCTGCGCGTCGGTGCCGTACGCCGAGATGCTCTTGGCGACCAGCCCCAGCGAGACCGACACCAGCCCGCGCACGGACGAGTCGCCCCGGCCCAGCTCCTCCAGCACCAGGCAGTACGCCAGGTGGTCGCCGCCGCTGCCGCCGTGCTCCTCGGCGACGGTCAGGCCGAGGAAGCCCAGCTCGCCGAGCTGCTTGACCACGGTGCGGTCGACGCTCTCGCGCCGGTCCCACTCGGCCGCGTGCGGCGCCACCTCGCGGTCGACGAACTCGGCGGCGAGCCGGCGCAGCGCGGCGTGTTCCGGCGACAGTGTCATGTCCACGCCAATAAACTAGCGGTGAAAGTTTTATCGCGTCCAGACCCCGCTGTGGCAGAGTTTCGGGCGAGCACCGACAGAGGGAGAACCGCCCATGCCCCGGCCGAGCCAGGCCCTGCTGAGCCGGCAGCGCATCGTCGAGACGGCCGCCACGATGATCGACGCGGACGGGCTGGCCGCCTTCTCGACCCGCCGGCTGGCCGCCGAGCTGGGGGTACGCGGGCCGTCGCTGTACAACCACTTCGCCACCAAGGACGACATCCTGGACGCGGTCGCCGACGCGATCATCGCGGGCGTGGACGTGTCGTTCTTCACCACGCACGACTGGCGGGACGCGCTGAAGCTGTGGGCGCGGTCGTACCGGGCGGCGCTCACCGCGCATCCGAACATCGTCCCGTTCCTGGCCCAGGGCCCGGGGCGGCGGCCGGCGGCGCTGCACATGGCCGACGCGGTGTACGGGGCGCTGGTCAAGGCGGGGTGGCCGCCCGCGCGGGCCACGCACATCGGCGCGGTGATGCGGTACCTGGTGGCGGGGTCGTCGCTGGGGTCGTTCGCGCGGGGCTTCGTGGAGGATCCGGAGTTGTACGCGGCGCACTATCCGCACCTGTCCCAGGCCCATCGCCTGGCGGAGCACCAACACAGCGTCGACGAAGGGGCGTTCGCCCTCGGGCTGGACGCGCTGATCGACGGCTTGTCCCGGGAGTACGACGCCACGGTCGCCCCGCGCTGACGGTGCGGCACGTTTCGGCAGGTCAGAAACCTACCTAAGTCCGTCCGCCGAGGGTCTCGGCACGTCGGCCGCTGATGATTGCTAGTTCGTGTCAAGATCTGCGGCCTGAGCACAGGTTCTGACACGAGACAGCGATCTTCGACCGAACCCGCCCGAGGGAGCACCGAAACACCCCGGCCGCGGTGGACGGCGGCCTCGTCCGTCCCAGGCCCGGCGTGCTCCGGGCGTGCACCGTGCGACCCGACCCTGGTTCCCGGGGCGGAGTCGTACTACAGTCGAAACTTGCAGCGCTAGTTTTGCGGGCCTCGGCCATCGGCCGGAGCCCGCCCGCTATCGCGGCCCGACGGCGTCGTCCCCGCTCCCCCGCGGTCCCGCCCTGCACGGCCGCCCGATGGGAAGGGACCGCATGGACCTGGCAGCCGCGGCGACGCATCCGGGGCGTACCACCCCGATCGCCGACCGCACCGCGTTCTATATCGACGGGCGCTGGACCGCCCCGCACGGCACCGGCGTCATCGCCGTGGAGGACCCGACCACCGAGCAGGTGATCGCGCACGTGCCCGCCGGTGACACGGTGGACGTGGACCGCGCCGTCGCCGCCGCGAAGGCCGCGTTCGGCCCGTGGTCGGCGCTGGCCCCGGCCGAGCGCGCGGCACACCTGAACCGCCTGCACACCGCCTTGGCCGCGCGAGCCGAGAACATCGCCGCCACGGTCGCCCGCGAGCTGGGCACCCCCCTCAAGATCTCCGCCAAGGTGCAGGCCGGCCTGCCGCTGACCGTGCTGAAGTCGTACGCCGAGCTGGCCGCCGAACCCGCGCCGACGCACACCGTCGGCAACTCGCTGATCGTGGGCGAGCCCGTCGGCGTGGTCGGCGCGATCACCCCGTGGAACTATCCGCTGCACCAGATCGTGGCCAAGCTGGCCGCCGCGCTGGCCGCGGGCTGCACCGTGGTGCTCAAGCCCGCCGACCTGACCCCGCTGGTGGCGTACCTGCTGTTCGACGCGGTCGACGAGGCGGGCCTGCCGCCGGGCGTGGCCAACCTGGTCACCGGGCCGGGTTCGGTGGTCGGCTCGGCCATCGCCGGGCACCCCGACGTGGACCTGGTGTCGTTCACCGGCTCGACCGCGGTCGGCGCGCGCATCTCGCACCTGGCCGCCGACCGCATCGCGCGGGTGTCGCTGGAGCTGGGCGGCAAGTCGGCCAACGTGATCCTGGCGGACGCCGACCTGCGGCGCGCGGTGAAGACCGGCGTCGGGAACGCGTTCCTCAACTCGGGCCAGACGTGCACCGCGTGGACCCGCATGCTGGTGCACCGCTCGCGGTACGAGGAGGCGCTGGCCATCGCCGCCGAGGCGGCCGCGGGGCAGACGCCCGGCGACCCGTTCGACGCGGCCACCCGGCTCGGGCCGCTGGCCTCGGCCGCGCAGCGCGAGACGGTGCGTGGGTACATCGCGCGCGGGCTCGCCGACGGGGCGCGGCTGATCGCGGGCGGCCTGGACGCGCCGGTGCCGGACCGGGGCCACTTCGTGGCGGCGACGGTGCTGGCCGATGTGGACCCGGACAGCGTGGTGGCCCAGGAGGAGATCTTCGGGCCGGTGCTGGTGGTGATCCCGTTCGACACCGACGACGAGGCCGTCGCCATCGCCAACAACTCCCGGTACGGCCTGGCCGGCGCGGTCTGGTCCGGCGACGAGGAACGGGCGCTGGCTGTGGCCCGGCGTTTGCGCACCGGCGCCGTGGACGTCAACGGGGCGCCGTTCAACCCGCTGGCCCCGTTCGGCGGGTACAAGCAGTCCGGCATCGGCCGCGAGCTGGGCCGGCACGGGCTGCAGGAGTTCCTCGAGACCAAGGCGATCCAGCGATGAGCGCCGCGACGGTACGCGCGCTGGTCTGCCACGGGGCCGGGGCGCCGCTGGCCGTCGAGCCGATCGTGCTGCCCGAGCTCGGTCCGCGTGACGTGCGCGTGCGCATCCGTGCCGCCGGGGTGTGCCACTCCGATCTGTCCATGGTGAACGGGACCCTCGCCGCGGCGTACCCCCTCGTCCTGGGGCATGAGGCGGCGGGCGTGGTGACCGCGGCGGGGCCGGAGGCGTCGGTCGCTGTGGGCGCGCACGTGGTGCTGAACTGGGCGCCGCCCTGCCGCCGCTGCTGGTTCTGCACCCACGAGCAGCCGTGGCTGTGCGAGACCGCGGGCGTCGCGAGCACGCCCCGGGGCACTCTCGCCGACGGTACGCCACTGAACGTCACCCTCGGTCTCGGCGCGCTCGCCGAGGAGGTCGTGGTGGGCGACCACGCCGTCATCGCGGTGCCCGAGGAGCTGCCGTTCCACACCGCGGCGCTGCTCGGCTGTGCGGTGCTCACCGGGGTAGGCGCGGTGCTGCGTACCGCCGCGCTGCGGCCCGGCGAGTCCGCGCTGGTCATCGGGCTGGGCGGGGTCGGGCTGTCCACGGTGATGGCGGCGCGCGCCGCCGGGGCCGGTGCGGTGATCGCCGTGGACGTCTCCGACGCCAAGCGGGAGCTGGCCCTGGCCGCCGGGGCGACCCACTTCCTGGTCTCCGGCGACGAGCTGAGCGGCCAGGTGCGCGGGCTGACCGAACGCCGCGGCGCGGATCACGCCTTCGAGTGCGTGGGCCGGGCCGCGACCATCCGCGCGGCCTGGCGGGCCACCCGGCGCGGCGGCCAGGTGACCGTCGTCGGCATGGGCGCCAAGGACGACATGGTCAGCCTCGCCGCGCTGGACGTGTTCCACTCGGCCCGCACGCTGCGCTCGTCGGTGTACGGCAACTCCGACCCCGACCGCGACCTGCCCGGCCTGGCCCGCCAGGTCCTGGCCGGCGACCTCGACCCGGCGGCGCTCATCACCGACCGGATCACCCTCGACGAGGCCCCGGAGGCCTTCGCCCGCATGTCCCGCGGCGAAGGCGCCCGCTCGGTCATCCTCTTCTCCTGACCCCGTCCGCCCCAGTTTCGGGGAAAGTGCAGATAAGGCGTCGCTCATTCGTGCACTTTCCCCGCAACTGCGGACGCATCCGGGCGCGGCCACGGACCACTCACGAGCCCCCCGGGCGACGCCCGCCCAAGATCCGCCGACTTGCCTGGCACATGGGCGAATGGACGGTCAAGATACGCCCATCTGCCCGGCAAGTCGGTGGATCAAGCGAGCCCCGCTAGGTGAGGGCCTTGGCGAGTTCGGTGCGGGAGCGGATGTTGAGGCGGGCGAAGATGTTGCGCATGTGGTGGTCGACGGTGCGGGTGCTGAGGAAGAGGTGGGCGGCCACTTCGCGGTTGGTCGCGCCGTCGCGGACCAGGCGGGCGATCTGCAGCTGCTGAGCGGTGAGGACGTCGGCGGCGCGGACCGCGGGGGCGTCCACCGCCTCGCCCGCCGCGCGCAGCTCGGCGCGGGCCTGGTCGGTCCAGGCGGGCACGTCGAGGCGGGTGAACGTCTCCAGCGCGTGGTGCAGGTGCTCGCGCGCGTCGCGGGGGCGGCGGGCGCGGCGCAGCTCCTGGCCGAACAGCAGCTCGGTGCGGGCGCGTTCGAAGTCGGCCTCCCCGGCCAGGTGCAGCGTCAGCGCCTGCTGGAAGTGCTCCTCGGCGGCGGCGCTGCCACGCGGGGCGAGCAGCGCGTGGCAGCGCGCCGACAGCGCCCGGCGCACCGGGTCGCCGGTGGACGCGGCCCACCCGTCGAATCCGGCCAGCGCCGCGACGGCCTGTTCCCGCCCGTCGGCGCGGACCGCGGCCTCGACCAGCCATGGCGTCGCCATGGCCTGCACCACGACATGCCCCCGGCCGGTACGCGGGCAGGCGATCGCCGCGATCCTGGTGACCGTGTCGGCGGGCCGCCCGGCCAGCAGGTCGAGCACGGCCAGCGCCCACTGGCTCAGCGCCTTGGGACGGTTGGTCTGCCCGGTGCCCGGCGCCACCTCGATGTCGCGGATGCGGCGCAGGGACAGCTCGCGCTCGCCCCGGATGGCCGCGAGCACCGCCAGCATCGCCTGGTGGTCCCCGGCGTAGTTGCCCTGCCCGCAGGCCCGCGCGGCGCGCAGCCCGTGCAGGCTGGTGGCGGCGGCCGCGTCGTACCGGCCCAGCCAGTACTCGGCGTAGGCGGCCATCTCCAGGGCGAGCGGCAGCGCGGACACGTCGCCGGTGTCCCTGGCCACCTCGACCGCGCGGGCGGCGAGCCGGTGCGCGCCCACGTCGTCGGCCAGCAGCAGCGCGGACGCGGCGGCGCAGGTGAGCGGGGCGGCGCTGTCCAGCGCGGCGCCGAGGTCGATGGTGCGCCGCAGCGGCCGCAGCGCCCGGTCGTGGCGCCCGAGGAACGTCGCGCCGAACCCGGCGATGTGCTCGAACACCACCTCCAGGTCGGCGGGGTCGCCGGGACGGCGCAGCGCCGCCGCCCGCGTGGCGACCTCGACGTAGCGGGGGTGGTCGCCGGAGAAGCAGACCGCCTCGCTGGCCCGCAGCAGCGCCAGCACGGCCAGCTCGCGGCGGGTGCCGGCGAGCCGGTCGGCCAGCGACAGCAGCGACTCGACGGCGTTGACGGTGGCCCCGGCGCGCAGCTCGATCTCGCCGGACAGCACCTCGCTCTCGGCGGTGGCGGCCCGGTCTCGGGCCCCCGGGTGAGCGCGTCGCAGCAGGCTGCGGGCCCGGTGCGGGCTGCCGGACTGCCAGGCGTAGCGGGCGGCGGTGACCAGGCGGCTGGCCGCTCCGGCGGGTTCGGTGGTGAGCTGCGCGGCGTGCTCGAGTGCCGCCGAGGCGCGCGAGTAACCGCCGTCGCCCGCCGCGTCCTCCAGCTCCGCGGCCAGCCGCGCGTCGGGTCCGTACGCGGCGGCGGCCAGGTGCACGGCCCGCCGCAGCCGCTCCCGGTCGGGGTCGAGCGTGCGGGCCAGGTGCAGGTGGGCGGCGCGGCGCTGGGCCAGCGGCGCCTCCTCGTAGGCCAGTGTGCGGGCCAGCGGCTGCGGGAACACGATGCCGCCCCGGCCGACCCGGACCAGCCCGGCGTCCTCGGCCGGGGCGAGCGCGGCGATGTCCACTCCGGACCCGAGCGCGGCGCGGACCAGCCCGGCCGCGTCGTTCTCCTCGTCGGCCGCGGCGAGCAGCAGCAGCCAGCGCGTGTCGGAGGGCAGCCGGTCGAGGCGGGCGCGGTATGCCCGCAGCAGCGCGCTGTCGGCGGGCAGCCGGGTGGGCAGCGGCGCCTCGCCGCGGCGCTGGCTGTCGGTGAGCGAGGCGGCGAGGTCTGCCAGCGCGCGCGGATTGCCGCCGCCCAGCGCGGCCAGCGCCGCGAGCGGATCGCCGTCACCGCCGTCGCCGTCGAGCGCGCCGGGCAGCGCCTCCAGGCCGGCGGCGCACCCGAGCGCCGGGGACGTGCCCGCCGGGCCGCCGTCCAGCGTGTCGCCGCCCAGCGGGGAGGCCGGGAGCGGGCCGTCCGGCACATGGCCGCGCAGCAGGTGGGCCGTGAGCGGGCCGTCCGGTTCGTCACCGCGCAGCAGGTCGGCGAGCATGGTTCGGCTCGCGCGCGGGTCCAGCTCGCGGACGGGCAGCAGTGGTACGCCGCTGAGCGCGGGCTCGGCGGAGGCGGCGAGCAGCAGGGCCACCCGGTGCGCGCGCAGCCGCCGCGCGACGAACGCGATGACGTCGAGGGAGGGCCGGTCCAGCGCGTGCACGTCGTCCACGCAGCACAGCACGAGGTGTTCCCGGCCCAGCTCGCCGAGCAGGGTGAGCACCGCCATGGCCAGGGCGAGCCGGTCGCCGTCGGCGCAGCCCGCGCCGGACAGCGCCCCGGTCAGCACGCGCGCCTGCAGCGGGGGCAGCAGCGCGATGCGGTCGGTGACCGGCTGGAGCAGGCCTTGCAGCCCGGCGTATGGCAGGTCGGCCTCCTCCGCGAGCCCGGTGGTCTCCAGCAGGCAGGTGCCCTCGGGCACGGTCGCGGCGGCGGCGCGCAGCAGCGCGGTCTTGCCGCTGCCCAGGTCGCCGTGCAGGAGGAGGGCGCCGCCGGTGCCGGACGCCGCGGCGGCCAGCAGCGCGGCGACGGTCTGCTGCTCGCGCTCGCGGCCGCGCAGCGGGAGCTGGTGGGCCGCCGGGCGCGGCGCTACCGCGACCTGCCCGGACGAGCCGCGCTCCGTTGGTATGTGCACTGTCGATGCATTTACCATGCCCCACAGTGTTACCTATAAGTAACGGGATTGGAAAGACGTGAATCGTGCCGCTATGCCATGCCGGAGGCCATGGCGTTCAGCAGCAGCGCGGTGACCGTGCGGACCATGACGCCGCGCGCCTGGTCGACGTCCAGCCCGAGGCCGTCGCGCAGCATGGACCAGTTGGACCACATGGCGGCCGCGAGCAGCGCGTGCAGCAGCTGCTCCCGCCCCGCGCCGGCCATCTCCAGCTCCGGCGCGAACAGCACGGTCACCTCGTCGCGTACCCGGTCGATGTGCTTGAGCCGGTTGCGGTGCAGCTGCGCGGACACCGGCTCGCGCATCGCCGCCGCCCGCGCCATGGGGGCGATCAGCTGGAGCAGCTCGGCGCGCTGGGCGCAGAACTCCTCCACCCGGCGGCGCAGCGGCAGCGCCGGATCCACCGGGCGGTACGCGGCGTCCTGGCTGGCCAGCACGCGTGCGCCGCTCGCCTCGAAGAGCGTCTCCATGTCGGCGAAGTTGGTCCACAGCGCGCGCAGCGACACCCCGGCCCGCTCGGCGATGCGCTCACCGGTCGGCCGCAGATCACCCTCGGTGATCAGGGCGAGGTGCGCGTCCACGATCGCGGCGCGGGTCCGCTCGGCGCGGGCGGTCCGCCCGTCGACCCTGCCCGCGGTGCCCGTCCTGGTCATCGCGCCACCGCCTGTCTCTCCGCGGTCCGCCGACCGCCCTACCGTAAGTGCACGCAGAGTGTAGTCGCGCGGCCGCGCCCGGCCCGCAGGCCGAACGCGCCGCCCGGAGGTATCCCCGGCCCGGGTTCACAACTTCTGTGTTGTAGCCACAACACCGAAGTTGTGGGCTGCGGCGACAGGTACCTCGCCGAGCGGTGCGCGCTGCCCGAAGGGGTCGATCAGCCTGCCGGAGGCAGTCACGCGGCCCAGGACCGCAACCTCTGGGTTGCGCGCGCGTCGCAGGGTTGCCGGCCGCGCCGGCGAGCGCACCCCGCCTGGTCCTGACCCACGTCTAGCACGGCGTCACCCCGTGCCGAGGCGCTTTTCCAGGTCCTGCTGCAGCCGGTTCATGCCGCGCAGCCACCGGTCCGGGTCGGTCGCGCGGCGCTGGTAGAAGTCGGCCACCTCGCCGTGCGGCAGCACCAGGAAGCTGTCGCCGCCCAGCGCCTCGACCACGGCCTCGGCGACCTCCTCGGCGCTGATCGCGCCCGGATCGAGCAGCACCCCGCCGCCGGGACCGGACGCCTCCAGCATCGGGGTGCGCACGCCCTGCGGGCACAGCGCCTGCACGGTGATGCCGCGGTGGGCGTAGCTGGCACGCAGCCATTCGGCGTAGCTGACCGCCGCGTGCTTGGTGACCGCGTACGGCGCGTTGCCGAGCATGGTGAGCAGCCCGGCCGCCGAGGCGGTGACCAGCAGGCGGCCCCGGCCCGCGGCCAGCCAGCGCGGCAGCAGCGCCTCGGCGGCGTGCACGTGTGCCAGCACGTTGACCCGCCAGGCCAGCTCCCACGCGTTGGCCGCCTCGGCGGGCGGGGCCACGCCCGCGTTGGCGCAGAACAGGTCCAGCGCGCCGAAGGACTCCCAGGCGAAGTCGACCAGGGCCGCGACCTGCGCGGGGTCGGTCACGTCGGCCGGGAACGCCGGGCCGCCCACCTCGGCGGCGACCCGCTGCGCCGCGACGGGATCACGGTCGTTGACGACCACCCGCGCGCCGGCCGCGGTGAGACGGCGGGCCAGGGCGGCGCCGATGCCGGACCCGGCACCGGTGACGACGACCGCGGCGCCGTCGAGGAGAAGGGCGGTCACAGGGGATTCCTTCCGGTCAGCTAGTTGCACTAGCAGTGCTGATATTAGGGACGCCATGCGGCCCGGTCAACGCGTGTCATGAGGGTGACAAGGCCCACCCGGCACGCCATTGACATGGGCCACCAGAAAGACGCAGCGTGAGTGCATAAAGTTTGCCCGTACTCGTGAAAGGACAAGGACGTGCCTGAAGCTGTGGTGGTCGCCGCCGCCCGCTCCCCGATCGGCCGTGCCAACAAGGGCTCGCTCGTCACGAAACGCCCCGACGACCTGGCCGCCGACATCGTACGCGCGGCGCTGGACCAGGTGCCCGGCCTGGACCCGCGCGAGATCGGCGACCTGGTGCTCGGCTGCGGCCAGCCGGCCGGGGAGCAGGGCCACAACCTCGGCCGCGTGGTCGCCACCATGCTGGGATTCGACCACCTCCCCGGCACCACCATCAACCGCTACTGCTCGTCCTCGCTGCAGACCACCCGGATGGCGCTGCACGCGATCAAGGCGGGCGAGGGCGACGTGTTCCTCTCCGTCGGCGTCGAGTGCGTGTCCCGCTACGGCAACGGCCGCAGCGACGGCATGCCCGGCACCCGCAACGACGTGTTCGCCGGCGCCCTGGCCCGCACCGAGGCCCGCGCCGAGGCCGGGGCGGGCACCTGGCACGACCCGCGCGAGGACGGCGAGCTGCCCGACGTGTACATCGCCATGGGCCAGACCGCCGAGAACGTGGCCCAGCTCCGGGGGATCTCCCGTGAGCTGCAGGACGAGTTCGCCTGCCGCTCGCAGAACCTCGCCGAGCAGGCGATCAAGGACGGCTTCTGGGCGCGCGAGATCACCCCGGTGACGCTGCCGGACGGCACCGTGGTCAGCGCCGACGACGGCCCGCGCCCCGGCACCACCATGGAGGCGCTGTCCGGCCTCAAACCCGTGTTCCGGCCCGACGGCACGGTGACCGCGGGCAACGCGTGCCCGCTCAACGACGGCGCCGCCGCCCTGGTCATCATGTCCGACCGGCGCGCCGCCGAGCTGGGCCTGACCCCGCTGGCCCGCATCGTCAGCACCGGCCTGTCCGGCCTGTCCCCCGAGATCATGGGCCTGGGACCGGTCGAGGCGTCACGCCAGGCGCTGGCCCGCGCAGGCATGTCCATCAAGGACGTCGACCTGGTCGAGATCAACGAGGCGTTCGCGGTCCAGGTCGTCGCCAGCGCCGCCGAGCTGGGCATCGAGTGGGACAAGCTGAACGTCAACGGCGGCGCGATCGCCGTCGGCCACCCCTTCGGCATGACCGGCGCCCGCATCACCAACACCCTGCTCAACTCGCTGCGCTGGCACGACAAGAGCATCGGCCTGGAGACCATGTGCGTCGGCGGCGGCCAGGGCATGGCCATGGTCCTGGAGCGCCTGTCCTGACCTCGCCCAACCTGAAGGCCCGGTACGCACGACGCGTACCGGGCCGCTTCCGGTCAGCGGATCAGGCGGACGGGATGCTGTTGGCGGGCGGCGTGGGACGCTGCTCGCCGTACTCGTTGACCGGGCCGGACTCCGAGTCGGTCTCGTAGACCGGGCCGAAGAACTCCTGCGAGTCGCCGCTGACCTTGGTCAGGCGGTGGCCGCCGAAGCCGGAGTGGTCGTCCTTGGAGAAGCGCAGCGGCGCGTACCACGGGCCCTTGAAGCCGCCCTTCTCGACCGCGGCGATCAGGCCCTCGCGGGTCAGGTCCTTGCCGGCCGCCTGCAGCGACTGCACGAACAGGTACGCCACCGACATGCCGTACACCGCGTTGCCGTTGAACGGGGCGGCGCTGTTGTACTGGTCGTGGATCTTCTTGAACATCGCGGTCCACGGGTCGGCCGCGTCCACCGGCGAGGGCAGGTTGGACACACCGATCATGCCCTCCAGCAGCACCTTGCCCGCGCCCAGCGTCTTGGCCAGGGTCTGGTAGTCGGAGCCGACGTTGGAGACCACCCACTGCGGCTTGAAGCCGATGCGGGCGGCGGTGCCCATGGACAGCGCGGTGAAGCCCGGCACGGTGGCCAGCACGACGACCTCGCAGCCCGCCGCCTTCAGCGCGCCGATCTGCGGGGCGACGTTGGTGTTGCTGGTGACGTACTTCTCCTTGGCCACCACGGCGCCCGCGCCGAGCACCTGCTCGACGCCGACCAGGCTGTCCCGGCCGAAGTCGTCGTCCTGGCCGAAGAAGCACACCTTCTTGCCCGCGTAGGTGGCCTTGATGTGGGTGGCCAGGATCTTGCCCTCGACCGTGTAGTCGGTGTTGAAGCCGAACGTGGTCGGGTACTTCGACGGCTGGTCCCAGCTGCGGCTGCCGGAGGCTACGAACAGGTCCGGCACCCGGTTGGTCTTGAGGAAGTCGAGCACGCCGGTGTGGGTGGGCGTGCCCAGGCCGTTCAGGATCGCGAAGACCTTGTCCTCCAGGACCAGTTTGCGCACCACGGTCTGGGTGTTGGCCGGGTTGTAGCCGTCGTCAAGGAACTTGTAGTTGATCTTACGGCCGTGCACCCCGCCGTTGGCGTTGACGTAGTCGAAGTACGCCTTGCTGGCGGGCGCGATCTCCGAGTAGCCGGCCGCGGCGGGACCGGTCAGCGGCATGTGCGAGCCGACCAGGATCTCGGTGGCCGACACGCCCGGCACCTCGGCGGGCGGGGTGTTCGCGTCGTCGCTGCAGGCCGCGACGGCGGTGAGCAGCGCGGCGGCCGCGGCGAGCGCGACACCGCGTCGGGTCAGGGCATTCATGGTGACACCGATCCCTTCGAATACATTGATGATTATCGATATAAATGCGGTGGAGCGGGTTGGTGCGGTGGTGCGGCCGTGTGATCAGCGGGTGGGGACCCGCCGCCGGACCAGGGCGCCGAGCCGGCGCAGCAGGCCCTGCACGCCGCCCGGGGCGGCGATCATCACGACGATGAGGGTCAGCCCGAAGACGGCCAGCGGGAGGTTGCCCTCCAGCCGCTGCGCCACCTCGGGCGACAGGGTCACCCAGTCCGTGGTGTCGTGGGTGAGGTCGGGCAGCGCGACGAGCAGGAGCGCGCCCCACACCGCGCCGGACAGGCTGCCCAGCCCGCCGATGACCACGGCCATCAGCAGGAACAGCGACAGGGTCAGCGAGAACGCGCCGGGCGAGACGCTCTGCGCCAGCAGCGCCATCAGGCCGCCGCCGAGGCCCGCGCAGGCCGCGCTCACCACGAACGCGAGCACCTGGGTGCGGGCCAGGTGGATGCCGGCCAACCGGGCGGCCACCTCGTCGTCACGCACCGCGCGCAGGTTGCGCCCGATCCGGCTGCGCACCAGGTTGGCCAGCAGCAGCATGGTGAGCAGGGCCCCGGCCAGGGCGATCCAGGCCTGCCAGCGCTCGTTCGGGAAGTACAGGCCCAGCGACAGGGGCGGCGGCTCGACGTACACGGGCAGGCCCTGCTCGCTGTTGAAGACCTCGTCGAAGGTGACCGTCGCGGCGGGCACCGCGATGGCCACGGCGAGCGTGACGCCGGCCAGGTACGGCCCGCGCAGGCGGGCGGCGGCCAGCCCGATGACGGCGCCCGCGGCCATGGTGACCAGCACGCCCAGCGCCAGCGACAGCGGCAGCACCTGGTTGCCGGTGACGCCCGCGTCGGAGAGCCTGTTCTGGCTCAGCGCGACGGTGTACGCGCCGACCGCCATCAGCGCGCCGTGTCCCAGCGAGAGCTGCCCGTTCAGGCCGACCAGGACGGTCAGCCCGGCCGTGGCGCACAGGTACGCCGCGACGGTGGCCAGCTGGAAGTTGCGGAACGGCTCCAGTTGCAGCGTGAGCAGGTAGAGCACCACCCCCGCCAGCAGCGTCAAGGCGAGATGCCGGAGCAGTGTCGAGTTGCGGAGGATGCTCATACCTGCCTCGCCACGGTGCTGGAGAAGAGGCCACCCGGACGCACCAGCAGCACCGCGAGCAGCAGCACGAGGACCGCCATCGGGGTGACGTCGCTGCCCAGGTAGCCGCTGACGTACGAGAGGATCAGGCCGACGGACAGGCCGCCGACCACCGCGCCGACCGGGCTGTCCAGCCCGCCGACCACGGCCGCGGTGAACGCGGAGACGAAGACCAGGTCCATGGCGTGCGGGTGCAGGCCCAGCTCGGTCGGGATGACCAGCATCGCGGCCAGCGCCCCGACCGCCGAGGCCAGCGCCCAGCCCAGCGTCAGCATGCCGCCGACGTTCACGCCGAGCAGCCGGGACACCTCGGGGGCGAAGGCCGAGGCCCGCATGCGCAGTCCCACGGGGGTACGCGTGAACAGCAGCGCGAGCGCGACCACGACGAGCAGCACCGCCCCGAACACGAACAGGTCGTAGCGGGACAGCAGCGGCACCCCGCCCGCCGTGAGCGCCGTCCTGCTGAACGGTGTGCCGGTGGGCAGATACTCGTTGCCGTAGAAGATGCCGAGCAGCGCCTGGAACACCAGCACCAGGCCGAGCGCGACGATCACCTCGGCCAGCGGCGAGGTGTGGTCCACGAAGCGCATCACCGCGCGCTCCACGACCAGGCCGATCAGCAGGCCGCCCGCCAGCGCCGCGCCGAAGCCCAGCCAGTACGAGCCGGTCGCGCTGGTGACGCTGTAGGCGGCGTACGCGGCGGCCACCGCCATCGCGCCCTGGGCGAAGTTGACGATGCGGGCGGCCCGCCAGATGAGCACCAGGGCCAGCGCGAACGCGGCCAGCACCGCACCCTTGGACAGGCCGTCGAAGGTGAGGAAGACGAAGCGGTCCAATGTGCCCTCCTTTCATGGATCGCGGGGTCAGAAGCCCAGGTAGGCGTGGCGGAGTTGCTCGTCGTCGCGCAGCCGGCCGGCCGTGGTCGCGGTGACGATGCGGCCCAGCGACATGACCACCGCCTCGTCGGCGACCGACAGCGCGCTGCGCACGTTCTGCTCGACCAGCAGCACGGTCAGCCCGGTCTGGTCGCGCAGCTGCCGCAGCAGGCCCATGATCTGTGCGATCACGCGCGGGGCCAGGCCGAGCGACGGCTCGTCGAGCAGCAGCAGCTTCGGCCGGGCCACCAGGGCGCGGCCCAGCGCCAGCATCTGCCGCTCACCGCCGGACAGCTGGTGCCCGGCGTGCCGGCGGCGCTGGGCCAGCGGCTCGAACAGCTCGTACACCTCGGCCAGCGCCCTGGCCGCGTCGGCGCGGTCGCGCCGCCACAGGCCGCCCAGCCGCAGGTTCTCGTCGACGGTCAGCTCGGCGACCACGCCCCGGCCCTCCGGTACGTGCGCCATGCCGCGCCGCACCAGCTGCTCCACCGGCACGTCGCGCAGCGGCCGCCCGTCGAACACGATGTCCCCGGCGCTCGGCCGGACCAGGCCGGACAGGGTGCGCAGCAGCGTCGTCTTGCCCGCGCCGTTCGCGCCGAGCACGGCCGCGATGGTGCCGGTCCGCACGGTCAGCTCGATGTCCTGGAGCACCGGCGCCGCGCCGTACCCGGCGGTCAGCCCGCTCACCCGCAGGATCGCGTCGCCGGTCGCGCCGCCCGCGCTCACCGGCGCGGGCAGGGCATCGGCGGTGGTGTCGGCGCTCATGCCGCGGCCTCCTGCGCGGACGGGGCGGCCTCCCGCACGAACGGGACGGCCGCCGGGGCGGGTGGGGTGGTCTCCTCGCCGAGCGGGATGGGGTCGGCCTCGGCGCCTAGGTAGGCCTCGGTGACCGCCGGGTTCTCCCGGACCTCGTCCGGGGTGCCCTCGGCGATGCGCCGTCCGAAGTCGAGCACCGCGATCCGGTCGCAGACCCGCATCACCAGGTCCATGTGGTGCTCGACGAGCATCACCGAGCAGCCCGCCTCGCGCGGCAGCGTGGTGATCAGCTCGGCCAGCTCCTCGATGTCCTGCGCGCCCAGCCCGCCCGCGGGCTCGTCCAGCAGCAGCAGGCGCGGGCGGGCGGCCAGCGCGCGGGCCAGGGCGACGCGCTTGCCCACGGCGTACGGCAGCGTGCCGGGCAGCGCCGCCGCGTAACCGGCCACGCCGAAGCGCTCCAGCTGCGCCATCGCCTCCTCCCGCAGCCGCCGCTCGTCGCGGTCCGCGCGGGGCAGGGCGAGCAGACCTGAGAAGAACCCGGTGCGGGCGGTGCAGGTGGCACCGGCCATCACGTTCTCCAGCACGGTCAGCCCGCGGAAGAGGCCGACGCCCTGCAGGGTGCGGACGACGCCGAGCCCGGCCAGCCGATGCGGCTGCGGCACCAGGCGCGCGCCGTTCAGCTCCAGCGTGCCGCTGGTGGGCCGGACCAGGCCGCAGACCACGTTGAACAGCGTGGTCTTGCCCGCGCCGTTCGGGCCGATCACCCCGACCACCTGGCCGGGCGCGACGTCGAGCGACACCCCGTCCAATGCGGTCAGGCCGCCGAATCGCACGCCGATGCCGCGCAGGGCGAGGCGGTGCCCTGCCGCGGATGTCTCGCCGGACGGCGCTTTCATCGTCACCTCTGCAATCGCCGGGATGAAGGAGGACTAAGTAATTACACTAGGAGTGTAGGTTTGAGAAACGGCTCGTCAATACCCTCGTTACGAGCCCGTGACCTCCCCTGACGAACCCACTGAAATCACCCCGGCGCAAGATCAAAACTTGCACTCGTGATGAATCAACCGCGATGCGGTCAGGCGGGGGTGAGGTCGGTGAGGGTGGCGAGGACGGTGCGGTGGTGGGCGGCGGTGCCGTAGGCGATCGCGGCGCTCTTGGCCCGTTTCAGGTACAGGTGGGCGGGGTGCTCCCAGGTGAAGCCGATGCCGCCGTGCAGCTGCACGCACTCCTCCGCCGCGCGCACCGCGACCGGGCCGCAGTGCGCCTGCGCCAGCGACGCCGCCAGCCGCGCGTCCGGGTCCTCGGATGCCACGCAGGCCGCCGCGTGCCTGGCCACCGCCCGCGCCTGCGCCAGCTCCACCCACAGGTCGGCGAGCCGGTGCTTGAGCGCCTGGAACGAACCGACCGCCCGCCCGAACTGATACCGGGTGCGCAGGTGCTCGACCGTCGTGTCCAGACACCACTGGGCCAGCCCGAGCTGCTCCGAGGCCAGCAGCGCGGCACCGGTCACCAGCGCCGCGTCCAGCGCCGCCGCCGCCCGCTCCCCCGAGGCGAGCAGCCGCGCGGGCACGTTCCACAGCGAGACGTCGCACAGCGGCCGGGTCTCGTCCAGCGACACCACCTGCTCGCGCCGCACTCCCGCCGCCGAGGTGTCCACGGCGTAGAGCCCGCCGCCCGCCGGCACCAGCAGCACCCGTGCCCGCAGCGCCTCCGCGACGCTGTGCACCGCCCCGTTGAGCAGCGGCTCGCCGTCGCCGGAGAGGGTCACCTCGACCTCGGATCGCGCGGCAAGATCGCTGTTTCGTGTCACGAAGTGCGGCTGGACCTCAGGTTTGGACACGAACTCGCGATCATCCCTCGGTGGTCCGGCGCTGAACGGGAGGGCCAGGGCGATCACCTCGCCCGCGGCCACGGTGCGCAGCAGGTCCGTGTCGCCGAGGTGGAGCAGGGCGCGGGTGGCGACCGTCGTGCCCAGGTACGGCACCGGGGCGCAGGCGCGGCCCAGCTCCTCCAGCACCACGGCCGTCTCCGCGAAGCCGCCCCCGGCCCCGCCCAGGTGCTCGGGCACGGCCAGGGCGGCCAGTCCGGTCTCGACGGCGAGCAGCCGCCACAGGTCGGCGTCGTCGGGCTCAGGACTCTCGGCGACCTTGAGCACCCGCGTCCACGGCGCGTGGTCGGCGAGCATGGCCCGCACCGAGTCGCGCAGCAGCTCCTGGTCCTCGGTGTAGCGCAGGTCGAGGTTCATCGCGGCAGGTCCTTCCAGGCGGCGCCGGTGTCGGTGCGCGGCTCGGCGGGCAGTCCGAGCACCCGCTCGGCGACGATGTTGCGCAGGATCTCGGACGTGCCGCCCTCGATGGAGTTGCCTTTCGCGCGCAGCCAGCGGTAGGTCGCGCCGCGCCCGATCAGGTCCACCTCCTCGGGCCGGGTGGCGTCCCAGCCGTCGTGGCGCAGGCCCTCGGCCCCGAGCAGCTCCACCTCGACGCCGGAGATCTGCTGGGTGAGCGCGGCGAAGGCGAGTTTCATGGCCGAGCCCTCCGGGCCGGGCTCCCCCGCGGCGAGCTGCTGGCGCAGGCGTACGCCGGTGAGCCGCAGCGCCTCGGCGCGCACCCACAGCCGCAGCACCTCGTCGTGCAGCGCCGGGGTGCGCAGCTCGGGGCGCTCCCGCCAGGTCCGGGCCAGCACGCCGATCATGCCGCCCTCGCGCGGCAGCGCGTTGCCGCCGATCGCGACGCGCTCGTTCATCAGCGTGGTGCGGGCGACCGCCCAGCCCTCGCCGACGGCGCCGATCCGCAGCTCGTCGGCCAGCCGTACGCCGGACAGGAACACCTCGTTGAACTCGGCCTCGCCGGTGGCCTGCCGCAGCGGGCGTACCTCGACGCCGGGGGCGTGCATGTCGCACACGAAGTAGGTCAGGCCCTGGTGCTTGGGCACGGCCGGGTCGGTGCGGGCGAGCAGGATGCCCCAGCGCGCCTGGTGCGCCATGGAGGTCCACACCTTCTGCCCGTCGACGAGCCAGCCGTCGCCGTCGCGTACCGCCCGGGTGGCCACGCCCGCCAGGTCGGAGCCGGCGCCGGGCTCGCTGAACAGCTGGCACCACACCTCCTCGCCGGTCCACAGCGGACGCAGGTAGCGGGCGCGCTGCGCGGCCGTGCCGTGGCGCAGCACGGTGGGCGCGGCCATGCCGAGGCCGATGCTGATGCGCCGGGGCCGGTTGTCGGGCGCGCCCGCGGCGGCGAAGCGCTGGTCCACCACGGATTGCAGCACTCGGGGTGCACCGATTCCGCCCAGCCCGACCGGGTAGTGCACCCAGGCCAGCCCCGCGTCGAAGCGGGCACGCAGGAACTCCAGCCGGTCACCGGCCGGATCGTGCGCGGCCAGGAAGCCGTCGACCCGCGCCAGCAGGTCGTCGGCGGTGACAGGTGCGGCCACGCGGCCCTCCTTGCATACTGAAACAAGATGCACTGTGAGTGCAATATAGGGGTCGCGGTGGTCCCGGCGGAAGGGGGCGGCGGTTCCGGAAGATCGCGCGCGGCAAGACCGGTGATTTCGCCGATGTCACCGGCGCGTTACCGGCAGACAGTGTCCTGATCACTCAGCGCGATCCCCGGCACGGCGTGCCGCCGCCGGGGCGGACCCGAAAGGAGGCACCGGTGGCCGAGCACGGAGCACGTCCGGCACGGCGCGGATGGCAGTGGCTGCTGCTCATCCCGATCCTCGCGCCGCTGCCGGTCGGCCTGTACGACCGGCTGGAGCCGCGGCTGTGGGGCATCCCGTTCTTCTACTGGTACCAGGTGGGCTGCGCGTTCCTGGCCACGGCGGTCACCGTGCTGGTGTACCAGCTGAGCAGGCGGGGGCGGCGGTGAGCGCCCGCCAGGTCGAGATCGGCACCTTCACCGTGCTGCTGGGCGCCATGCTGCTGCTCGGCTTCCTCGCCGCGCGCTGGCGCCGCCCGCCGAGCCTGCACTCGCTGGAGGAGTGGGGCGTGGGCGGCCGCGCCTTCGGCAACTGGGTCACCTGGTTCCTGCTCGGCGGCAGCATGTACACGGCGTACACCTACATCGCGGTGCCTGCGCTGGTGTACGGCGTCGGCGCGGCCGGCTTCTTCGCGGTGCCGTTCGCCATCATCAGCGCGCCGCTGGCGTACGTCATCAGCACGCGCACCTGGTCGGTGTCGCACGCGCACGGCTTCGTCACCTCGGCCGAGTTCACCCGGGCCCGGTTCGGCTCGCGCGGGCTGGCCGCGCTGGTCGCGGTCACCGGGATCGTGGCCACCATGCCATACATCGCGGTGCAGCTCGTCGCGCTGCGGGCGATGTTCGCCACGCTCGGCGTCACCGGCGAGTGGCCGCTGGCCGCCGCCGTCCTGGTGGCCTCGGTGTGCACCTTCCGGTCCGGGCTGCGCGCCCCGGCGCTGCTGTCCATCGCCAAGGACATCCTGCTGCTGTGGCTGGTGCTCGCGGTGATCCTGCTGGTCGCCATGTCCGGCGGCTGGGTCGCGGCGTTCCGGAGCGCGGGCGAGCGCTTCACCGCCGACGCCTCCCCGGCCAGCGGCCTGCTGCTGCCCGAGGGCGGCTGGTCAGGCTACCTGACCTTGGTCATCGGCTCGGCGCTGGCCATCTTCGCGTACCCGCACGCGCTGACCGGCATCCTGGCCGCCCGTGACCGGGCCACGGTGCAGCGCAACGCGGCCGCGCTGCCGGTGTACTGCCTGGCCCTGGGGCTGCTGGCGATGCTCGGCTTCTTCGCCATCGGCCAGGGCGTGCGCCCGGTCGGCGGGGACCTGAACACAGTCGTGCCGCAGCTGTTCCACGAGGTGTTCCCGGCCTGGTGCGCGGGCATCGGCTACGCCGCGATCGGGGTGGCCGCGCTGATCCCGGCCGCGGTCATGTCCATCGCCGCGGCGAACCTGTTCACCCGCTCGGTCTACCGGGAGTACCTGCGCCCCGGCGCCACCCCCGCCGAGGAGGCCCGGGTCAGCCGCTGGGTGTCGCTGCTGGCGAAGTTCGGCGCGCTGCTCGCGATCCTGCTGCTCGACCAGGAGTTCTCCATCGAGCTGCAGCTGATCGGCGGCGTCATCGTGCTGCAGACCGTGCCCGCCGTGGTGCTCGGCCTGTGGACCGGCTGGTTCCACCGCTACGCCCTGGCCGCGGGCCTGCTCACCGGCCTGGGCACCGGCCTGCTCGCGATGTACCACATCCCGCAGCGCGCCGCCGACGGCCGCGTCCTCAAGGCCCACTTCGGCGGCTCCAACCTCCCGCTGGCCCAGCTCGGCCTCGACACCCGCGCCACCGTCTACACCGGACTGCTCGCCCTGGCCGTCAACCTGCTCGTCGTGGTCGCCGGCACCCTGCTCCTGCGCGGCCTGCGCGTACCCGCCGGCCTCGACGCCACCCGCCCGTCCGACTACTACGCCGACGCCCGCGACGCCGCCCCCCGCCACTCCGACGCCCTCATCGACGGCCCGACCCCCAGCCGCTCCCGCTCCCCCGCCCACGCCCGATAGAAGGAAGGGCACCTTCTTAACGCTATGCGTAGTAGAAGGTGCCCTTCTTAACCTGTGCCAGGTCAGGCCGGATAGTCGTCGGGTGCGGTGACGACGGCGACGACCGTGGCGGCGGTGACGTCGAAGGACAGGGTGAGCAGGCGGCCGTCCGGCAGCTGGGCGCTGGACGGGTTGGCCTGGTCGTCCACGCCGGAGTCGTAGAGCGGCAGGTCGGGCACGCCGGACCAGTCGCCGCCCGGGTCGCGGATCAGGCGGCCGGAGGTGATGCGGCGGGGCGAGAAGCGGCCGGAGGTGTCGCCGTACGTCACCAGCACGCCGCCGCCGTCCAGCGCCAGCACATGGTGGGACGAGGCGGGCAGGTCCAGCTCCTCGGGGGCCGTCCAGGTGCGGCCACCGTCGGCGGAGCGGGCCAGCCAGGCGTGGGCGCCCGCGGTGCGCACCAGCGCAACCAGCCCGCCGCCGGGCAGCACGGTCAGCGTCGGCTCCTGGAACTCGACGCCGCCGACCGCGGCGAAGACGGTCTCGGAAGCCGCGGGCCAGGTCCGGCCGCCGTCGGTGCTGCGTACCACCGAGGCGACCGAGCCACCCTCGGACTGCGGCAGGCCGTAGAGCGGGAGCAGCAGGTCACCGCCGGGCAGCTCGACCGCGGCGCCGTGCGAGGCCGGGCCGCGCAGCGCGGTGCCCACCGCGGCCGGCGCCGACCAGGTGTGCCCGCCGTCACTGCTGCGCCGCACGTGGACGCCGCGCACCGCGAAGTCGCGGGCGCTGCTCCAGTCGAGGGTGAAGCAGCTGAGCAGCACCGTGCCGTCGGCGAGCACGGCGAGCTTGGGGTCCCGGTCGTCGTACGGCCCGTCCACCGCGACCACCGGTGCCGACCAGCTCCGGCCGCCGTCCTCGGAGCTGGTGAGCCGGATCCGGCCCTCGTGGCTGACATGCCCGGCGCCCTCCCGGAAGGCCGCCAGCAGCCGCCCGCCGTCCAGGCGCACCACGTCGGGGAAGTGCGCCAGGTCACCGGCGGCGGCCCGCGCGACGACCCGGACCTCGAACCCGTTCACCGTCGCGCCCTCCCCTGGATACGGCGAAGCCCCGCCCACTGCTGTTGTAGCAGTGGCGGGGCTTTCGCACACCTTGATCAGGCGGCGTACGGACCCTGCCCGTACTTGGCCATCACCAGGTCGGCGGCCATCTTCTCCCACTTGGCGTAGTGGTTCGGGAAGGCCGAGACCTGCACGGTCTGGGCGGCGTCGGTCAGCGCCATGGTGTCGTAACCGGGCACGTTCTTCAGCCCGTTGTAGAACGCCTTCGCGGAGTACACCGGGTCGGTGATCTGCTCGGGCGTGCCCCAGCCGGCCGACGGGCGCTGCTGGAACAGGCCCAGCGAGTCGTGGTCGTTCATGTCGCCCAGGTGACCCAGGTTGTTCAGGGTCGACTCCTGCGCGGCGGTCGCCACGGCGATCACCCACGCGCGGGGCGGCAGGCCCATCTTCTGCCCGGTCTCGATGATGACCTCGGCGTTGCGCTTCTGCTCGGCGGTCGGCTTGAACGCGGTCTGGTACTCCGCGACCGGTGCCGGCATCAGCTGCTGGCGGCTCGGGGCCTTGGCCAGTGCCTCGGCCTTCGGCTTGGCAGCCGGGGCCTGGGCGGCCGGCTTCGCGGCCGGCTTGGCGGCCGGAGCCTGCGCGACAGCCTTCGCCTCGGTCTTGGTGGCGGGTGCCGCGACCGGAGCTGCCACGGCCTTGGCCTCGGTTACGGCGTCGGACGCCGCGGCGGCCGGGCTGGCCGCGATACCGGTGAGCACTGCCATGCCGGTGGCGGCGAGGACGGCTCGGAAGGTCGTGCGCTTGATCAGGTCGACGTTGACCACGGGGTAGATCCCTTCGTTGGGAAGTCTTACGGGAGGGTTCAACCGGGCGGGCATTTCCGAGATTCCGGAACTATCCCCTTTGTGGCCCAGGCCACGCGGGCGGTTCCAGGTCGCCGGTCAGCCCCGGACGAAGTACGTGCCAGGGCGCTGAGCTGGACATATCCCCCGCGCGAGGGGCCGCGGAGGCGATAACGTATACGAAAAGCTGTCATAATCGCTTAATTCGGGCCGCGTGCCGCCCCGCCTGCCGCGCCGGAAGGAGGAGCGTGTCAGCCCGCAGAGTGATGGCCTGGTACGGCGTCTGGATGGCCCTGCTGGCGGGGGCCTTCTACGCCTTCCCCGCCGCGCACATCCCGCTGTGGTGCGCGATCGGCCTCAGCAGCGCCGGAGCGATCGTCTACGGCCTGTTCCGCTACCGCCCGCGCCGCTGGTCGCCCTGGTTCTGGATGATCCTGGGCCTTGCCCTGCTCTGCGCCGGGGACACCCTTTACAACGTGATGACCGACGTGTTCGGCCAGGCGAACCCGTTCCCGTCCCCGGCCGACATGCTCTACCTGGCGATGTACCCGGCGGTCACCATCGGCCTGCTCGGCCTGTCGAAGGCGGGCGCGGCGGCGCGGGACCGGACCGTGCCGCTCGACGCGCTCATCGTCACCGCCGGGCTGGGCCTGCTGTCCTGGGTCTTCCTGATCAGCCCCCAGATCCTCAACCAGGACCTGACCATGACCCAGCGGCTGGTCTCGGTGGCCTACCCGCTGGGCGACATCCTCGTGCTGGCCACCGTCGGCCGCCTCATCTCCGTGGTGCCGTTCAGCCCGACCGTGGCGCTGCTGACCGTGGGCGCGGTCGGGCTGATGGCCGCCGACGTGATGTACGGGCTGGTGCAGCTGCACGGCTACTGGACCGTGGGCGGCCCGGTGGACCTGGGCTGGATCGTCTTCTACGCCTGCTGGGGCGCCGCCGCGCTGCATCCCTCGATGGCCGACCTGACCACGCCGCGCGTGGTCCGGCCGCGCGAGATGCGCACCACGCACCAGGCGCTGCTGGTCGTCTTCGTGCTGATCCCGCTGCTCGTGCTGGTGATCGGGGTGGGCCAGGGCCGTCTGCAGTACCCGATGGTGATCGTCGCCTTCGTGGTCACCACCGTGCTGCTGACGCTGGGCCGGCTGTTCGGCGTGATCAACAGCTATCGCGGCAACACCATGCGCACCAGCGGCATCCGGGCCAGCAACGCCGCGCTCATGTCCGCCACCACGGTCGACGGCGTCACCTGGGCGCTCAAGCGCACGGCGGAGCGGCTGCTGCCCCCGGGCAACGACTACCGGGTCGCCATGATCATGAACGACGACGGCAACGCCACCGACCTGTTCCAGCCGGGCATGACCACCGGCTCCCAGCTGCGGTTCACCCGCTCGCTGCCGCCGGACATCGCGGCCCGGATGGGCGATTTCGAGATCACCATGATCTGCCCGCTGGCGCTGGAGGACCGGCCGACCGGAGACCCGCACATCGGCGTACTGCTCATCGCGTCGGACGAGAACTCGCTCAGTTACCTGCAGATGCCCATGGAGCTGGTCGCCTCGCAGGCGGCGCTCGCCATCGAGCGCATCATGCTGAGCAACGAGATCACCCGGCACAACAGCGAGCAGTACTTCCGCACGCTGGTGCACAACGCCGCGGACGTCATCCTGATCATCGAACCGGACACCGGGCGCATCCGGTACGCCAGCCCGTCGGCCCAGACCGTCTTCGGCACCGCCGAGCTGACCGGCAAGAACCTGTCCGAGCTGGTCGCGGGTCCGCACGACACGCTGGTGGCCGACCTGTTCGCCCTCGCCGCCGCCGACGATGACGCGGACACGGCCGACTGGACCGTGCTCCGCCCGGACGGGACCACCGTGCAGACCGAGGTCTCCTGCCGGGACCTGCGCGAGGAGACGACCGTGGGCGCGCTCGTGCTGACCCTCCGGGACGTCACCGACCAGCGCCGGATGGAGTCCGAGCTGACCCACCTGGCGTATCACGACTCCCTCACCGGCCTGGCCAACCGGGTGCGCTTCGCCGAGCGCATCGGGCAGGCCATCGCCCGCGCCGACGCGGACGGCTCCGTGGTCGGCGTGCTCTTCATCGATCTGGACGACTTCAAGGTGGTCAACGACACCCTGGGCCACGAGCACGGCGACCGGCTGCTGCGGGCGGTGGGGCAGCGCCTTGCCGCCGTGCTGCGCACCGACGACGTCGCGGCCCGGCTCGGCGGCGACGAGTTCGCCGCGCTGATCGAGGGCGCCCCCGACGCGGCCACCATCGACGAGGTCGCCGACCGCATCGTCGCGGCGCTCGGCGAGCCGTTCACCATCGACGACCGGCTCGTCTCCGGCGCGGCCAGCATCGGCATCTCCACCAGCGCCGACGCGCGCAGCGCCCCGGAGCTGCTGCGCCAGGCGGACCTGGCGCTGTACGTGGCCAAGGGCGAGGGCAAGGGGCAGTGGCGGCGTTACCTGCCGGACCTGCACACCGCGATCGTGGAGCGGCTGGAGCTGCGCACCGAGCTGGACCAGGCCATCGCCGGCAAGGAGTTCACCGTCGAGTTCCAGCCCATCGTCGAGCTGCGCACCGGGGTGACCGCCGGGTACGAGGCGCTGGTGCGCTGGAACCACCCGCACCGGGGCCGGCTGCTGCCCGGCGAGTTCATCGAGGTGGCCGAGGAGTCGGGCCAGATCGTCGCGATCGGCACCGAGGTGCTGCACCAGGCCGTGGCCGCCGCCGCGCGCTGGCAACGGGAGGCCGGCGACGCCGCGCCGTACGTGAGCATCAACGTCTCCGCGCGCCAGTTCCGCACCCCGGGCTTCGTGTCCAGCGTGCACGACATCCTCACCGCGGAGGGCCTGCCGCCGGGCCGGCTGATGCTGGAGATCACCGAGAGCCTGCTGCTGCGCGACGACGACCAGGTCTGGGAGGACCTCACCGAGCTGCGCACCACCGGCATCCGGGTGGCCATCGACGACTTCGGCACCGGCTACTCGTCACTGAGCTACCTGCGCCACGTGCCGCTGGACGTGGTGAAGATCGACCGGCTGTTCACCAGCACCATCGCCTCGTCGGCGCAGCAGGCCGCGCTGGTCGACGGCATCGTCCGGCTGGCGCACACGCTCGGCCTGCAGGTCATCGCCGAGGGCATCGAGCGCACCGTGGAACGCGACCTGCTGTCGCGCATCGGCTGCCGCTACGGCCAGGGCTTCCTGTTCGCCCGGCCGCTCACCGGCGAGCAGGCGATCACCGTCATCACCGAGCAGAAGGTGGCCGCATGACCACCGATTCCGAGGAGGCAGTGTGACGAAGGCATCCGGCGTGCACACCCCCGACGCGCACCGGGTGCCGTCGACCGATCAGCTGGACCGGCTGCGCGCGCAGACACCTATGTACGACGCCGTCATCGAGGAGGTGGACGGCAGGCGCATCCGCATCGGCGACCACTGGCTGGTCGACTTCGCCTCCTGCAACTACCTCGGCTTCGACCTGGACCCCGAGATCATCGCCGCGGGTGAGGCGGCGGTGCGCCGCTGGGGCACCCACCCCGGCTGGTCGCGGCTGCTGGGCAACCCGCGCCTCTACCCCGACATCGAGGAGCGGCTCACCGAGCTGCTCGGCGCGCCCGACAGCCTGGTGCTGCCCACCATCACGCACATCCACATGTCGGTGCTGCCCGCGCTGGTCGACAGCGGCTCGGTGTTCGTCGAGGCCAGCGCGCACAAGACCATCTACGACGGCGGCTCGTACGCCCGCGGCCTGGGCGCGCAGCTCTACCGCTGGCACGCCGACGACCCGGACGAGCTGGCGCGGCTGCTGCGCTCGGCCGCCGCGGACCGGCCCCGCGTGGTCTGCCTCGACGGCGTGAACAGCATGACCGGCAACATCCCGGACCTGCCCCGGCTCGCCGCGGTATGCCGCGAGTGGGGCGCGCTCCTCTACGTCGACGACGCGCACGGCTTCGGCGTGATCGGCGAGCGCGACGGCACGGGCGACGGGGCGGGCGGCGGCACGCCGTACGGCACGCGCGGCAACGCCGTGGTGCGCCACTGCGCCGAGACGTACGACGACGTGGTGCTCGTCGGGGGCTTCTCCAAGGCGTACTCGGCGCTGCTGGCGTTCGTCGCGGTGCCGACGGCGCTCAAGGAGGAACTCAAACTCGCCGCCCCGCCGTACCTCTACTCCGGCCCGTCCCCCGTGCACTCGCTGGCCGCGGTGCTGGCCGGCTTCGACGTCAACGACTCGCGCGGCGACGAGCTGCGCGCCACCCTGCACCGGCTCACCGCCCGGGTCCTGGCCCACCTGCGCGAGCTGCGCGTGCACACGCCCAACCGGCACGCCACCCCGGTCATCGAGCTGCCGCTGTCGGCCGGCTACGACCTCAAGGACGCCGCCGACCTGCTCTGGCGCCACGGCGTCTACGTCACGCTCGCCGCATACCCCCTGGTCCCGCGCGGCCAGGTGGGCTTCCGCGTGCAGCTCACCGCGGCCCACACCGACGAGCACGTCGACCAGCTCAACGCCGCCCTCACCGAACTCGCCGCCCACAACGCCCTCCGCCCCACCCTCCTCTGAAAGCAAGGGCACCCTCTTAACGGACGTCGGTGTAGAAGGTGCCCTTCCTAACCTCGGGCAGGATGGACGGATGGACACTGCCGCTGATCGGGATCGGGATCGGGATCGGGATCGGGACGGGGCGGGACGCGCCCGCAACGCGCGGCCGCGCGACGAGCTGGGCCGGCCGCTGCCGCGTGGTGCGCAGGGCGTGCCGACCACGCCCGACGACCTGCGGCTGACCCCCGACGAGGCGCTGGCACAGGCGCAGGAGCTGCTGGATCAGGGGCGGGCGTTCCACGCGCACGAGGTGCTGGAGGGCGCCTGGAAGGCGGCACCGGATCCCGAGCGCGAGCTGTGGCGCGGGCTGGCACAGCTGGCCGTCGGCCTCACCCACGCCCGGCGCGGCAACGCCACCGGCGCGCCGCGCCTGCTGGGCCGCGCCGCCGACCGCATCGAGGCGTACGCCGCCGCCCCGCCCCACGACGTGGACGTCCCCGGCCTGGTGGCCTGGTCGCGCGCGCTCGCCGCCCGCATCGAACGCGACGGCCTCGACGGCGTGGACCCGGACGCGCTCACCCCTCGGCTGCGCGCCCACGGGTGAGCGTCAGGCCAGCTCCACGCCGGTGATCCGGGCGCCCGGCGGCAGGTTGCGGACCTGCTCGTGGATCTGGCCAAGCATGTTCAGCGCCACGGCGAAGTCCTCCACGCTCACCGCCTCGGCGGTGGCCCGGCCGCCGAGCACGGGCGGGGGCAGCAGCGCGTACACCTGATCCGGGCCGAGCACGAGGCCACGCCCCTCGGCCGCCTCCGCGAGCCCGGCCAGCAGGTAGCGGTTCTCGCCCTCCTCGGTGGACAGGTCGCGCTCCAGCTCGTCGGCCGACGCCCAGGGCCTGGTCAGCGTGCCCTCGATGGTGTCGAGATACCAGCACCCGTCCGGCCCGGCCAGGAACACGTCGCCGAACAGCGAGGTGAACAGCGGCTTGCGCCCGGACGGCTCCAGCCACGCCCAGGACTCCAGCGCCTGGGCGAACTGCTGCTCGGAGAAGGTCTTCGTCAACCGCATCCGGGCAGTATGGCAGCGCGGGCACGCCGAGGGGTCGTCAACTGGCTGGACAGCGCGGGACGGGTGGACGGTAGTCTCTGCTCCATGCTTCTTGATCATGATATCGACGGTCCGGCCGACGCGCCTGCCGTCGTGCTGCTGCACTCGTCCGTCTGCGACCGCCGGATGTGGCAGCCCCAGTGGCAGCCGCTGCTCGACGCCGGATTCCGGGTGCTGGCCGTGGACTTCCGCGGCTTCGGCGACACCCCCGCGCCGGCGGAGACCTACGACAACGCCGCCGACGTGATCGCCCTGCTGGACATGTACGGCATCGGGCAGGTTTCGCTCGGCGGCGCGTCGATGGGCGGCCGGGTCGCCCACGAACTCGCCGCCAGGTGGCCCGACCGCGTCGGCACCCTCGTGCTGCTCTGCGCGGCGCTGCGCGGGCACCCGCCAACCCCGGCGATCATCGCGTTCAGCGACAGCGAGGACGCGCTGCTCGAAGCCGGGGACGTGGACGCGGCCGTGAAGCTGAACGTGGACACCTTCCTCGGGCCGCGCGCCACCGACGAGACCCGCGAGCAGGTCGCGGCGATGCAGCGCCGGGCGTTCGAGGTGCAGCTCGCCGCGGACGACGTGGCGTCGGTGCAGGTCGACACCGAGCTGTCCGCGATCACGGCCCGCACGCTGGTCGTGTCCGGCGCGCACGACGTCGACTTCTTCGGCGACATCGCGGCGCGCCTGACCGCCGAGATCCCCGGCGCCCGGCATACCGCCCTCGACTGGGCCGGGCACCTGCCCAGCCTGGAGGACCCGGCCGCCCTCAACCCGCTTCTGCTCGACTTCCTCCGGGGCTGACCGTCACCAACCCGATCGCCGCCTCCGACCTAGCCGGACGCGCGGCCGCTCACGTCGTGCAGCTTCGGGGAACCCGCAACGCGGAGCCGCCTCGGGCCTGCAGTTTCAGGGAAACTGCACCGTGAAGCCTTCTCGGACGTGCAC
>NZ_BONF01000001.1 GCF_016862575.1 Catellatospora bangladeshensis | reverse complement strand
AGAGACGCTTCGATTGTGCAGTTTCCCCGAAAGTGCGCGAGGCATGCCAGGATGATCGCCTGTGACGCCTGCCGAGCTGGCCCGTGAGGTCGACGCCCGATGCCGCCTGCGCGGCGAGTTCCTGCTCCGGTCCGGTCGCACCGCGACCGAATACTTCGACAAGTACCGCTTCGAAGCCGACCCTCTCCTGCTCGACGCGCTCACCGGGCGGATGGCGGCGCTGGTCCCGCCGGGCACGCAGGTGCTCGCCGGGCTGGAGATGGGCGGCATCGCCGTGGTCACCGCGCTGGGGCGGCACACCGGACTGCCGTGCGCGTTCGTCCGCAAGACCGCCAAGGCGTACGGCACCGCGAAGCTCGCCGAGGGCGCCGAGATCGCCGGGCGGCAGGTGCTGGTGGTGGAGGACGTGGTGACCTCCGGCGGCCAGATCGCGATCTCCACCCGGCAGCTGCGTGAGCTGGGCGCGACGATCGACAGCGCACTGTGCGTGATCGACCGGCAGGAGGGCGGCGCCGCCGCGCTCGCCGCCGACGGCATCACCCTGCGCGCCCTGCTGACCCGCTCCGATCTGGACGCCGCCCGCGGCTGACGGCGACGGGACGGCCATCCGCCGCGCCGGACGCTACATTCACACCGCTGACTTCGGTCGAGGAGGGGGCGGGGGATGATCCGGCTGACGCGGCGGAGGCTCATCGCGATCGTGAGCGTGCTCGTGCTGCTGGCCGCGGGTGCCGGGTACGCGGTGTACCGCGGAACGGCCTTCGACCTCGCGGCGACGGCGGCGCGGCTGGACGCGCTGATCGTGCGGATCAACGGTTCGGTCGCCGAGCAGCGCGCCAACGAGCTGCTCAACTACCACCGCGTCGAGGGCGGCATGGCCAACTGCATGCGCGAGCGCGGGCTGCCGTACACCGTCGCGCCGTACTTCAGCCTCTACGAGGGCTTCACCGACGCCGACGTCGGCTACGGCACCGGCGGCGCGACCGTGCTCGACTCGGTCACCGAGCACGGCCGCCGCTTCGCGCTCAACGTGATCGCGTCGGCGTACGCCCCGCCGGGCTACGACTACGGCTTGCCGCTGCTGCCGCCCGGGGTGGATCAGGAGACCTGGATCGCGGCCTCGAACGCGTGCCGCGGGCCGTTCGACTACCGCGAGTACCACGATACCGACCGGCCCGCCGGCACGGACCAGCTGAGCTCGCTGCCCGGTCTCTCCGAGCGGATCGACGCGAACCCGCTGGTGCTGGCGGGCCGGCTGCTTTACGCGCCGTGCATGCGGGAGCGCGGTCACCAGGTGGACTGGAACGGCCGCGACGACTTCCTGTTCCGCGACTGGGGGCTGCGGACGGCGGACGCTCCGATTAGCGGCCGTCCGGCCACCGCCGCCTGGCGGGCCGCCGAGGACGAGATGACCGGCGTGTTTGCCGACGACGCCGCGTGCCGGATGCCGTCGTACACGGCGGCGATGCGGCTGGTGTCCTGGTGGCTCGACGAATGGGAGGCCGCGCACCGCGCCGACCTGGACCTGGTGCGGGCGGAGTGGCGAAGGCGGGCCGCCGAGGCGGAGCGGCTGACCTCGCAGATCGCCGTGACCGCGACGCCACGGCCGTCGCCACCGGCCCGCTGACCGGCAGACGTTAAGAAGGGCACCTTCCTCTACGCATAGCGTTAAGAAGGTGCCCTTCCTTGCATTGGTGACAGTGCGGCCGGCGGTCGCTCACCCCCGTTAGCGACCGCCGGCCTTTCACTGTCCGGGTGGACGCCGTCCCCCAACGGCATCTGTCCACCCATCCCCCTGTGCACTTCGCTCGGCGCCTCCTGACGGAACATCTCCGTCCGGGCCGGCCCGCTGGGACCCCTGGGGCCTTCATCGAGCGTCGCGCCACTGGTGAACACGCTACGTCGGCCTACAGGGCTCCGTCCAGGGCAAACTCAAGATTTTTTCACTGAACGTAATCAGCCATACACGCTCCGCGCTCGCCCGGTGGGCACGGATTCCGCACCGCACCGCCCTTCGCCGCCGCGCGATTCACCCCATTCGTGTAGGTTGCACAACGGGATCGTGACCGGATGGGCGGTTTCGGCTACAGCCGCTGGTACATCACGTGCAGCCCGACGCGGCCGTGCACGGGATGCGCGAACGCCTCCGGGACGGTGGCGAGGATCTCGAAGCCGATCGCCTGCCACAGGTGCACCGCCGCCGCGTTGGTCTCGACCACCGCGTTGAACTGAATGCCGTGATAGCCCGCGGACCGCGCCCACTCGATCATGTGCGTGCCGAGCGCCCGGCCCACGCCGCGCCCGCCGTGCGCCGGATCGACCATGAAGCTGGCGGTGGCGATGTGCGCGCCGCGCCCGGGGCGGTTAGGCCCCATCTTGGCCGAGCCGAGCACGGTGTCCCCGTCGACGGCGACCACGGTCCGGCCCGGCGGCTGCTCCATCCACCACGGGCGGGCCTGGTCCACGTCCATGCCCTCCGGGAACGCGTACGTCTCGCCCGCCGCGACGATCTGCCGGAAGAACGGGTAGATCGACGGCCAGTCCCGGCCGGTCGCCTCACGAATGATCATGTCTCGGACCCTACCGGCCGCCCGCTCCGCCACGCGACGCCATAACCTCCCCGCCCCACACGAGCAAAGCTCCCGCCAGGTCGTCTGCACGACGTGGCGGGAGCCTCGGTCCTGGAGCGGAGGAGCCGGTCAGGCAGGGGTCACCCGGCGGCTCGCGCGGCGGGCGCGCATCTGGGCGGTGTGCGCGGCCGAACGCAGGGACTGGGCCGCGGCGGTCGCCGCCTCCGTGGCCAGCCACGCCTGCTTCTCCGCCTCCGACGCGCGGCGGTACGCGGTGCGCAGCGACGCCCGGGCCACCTTCGTCAGCACCGCCTCCTGCTCGATCGGGTGGCGGCGCGGGTCCCAGCCGCGGCGGTGCGCCAGCGCGTCGCTCAGTTCCAGCGGCGACATCCGGTTGTGCGAGCACGCCGACATCGCCGAGCGGTGCAGGTAGCGCTCGCGGAAGGCGTACTCGGCCGGGGTCTGCGGGGTGCGCGGCAGCGGCAGCGCCGACGCGGTCAGCACCCGGCGGGCCTGCGAGTCGGCCTCGTCGTAGTGCTGCCACGCGCGCTCGGCCACCTCCTGCGCGGCCAGCCACTCCTCCCGGCGGCGCCGGGCCGTCACGGCGGCGCGCTCGGCCGCCGCGCTCGCCTCCCGGGCCTTGCGGGCCAGCGTCTGGGCGTACTCGGAGAGCATCGTCTGCTGCTCCAGCAGCTCGGGGGCGGGGCCGGCGGGCTGCGGCTCGGCCTGGCGGGTGTACGCGGCGAGCACGCCGATCGCCACGGCGGCCAGCAGGGCGAGCAGGGACCAGGCGAGCACGGCGCTCGGCAGGTCGTGCCAGAAGATGTCCAGGACAACGTTCATGATCAACACCTCGGGGTGGCTGAGGGGTGGGCGCGACGGCGGGGACACGTCACGAAGAGGGAAGGGTGTTACGGCGCACGGGCGGGCGCCCGGAGGGGGACGTCGGTCGGCGGCATACCGGTGTCATCACCGGAGAGCGCGGGAACGAAACCGGCGGAACGCCGCGAACTCGACGGAAGGCCGTTACCGCGCGGGCGGAGCGCGGCAGCCGCGCGTCCCGGGGGTCACCGAGCCGGACGGCTCGGCGGCGACCGGGAGGGGCCGGACGGTCTCGGCGTCGCCGAGGCATCCGGGGTGGACGGCGGCGGCCGGGCGGGCGGACGGCGCCCGCTCCTCCTGGACGCTCGCGGTGACGGCCGACTGCTCGGCGCGCGGCTGCGGGGCGGGCTCGGCTGCCCGGGCCGCGGCCGGGGCCAGCAGCAGGCTCATCAGGGCCAGCGCGGTCAGCAACCGCGCGGAGAGGCGCGCAACCCACCGGATCGGACCGGTGAACGCGCTGAATGTCACGAAACGAAAACCTACCCTCTCCGGGCGACAGTCGCATCCGGAGTGATCGACACCACATTCCACCGCATGCCGAGGCCGGCGCGGGCGCTCCCGGGGCTGCGCTCAGTCGGCGGGGTAGCCGAGCCGCTCCGCCAGGTCGCCGTACCGGGCCCGGAAGGCGGCCCGGTGACGCTCGGTGAAGTAGTTGCGCCAGTCCCCCGGCACGCCCTTGCGGTAGTGGTTCATCTCGTCGACCTCGCCGGGCCGCCGATCCGAATAGGACAGCCGGGTGAAGGTGTGCCGGCCCACCGTGTGCGGCACGTACGACCGCGGCAGCCGTCGCAGCGCGGGCGCGGGCAGCGCGCGGCGCCACCGGCCGGGCTCCCCCAGCGCGCCCAGCCGCCAGCGCACCGCGGCCATGCGGACCCACTCGCCGACGGCCCCGGGCGGCACCAGCAGCCCGTAGTGGTCGAAGATGCGCGCCCAGACCGCGACCTGGTCGCCGATCTGCTCCTCCATGCGCAGCTCCAGGACCTCCGGCTGCTGGTAGTCCCAGGTGTTCATGTGGTCGAGGAAGTAACCGCTGAACTCGATCTCCTCCAGCATCCCGTCCGCCACGTCCAGCTCCCGCAGGCGCCTGCGGTGCTCGGGCAGCTCGTGCCAGGTCACCCCGAGCGCCTGTACGGCGTGGGTGTTGCGGTGGCTGAAGTAGCCGGAGACGATGATGTCGCGCGGGTCGCGGATGACGTTCACCGTGCGCCGGGGCGGCAGCGTCTCGTAGTGCTTCTGCTGGATGTTGGTCAGCGACAGCAGGTCGACCCGCTCCTGGCGGACCAGCTCGGCCAGCGAGCCGTACGGCGCCCACTGCTCCGGCGCGATCACGGTGACCATGTTCAGGCCCAGCAGCCCGCAGGCCTCCCGCAGGATGGCCCGGGACCAGCTGGAGGCGGCCTTGTGCCGGCCGGAGTAGACGAGCAGCACGCGGCGACCCCCTGGACCGTGCGGCGAAGATCGAGACATTTCGAAGACGCATTCTTGCAACATTGTTAACTGACAGACAAGGGGCCGCCGCCCGCCGGACCCATCTAAGCTGGCGATCATGGAGTTGCGCGTCTTCACCGAACCCCAGCAGGGTGCTTCCTACGAACAGCTGCTCGCCGTCGCCCGCTGCGCCGAGGACGCGGGCTACGGCGCGTTCTTCCGGTCCGACCACTACCTGAAGATGGGCGACGTCAGCGGGCTGCCCGGGCCGACCGACGCCTGGATCACGCTGGCCGGCCTGGCCCGCGACACCAGCCGCATCCGGCTGGGCACGCTGATGACGGCCGCCACGTTCCGCTACCCGGGGCCGCTGGCGATCAGCGTGGCGCAGGTGGACGCGATGAGCGGCGGGCGCGTCGAGCTGGGGCTGGGCGCGGGCTGGTTCACCGCGGAGCACGAGGCGTACGGCATCCCGTTCCCCGAGGTCGGCGAGCGCTTCGACCGGCTGGGCGAGCAGCTGCAGATCATCACCGGGCTGTGGGACACCCCCGCCGGGGGCAGCTTCGACTTCCACGGCAAGCACTACACGGTCACCCGCTCCCCCGCCCTGCCCAAGCCGGTGCAGCGGCCGCACCCGCCGATCCTGCTCGGCGGCGGCGGCAAGCGGCGCACCCCGGTGCTCGCGGCACGCTTCGCCGACGAGTTCAACATGCCGTTCGCGAGCGTCGAGGACAGCGCGGCGCAGTTCGAGCGCGTGCGCCAGGCCTGCCTCCGGCTCGACCGCGAGCCGGGCACCCTGCGCCTGTCCAACGCCTTGGTCGTGTGCTGCGGCCGGACCGACGCGGAGGTCCGCCGCCGCGCCGCCGCCATCGGCCGCGCCGAGGACGAGCTGCGCACCAACGGCCTGACCGGCTCCCCCGCTGAGATCGCCGACAAGATCGGCCGCTACGCCGAGACCGGCTCCGAGCGCATCTACCTGCAGTTCCTCGACCTCACCGACCTCGACCACCTGGAACTCGTCGCCGCCGAGGTCGCCCCTGAGCTCTCGTAAACAAGGGCACCTGCTTGACCCTCAGCCGAAGCCTGCCCGCAGTTTCGGGGGAAGTGCAGGAACGAGGCGGCTGGAGGCCGCGGTTTCCCCGAAACTGCGGCCGGTTCAGGCGGTGTGCGCGGCGAGCGTCGCGGCCAGGGCGGCGTTGCGGGCCGCGAAGGCGTGCCACTCCGGCGGGGTCGCGGCGAGGTGTGGGGCGGCGGCGCGGGGCGAGCACGCGCGCTGCCGCCAGTCCAGCATCCGGCCGCCCCTGATGGTGAAGGTGACCAGCACACCCTCGTGCCAGCCGGACACATCGAGGTCGTACGCCGCGGACACGGTCACCCGCTGCGGCGCGACCGTCCACTCCAGCGCTTCGAGTTCGGCCTGGATGCGCCCGGCCAGCTCGTACGCGGCCTCGTCCGAGGCGGCCTGACGGCGCCGGATCAGCTCGGCCCGCAGCGCCGCCACCGCGCCCGGCTCCCGTTCGAGCACCGCCCGCACGGCTAGGGCGAGGTCCGCGCGCTGCCCCGGCCCGACACCGCGCGCCTGCGCCATCTCCCTCTCCGCGACGGTGAGCCCGGTCCCGGTGTAGTGCAGCGGGAAGGCACGGTGCAGTGCGGCGACGGCGGTGCGTGCCCGCTGCCCGCCCAGGTAAGGACCGAACCACACCGTCTCCCGGCGCGGCGTGGGCACATGCGCGACTTTCAGCCCCGGCGCCGCGGCGGAAAGGTCCAGACGGATGTGCACCGGCGACTCCAGCCCGCCGGGGACCCGGTTGGCGGGCGGCATCCGATGCTCCAGCACGTTGCGCTCCAGCCAGGCCGCCTCATGCTCGGACTCGCACACCACCGCCTCGATCCGGGCCACCGCGCGCACCATACGCGCCAGGTGCGGGCGGTCGCCGAGGTCGCGCCAGTACGAGCCGACCCGGCGGCGCAGCTCCACCGCGCGGCCCGCGTAGAGCACCCGGCCACGCCCGTCGCGGAACCGGTACACCCCCGGCTCCCGTGGCAGCGCCCGCACCGCGGCCCGCACCCCGCCCGCCTCCACACCGCCTCCATCCGAAAGGAAGGGCACCTTCTTAACGCAATACGTAGAGGAAGGGCACCTTCTCAACCTCCAGCGGCGTCTGCGCCGACGCCGCGGCAAGCGACCGCCCGGTGGCGGCTCGGCGGGTCAGGCTACTGCGGCGCGGACACGTTCGAGCAGCTCCGCGGCCGCGTCCAGGTCGGACAGGGCGGCTTCGGCCTGTTCGCGGAAGCCGGCCGGCGCGAGCGGCAGCCGGGCCGCGGACGCGACGAGGCCCTTCTCGTTGATCGTCCAGCGCCCGGCCCGGCCGTGCAGCGCCTGTGCCATCACCCCGACCGCGCGGAACACGCACCCGGCGGCGTACACCCGGTCGTCCGGTGCCTTGCGGCCCCCGGCGATCGAGAACTCCGCCTCCCACAGGCCCGCGACCAGTGCATCTCCCAGTGCGGCCGGGTAACGCCGGGTCTGCTCGCGCAGCGCGGCGAGTTCCCCGGACGGATCGGCCAGCACCCGGCACAGCGCCAGCTCGCCCGCGTACGCGTGGCTGTAGAAGCCGAGCGGGTGCCCTGCCTGCCGCTCGACCGTGTACCGGCCCGCCCGGCAGTCCGCCCACACGCCGTGCACCCGGTCGAGGTCCCGGTAGATCCAGTCGACGGCGCGCCCGTCCACGGTGAGCCAGGCGCCGCCGTCGACCCAGGGACCCCAGTCGCCGGGGGCGTACACGTCGTGTTCGGCCGCCACCTCGGCGGCCAGCGCCCGCAGCGCATCGACATCGAGCCGGGCGCGGTAGTAAACGCCGAGGTCGGTGTCGCTGTCCGGCCGGTGCTCGCCGCGGGCGCGGCTGCCGCCGAGCACGACGCCGACCACACCCGGCACCGCCGCCAGCCGCTGCGCGAGAAGCTCCACCACGGCCGCGATGCTACCGGCGGGCCATCCGCCGCCCCGATCACGCGTGCCGGGCCCGGCATACCGAACAGGACGATTCACGAAGTAAGCGCCTTGTGTCGGCATAGCCTGGGAGGTACCCACCGACAGGGGAGGCTCGCGGGATGACGGCCACGCCGCCCGGCACCGCCCCGGCGCGCCAGTCGCTGGTGCTGGGCACGTTGATCCTGGTCGCCGGGGTGGCGAACCTGAACCTGTCGGTCGCCAACGTCGCCCTGCCGTCGATCGGCCGCGCGTTCGACTCCTCGCAGACCATGCTGAACCTGGTCGCGGTCGGCTACTCGCTCGGCCTGGCCGCCTCGGTGCTCTACCTCGGCGCCGTCGGCGACCGCCACGGCCGCAAGCTGCTGCTGATCACCGGCGTGGGCCTGTCCGTCCCGGCCTGCCTGCTGGCCGCGTTCTCGGTGTCCGACGTGATGCTGGTGCTGTCGCGTGTCCTGGGCGGGCTCGCCGCGGGCATGGCCTACCCCACCACCCTCGCCCTCATCACGGCGCTGTGGTCGGGCGCGCGGCGGACCAGGGCGATCGCGTTGTGGTCGGCCATCGGCGGGGCGATCTCGGCTACGGGGCCGCTGCTGGCCGGCCTGGTGCTGCAGTGGTTCTGGTGGGGTTCGGTCTTCCTGCTGACCCTGCCGCTGGCGCTGGTGGCGCTGCTGCTCGCGTGGCGTGTCATCCCCGCGCACGTCAACGAGACCACCGAGCCCGTCGACAACCTCGGCGGCGTGCTGTCCGTGCTGCTCGTCGCGGCGCTGGTGCTGGGGGTCAACTTCGCGCCCACCCCGGGCGCGGGGGCGGCCGTGGCCGGGCTGTTCGTGATCGCCCTCGCCGCCGCGGCCGCGTTCGTGCTGCGCCAGCGCCGCGCCCCCAACCCGCTGTACGACCTGGACGTGGCGGCGCGGCGCACGTTCTGGGTGGCGGCGCTGGCCGGGGTCATCGTGTTCGGCTCGCTGATGGGATCGCTGTTCATCGGGCAGCAGTTCCTGCAGAACGTGCTCGGCTACAGCACCTTGCAGTCCGGCGCCGCGATCCTGCCCTCGCCGCTGCTGATGACGATGGTCGCGGCGCACTCGGCGCGGCTGGTCGAGCGGCACGGCTCCCGGTTCACCCTGCTCTGCGGGTACGCGTTCCTGCTGCTGGGCTTCCTCGCCATGCTGCTGCTGTGGCGGGAGGGCATCCCGTACTGGCGGGTCGGGCTGGCGTACGCGCTGGTCGGGGCCGGGATCGGGTTCGCCGGGACGCCGGCGTCGCGGGCGCTGACCAGCTCGGTGCCGGTGCGGCGGGCCGGCATGGCCTCCGGCACCGCCGACCTGCAGCGCGACCTGGGCGGCGCGATCATGCAGTCGCTGCTCGGCGCGCTGCTGACCGCCGGGTACGCCCGGTCGTTCGCCGCGCAGATCCAGCAGTCGCCCGACGCGCAGCAGGTCAGCCAGGCGACCGAGGCGGAGCTGCAGAAGTCCTTCTCCAGCGCCGCCGACACCGCGCAGCGCTACCCCGAGTACGCCACGCAGATCGTGCAGGCGGCGCGGGAGGCGTTCCTGGCGGGCGACCGCTGGGCGTACTCGGCCGCGGCCCTGGCCATCGTGATCGGCATCGTGCTGGTCGCGCTCGCGTACCCGAGGCATGCGGAGGAGGACCGGCTGCTCGCCTCGTACCAGCTCCGATCCTGAGACTCAGCGCAGGTGCAGGCGGCGGGCGAGCGCGCGGGCCAGCTCCCGGGGCCGCTGCAGCAGCCGCACCAGGCGGAAGCTGCGCGAGCCGCGGATGCGGCGCAGCTCCGCACGCTGCGCGCGGATGCGCTCCTCGCGGACCCGCAGCTGCTCGTCGCGCAGTTGCAGGGTCCGGGTCAGCCCCGCGATGTGCGCGGACAGCTGCGCGGTGTGCTCCCCCGCCGACGCTGCGGCGGCCAGCGCGGTACGCAGGTCCGCCGGTGCCGTCGGCGGCCCCTCGGCCTCCCGCAGCGCGGCGGCGATGCGCCGTCCCTGCGCCAGGATCTCGGGCGCGGGCGGCTCGCCGGCCGCGTCCAGCCACACCGCGACCAGGTCGTCGGCGCTCATCCACGGCGGCCACGGATGCTCCCCGCCCGCCGCGGCCAGCCGCTCGTGCCAGCGGTGCCAGGCCGCCGCGAGCACCTCGCCGGAGCCCACCGGCTCGCCCCAGACCCGGCCCAGCACCCCCGGCACCAGGTCCGGCCCGTCCGGCACCAGGTCGTCCAGGCAGACCAGCGCATCCGGCCGGTCCACGTGGTACGCCCGCAGCCACGCGCCCAGCTCCGCGGCCAGCACCCGCACGGCGGTGACGTCACCCGTCGCGGCCTGCCGCCGCAGCAGCCGCTCGACGGTCTCGCCCTCGGGGACCCGCTCCGGCACGGCCGCCGCCGACGCCCCCAGCGGCGACGGGCCCGGATCCGGCACGGCCCGTCCCGGGGCAGGTGGGTCGGCCACCGGCGTGAGCCGCCAGCCGTCCGGCTCCGGCTCGGCCGCGACGGCCAGGTCGCCCCCGCCCCGGGTGTAGAGCGGGCGGCCGCGGGCGCCGGACACGGCGAGCCAGCGCTCGGGCAGCGCGGCCAGCAGCCCGGCGTCCGCCGCCGCGGCGGCCGCCCCGCCGATCGGGCTGACCAGCGGCAGGTCGCGCGCGGCCGCCTCCATGCCCCGTATCGCGGCACGGGCCGCGAACCCGTCGGCGTCCACGGTCAGCGCGGTGTCCAGCAGCGTGTGCGGCATGCCGTCGGGCCCGAAGGCGGCGTACAGCGTGCCCGGGAGCACCCCGGCCGCGTCCAGCGCGGCCGCCAGCGCGGCGGGCGATCCGGGCGGCGCCGCCCCGTCGCGTGCCGCGCGTGGTGCTCCCCGGACCACCGGACGCTGCCCCGGAGGGCGCGCGTCGAGCAGCCCGACCAGCGAGAAGGCGTTCAGGCAGCCCACCACGAGCACCGGCTTGACTCGCGGCATGACGGCTCCAGCCGCCTCGGCGGAATCCGGCACGGCGCCGTCCGGCGGTGGGGGGCGATCCCCGTCCGGCCCTCGGCGGCCGGCGGGCAGCCCTTGCTGCGGCGCTCCCGTCGCGTACGCGATCAGCAGGTGGAGCCGGTGGATCCAGGGCTCCTGGCCGTCGAGGCCCGGCACGTGGTCGAGGCCGTCCAGCGCCAGCACCGCGTCGAACGGAACGTGCTCGGCGGCGCCGCCGACCGCGCCGACCCGCACGTCCACGCCCGCCGGGTACACCGCTGCCAGCTCACGCGCCTGCTCCGGTTCGCCCACCAGCACGGTGGTGTGCGCGGCGTGCCTGGCCACCAGGGCGATCACGTCGGGGGCGTGCGGACCGGCGGCCAGCACCCGGGCGTCCGGCGGCAGCACGTCGCGCAGCAGCCGCCGCAGCACAGCCCCGGTGCAGGCGGCGTCGGCGCCGGTCGCGGCCCGGCGGCCGGCCGGGACGGCGAGGTCGACGAGGTGCGCGTCCGCCGGGCCGGAGCGGGTGTCGGTCATGGCGCCGCCCCTCCCGCCGCCTCCTCGTGCACCTCGACCTGCAGCCGGTCGGCCAGCGGGCGCAGCACCAGCTCGACCCGGCCCGCGCGCAGCGTCACCGCGCTGCGCCCGGCCAGGAAACCGTCGACCACCACCGGGTACGCGATCCCGTCGGCCGGCTGCGCGAACAGCGTCCACTCCCCGTCCCCGGCGCTGTGAGCCAGGAAGTCGCGCCAGGCGGTGACGGCGCTCCAGCGGCCTCCGCCGGTCGACACCGTGCAGGCCAGATCGGGCGTGCCGCGGGTGGGGCCGGTGCCGCGCCAGACCACGGTGATCCCGTCCGCGGGCACCCACAGCCGGCCTCCGGCGGCGACGGTGCGGTCGTCGCGCAGCACGGCCTCGTCGACCAGGAGGCGCGGCGGCCGTTCGGCGAGCACGGCCCGGCCCTCGGCGCCCCTGCCGACCGTGTAGAGGCGGCCGTCGTGCAGGCAGCCGACGGTCTCGTGCAGCCCGGTCGCGAGCAGCGGGCGGCCGCTCCGGGTGATCTCGATCGGCCACAGCGTCAGCCCGGTGACCGGATCGTCGGGCGCCCTGTCGGCGTGGAGGCGGGACAGCGGCAGCCGGACCGTGAACGCGGCACCGCCCGCGGCCGGGCGGACCTCGCAGGGCAGCGGCCTGGGCCCGCCCCACCGGCCGGACAGGTGCAGCCGGCCGCCCGCGTCCGGCGGCAGCCGCCCGGCCAGCACCAGCAGCCCGTCGCGGATGGATGCCGAGGTGAGCCGGCCGGGGTCGCGCTCGTGGCGCAGCAGCAGCCGCCCGTCGGGCCCGGCGTAGGGCTGCAGCCAGCCGGTGCCGCTGATCCACCCGCCCGCGGCCGTCTCGGCGTTGCCCGCGCGCAGGTGGCGCAGCACGCCCCGGCGGCGTACCCGGCCGTGCGTGACCTCGACGTGCAGGTGTGCGGGGCGGCCGGTGGCCAGACGGGCCAGCACCGGTCCGGGGATGCGTACGGCGAACCCGCACCGGCTGCGCTCGCCGTGCGAGTCGACCGCGATCGAACGCGTCACCGGCAGCGGCGTGCCCGGCGCGTTCCCGCACTGCAGCGTCACCCGGACCGCCGCCCGCTCGTCCATGCGCAGGTGCCGGATCTCCGCAGTGCCGGTCACGGCCAGGTCCCCATCCTGCCAGTCCACCCCGGTCACGGTGGTGTGCAGGTAGAGCGCGCGGGACGCGAGACGGCCCAGCCGGCGCGGCCCGTCCAGCTCCGGATAGCGCAGCTCGTACGCCCAGGGCGGCAGCGCGCGGCGCACCGCGCGGGGCGGGCGGGCCGGGTCGGCCGCCTCCCGGAACCGGGCCAGCCGCCGCAGCAGCTCCACGTCACCGGTGCGCAGCGCGTGGTGGTGCAGCCGGTCGAGGGGTGACAATCCGGCGATCACCCGGCCGTCGAGCCGCCCGGCCAGCCGCGCGCCCAGCGCCGCCAGCTCGGTGGTGTCCGGCCCGGCCGCCGCGCCGAACGCCTCCACCAGCGTGATCAGGTCGATCTGGGCGAAGTGCCGGTGCACCTGGGTGCGCAGCTCGGGCGCGCGCTCGTCCACCACGGCGAGCACCAGCTCGGCCGAGGCGACCCGGTCGCGCAGGTTGGCGTACTCGTAGCGGCGCTGGGTGATGGAGCCGCCGCCGTCGCGCTCGCGCCAGTAGTACACCGGCGCGGACAGGCAGTCCACGGTCACCGCGTCCAGGTGCGCGCGCAGCGTGACCGGGTAGTCCTCGTAGCGGATCGCGGGGAAGGCGTAGCCGAACTCGTCCCAGAAGGAGCGGCGGAACACCTTGTTCCACACCATCCGGTCCAGCGCCAGCGGCGGGAAGTCCAGCACGTGGCAGGCGCGCCGGTCGCGCGCGAACGGCACCCGGTGCAGCCAGGACTCCCATACCCCGAAGGAGCCGTCGAAGCGGCGCGCGCCCCCGGCCGCCAGCGAGGAGCCGCTGCGGTCCAGCGAGCCGACCATGGCCTCGTACGCGTGCGCGGGCACCACGTCGTCGCTGTCCACGAAGGTGAGGTACTCCCCGGCGGCCTCCCGGGCGCCGGTGTTGCGCGCCGGGCCCAGACCCTGGTTCTCCTGGCGGACGATGCGGAAGCGCGGGTCGGCGGCGCAGCAGCGCTCGGCGATCGCCGTGCTGCCGTCGCGCGAGCCGTCGTCGACGAGGATGACCTCCAGCTCGCGCAGCGTCTGGCGGCGCAGCGACTCCAGGCAGTCGCCGATGTACTCGGCGACGTCGAAGAACGGGACGATCACACTGAGCCGCGGTGTCACCCTGCCTCCTCCGGCTCGGTGAGTCGCCCCATTATGTGCACAATGTGGGGAAACTTTCGCGTTTATCGCCCAGCTGTGACCGCCGGGGACGGACGCGACGACGCCGCAGGGGGTGGGTCAGGCCGGGACGGGACCGGTCGAGGCGCGGACCACCAGCTCGGGCTCGAACAGCAGCTCGTCGTCGGGCACCTGCTCGGCCTCGATCTGGCTGATCAGCAGCGCCACCGCGGCCTGCCCCATCGCCGTGACCGGCTGGCGCACCGTGGTCAGCGGCGGGTCGGTGAACGCCATCAGCCCCGAGTCGTCGAAGCCCACCACCGACACGTCCCCCGGCACCTGCTTGCCGAGCCGGCGCACCGCCCGCATCGCGCCGATGGCGAGCACGTCGCTGGCGCAGATCAGCGCGGTGGCACCCTCGGCGATGAGCCGCGCCGCCGCGGCGTGGCCCTCCTCCATCGTCAGCGCCCCGTACGCGACCAGCTCGTCCGCGCCCGCCCGCGCGGTGCGGTACGCGGCGAGCTTGCGGGCCGACGGCACGTGGTCGGGCGGGCCGAGGACCAGGCCGATCCGCTCGTGGCCGAGCGCCGCGAGGTGGGCGTACGCCTGCTCGACCGCGTGCTCCTCGTCGGTGCACACCCGGGGGAAGCTCAGACCGTCCGCGGTCGCGTTGATCAGCACCGTGGGCAGGCCGCGCTCGCGCAGCCGGGCGTAGTGCTCGTGCGCGGCCCGGGTCTGCTGGTAGAGGCCGCTGGCGAAGATCACGCCGGAGACGTTCTGCTCCAGCAGGATGCTGACGTACTCCGACTCCGGCACTCCGTCGATCGTGCGCGCGCACAGCACCGGGGTGAACCCGCGCTTGGCCAGCGCCCCGGCCATGACCTCGGCGAACCCGGGGAAAATGGGGTTCTGCATCTCCGGCAGCACGATGCCGACCAGCCGGGCGCGCTCGCCGCGCAGCTTGGTCGGCCGCTCGTAGCCGAGCACGTCGAGCGCGGACAGCACCGCCGCGCGGGTGGCGTCGGAGATGCCCGGCTTGCCGTTGAGCACCCGCGAGACCGTGGCCTCGCTGACCCCCACATGTTTGGCCACCTCGGCCAGCCTCCGCGCCATCGCGCAAGTGTAGAACACTCACATGCAAGCCACTTGCACGCCGGAGCCGCGGATCTGCGTTGCCCGGACTCCCGCCGAGCGTGGGGCAAGATCGGTGTTTCGTGTCGAAACCTGTGCTCCTGCCTTAGGTTTCGACACGAACCAGCGATCTTCGCTCTTCAACCCGGGGCGGCGAGTCCGCTCAACTCGCCGCCCCGGGGGCTTTTCAGTGGGTACGCAGCCAGGCGGCGGCGTCGGGCGGGAGCCGGCCGCCGTCGAGGTCCACGCTGGCGAGCAGAACAGCCGTGTGGGCGGGCAGGTCGACGGGGTCGGTGGAGAGGTTGACGAGGCAGGTGAAGCCGCCGGGGCGGGTGAAGGCGAGCACGTCCTCGCGGCTGTCCAGCCAGGTCATCGGGCCGTCGCCGAGGCCCGCCTCGCTGCCGCGGATGGCGAGCGCGGCCTGGTAGAGGCGCAGCATCGAGCCAGGATCGGCCTGCTGCGCGGCGGCGGTGAGGTGGGACCAGCCGGGCTGGGGCAGCCAGGCGGGGGCGGCGCCGTCCGGGCTGAAGCCGTGCGAGGCGCCCTCGGCGGACCAGGGCAGCGGCACGCGGCAGCCGTCCCGGCCGGGGTCGACGCCGCCGCTGCGGTGGTGGATCGGGTCCTGCCGGGCGGCGTCGGGCAGCCGCTCGACCTCGGGCAGGCCGAGCTCCTCGCCCTGGTACACGTACACCGAGCCGGGCAGGGCGAGGGTGAGCAGCGCCGCCGCACGGGCCCGGCGCAGGCCGACCGCCTCGTCGCTGGGCAGCAGGTGGCGGGCCTGGCGCAGACCGTGCTCGAAGCCGGTCTCGGCCCGGCCGTAGCGGGTGACCGTACGCGTGACGTCGTGGTTGCACAGCACCCAGGTGCTGGGCGCGCCGACCCCGGCGTGCGAGGCGAGGGTGGCGTCGACGCAGTGGCGCAGCGCCTTGGCGTCCCACGGGCAGCCGAGGAAGTCGAAGTTGAACGCGGCGTGCATCTCGTCCGGCCGCAGGTACTGCGCGAACCGGTCGATGTCGGCCAGCCACACCTCGCCGATCAGGGCGCGCGGCGTCTCGTACGAGTCGGCGACCACGCGCCACGCCCGGTAGATCTCGTGGATCTCGTCCCGGTCGACGAACGGATGCGGGGTCGGCGGCGCGGCCGGGTCGAAGTCGGCGAGTTCGGGGTCCTTGACGCACATGGCGGCGGAGTCGATGCGGATGCCGTCGACACCGCGGTCGAACCAGAACCGCAGGATGTCCTCGAACTCGGCCCGGACCAGCGGGTTCTCCCAGTTCAGGTCGGGCTGCTCGGGGGCGAACAGGTGCAGGTACCACTCGCCGTCGGCGACCCGGGTCCAGGCCGGGCCGTTGAAGACGGAGGTCCAGTCGTTGGGCGGCAGCTCGCCGTGCTCGCCCCGCCCGGCCCGGAACCAGAACAGGTCCCGGGCGGGCGAGCCGGGTCCCTCGGCCAGCGCCCGCTGGAACCAGGCGTGGGCGTCGGAGCAGTGGTTGGGCACGATGTCGACGATGGTGCGGATGTTCAGCGCGTGGGCCTCCGCGATGAGCGCCTCGGCCTCGGCGAGGGTGCCGAAGCTCGGGTCGATGTCGCGGTAGTCGGCCACGTCGTAGCCGGCGTCGGCCATCGGCGACGGGTACCAGGGGCTGAACCAGATGGCGTTGATGCCGAGGGCGTGCAGGTACCCGAGCTTCGCGCGGATCCCCGCGAGGTCGCCGACGCCGTCGCCGTTCGCGTCGGCGAAGCTGCGCGGGTAGACCTGGTAGATGGCGGCGTGACGCCACCAGTCGCGGTCGTCGTTGTGGAACACGGGTACCTGCCTTCGTCGCTAAGGGCTGGGTCGGGTCAGAAGCCGCTGTTGCCGGGGCCGCGGTTGAGCGTGTATCCGGTGTGGTTGATCAACCCACCGCTCGCGGCGCCGGTGACGGTGACGTACGTGACGTACGCGCTGCCCGCGGCGTTCAGCTCGATCCCGTACGTCCCGGCGCCGTTGACGGTGACGTGGTCGAGCGTGAGGTTCGTGATGTTGCGCTGGTAGCTGAGCAGGATGCCCTGGTAGGTGGAGTCGATGATGTCGACGTCCTTGACCAGGACCGGGGCGGTGATGTCGGTGGCCTCGGCGTAGATCCACAGGCCGCCCAGCGCCGAGTTCCAGTTGCGCTCGAAGCTGGACGTGCGGGTCAGCGTGTTGCGCGCCACCGAGGTCGTGTTGCTGAACGGCAGCGCCCCGTGCCAGGTGCTGATCGCGATGCCCGACCCGGCGTACACCGAGTCGCTGATCAGGTTGTCCTCGATCCGGTTGCCGTTGCCGCCGTAGATCGCCGCGCCGTTGGCCAGCATCGGCAGCGCCACCGTGTTGAAGGTGAACGCGCTGCCGGTGACGGGAGCCGAGTTGGACCACATGGCCAGCGCGTCGTCGCCGGTGTTGCGCAGGGCGCTCTGGTCGATCCGCACGTTGGTCGCGCCGCCGTTGACGTTCACGCCGTCGGCGAAGATGTTGCGCATCCGGGTGCCCACGACGTAGAGGCCGTTGGTGCCGGTGGACGGCCACATGCCGACCTTGGTGTGCTCGATCCAGACGTGGCTGACCAGCGAGCCGGTGCCGAAGTTGCCCTCGATGCCGGTGTCGAACGCGCTGTCGTCGCGGTAGCGCACGTCGCCGCTGAAGGTGAAGTCGGCCAGCCGCACGTTCGAGCCGGTGGCGAAGAAGCCGCCCTTGCCGTTGGTCCCCTTGATGACGGTGTGCCACATGCCGGCGCCGCGCAGGCTGACGTTCTGGATGTTCATCCGCGCGTTGGTGACGAACGTGCCGGCGGGCACCCACAGCACCTTGTTCTGGCTCTGCGCGGCGGCGATCGCGCTGTTGAAGGCGTTGGTGTCGTCGCCGCTGTCGTTGGCGACGGCGCCGTAGGAGGTCACCGACAGGGAGTCGGCCGGCTGGCTCAGCGCCGCCGGGGCGACCTCGGCCTCGATCAGGTCGACGGTGTAGTAGGCCGCGCTCGACGACGCGTCCTTCTGCAGCTTGATGACCGTGCCCGCCGGGTAGGTCGTGCCGAGCAGGACCCGGACGTCGTCGAAGAACCGGTGCGCCTCGCCCCCGGCGGGGTTGTTGTTGTACGGGTACGCCCCGTACACCCAGCTGTAGGTGGAGCTGAGCGAGACGTCCTGGAGCTTCGTGCTGCCCGCGTAGAGCGCGAGCGGCGCGGTGGTGCCGGTGCCCGCCGCGTTGTCCGGAATCGAGTAGCGGATCACGAACGCGTTGGCCGGCTTGGTCAGCGTGACCTGCACGTACTGCCCGGTCGAGGACAGCTTCACGGCGCGGCGGCCGGACGCCTCCGACGGCTCGGACAGGTAGGCCCGGTTCGGCCCGATCACCGCGGCGTTGGTGCTGCCGGACTCGGCCTCGTAGACGGTGTACGGCACCGTCGCGCCGCGCGTGGCCAGGGCGGTGCCGCTGCCCACGGTGACGCTGTCGAGCAGCACGTTGCCGGAGTCGCCGGAGTCGTACTGGTAGCCGATGATGTTGAGCCCGGCGCGCAGGGTGAGGCTCTGCGCGGCGGTGAGCCAGCCCGACCCGGCGGGCAGCGAGAGCTGGCCGGTCTTGAGGCCGTTGACGTACACCGACACGGTGCGGGCCGCCCCGTTGGTGTTCGTGTAGCGCAGGGTGACCGTGGTCGCCCCGGCGGTCGACGCGTTGACCGTGCGGATCACGCGCGCGCCGGACGTGGTCAGGCCGGTGACGTAGCCGCTGCCGGTGTAGCCGCCGGTCGAGGTCGCCGCCGACGCGCCGCCGGACAGGAAGCCGGTCTCCAGCTCGTACGCCACACCCGTGGGCGGCGGCGTCGGGCTGGTGGACGGGGTCGGGCTCGGCGACGCGGCCCCGGACACGGCGAGGTGGTCGAGGTTCACGTTGCCCGAGTCGGTGCTGTCGAACTTGAGCCCGACCGTGTTGTTCCCGGCGTTGAGGGCGACCGCCTCGGCGATCATGCCCCAGGTATCCCAGTTCGCCGTGGCGGGCAGGCTGATCTGGCGCAGCTTGCCGCCGTTGACGTACAGCGACAGCGTCATGGTCGCGCCGGTGCCGTTGGCGTAGCGCACGGTCACCGTGGCGCTGCCCGCGTTCGCGACGTTCACCGTGAACGTCGTGTTCGCGTTGCCCTTGTTGCCGTCGGTGTAGCCGCCGACGAAACCGGAGCCGGTGAAGCCCGGGTGGTCGGCGGCCACGGTCGCGCCGCCGGACAGCGCGGCCGACTCGGCCTCGTACTGGCCCGCGGGCGGGGTCGCGACGTCGGCGACGGTCAGGCTGTCCAGGTTGACGTTGCCCGAGTCGGCGCTGTCGAACCGGTAGGCGACGGTGCTGCCGCCGCCGGGCAGGGAGACGGTCTCGACCTGGGTGCCCCAGCTGTCCCAGTTCGCGGTGGCGTTGAGGCTGATCTGCTTGACCTTGCTGCCGTTGACGTACAGCGACAGGGTCTTGGTCTGGGTGGTGCCGTTGGCGTAGCGCAGGGTGAGCGTGCGGCTCGCCGTCCCGGACACGGTCACCGTGAACGTGGTCGCGGCGTTGCCCTTGTTGGCGTCGGTGTAGCCGCCGACGAACCCGGAGCCGGTGTAGCCGGTGTGGTCCGTGGCGACGACCGCGCCACCGGCCAGCGCGGCCGACTCGGCCTGGTACGTGGTGGTCGCGGCGGCGGCGGGCAGCGCCGTGAGCAGGCCGGCGGTCAGCGTGACCGCGGCCGCGGCGACGGCGGCCAGCAGGGTGCGAGCGGGGATCCGTGGAGCGGTGCGATGGTGCAGCGTCATTGCGTACTCCCTTCACTTGCATCGGTCTGTTCGGGACGTGGGCACGTCCCTCCCCCGTGGCAGGAACCCGGCCCGGCGGCCGTGTTCCGGGCAGCACCGACCGGCCCCCGGGCAGGCGGGACCGGGCGGCGATGCGTGAGCGGATCTCTGTCCGGACCGCCACCGGGCGGGGCGGCCGGAAGTCTCGGGTCAGCCCTTGAGGGCTCCGGCGGAGAGGCCGTTGAGGATGCTGCGCTGGAAGACCATGAAGACGATCACCATGGGTATGGAGGCGATGGCCAGCCCCGCGAACATCTCGTTGTTGGTGACCCGGCCGGTGCTGGCCAGGCGGCTCAGCGCCACGCTGATCGTCTGCACCTCGGGGTCCTGCAGCACCAGCAGCGGCCAGAGGAAGTCCTTCCAGGACCCGATGATCGCGAAGATCGAGACCACCGCGAGCGCCGGCCGCGACAGCGGCAGCACGATGTGCCACAGCAGCCGGAACCGGCCCGCGCCGTCGATGCCCGCCGAGTCCAGCAGGTCGTTCGGGATCTGGTCGAAGAAGCGCTTGAGCACGTAGATGTTGAACGCGTTGGCCGCGCCGGGCAGCCACAGCGCCCACGGGGTGTTGAGCAGGTTCACCCCGAAGATCGGCACCTCGGCCACGGTCAGGTAGGCGGGCACCAGCAGCGCCGCGGCGGGCAGCATCAGGCTGGCCAGCATGCCGCCCAGCACCACGTTGCCCAGCACCGGGCGCAGCTTGGACAGCGCGTAGGCCGCCGCCACGTCGACGATCAGCTGGATCAGCCAGCCGCCCAGCGCGTAGAACGCGGTGTTGACCAGGAACTTCCCGATCTCCAGCCGCCGCCACGCGTCGAGGTAGGTCTCCGGGTGCCACTCCTGCGGCCACAGCGTCGGCGGCGTCTGTGCCAGTTCCAGCGGCGACTTCAGCGCGCCGGTGACCATCCAGTACAGCGGGAAGAGGAAGGCCAGCGTGAAGGCCACCGCCATGGCGCCGAGCACCAGCCGGTAGATCAGGCGTCCGCTGCCGCGGCGCAGGTCCGCCTCGGAGACCAGGGATCGCGTCATCGCACTCATGGTGATCCTCCTCAGTCGGCTTTGCGGGTGAGCCGCAGGTAGACGGCCGAGAACGCGCCCAGCACGATGAACAGCAGCACGCTCATCGCGGCGGCGAGGCCGAAGTCGTTGTTGACGGTGAACGCGTACCGGTAGATGAGGACCATCACGGTGATGGTCTCCTCGTTGGTGGTGCCGGTGAGCTGGTACGGCTCGATGAAGACCTGCATCGTGGCCACGATCTGCAGCAGCAGCAGGACCAGCATGATGAAGCGCATCTGCGGGATCGTCACGTGCCGCACGCGCTGCCAGATCGACGCGCCGTCAAGCTCGGCGGCCTCGTACAGCTCGCCGGGGATGCCGGCCAGCCCGGCCAGGTACATGATGGTCGCGCCGCCCATGTTGGCCCAGGTCGAGACCAGCACCAGCGAGATCATCGCCATCTTCGGCGACTGCGTCCAGTCGGAGGTGGGCAGCCCGACGCCCGACAGGACCGCGTTGAACAGGCCGGTGCCGGGATCGTAGAAGTACTGCCAGAGCAGCACGCTGACGATCGGCGGCAGCATCACCGGCAGGTAGACGGCGAACCGGAAGAAGCCCTTGGCGTGCCGGAACTCGTTGATGACCAGCGCCATCACGAACGGCACCGCGAAGCCGAACAGCAGCGCCAGCCCGGTGAACTCCAGCGTGTTCAGCCACGCCGTGCCGAACAGCGGGTCGTCCAGCACCGCCCGGTAGTTGTCGAACCCGACCCAGATCGGGTCGGTGACGAAGTTGTCCTGCTGGAAGCTGAGCACGATGCCCTTGACCAGCGGCCACCAGGAGAACAGGCCGAAGCACAGCAGGCCCGCCGCGAGGAACGCGTACGCCTGCAGGTTGTCGCCGATCTTGCGGCGCAGCCTGGCCATCCGGGCCGGACCCGGCCCCGCGGGCGCAACGTCGCGCCCACCGCTCCCCCGTGCCGTCGACGCCGCCTGCTCCGGCGCGATCACCGTCATCGTCTGCTTCCTCTCCTGCTGGTGCGGGCCACCGGTCTACCTGATCCGGAGGGGTCCCCGGCAACCCCGCGAGCTGCCAGGGACCCCTCCTCGCCTCACTTGACGGCGGTCAGGATCTGGTTGACCTGCTTCTCCGCGTCGGCGAGCAGCGCGTTGACGTCGGCGTTCTTGTCGGTCAGCACCTTCTGCATCGCCGTGTCGAGCACCGCGTAGATCTGCTGGGCCAGCGGCGGCTCGAGCTTCAGCGGGATCGTGGTGGCGGTGGCCAGGAAGGGACCGAAGTTCTCCGACGGGATGTTGGCGAACTTCTTGGTCGCCTCCTCCCACTTGGCCAGCGAGTCGCCGGTCCAGATGTTCGGCTGCGGCAGGCCCACGGGCTGGCCCTTGGCGGCGGCCTTCTCGTTGTCGGCCGCGATGCGGGACGGGTCGAGCGCGCCGCCCTTGAACGACAGCCAGGTCAGACCAGCCTTGATCTTCTCCGGGCTGAGGCCGGCCTTGAACATGTAGCCGTCGCCGCCGCCGAGCGTGCCCTGGCCGCCGGGGATGCCGCCCAGGCCGAAGTCCTCGTACTTGGCCTTGTACTGGTTCACGATGACGGGGAAGTTGTCCGCCGAGCCGACGTACATGCCGAGCTTGCCGGAGGCCATCATCTGCAGCAGGTCGGCCCACTCCAGCAGCTGGCGCTGGCCCATCGTGTCGTCCGTCCAGCGCATGTCCTTGAGCTGCTGGAGGACCTGCTTGCCCTTGTCGTTGTTGAAGGCGGCCTTCCAGGTGTCGCCGTCCTTGACCGCGACGTCGCCGCCGATCGAGTAGATCTCGGCGGTGAAGTGCCAGCCGCCGGTGTTGTTCTTGCTGTAGTCGCCGTAGCCGACGACGCCGTTGCCCAGCGCCGTGATCTTCTTGGCCGCCTCGCGGACCTCTTCCCAGGTCTTCGGCGGGCTGGCCGGGTCGAGACCGGCCTTGGCGAACAGCGTCCGGTTGTAGACCAGGCCCAGCGAGTAGTTGGCCACCGGCACGCCGTAGACCTTGCCCGCGGAGTCGGTGAAGACCTTCATCAGGTCCGGCTTGATGTCCTTGACCGCCGGGAACTCGGCCAGCTGCGCCGAGATGTCCTGCACCTGGCGCTTGGCGATCAGCGCGGCCGGGTCGGTCAGGTAGACGTAGAAGACGTCCTCGAGCTGCCCGCCGGCCAGCTTGGTGGCGAACTGCTGGGGGTCCATGAACCCCTCTTTGGCGTCGATCTTGATGTTCGGGTACTTCGCCTCGAACGCCTTGACGTCGGCCTCGAAGTTGGCGCGGTTCACGGCGTCGGTCGCGGGCGGCATGCCGTTGACGGTGATGGTGACCGGACCGCTGGGGGTCTCCGGCTCCTCGCCGGCACAGGCGGCGCCGAGCAGCGTCGTGCCGGCCACCAGCGCCACCGCCAGGGACCTGCCGAACATGCGTCGGTTCATGGGGTTCCGTTCCCTTCTGTATGCACACGGCACCGGCCACGACCAGCGCGCCGGTTGTTAATTGCGCATTGCTGCCACGTCGCTCGGGGGTTAAGCGCCGTGGCGTGGACAGAAGGATAGGCGCGCTCGCGCCCGGAAGTCCAGAGGATGACGCAAAAACGTGATCGCAGCTTTGCCATCTACTTGCACTGCACCGCAAGTTCGTGACGCATCGATATGATCGACCAAGAAGGGCGCGACCAGCGCGATCGCTAGATCGCCCCGCCGCCGCCCGCCCTTGATCGTCCGAGTTGCCTGGCACTCGGGCGTATCTTGCACGCGCTTACGCCCAGGTGCCAGGCAAGTCGGACGATCATGCCCGGTCGGCGGGCCGCGACGCACGCGACGACGATGCCGACCCGGGCGGTCGCCCTGCGGGCGGTCGCGCGGGAACGGGCGGTCATGCCGGACGGCTGGTCAGGCTGCGACGGGGCACGGGCCGGTGGTGCTGCGGACGATGAGTTCGGGGTCGAAGAGGACCTCTTCGGACGCCGCCGGGCGGCCCTCCAGCTGCTGGAGCAGCGAGAGCACGGCGGCGCCGGCCATGGCGCGGACCGGCTGGCGTACCGTGGTCAGCGGCGGGTCGGTGACGCCCATGAAGGTCGAGTCGTCGAAGCCGACCACGGACACGTCGCCAGGCACGTCCAGGCCCTGCTTGCGCACCGCGCGCACGGCGCCCAGCGCGAGCGCGTCACTGGCGCAGACCAGGCCGGTCACCCCCGCCGCGAGCAGCCGGTTCGCCGCGCCGCGGCCGCCCTCGACGGTGAACACGGTGTGGTCGACCCAGCGCCGCCAGCGGGTCTCCCCCCGCTCCTCCCAGAACCTGGCGAACCCGGCCAGCTTGCGCGCCGACGGCACGTGCCCGACCGGGCCGAGGATCAGGCCGATCTTCTCGTGCCCCAGGCCCGCCAGGTGCGTCAGCGCCTGCTCGGCAGCGCCCGCGTCGTCCACGCAGATGCGCGCGACGCCGAGGTTCTCGTCCGCCGCGTTGATCAGCACTATCGGCAGCTTGCGCTCGGTGAGCTGCTTGATCGCGGCCGGGCCGGCGTCGGCGTAGCTGCTGCCCACGAAGACGATCCCGCCGACCTGCTGCGCCAGCAGCATCTCGATGTAGTGCGCCTCGGACACCCCGTCGGAGGTGCGCGTGCACAGCACCGGCACCAGCCCGCGCTGGATCAGCGACACCCCGATGACCTCGGCGAACGCCGGGAAGATGGGGTTGCTGAGATCGGGCACGACCAGCCCGATGAGCCGGGCCCGCTCGCTGCGCACCGGCTCCGGCCGCGCGAACCCGAACACGTCCAGCGCGGTGAGCACCGCGTCGCGCGTCGCCTGGGAGACCCCCGGCTTGCCGCGCAGCACCCGGCTCACGGTCGCCTCGGACACTCCCGCGAACTTCGCCACCGCCGCAAGCCTGCTCGTCGTCACCCCGGGAATCTTACAGCAACCAGTGCAAAAACCAACCCACCGCCCGCAACCCGTTGCACACTCGGAAAGCCCAGGTCAGACCCCTCCGCGCGGGTCCCACCACCGCCCACCGCAACGACGGATACCGCTCCCACCGCGCAGCGCCGACCATGATCGCCCTCTCGTGTCCGAAGGTGAGGTCAGAGCGCACCTTCGGACACGAGACCGCGATCATGGCCCGCCAGCCAAGGCCGTGGGCCGGCCGGTCACCCCGACCTCACCCCGACGCAGGCGTCACGCCTACGCGGCGTCACCCCCGACGCGGGCGTCACCCCTACGCGGGCGGTCCGCCGAGCGAGAGCGCGGTGCGCAGCACCAGGTCACGCAGTGGGAGGAACCGGCGGGCCTGCGACATCCGGTTCACCAGCAGCGACGTCGCCGCCATGCGCTGGGTGGGACGGCGGCGCCGCCGGTCGTACTCGCGCAGCCCGGCCGGCACGTCGCCGTCGGCCAGGCACTTCGCGAGCACCGCGCCGTCGATGACCGCCTGGCAGGCGCCCTGCCCCAGGTCGGGCGTCATCGCGTGCGCGGCGTCGCCGAGCAGCGCCACGTTGCCGTGCACGTAGGACGGCAGCGCCGGGGCGAGGTGGTGCAGGTCGTGCCGGATCACGTCCGAGGTGGCGTACCGGTCGAGCACGGCCGGGATCGGGTCGTGCCAGCCGCCGAAGATCCGGCGCAGCTCGTCCGGGGCGGGCAGGGCGGGCTGGTGGTGCTCGGGGGCGGTCACCACGGCGTACCAGTTGGTGCGGCCCGGTCCCTGCGGCGTGACGCCGAAGCGCGCGCCGACGCCCCAGGTCTCGCCGCCGGCGTCCGTGTCCAGGTCGGCGGTGCCCCGCCAGACCGTCGCCCCGGTGTAGCGCAGCCCGTGCCGGTCGCCGAACAGCGCGGTGCGGATGCGGCTGCCGATGCCGTCGGCGGCCACCACCAGGTCGTGTTCGGTCCGCAGCGCCGTGGCGTCGCCGACCGGGGCGCCGAAGCGGACCACCCCGGCGGGCAGCGCCCCGTGCAGCACGCCGAGCAGCGCGGGCCGGGCAACCAGGTGCACGGGCTCGCCGTGGCGGGCGGTCACCGCGTCCATGTCCAGCGCCACGATCCGGCTGCCGTCCGGCCGGCGGATCGCGCCGTTGCCCTGCGGCAGCCCGGCCGTGCGCACTTCGCCGCCGAGGCCGAGCCCGTCGAGCGCGCGCAGTGCCGAGGGCCAGATGCCCAGGCCGGTGCCGGTGGCCGGGGGCGCGTCGGCCCGCTCGTACACCGTCACGTCCCAGCCCGCGGCCCGCAGTCCGATGGCGGCCGTCAGACCGCCGATGCCGCCACCCACGACGGCAGCTCTCTTCGCCATGACCCGACCGTACTACAGCTGTAGTGAGACTGACTACAACTGTAGTATGGCTCTCATGTCCGACCGCAGACAGCAGCTCCTCGACGCCGCGATCGAGGTGCTCGGCACCCGCGGCCTGCGCGCGCTGACCCACCGCGCGGTCGACGCCGCCGCCGAACTGCCCGAGGGCTCCACCTCCAACGCCTTCCGCACCCGCGAGGCGCTGATCGGCGGGGTGCTCGATCGGCTGGTAGAGGTGGAGACGGAGGTGTGGCAGCGGCTGGCCACCGGCCACAGCGCCCCGCCGTCCGATCCCGAGCAGGCGACGCTGCTCGTCGCACAGATGGTGCGGGAGCTGGCCGGACCCGCCCGGCAGCTGACGCTCGCCCGCCACGCGATCTTCCACGAGGCCGCGTTCCACCCCGGCCTGCAGGAACGCATCGGCGCGGCCCGGCAGCGGCTGGCCGCCTGGGGCGAGCCGTGGCTCGCCCACCTCGGCTCACGCGACCCGCGGGCCGACTACCTCACCATGCTCGCGCTGATCGACGGCCTGCTCGCGATCCAGCTCGCCTGCCCCGACCCCACCTTCGACCCCACCCCGTCCATCCGCACCGCGCTGCGCGGGCTCTCCGCCGGCTGAGGACGGCTTCCACCACTTAAAGATCACGACTTCGTGTCCAGACCTCGGGTCCAGCCGCACTTTCTGACACGAAACGGCGATCTTGTCGCGGGGCGGGGCAGGGTGGTCAGTCCCGGCCCTGCCAGGTGGTGACGCAGGCCTCGTTGCCCTCCGCGTCGGCGAGCACCCGGAACGCCGGCATCTCGCCGTCGAAGACGATCCGACCGCCCGCCGCCAGCGCCGCCGCGACCCGGCGGTCGGCCTCGTCGTGCGGCACCGAGACGTCCAGGTGGATGCGGTTGCGCTGCGGGCGCGGCGCGTCCAGCTGCTGGAACCACACCGCCGGGCCCTGACCGTACGGGTCGGCCAGCGATCCGTCGGGCTCCGGCACATACCCGAGCACGGCCTGCCAGAAGGGGCGCACCGCGGCGATGTCCAGCGCGTCGATCGCGATCTCCAGCGCCTGCACGGCCCGCTCCGGCCCGGCCGCCGCGTCGATGGTGTATCCGGCCTCGCCAAGCGCGGCCGAGACCCGCGCGGCCAGCGCCGTCTCCGCCGCCGCCGGCCGGGAGCCGGGCCGCCGCACGGTCAGCAGCACCCGGTCCGCGCGCAGGTCAAGGTGCAGGTGGTGGTCGTCGCCGGGCCCCGCCGCCGCGACCGCGCGGGCCGCCACGTCGACCCCCTGCGCGGGCGCCGCCACGGGCACCACGGCTTGCAGTTCGCCCAGCACCAACCGCCAGCCCAGCCCGGTGACCGCATCGGACGCCTGCCGCCGGGTGAGAACCGTGTCGCTCATGCTCCGATCGTCGCAGCACACCCCGACACTCGCGGCGTACCCCCGCGAGCGGCCGGCTCGGGTAGCCTTGCCCGGCATGAACGCCAGGGAGCACGACGACCCGCTGGACCGGCTGGCGGCCGAAGAGGACTGGAGCCGCCGGGCGCGCGCGGTCGAGAAGGACGTGCGTCGCGAGCTGCGCAGGCCGGTGTTCCGTCCGTCCCGGACACCGCGCCCCCGGGGCGTGCGGCCCGAGCGCGGCGGCGTGTCCTGGATCTTCGTGCTGCTGGTGCTGCTGACGGTGGGCAGCGCGGCGGCGACCTGGGCCGGGCTCGGCCCCGCCACGCTGACCGTGTTCGTCTTCGTGCTGTCCGGCTGGCTGGTGACGCTGTGCCTGCACGAGTTCGCGCACGCGCTGACCGCGCACCGGGGCGGTGACGACACCGTCGCCGGCAAGGGCTACCTGCGCCTGGACCCGCGCCGCTACGGCCACCCGGTGCTGACCCTGATCCTGCCGCTGCTCGTGCTGCTCATCGGCGGCCTGCCGCTGCCCGGCGGCGCGGTGCTGATCGAGACGCACCGGCTGCGCAACCGGCTGCGCGACGCGATGGTCTCGCTGGCCGGCCCGTCGGTGAACATCATCGCGGCGGCGGTCCTGCTCACGACGGTCTCGGCGTTCGGCCCGGAGTACCTGGCCCTGGTGCCCGAGCCGGAGGCGGCGTTCTGGGCGGCACTGTCGCTGCTGGCATACCTGCAGGTCGCGGCGGCGATCCTGAACCTGCTGCCGGTGCCGGGGCTGGACGGCTGGGGCACGATCGAGCCGTATCTGCCCGCATCGGCACGCATGGTCGGGGACCGGATCAAGCCGTTCGGCATCCTGCTGGTGTTCGCACTGCTCTGGATCGACGTGTTCCGGGACCTGTTCGGCGAGGCGACGTTCTTCTTCCTCGACGTGTCCGGCATCCCGCTGGAGGCGGTGGGCCTCGGCTACCACCTGTTCCAGTTCTGGCGGGGCTGGTGATCCTCGCGGTCGGGCGCGGTGACCACTCCGTCGCCGCGCCGCCCCGTGTCAGAGATCGAACTCGCCGGCCTTGGCGGACTGCAGGAATGCCGCCCATTCCTCTTTGCTGAAGACGACGTCCGGCCCGTCCGTCCGTGCCCGGCGCACCCGCACCTCGCCGGCGCCAAAGCCCACCTCAACGCAGGCGCTGGTGTCGCAGAAGGAGCCGATCCGCCAGGTCACACGCTCGCTGTCGTCCGATGTCATGGGCTCGCCCTCCCATCGATGGCTGGCTCTCAAATCTACAAGCTCCAGCACACGCGGGAACCGGAGGAACGTGCCGCTTTCGGCCGGTGACCGGCACCCGTGGTCACGAGTGCCGGTCACCGAAGCTGTGGCCGAGGTGATCGGCTACCGGGACGCGAAGTCGCCGGCCCCCACACCGGCGACGAACGTCTGCCACTCCTGGCGGCTGAAGCGCAGGACCGGCCCCTGCGGGTCCTTTCCGTCGCGTACGGCGATCTCCTGACCGGCGAGCGCCACCTCGACGCACGCGCTCGAATCGCAGTAGCTGCTCTTCACCCAGCCAGTGGGCGTTTCGACAACAGACATCTTCTGATCAGCAATTCCCTTCGGACCCGGAGTGGCGGATTATCACCTCGCTCAACGATCAATGGCGGCCTTGAGTGCGGCGACGCGCGCCTCCACCAGGAGGACCGACTTCTCCTCCGGGTACGACACGCGCCACATCTCGTCGAACATCCACCGATGCCGGTGCAGTGCCTCGGGGGCGTGCACCACCTCGTCCTTCAGCCAGCTCTCCCGGTAGAGGACGAGGTCGTCGTCGGCGCCGAGGTCCAGGATCACGAACGGGCCGAGCATCACGAAGGACCCCTTCGTGAACGGCAGGATGCGCAGCACGACCTTGCCGACGGCGATGTACGCGAGCAGCTGCCTGAGCTGCTCGTACATCATCTCCGGCCCGCCCACCTCGCGGTGCAGCACGGACTGGTCGAGCACGAGCAGGTACTCGGGCGGATCCGGCCGGTCGAAGACCTGGCTGTGCCGGCGCATCCGCACCTCGAGCCGGACGGCGCGCTGCTCGTCCGACATCTCGGCGAGGTCCCGGTTCCAGAACTCGAACACGGTGTCGGCGTGCTCCCGGGTCTGCAGGACACCCGGGATCATCGTCGAGGAGAAGCAGCGGATCGCCGTCGCCTGGCTCTCGAACTGCAGCAGCTGGAGCATCCCGTTGGTCAGCTGGCTGCGGTAGTCCGACTGGTCCCACCAGCCACGGCGGCGGGAGGTCCGGGCGTCCTGGGCGAGCTGGTCGACGGTGTCGCGGTCGGTGACCCCGAGCGTCTGCAGCAGCGCGCGCAGGTCGGTGCTGGACACGGTGACCTCGCCGCTCTCGATGCGCTGCACCTTCGACAGCGACCAGTCCAGAGCCTCGGCGACCTGCCCCTGGGTGAGCTCGTGCGCCTCCCGCGAGCGCCGCAGCGCGAGCCGGAGACGCCGCCGGGCCACCGCGGGCGAGTCACCCGAACTCATGGTGGTCCTCCCGACGTTCAATCAGCCGTACCGCAGATCGAGATGCCGCTGAGCGACGTAACGCAACGACGTTACACCTCCGCGGCATCCCCCGGGACCGCCTCGCGACACAAAACGATGTCAATTCGTCAGGTGGTCGTCGGCGTACTCCATGGCGCGGACCAGAGCCCGCACCACCTGCGAGAAGGTGCGCCGGTCGGTGCTCCGGAAGAGCACCTGCAGCGAGCCCTGGTAGACCCCGTGCAACTCGTAGGAGTGACCTCGGGTGCGCCAGCAGCCGCCGACCCCGGCGAGCGCGGCGGCGGCAAGGGTCGCCGCCACGGCCAGCGGGGTCGAGCCGAGCACCGGCCAGGCCGCCACGACCGCGGCGCCGGCGGTGCCGGTGGCGTACAGCCGGGCGGTGGCGCCGGAGCCGTCGCGCTCAGGCGCCAGCTCGACGATGTGCACCGCGCTCAGCCCGCACAGCGCGAACCGGCGCGGCGCCGGGGTGCGCACGGCGAGCACCCGGTGGGTGATGCGCGCGCAGGGACCTCGATAAAAGACGGGCATCTCCGCTCTCCCTCGAACGGCCCTTGCAGGCGGGGAGGCGGTTTTGCGAAGATGACATGAGATCGGTCCTCCTTTCCCTGCACGGGATGAGGCCTTCGAGCGGCGCTCGGTGCCAGCCGGGCGCCGCTCCTGTCGGCGGAAGCGGCGGCGCTTCCTTACCGCCCAGTATGAGATCGACCGACCTTGATCGCCATAGAGCAATCTGCGATACCGCAGACTTTAACGAAGATTAAAGTGAATCACGTCCGATCACGACCGTCCACCGCCGACGGACCGGCGCACGGCCCCGACCGTCGGCGGCGTGGACGGCGGCGGCGTCACATCTGGAGCCCCTCCTCGATGGTCTTGAGCTTGTGCCGGGCCATGGCCAGGTTCGCCCGCCCCTTGCTCAGCACCAGGTAGAGGAAGAGCCCCTGGGTGTTACGGCTGGTGAGCGGCCGGATCACGTGGTACTGCCCGCTCAGGGTGATGAGGATGTCCTCGATGTTCTCCTTGAGCTTGAGCATCTCCAGCGTGCGCAGCTTCGCCCGCACCACGTCGGTGTTGCCCGCCGCGGCGATGGTCAGGTCGAAGTCCTTGCTGTTGCCGAGCGTGCCCAGCGCCATACCGCTGGTGTAGTCCACCAGCGCGACGCCGGTCGCGCCCTCGATCTGCATCGCTTCCTGCAGCGAGCTCTCCATGTCAGCCATGGCCTACCTCGATCTCTTTCCGGATGAAGGGTCGTACTGTTCGGTGATTCGGCGTTGTTCGGCCTGCCGGACCAGCTCGCCGATGCGGGCGGCGGCCGGGCGGGCCTCGTGGTGCAGGCGGGCGACGTTGAGCTCCCGCCCCGCGATGACGGTGAGCAGTGCCGATGCCCCTGCGGCGAAGGTCGCCACGTAGCCGTTGGTGGCCGTGGTGACCGACTCGCGGAACTCGCCGGCCCGCACCGCCGCCACGGTCTGCTGCCCCAGACCGAGCTGGGCCGCCGACATCGCGGCGAACACCTCCGGCTCCACACCGTGCGTGTCCTGCGCTATGAGCAGGCCGTCCACGCTGGCCACGACCACGCCCAGCACGTGTGGCAGGCGCAGGCGCAGATCGCGTATCTCAGCGAGCACCGGACTGTCAGGTGTCAAAGGGGTGACTCCTCTCCTCCTACCGCGTAGGACGTTTCTCAGCAGGTGACGCATCACAGCGCCCCCAGCCCGGCGAGGAGCCGGACGAGGATCTGTTCGGACACCCGGGGTTCTGCCGGCATCCCGGCAGGCACCAGGAACTCGGCCGAGGGCTGGTGCCGTACGGCGCGATGCGGGAGCACGGGCGGCGGCAGGCTCGTGTCCACCTGCTCCGGCTCGGGTTCGGGCAGCGGCTCGTGCTCCGGGGCCGGCCGGGCATGCCTGCCGACCCGCTCCGCCTCAGGGGTCGTGGGCAGGCCCGCGGCGGCCCGCGCGCGCACGGTGGCGACGGACTCGGCGGCCGCGGAGCCACCGGGCCGACCCGGCTCGACCAGCCCGGACCTCGCCATCCGGCGCACCTCGAGCATGACCGAGAAGGTGTCCCGGCCCAGCAGGCGGGCCAGGTCGACGGGGCTGCGGCGGCGGTCGGCGTTGGCCACGACCTCCCACTGCAGCGCGGTCAGCGCCACACACTGCGAGCGCAGCCGGCGCTGCGGCAGCACGGCCGCGGTGTCGATGGCGGCGTCCGGCCAGGCGTCGGCGAGCAGCCGCTTGCGCCGGTCCACCTCCTGGCAGACCACGCGCAGGTCGAGGGTGCGCAGGTGGCCGACCGGATGGCGGGCGCGGTGCTCGAACTGCGTGCCCACGACCAGGTCGAACAGGAAGAAGGCGGCGTCGTAGAGCGCCATCACGCCCAGCGCCTCCAGCTCGGGCTGGCTGACCAGCCCGCCGTCCACCAGCTCGGGGCCGATGCGGTGCTGGGCGCGGCCGGCGTTGACCGCGGCGCGCCACGCCTCGGCGGGCAGCCGGCCGGAGGCGGTCAGCAGCCGCTCCAGCCCGGACGCGACCGGGCACTCGGCGTACGCGACGCGGCCGTCCACGATGTACACGACCCCGCCGGGCGGGTCGAGGATGCGCAGGGCGCCGGTGACGCCGGCGGCGCACCAGGGCTCCAGCAGTTCGCGCAGCATCGGCTGGCGTGAGCTCGTAGGCATACGGCGATCAGTTCGCGCTGATCTGCGCGGCGACGGCGCTCAGCTGCCGCTGCGCCACGACCAGGTTGCCCACCGACCGGTCCAGCCACAGGTAGAGCACCATGCGCGCCTCGATGTCCGAGCGCAGCAGGCGCATCACGTGATAGCCGTTGCCCGCGGTGATCACGATGTCCTCGACGTGCGCGGGCTGCCCGACGGTGGCGAAGGCCGCGGTCTGCATGGTCGCGTGGATCATGTCCGCCGCGTCCGCGGGCGCGTCGCCGATGCTGCCGGGCCCTCGGCCGGCCGCGCCGATGACCGATCCGCTGGGGAAGTCGATGAGGCTTGCCCCGTGCACGCCCTGGAGCGCCATCAACTGCTGAAGGCAGTCGTCGATATCAAGCACACCCGCTCCCCGGAGAGTGAGGCCACCCGCGGGTCGTCGCCGTTCGGCGCGCCTGGATCACCGCCGCGGTAACGGGTAGCTCGGTGCAGACTACAGCAGGTGACAGAGATAAGAGATGATTCACGCGAAAACTATTCGTCTGTAACTAATTGCCCGAAAGACCCATGGAAGTCGTATGTAGACGGTGCGCTGGATGGTGTGCCCACCAGGTGGGTCCTCCGCCGAAGCCCGGCCGCACGGGAGGTTACGCACCTTCGACCTCGGCGAATCGCACACACTGTCCGTCACCGAGGGATTGCGTACCCGGCATGCCTCCGATAAGGACCGTCACACCGCGAGGGCCGGCCACCTCCACCCGGGGGTGGGAGGTGGCCGGCCCTCGCGGTGCCGGAGGTGCGGTTACGCCTACCGCTTGGTCTTGCGGGCCAGCCACCACACGACGGTGACGACGGCCGCGCCGACGATCCACGGCTGCGGGTTGCGCCGGACGCTCGCCATCACGTCGCGGCCCGCCGCCTCCCACTCCTGGGAGCTGGACGGCATCTTCACGGCGAGATCGTGCACGACCTCGCCCGCCTTGTCGCGGGCCAGCGCCGCCGTCGCGGCGACCTGGTCCTTGACCTCCCCCGCCTGGCCGGCGAGGGTGTGACCGGACTCGGCCAGGGTGTGCCTGACCTCGCCGGCCTGCGCGGCGACCGCGCGACCCGACTCGGCCAGCGTCTCCTTGAGCTGGCTGGCCGAAGCGGCGACTCCGTTGTTCCTTGCCATGAGCAGACCTCCTCGTTCGCGCCGAGCACGCCTAAGAACGTGGCCCGTTCGCGAACCGGATACCCGCTCGGGAGAGCGCTAACCGCGGGAGTCGGGACAGGAGAGCGAGATCTCAGCTGACCTCGCGGACGAGCGAGAACTCGCCGTTCTTGATCTGCAGCAGGATGAACGTGGGATTGGGCTGGGTGCCGTCCGGCTTGAACTCCGCCGGGCCGGAAAGCAGCTCGATGTCGCCCGGCTTGGTCTCGGCGATCGCCTTGCGCACGGCCTCCCGGTCGAGGCTGCCCGCCCGCTGGATCGCGTTCAGGCTGAGCCGGACGGCGTCGTACGCCTGCATGGTGAACGGGCCGGGCTCGTGGCCGTAGGAGGCGCGGTACTTCGCGGCCCAGTCCGAGGCCGCGGGCTCGAACTGCGCCAGCGGCAGCGTGATGCCGTACACGCCCTTCTCCTGGGCGTCCGTGAGCTGGTCGAACAGGGTCGGGTCGGTGCCCGCGTCGGACAGCATGATGGTGCCCTGGAAGCCGGAGTCGCGCAGGTCGCGGATCATCCGGGCGGCCTCCGGGTAGTACCCGGTGAAGAAGACCAGGTCGGCGTTCTTCTCGCGCACCGTGTCCACCACCCGCGGGTAGCTGGTGGCGCCCTGGCTGACCGTGATCTGGTCGGCCAGCCTCAGCGGCCCGCCGCTCTTGTTCACGTCCGCCACAGCGGCGTCGGCGATGGTCTCCGGGAAGCTGGTGCCGTCGTCGATCACCAGCAGCCGCTTGCGGCCCAGCGCCTCCATCGCGTCGACCGCGTGCGCCGCCTCCACCGTGGTGGTGCCGGAGAGCAGGAAGACGCTGTTGTAGCCGGGCACCAGCAGGTCGGTCGAGTTCGCCGCCGGGATGATCATCGGAATGCCGGCGGTGTGGAACACCTTCAGCACGGGCACCGCGGCCACGCTGCAGCCGCCGCCGACGGAGACGGTGATGTCCCGGCCGATCATCTCGTTGGCCTTGACCACCGCTGTGCCGGGGTCGCACGCGTCGTCGCCGACGACCAGCTCCACCTTGCGCCCGAGCACGCCGCCGGCCTCGTTCGCGTCCTGGATGGCGATCTGGTACGCCTCCAGCAGGCGCTTGCCCGTGGGAGCGTTGTCGCCGGTCAGCGGGATCAGCGCACCGAGACGTACCACCTGGGGTGTTTCGTCCTTTTCTGCGCCGTCGGTGCAGGCGGCGGCCACGCCGCACAGGGCGGCGGCGAGCACCACGCTCACCACTCGCCTCAACTGACGCAGCGCGCCCGACTCGTGGAGCTTGTCCATATCGTGAATTAATATCAGAATTCTCGGGAAAGTCGGAATCGCCGCATAGGCTGGCCGACTTGTACTGCTAGCAGCACCGGACAGGTCGGCTGAGGCCGACCGGAGGAGGACCCCCGAAACATGCGCTGGCCGTCGTGGAGGCGGGCCGTCAAGCGGCTCGGCAGGCAGGGCGTGTCCGCCCGCCGGGCCGATCCGGTGCTGCGGCCGCGCCGCAGCCTCGGCATGACCGCCGCCCTGGCGTTCGTGCTGTGCGGGCTGGGCGCGTTCACCCTCTGGGGGACCCTGCAGGCCACCCAGGCCACCGAGGCGCAGTCCAAGGCGCTCGTGCTGGACGCGGTGTTCAGCGAGGCCAGCTCGGCGGTGGCGGTGCAGGAGATGCAGGCCCGCCACTACCAGCTGGAGCCGTCCGTGGCGGCGCGCGCCCGCTACCTGGAGTCCGCCGCGCAGGCCGACGCGGCGCTGCGCCGGGCGGTCGAGCTGAGCTCCGGCGCGGCGCACGACGACGCGCTGCGGCTGCAGGCTGAGCAGTCGGCGTACCGGCAGGCCGCCGACGAGCTGATCGTCATGGTGACCGACCGCAACCCGGAGGCGGTCACCCAGGACCGGCTGGAGGTCACCCCGGCGTACTACACGCTCCAGCACGACGTCACCGAGGTATCCCGGTCCCACCACGTGCAGGCCCAGAAGCTGGTCGCCGACCTGCGCAAGGTGCAGACCCGGATGTTCGCGGCGACCGTCGTCGGCTTCGCGGTCGGCCTCGGCCTGGTCGCCGCGATCTGGCGGGTCATGCTGGGCTACCAGCGCCGCGTGCTGCAGCACGCCGAGGTCAGCCAGCACCAGGCGCTGCACGACCCGCTCACCGGGCTGGCCAACCGGCTGCTGTTCCAGCGGCAGCTGGAGGACGCCCTCGACCCGGGCGGTGCCGCGCCGGGTGACCAGCTCGCGGTCATGCTGATCGACATGAACGGCTTCAAGGCCGTCAACGACACGCTCGGCCACCAGGCCGGCGACGACGTGCTGGTGGAGACCGGGCACCGGCTGCGCAAGGTGGTCCGGGACGGGGACACCGTCGCCCGCCTGGGCGGCGACGAGTTCGCCGTGCTGCTGCCCCGGGTCGGCTCGGTCGAGGCGGCCGTCGAGATCGCCGAGCGGGCCACCGGCGCGCTGCGCCGCAACTACCTGCTGCCCGCCGGTTCGGCCGCGGTGAGCGGCAGCGTCGGCATGGCCCTGGCCCACGCCGGCACCTGCCCCGAGGACATGCTGCGCCACGCCGACGCGGCGATGTACCGGGCCAAGACCAGCGGCAAGGGGGTGGCCGTCTACGACCCCGACGTCGACACCGACCAGCCGAGCCGGATGGCTCTCTTCGGCGACCTGCGCGCCCTGCTCACCGAGGGCGATCCCGAGGGCGAGCTGGTGCTCTACTACCAGCCGCAGGTCCGGCTGTCCGACGCCACGGTCAGCGCGGCCGAGGCGCTGGTGCGCTGGCAGCACCCCCAGCTCGGGCTGCTGTCGCCGGACGCGTTCCTCTACGTGGCGGAGACCGGCGGCCTGGAGATCCCGCTCACCTACCACCTGATGGGCATCGCGGTGAAGCAGGCCGCGAAGTGGTGCGCGCAGGGGCACCCGCTGACGGTCTCGGTCAACGTGTCGCCGAACTGCCTGCTCGACGACGCGTTCGTGGGGCAGGTGCGCTCGGCGCTGGCCGAGCACGGCCTGCCCGCCACGCTGCTGCGCTTGGAGATCACCGAGAGCGGCATGACCACCGACCCGGTGCGGGCCCAGGACGTGCTGCGCCGGGTACGCCGGGACGGCGTACAGGTCTCGATCGACGACTTCGGCACCGGGTTCAGCTCACTGAACCAGCTCAAGCTGCTCTCCGCGGACGAGCTGAAGATCGACAAGACGTTCGTGCACGACCTGGCCACCGACCCCGGCGACGCCATCCTGGTGCGCAGCGCCATCGAGCTGGCGCACAACCTCGGCCTGTTCGTGACCGCCGAGGGCGTGGAGGACCTCACCGCGCTGGCGATGCTGGACGAGCTGGGCTGTGACCAGGTGCAGGGCTTCGCCCTGGCCCGCCCGGTGCCCCCGGACGTGCTGATGGCGGAGATCCGCAAGGCTCAGGACACGGCACGCGCCACGCTCAAGCGCCCCGCCCGCCGCGATCCCCTGTCGGCCGCCCGAGCCGGTGCGCTGAACCCCTGACGCCTGCGACCGAAGCTCCCCTGCATGCCGGTCCAGCAGCATGCAGGGGAGCTTCCGCCGTGGTCAGTGCGCGTACACCTCGAACTCGGAGATCTGCGCGGCGGGCCAGCCGGTGTTCGACGTGAACGTCAGCGTCAGCTCCCGCGCCGTGACCGCGGGGAAGGCGATGGTGACGACGTTGCCGGTCTCCGGGGCGAACAGGTGCTCCGCGGCGGGCACCAGCGCGGCCCCGTCGGCGTCGACGGCGATCGTCTGCCAGCGGCCGCCCCAGTTGGCGGGCAGTTTCAGCACGATCCGGCGGACCTCGACCTGGTGGCCGAGGTCCAGGGTGACGGTCTGCGGGAACGCCCCGTTCTGGCTCTCGAAGTACGTCGCCGGGTCGCCGTCGACCAGGTTCGGCGGGGCGATCCACCACCCGGCCTGGGAGCTGGACGTGATGTCGCGCCCCAGCGCCAGGTTGCCGTCCGGGTCGAACCCGATGCCGCGCAGGCCCACCACGTACGGCCCGGCGGGCGAGCTGCTGTGGATCGTGAGCAGCCCGGCGTAGTTGCCGGACGCCGTGGGCGCGAAGCGCACGGACAGCGTGCAGGTGGCCCCTACTTCGATCACCGGGCACATCCCGCCGACCGTGTATCCGCGCGGCGGCACCACGGCCTCGACCGTGATCGGCTCCGGCCCCGGGTTGGTGATCGCGATCGGCCGGACCGCGTCCGTGCCCAGCGGCTGGAAGCCGTAGTCCACGCCGGTGGCCTGCGCGATCTCCAGCTGACCGGCGGGCGCGAACCCGCACCGGCTGCCGGACCAGCCGAGGTTGCCCGCGCCGCGGGTCACCGTGAAGCCGCTGCCGCAGTCGTGCACACCGGTGCCACCCAGCCCGAAGGCGACCACCCCGGCGAACGTCGCCGCGCCCGGCGCCTGCAGCTGCAGCGCGACCGTGCCCGCCCCGGCCACGGTCACCCGCTCCACCGACACGTTGGTGATGCTCTTGCCGAAGAAGTGCAGGCCCGAGTACGAGCTGTCCACCAGCGACACGTCCTGGACCTTGACCGCGCCGGTCATCGGCCCGTCGGCCGCCCAGAACCACAGCGCGCCGATCTGGGTCGGCTCGTTGGGCACCAGGCTGCCGGTGCGTACCAGCAGGTTGCGGGCGATGGTGGTGGTCCCGGCGAGCGGGCTCGCCCCGAAGCGGTTGCCGACGTGCACGCCGCCGCCCTGGGTGACGGTGTCGGCGGCGATGTTGTCGCGCACCGTGTTGTCCCGGCCGCCGTACACCGCGAAGCCGTTGGCGAGCATGGGCAGCGCGACGGTGTTGTGCGCGAACGTGTTGCCGGTGTCGGCGTTGCTGGCCGACCACATGGCCATGCCGTCGTCGCCGGTGTTGCGCACGAACAGGTTGCCGACCGTGGACCGGCTGACGCCGTTGTGCAGGTTCAGGCCGTCGGCCCACACGTTCTTGATCCGGCCGCCGTCGATGACGAGGTTCTCCGACGGGCCGTCGAACCACATGCCGACCTTGACGTGCTCGACCCACACGTTCCTGATGCTGGAGTCGCTGAGCGAGCCGCCGAAGCCGCTGTCGATCGTGGCGTCGTCGCGCCCGGCCGTGCCGCCGAAGACGGCGAAGCCGGACAGGTGCACGCCGGTGCTCGGGCTCGGCGCGGCGTTGCCGAACACGCCGACGCCCGCGCCGCGCAGCACGGTGTGCCACGGGCCCGCGCCCTGCACGGTCACCCGGTCCACCTGGAGCTTGCGGGTCACCGCGTACTCGCCGGGCGGGATCCACAGGCCGCGCTGCTGGTCGCGGGCCGCGTCGATCGCGTCCTGCAGGGCCTGGCCGGAGTCGGCGGCCCCGGTCGGGTCGGCGCCGAAGGCGAGCGCGTCCAGGAACCCGTCCGGCCTGGCCGCAGCGGCGGCGACCAGCTCGAAGTCGGCCAGGTCGAGCACGGCGGGGGCGCTCGCCCGCAGCCGCACCCGGGTGCCTGCGGCCAGCGTCCGGCCGAGCAGCGTGCGCGCGTCGTCGAAGTAGTGGTGCTGCCCGCGGTCGGCGGGCTCGTTGGTGTACGGGTAGTTGCCGTAAACATGGGCGTACGCCGAGGACAGCGCCAGCGAGCCGGCGGCCTTGCCGTTCGCGCTGACGGTGAGCGAGGCGGTGCTGCCGTCCGGCACCGAGTAGCGCACGTCCACCGCGTTGGCCGCCTTGGCCAGGGTGAACTCGACGTACTCGCCCGCGTCTAGGGCGACCGCGCGGCGGCCGGACGCCTCTGCGGCGAGCTTCGTGAACGCCCGGGTGGCCGCGAGCACGGCGCCGTTTGTGCGCGCCGACTCGGCCTCGTACTCGGTGAACGGGACCCGCGCGCCGGGGCCGCCGGGCAGGGCGGGCAACGGCAGCGCGGTGCCGGGCAGGGTGGGGAGGGCGGGGGCCGCCGCGTGCGCCGGGCTCGACGCCGCGAGCAGGCCGGTCGCGGCGACCGCGGCCAGCACGGTGGAGCGGAGCTTCATCAAAGGCTCCTATCAGGACGAATCGCGCGCCGCGGGGCGCGCCTCATCGGATCGGGGGTGTGGTGGAGCCGCCGTTCGAACACGTCGCGACCGCGTAGCTGAACGGGACGCGAGCAGATTAAGACCGCCATCGCCGCCACGTCCAGAGGTCAACGCAAAAATTCGACAACCCTCCGCCACCGCCATGAGGCGGCAGGGCGCCCAGGTTATGGCCCCTTACAGGAGCTTTGCCGCCCCATCACCCACTCACAGGGGAGTGAAAACCTGCTCCGACAGCCTGCCGACAGCAGATTTTACGCAAGAAACAGTCCATCATTAGCAAGCGCGTGCAAGCGATCTCGCCCGCGAGTGGATAACGGTGATCGCAGCCTGCCGGACCTGCCCGGTAAGTAACGTGGACGGGGTGACGGGCGAGGGAGTCACCCGCCGCGGCCTGCTCGCCGGGCTCGGCTCCGCCGCGGTGGCGGCGGGGCTCGGCGCGTGCCGGGCGAAGGACGTCCCGCTGCCCGCCGCGCAGCCCACGCCCGCCCCCAGCCCGAGCCCGGCGGACGAGGCGGCGCTGCGCAAGAAGATCGCCCGGATGCTGATCGTCGGCTTCCGGGGCGCCACGGTCGGCCCGGATGACTGGATCATGCGGGCGATCCGCGAGCAGGGGCTCGGCGGCGTCATCCTCTTCGACCGCGACCAGCTGACCGGGGACAGCCGCAACATCGACTCTCCGGACCAGGTCACCACCCTGATCGACACGCTGACCGGGGCCGCGCCGCACGGGCTGATCGTCTCCATCGACCAGGAGGGCGGCCGGATCGCCCGGCTCGGCCCGCAGAACGGCTTCCCCGCGACGAAGTCGCCGGCGGAGATCGGCGCGACGAACTCCCCGCCGATCACCCGGACCTGGGCCGCCGGTATGGCGCACACGCTGGTCCAGATCGGGGTGAACTTCGACTTCGCCCCGGTCGCCGACCTCGCGGTCAACCCGGACAACCCGGCGATCGCCCAGCTCCAGCGCAGCTTCTCGGCCGACCCCGACGTCGTGGTGTCCTGCTGCACCGACTTCATCGGCGAGTTCCGCAAGGCCTCGGTGCGCACCTCGATCAAGCACTTCCCCGGACTGGGCAGCGCGACCGGCAACACCGACTTCGAGGCCGTCGACGTCACCGGCACCTGGACGCGCGCCGAGATCGAGCCGTTCCAGCGGCTGATCGCCGCGGGCACGGTGGACACCGTGATGGTCACCCACTTCCTGAACCGGCAGCTCGACCCCGACCGCCCGGTGTCGCTGTCCAAGGCGGTGGTCACCGACCTGCTGCGCGGGCAGCTCGGCTGGGACGGGGTCGTGGTCACCGACGACATGCAGGCCGTGGCCATCACCAGCCGCTACGCCCGGGACGAGGCCACCACGTACGCCCTGCAGGCCGGGGTGGACCAGCTCGTCTTCTGCAACCAGGCGGTCTACGACACCGCGATCGTGGAGCAGACCGTCGACCTGGTGCTGCGCCTGATCCGCGAGGGCAAGGTCAGCCCGGCGCAGATCGACCGCTCGGTCGCCCGCATCGACGCCCTCTGGCCGCCCCGATGACCGGACGCGCCGCGGAGTCCGCCCCACCGCCGGATCCGCCGCGCGTCTCCCGCCGGAGACTGCTCGCCGGAACGGGCGCGCTGCTCGCCGGCTCGGCCGCGGCCGGCTGTGCGGCGACCGGGCCGCTGCCGACCGCCTCGCCCCGCGCGCCCGGCGACGACCTGAACGCCCGGCTCGACGCCGCGGTCACCGGCACGATGCGGCAGCTCGGCATCCCCGGCGCGATCGTCGGCCTCTCGGTGCCCGGGATCGTCGAGTACAGCCGGGCCTTCGGGGTGGCCGACGACGTCACGGGCCGGCCGATGACCCTCGCCGAGCACATGCGGATCGGCAGCGTGACCAAGACGTTCACCGGGACCGCCGTGCTGCGGCTGGTCGAGGACAGGCTGCTGGCCCTCACCGATCCGATCGCGAGGTTCGTCGGCGGGCTGCCCTCCGGCGATCAGATCACCCTGCGCATGCTCGGCGACATGCGCAGCGGCCTGTACTCGTACGAGCAGGACCCGGCGTTCGTCGCGGCGATGCTGGCCGAGCTGCCGCAGGGGCCGGGCGCGGGCGCGGTCACCCCGGCGCAGCTGGTGGACGTCAGCGCCGCCCGCCCGCTGAGCTTCCCGCCCGGCAGCCGCTTCGAGTACGTCGACGTCAACGCCGTGCTGCTCGGCATGGTGGTGGAGCGGGTGACCGGGCGGCCGCTCGGCGACCACCTGCGCGAGCACGTCTTCGCACCGCTGCGCCTGTCCGAATCGGTCTATCCCGTATCCGGGGCCCTGCCGGAGCCGTACGCGCACGGCTACACCCGGGGCGCGGACGGCGCGGTCACCGACGCCTCGCTGTGGAACCCGGCCTGGGCCGGGGCGGCGGGCGCCATCGTGTCGACGTTCGCCGACATGAAGACGTGGGCACTGGCGCTGGGCAAGGGCACCCTGCTGGATCCGCAGACGCAGGCGGTCCGGCTGGAGCGGGCGCCGGAGAGCGGGCCCGCGGCGGCGTACCGGTTCGCGATCTTCGAGAGCGGCGGCTGGTGGGGGCACAACGGGAGCATCCCCGGCTACACCAGCGTGGTGATGTCGATCCCGCAGCGCAGCGCCACGCTGGTGGTGCTCGCCAACACCGACGTGCCCCCGGTGCACGCGGCGGGCGCGCTGGCCGCCGCGGTCACCCGGCTGGCCACCCCGGACCACGTGTACGCGCAGCTCGACGGCGCACGCCGGGCCACCCCGTCCCCTACGGCCGGGCGCTAGCGTGCGCTGCCCGTCGACGCCGGCCTGCCCGGATGAGCCCGGGCAGACCGGCGTCTTTCTATGGAGGGGGTAAAGATCAAATACCCGGGTAGAGCGGGTGCGCCGTGGTGAGGGCCGCGACGCGCGAGCGCAGCCAGGCCGCGACCGCGCCGTCGAAGGAAGGCAGCAGGGCGTGCGCCACCACGTCGGCGACCTCCACGAAGTCCGGCTCGGTGAAGCCCCGGGCGGCCAGCGCGGCGGTGCCGATACGCAGGCCCGAGGTGACCAGCGGCGGGCGCGGATCACCCGGCACCGCGTTGCGGTTGACCGTGATCCCGACCGCGTGCAGCCGGTCCTCGGCCTGCCTGCCGTCCAGCACCGAGCCGCGCAGGTCCACCAGCACCAGGTGCACATCGGTGCCGCCGGTGAGCACGCTGATCCCGGCCCGCGCCACGTCCGGCTCGGCCAGCCGCTGCGCCAGCAGCCGCGCGCCGCCGAGCGTGCGCCGCTGCCGCTGCGTGAACTCCGGCTCGGCCGCCAGCTTGAACGCCACCGCCTTCGCGGCGATCACGTGCTGCAGCGGCCCGCCCTGCTGACCCGGGAAGACCGCGCTGTCGACCTTGCGCGCGACGTCCTCGTGGCAGGTCAGCACCACGCCACCGCGCGGGCCGCCGAGCGTCTTGTGGGTCGTGGTGGTCACCACGTCCGCGTACGGCACCGGGTTGGCGTGCAGCCCAGCCGCGACCAGCCCCGCGAAGTGCGCCATGTCCACCATCAGCCGGGCCCCCACCGCGTCGGCGATGCGCCGGAACGCGGCGAAGTCGAGCTGCCGGGGGTACGCCGACCAGCCCGCGATGATGAGCGCGGGCCGGTGCTCGTGCGCGAGCCGCTCGACCTCGGCCAGATCCACCCGTCCGTCGTGCTCGGACACGCGGTAGGCCACCGCGCGGTAGAGGCGGCCGGAGAAGTTGATCCGCATGCCGTGCGTGAGGTGGCCGCCGTGCGCCAGGTCCAGGCCGAGGATGGTGTCGCCGGGCTGGAGCAGCGCCGCCATCGCGGCCGCGTTGGCCTGCGCGCCCGAGTGCGGCTGCACGTTCGCGTACGCCGCGCCGAACAGCGCCTTGACCCGCTCGATCGCCAGCCGCTCCACCACGTCGACGTGCTCGCAACCGCCGTAGTAGCGGCGGCCGGGGTACCCCTCGGCGTACTTGTTGGTGAGCACCGAACCCTGCGCCTGCAGCACCGCGAGCGGCGCGAAGTTCTCGCTGGCGATCATCTCCAGGGTGTCGCGCTGGCGGCCCAGCTCGGCGCGCAGCGCCGCGTCCACCTCGGGGTCGCACTCGGCCAGCGTGCGGTCCAGCCCGGTCACGCCGCCTCCCCCGTGAACGCCGCGTAGGCGGCCGCGTCAAGCAGCTCCGGCGTGCCGGTCAGGCGCAGCCGGAACAGCCAGCCCTGCCCGTACGGATCGTTGTTGAGCAGGCCCGGCTCGGTCGCGGCGGCCTCGTTCACGGCGACGATCTCGCCGTCGACGGGGGCGTAAAGCTCGCTCACCGACTTCGTCGACTCGATCTCGCCGCACGGCTCGCCCGCCGCCACGGTCCGGCCGGGTTCGGGCAGTTCGAGGTAGACGATGTCGCCGAGCGCGTCGGCGGCGAACGCGGTGATGCCGACGGTCGCGACACCGTCGCCGTCCAGCCATTCGTGGTCACGGGTGTAGCGCAGGTGCGCGGGCACGGCACTGCTCACGGGAGGCTCCCTGGTCCGGGTGCCGCGGCGCGCGGCACCGAGGTCGGTGTGCCTCCCCCTCTGTCATGGAGCCTGAGAGCTTCACCACCGGCGGGGTGGTTTGCACCGTGGGCGCGGGACGGTGTCCCGGCTTTCCAGAGTCGCCTGACCGCGGCGGTACGTGGGCCTGAGAGATTGACGGGGAGTGTTGCTCCTTCGGCGCCCGGCATGGCCGGGGCTCTCCCGCTGCGGTTCGTTCAGCGAAGTCTTCAGTTGTCGCGCGTACCGTAGGCATCGCCCGGCCCGCCCGTCAAGGGCGGCAATCCGAAGTGGAGATCCGGAAACCGCTCGACACCGCTTCGGCCGTGCGGTTGGCTTGACGGTTCCGACGATTCCCGGAGGTGCTTTGATGCCCGCGCTGCTGGTCCGCCTCGACCCCCCGACCATGTTGAGACCAGACCAGAGGAATCGCAGAAGTGGATCTTCCACGTAGCTTCACCATCCGCGAGAGCAGCCACCGCGTCCACAACCCGATCACCGAGGAGAAGCTCGGCCTGCTGGGCCGGGCCGTGCGCCTGCGCCCCGGCACCACCGTGCTCGACCTGGCCAGCGGCACCGGCGAGCTGCTCTGCCGGTGGGCCCGCGACCACGGGATCACCGGCACCGGTGTCGACATCAGCACCGTCTTCACCGCCAGGGCCCGCGAGCGGGCCGCCGAGCTCGGCGTCGCCGACCGGGTGACCTTCGTGCACGGCGACGCCGCCGGGCACGTCGCGCCCACCCCCGTCGACGTGGCCTGCTGCATCGGGGCCACCTGGATCGGCGGCGGCTTCGCCGGCACCCTCGACCTGCTCGCCCGCAGCCTGCGGCCGGGCGGGCTGCTGCTCGTCGGGGAGCCGTTCTGGCGGCAGGACCCGCCCGACCAGGCCACCGTCGAGGGCTGCCACGCCACGTCCAGGGACGACTTCCGGGACCTGCCCGGCCTCGTCGAGCTGTGCGGGCGGCAGGGCTGGGACCTGGTCGAGATGGTGCTGGCCGACGAGGACAGCTGGGACCGGTACGCCGCGGCGCAGTGGTTCAACATCCGGGCCTGGCTGGACGCCAACCCGGACGACGAGCTGGCCGCGGACCTCCGGGCTGAGCTGGACCGGGCGCCGCTGGACCACGTCCGCTACCGGCGGCCGTACCTCGGCTGGGGCGTCTTCGCCCTGAAGCGCCGCTGACCGGAGGGCACGGCCCCGGCCTGTCGCCGGGGCCGTGCCCGCTACTCGGCGCGGGTCAGCCAGGTGCCGATGCAGACCTCGTTGCCCTCGGCGTCGGCCAGCACCCACCACGACGGCGCGTGCTCGTCGGTGACCAGCCGGCCGCCCGCCGCGAGCGCCGCGGCGACCCGCGCCTCGGCCTGGTCGTGCGCCACCCAGACGTCGAGGTGGATCCGGTTGCGCTGCGGGCGCGGCGCGTCCATCTCCTGGAAGTAGATCAGCGGCCCGCGCTGCCGGGGGTCGATCATGTCGCCGGGGCCGTCCCCGCGCTGCGTGTAGCCGAGCACGGCCAGCCAGAACGGCATGACGTCGGGCACGACCAGGGCGTCGAGGCAGATCTGCACGTTCTGCGCCCGGGACGGGTCGGCGGTCAGGCCCAGCTCGCGCGCCGCGGCCGAGATAAGCCGGGCCTGCTCGACGTGCGCCTCGGTCATCCCGAAGAAGCCGGGCACCCACCGGATCAGGCGTACGGTGACCGCCCCGTCCCGCAGGTCGACGTCGGGGGCGGGCGCGCCGGGCAGCTCGCTGATCGCCTGTACGAACCGCGCGCCCGCGGCGAACGACGGGATCCGGAACCAGGCGCACGCGCCGTCGCCGATGACGCGCCAGTCGCCGACGCCCTCCGCCTGGTGGAACTGCGCGGGCGAGATCCGCTGCGCCGTCTCGGTCATGTCACTCCCTTTTCCCTGATCGGCGCCTCGGGCGGCACCGCCGGAGACACTATGCCCCTAATTCCCGACATCTTCTGTCGTATACGTCGGCGAGAATCGGCGGATGCGCGCCTCCCGGATGATGTCCCTGCTCCTGCACCTTCAGGTACGCGGCCAGGCCAGCGCGCGGGATCTGGCCCGGCTGCTGGAGGTCAGCGAGCGCACCGTGCAGCGGGACGTCGAGGCCCTGGTCGCGTCGGGGGTGCCGGTGCGCGCGGCGCGCGGCCCCGCGGGCGGTTACCGCCTGGACGGCGGCTACCGGACCCGGCTGACCGGGGTGGGGCTGGACGAGGCGGGCGCGCTGGCGTTCCTCGGGCTGGCGGGCCCGGCGCAGCAGCTCGGGCTGGGCGAGATGCTGGAGGGCGCCCGGATGAAGGTGTGGGCCAGCCTCACCGGCGAGGCCCGGCAGCGGGCGGGCCGCAGCGCCGAGCGCTTCCACCTCGACCCGACCCGCTGGTACACCACCGCCGAGCCCGTGCCCTGCCTGGCCGAGCTGGCCGCGGCGGTGTGGGCGGACCGCCGGGTGCGCCTGACCTACGTACGCGACGGGCGGGAGTCGGTGCGCGAGATCGACCCGCTCGGCCTGGTCCTGGCCGCCGGGGACTGGTACCTGGTGGCCCTGCGGGACGGAGGCCGGCGCACCTACCGGGTGTCGCGGGTGCGGGCGGTCGAGCCGCTGGAGACGCCCGCCGCCCGCCCGGACGGGTTCGACCTCGCGGAGACCTGGGCCCTGTCCCGCCGCGAGCTGGAGCGCGAGACCACCGCGGTCGAGGTCACGGTGCGCGTGTCGGCGTGGGCGCTGCCCCGGCTGCGGCGCCTGGTGCCGGTGCACGGGCAGGACCGGGTGCCGCTCACCGCGGACGGCGACGTCGAGCTGACCGTGCCGTTCGAGGACGGGTTGTGGGCGGTGTCGGCCATGCTCGGCCTCGGCTCCCACGTCGAGGTGCTCGCCCCGGCGGCCTTCCGCGAACGGGTGGCCGCCGAACTGCGCGCCGCGGCGGCCCGTTACGCCTGACCGGGCGACTGTGGATCATCCGGGCCGGGCCGGTTCCCGGCCGATCAGCCGGGCGCGTGCCTGCCGCGTACCCCCATATGATCTTCGGACCGCGCCGAAAGGATCATCAGTGGACTCGTATGAGGCGGGACACCTGGTAGGTCAGCTGTGCTGCTGGCTCGTCCCCGCGTGGCTCGTCTACCGGAGCATCCGCTGGGTATTCAAGAAGCCCGACTGGTGGAACCACCGCTGACCTCGAGCTGGAAGTGCCAGATCACGACGACCGGGGCGTCGTCGTGGGCTGCGGACGCCGCCTCGGGGCACCAGCGCAGCAGGTCCCAGGACATCTCCGTGGGCAGCGGGCCGGATGCGGTGGGCGACGGCGGACGGCCCGGCTCCGCGCAGTGCCGGACCTGGAATCCCAGCGGCAGGGCCGCGGCCAGGTAGGCGCTGAGCGGCCGGTGGTACTCGGTGAGGATGCTCGGGCGGCCGTCCGGTCCGGGCCGCCGCGGCAGGGTCGGCCGCAGGTACGACAGCAGCAGGTGCGCGTCGGAGATCACCAGGTGCCCGCCCGGCCGCAGCACCCGCGCGAACTCGGCCAGCACCGGCCCGAGGTCGGGCACATGGGCCAGCGCCAGTCCGCACACGACGGTGTCCACGGAATCGTCGGGCAGCGGGATCGCCGCCAGGTCCGCCTGGATGAGGTCGGCGTCCGGCAACCGCACGGCCGCCAGGGCGAGCATCTCGGCGGACTGGTCCACGCCGATCACGCGGTGGCCCAGCTCGGCCAGGTACGCCCCGTGCCGCCCGGTGCCGCAGGCCGCGTCGAGCGCGGTGCCGACCGGCAACCCGTCCAGGATCTGCCGGACCAGCGGCTGCTCGATTTCGATCATCCCGTTGCCGGGCTCGTCATAGGTCGGCGCCCAGTCCCGGTACACGTCGGCGGTGCTGATCGTGCCGTGCGTGGCCGTGATGACCTCGGCCTCCTCGTCGAGCGCCGGGAGGTCCAGCAGGGCACGGATCTCGGTGAGCCGGGCCTCGACGAACGCCCGGTCGGCGCCGCCCTCCCGGATGCCCCGCAGCAGGGCCACACCTTCGATGCCGAGCAGGTACGCCAGCGGGCTGAGGTAGGTCATCGGGTGACGCTAGCGACGACCGTCCGAAGACACCACCTGCTTTCGGCACGGGGAAACCTGGCCGGGCGGCCGATGCGTTGACGCCGGAGCGAGATCCGTCTATGTTGGCGCGGAAAGCGCTTTCCCCTTTCGTCCCGCATCGCCTCCATCCCTGAGGAGCAGTTCATGCGCGCGCGCAGAATCTGGCCGGCCGTGCTGGCCCTGGCCGTGATCGTGGTGCCCGGCGCACCGGCCCACGCCTGGCCGGGGCCCTACGTCACCGTCGCCGCCGACGGCAGCGGCGACTTCACCAGCGTCCAGGCCGCCGTCGACGCGGTGCCCGCCGGGAACGCGTCCACCTTCACCATCAAAATCCAGCCCGGCGTCTACCACGGACAGGTGATCGTCCCGGCGAGCAAGCCGTACGTGGTGTTCCGCGGCCAGGGCCCCGACCCGTCCGCCGTGGTCATCACCGACGACCGGGCCAACGGCACGCTCAAGCCGGACGGCACCCCCTGGGGCACCTCCGGCAGCGCCTCCGTGACCATCGACGGGCACGACTTCAGCGCGCGCAACCTGACCTTCGAGAACGCGTTCGACGAGGCGGCCCATCCCGAGATCACCAACCGGCAGGCGGTGGCCGTGCTGACCCGGGCCGACCGGATCGTCTTCGACAACGTGCGCTTCCTCGGCAACCAGGACACCCTCTACGTCAACAGCCCCGCCGCGGACGTGCCGGCCCGGGTCTACCTGCGCAAGTGCTACGTCGAGGGCGACGTCGACTTCATCTTCGGCCGGGCCACCGCGGTGTTCGACCGCTGCCGGGTGCACTCCCTGGACCGCGGCTCGGCCACCAACAACGGGTACGTCACCGCGGCCAGCACCAGCATCGCCAACCCCTACGGCTTCCTGTTCAGCGAGTCGACCCTCACCGGCACCGCCCCGGCCGGCACCGTCCACCTGGGCCGGCCGTGGCATCCGAGCAACGATCCGAACGCGATCGCGCAGGTGCTCATCCGCGACTCGAAGCTCGGCGCGCACATCATCGGCGCGGCGCCGTGGACCGACTTCGGCGCGTTCTCCTGGCGCGACGCGCGCTACGCGGAGTACGCCAACCGCGGGCCGGGCGCCGTGGCAAGCGTGGACCGGCCGCAGCTCGACGCCGCGGCCGCCGCCGCGATGACGCCCGAGGCGTACCTCGCCGGAGCGGACGGCTGGAACCCGATCCGCTAACCGCCGGTCAGCGGCCCGGCCGGAACCAGGTGTCATACGGGTGCCGGCCGGGCCGGAGGCCGTGTGCCTCGACCATCGCCACGGCCTGCGCGAAGTCGCGTGCGAGAGCCCGCGGGCTGTGCGCGTCACTGCCGAAGGTGACCGCCTTCCCGCCCTCCTCACCCCACCAGCGAACGATTTCCGGGTGCAGTCGTCCCCCGGTGTTCACCTCCAGAACCCGCCCGCCGCCGGCCAGCGCCCGCAGCGCATGACGGAACTCGCCCTCGAAGAGGTGTGGCCGGAACGGCCCGGCCTGCTCCGGCCAGTAGCGGACGGCATAGTCCACATGCGCCAGCACCGAGAACACGTCCGACCCCGCCACGAGGCACGCGATCTCGACCAGGTAGTCGCGCATCACCTCCGCGGGCGGCCGGCGCTGGAAGTGGTGCGGTGGCTCGGCGAACCCCGCACCGACCGGCAGGCAGTGCAGGGAGCCCAGCACTCGTTCGAACGCACCGTCGGCCAGGTGAAGGCGACCGCGGGCAGGCCCAGCTCGACCGCCCGCGCGCAGGTCCGCTCCATCGACCCGACGTATGCGTCCCAGGACCACTCGCTGTGCACGTGGCCGGCGGCGGGCAGCACGGCCCCGGGACTCATCGCCGCGCCGTGGCGAGGCCGCCTGCGCCGTCCAGCCAGGACGCCCGGCCGATGATATCGACATAGAGCCGGGTCAGCCGCTCGCCCGGCTCCATCGCCAGGCGCTCGACCATCGCCTCGCGCAGGTCGCGGTAAACGTCCAGCGCATCGGCGACCGACCCGTTGCGGTACAGCGCCGCCATCAGATACCACCGAACGGACTCGTCGGTGGGCCGTTCGGCGGCGAGCCGGTAGAGGTCGCAGATGATCTCGCTCTCCCGGCCCACCCGGAAGGCCAGGTCGCAGTGCAGCTCGTGGGCCCGCAGGCGGCGCCCGTCGAGCTGCCGGGCGATGATGTCCAGCTTGCCGTGGGACCGCAGGTCGCCCAGTGACGGGCCGGGACACAGCGCCAGCGCCCGCCCGAGCCGGTCCATCGCCTCGTGCGGCTCGTCCGCCGAGAGCCGCCGCGCGTCGGCCACGAGCCGATCGAACTCGAACAGGTCGAGCTGATGCCCGGCCAGTGAGAGCAGGTATCCCGCGGGCCTGGTGGCAATGGCCTCGCGACCTATTCCGATGGCGTCGAAATGCTGCCGCAATTTCGAAATGTAAACCTGCAGTGCGGTGGACGCGGTGCGTGGTATCTCGTAGTCCCACAGCGTTTCGATCAGATGCTGCGCCGGCAGGACCCGCTCGGCGTCCACGGCGAGCAAGGCCAGCAACGCGCGCAGCTTCGGCGAGGCGGGAGAACAGTCCATCCCCTGATCATCCCTCACCTCGAATCCACCCATGACGATGAATCTCACGCCAGCCTCCCCCGCCAGAGTCGATCCCAAGTCTGGTTCGGACCTATACGGGTGTCAAGTTTCGCCGACTGAGAGACGGATGAGCGAAACTTGGAAACGTATACTCTGCGTCACTGCGGGACAGACTCCGGAAACGCTTCTTCGGCGACACCTCACCGATGCCCGATCGAGGTTTTGGCTTCGCTTTGTCGAGGCTTTGCCGATGCTTTAGCGTACGCCCGGTGATGAGTCCTGTCTGATCTGTGATGCAGGTCGCGCGGCCGGACCACGGAAAGGCGCTCAGTAGCTGTCCCGGCGGTTCCGGAGCCGGAGGTCGTCTCGCGGCCCGCGCGCCCTCCGGAACGGATCGCCGGGCAGCCGGTCCAGGTTCGGCACCGTGTCGGCCTCAGCCAGGCCTGGCGGCACGTCCGGCACCTGGCCGTCCACTCGGCGGGCACGCTCCTCGGTGAGCGCCCGCCGGTAGGTGAGGTGCGCGCCCGGGTCGGTGGAGTTGCCGGCGATGGTGCCGGACAGCGTCATGCCGGCGGGGTCGAGCGTCAGCCATACCGCCGACCACTCCGCCAGGCGCAGGCTCGTCTCCCACCACCGGCCGTGGACCCCGCCGTACGACGTCCCGCCGGTCCGGTGCAGCCGTGCCACCGCCGACCCTGCGGGGATCCGGCGCAGCGCCAGACGCCGTTTCGGATACGGCTCCAGCGACGTCATCGCGTACCCGGCCGGCGTGCCCGTGATCTCGACGAGCGTCCCGTCGCCGAAGGCTCCCCGCCACAGGCCCACGAGCGGATCCCGCATCACGCCGCCCCTCCGCCGCCGTCGCCGTCAACCTGACGGACGAACGGCGGTGTGGCGGCACGGCCCGCCTTCTGATCTCATGGCCCGGCGAGCTGTACACGTTGGACGTGGGCACATCATGGGACAGGACGAGCGGGTGCTCGCGTCGTCGTTCGGCGCGGCGGCGACCGCGTACGCCGAACACCGCCCGGACTACGCGCCGGACGCGGTGCGCTGGGCGCTGGCGGCCGCACCCGGCCCCCGCGTGCTCGACCTCGGCGCTGGTACGGGCAAGCTGTCCGGCACCCTGGCGGCGCTGGGCGCCGACGTCGTCGCGGTCGAGCCCGACCCGGCGATGCTGGCCGAGCTGCGCCGCGCGCTGCCGTCCGTACGCGCCCTGGCGGGCAGCGCCGAGGCGATCCCGCTGCCGGACGCGTACGTCGACGCGGTGCTGGCCGGCAACGCCATGCACTGGTTCGACATGGCCGTCGCCGGCCCCGAGATCGCCCGCGTGCTGGCGCCCGGCGGCATCCTGGCCGGGCTGTGGAACGTCCTCGACGACCGGGTCGGCTGGATCGCCGGGCTCGAACGGGTCAGCGGCGGCGAGGCGATCGGGCCGCGGGACACCTTCCGCAGCTGGCGCGCCGCGACCGCGAGCCTGCACCTGCCCCGCGCAGGCGGGGCGGCCCGGTTCGGCTCGCCGGAGCAGGCGGAGTTCGCGCACGGACAGCTCCGCACGGCCGAGTCCCTCGTCGCGACGCTCGGGACCCGCGCCGGCATGCTCACCATGCCGGGCGAGGCGCGGGAGGCGGCGCTCGGCCGGATCCGGGCGTTCCTCGCGCAGACGCCGGAGACCGCCGACGGCGAGTTCGCCCTGCCGATGCTCACCGGCGTGCTGCGCGTCCGGCAGCGGTGAACCGGCCCGGCGCGGTGCAGCCGATGACGGCGCTGCCCGAGTCCGCCCACCGGCGCGGCGCTCCCACCCCACGGCTGGGCTCACCGCGCCCGCGGCCCTTCGCGCGACAACCCGGATGATCGCGAACTGGTAGTGTCCGCCCCGACCTAACGATCATGGGGGACATTCATGTACCAGAACCGGCTCGTACTGAGCGGCCTGGCCTTCGCGGCGGCGATCGCGATGGCGGGCTGCGATCCGCAACCCGGGTCGGAGCCGTCCGCGGCCTCGCCGGCGCCGGCGGCCTCGAGCGCCGCCCCGGCCGTCGACGCGGCCACCGCCAAGGCCTGTGCCGACATCAAGAAGGCACTCAAGGACAACGCGGACAAGATCGCCGTAGCCGAGAAGATCGGCCCGCCCGCCGGGCACATCGCGGTGAGCGCACAGTGGACCGCGGGCTCGGCCTCGGTCATCGCGTTCTCCATCGGCGCGAGCGGGCCGGTCGGCGCCGCCGCCGACAAGGTCCAGCAGGAGATGGCGGCCCTGGCCGACGCGTACGACAGCGCCACCGCCAAGCCCGGCAAGGAGAAGCTCGAAGCCGCCCTCAAGGAGCTGGACACCGCCTGCTCGGCGAACTGAACGCGGCATGAGCAGCGATCGGCTGTGACCGTCACCGGACGGGCACAGCCGATTCGCATTTCCGTGTGAACCGCACAACGCCTGTGGGGCGGGCGGGACTCGAACCCGCGACCGAGGGATTATGAGTCCCCTGCTCTAACCTGCTGAGCTACCGCCCCGTGCCGGGAGTGCCCGGCGGGCATAGCCTAGCGGGTCACCGCCGGTGCTTACACGCCCGATTCTCGCCGCGCCGCGCCGCACGGAACTCTCGCGCCCGCCGGGAAGATCACCGTCTCGCGTCGCCGCCTGGCGCGACGCCGCAGATCTTGGCACGGGACAGCGATCTTGCCCCGGGCCGCGAGGCCCTACCGGCCGCGAAGACAGTTCAGGCCCCGGGCGATCGCCCGGGGCCTGACTTCTGGCTCCCCCACTTGGACTCGAACCAAGAACCTGCCGGTTAACAGCCGGCTGCTCTGCCAATTGAGCTACAGGGGAATGTCGCTCGACACGTGCTCCGGATCTCTCCGGGGCGGCGTGCCTCGACAAGAGTACAGGACACCACCGGGGGTATGGCAAACGGGTAACCCCGGCCGGTCTGGATGTCGCGCGATGCCCGCACCAGGCAGGATGGGATGTATCACGCGATCGAGGATGAGGAGGCACGATGGGGAAGCTGGTGTGGTTCGCCGCGGGCGCGGCCGTCGGATTCGTCTTCGGCACCCGTGCCGGGCGCCAGACCTACGAGGACCTGGTCGCCGGCACCCGCAAGCTGATGGAGCACCCCACGGTGCAGGAGGCGGCGGGTCTGGTCCAGGCGCAGGCCGCACGGTTCTACGACGAGGGGCTGCGCAAGCTCAACCAGCAGGTGTGACCGCGGGTTCCGCGTCACACGGCACGGCCGACCCCCGGCATCGGGCGGTCGGCCGCCCCGTCCAGGCCCACCGCGCCCAGCTCGTCGCGGGCCGCGTCGAGTTCCTCGGTGCCCTCGACCTCCAGGTGGTCGCACTCGGCGTGGACCCCGCCGAGCACCGCGGCCAGCATGGTGCGGCCGGTGGCGGCCAGGTCGGGGTCGGCGTGGCCGCCGAGCCGCAGCTTGACGACGGACAGCCGGGAGCGGCGCAGCCGGGTGAGCGCCTGGGCCGGGCTCTCGGCCGCCTCGGCGAGCCGGGCCGCGCTCAGGCAGGCGCCGATGCGGGCCGGGTCGGCGCGTTCCAGCAGCCGGACGATGTCCTTCGAGCCGGTGACCAGCGTCTGCGGGGCGGCCTCCACGGCGACCCGGACCAGCCGCCCGGTGTGCCAGGCGATCTCGGTCAGCCCGCCGCTGAGGTCGGCCATCAGCCGGGTGGCCGCCTGCCACTCGCGTTCGCGCAGCTCATGCAGCTCATGATCGCGGTCGGCGGCGCCCTGCGCGGTGGCTTCCTCGCCGGGGGCCGGCTCGGCCGCCGGGGCGGGGGCCGGTGCGGCGGCGAGCGCGGCGGCCGAGCGGGGCAGCGTGGTCGAGACGGAGCCGTGGTGGCTGTCGTCGGGAAGCAGGTCGACCAGCACCCGCGCGAGATCGAGGGTATGCATCCACCAGGTGCGCCAGCTCGCGTCGGGCGGGATGGCGTCCGGGCCGGTGTCGAGGGTGACCACCTCCAGCCGCCGCGTGGCCAGCTCGTGGCGCAGCCGCTGGCGCAGGCCGAGCGAGGAGGCGAGGGTGGCGGCGAGGATCGGGCCGAGCCGCAGGCTCACGCTGAGCACGTCGGCGAACAGGCGCTGGCGCTGCGGGACGACTCGTGCGTCGAGGGCCCGCAGGAGCGCGCGCACGTCCTTGACGTTCTCGACGGACACGACGGTCGCCACGTGCACAGTCTGTCCGTCGGGGTGTCGTAGGCGCATCGGTCACCTCCGCCCGGCGGCGTGTTGCCGAGAACGTACCCGCCTGATCCACATCAGACAAATAGAACTTAACAAATGAGCACATGAGCTTGATCTCGCTCATGTGCTCATTCATCCTCGCACAGGTTTAACGGCACAGCACAGTGGTAAGGCGCCGGCTCGCCACGTACAGGCCGAGGGCCATCATGACGATCAGGTAGAGCACGTGCCCGAGCATCGCCCAGCCGAGTGACCCCGTCGTGATGCCGCGGATCAGCTCGACCGCGTGATAGAGCGGGGTGACCGCGATCAGCACCTCCACCGCCGGCGGGTAGTCCTGCACCGGCGAGAAGGTGCCCGAGAACAGGAACATGGCGAACTGGCCCGCGCTGATCAGGTCGAAGTCCTGCCAGCCGCGGATGTACGTGCTCGCCGCCATGCCCACCGCACCGAACGCCAGCCCCACCAGCCAGGTCGCCGGGAACGCCAGCAGCGCCCAGCCCGCCGAGGTCAGCCCCATCGCCACCATGACGATCAGGAACGCCCCGGTGTAGAGCGAGCCGCGGATCATCGCCCAGAGCAGCTCCCCCGCGGCGATCTCGGCCGGGCGCAGCGGGGTGGCCAGCATGGCGTCGTACGTCTTCACGTACTTGAACTTGAAGAAGAAGTTGAAGGTGGTCTCGGCCAGCGCGCCGGACATCGCCGAAACCGCCAGCATGGCCGGGGCGACGAACGCGGCGTACGTGATGACCTGCCCGTCCTTCAGGGTCAGGTCGCCGACGAGCGCCCCGACGCCGATGCCGATGGACAGCAGGTAGAGCACCGGCTCGAAGAACCCCGAGAACAGCACCATCCAGTACGCGGGACCGGAGCGCAGCGCCCCGACGTTGCGGTTGATGACCGCACCGACCCGCGCCGGGGAGACGATCCCGCCGCGCAGGGCCTGCGTGACGGCGTACGTGGTGACCATGTCCGTCCCCTCAGTCCGAGAGCCGTCGGCGGAAGGCGCGCACCGCGAGCAGAGCCCCCAGCACCGCCCAGAGCAGCAGATAAGCCACGTGCGCGACAGCGGGCCAGGGCGGCGCGACGCCGAGCGTGGCCGACCGGCACAGCTCGACCGCGTGCCACAGCGGCGACGCGTACGCCAGCGGCCGCAGCAGCGCCGGCAGCTGCGACACCGGGAAGAACACCCCGGCGAACAGCGTGGACGGGATCACCACGAACCGGAACAGCAGCGCGAAGTAGCTGTCGTTCTCGATGCTGGCGGAGAACGCGCTGGTCGGCGCGGACACCGCGACCCCGAGCAGCGCGCACACGAACGGCGTCACCACCACCCACGGCGAGTGGATCGCCCCGAACGCCGCGCTCACCCCGAGGAACACCACCGACGCGATGATCACCCGGAACGCGATGTAGAGCTGGTATCCGGCGACCATGTCGCCGATGCCGACCGGGGTGGCCCGCATCGCGTGGTAGCCCTTGACCCACTTGAAGTCGCCCAGCACCGGGAACGTCGACTCGCCCACCGCCATCTGGAACGCAGTCGAGGCCAGCACGCCCGGCACGATCCAGTCGAGGTAGCTCACCCCGTCGACGTCGCCGACGTAGCCGCCCACCCCGATGCCGATGCTGATGACGAACAGCACCGGGAGGATGAACGAGGAGAAGACCGAGGCCTGCCAGAGCCGCTTGTACGAGACCAGCGCGCGCTCCAGCACCGCGAGCGTGCCCATCAGTCGACCAGCGTCCGGCCGGTGAGGATCAGGAACACGTCCTCCAGCGTGGCGCGGCGCACCAGCACGCTCGACGGGGTGAACCCGCGCCGGTGCACCTCGTCGACCGCGCCGTCGCCGTCGTCGCTGTAGAGCAGCAGCCGGTCCGGCAGCGGGTCGAGGCGCTGCCCGATCCCGGCGAGCTTCTCCACGTACGCCGCGGGCGGCTCGTCGCCGAAGCGCAGCTCGACCACCTCACGGGTGGAGTGCGTCTCGATCAGGTGGCGCGGCGAGCCCTCGGCGACGATCTTCCCGGCGTCCATCACCACCAGCCGGTCGCACAGCTGCTCGGCCTCGTCCATGTAGTGCGTGGTCAGCACCAGCGTCACGCCCCGCTGCTTGAGCCGGAACAGCCGCTCCCAGAGCAGGTGCCGGGCCTGCGGGTCCAGGCCGGTGGTCGGCTCGTCGAGCAGCACCAGGTCCGGTTCGTTGATCATCGCGCGGGCGATGGAGAGCCGCCGCTTCATGCCGCCGGACAGCGGGTCGACGGTGCTCCCGGACTTCTCGGTGAGCTGGACGAACTCCAGCAGCTCGGCGGCGCGGCGGCGGGCCTCGGGGCGCGGGATGCCGAAGTAGCGCGCGTACGTCGTCAGATTCTCGAAGACGGTCAGGTCCGGGTCGAGGTTGTCGGTCTGCGGGCAGACGCCGAGCCGGCCGCGGATCGCCGGGCCCTCGCGCACCGGGTCCATGTCGAGGATGCGCAGCTCACCGGCGGTCGGCCGGGAGACGCAGCCGATCATGCGCATGGTGGAGGACTTGCCCGCGCCGTTCGGGCCCAGGAAGCCGAACGCCTCGCCCGGCGCCACCTCCAGGTCGATCCCGTCGACCGCGGTGAACTCACCGAACCGTTTGACGAGGCCGCGGGCGTAGATCATGGGGGGCCGTTGCTCGCTCACCCGGCGACCCTAACCGCAGGCCCCGACAAACTCGCGGCCTTTTCCCGTTTACCGGCCGGCCGCCTACCCGGCGACTCCGACCTGTCCCCCGGCCGCCGGGCGATGATCGCGAGTTCGTGTCCAAACCTGGAGCCAGGCCACACTTTTGGACACAAGACAGCGATCTTGGGCAGCCACGCCGAGCCCCAGCCACGCCGAGCCCTAGCCACGCCGGGCCCAGCCTGCCGGGCGGCGGCTCGGGTGGGTCAGGCGACGGCGTCGCCCTGGGACTGGGCCACGAGCTGGTCGGTCGCGGCGACGACGGCCGGATCGTCCCCGTCGGTGCCCTGGTCGTAGCGGACCGCCCAGGCCAGGCCGTCGGCTCCCGGCACCCGCCGGGCGAACACCCAGACCCCGCCGCCGGGCAGCTCGTAGTGCTGCGGGTGGCGCACCGAGCCGGTCACCCGCAGGCGCACCTGGTGCGGGACGTGATCGGGGTCGGCCAGCCGCAGCCGCACCGGCGTCCCGTCCGCGATCACGTCGTACCCGGCCCGCTCGGCCACCAGCTCGGCCGGGGTCACCACCAGGTGCTCGCCGTCCCAGACGGCCTTGTCGATCCGGTGCCAGCCGGTGCGGGTCCCGCCCCACCACAGCCCGAGGTTGGTCGCGACGACCGTGTCGTCCTCGCCCACCGGCGCCCAGGCCAGCACCCGCTCCTCCCGGTCCAGCTCGGGGCGGCGCTCCACGGGCAGCACACGGCGCCCGCCGAACAGTCGGAACTTCATCACAGCCCTCCGGCGGCCTTCTCCTTGAGCGCCCGGGAGTGCTGCTCCAGGGCCACGAGTTCGGTGAAACGGGCACGGTACTCGTCGGCCTCGGTCACCGGGTTGATGCGCTGCAGCCGCGACTTGACCTCGCCGATGCGCTGGTGCAGCCCCGCGAGCTGCAACCGGGCCAGCACCACGTGCAGGTATGCCGAGTCGGGCTCGCCGTCGTAGCGCACCGGCTCCACCGCCAGCTCCATGACCAGCATCTGCGCGGCCAGATCCGGGCAGGCGTCGCGCACGCTGTTCACCCAGCCCGCCCCGGCCACCCCCGCGCTCGCGCCGCCGGCCGCGCCGATGGCCGCGCGGATGTCGCGGTACGGCGGGTGGGCGTAGTGGGTCTCGTCGACCGCGTCGAACACCGGCCCGGCCAGCACCGGCTGCTGGACGGCCAGCTTGAGCGCCTCGCGCTCGACCACCAGGCGCGGGTTGTCCGGCGCGAGCGCGGACGGGCGGGGCGCCGGGACGGCCGCGCCCTCGGTGCCCGCGTTGCGCACGGCCGTACGCACCTGGTCCACGTCGACGCCGATGTCCCCGGCGAGTTTCTGGGCGTACCCGGTGAGCAGTGACCTATCTTTGATCTTGGCGACCATCGGCGCGGTCGCGCGCAGCGCCGCCACCCGGCCCTCGACCGTGTCCAGGTCGTAGCGGGCCAGCGTGGAGCGCAGCGCGAAGGCGATCAGCGGCTCGCGGCTGGCCACCAGGTCGCGTACCGCCAGGTCGCCCTTGGCCAGGCGCAGCTCGCACGGGTCCATGCTGTCGGGGCTGACCGCGATGAAGGTCTGCGAGACGAAGCGCTGGTCGTCGCCGAACGCGCGCAGCGCCGCCTTCTGCCCGGCGGCGTCGCCGTCGAAGGTGAAGATGATCTCCCCGGCGAACGCGTCGGTGTCCAGCAGCAGCCGCCGCAGCACCCCGATGTGGTCCGCCCCGAAGGAGGTCCCGCAGGTCGCCACGGCCGTGGTCACCCCGGCCAGGTGGCAGGCCATGACGTCGGTGTACCCCTCGACGATCACCGCCCGGCCCTGCTTGGCCATCTCCCGCTTGGCCATGTCGATGCCGTAGAGCACGTGCGACTTCTTGTACAGCGGCGTCTCGGGGGTGTTCAGGTACTTCGGGCCGTCGTCGTCGTCGAACAGCTTGCGCGCGCCGAACCCGATCACGTCGCCCGACACGTCCCGGATCGGCCACAGCAGCCGCCGCCGGAACCGGTCCACCAGGCTGCCCGAGCGCGCCGGGCGGGCCAGGCCCGCGGTCTCCATCTCGGCCGCGCTGAAGCCCTTCTGCCGCAGGTGGCGGACCAGCAGGTCCCACTCCGCCGGGGCGAACCCGCAGCCGTAGCGCTGCGCCGCGTCCCGGTCGAACCCGCGCTCGGCCAGGAACTCCCGCGCCGCCCGCGCCCCCGGCGTCAGCAGCTGCTCGGCGTAGAACTCCTGCGCCGCGACGTGCGCGGCGACCAGGCGCTGCCGCTGGCCGGCCTGCGGGCGCGCCGGGGCCGGGCCGCCCTCGACCCGGCGCAGCTCCAGACCGGCCCGGTCGGCCAGCCGCTCCACCGCCTCGATGAACGACAGGTGATCGATCTTCTGTACGAAGTTGATCACGTCGCCGCCCTCGCCGCAGCCGTGGCAGAACCACACGTTGCGCGCCTGCGAGACGGTGAACGACGGCGTCTTCTCGTCGTGGAACGGGCACAGCCCCTTCAGGTTGCCGCCGCCCGCGTTCTTCAGCGTGACCTGCTCACCGGCCACGTCCACGATCGAGCTGCGCTCTCGTACGAGCGCGATGTCCTCATCGCGGATCCGACCCCCGGCCATGCGCTACATCCTGCCAGGGGGTGCCCGGCGGGCGCACAGCCGATACCGTGCGATCGTGGCCCACCCCACCCTCACCCCCGCCGCTGCCCCCGAGCCTGCCCGCCGCGCCACCGACGACATCGAGCTGACCGTCGCGCTCGCCGAGTACGCCAAGCTCGGCGAAGCCCGCCGCGCGATCAGCGACCAGGCGCACAACCGCTACAACTTCTTCCTGGTCATCGCCACCGGCGTGGCCGCCGTGTCCGCCGGCGTGCTGGGCAGCGGCATCGACGCCAACGTGCGGATCGGCGCCGTCGCCGCGCTCGCCCTGCTGGTGCTGCTCATGGGCCCGACGGTGTTCCTGCGCCAGCTGCGGTTCAGCAACGCCGGGCGCAACTACGCCGTCGCCGAGGAGGCGCTGCGCACGTACCTGGTCCGGCGCGCGCCGCAGCTCGCCCCGTACGTGCTGCTGCCCACCCTCGACGACGCGGGACTGCTGCAGCCGTCCGCCGGCAGCCGGCGCGGCCGCCAGGCGGTCGGGCTCGCCGCGACCATCGGCCTGGTCAACAGCACCCTGCTCGCGGCGGCGGGCGCGCTCGCCGTCAGCGGTGTGCTCGACGGCTGGCCGGTGGTGCTGGTCGCGCTGGCGCTGTTCGCCGCCGCGGCCGCGGTGCACCTGTGGTGGGTCGACCGGACCGTCCGGCGCGACGCCGCCGAGCGCGAGCGCCTGCTCGCCGCCCGCGCCCTCGACGTGCTCGATCTGTTCCCGCCGCTCACCTCCGCCACCGCCGACCCCGACCCGGCGCCGGACCCCGCTCCGGTGGCTCCGGCGGCTCCGGCGGCGTGAAGATCGCCGTCTCGTGTCAGAACCCGTGGCTGGACCGCACTTTTTGACACGAACCCGCGATCTTCCCCATCCGCCCGCGCGACCCAGCGCGCCACGGCGGCGGGTCAGTCGCCCGGGGCGGTGAGGCGCTGATGCCAGGCCTGGGCGGCGGTGTCGGTCAGGGAGGCGACCTGGTCCACGACGACGCGGCAGCGGGCCGTGTCGTCGGGCGCGGCCCGCCACAGCGGGGCGAACACCGGGTCCAGCTCGTCGGGCGCCCGGTCGGCCAGCAGCCGGACCAGGTCGGTCAGGATCTCCCGCTGCTGGGCGTACCACGGCTCCATCCCCCGGCGTCGCATCACGTACCGCAGCGCGATGCCCTTGAGCAGCGCGCACCTGATCCGGGCGGCCGACGGCACGATCAGGTCGGCGTCGTAGCGCCGCAGCCGCCCGTCGCCGTGCTTGTCCCGCGTCGCGTCGACCGCCGCCGCCACGAACCGTCCGGTCAGGACGCTGGTGCACCGCTTGAGCGCGAGCTGCGCCTTGAACGAGCCGTCGTACCCGGCCAGCGGCGCGACCACCGGATCGGCGAGCAGGTCGAGCAGTGCCTCGTGCAGCACCGCCGGGGACTCGGGCGAGTACACCCGGGCCACGTCGGCGCAGAGCGCGGCCCGCTCGTCGGCGTCGATGATCAGCGGCTGCAGCTCGATGAACCCGGAGTAGAGCCCGTCCTCCACATCGTGCACCGAGTACGCCACGTCGTCGGACCAGTCCATGACCTGCGCCTCCAGGCAGCGCCGGTCGTCGTCCGGGGCGCCGAGGCGCACCCAGTCGAAGACCGGGCGGTCGTCGGCGTACACCCCGAATTTGCGGGTGCCCTCCCGGCGCGGCCAGGGGTATTTGCAGGTCGCGTCGAGGGAGGCCCGGGTCAGGTTGAGCCCGGCGCCCTCGACCTTGGCCTCCAGCCGGGTGAGCACCCGCAGCGTCTGCGCGTTGCCCTCGAAGCCGCCCCACTCCCGGCTGACCTCGTCGAGCGCGTCCTCCCCGTTGTGCCCGAACGGCGGGTGGCCGAGATCGTGCGCCAGCCCGGCCACGTCGACGACATCGGGATCGCAGCCCAGCCGGGCCCCCGTCTCCCGGGCGATCTGCGCCACCTCGATGGAGTGGGTGAGCCTGGTACGCAGGAAGTCGCCGCTGCCCGCCGTGTGCACCTGGGTCTTGGCGGCCAGCCGCCGGAACCCGGCCGAGTGCAGCACCCGGGCCCGGTCGCGCTCGTAGGGGCTGCGCCCGAAGCCGGTGTCCTTGGCCGGCTCGGGGATGAACCGCTCGCTGGGATCGACCATCAACCAAGACTACTGACCGCGACCGCCGTCCTCACGTGCGCAACGGTGAACTTCGGCCGTCCGCCTGGTCACCCCTCGGACGAGTCCAGCAGCGCCGCCGCCACCGCGGTGTCCATGATGTTGGACCACGCCTGCTCAGCGGCGCGCAGCGACCGATCCGGCAAAGCGGCCTCAGGGAACCACCCGCTGCGGTCACAGCCCGGCACGATGTCGAGGATCACCGGAACGAGGTTCACCGGCACCGACCCTCTGATCCGGATCGCCACGTAGGTCTCATGCCCCCGATCCGCCCGGACCTGCACTCCGAGATCGAACGAGTCGAACTCGGCGACCCGCTCGTGACCGTCACGCAGCGACTGCCGTACCAGATCCGGGACGAGCGCCTCCAGCCGCCGCACGAACCGGGTGACCGACTCCAGCCGGTGCCGCAGCCGGTCGTCGTGTGTGGGCAGCAGGTACGCGGTATGGGTCTCGGTGGTCAACGAGGGCCGGTACTCGGCGTTGTAGCGGCTGCGCGCGGTCCGCGCGTCGGAGGCGAGCACGGCGTAGAAGTCGTCGCCGCTGCCGGATTCTCGCCAGCCCGCCGCGACCAGCCACGGCAGACCGGGCTCGACCCATACGGCCCCGCGCCAGCGCTGGACCTTCACCTTGAACAGGACCTGGTCGTCGACCGCGGAGATGCGCTCATGCGGCGTGGACTCGTCCGCGAACTGCTCCGACGCCTTGGCCAGCAGCGGATGTTCGAGCTCGTCGAGCAGCCGGTCGACGGGAGGCAGCTCGATCTTCAGATCTTCCTTCAGGCAGCGCAGCGTGGGCCGGACGCGCGTCATGCCACCTGCTTCCCGATGCCGCCGAGGCGTTCTACGTCGTCCGGGGAGACGCCTGCCAGCATGGCGACCCGCGACGCAGTGCTGCCGTCGAGCACCCGCATCGCCTCGGTCATCCGCCGGTGGAGTTCCTCCCGCCGCGCGGCCAAGTAGTCCTTGACCGCCTCCGCGACCAAGTCCTTCTTCGTCAGGCCGAGGAAGTGCGCACCCTGCGAGATCAGCTCGTCGATCTCGGGGTCCACCTTCAGCGGCGCCTGCCGTCGCTCGCTCATGACCTCCAGGGTACTCAGGTACCCAAGTACCTGGGTACCCCACCTTGGCATCGACGGTTATTGACATTCGTGTTGCGGGGACGTTAAGTGGGTGGGCAAGAGAGCGCTCTCACAACACCCGCCACGGACCGGTCCGCCCGCCCGCGCCGCCCCTCCCCGGCGCGCGGACCGCTCCCGTCCCCCATGGAGGAATGCCCTGATGAGCAGACGATTCTCCGCGAGAAGGCTGGCCGCGGGCTCCGCCGGCCTGGCCTTCGTGATCGCCGCGACCGCGGCGGCCGTCACCGCGCTGCCCGCCGAGGCCTCGCTGCCCGCGACGCCCTCGGGCTGGTCGCTGGTCTGGAGTGACGACTTCAACGGCGCGAACAACACGCTGCCGTCGTCCAGCAACTGGATCATCGACACCGGCACGCAGTATCCGGGCGGCCCCGCCAACTGGGGCACCGGCGAGATCCAGACGTACACCAACAGCACGAGCAACGTCCGGCAGGACGGCGCGGGCAACCTGCTGATCACGCCGATCCGCAACGGCAACAGCTGGACCTCGTCCCGCATCGAGACGGTCCGCACCGACTTCAAGCCCGCCGCCGGGCGGGTGCTGCGCATCGAGGGCCGCATCCAGATGCCGAACGTCACCGGCGCCGCGGCGGCCGGCTACTGGCCCGCGTTCTGGGCGCTGGGCGCCCCCTACCGGGGCAACTACCAGAACTGGCCCGGGGTCGGCGAGTTCGACATCATGGAGAACGTCAACGGCATCAACTCGGTGTGGGGCGTGCTGCACTGCGGCGTGAACCCCGGCGGGCCGTGCAACGAGACGAACGGCCTCGGCGCCAGCCGCGCCTGCCCGGGCAGCAGCTGCCAGTCGGCGTTCCACACCTACCGGTTCGAGTGGGACCGCACCAACGAGAGCGCCCAGCAGCTGCGCTGGTATGTCGACGGCACGCTCTACCACACCGTGAACCAGAGCCAGGTCGGCTCGTACTGGTCCAACATGACCTCGCACGCGGGCTACTTCCTGCTGCTCAACGTCGCCATGGGCGGCGCGTTCCCGAACGGCGTGGCTGGTTCGGCGACGCCGACCGGCAGCACCGTGTCCGGTCAGCCGATGCGGGTCGACTACGTGGCGGTCTACCAGACCACGGGCGGCACCACGCCGCCGTCGTCGCCGCCGGCCAGCCCGCCGCCCGCGGGCAACCGTGACGCGTACGCCAACATCCAGGCGGAGAGCCGCAACGCCGAGTCCGGCACCACGATCTACGAGAGCTACTACGTGGGCGCCCTCAACAACGGCAACTGGCTGCGGTTCGACGGCGTCAACTTCGGCGCGACGCGGCCGCTGGACTTCGTGGCGCGGGTCGCGTCCGGGGCCGCGGGCGGCATCAGCGGCCTGGTCGAGGTGCGGATCGACAGCCTGTCCAACGCGCCGGCCGGCAGCTTCGCCATCGCCAACACCGGCGGCTGGACGAGCTGGCGGGAGGTGCCGGCCAACGTGGGCGCGGTGACCGGGACGCACACGGTCTACCTGACCTTCACGTCCGGCCAGCCCAGCGACTACGTCAACGTCGACTGGTTCCGCTTCCGGCGCTGACCGCGCGGTGCCGCGGGCGGGTGGCTCGGCCGCCCGCGGCAGGTCATGCCGCAGGGCCCGCAACTTCTGGGTTGCCTCCGCATCCCAGAAGTTGCGGTCTCGTCAGTAGGTGTACCCGCCGGGCTCGGGTGAGGGCGAGGCGTCAGCGGCGGGCGACGCGCCGGGCTCGGGCGACGTTTCGGGCGCGGCCGACGGCGGCGGCACCGCCTTGGGGGTGCCCTTGGGCAGGCAACTCAGGTTCTTCTTGCCGTCCGGGGCCACCACGAACCAGACCCCGCCGACGCCCTGGCCTTTCCACTGGCCGGGCTTGAGGTCGCCGACGTAGCGGTAGAGCGGCCAGCCGGCCAGGGTGACCTGGGTCGAGCCGTCCTCCCGCTCGACCGTGCCGACGAGGTCGGCGTTCAGGCCGGTCAGCTCCAGGTTCTCGTCGACCAGCACCGGCGGCCAGACCGCCGCGCAGTCGCCCGAGCAGCGCGACTCCGGCGGGTCGGCGCTGTCCTTGTCGAACCGGTAGAGCACCCAGCCCTCGCCGTCGGTGACGACGGAGCCCATCTTGGCGATCTTCTTCGCGCGCAGCTGCCCGGTCGGCGTGCCGACCGCCGCGACCAGCTCGGCCGCGGCGTCTTCCCCGGGCTTGAGCTGGATCGGCGCGGGCGTCGCGGGCGGGGCCGCGCCCTCTCGCAGCTGGCCCTGGCAAGCGGTGAGCCCGGCCAGCGACGCCGACAGCAGCGTCACCGCGAGCGCGGTGCTAACCCTTCGGTGCATCGAGCTTTCCTCCTCGGGTCGAGCGGCCGGGTGGCCGCCGGGGCGGGGTTCGGATCAGCCGACCAGGCTCAGCCGGCGCTGATGTGAGGTCTGCGCCGCGGGCAGCGACACTCGCGGCCGGGCCACGGGACCCGCCGCGCGCATCTCCCGCGCGAGCGTGGTGAACTGCCGCGGCGCGTTGACGGCCACGACGCCGCGGGCCACCCCGTCGCGCAGGTGGACGGCGACCATCCCGCCGCGCGCGATGTCGCGGCGCCCGGGGCGCAGCTCGGTGACCTCGACGTCGTCGGCGCCGTCGAGCCGGCCGCAGACCTGGATGCGCAGTCCGAACAGGTCGGACCAGTAGCGCGGTTGCAGCGGCGCGGCGGGGGCGGGCCGCTGCCCGGCCAGCAGCGTCCGGGCGGCGGCCTGCCCCTGCTCCAGGGCCGCGATCCACTGGTCGCAGCGGCCGGGCGCGTCGCCGTACCAGGGGTTGGGCCAGCGGGCGACGGCTCCGGCGGCGACGACGCGGTTCACGCCGAGCACCCGCAGGCTCTCGTCGCAGAGCAGGCCGTCGCCGGTGTCGGCGTGGCGCGCGGTGAACCAGCTCGTGTCGGGCCGCTCGCCCAGCGCCGAGATCACCACGTCGGCGTCGACGTGGGAGCCGTCGTCGAGATCGAGCCGCCAGCCGCGGCGGCTCCGGCTGACCGTGCGGACCCGGCGGCCCAGCCGCATGCGCACACCCTCGTGGCGCATCGAGTCGGCCACCAGCCCGCCCGTGACCGCTCCCACGGCACGCGTCATGACCTGCGGGTTCGAGTCGACGATCACGCATTCGCGAGCCAGCGAGCTGACCACGTAGGCGGCCTCGCAGCCGGTGAACCCGGCGCCCACCACGGCCACCCGGCGCGCCTCGCGCAGGGCGCCGGCCAGGGCGAACGCGTCCTCGATGTCGTGCAGGACGTGCAGGCCGGGCTCGCCGACCGGCCAGCCGGGAGGGCTCACCGGCTTGGCGCCGGTCGCCACGATCAGGCCGTCGTACTCGAACTCCTCGCCGGTCTGCGTGTACACGATCTGGCGGGTGACGTCGAGGTCCTCCGCGGTCCGGCCGGGCAGCCAGCGGACGGGCGCCGAGAACGACAGGTGCGCGTCCGCGGGCCGCTGCCGCCCCGTCAGCAGGCCCTTGGAGCAGGCCGGGCGGTGGTACGGCGGGTGCGCCTCGCCGCCCAGCATCGTGATCGCACCGGTGAAGCCGAGGCGGTGCAGCTCCTCCGCCGCGGCCACGGCGGCGCGGCCGGCGCCCACGATGACGATCCGGTCCAGGTCACCGGCACGATGCCTCACTGCTGCTCCTCGTCGGTCAGCTCGTCGCGGTGGACGGCCGCGTGGTGCTGGGCCCGGCTGTGCCGGCCCCGCGCCTGGCGGTACTCGTCCAGTTCGGTCGCGGGTTCGAAGGTGTTGGTACGGGTGCGCTGCCGCACCACCTGCGGCGTGGTGGGGGCGGGGGTGCGCGGCGCCGGGCCGCCCGCCGACGAGTGGCGCACGCTGATCGCGCGGGCCGGGCAGATCTCGATCGCGCGGATCACGTCGTCCAGCCGGGTCACCGGCGGCGCGGCGGTGTAGTCCAGGCGGCCGTCGCCCTGCAGGCTGAACACCTCCGGGGCCTCCTGCTCGCAGAAGCCGAACCGGGCACACCGCACCGGGTCGACGTCGACGCGCAGGTTGCCGTTGATCTGCGCCGGGCCGGTCGCGACGAGCGTCGGCCCTTCGGCGCGCAGGGACCGCTTCGGCAGCGTGGTGAACCACAGCGCCACGGTGCCCAGCCAGAGCGTGTAGACGGTGCCCCAGACCCACCACGGCCCGATGTCCGAGCCGGACACCAGCACGTGCGCCGAGATCAGGAAGAACCCGGCGTAGGTCGCCGTGTGCACCGCCCGCCAGCGGCTGAAGCCGAGCCGGCGCTGGATGACGATCGAGATCGCGGCGGCGAGCACCAGCTCCAGGCCGAGCACGCCGGCGCCGGTGCCGATCGGGTCGTGCGCGTCCACGAACGGGATGATCACCTCGACCACGGCGATGGTGCCGTTCGGCACGGCGAGCTGGGCCAGGCCGTGCACCAGCCCGAGGGTCAGCCCGGTCAGCGCGACGCCCTGGTGCAGGGCGTACGCCACGGGCTGGCGCAGCCGGGTCAGGCCCCAGCCGTTGCGCAGGGCCACGCCGCCCAGCACCGACAGCCAGAGCAGGCCGAACGAGGTGAATCCCACTGTCGCGGCAATGACGTGCACACTCTCCATGACCGCCCCGCTACTCTTCTCGAATAGGCGTCTCCGGTATCGCGAATAGACTCCGCAATCCCTTTCGGTCGAAACCTTCGGCAATTTAAGAGGCAAAGTCAATACACCGACTCACATTGCGGACGCCACCTGCGAACTGGGCACACTTTTTTAGGTGGGTCCTATGCGGACCCTAATAGCTACTTAACATTGCCTACCGGTATTGACTCTTCAGCGCGGGCTGAGCATAGGCTTCCGTCGCTGCCATAAGGCATGCGCATGGTGTATTCAACCGACCACGGAAGGGCATCGGATGAATACCGGGCACCTTTTCCGCGCCGCGGCGCTCGCCGCCGCCGTGCTGCTCGCCCTCGGCCCGGTCGCCGCGGCACAACCGGCCGCCGCGGCCGATGACCTGCCCCCCGGCTGGAGTCTCAACGAGTTCGGGCCGCTCGGCCCCGCCGACCGGGACCTGCTGGTCCGGGTCCGGCTGGCCGGCCTGTGGGAGGCCCCCGCCGGCCAGCAGGCCCAGGAGCGGGCCGGCGACCAGCGGATCAAGGACATCGGCCACCACCTGATGACCGACCACCTCAAGCTCGACGTCGAGGTGCGCCGGGTCGCCGCCAAGCTCGGCGTGGCCCTGCCCGACAAACCCAGCCCCGAGCAGCAGGGCTGGCTGGACGAGTTCTCCGCGCTGCGCGGCGACGCGTACGACCGGGTCTGGGTGGCCCGCCTGCGCGCCGCCCACGGCAAGGTCTTCGGCGTCGTCGCCGGGGTCCGGGCCGGCACCCGCAACCAGGTGATCCGCGAGTTCGCCCAGCAGGCCGTGACCGTCGTGATGAAGCACATGACCCTGCTGGAGAGCAGCGGCCTGGTCGACTACGGCTCGCTGCCCACCGCCCCGGCCCCGGCCGCGGCCCCGGTCCCCGCCGCCCGCAACCGGGTCGGCGGCCCGCCCCAACCCCTCATCTGGCTGGTCCTGGTCGCGGCGCTCGCCGTCGGCACGGTCACCGCCGCCCGGGTCTGGCGTCCGCGCTGACCCGTCCTCCCCGAAGGGAACCTCCGATGGCACCCCGCACACACATCCCCCGGCATCGCTGGGAGCCCCGCCGGCGCCTGCTCGCGGCCGTGATCGTCCTGGTGGCCGCGACGGTCTGGGCCACCATCGCCCACATCTCGCAGGCGGCGACCGGCTCGGGCGACCCGGCGGCGCAGCCCTCGGCGGCGGTGCCGGAGGCGCTCGCCGCGGCCGCCCGCATCCCCAACGACCAGGGCCCGGACGCCGAGTGCCGCCGCTCGCGCCCGCCCGCCCGCTGCCACGCCCCGACCGGTGACCCGGCCGCGGCGGACTACGTCGACATCCGCTCGGTCGCGCCGAACGTGCAGAACCGGCGCGCCACCGCGGAGGGCTCGGTGGGCACGTTCATCTCGCTCTGCGGCCGCAACGTCAACAACCACCGCAACCCCGACAACTTCATCGTCGCGCCGGGAGTCTTCAACGGCGCCCACCACACCCACGACTACGTGGGCAACCTGTCCGCCGACGGCAACTCGACCAACGAGAGCCTGGCCGCGGCGGGCACCACCTGCCGCCGGGACGACCGCTCCACGTACTACTGGCCGGTGCTGCGGGTGCGCGGCACCGTGGGCGGCGACGCGGAGGCCGACGGCGGCGGCAAGGACGGCAACGTCGGCCGCATCCTGACCCCGGCGTCGGTGCGCCTGGAGTTCCGGGGCAACCGCTTCGCCAAGGTCGCCGAGATGCCGCGCTTCCTGCGGCTGATCATGGGGGATGCCAAGGCGGTGACGAACGGCCCGGCCAACGCCAGGGCGCAGTGGACGTGCACCGGCTTCACCAACCGGCGCACCACCAAGTACCCGCTCTGCCCGCGCGGCAGCCAGGTGCAGCGCATCCTGGACTTCCCGAGCTGCTGGGACGGCGTCAACACGGACAGCGCCAACCACCGCGCCCACGTGATCTTCCCGGCGGCGGACGGCCGCTGCTCGGAGGGCACCAAGCCGATCGCGCAGCTACGGATGACGCTCACCTACACCGTGCCGCGCGGGCGCTCGTTCGCGCTGGACACGTTCCCGGAGCAGAACCACAACCCGCTCACCGACCACGCCGACTTCGCCAACGTGATGCCCGCCCAGCTGATCACCTTCGCCACCGACTGCATCAACCGCGGCCGCCGCTGCTGACCCCGCTTCGCAGCGGCGTCCGCCCCACCCCACCCCTCGCCCGACGGGGTGGGTGAAAGGGGGTACGCGCCGCACCCGCGTACCCCCTGTCGGTCCGCTTGGGCTCGGACCGCGCCGCCCGCGCCGCCGCCACCCCCTGGCGGCGGCGCGGGCCGTGGGCGTCACCCGATGGTGCAGGTGGCGCCGTTGAGCGTGAAGGCCGCCGGCCGCGGGTTGCTGCCGGTGTGGGTGGCGTTGAAGCCGAACGACGTGGACGCCCCGGCGCCCAGGGTGCCGTTCCAGCCCTCGTTGCTGATCGCCACGTCGGCCCCGGTCTGGGTGTACTTCGAGGACCAGGACTGGGTGACCTGCTGGCCCGCGGTGAAGGAGAACCGCAGCGTCCAGCCGTTGATGGTGGTGGTGCCGGTGTTCTTCACCGTCACGTTGCCGGTGAACCCGTTGTTCCAGTCGTTCGTCGAGTACGTGACCTGGCACGACCCGCCCGGGTTGTTCGGCAGCGTGGTCAGCGACACCGCGCTCGACGCCGTCGAGGCGTTGCCGGCCGCGTCGACCGCGACGACGTAGAACTGGTACGCCGTGGCGGCGGTCAGCCCGGTCACGCTGTAGGTCGTCCCGGTGACCGTGGCCAGCAGCGCGTCGGTCGCCCCGGCCTCCCGGTAGACCCGGTAGCCGGTCACGCCCACGTTGTCGGTGGACGCGGCCCAGGTCAGGGTCGCCCCGGTCTGCGTGACGGCCGAGGCCACCGGCGTGCCGGGCGTGCTCGGCGGGGTGGTGTCGACCGGGTCGGCGGCCAGCGTGGTGAAGCTCGCCGGGGTCGAGGCGGCCGAACGGTTGCCCGCCCCGTCCTTCGCCACCACGTAGAAGGTGTACGTGGTGCTCGGCGTGAGCCCGGTCAGCGACAGCGCCGCCGCGCTCGGCGAGCCGACGAGCACGTCGGTGGCGCCCGCCTCGCGGTAGACGTCGTAACCCGCCAGGCCGCTGCCGCCGGTGTCGGTCGAGCCCGCCCAGGCCAGCGTCAGGCCGGTGCTGGTGACGCCGGACGCGCTCGGGGTGCCGGGCGCGGTGGGCGCGGTGGTGTCCGGGGTGGTGCTCGGCTCGTTGCCCCAGATCTTCACGCCGCCGTGGTAGAGCGGCACGTTGCGGTTGACGCCCGCGGTGGCCAGGTACGACGGGTCGTTGGCCGCGCTCCAGGTGCCGCCCTCGCCGACGCCGACCTTGAACTGCACCTCCATCCGGTGCTGCGACTGCCCGGCGGGCGCGATGGTGTAGCCGGTGCAGTCGACCTCGACGTACCAGAGGTTGCCCTGCGCCTGCTTCGCGGTGCTCGGCGACGGGCAGCCCTGGGTGTAGCCGGAGGTCACCACGACCGGGCTGGCGTCGTCACGGTTGAAGTAGTAGCGGAACTTCGCCGTGGTCAGCGCGCGGGCCGGGAACGCGGACTTGTTGTAGACGATCGCCTTGACCCGGGTCTCCCGCAGGTCGGCGGTGAGCGTGGTCTCCACGGTCATCTCATCCATGTCCGGCGCCTGCACGCCCGGGAACCCGGCCAGCGGGGTGCCCCCGTACTCCTTGGTCAGCCGGACCAGCGCGGAGGTGAGGCCCGCGTTGTAGTCGGTGGCGACCTCGTTCATCACGTAGTCGTTGCGCTCGTCCTTGTACGCGTCGTCCGGCGAGGACGGCCCGCCGACCAGCGCGCCGTACAGCACGTGCCGGGTCTCGACGGGCACGGTCATGCTGTCCCACCACGAACCGTGCGCGGTGCGGTGGTGCGGGTTCTTCGGCGAGTTCGCCCCGAAGCCGATCATGTACGACGAGCTGCGCGGGTTGTCGCCGAGCGCATAGTTGATCTGCCGCACCGCGAAGTCGTGGTAGCGGGCCTTGCGCACCGTGTCGGTGGTCTTGTCGCTGTACACCAGCGCGGCGAACGACGTGTTCGCGGCGTAGCGCAGCGCGCCCCAGCTGTCGAGCACGGCCATGCCGCCGGGCGAGGTGCGGATCTTCTCGCCGTTGACGCCGACGGTCCAGTAGTCCAGCCACCGGTTGGCGTCGTCGATGTACTTCTGCTTGCCGGTCAGGTTGGCCAGCAGCACGTACGCGCCGAACTGCTTGTTGTCCCAGGCGATGGTCCACTTGTACGAGCGCGTGGTGCTCTGCGGCTCGGTGCCCAGGCTGTCGTACGCGGCCTCGGCCTTGGCCAGGTAGCTCGCGTCGCCGGTGGCCCGGTAGAGCCAGATCGCGCCCCACACCAGCTCGTCGGTGTAGCCGCTCCACGACTTGTAGAAGTTCGTCGCGTCGGTGATGCACGAGTGGTAGGTCTGCCGGACCGTGTCGGCGAACGTGTAGAGCTGCTTGGCGTGCGCGAGCAGCGTGTCCGCGTAGGTCGGGTCGGTCGGGCGGAACACCATGGACGAGGCGGCCATCGCGGCCGCGGTCTCCCCGGCCAGGTCCGCGCCGCCGCAGGTGGCATCGATCTTGTACGCGGGCCGCGCCATCGGCATCACCTCGGCCGGGCCCCACCACTTGTGGTCGTCGTCGCCCTTGCCGATCTGGCCGTAGAGCACGTTCGCCGACGGGTGCGCCTTGATGAAGTAGTCGTTGGGCACCCGCAGGTTGTTCAGCAGGGCCTGGAGCTGCCCGGACGCGACGTAGCCGTCGCGGTACTCCACCGCGCCCCAGGCCAGCATGGTCGTGGTGAACGCCATCGGGAAGCCGAACTTGACGTGGTCGCCCGCGTCGAACCAGCCGCCGGTGAGGTTCAGGCCCACGTCGGAGCCGTCGTTCATGGCCGAATCGCCGCGCCAGGAGACCCGGCTCCAGGACGGCTTCGGGCCGGCGATCTGCGCCTCGTAGAAGTACAGCGACTTCTGCAGCGCCTCGGCGTAGTTGAAGGTCGGTGCGGCCGCGGCCGGTCCGGGGCTGACCGCGACGGCGAACGCCGCCGCGGTCAGCGCGGCCGCCGCGGTCGCCGCCAGGCGGCGGGCCCAGCGGGGACGTGCGTCGGGCATGGAGTGACTCCTCGTACGTGGAGCCGGACCCATGGCGCGGCGACGGCGGTGCACGGAGCCGGACGTGGGCGCGTCCGTCCCCGCCCGGCGCGGCGCTCCGGGCCCGGTGGGATCGGGCAGTCCTCGCGGGAGGCTCGGGAGCGCTCCCACGGTTGCTGGACAATGTAGCCCGATGTTGCGGCCATGTGAAGCGGCGATGACCAGCGACAACACGCTGACCTATGGAAACGCTCCCATATTCACGGGCACCGAACCGTGGTGATCGAACAGCACGGTGAAAGTTTCGGCGGCGCTCAGCGGCGCGGCGGGAACAGCCGGAACTCGTTGCCCTCCGGATCGGCCAGCAGCGTCCACCCCGCGCCCGCCGGCTGCGCGGGCACGTGCCGCGCGCCCATGTCCATCAGGCGCTCGATGTCGCTGACCAGGTCGTCGCTGTCCAGCTCCAGCGGCAGCCGGTTACGGCCCACCTTCGCGTCGGGCGCCCGCACGAACATCATCCCGGGATACTCACCCTGGTCCGGCGCGATCGACACCGCGTCAGGCCGCTCCTCCAGAATCTGGAAGTGCAGCACCTCCGCCCACCACCGAGCCAGCCGCGCCGGGTCTCCGGCGTCCACCGCGGTGCCTTGCCAGCGCAGCCCCATCGCCGCCTCCTCCGGTGTGGACAGAGTGCCGAAAGCGTACGCCCCCCGATTCCCTCCTGCCACCACCCGCAAACCCCACCCGAAGAAAGGAAGGGCACCTTCTTAACGCTATGCGTATAAGAAGGTGCCCTTCTTAACCTCTCGCAGGTCACAGCGCCGCGCGACCGGCCTCCAGCCGCGCCACGGGCACCCGGAACGGCGAGCACGACACGTAGTCCAGCCCGGCCTCGTCGAAGAAGCGCACCGACTCCGGGTCGCCGCCGTGCTCGCCGCACACCCCGATCTTCAGGTCGGGCCGCGCCTGCCGCCCCTCCTGCACGGCGATGCGCACCAGCCGCCCGATGCCGTCGCGGTCCAGCGTCTCGAACGGCGACACCCCGAACACGCCCAGCTCCAGGTAGCGGCTGAAGAACGAGCCCTCCACGTCGTCGCGGGAGAAGCCCCAGCCCATCTGGGTCAGGTCGTTGGTGCCGAAGGAGAAGAAGTCGGCCGCCTCGGCGATCTGCCCGGCGGTCAGCGCGGCGCGCGGCACCTCGATCATCGTGCCGATCGGGGTGCCCGCCGTGCCCTCCTCGGCGAGGATGCGCTCGGCGTCGGCGCGTACCGCCTCCAGCTCCTGCACCGCGCCGACCAGCGGCACCATGATCTCCGGACGCGGGTCGCCGCCCTCGCCGCGGACCTTCGCCGCCGCCTGCGCGATGGCCCGCACCTGCATCCCGAACAGGCCGGGGATGACCAGGCCGAGGCGTACGCCGCGCAGCCCCAGCATCGGGTTCTGCTCGTGCATCCGGCGCACCGCCGCGAGCAGCGCCTCCTGATGCGGGTCGGGCGTCTCGGCAGTGGCCACCGCGACGGCCAGCTCCTCCAGCGGCGGGAGGAACTCGTGCAGCGGCGGGTCGATCAGCCGGATGGTCACCGGCAGCCCGTCCATGGCCCGGAAGATCTCGGCGAAGTCGTCGCGCTGCAGCGGCAGCAGCGCGTCGAGCGCGTGCTGCTGCTCGTCCGGCCCGTCGGCGAGGATCAGCCGCTCCACCATCGCGCGGCGCTCGCCGAGGAACATGTGCTCCGTGCGGCACAGCCCGATGCCCTGCGCGCCGAAGCGCCGGGCGCGGGCGGCGTCCTCCCCGGTGTCGGCATTGGTGCGTACGCCCAGCCGGCGCCGCTCGTCGGCCCGGGTGAGCAGCCGGTGCACCGCCGCGACCAGCGGGTCGGCGTCGGGGGCCAGGTCGCCGTCGAAGTAGCGCACCACCGGGCTGGGCTGCACCGGCACCTCGCCGAGGAAGATCGCGCCCGAGGTGCCGTCGATCGAGATCAGGTCGCCCTCGCGCACGGTGGTCCCGTTGACGGTGACCTGCTTGCCGGCGGTGTCCACCTCCAGCGCGTCGGCGCCGCAGACGCAGGTCTTGCCCATGCCCCGGGCGACCACGGCGGCGTGCGAGGTCTTGCCGCCCCGGCTGGTCAGGATGCCCTGCGCGGCGATCATGCCGGGCAGGTCGTCGGGGTTGGTCTCCCGGCGGACCAGGATGACCTTCTCCCCCTTCGCCGCCTCCTCCACCGCGCGGGCGCTGTCGAACACGGCCCGCCCCACGGCCGCGCCGGGCGAGGCGGCGATGCCCTTGGCCAGCGGCTCGCCCACGTCCTTGTCGTCGAAAGTGGGGAACATCAGCTGGGCCAGCCGGGCGCCGCTCTGCCGGCGCAGCGCCTCGTCCAGGTCGATCATGCCCTCGTCGACGAGCTGCGAGGCGATGATGAACGCCGCCGCCGCGGTGCGCTTGCCCACCCGCGTCTGCAGCATCCACAGCCGCCCGGCCTCGATGGTGAACTCGATGTCGCACAGGTCGCGGTAGTGGCCCTCCAGCGTGGCCATGATGGCCATCAGCTCGGCGAACGACTTCGGGTCGAGCTGCTCCAGCTCCTGCAGCGGCACCGTGTTGCGGATGCCGGCCACCACGTCCTCGCCCTGGGCGTTGGCCAGGTAGTCGCCGTACACGCCGCGCGCGCCGGTGGCCGGGTCGCGGGTGAAGGCCACGCCGGTGCCCGAGTCGGGGCCGAGGTTGCCGAAGACCATCGCCACGATGTTCACCGCGGTGCCCAGGTCGGCCGGGATGCGCTCCTGGCGGCGGTAGAGCACGGCGCGCTCGGCGTTCCAGGAGTCGAAGACGGCGTTGGTCGCCAGGTCCATCTGCTCGCGCGGGTCCTGCGGGAAGTCGCGCCCGGTGTGCTCGGCGAAGATGGCCTTGAACTCGCCGACCAGGCCGCGCAGCTCCTCGGTGGTGAGGTCCACGTCGGCGCGCTCGCCCTTGACCCGGTCCATGGCGTGCTCGAACGCCTCGCCCGGCACGTCGCAGACGGTCTTGCCGAACATCTGGATCAGGCGGCGGTACGAGTCCCAGGCGAAGCGCTCGTTGCCGCTGCGCGCGGCCAGCCCGTGCACGCTGGCGTCGGTCAGCCCGACGTTGAGCACCGTCTCCATCATGCCGGGCATGGAGAACTTCGCGCCGGAGCGTACCGACACCAGCAGCGGGTCGGCCGGCTCCCCCAGGCGGCGGCCCATGGTGGCCTCCAGCGCGGCGAGATGCGCGTCGACCTGCGCGGCGAGCTCGTCCGGCGGGCGGCCGGCGGCCAGGTACTCCCGGCACGCCTCGGTGGTGATGGTGAAGCCGGGCGGGACCGGCAGCCCGAGACGCACCATCTCGGCGAGGTTCGCGCCCTTTCCGCCGAGCAGGTCCTTGAGGTCCTTGTTCCCCTCGGCGAAGTCGTACACGTACTTCGTCATCGTGACCCCCACTCCTCGACAACCAGTCTTGCGCGGACCTTAACGGCCGGTCAGGGAATTTAGGAGGAGCTGGTGACGTATGGCACAGGTATCGACACTTGTGCCGTTCGTACGGTTTTCCGGGAGCGTTTCCACGCGCAACACCGCGCATCCGTGGGGCGAACCGGGCAACCCGCCGTTCACTCGCACGGGGCATCGAAACCGGACATCGATTGGTAACGTTCCAGCATGCATCCGTTCGGTCCTGAGGCGACGTCCGATCCGCACCCGATCAACGCCCGGCTGCGCGAGGACAGCCCGGCTCACGAGATCCCGCTGGGCCCGAACCTCAACGCCTGGCTCATCACGCGCTACGACGACGCCCGCCGCGCGCTCAACGACCCCCGGCTGAGCAAGAACATCAAGGACGCCCCGGTCCGGACCAGCGGCGGCTGGCCGGACGACCTGCGCAAGGCGATGGACTCGCACATGCTCAGCGCCGACCCGCCCAACCACACCCGGCTGCGCAAGCTGGTCTCCTCCGTGTTCACCGCGCGGCGCATCGCCGACCTGCGCCCCGACGTGCAGCGCATCTCCGACGAGCTGCTCGACGGCTTCGCCGGGCGCGACGAGGTCGACCTGATCGGCGAGTACGCGTTCCCGCTGCCGCTGCAGGTCATCTGCGAGCTGCTCGGCGTGCCCATCGACGACCGGGACAGCTTCCGGACCTGGTCGAACACCATCATCGCGAGCGCGCTCGCACAGGGCGACGCGCTGGCGGCGGCCACCTCGATGAACGACTACGTGCGCGAGCTGATCGCGCGCAAGCGCGCCGAGCCCGACCACGCGCTGCTGTCCGGCCTGATCTCGGCGGCTGACGAGGGCGACCGGCTCTCCGAGGACGAGCTGACCTCGCTGGTGTTCCTGCTGCTGCTCGCCGGCCACGAGACCACCGTCAACCTCATCGGCAACGGCGTCTACCTGCTGCTGAGTCACCCCGACCGGATGGCGCAGCTGCGCGCGTATCCCGAGCAGCTCTCCCCCGCGATCGAGGAGTTCCTGCGCTTCGAGAGCCCGGTGAAGACGTCCACCATCCGGATGGCGACCGAGCCGGTGGAGTTCGACGGGGTGACCGTCCCGGCCGGCGCGGTCGTCATGATCAGCCTGCTGTCGGCCAACCACGACCCGGCCGCGTTCGCGGACCCGGAGCGCTTCGACCCGGCCCGCACGGACAACCAGCACCTGGCCTTCGGCCACGGCATCCACTACTGCCTGGGCGCGCCGCTGGCCCGGCTGGAGGGGCAGATCGCGTTCACCGGCCTGCTGGAGCGCTTCCCGAAGCTGCGCGCGGCGCAGCCGCTGGACGAGCTGGCATGGCGTCCCGGAGCGCTGCTACGCGGCCTGGATCGGCTGCCCGTCATGCTGCACTGAAAAAACCCTCAAGATCAAAGCTCCGTTTAGTGCTGTTTTGGCAGCCTGAAGGGAGCTTTGATTGCATAAAACGGGCGCAGAATGCGGTCAGCCCGTAGGGGTAAATGCCAGCAATACGGACATGATGTGAGCCATATCACAGGATCGCAAGAGGTGACGAAACACCCGGCAAGCCCCTAGAAGGGGAGGAAAGTTCACCCTTCAGGGCAGATGATTCCTGACTGCGCTGGTGAGTAGCCTCACTGAGCAGGCAATATGGGCGCTCCCGTATCAACGGCGATGACGGAAGGCCCCCAACCCCCGTGACTTACTTCAGACGTGGCAAGCACAGCGTCCCCGGCACCCTCGACAAGAGCCGTGACCGCCTCGCCCAGACCGGCGGAATGGTTCGCGGTGGCCTGGCCCGGCACTCCCGCCTGGCTCTGGCCGTGACGGCCCTGGCCGGGGTCAGCGCATTCGGGCTCATCAGCGCGGCGAACGCCGACGGCGGCGAGACCCCCACCGAGACCCAGGCGATCACGAACGTGTCCGCCTGGGAGACCCAGCGGCAGGCGATCGCCGACGCCGCGACCCGCGCCCAGCGTGTGGTGCCGACGGTCACCCCGTCGGCGTCGCCCAGCGCCTCCCCCAGCAGCTCCCCCTCGGCGTCGCCCAAGCCGAAGGCGACGGTGAAGAAGGCAGCCGCGCCCAAGCCGAAGCCCGCCGCGCCCAAGCCGCCCGCCTGGGTGGTGCCCATGAAGGGCGCGCAGGTCACCTCCTGCTTCGGCCAGCGCTGGGGCGTGCTGCACGCCGGCATCGACTTCGCCATGCCGAACGGCACCCCCATCCGGGCCGTCGGCAAGGGCACCGTCGTCAGCACCGGCTGGGCGTACAGCGGTTACGGCATCTCCGTCGTGGTCGACCACCACAACGGCTACCTGACCCACTACGCCCACATGTCCCGTGACGCCGTCGCCGTCGGCGACGAGGTCAAGGCCGGCGACGTCATCGGCTACGAGGGCTCCACCGGCGACTCGACCGGCCCGCACCTGCACTTCGAGGTGCACAAGGGCAGCATGTGGAACCAGATCAACCCCGACGGCTGGCTGGCTGACCGAGGCATCCAGACCTCCTGCTGACAGTCGTCCCCCATACCCCGACCCATCCCCCCGACGAGAGGCCCGGATCAGCGTTGATCCGGGCCTCTCGCCATGCCCGGACCCGATGCGGTACGCGAGGATGGGCTTGACCCTGACACGATGTCAGGCCCCAGGGTGGTTCTCGACATGTTCACCATCGGAGACTTCGCCAAGCTCGGCGGCGTGTCGGTCCGCATGCTGCGCCACTACGACGCCATCGGGCTGCTCCCGCCGGCGTCCGTCGACCCCGCCAGCGGCTACCGGCTCTACCGTGCGGAGCAGCTGTGGCGGCTCAACAAGCTCGTCGCGCTGAAGGACCTCGGCTTCACGCTCCAGCAGGTCCAGGCCATCCTCGACGACCGGCTCGACGTCGCCGAACTGCGCGGCATGCTGCGCCTGCGGCGCGAGGAGCTGGCCGCCCAGGTCGCCGCCGACACCGCGCGCCTGGCCATGGTCGAGGCGAGACTCCGGATGATCGAGGAGGAGGGCCGCATGCCCACCCAGGACGTCACCGTCAAGCAGATCGCCCCGCTGCGCGTCGCCGAGCTGACCGCCGTCGCCGAGGGCTACATCCCCGCCCACATCGGCCCCGTCATCTCCCCGCTCTACCCCGAGCTGATGCGCCGCCTCGACAAGGCCGGCATCACGCCCCTCGGCGCCCCCGCCATCGCCTACTACGAACCCGACGGCGACAACGTCCTCGTCCACGCCGCGATGCAGGTGGCCGACGCCCCCGACCCCGCCCACGACTTCACCGTCGTCGACCTCCCCGAAGTCCACGCCGCCACCCTGATCCACCACGGCCCCATGGACGACGTCCTCGCCAGCATCCAGACCCTGGCCCGCTGGATCGAACAACACGGCTACCGCCCCCTCGGCTACCACCGCGAGGTCTACCTCGACTACCACCCCGACTCCCCCGAAACCGGCATAACCGAACTCCAAGTCCCCATCACCCCCGCGTAACGGGACCCCGCCCCGCCGGCGCGGCGCGCCCCAGCGCGGCGGCGATCTTGCGCGAGCTGTGGGTGCGACACGGCTATATCGGGCATATCCCTAACACTTCGCGCAAGATCGTCGTGATCATCGGGTTTTTGCGATACGGGAATATGCGGGCATAGGTGAGATATAGGGTGGTGTATCGCCTATCCGTGCCGACGCGCCCGGCGAGCCGGCTGTAAGGGGGTTCGCATGATTTGGCGGCGTCTCGCCGTTGGCGTCGCCGTTCTCCTGGTCGCGTTCGGTGCGGCCGCGTGTGAGAGCGGCGGTTCGCAGTCCGGGTCGGCGAGCGGCGGGAAGATCGCGCTGCTGCTCCCGGAGTCGCAGACCACGCGGTACGAGCAGCACGACCGGCCGCTCTTCGAGGCCAAGGTCAAGGAGCTGTGCGCCGACTGCGAGGTCATCTACAGCAACGCCCAGCAGGACCAGAGCCGCCAGCAGCAGCAGGCCGAGGCGGCGCTCAACAACGGCGCGCAGGTGCTGGTGCTCGACCCGGTCGACGGCGCCGCGGCGGCCACCATCGTGTCGCTGGCGAAGTCGAAGAACGTGCCGGTGATCTCGTACGACCGGCTCATCCAGAACGCGCCGGTGGACTACTACATCTCCTTCGACAACGAGCGCGTCGGGCAACTGCAGGGCGAGTCGCTGGTCAACCGGCTCAAGGAGCTGGGCAAGACGGCCGGCAACATCGTCATGATCAACGGTTCGCCGACGGACAACAACGCCAAGCAGTTCAACAAGGGCGCCCACTCGGTGCTGGACACCTCCGGCTTCAAGACCGTGCCGACGCCCGACTTCTTCACGCCGGAGTGGAAGCCGGAGAACGCGCAGCGCTTCATGGAGGGGCAGATCTCGCAGCTCGGCAAGGACGGGTTCGTCGGGGTGTACGCCGCCAACGACGGCACCGCCGGCGGGGCGATCTCGGCCATGCGCGCCGCGGGCATGAACCCGGTGCCGCCCACCACGGGCCAGGACGCCGAACTCGCCGCGATCCAGCGCATCGTCAACGGCGACCAGTACATGACCGTCTACAAGGCGTTCCAGCCGGAGGCCGACAAGGCCGCGGAGCTGGCGGTCGCGCTGGTCAAGGGCGAGAAGCCGACGACGGACCGGACCGTGAACAACGGCGCGGTGGACGTGCCCTCGTTCCTGCTGGAGCCGCAGGCGGTGAACAAGCAGAACATCAAGGACACCGTGGTCGCGGACAAGCTGTACACGGTCGAGCAGATCTGCACCCAGACGTACGCGGCCGCCTGCCAGGCGGCGGGCCTGACCTGAGCCGGGGGTGGCGGTGAGCGGGGCGAGGGAGCCGATCCTGTCGCTGCGCGGGATCAGCAAGCGGTTCGGGGCGGTGCAGGCGCTGACCGAGGTGGACCTGGACGTGGCCGCCGGTGAGGTGGTCGCGCTGGTCGGGGACAACGGGGCCGGCAAGTCGACGCTGGTCAAGGTGATCTGCGGGGTGGGGCCGCCGGACAGCGGCACCATCACGTTCGCGGGGCGCGAGGTGCGGGTGGACAGCCCGCACGCGGCTCAGGAGCTGGGCATCGCCACCGTGTTCCAGGACCTGGCGTTGTGCGACAACCTGGACGTGGTCAACAACCTGTTCCTGGGGCGCGAGCTCAAGCGGGGCGCGGCGCTGGACGAGGTGGAGATGGAGCGGCGCAGCGGCAACCTGCTGCGCGAGCTGGCCGCGCGGATCCCGAGCGTACGGCTGCCCGTCGCGTCCCTGTCCGGCGGCCAGCGGCAGACCGTGGCGATCTCCCGGTCGCTGCTCGGCGACCCGAAGGTGGTGCTGCTCGACGAGCCCACCGCCGCGCTCGGCGTGGCGCAGACGGCGCAGGTGCTCAACCTCATCGAGCGGCTGCGCGACCGCGGCCTGGGCGTGGTCCTGATCAGCCACAACATGGTGGACGTGCAGGCTGTCGCGGACCGGGTCGTGGTGCTGCGGCTGGGCCGCAACAACGGCGAGTTCCGCATCGGCGAGGTCAGCAACGAGCAGATCATCGCGGCGATCACCGGCGCGACGCAGAACGTGGTGAGCGAGCGGGTGGCCCGGCTGCGGGAGCAGACCTCCGGCGACGACCCGCTGACGGCCGGCGGCCCGGAGGGCGGCGCCCGATGACCGATCCCGTGACCGACCCGGCGGTGCCCCCGCCCACCCCGGCGACCGAGCTGAGCACCCCGAAGGAGGCGGTCGGCGGCTGGCTGCAGACGCTGCGCACCGGCGACATCGGCTCGCTGCCCATCATCATCGGCCTGGTCCTGATCGTGGTCGTGTTCCAGAGCCTGAACCCGACCTTCCTCAACGCGTTCAACCTGGTCAACCTGTGCCTCCAGATCGCCGCGCTGGGCATCATGGCCACCGGCATCACGCTGGTGCTGATGCTCGGCGAGATCGACCTGTCCATCGGCTCGGTCAGCGGCCTGGCCGCCGCGGTGCTGCTGGTCACCCACGTCAACCACGCCTCCGCCCCGCTGCTCGCGGTGCTGATCGCGGTGCTCGTGGGCACGCTCATCGGCGCGCTGCAGGGCACCATCTTCGCCCGGATCGGGGTGCCCTCGTTCATCGTGACCTTGGCCGGCCTGCTCATCTGGCAGGGCGTACAGCTGCGGGTGCTCGGCGAGCAGGGCACCATCAACCTGCCCCCGGCGGGCACGCTGGTGCGCTGGGCGCAGTTCTCGTTCGTGCCGCGCTGGCTGGCGCTGCTGCTGGCTACCCTGGTCCCGGTGCTCTACCTGGTGTTCAACCTGATGACGCGGCGCCGCCGGAGCGCGGCCGGGCTGCCCGTGATGCCGCTGTGGCTGCCGGTCGCGGTGGCCGTGGCGCTGTTCGTGCTGCTGGAGGTCATCGTCCTGAAGCTGTACCTGGACCGGGGCGTGCCGTGGACGTTCGTGTTCATGGTGCTGATCGTGGTGTTCTTCGACTGGCTGCTGCGGCGCACCGGGTACGGCCGCAAGATCTTCGCGGTGGGCGGCAACATCGAGGCGGCCCGGCGCGCGGGCATCAACGTGGACGCGATCCGGATCTCGGTGTTCGCGCTGTGCAGCACGCTGGCGGCGGTCAGCGGCGTGGTCGCGGCGATGCGGCTGGGCTTCGCCAACCAGCAGTCCGGCAGCGGCGAGACGCTGATCAACGCGATCGCCGCCGCGGTCATCGGCGGCACCAGCCTGTTCGGCGGCCGGACCCGCCGCTACGCACCGCTGCTCGGCGCGCTGGTGATCGGCGCCATCGCCAACGGCCTGGAGCTGCTCAGCCTGTCCAGCGACGTACGCCTCATCGTCACCGGCACGGTGCTGCTGGCCGCCGTCGTCATCGACGCCCTGGTGCAGCGCTCGCGCACCTCGCACGGCCGCTGATCCGCCCGCGGCGGCGGGTCAGCGCGGCGCTGAGGTGTGGTGGGCGATGCCGTTGAGGATCACCACCAGCCCGGTCACCACGATCGCCGTGACCAAGATGACCGCGTAGAACTCGGGCGGGAACATGCCCGCGCCGGGCACGTGGCAGGCCGCGTACGACAGCAGCCCGCCGCCCACGGCCGTGCCCGCGGTGAGCCGGACGGCGCGCGGGTGCCAGGCACGGCGTACCGCGAGCGGGATCGCTCCGGCGACCAGCAGCAGCGCCGTCACCAGTGCCGCGACCACCCAGGACGGGTCGGCCGGGGGCGGCTCGGAGGCCAGCCGCGGGGGCTCGGCGAAGTACCAGCCCTCGCCGCCCTTGGGCAGGCCCAGCCGGTGCCAGCGGCCGTCGGCCGAGCGGTGCAGCAGCCCGTCGCGGCCGTTGGCGACGAACACCACGTGCCGCCCGCCGGCCACCTCGTGCACCACCACCGAGGTCGACGACAGGTGCGTGGCCGGGGCGCCCAGCGGCATGTAGTCCGCGGCGAGCTGCGTGTAGTCCGCGCCGGTGATCTGCCAGGCCGTGGTCCAGCCCGCGGCGTCGCCGCCCGTCTCCACCCGGAGCAGGCCCGTCACGACGCGGTAGCAGAGCTGCCCCGCGCAGGACGACACCGACGCCGTCATCGGGCGCGCCCGTTCGGCCCGGCCGAGGTTGTGGCCTTCGTCGGAGACCTGCCAGATCTCCTCCGCCTCCCCGCCCGTCACGCGGATCTGCACGCGGCCCGGACCGGCGTCGCCGACCTCGGTCACCTCCCACGGCACCGGCTCGCCGGGCCGGCCGCATCCCGTGAGGCCCGCCGCCAGCAGCAGTGCGATCGCCACCCGTGTCCATCGCATGGGCGTCACTGTGGGGCCACCGCGCCACCCCGGCAACGGCAGCCGAGTTGCGATCCGGCCACGATCCCGCGCGCACCGGCCGAGGGACGGTGGCAGGGAGCAAGTCCGGTCAGCGGATGACGCCGCGGCGGCGGCCCTCGGCGGTGGCCGCGGTGCGGTTGTCCACGCCGAGCTTGGCGAAGACCTGCACCAGGTGCGATTTGACCGTGGCCTCGCTGATGAACAGCTGCCCGGCGATCGCCGAGTTGGAGTGGCCGCCCGCGACCAGTTGCAGCACCTGCGCCTCGCGCGGGGTCAGGCTGACCCCGGGCGCGCGTTCGCGCGAGGTGAGCCTGGTGGCCACCGAGGGCGCGAGGACCGTCTCCCCCGCCGCCGCCGCGCGCAGGGCCCGCAGCAGGTCGGCCGGTTCGGCATCCTTGAGCAGGTAGCCGATGGCGCCCGCCTCGATCGCGCGCAGGATGTCGGCGTCACTGTCGTACGTGGTCAGCACCAGCACCCGGGGCGGGCGGGGCAGCTCGCGTACCCGGGCGGTGGCCTGCGCGCCGTCCAGGCCGGGTCCGAGCTGCAGATCCATCAGCACGACGTCGGGCATGTGCGCGGCGGCCAGCCGCACCGCCTCCTCCCCGCTCGCGGCCTCGCCGACCACCCGCAGCCCGGGGTCGGCCTCCAGCGTGGCCCGCAGCCCGGCCCGCACGATCGGATGGTCGTCGACGACGAGCACGGTGATCATGACGGCTCCGCCGGGGGTGCGGGCAGCGGCGCGGTGGCGCTCACGGCGGTGCCCCGGCCGGGCGCGGACTCCACCACCAGCGCCCCGCCCACCTCGGCGAGGCGGCCGCTCATCGCGGACAGGCCGAGCCCGGTGCCGGCCGAGGGCGCGGCGGCGGGGCGCAGCGGGTCGAAGCCGACGCCGTCGTCGACCACGTCCACGCGTACCGCATCGGGCTGGAAGGCCAGGGTCACCACGACCGTGCCCGCCTGCGCGTGGGTACGCACGTTGGCCAGCGCGCCCTGTGCCGCGCGCAGCAGCGCGACCGCGACCGGGGTCGGGACCGCACCGGCCTCGCCGTCCACCACGAACCGCGCGTCGACGCCGAAGTGGCGTACGTCGCCCACTGCCCGCTCCAGCGCCTCGGGCAGCGAACGTCCCGTCAGCTCGGCCGGGGCCAGCGCGCGGACCAGCCGCCGGGTGTCCTCCAGCGCGCCGCGCGCCGCCTGCTCGGCGACCTCCAGCCGGGGACCGGGATCGGCGGCGTCGCGGGCGGCGCGCAGCAGCAGGATCACGCTGGACAGGTTCTGCGCCACGGTGTCGTGGATCTCGCGGGCCAGGCGCTCGCGTTCGGCGAGGATGCCCTCGCGGCGCTCGGTCGCGGCGAGCCGCTCCTGCGCGGCGGTCAGCTCGCGCACCAGTTCGGCGCGCGCCTCGCTCTCGCGGCGCAGCCGGCGGTAGACCGCGGTGATGACGATGGCCACGGCGGCGCCGAAGACGGGGCCGAGCACCGTGCCGGAGTCGAGGCCATCGCGGTGCAGGCCGCCCGCGGCGACGGCGCCCGCGGTGAGCGCGGCCACCCAGGGCAGGGCCTGCCTGGTCGGCAGCAGTTGCATGGTGAGCAGGTACAGCGCGAACGCCAGCCAGACGAAGGTCAGCGAGAGCGCGGTCAGCACGGCCCAGCCTGCGGTGAGCACGGCCAGCCACAGCATCGCGAGCCGGGGTCCGGCGGCGCGGCGCGACAGCGCCATGCCCACGGCGTACCAGCCGGCGACGGCGACGCCCGTCGCGACGACGGCCGGGCGGTGCCGCCCGTCCACCCACGCCTCGACCGCGCCCAGCGCCAGCAGCGCCGCGAAGAGCACGTGTTCGGCGCGGCGCAGCAGCGTCAGCGCGTCCGACCCTCGCTCCGCCCTGCTCATGAGGGGCGAGCGTAGCCGGGCCCGCCGGGTGCGGTGGCCTCGCCTCGGACCCGACGTCCACCGGGGGCGTGGTGGTGACGGGTTCGGGCCGGGCCGGCCCGGCGGTGAAACGGGGCCGGGGCGCGGCGCTGCCGCGCCCCGGTTGTCACCTGATGATCAGGCGACGACGCCGTCGACCTCGCGCTGAGCAACCTCGCGCTTGGCAACCTCGCGCCGCGCAACCTCGCGCTTCGCGACCTCCTTGGCGACCTCCATGATCACACCTCCTCCGCAGATCTTGACGGGCACGCGCCGTCCAGACCTCCGATGACTGCATGGTTTGTCACCGAAGGGGTCCAGCGGCTCGCGTTAGGGACTGTAGCGATTGTTGACTCAGCAGTGAAGCCTTTCAATGGTGATCTGTTGGCGAAGCGCTCTGAACTGTCCGAATAGACGGCAATGAGTGTCGGCGTGCCGACACAACAGGGCTCTCTCGATTGAAAACGGTATCTAAATCATTCTTACGACAATCACTGCATAGTGATCGCCAGGTATTGCGTCCTGTCGATCAGCTCTTCTAGCGTGGGGCGCGGACGGGACGAGTGTGTGGAGGTCCGTTGCCGATCCTGTGCACCGACGACTACCGCGCTCTGGCCCAGCCGAGGCTGCCCGCGGACGTCTGGGACTTCATCGACGGCGGCAGCGGCGCGGAGCTCACCCTCGACGCCAACCGCCGGCTGTTCGACCGCGCCCAGCTGCGCCCGCGCGTGCTGGTCGACGTCTCCGTCACCGACACCACCACCAAGCTGCTCGGCGGCGGGCTGGCCGCCCCGCTCGGCGTCGCGCCGGTGGCGTACCACCGCCTGGCGCACCCCGACGGGGAGGTCGCCACGGCGCGGGGGGCGGGCGCGACCGGGGCCCTGTTCGTGGTGAGCATCTTCGCCAGCCGCAGCCTGGAGGAGATCGCGGCGGCCGCGACCGGGCCGCTCTGGCTGCAGCTGTACTGGCTGCGCCGCCGCTCCGCACTGGCCGACCTGGCCCGCCGCGCCCAGGATGCGGGCTACCGCGCGCTGGTGCTCACCGTCGACGCGCCGCGCATCGGCCGCCGCCTGCGCGACCAGCGCAACAGCTTCGCCGTCGATCCCGCGATCCGCGCCGTCAACCTCGACGACGCGCTGATGGCCACCACCCACGAGCCGGTCGCCGGCGCCTCCGCCATCGCCGCCCACGCGGCGCAGACCTTCGACCCCAGCGTCACCTGGGCCGATCTGGCCTGGCTGCGCAGCCTCACCGACCTGCCGCTGGTGCTCAAGGGCGTGCTGACCGCCGAGGACGCGGACCGGGCTGTCGAGCACGGCGTCGACGCGATCATCGTGTCCAACCACGGCGGACGGCAGCTCGACGGCGCGGTGCCCGCACTGCGCGCGCTGCCCGAGGTGGTCGCGGCCGTTGCGGGCCGCTGCCCCGTGCTGCTGGACGGCGGCGTACGCCACGGCCGGGACGTCTTCGTGGCGCTGGCCCTGGGCGCGAGCGCGGTCCTGGTCGGCCGGCCCGCGCTGTGGGCGCTGGCGGTGGACGGCGCCGACGGGGTGGCGCACCTGCTGCGGCTGCTCGGCGAGGAGCTGGCGCACACCATGGCGCTGGCCGGGCGCCCCCGGCTGGCCGACATCGGCCGCGACGCGGTGCTCACCCCCGAGCGCGCGGACGTCTGAGGGAGCCGCTGTGGTGGAGCTGGTCAAGGAGGCGATGCACGCCTCGGTGAGCGACCCCGTCGCCGCCTCGATGAACTTCCTGAACGAGGTGGCGGGCCGCTACCCCGACGCGATCTCGCTGGCCGCCGGGCGGCCGTACGAGGGCTTCTACGACACCGCCGACATCACCCGTTACCTGGATCTCTACACCGGGCATCTGCGGGCGCAGGGGCAGACCGAGGAGCAGGTGCGCCGGGCGCTGATGCAGTACGGCCGCACCAACGGCCAGATCCACGGCCTGATCGCCCGGATGCTCGCCACGGACGAGGGCATCGAGGTGCCCGCCGAGGCGATCTCGGTCACCGCCGGCTGCCAGGAGGCCATGATCATGGCCCTGCGCGGCCTCTGCGCCACCCCGGACGACGTGCTGCTCGCCGCCGAGCCGTGCTACGTCGGCATCACCGGCGCGGCCCGGGTGCTGAACATCGACGTGGTCCCGGTGCCGGAGGACCCGGACGGCCTGGACCCCCGGCGGGTCGCCGAGGTCGCCCGCGCGGTACGGGCACAGGGCCGCCGGGCACGCGCGCTCTACCTGGTGCCGGACTTCTCGAACCCGTCGGGGCGCTGCCTGGACCTGCCCGCCCGGCGCGCGCTGCTGGACGTGGCCGAGGCCGAGGACCTGCTGATCCTGGAGGACGACCCGTACGGGCTGTTCGGCCTCGACGACCGCCCCCGGCCCCGGCTGAAGTCGCTGGACGAGCAGCAGCGGGTCATCTATCTGGGCTCGTTCGCCAAGTCGGTGTTCCCGGGCGCGCGCATCGGGTTCCTGGTCGCCGACCAGACCGTGGTCGACGCCACCGGGCGGCGCACGCTGCTGGCCGAGGAGCTGTCCACGATCAAGAGCATGGTCACCGTGAACACCTCCCCGATCGCGCAGGCGGTGGTCGGCGGGGTGCTGGTCGAGTCGGGCTGCAGCCTGAAGGCGGCCAACGTCGAGAAGATCGCCTTCTACCGGCGCAACCTGCGCCGCCTGCTGGACGCGCTCGACCGGCACCTGCCCGCGCCGTGGCGCGACGAGGCGGGCATCAGCTGGAACGTGCCCGCGGGCGGCTTCTTCGCCGTGCTGGACGTGCCGGTGGCCGCCGACGAGAAACTGCTGGAGGTCTCCGCCTCCCGGCACGGGGTGCTGTGGACGCCGATGAGCTTCTTCTACACCGACGGCGGCACCCACTCGCTGCGGCTGTCCTGCAGCGGCCTCGACCCGGACACCCTCGAAGAGGGCGTACGCCGCCTCGCCGCCCTCCTCCGCGACCAGATCGCCTGACCGCCCCACCCGGCACTTCCCACGCCCCGGGCCGCGACCTCCGCGTCCGGGGCGTCGCACGTGCGCCTCCGTCTCGATCGCCCGGCGGGCCGCAGTTTCGGGGAAAGTGCAGGTCGAGACGTGTTTCCGGGTGCACTTTCGGGGAAACCGCACCAATGGACACACCGACGAGGTTTCCCTCCTTGACAACTTTTATTGTCGGTGACATGGTGAGGCGAGATCCGGTGCCGTCCGGCGCGGATACCGACAAGGAGCAGGACCATGGGCGAGAACTTCGAGATCGTGCGCGAGGGCGAGCTGGCGACCACCCCGGAGGAGTACTGGGACGCCGTCACCACCGGCAACGGCGGCTGGCTGTGGCCGATGGAGTTCGAGCCACGGGTCGGCGGGGCGGCCGCGTTCGGCGGCACCATCACGGCGTGGGAGCCGCCGCACCACCTGTGCTCCCGGATGGACGGCGAGGACGGCTGGTTCAACCAGGTCGAGCACACCGTCGAGGGCCGCGAGGGCGGCCGGACCCGGTTCCGGTACGTGCACAGCGGCGTCTTCACCGACGACTGGGAGAACCAGTACGACGGCGCCGCCCAGCACACCGACTTCTACCTGCACACCCTCGGGCAGTACCTGGCCCACTTCAGCCACCGCCCGGTGGTCTACCTGTCCACCGACGCGCCCGCCGCGTCGAACTCGCCCGGCGGCTTCACCACGCTGCGCGCCGCGCTCGGCCTGACCGCGCAGACCAGCCAGGACGACACCGTCCAGGTGGCGCTGCCGCTCGGCGAGACCGAGGCGGTCGTGGACTACCTCCACCCGAACTTCATCGGCCTGCGCACCGGCAGCGCGATGTACCGGTTCTTCGGCCGCAACGCGTTCGGCGCGCCGGTGGGGGTGGCGGTGCACCACTTCGACGCGGACGCCGACGCCGCCGCCGAGCAGAAGGCCCTGGAGGAGTGGCTCACGGGCGTGTACGCCTGACCCGCCCCCGGGTCAGCCGGCGAACCAGGTACGCAGCTGCTGGGCGGCCTGGGCCAGGGCACGGCGGCCGGCCTCCAGCTCGCCGCCCATGCAGAAGAAGCCGTGCACCATCCCGTCGTAGCGGGTGAGGGTGACCGGCACGCCCTCGCGCCCGAGGCGGCGCGCGTACTCCTCGGCCTGGTCGCGCAGCGGGTCGTACTCCGCGGTGATGACCAGGGCCGGGGGCAGGCCGGTGAGCGTCTCGGCGCGCAGCGGGGAGGCCAGCGGGTCCAGCCCGTCCTCCGGCCGGGTCAGGTAGTTCGCCCAGTACCAGGCGACCGAGGTCGCGTTGAACAGGTACGGGTCGGTGCCGTCGCGCATGGACGCGGTGTGCGAGTGGTAGTCCGTGTTGGGGTACACCAGCAGCTGCCCGGCCAGCGGCAGGTCGCCGTCCGCGCGGGCGAGCAGGGTCACCGCGGCGGCCAGGTTGCCCCCGGCGCTGTCCCCGCCGACGGCGATGCGGGCCGGGTCGGCGCCCAGCTCGGCGGCGTGCTCGGCGACCCAGCGCACGGCCGCGTGGCAGTCGTGCACGGCGGCCGGGAAGCGGTGCTCCGGGGCGAGCCGGTAGCCGGCCGACACGACCAGGCAGCCGGTCGCGTTGGCGAGGCTGCGGCAGACCGCGTCGGAGGTGTCGATGGTGCCCAGGGTCCAGCCGCCGCCGAAGAAGTACACCAGCACGGGCAGCTCGGTGCCGGTGACCGGCCGGTAGATCCGGATCGGCAGCGGTCCGCCCGGCCCGGGGATCTCGCGGTCGGTCACCTCGGCGACGTGCTCCGGGTCGCCGCCGGACGCCTGGATCGAGGCCAGGTCGGCGGCGCGGGCCTCGTCCACCGACAGCGTGTAGAGCTGCGGGGTGCGGCTGGCCTCGCGGCGCGTGCGCATCGCCTGGACCTGCGGGTGAAGCGGCATCGACCTCTCCTGATCTCCTCGGGCCCGCTCAGCCGGTCGCGGTGGCGGCGTGTACGAAGTCCGCGTTGCGGGGATCGGTGTAGAGCTCCCGCAGCGTCGGCGCGAGCGGCAGCACCTCGATGTGCGCCGTGAACCAGTCGGCCAGCTCGGTGAGCCGCCGCCTTGCGGTGTCCAGGTCCGCGGTGTGCACGACGATCTCGCCCATCCGGGCGAACGTGTTGGCCGCGTTGCCCTGGATGCGCATGCCCTTCGGCACGAACAGCCGGGCATGCACCACGTCGGGCTGGGCGAGCACCTCGGCGGCGCTCGGATAGCCGAGCACGATCCCGGGCCGCAGCGGCAGGAAGGTGGCGGCGACGACGCCGTCGCGCGGCTGCGAACGCGCCGGGCCGACCGGCTCCAGCAGCGCGCGTACCCCGTCGGCGGCCAGGTCCACGCCGAACTTCCAGAGGATCTGGTCGCGGATCGGGCCGCCCGCGCGCCGGGCCGCGCACTCGCTGAACACCAGGCTGCCGTCGGGCCGCTGGAACAGCTCCATGTGGAAGACGCCGTCGGTCAGGCCCAGCGCCGACAGCGCCGCGCTCACCAGCGGCGAGGCCAGCTCGTAGGCGTCCTTGTCGGCGACCGGGTCGAGCAGGTACGTCTGCACGGGCGCCTTGTCCAGCACGGCGCTCAGGCAGGGCTGGGCATATCGGCCGAGGCTGAGGAAGCGCAGCTGCCCCTCGGACAGGTAGCCGTCGGCGAACCACTCCTCGCCGGTGACGAACTCCTCGACCACGAAGTTGCGCGCGGCGGTGCCCGCCGCGCGGCACTGCGCGCTGATCCGGGCCAGCTCCGCGTCGCCGCTCACCACGTGGGTCGACTGGGTGGCCATGCCCGCCACCGGCTTGACCACGGCCCGCGCGTAGGGCAGCCGGAAGCCGTCCGGCAGCTCGCGGATGTCGTCGATCAGCGTGCAGGCGGTGACCGGCAGCCCGGCCTCGCGCACCGCCTGCTTCTGCAGGAACTTGTCGCGGAACCGGGCGACCGTCTCCGGCGCCGGGCCGCGCGCGCCGAGCAGCCCGGCCAGCATCGCGGCGGTCATCAGCGCGGGGTCGTCGTAGGCGTACACCGCGTCGAAGGAGCCCGGGCCGAAGCCGGCCCGCAGCAGGCCGTTCACGGCGGCGTCGATGCTCTTGTGGTCGTCGACGAAGACGGTGCGCACCCCGTCCGGCAGCGGCAGGCCGCCGTCGCGGGTGGTCGCGCCGAGCAGCACGGTGACGTCCACATCGGAGGCTGCGGCGGCCAATGCGGGCAGGTCCGCACCCACCATGAGCAACCGCATCGAGCGAACCGCCTTCCCGGGTCGGACCGCGGCCGCACCCCGCGGATCGAAGGTCACCGTATCGACGGCGACCTGGCGTGTCCATAGCGCGACGGGGCGATACCGCTGGATGCTTCGATGCGGGAGGTTGCCTGCTGGTACAAATGTCGTGGCCGCATGAGGAGGAGCCGCCTTGTCCGTCGCGACGCCGAAGTCGCCCTGGCGCCGCCGGGCCGCCATCCCGGGCCTGGTCGCCGCGGAGGCGATCTCCGTCATCGGCGGCCGGATGTCGTTCCTGGCCATCCCCTGGCTGGTGCTGGTCACCACGGGCAGCCCGGTCAAGGTCGGCGTGGTCGCCGGGGCGGAGACGCTGGCCTATGTGCTGAGCGGGGTGCTCGCCGCGCCGCTGCAGGACCGGATCGGCTCGCGCACCACGTCGATCGTGTCAGACGGGGCGAGCGCGGTGGTGATGGGCGCGATCGCGCTGACCGGACAGCTCGGCTTCGGCGTGCTGATCGTGCTGTCCATGCTGGCGGGGGTGCTGCGCGCGCAGGCCGACCGGTCGAAGAACAACCTGCTCAAGCCGCTGATGGACGAGGCGAAGACGGACTTCGGCCGGGTGGCGGCCGCCCGCGAGGGCGTGCTGCGCACGTCCGGCCTGATCGGAGCGTCGGTGGGCGGGGTCGCCATCGCGGCGTTCGGCGCGGTCGGCGCGATCTGGGTCGACGCGCTCACCTTCCTGGCAGCCGCGGTGCTGGTGGTGTTCTTCATCCCGGACCCGGCGTCGCGCAAGGAGGGTGGGGCCGGGGCCGCCGCGCCGCACGAGCCGTACCTGACCGCGCTGCGGGGCGGGTTCACCTACTTCCGGAACGAGCCGCTGCTGCGGGCGGTGACCGGGATGCTGTTCTTCACCAACCTGTTCAACCAGGCCAGCGCCGTGGTGTTCGTGCCGATGTGGGTGCTCACCGTGCTGCACTCGCCGGTGGCGCTGGGTTCGGTGGCGGCGGCGTACGCCATCGGCATGATCGTGGGCAGTGTCGTGTTCGCGACGCTCGCGCCGTACCTGCCGCGCTACAGCGCGCTGGTCTTCGGCTATTTCGTGGGCGGCGCGCCCCGCTTCCTGATCTTCGCGATCAGCGACGACCTCACCGTGATCGTGATCGTGACGTTCCTGAGCGGCATGGTGATGTGCTCGGTGAACCCGACCGTCGGCGCGGTCATCTACCAGCGGGTGCCGGGTCCGATGCTGGCCCGCGCGGGCGGCATCATCACGGCCGTCGCGATGGCCGGCATCCCGCTCGGCGGCGTGCTGGCGGGCCTGGTCGTGGAGCGGCTGGGCCTGGTCAACGGGGTGCTGCTGGCCTCGCTGCTGTACTTCGCGGTCACCCTGACCCCGGTGATCCGGCACCGGGTGTGGCGCGAGCTGAACGACGCCGGGGCCCGCGCGCCCGCGGCCGACCGGACGGCCCCGCTGCCCAAGGGGTACGGGCTGGGCGCGGCGGCGCTCGGCCCGCGGGTGACGCTGCGCTACGCCGACGGCGGCTGGACCGTGCACGCCCGGCAGGGGCTGCGCACGCTGGCCCGGCGGCGGCCGGTGGCGCCGAAGGCCGCGCTGCACGCGCTGACCCGGATCGAGGTGCCGGCGGTGCACACGGCGGTGTCCGAACTGGTCAGTCGGGACCGCGACACCACGCGGCTGGAGGCCGCCCGGAAACGTACCGAACTGGCCCGGATGGAATACGTCATGAGCGACATAAATGCCGGATTGCGGGCCCCGCATCTGCCATGAAAAGCCCGAATATCGCCCCCTCCATTCACGTATCGACAGAGTTAAAGCGAACATTGCAAGTGCTTCGATCGGCTTGTTAGGCTCCGGATTCACCGGTCCGTCGGGGGCGCACGGATCGGGTTCCCAGCACCCTTCTGCGCGAGCACCTTCTGCGCGAGCAACTGGCGGAGCAGATCATGAGCAACACAGGTTGGGCAACCGGCGCGCCCCTGGCAGCCACCTCCGAGTGGGTCGACGAGCACCTGCTGCGCGGCGACGACCGCGAGGTGTGCCTGCACTTCGGATCTCCCGTGACCCGGGCCGCGCTGCGCGCCGCCGTCGCCGAGCGCGAGACCGCCCTGCGCGGGCTGGGCCTGGCCCGGGGCGGCTCGGTCGCGCTGCGCCTGCCGCCCTCCCTGGCGTACGCGGCCAACCTGCTCGCCGCGTGGCGGATCGGCGCGCAGGTCGCGCTGCTGGACCACCGGCTCACCGCGTACGAGACCGACCGCGCTCTGGAGCGGCTCCAGCCGCAGGTCCTGGTGGGCTTCACCGGCACCCTGCCCGGCGGGCTGCGCGCCTTCTACGACGTCACCGACGTGCCCGAGGCCCGGGACGGCCGTCCCGCCGAGACCGGGCATGCCGTGGTCCAGCTCAGCTCCGGCTCCACCGGCCCGTCCAAGGTCATCGCGCGTACCGCCGAGCAGCTCGTCGCCGAGGTCGACCGGTACACCCGCATCGACGGCGTGCCGCTGCCCGGCGAGCGGGTGGTGCTGCTGGCCTCGGTCGTGCACGTGCTCGGCCTGGTCGGCGGCCTGCTCTACTGCCTGCACGCGGGCACCGAGCTGGTGCTGCCCGAGCGGCTCACCGTGGACGCGATCCTGCGCGCGGTCGAGGCGGGCGACGCGCCGACCACGCTGCTCGGGGTGCCGTTCCACACCGAGCTGCTGGCGTCCAACCCGAACCCGCCGAAGCTGGCCCAGCTCAAGCGGATGACCACCGGCGGCGAGCTGGTGCGCGCCGAGGTGGCGCAGCGCTTCACCGACCGCTACGGCATCACGCTGGGCAACATGTACGGCATGACCGAGGTCGGGGTCATCGCCACCGACCTGTTCGGCGAGCACCGGCCCTCCCTCATGCCCGCGCCCGGCATCACCGTGCGGGAGCAGGACGGCGAGCTGCTCGTGGCGACGCCCGCGAGCCCGTACATCGGGCTGTCCGACCCGACCCGCTGGATCGACGGCTGGCTGCACACCAAGGACGCGGGCCGGGTCGACCCGGCCACCGGGCTGATGACCGTGCTCGGCCGGCTCGACTCGCAGGTGTCGGTGGGCGGCCTCAAGGTCGACCTGACCGAGGTGGAGCACACTCTGGCCGCGCTGCCGGGCGTGGAGGGGGCGGTGGTCGTCTACGACGGCGGCATCGAAGCCTTCGCCGTGGTGCCCGACCCCGGCGCGGCGGCGGCACTGGAGGGCGAGCTGGCCGTGCGGCTGGCCCCGTACAAGCGGCCGCGCGTGCTGCACATCGTCGAGCAGCTGCCCCGCACCGCGACCGGCAAGCTGGTCCGCGACCGCGCGGTGCTCCGCACGGCGGAGCCGAAGCCGGCCCCATGAGCCCCGGAGCGGCCCTCCGCCGTGTCCGTCAAGCCACCCGACCGCAGCCGATCCGGGCCCGCCGGGCCGTCAACCATGGAAGGAATCCGCTATGAGTGCCGAGGTGCGCCAGTTCGTGATCGACGCGATCGCGGCGATGAACTACCCGATCGACGACGTCGACGCCGACACCCCGCTCGGCTCCGCCGGGGTGGACCTGGAGTCGCTGGCCGTCGCCGAGCTCGCGGTGCGGGTCGAGGACGCCTACGGCGTGACCTTCACCGACGAGGAGTCCGAGCAGATGGCGGCGATGACCGTCGGCGAGTTCGCCGAGGCCGTCGCGCAGCGCGCCGAGCTGGCGAGCGCGTAGTGACCACCCGTTCCGCGCCGGGCCGGGACGACGTGGTGAGCATGCTCGCCACGTACGGCGAGCGCACGCCGGAGCAGGTGCGCGACCGCATCGACTCCCTGGAACTGGCCTGGCTGATCCACCAGGTCGAGCAGCGCTACGGCGTGGTGCTCGACCTCGACGACGACCTGCTGATGCGGATGACCTCGGTGGACGGCGCGGTCGTCGTGCTCGGCGAGGCGCTCGCGGAGCGGGCCGGTGACTGAAGCGCGCCCGGCCGCGGCGACCCGGCGGCACGACCGGCCACAGGTCGTGCTCACCGGGCTGTCGGCGGTCAGCGCGTACGGCCGGGGAAACCAGGCCCTGCTCGACGGCGTCCTGGCGGGGCGGCCGGCGTTCGCGCCGGTCACCCGCTTCGACGTCGAGGACCGCCGGGTCCGGGTCGGCGCGCTGCTGCCCGGCGATCCGTCCCTGGTCGACGAGCTGCTGTCGGTGGTGGACGAGGCCTGCGCACAGGCCGGGCTGTCCACCGCCGACCGCGCCGCGACCCGGCTGCTGCTTGCCGTGCACGGCGACCCGGACGGCTCCCGGCCCCGCGCGGCGGGTGCCGCGACGCCGCGCGTCCCCGCGATGCGGCGGGCGCCGGACGACGCTGCATGGCAGGCCCCATCCGGTGCCGGCGGCTTCGCCGCAATGGTCGCGGCCAAGGCCGGACTGGCCATGCGGCCCCGCACTTACACGAGCGCCTGTGTCGCGGCGAGCACCGCCGTCGCCGACGCGGCCGCCATGATCACGGCGGGTGACGCGGAGCGGCTGGTCGTGGCCGCCGGTTACCTGGTCGATCCGGACCAGTTCGCGCTGTTCGACGCGGGCCGGGCGCTGGCCGCCGACGGTGCCGTGCGGCCGTTCAGCGCCGGGCGCAAGGGGCTGCTGCTCGGCGACGGGGTGGCGGCGGTGGTCCTGGAATCGGACCGCGCCGCGCGCGCCCGTAAGGCCGAGGTGCTGGCCGCGGTGCACGGCTGGGGCCGGGCGGGCGACGGCTACCACGTGGTACAGCCGCGGCCCGACGGCGCCGGGCTGGCCCGCGCGATCGGCGCCGCGCTGGACCGGGCCGGGTTCGCCCCGGCCGAGATCGGCTACGTGAACGCGCACGGCTCCGGCTCGGCGGCCAGCGACGCCGGTGAGGCCGCCGCGCTGCACCGGGCGCTGGGCGGGCATGCCGCGCGGGTGCCGATCAGCTCCACCAAGTCGCTGCACGGGCAGGCGCTGGAGGCGTCACCGCTGCTGGAGCTGGTGACCACGGTGCTGACCATGCGCGCCGGGCTGCTGCCGGTGAACGCGGGCTTCCTGGAGCCCGACCCCGGCTGCGAGCTGCGGCTGATCACGGGCGAGCCGCTGGCCGCGCGCCCGGCGTACGCGCTGAGCCTCAACGCCGCCTTCGGCGGCGCCAACACGGCCCTGGTGATCGGCGTATGAGCAGCCGGACCACCTCCCCCACGCACGCGGTGCCCGGCCTCGTCGAACTGGCCCGCGGCAGCTGGCCGGAGTCCCCCGCCGACGCCGAGCCGCCGCAGCTGGCCGGCTTCGTGCTGTCCTCGTTCAGCCCGCTCGTCGCCGAGGCCGCCCGCCGGTGCCTGACCGCCGCGTACGGGCAGCCGCCCGCCGACCCGGCCCGCGGCGCGCGTACCGCGGTGATCATCTCGTCCTGCTCCGGCGACGCGACGACCGCCGCGGCGGTGGCCCGTGCGGTCGCCGCCGGGCAGCGGCTCGGACCGCTGCTGTTCTTCCAGGCCGTGCCCAACGCGGTGGCCGGCTACGTGGCGGCGCGGTGGGAGCTGGGCGGGCCGGTGGTCTCGCTGAGCCCGGACGGCGGCGCCGACCCGGTGCCGGAGTCCCTGGCCGAGGGGCTGTCCGCGGCGTCGCTGCTGATCCGCGACGGCGACGCCGACGAGGCCCTGGTCATCGTGGCCGAGCAGGCCACCGACGACGGCGGGCGCGACCGCGCGCTGGCCGTGCTCGTACGAAGCAGCGACATCACCGAGTAGCGAGTAGAGGGAGTGCAGCGATGTCCAGCACCAACCTGCGGGCGATCCTCGCCGCCGACGCCGACCTCGGCGCCGGGAACGTCATCACCCGGTTGCTGGCGCACGGCGCCGACCCGGCCGGGCCGGGGCTGACCTTCGACGTCGACGTCGACGGGCACCCGGCCTGGGAGCCGCTCACGCTGGGACAGCTCGACGAGCGGGTCGCCGCCCGCGCCGCGTGGCTGCACCAGCGCGGCATCGGCTGGCGCGACCCGGTGGCCGTCTACACCAGCACGTCGGCCGACGTGGTGCTGAGCTTCCTCGCCCTCAACCGGCTCGGCGCGATCCCGGCGCTGCTCAACGGCAACCTCAGCGGTGAGATCGCGGCCGAGTACATCCGCCGCCTGCGCGCCGTGGGCGTGCTGACCGACGCCAAGCACGCCGCGCTGCTGGAGGGCCGCGACTTCGGCTCGCGCCTGCTGGGCGACGTCTCCGAGATGGGCACCGGGGACCCGGCCCAGGCGCCCGCGGTGTACCGGCACCACCCGGACGACCCGATCTCGATCACGCACTCCTCGGGCACCACCGGCCTGCCGAAGGCGATCGTGCACTCGCACACCACGCTGTTCGCGGCCACCCGCAAGATCCGCCTGTCCGGCCCGCGCGCGCAGGGCACCGAGCGCGTGGTGTGCGCGCTGCCCGCCGCCCACACGGCCGGCATCCTGTCCATCAACCAGGCCCTGTGCAACCGGGCCGAACTGGTGTTCCTGTCCTCCCAGCGGGGCGACTACGTGCTCGACGCGATCGAGCGCTACAAGCCGACCGGCGTCTTCGGCTTCGCGGTCACCTGGGCCGACATGGCCCGCCACGACCTGACCAAGCGCGACATCGACTCGGTGGCGATCTGGTTCAACACCGGCGACTGCGCGCACGAGGCGCACATCCGGCCGCTGGTGAACGTGGGCAGCCGCAACACCGTCACCCGTGAGGGGGTGACCCGGGTGAAGGGCTCGATGTTCATCGACGGCATCGGCTCCACCGAGATGGGCCACTCCGCCTTCCACATCACCCACCGGCTGGACACCGACCGCTACGACCGCTGCATCGGCCGCCCGCACGTGTTCGCCGACGTCGCGGTGCTCGACGACGAGGGCGAGCCGGTCGGGCCGGGCACGGTGGGCCACCTCGGCCTGAAGTCGCCCACGGTGACGCTGGGCTACTGGAACGACTCGGTGACCACGTTCCGCACCCGCCAGCGCGGCTACTACCTCACCGGCGACCTCGTGTACTACGACGAGGACGGCTACTACTACCACGTGGACCGCGCGGTGGACTCCGTCGTGCTGGACGGCGGGCACTGGCTGCACACCTCGCTCACCGAGGAGAAGATCCTCGCCTCCTGCCCGGACGTACTCGACTGCACCGTGGTCGCGGTACGCGAGAACGGCATCGTGGTCACCGACGTGCTGCTCCTGCTGCGCCCCGAGGCCGACGCGGCGGCGGACCGGCGGGCGGCCGTGGTCGCGGCGCTGGGCGAGCACGCGGCGCCGACGCTGCGCGCGATCAACGCGGTGCACGACGAGGACATCCCGACCGGCGCGACCGGCAAGGTGCGCAAGCTGGTGCTGCGCGAGCGGGCGCTGGCAGGTGCCGCGTGACGGACAGCAGCCGCCCTGACATCGTCGTCACGGGCATCGGCCTGGTCACCCCGGTCGGGCAGGAGCTCGACCAGATCTTCGACGCGCTGTGCGGCGGGCGCTCCGGGATCGTCGCCACACCCGAGGGGCATCCCGCGCAGGGGTCCCTGGAGGTGATGGGCAAGGGCCCGGACATCGACGCGGCCGACGTGCTGCCCGGCCCGGAGTCGCGCACGCTCGACCGGTACATCGTGCACGCGCTGGTCGCCGCGGAGCAGGCGATGGCCGACGCGGACCTGGTCGTCGGGCGGGACGTGGACCCGTACCGGGCGGCCACCGTGGTGTCCGGCACCGGCGGACTGGCCACCCTGGAGTCGCAGGTGGTGACCCGCACCCAGCAGGGCCGCTTCGGGGTGAGCCCGTATCTGCTGCCGGGCATGCTGCCGAACATGGCCACCGCGCGCATCGCCATCAAGTACGACCTGCGCGGCTACAGCTCGTCGATCGGCACCGCGTGCGCCGCCGGGGCGCAGTCGATCGCCGAGGGCATGCGCATCCTGCGCAACAACGAGGCCGACGTGGTGCTGGTGGGCTGCGGCGAGGCGCCGCTGTTCCCCACCCTGGCCGACACCTTCCACAACACCCGGGCGCTGGCCCGGGGCTGGGCCAAGGACCCGACCGCCGCGAGCCGGCCGTTCGACAAACGCCGCAACGGGCTGGTGCTGGCCGAGGGGGCGGGGGTGTTCGTGCTGGAGCGGGCCGCCGACGCCGACGCGCGCGGGCGTGCGGCGTACGCCACGCTGCACGGCTGGGGGGCGACCACGGACGCCCACCACCCGACGACGCCCCGCCCCGACGGCGACGCGCAGGCCGAGGCCATGCGCCGGGCGCTGGCGGACGCGGGGCTCGGCCCGGCCGACATCGGCTACCTGAACGCCCACGCGACCAGCACGAAGATGGGCGACGTGGCGGAGTCGGCGGCGATCGGCCGGGTGTTCGCCGGGGCGATGCCGGCGGTCAGCTCCAACAAGGGGGTCACCGGGCACATGCTCGGCGCCTCGGGGGTGATCGAGGCGGCCGCCACGGCGCTGGCGGTCGGCCGCGGCTTGCTGCCGCCCACGGTCAACCTCGACGAGCCCGATCCGGCGTGCGATCTCGACCATATTCGCGGTAAGGCTCGACAAAATCCGATCGATTTCGCGCTGTCCAATTCATTCGGATTCGGCGGTCACAATGTGAGCCTTGTCCTGGGTCGGCCCACCACCAGACTCAGCCGTTTTGCCGAGTGAGGCATCGCCGGAAAGTTTGCATCAGACAACATACTGTCTCAGTTAAATATTTGCCTGGATAGGTATTGAGAGACGTCTGCACAACCCGCTAGCGTGACAGATGACGGCCTTCCGCCGGAGCAGTCGGCTCCGGTGGGACGGCCGTGACGAGGGACGTCACAGGGGCACGACGGCCAATCGGATCATCGGGGGTTCATTCGGCGTGCGCGAAAACACGCCGGGGCGAACCCCGATCCGTGGACCCGTTCCGCGCCCCACCTGGCGGGGATCGAGTCCTGGCAATACGTGCGACACAGGACAGCGACCGCCAAGGGGTAGGTAGGAATGAACATTCTCGGCATCGACCACCTGGAGTTCTACGTCGGTGACGCCCGGCAGACGGCCTACTATCTGTGCACCGCGTTCGGCTTCCGGGTCTGCGGGCAGGGTGGTCCGCAGACCGGTCTGACCGGGCAGCGCTCGCTGCTGCTGCAGCACGGCGACATCCGCATCGTGCTGACCTCCGGCCTGGTGCCGGAGCATCCGGCGACGCAGTATGTCGGCCGGCACGGCGACGGCGTGGCGATCATCGCGTTCCAGACCGACGACGCGACCGGGCTCTACGAGGCGGTGGTGTCCCGCGGGGCCGCCGCACTGGCCGGGCCGCAGGTGCACGAGAACGCCGACGGGCGGGTCGTCACCGCGAGCGTGTCAGGCTTCGGCGACGTCACCCACCGCCTGGTGGAGCGGCACGGCAACCCGTGGGAGTTCCTCCCCGGGACGTTCGAGATGACCCTGCCGGAGCAGTCGTTCGACGCCGACCTGCTGCGGGTCATCGACCACTGCGCGATCTGCGTGCCCGCCGGGGAGCTGGGCGCCACCTCGCGCTACTACCAGGACGTCTTCGGCTTCGCGGAGATCTTCGAGGAGTACATCGAGGTCGGCGGCCAGGGCATGGACTCCAAGGTGGTGCAGAGCCAGTCCCGGCAGGTGACGTTCACCCTGATCGAGCCGGACCTGTCGCGTAAGCCGGGCCAGATCGACGACTTCCTCTCCTGGCACGCCGGCGCCGGGGTGCAGCACGTGGCGTTCCGCACCGACGACATCGTCACCGCCGTGCGCACCTTCGCCGAGAAGGGGGTCGGCTTCCTGAGCACGCCGCAGGCGTACTTCGACGCGCTGGAGCAGCGGCTGGGCAGCGTCGACCTGCCCATCGCCGAGCTGCGCAGCCTCGGGGTGCTGGTCGACACCGACCACTACGGCCAGCTCTACCAGATCTTCACGCAGTCCATGCACGTGCGCCGGACGCTGTTCCTGGAGCTGATCGAGCGGCACGGCGCGCTGACCTTCGGCAGCAGCAACATCAAGGCGCTGTACGAGGCCAAGGAGCGTGAGCTGGCCCGGCCGGGCGACGCAGCAGCAGAAGCCGCGCCCCGGCCCGCCGGACTGGCCGCCGCCTGAGACCGGGACACCCCCGTGCACCACAGCCTCCACCACCACCCCGATATGAGGAGCGAGACCCATGGCTGAGCAGTTCCACTTGACCGACGAGGAGCGCGAGCTGCTCCCGTCCGACGAGGACGTCGCGTTCTACGCCGCGCACGGCTGGTACCTGACGAAGAAGCTGTTCACCGATGCCGAGGTCGACGAGCTGGTCGACGCGAGCGAGCGCTTCTACGCCGGGGAGCGCAGCCGCTCCCTGCCGCTGCGCCCGCGCCGCCTGGCGTACTGGGAGCCCTCGCACGGGGCGGTGCAGCGGCACAACGACTACGTGCACTACGAGCACGACGGCCTGGCCAAGCTGCTGCGCAAGCCGCTGATCGGCGCGGTCGCGGCGCGGCTGGCGCAGGCGGACGAGATCCGCATCTTCCAGTCCACGCTGATCTACAAGCCGCCGCGCCCGGAGGAGCCGACCAACGTGGTGCCGTGGCACTTCGACCGGCACTACTGGGCGTCGTCGACCTCGGAGCGCATGCTCACCGCGTTCATCCCCTTCCATGACTGCGGCGAGGAGATGGGCACCATCACCATGGTCGACGGCAGCCACCTGTGGCGGGAGATCGGCAACAACGACACCACCGCCAAGCACTTCGCCGAGCGGGACAAGGAGGACCTGGAGGTCCTGCTGGCCCGCAACGCCGAGTTCAACGGCGAGACCGTGCGCAAGGTGCCCATGATCATCCCCAAGGGCCACATGAGCTTCCACCACTGCCGGACGTACCACGGCAGCGGCGCCAACCGCAGCGACCGCCCGCGCCGCGCGATCTCCCTGCACCTGCAGGACGGCGAGAACACCTACCGGCCGTACGCGCTCAGCGACGGCACCGTCGTCGGCTACAACCACGACGAGCTGGTGCGCAAGACCCCCGACGGCCGTCCGGACTACGCCGACCCGGACTACTGCCCCGTCCTCTGGACCTCAGCGAGCAGCTGACCCAACACCGCATCCACTAGGAGGAACGCATGTCGCGATACGACTGGGGCCAGACTCACCCGGGCATCACCAGGCTTGAGGACGCCGTCAGCGACGCCCGCACCGCCGTCATCACCCACCCGATCTACGCCGCGCTGGACAGCCACCAGGCCATCGTGACGTTCATGGAGCACCACGTCTTCGCGGTGTGGGACTTCATGTCGCTGCTCAAGTCGCTGCAGCGCAGCCTGACCAGCGTCACCGTGCCGTGGATCCCGAGCGGCCCGACCGGCAGCCGCCGCCTGATCAACGACATCGTGCTGGTCGAGGAGAGCGACGAGCTGCAGGGCGGCTTCATCAGCCACTTCGAGCTGTACGTCAAGGGCATGGACGAGGCCGGCGCGGACACGACGGTGATCAACACCTTCATCGATCTGCTCCGGACCGGCAGCACCGTCGAGCAGGCGCTGGTCGAGGCCAAGGTCAACCCGGTGTCGGCCGAGTTCGTGCGGACCACGTTCCGCTTCATCGACACGCTGCCGGTGCACTGCCAGGCCGCCTCGTTCGCGTTCGGCCGCGAGGACCTGATCCCGGACATGTTCCAGCAGGTCATCAAGGTGAACCAGGAGGGCGGCAAGCTCGACACGTTCGTCGACTACCTGGCCCGGCACATCGAGGTCGACGGCGAGGAGCACACCCCGATGGCCATGCAGATGGTCACCGACCTGTGCGGCGACGCCGACGAGCGGTGGGCGGAGGCAGCGCAGACGGTGAACGCGGCGCTGGCGGCCCGGCAGCGGCTGTGGACGGGCATCCACGACGCGATCAAGGCTTGCTGACCTCTCTTTTTTTCGGCCGCGGCTCACTTACGGCGACCGCCACAAGTGAGCCGCGGCTGCGGCACATCGACGACACGGCACGGAGCGCTGCATGAACGAATCCCTCGCCCGCCGCAAACTGCTCGGCATCCTCTCCGGCACCTGGGTCGCCCAGGGGGTGTACGCGCTGGTGAAGCTGGGCGTGCCGGACCTCATGGCGGACGGCCCCGTGCACGTCGGGCAGCTCGCCCACGACTGCGGGGCCGACACCGCCGCGCTGCGCCGGCTGCTGCGCGCGCTGGCCCTCATGGGCCTGTTCACCGAGCCGGAGCCGGACACGTTCGGCCTCACCCCCACCACCGAGCTGCTGCGCGCCGACGTGCCCGGCTCGGTCCGGCTCAACGCGCTGATGCAGGGCGACGAGGTGTTCCGCTCGTTCGCCGAGATCGTGCACACGCTGCGCACCGGCCGCCCCGCCTTCGAGGCGGTGTACGGCCGCCCGTTCTACGACTACCTCGACGACAATCCCGAGGCCGCCGCCGTGTTCAACGAGTCCATGGGCGACCAGCGTCCGCCGGACGGGCTCGCCGAGTGCGACCTGACCTGGGCGGGCACCGTGGTGGACGTCGGCGGCGGCAACGGCAGCCTGCTCCTCGACGTGCTGACCCGTCACCCGCACCTGCGCGGTGTGCTGCTGGAGCTGCCCGACGCGGCCGAGGCGGCGCGGGCCCGGCTGGCCGCCGCGGGACTGGCCGAGCGCTCGTCGTGCGTGGCGGGCAGCTTCTTCGACGGCGTGCCCGAGGGCGGCGACGCGTACGTGCTCGCGCGGGTGCTGCACAACTGGAACGACGACAACGCGGTGGCGATCCTGCGCCGGGTGCACGCGGTGCTGCCCCCGCACGGCCGGGTGATCGTGCTGGAGGAGCTGCTGCCGGAGAGCGCCCCGGCCGCCTCCCGCTCGGCGGCCGGCCTGGTCGACCTGCTGATGCTGGTCACCCTGGAGGGCCGCGACCGCACCGAGGCGGAGTACCGGGAGCTGCTGGGCAAGGCCGGGTTCGAGGTCGTGGAGTCCCGCGACGGGGTGCTGGAGGCGCGTCTTGGATGAGCAGCTGTACCGGACCATGCGGCTGATCCGCCGGTTCGAGGAGCGCGCGATCGAGCTGGTGCACAGCGGTGAGATCGTCGGCGGCATCCACCCGTACATCGGGCAGGAGGCGATCGCGGCCGGCGTCTGCGCGGCGCTGCGCGACGACGACGTCATCACCAGCACCCACCGCGGGCACGGGCACGTGCTCGCCAAGGGCTCCGACCCGGTGCGCATGCTGGCCGAGCTGACCGGCCGGGCGACCGGCCTGAACCAGGGCCGGGGCGGCTCGATGCACGCCGCGGACTTCAGCAAGGGCATCTACGGCGCCAACGGCATCGTCGGCGCGGGCGGCGCGATCGCCACCGGCGCCGCCTGGGCCGCGGTGAAGGAGGGCAGCGACCGGGTCGCGGTGAGCTTCTTCGGCGACGGCGCGGTCAACCAGGGCGTGCTGCTGGAGACGTTCAACCTGGCCGCGCTGTGGCGGCTGCCGGTGCTGTTCGTCTGCGAGAACAACGGCTACGCCACCACCCTCACCATCGAGCAGGGCGTGGCCGGGTCGATCACCGCCCGCGCGGCGGCGTTCGGCATGCCGGCGGTCACCGTCGACGGCACCGACGCCCGCGCGGTGCGCGACGCCGCCGCCGAGGCCGTCGCGCTGGGGCGGGCGGGCGGCGGCCCGAGCTTCCTGGAGTGCACGGCGTACCGCTTCGACGCGCACCACACCTGGGAGCACAAGGCCCGGGTGCGCTACCGCACCGACGAGGAGGTGGCCGCGGGCCGGTCCCGCGACCCGCTCGACGTGCAGGGCGCGCGGCTGCCCGAGGGCGCCCGCGCCGTGATCGACGCGGAGATCGAGGCGGTGCTGACCGAGGCGGTCGCGTTCGCGCTGGACAGCCCGGCGCCCGACCCGGCCGGCGCGCTCGACCACCTCTACGCCACCGGCCTGCGGGGGCGCAACGGCATCGGACTGTTCGAGGGGGTGCGCTGATGGCGCGGCTGTCCTACCTGAAGGCCCTGCAGCGGGCGCTGGCCGACGAGATGGCCCGGGACGAGAGCGTGTGCGTGCTCGGCGAGGACATCGGGGTGGGCGTCAACAACGTCACCACCGGCCTGCTGGCCAAGCACGGCCCGCAGCGGGTGGTCGACACGCCCCTGTCCGAGCAGGCGTTCACCAGCTTCGCCACCGGGGCGGCGCTGGCCGGGCTGCGCCCCGTCATCGAGTTCCAGATCCCGTCGCTGCTCTTCCTGGTGTTCGAGCAGATCGCCAACCAGGCGCACAAGTTCTCGCTGATGACCGGCGGGCAGGCCAAGGTGCCGGTGACGTACTTCGTGCCCGGCTCGGGTTCGCGCAGCGGCTGGGCGGGGCAGCACTCCGACCACCCGTACGGGCTGTTCGCGCACGTCGGGGTGAAGACGCTGGTGCCGGCTACGCCGGAGGACGCGTACGGGCTGTTCCTGACCGCGATCCGCGACGACGACCCGGTGGTGCTGTTCGCGCCCGCCGGTTCGCTGGGGGTACGCGCCGACGTGGACATGGACTCCCTCGGCCCGGTGCCGCTGGGCGTCGGCCGGGTGCACCGGGAGGGCGCCGACGTGACCGTGGTCGCGGTCGGGCACCTGGTGCAGGCCGCGCTGGACGTCGCCGAGCAGCTGTCCGACCAGATCTCGGTGGAGGTGTTCGACCCGCGCACGCTCTACCCGTTCGACTGGGCCGGGCTGGCGGCGTCGGTGAACAAGACCGGGCGGCTGGTCGTCGTCGACGACTCGAACCGCATGTGCGGCATCGGCGGGGAGATCCTGGCCGTCGCGGCGGAGGAGATGCGGCTGGCGGTGCCCCCCAAGCGGGTGACCCGGCCGGACGGGGCGGTGCTGCCGTTCGCCCGCGAGCTGGACCTGGCCGTGCAGCCGCAGCGGGACCAGCTGCTGACCGCGGTGCAGGAGGTCTACAAGTCCAGCCGCTGAACCCCGGAACGGGAATGGCGGCGGCCGCCGGGCGGGACCCCCGGCGGCCGCCTCATGTGGAGGATGGCTCAGTAGACGCTGACGCCGTACACCGACAGCGGCTCGACGACAGGCTGGAAGTAGGTCTGGCCGCCGGTGGTGCAGTTGCCGCTGCCGCCGGAGGTGAGACCGTAGGCGACAGTACCCGCGTAGAGGGACCCGCCGCTGTCCCCGCCCTGGGCGCACACGTTCGTGCGGATGAGGCCGGACACGCTGCCCTGCGCGTAGTTCACGGTGGCGTTGAGGCCGAGCACCCGGCCGCTGCGCACGCCGGTGGTGCTGCCGCTGCGGTAGACCGTCTGGTTGACCGACGGGGTGGCCGCGCTGGTGATGTCCTGGTAGGAGCCGTTGTACAGGTACACCGAGCCCGGCCGCGCGATCGAGCTGTCGTAGCGCACGATGCCGTAGTCGTTGCCCGGGAAGCTGGACCCGACGCGGGTGCCGAGGAGGTTCTGGTTGTTGGGGCTGGCGTACCAGGTCGCGGCCAGGTTGGTGCAGTGCCCGGCGGTGAGGAAGAACTGCTGGCCGGCCGAGTTGCGCACGTTGAAGCCGAGCGAGCAGCGTGAGCCGCCGCCGTAGATGGCCTCGCCGCCGGCGATGGTCGGGCTGAGCGTGCCCGCGACCTTCTCCACGCGCACCGCGTCGCCGAGGCGGTCGGTGACGGCCTTGAGCTTGGCCAGCTTCGCGCCCGTGACGGTGTCGTCGGCGGTCACCACGACCTGGTTGGTGATCGGGTCGGTGGACCAGGCGGTGCCGGGGATGCGGGCCAGCCGGTCGAGCTCGGCGGTGGCCGCGTTCAGCTGCGCGGCGCTGCGGGTGACGAGCTTGGCCACGCCGCCCTTCGCCCGGACCTGCGCGGCGGCGGCACCGTCGGTGACGGTGACGACCATGCGGCCGCTGTCGTCGACGTACGCGCCGGGCGAGTCGAGCTCGGCGGCGAGCGTCTCGGCCGCGGCGGGGCTCAGCGCGGGGCCGGTGCCGCCGACCGGGGCGGCCTGCGCGGTAGCCGGCACGATCAGGGCGGCGCCCAGCAGGGTGGCCGCGGCGGCGCGCACCGCGGCGCGGAGCAGCGGAGACCTGGAGTTGGTCACGGTTCCTCCTCGGGGTTGTGGCATGTGGGATGACATGCCGGAGGTGACCGGGTTGCCCGGTTAGGGCGCTCGGTCGTGGAACACGATGCCAAACAATGCAAGAATCTTCAATATTTACTGTGCTAAATGTATGTGCCAGATGTGCGCCGCTCGGGAACCGGGCAGGCCGGAGCCGCGTCTGCGCGCCGGGGGCCTGTGGCCGGGTGGCGACGCGCGGACGCGGCCGTGGTGGTGGGGGCCGGTCAGGCGAAGGTGTTGCCCAGGTGGGCGCCGAGGCGGCGGATGGTGAGCGCGGCGCAGATGCTGTGGCTGCGCAGGTTGCCGTGGATGCCGTCGGCGCTGTAGCTGCCGGGGTCGCGCTCGGCGGGGTGGCCGGAGCAGTCCACGTGGATCGCCCCCAGCCGCGCCGCCAGCGCCGCCGTACGCACCGCCAGGGTGTCCATCCGCTCGCGCACCAGGTGCTTCACCGGATCGGGAAAGGACGGCGCGTAGGACACGTTGAACATGCCCACCGTGATCACCTCGGCGCCCGCCCGGCGCAGCTCGGTGATCATCCCGGCCAGCTCGCCGTCCACCGCGTCCGGATCGTACGACCGGCGCAGCGCGTCGTTGCCGCCCGCCGCGACCAGCACCAGGTCCGGTGCGAAGCGCAGCGCCGGGCCGAGCTGGCCCGCCCGGATCTCGGCGGCGCGCAGGTCCCGCACCCCGAGGTTGAGGTAGACCAGCTCGGGGCGCACCGCCGCCAGCTCGGTCCGGATGCGGTCGCACCAGGACAGCTCGACGTAGCCGGGCACCGGATCGCCGAGCCCGGCGGCGACGCTGTCGCCCACCACCGCGAACCGCCGCCACGGATGCCCGGCCAGCAGCGCGGCCGCCTCTCCCGGCCGCAGGCACCACGGATCGGCCGCCTCCAGCGTCACGGCATAGCCGTCAGCCATGCTTCGCGGCCTTCTCGGCCGGCGGCGGCCCCGGCTGGGCGGGCAGCCGCACGTCGCTCAACTCGGCCATCTCGGACAGCCCGGCCAGCTTCGCCTCCAACTCGGCCAGCTCGCCGCGCATCCGCTCGGCCTGGCGGGCCGCCTCGGTCTGGTCAACGGCGAGCGCCTCCTCGACGCTGCTGCGCACCCCGGGCACGTCCAGCGAGGCGAGCATGCTCATCGCCTCGGCGGTCTTCACCAGGTGCCGCGTACCGAGCAGGGCCCGGCCCTTGCGCACCTCGACCAGCCACTGGCCGTTGGCGTAGGCCAGGGTGACCGACAGCCGGGCGGGCAGCCGCGCCGCGCCGGTCAGCACCGCGGGCGCGCCCGCGCTCAGCTGCCGCCAGGTCCGGTACGCGAACACCGGCACCAGCAGCGCCACCAGGTACGCCCCCGCCGCGGCGGCCAGCGCCCAGCGCAGCTCCAGCACCGGCAGCGCCCACGCCGCGGCGACCGTGCCCACCGGAAGGCCCAGGTACGCCGTGGACGCGGCGAAGCCGCCGACGCGGCTGCGCACCGGCGCGGGCACCCGCTGCGCGAGCAGCGTGCCCAGCGCGGGCGTCACCGACGACAGGGTCGCCCCGCATACGAACGCCACCACCACGATCAGCAGCAGCAGCGGCGGCAGCCCGCCCAGCACCGCGGCCGTGCCGCCGCCGGCCAGGAACGCCAGCGCCGCCACCACCCAGCGGTACGGCTCGCGGGTCAGCCCGGCGAGCACCACCCCGCCGGTGACCGCACCGAGCACGAACGCCCCGCCGACCAGGCCGAGCAGCTCCGGCTCGCGCAGCACGTGGGTCATCCAGGCCGGCACCAGCAGCACCGCCCCGGCCTGCACCAGCAGGTTGGTCAGGAACAGCACCACGGCCAGCCGCCGGATCAGCCCGTCCGAGCGCAGCTCGGCCATGGCCCCCCGGCGCAGGTCCTTCGCGCGGGTCCGCGCGATCGGCGGCGCCGCCTCGCCCCGCGCCCTGCCCTCGGCCTGCTCCGCTCCCGCCGGGTGGCTGCCGTTGGCGGACGGGCTGCCCGTCGCCTGCGCCGGAATCGCCGCATGGACCGCGTTCCCGCCGGTGCGGATGCGCGCCGCGGCGTGCTCGCCACCGGAGCCGTTCAGGGAATCAGCCGGGCCGGCCGGGTCGGGCTCGTCGCCGGAGCCCGCCGCCGCCTCCTCGCCCGCGGCGGCCTCCGGGGCCGCGCCGGGCTTCGCGGGCAGCACCTCGCCGCTGAGCACCTCGGGCGCGGCGGCGGCACCGGCCGGGCGCGGGCGCTCGGTGACGGCCTGCACCAGCAGGGCCGCGGCCAGGGCGCAGAGCACCGCGTCCAGCCACAGCACCCCGGCCGGGCCGAGGCGCACCGCCAGCACGCCCGCCCCGGCGCCCATGGCCAGCAGCGCGAGCACCTGCAACGCGCGGGCCAGCCCGGAGCGCGGCGGGCGGGCTTCTTCGGGGTCGGCGTCGCGGCGTACCGCGTCCTTGGCCCGGTCGCTCACCGAGCGCAGCGCGGCGGCCAGCGCGGCCAGCCCCGCGGTGCCCGCCAGGCCCGGCCACCCGGTCACCGGCGAGTCCGGCAGCGCGAAGTACGCCACGCCCGTCAGGGCCACGGCGCTGAGCAGGTCGGCCGCGACGCCCACGCGCACCGGGCGGCGGCCGTCCGCCAGCGCGATGCCCACCGGGCCGGCCAGCAGGTATGCCACGAGCTGCGCCGCCGCGACCACGCCGACCGTACGCAGGCCCGCGTCGGCGGCCAGCAGCAGCCACGGCACGACCACGAACGACATCCGGGTGGCCAGCACCGACACCGACTCGGCGGCCGACACCGGCAGCCGGACCGGCGTGCCGGACGGCTCGGCCGTGGGATCGCCGAGCGCCGGCGCCGCGTGGACCGTCATCACTACCCTCCAGATCAGGCGTCGGCCGCGTACCGCGCGCGCAGCGCCTTCTTGTCGACCTTGCCGAACTCGGTCAGCGGGAAGGCGTCGACGAACCCGACCGTCTGCGGCGCCCACATCGCGTTCAGTTCGGCGCTGACCAGCGCGATCAGCTCCTCGGCGGTGACCGTCGCATCGGGCGTGGTCACCACGTACGCGTGGACCGCCTCGCCCTCCAGCTCGTGCGGCACCCCGATGACGGCGGCGGCCTGCACCTGCGGGTGCGCCGCCAGCGCGTCCTCGACCGGGCGGCAGAAGACGTTCGTGCTGCTCAGCCCGGTCACGATCATGTCCTTGACCCGGTCGAACAGGTACAGGTAGCCGTCGGCGTCCAGCCGCCCCACGTCGCCGGTGCGCAGCCAGCCGTCCACCAGCGTCTCGGCGGTCAGCTCCGGCATGCCCCAGTAGCCCCGCATCAGCAGCGACCCGGTGACCCAGACCTCGCCCACCTCGCCGGCCGGCAGCACCGCGCCGCGGGCGTCGCGGATCTCCACGCGCACGTCGCCGTACGGGATGCCGCACGAGGCCAGCCGCTCCGGGTGCGCCGGATCGTGGTCCAGATTGGGCAGCGCCGAGATGAACGGGGACTCGCTCATGCCGTACACGATGCGCATCACCGGCCCGAAGCGCTCGATGGCCTGGGCCAGCCGGGTCGGGGACGCCGCCGCACCCGAGATGGTCAGCGTGTGCAGGCTGCTGAAGTCCACCCCGGCCGACTTCGGGTCGTCGAGCAGCAGGTAGAGCAGCGGCGGCGCGAGCAGCGTGCTGTTGATCCGCTCGCGCTCGATGGTGTCGTAGAACAGCGGGTAGTCCAGGCCGTCGTGCAGGAACGCGGTGCCGCCGGTGAACAGCGTCATGAACACCGCCGTCTGCGCGCTGACGTGCCAGGTGCCCGCGATCAGCAGGTGGCGCAGCGTGGGCTGGCCGCTGTCGGCGTAGTACCGGGAGAGCAGGTGCAGCGCGGCGAAGAACGAGTGCCCGTGGTGCACCAGCTTCGGCAGGCCGGTGGTGCCGCCGGTCTGGAACAGCGACGACGGCTCGTGCGGCACGGTCAGCGGGTCGATCGGCAGCTCGGTCGCGCGCGGGCCGCCGGTCAGGTCGGGGCCGAGCCCGCCCGGCCCGAAGCAGAACACCGGCCGCGGCGCGGCGAGCGCGGCCAGCTCGGCGCCCATCTCGGGCAGCTTGCGGGCGTCGTACACGAAGGCGTCGACCTGGGCCAGGTCGAGGAAGTCCCGGCGGAACCGGGGCGGGGCGTTGTTGGCGATCCAGGCGGTGCGGCAGCCGAGCAGGCCGGCCGCGAGCTGCAGGAAGATCGACTCGGCCGGGTTGCGGGCCAGCACGCCGAGCGCGGCGCCGGGGCGGATGCCGTGCGCCCACAGCGCCCCGGCCATCGCGACCACCTCGGCGTGCAACTCCGCGTAGGTGTAGCGCTGCCCGTCGACCGCGACGAGCGCCTCGGCGTCACCGTATCGGGTGAAGAGCGTCAATGCCTGCGCGGCATAGTTCGCTTTCGGATCAAAGATCTGTTCACCCACGATCGAGTCACCCCAGTTCGGCCGGAAGTCAGCGGATTCGCTGGTAACAGGCCGATTACCGGTGTGTGGCAACGGCCTAAGCGGCGACGATACCGCCACGATCGTGAATCAGCCACCACTGCGGACCGTCGATTCGTGCAGCCGACAATTGTCAATCGGGACATTTGCGTATGCAGACGTCCGGACCGGATCCCTCATCGATTCCGATGATGCAAACCGCCCTCGGATCGGCTTAGACTGCCGACACCCCGGCCCGTCCCGGACGCGCCAGCGGACCCGCTTCCGTCGTGCCCGGTGATCGACCTCTGGCCATGTCCCTCGATGCCCGAGGAGCGTCCGCGCCGATGAACAGCCCCCGGCAACGGCAATTCGTGATGGCCCTGGTCACCCTGGTGACCGTCGGCTCGACCCTGCTCGTCGCGACCGCGAACGGCCAGGCCGTCGCGCCCGAGCCGGAGCGCTGGACCGGCTCGTGGTCGGCGGCGCTGACCCCGGCCGGGGCGGGCAAGTCCAAGGACGGCTTCAGCGACCAGAGCATCCGCATGTTCGTGCACACGTCGGTCGGCGGCAGCCAGGCCCGGATCCGGCTGTCCAACCGGTACGGCACCAAGCCGCTCACCATCGGGCATGCCACGCTCGCGCTGCCGTGGCCCGAGGCCGGTCCGGGCGACCTCAAGCCCGGCTCCATCGTGGACGCCACCTTCAACGGCCAGAAATCGGTCACCATCCCCGCCGGCGGCAGCGCCGTCAGCGACCCGGTGCAGATGGACGTGCCCGCGTCGCAGGACATCGCGGTCACCCTGTACCTGCCCACGCAGACCCCCGGCCCGGCCACCTGGCACCTGTACGCCCGCGAGACCGCCTACATCGGCGCGGGCGACCACGCCACCTCGGCCAGCGGCGCCAAGCTCGCCGAGACGCGCAACAACTGGTACTACCTGACCGGCCTCGACGTGCTCAACCGCAGCGGCCAGGGCTCGATCGTGGTCCTCGGCGACTCGATCACCGACGGGCTGAAGTCCACCGTCAACGCCGACCGCCGGTGGACCGACTACCTCGGCGCGCGGCTGGTCAAGGAGGCGCCCGAGGGCAGGGCGCCGGGCATCCTCAACGCGGGCCTGTCCGGCAACCGGCTCACCCTCGACGGCGCCGACCTCGGCGTCAACGAGCTGGGCATGAACGGCTCGTCCCGGTTCCACTTCGACGTGCTCGGGCAGACCGGGGTGCGCACCGTGATCCTGGCCCTGGGCATCAACGACGTGTGGCTCAGCCAGGACAGCGCCGACAACATCATCGCGCGCATCCAGCAGCTGGCGTCGCTGGCCCGGCAGTCCGGGCTGAAGATCATCGTCTGCACGCTGAGCCCGTGGAACGCGTTCGAGTCCGCGCCGGGGGTGGTCGCGTACACGCCGACGCTGGACTCGGTGCGGCTCACCGTGAACTCGTACATCCGCACCAGCACCGACTTCGACGGGGTCATCGACTTCGACGCCGCGCTGCGCGACCCGGCCAACCCCACCAAGCTGCGCCCCGAGTGGGACAGCGGCGACCACATCCACCCCAACGACGCCGGCAACGAGGCCATGGCCAAGGCCATCCCGCTCGACCTGCTGCTCGAAGACGACGAGGACGAGGACTGACCATGGCCGCCGAGGTCTCCCTCGCCTCGCTGCACACCGACGAGGTGCGCCGGGACCCGTACCCGTTCTACGCCGAGCTGCACCGGCACGGCCCCGTCTGCAGGGTCGAGCCGGGCGACCGGTACAGCTACGTCGTGCACGGGTACGACGCCGCGGCACAGGTGCTGCGCGACTCGGCGACCTTCAAGGTGATGGACGAGACGCTGCTCGGCGCCAAACCCAGCTGGGAGGGCAACCGGGCGCACGCGGTCTTCATGAACTCGGTGTTCTTCACCAACGCGCCCCGGCACACCCGCTTGCGCAGGATGTTCAACCAGACCTTCACGCCGCGCCGGATCGCCGCCCTGGAGCCCGCGGTCGAACGGCTCACCGCGGACCTGCTCGACCGGCTCGCCGAGCAGGCCGCAGGCGGCGCGAAGGTCGACTTCATGAGCGAGTTCGCCTTCCCGCTGCCCGCCAACGTGCTCGGCGAGCTGCTCGGCGTGCCGGAGGCCGACCGGGCCTGGTATCGCCCCCGCGCGCTCGCGCTCGGCGCGATCCTGGAGCTGGGCGGCGCGACCCCAGACAACGTCGCCGCGGCGAACACCGCCTCCGAGGAGATCACCGCGTACTTCGGCGAGCTGGCCGCCCTGCGCCGCCGGGACCCGCGCGACGACCTGATCACGGCGCTGGTGCAGGCGACGGACGCCGACGGCGCCCCGATGTCCGAGGAGGAGCTGCTGGCCAACCTGATCGTGGTGTTCAACGCCGGCTTCGTCACCACCACCCACCTGCTCGGCAACGGCCTCACCCTGCTGCTGGAGCGCCCCGAGGCGCTGGCCCGGCTGCGCGCCGACGCCTCGCTCACCCCGCGCTACGTCGAGGAGATCCTGCGCTACGAGGTGCCCACGCACTTCTCCGTACGCTGGGCCGCCGCCGACAGCGAGGTCGCCGGGGTGCCCATCCCGGCCGGGTGCTGGGTGCTGGTGCTGCTCGCCGCCGCCAACCGCGATCCGGCCCGGTTCGCGCACCCCGATACGTTCGACCCCGACCGGACCGAGACGGCCACGCTCAGCTTCGGCGGCGGCGCGCACTACTGCCTCGGGGCGGCCCTGGCCCGGCTCGAAGGGCAGCGCGGGCTGGCCATGCTGCTGGACCGCTTCGGCGACATCCGGCTGGCCGCGCCGCCGGGCACCCCGCGCCAGCTCATGCTGCGCGGCCACGAGCAGCTCTGGCTCACCCTGGCCTGAGCGGTCACACCGTGGGCGGCTCCCCGGCGGGCACCACGGTCCGGGGCGGCAGCTCGGTCTGGATCCGTTTCCAGTGGTACGCGTACACCGGCACCGCGATCGCCAGCGTGGTGCCCGAGGTGACCAGGCCCAGGATGGCGTTGCGCCGTTGCGAGTCCCTCATCAGCTCCTGCTGGCGCTTCTGGTCCACCTCGAAGGCCGCCTGCTGCGCCGCGTCGCACGGCTTGCCGCCCTGCACGTCCGCGCAGCGCGGCGGGTAGCCGTAGTAGCCCGGGTCCGGGTAGAACAGCTCCACCGCCGACCGGACGAGGCTGACCGCGGCGAAGATCGAGATCACCAGGGTGATCAGGCAGACCAGGTAGAGGTACAGGTTGCGCAGCGTCATACGGTCCTGGAAGGCCATCACGGCTCCTCGGTCCGGAACCGGCGCCGGACGCCGGTGCCTGTGCGTATTGTCCAACGCCGACGGGCCTCCCGGCCGGGGAACGCGCCCCTTGCACGGGCCGGTCCCGGTCCCATCCCGGTCAGCGGATGATCAGGTTCAGCCCGATCGTGCAGACGACCGAGAGCAGGATCGACACGAGGATCATGGCGAGGCACCCCCAGGCCCCACCCAACGGCCTGACCTCGGTATTCCCGATACGCATACCCCCGACCTCCCCTGCTCCCCTGTGATGATCGCCGTTTCGTGTCAAGATCCGCGGTTCCAGCCCACGTTTGGACACGAACTCGCGATCATCCCCACCCGCCGCCCAGCCGAGCGGCCCGGCGGAGTCGGTTTCAGCCGTTTTCGGCGGCGGCGAGGGCGGCGCCGATGATGCCGGCCTCGTTGAGCAGGACCGCGGGCACGACCGGGGTGCGCAGGTCGATGAGCGGCAGGAACTTCTCGGACTTCTTGCTCACCCCGCCGCCGATGATGATCAGATCAGGGTTGAGCAGCTTCTCGATCTCCCTGAGGTATTCCTCGACGTGCTTGGCCCACTTGCCCCAGCCCAGCTTGTCCACCTCACGCGCGTGCGCCGACGCCTTCTCCTCGGCGTCCTCGCCGTCGAGCTGGATGTGCCCGAACTCGGTGTTCGGCACCAGCCGGTCGTCGATGAAGATCGCGCTGCCGATGCCGGTGCCCAGCGTCAGCATCACCGTGACACCCTTGCGGCCGCGGCCCGCGCCGAAGCGCATCTCCGCGATCCCGGCCGCGTCGGCGTCGTTGAGCAGCGTCACCGGCACGCCCACCGCCTGAGCGAACAGGTCCTGCGCGGGCGCGCCCAGCCACGACTTGTCCACGTTGGCGGCCGTGCGGGTCACCCCGCCCAGCACCACCCCGGGAAACGTGATCCCGATCCGCTCGGCGACCCCGAACTGGCCCGCCACCTCCGCGACGGCGGCCACCACCCGGTTCACGTCGGACGGCTGCGGGGTCTCCACCCGGAACCGCTCACCGGCCAGGTTGCCCTGAGTGACGTCCACCGGAGCGCCCTTGATGCCGGAGCCACCGATGTCGATGCCGAGGATCGCCATACCCCCAGTCTAGAAGGAAGGGCACCTTCTTAACGTTTTCCGTAGTAGAAGGTGCCCTTCTTAACGGCTCCCTGGTGGCGCTGCTGCGTCGCGGGGTGCTGTCCGGTCCGCGGTTCCGGCTGGTCAGCGGGCGGCGCGGGAGATGCCGGCGAGGGACTCGCGCAGCAGGGCGGTGCGGTGCTCGCCGTGGGCGTACTCGGCCAGCGTCACGCTGAGGAAGACGGCCAGCACGCGCGCCCGTGCCTCGCGCTCCGGCGGGACGGGGCCGTACGCGTCCAGCAGCGCGGCGCGGGCGGGGCCGGTGAAGCCGCTGAACGCCAGGGACAGGTCCAGGGCGGGGTCGCCCAGGCACACGTCGCCCCAGTCGATCACCCCTGCGGCGCGGCCGGTGGCGTCCAGGAGCAGGTGGCGCTGGTGCAGGTCGCCGTGTACGAGCACGGGTGCGCCGTCCGGCGGGCCGAGCCGGACCGCCCCGTCGAGCAGGGCGTACACGGCGGGGTCGGGTTGCCAGATGCCCTGCGCTGCCACCCGGTCGAGGCGCTCGCGCGCCAGCGGCGCCCGTACCGACGGATTGCCACGTCCCATGGGATCGACCGGCAGCACGGCCCGGGGTTCGTCCGCTCCGCCATCGGACGCGGCTGCGCCGGCCCCGGCCGCCGGGCCGCCGAGATCAGGCACAGGTGCCGGAGTACCCGTGCCGGGCATGGTGCTGGTGCTGGTGCCGGGCATCGTGCCGATGTCGGTGCCGGTGCCGGGCGTGGTGCTGGTGTCGGGGCCGATACCGGTACCTGGCGTGGTGCCGGGTACGCCGGTCGGGGTGTCCGGGCGGCGAACCGCTACGGCGGCGGCCAGCGCGGGGTCGTGCAGGGCGCGCAGGAACGCGCCCAGGCCGGCTGCGGCGGCGACCCGCGCTTCGTCGGGCAGGCCGGAGTCGGCCAGCCCGACGCCGGGCAGTAGCCGGGCACCCCAGTACGGCCACGGGTAGCCGCAGGCCGGTTCGCCGATCAGCTCCGGACACGGCACCGGCAGCGGGAGCCGCCCGGCCAGCCGGGGCAGCACCGCCGTCTCGTGTGCCAGCAGCTTCAGCGCGATCGCCCGGCGCGGAAACCGGAACACCCACTCGCCGCCGACCAGGTGCACCGTGTTGTCCCAGCCGGTGGCGAACGGCGTCACCGTCAGCCCGCGCAGTCGCGGGAACCGTGCGCCGATCAGCTCGGCCGCCTGCGCCGCACCGACCTCATGCTCCGCAGCCCACTCAGCGCCACTCATCCGTCCTCCCCCGAAGTCCTGTCGAGCCCCGCGCACTCCCCGCGCGGGCCAAGCCGTCGAAGATCGGTGTTTCGTGTCGGAACCCTGCGCAGAACCGCAGATCTTGACACGAACCCGCGATCTCGGCCCAACAGCACCGCCCCGCCGGCGAGAGGCACTGGGAGCGGCGTTAAGAAGGGCACCTTCTACTACAGATAGCGTTAAGAAGGTGCCCTTCCTTCGCAGGCGCGGTGGAGGGCGGTGAGGGAGGCGGCCACGTCGGTGTCGTCGGTGGACCAGTTGCTGACGGAGACGCGGAGGATGTCGCGGCCCTGCCAGCGGGAGCCGGACATCCAGCAGGTGCCGTCGGCGAGCAGCCGGGCGGTCACCTCGCGGGTCCGGGCGTCGTCGCCGAAGGACACACTGACCTGGGTGAAGACCACGTCGTTGAGGACGGTGGCGCCCTCGATGGCGCTGATGCCGTCGGCCAGCGCACGGGCGTGCCGGACCAGGCGCTCGACCAGGTCGGCGACCCCGGAGCGGCCGAGCGAGCGCAGCGCCGCCCACACCGGCACGCCGCGCGCCCGGCGGGACAGCTCCGGCACCCGGTCCTGCGGGTCGGACGGGCCGCCGTCGGTGCGTACGAGGTAACTGGCCTGCGTACCCATGGCGGCGGCCAGTGCGCCGGGGCGGGCCACGGCCACGATCCCGCAGTCGTACGGCACGTTCAGGGTCTTGTGCGCGTCGGTGGCCCAGGAGTCGGCGAGCTCGTGCCCGGACATCAGGTGCCGGGTGGCCGGGGACGCGGCGGCCCACAGCCCGAAGGCGCCGTCCACGTGCACCCAGGCGCCGTGCTCGCGGGCGAGCGCGCAGGCGGCGCCGATGTCGTCGTACGCGCCGGAGTGGATGTTGCCCGCCTGCAGGCACAGGATGACCGGGCCGCTGCCCCGGGCCAGCTCGTCGGCGAGCGCGTCGAGCCGGATGCGGCCCTGCTCGTCGGCGGGCACCTCGACCGGCGCGCCGAGGCCGAGGTAGCGCAGGGCCTGGTCGACGGTGGCGTGCCGCTCGGCGCCGACGAGGACGCGGATGCGGGGCGCGCCGGTGAGCCCGTCGCGGTCGAGGTCCCAGCCGGCGTCGGCGAGCACCTGCTGCCGCCCGGCGGCCAGGCCGGTGAAGTTGGCCATGGTGGCGCCGGTGACGAAACCGACGTCGGCGTGCGCGGGCAGCCCGAGCAGGTCGAGGAGCCACTCGCCGGCGGCCTGCTCGATGGCCGCGGTCGCGGGCGTGCTGTAGCGCATGGCGGCGTTCTGGTCCCAGGCGCTGACCAGCCAGTCCGCGCCGAGTGCGGCGGGCAGGGTGCCGCCGATGACCCAGCCGTAGAAGCGGCCGGACGGCATCGCCATGAGTCCCGGCTCGGCCTGCCGGGCCAGCAGGTCGACCACCTCGGCGGCGTCGGACGGGCCGGACTGCAGGGGGCCGCCGAAGACCCCGCTCAGCTCGTCGGCGGTGGCCCTGGGCCGCACCGGGCGGTCGGGCAGGGACGCCAGCCAGGCCAGGGTGTGCGCGACGGCGTGGTCCAGCGCGGGTGCGTAGTCCTCGGGGCGTGCGGTCATACCCTGCACTCTGCTACATCTCCGGGCGAGGCATTGACCGGCGGGCGGATGGGAGCGCTTCCAGGTAGGGTCGCGCCATGACGATCATCCGCCCCTACCGTCCCGGCGATCGCGACGACCTGTACGACATCTGCGTCCGCACCGCCCACCTCGGCGGCGACGCCCGGCCGCACTACCGCGACCCGGGCATCCTGCCCGAGATCTTCGCCGGGCCGTACGCCCACCTGGAGCCGCAGTTCGCGTTCGTGCTCGCCGACGCCGACGACCGAGCGGTGGGATACGTGCTCGCCACCGGCGACACCGCGTCCTTCGTGGAGCGGTTCCGCCGTGAGTGGCTGCCGCTGGTCGCCGACCGCTACCCGCCGCTGGACGGCGCCGAGCCCCGCGACGGCGACGAGGTCATGCGGGACCTGCTGCACCGGCCGGAGCGGATGATCGTGCCGGAGCTGGCGGCGTACCCGGCGCACCTGCACATCGACCTGCTGCCGGAGCACCAGCGTCAGGGACACGGCCGCTCGCTGATCGGGCGGCTGGTGCTGGCGCTGCAGGAGGCCGGGGTGCCCGGTGTGCACCTGGGCCTGGTCTCCGCGAACACCGCCGCGCGCGCCTTCTACGACCGGATCGGCATGCACGTCGTCGACGTCCCCGACGCCGGGCCGCTGACCTATCTCGGCCTGAAGCTCTGACACGGGCCCGGCCTTCGACTCGGGCCCGTGTCCGGCCACCCGGCCACCCGGCACCCGACACCAGGCACCCGGCCGGGAGAAACGCATCTGTTCGAGACATGTCCATCAGACGATCGGTTGCCAAAGGGTGGACACTCCTGCGGTTGAGGTGCGGGGGTGTGGACCGGAGGCTGTGGCGGTGGGGCGACACATCGCGTTCGTGAACGCGCCGACGGTCGGTGAGGTATACCCGACCCTGCCGATCGTGGCCGAGCTGGTCCGGCGGGGCCACCGGGTCAGCTACGCCACCGTCGAGGCGCGGGCCGAGGCGGTCGCGGCGACCGGCGCGCGGGTCGTGGCGTACACCTCCAGCCTGCCCGGCGAGAGCGACCGCGGGCTGACCCGGCCGGACCGGGCCGACTACATCACGGCCGTGCGGGAGGGCTTCCTCGGCGAGGCCCGCGCGACGTTCCCGCAGCTCGCACCATACTTCCGGGACGACCGGCCGGAGCTGGTCGTGTACGGGATGCAGAGCCTGGCGGGACGCCTCGTCGCGCTGCGCGAGGGGCTGCCCGCGGTGCAGTTCCAGAGCTTCCTGGCCGCCAACGAGCACTGGTCGATCGCCCGGCACCTCGGCCTGACCGTCACGCCCCGGCCCGGCCTGCCCGATCATCAGGCGCAGCTCGACGGATACGTGGCGGGCGAGGGGTTCGACCCCGAGGCGGTGCGGGCCTTCCAGCCGGTGGCGCAGTTGCTGCTCTACCCCCGGTTCATGCAGTACCGGGCGGAGACGTTCGGGCCGGACCGGCACTTCACCGGGCCGTGCACCGGGCCGCGGCCGTTCCAGGAGCGCTGGTCGCCCGCCGAGCCGAACCGCCCGGTGGTGCTGGTGTCGCTGGGCACGGTGTACAACCGGCTGCCGGGCTTCTACCGCACCTGCGTGGAGGCGTTCACGGGCAGCGGCTGGCAGCTCGTGCTGGCGGTGGGCGAGCGGACCGACCCGGCCGAGCTGGGCCCGGTGCCCGGTGACGTGACCGTGGCGGCGAGCGTGCCGCAGCTGGACGTGCTGGCGCACGCGGCGGTGTTCGTCACGCACGCGGGCATGGGCGGCATCCAGGAGGCGATCCGGGCGGGCGTGCCGATGCTGACGCTGGCGCAGACGCCTGAGCAGGAGGTCAACGCGCAGCGCGCGGCAGAGCTGGGCGCGGCCGTCCCGCTCGACCCGGCTTCGCTCACCGCGGCCGGGCTGCGCTCGGCGGTGGAGCGGCTGGCGGCCGACCGGGGCGTACGCGAGGCCGTGGCAGGCCTCCAGGCGGAGATCCTGACCTGCGGCGGTGCGCCACTGGCAGCGGATGTCGTCGAGTCCGCCTTGGCGTGAACCCGGGGTCGGCGCGCTCGGCCGTCACGGCTCACCGGCCCGGCCGGCAGTCCGTCCGGCCGCGCACGGCTGAGCAGCGCGCACTGCGCCTGCCCTGAGGCGCGAGGTTAAGAAGGGCACCTTCTCCTACGCGGAGCGTTAAGAAGGTGCCCTTCCTTTCAGCCGGTGGCGGTGGCGGTGCGGCGGGCACGGAGGGCCTTCTTGTCGATTTTGCCGACGTCGGTGAGGGGGAGGTCGTGGACGAACTCGACGGCGTACGGGGCCCAGAGCTCGTTGAGTTCGGCGACCGCCCACTGGCGGAGCTGGGTGGGGGTCACCTGGGCGTCTGGGGCGGGCACGACGAAGGCGTACACGGCCTCGCCCATGGCGTCGTGCGGCACGCCGATGACGGCGGCGGCCCGGACCTGCGGGTGGCGCAGCAGGGTGTCCTCGACCGTGCGGGAGTACACGTTCGTCGAGGTCTGGCCGGTGACGATCATGTCCTTGAGCCGGTCCACCAGGAACAGGTAACCGCCGTCGTCGAAGCGGCCCAGGTCGCCGGTGCGCAGCCAGCCGTCCACGATGGTGCGGGCGGTCAGCTCGGCCTGGCCCCAGTAGCCGGACGTCATCAGCGCCGCCCGCACCCACACCTCGCCGACCTCTCCGGCCGGCAGCGGCGTCCCGTCGCCGCCGCGGATCTCCACCCGGACGCCGGGGTACGGCCGCCCGCACGAGCCGAGCCGCTCCGGGTGCGCCGGGTCGTGCGCCAGGTTCGGGTACGCGGCGATGAAGGTGGCCTCGCTCATGCCGTACACGGGGCGCAGCACCGGGCCGAAGCGCTCGATCGCCTCGGCGAGCCGGGACGGGGCCGCCGCGCTGCCCGCACAGGACAGCGTGAGCAGGCTGGACGTGTCGGTCTTGGGCAGCCGCGGGTGGTCGAGCACCTGGTAGAGCATCGGCGGCGGCAGCGTCGCGCTGGTGATGCGCTCCTGCTCCAGGGTGGCCAGGAAGTCCTCCGGGTGGAACCGGTCGTGCAGCACCAGCACCCCGCCGGTGAACAGTGTGATCATCGCGGCGACCTGCTGGCTGGAGTGCCAGAACCCGCCGACCGCCAGGTGCCGCAGCGGCCGGCCGTCGGTCACCTGGTAACTGGCCGCGACGGCCTGCACCGCCTTGAAGAAGGTGTGCCGGTGGTGCACCAGCTTCGGCCGCCCGGTGGTGCCACCGGTCTGGAACAGCGACTGCGGCTCGCGGATCGACGGCGGCAGCCCGAGCTGCGCCGCACCCGGCAGCCGCGGCGCGGACAGGTCCGGGCCGGATCCGGTGCCGAAGCAGAACACGCCCAGCTCGCCCGCGCCGTACGCGAGCTGCTCCCCCAGCGGGCCGTGGGTGCGCGCGTCGTACACGAACGCGTCGGCACCGGCCAGGCCGAGGTAGTCCGCGCACAGCGCCGGGGGCGCGTTGGGCGCCAGCCACACCGAGCGGCAGCCGAGCAGGTGTAGCGCGAACTGCACCTGCACCGACTCCGGCGGGTTGCCGGCGAGCACGGCGACCGCGGAGGAGGAGCGGACGCCGTGCTCGTACAGGGTCGCCGCCATGTCGCGGATCCCGGCGGCCAGCTCGGCGTACGTGATCCGGCGGGCGCCGTACACGATCGCCTCCGCCGTGCCGAACCCGTCGAAGACGGCCAGCGCCTGGGCGGCGTAGTTTTCCTGGTCGCGCTGGTCCATGCCGGACACTCCCGTGGCTCGACCGAATCCGTCGCGCATCCTGTCGACGTTGGCCGGCGCGCACTCCGAACCGGCACCATAGCGCCCGTAACGAGATCGCAACCATTAGTCAACTATGGATATGCGAGCGGCTCCTCAGTGGACGCGCACCAGCAAAGACTGTGGTATAGAGCGCTTTCTCAGCCGCGGCTCACCCGGCGAGGCCGAGCTGCTCGGCCAGCTCGGCGGCCCGCTGCCGAGTCCGCAGCCACGGCGCCTGCAGCGCCTCGCGTACGGTCGCCGCGGCCTCGGCCGGATCGCCGGTGAGCTCCCACAGCGCGCCCGCGGCGGCGAAACGGTCCTTGACGTCGGCGTCGCTGTCGCGGATGTCGCGCAGCCGGGCCGCCACGTCCGGGTCGGCGTCGCCGAACACCTCGGCCGCGGCGACCGCGGCCAGCACGTCCCGGCGGGGGGCCACCGCGATCGCGGCCCGCAGCGGCGCGTCGTCGCCCCCGGCCAGCCACAGCAGCCGCAGGTAGATGACCTCGCCGTTGGCCACCGCGGCCAGCGCGGCGAGCACGGCCGGATCGCCCCGGCCCGCCTCGGCCAGGAACTCCGCGACCCACAGCCGGGGCGGGAAGGTCATCTGCGGCAGGTGCGCGGCGAGCGGGGCGATCGCGCCCTCGGGCGTGTGCTCCAGCACCTTCAGCAGGCCGACCAGCTCGCGGTGGTCGTTGGCGGTCGCCTTGGGCGAGCGCGCCACGTCGATCGTGGTGGCCAGCGCCAGCACCCGGCCCAGCACCGCCTCGCGCAGCGGCGCGTCGAGCGACGGCAGCGCCACGAGGGCGGCGGGCAGCCGGGGCGGGGTCCAGCCCTGGCGCAGCGCGTCCAGCGCGTGGTCCATCCAGCGCGGGTCGCCCACCCGCAGCAGCGCGTCCAGCGCCGAGCGGCGCATCGGGGCGCCCTGGCCCACCTTCAGCGCCAGCCAGCCCGCTTGGCGGCGGGTCAGCGCGTCGTCGGCGACGACCGCCCGGTACGCGCAGCGGCGCACCCGCTCCTCGGGGTCGTCGAGCAGCCGGCAGAGCAGGGCGCCGAGGCCGTCGGGCAGGTCGCCGCGGGCGGACCGGTCGGCCAGCGCCTGGGCCACGTCCCGGCGCGCCTGGGGCTGGCCGTCGCGGGCGATCGAGGCGTACACCTCCTCCTCGCGGCCGGGACCGGCGGCGTAGCCGACCAGCCCGGCCAGCCGGGCCTTGCGGGTGGTCCAGCGCAGCGCGTCGGGATCGGCGGACCAGCCCGCGGCCAGCGCCGCGGCGGTGTCGGCACCCGCGGGCAGTCCCGCCTCGCGAGCGGCCAGCACGGCGGCCACCCGGGTGGTCGGCGTCTGCGACTCGGCCAGGAACTCCGGCAGCCACCCCGCGGCGGCGGCCGGGTCGAGCTGCGCCGCCGTCACCAGCGGGGTGACCCGGAGGTAGTCGTCGGCCTCGGCGCGGGCCCGCGCCAGCAGCGCGGCCGACAGCGCCGGGTCCGGGCCGCAGTAGCCGAGCAGCGCGGTGGACTCCTCGACGACGCTGTGATCGTCGAGATCAGACAGATTACGCAGCGTGATCGTGAAGGCGCGCAGGCTGTCGCGCACCGCCCCGCCGCCGGGATGCGCGGCCAGCTCCCGGACCAGCATCAGCAGCTGGTCGGGCAGTCTGGTCTTGGGGTCCGCGGCGAAGGCCAGGATCGGCGCGACGAGCTGCGCGGCCAGCGGGTGCAGGTCGTCGCCGGGCAGCAGCACCTGCTCCAGCTCGTCCATGCGGTCGTAGTCGTGCGCGGCCGATCCGATGAGCCGCAACAGATCCACTGCTTCCACACCCTGGGTCACCGGTCGATGGTAGGCCCGAGGGGTGACGGAACGCATGCACACCCGTCTACTATCGCAGCGTGATCAGGGTGCTGCGTTCGGTCGTCGTCCTGTTTGTACTGATGATGACCAGTGTGGCCGGGATAGAGCTGTCCCGCCTGCACACCGGCAGCCCGCTGGAGCGCACCGGCGCGGAGGTCGCCGCCGACGCCCTGCCCCGGCTGGCGTTCCTGCGCGAGGCGCTCGACGGCGGCAGCGCCCGGGACATGCAGGCGCTGTTCCCGGAGGGCTGGTTCTTCAGCTACGCCCTCTACGGCCTGACCTGGGTCGACGTGGGCGCGCACGATCCGGCGCTGCGGGAGCGGGCGCTGGCTGAGGCGCGCTGGGCGCTGTCGCATGTCGACTCCGCCGACGGCCGGGCCGTCTTCGACGCCGCACTGGACCCGCCGTACGGCGTCTTCTACCAGGGCTGGACCACCTGGCTGCGGGCCGGGGTGGTCGGGCTGGCGGGGCCGGGCGCGCCCGAGCGGGACCGGCTGGCCGCCGACGCGCAGGCGCTGGCCGCCGCGTTCCGGCGGCAGCTCGACACGACCGGGTCGCCCTTCCTCACGGCGTACCCGGGACAGGCCTGGCCGTGCGACAGCGCGGTCGGCATCGCGGCGGTGCGGGTGGCCGGGACGCTCACCGGCACCGACCGGTCCGCCCTGGTCGCCGACTGGCTGCGGGCGGCCGGAGCGCGCCGCGACCCGGCCACGAGACTGCTCCCGCACACGGTCGATCCGGGCACCGGCGAGCCCACCAGCGGCGCCCGTGCCACCTCGCAGGTGATCATCCTGCGCTTCCTGCGCGACGTGGACCCTGCCCTGGGCGCGCGCGACTGGGCGGTGTTCCGCGACCGGTTCGCCTCGGACGTGCCGGGGCTGCCCGGGGTACGCGAGCACCCGCTCGGCGTGGACGCGCCCGGCGACGTCGACTCCGGCCCGCTGTTCCGCGGGCTCAGCGCCTCGGCCAGCGCGGTCGCGCTCGGCGACGCGGTCCTCTACGGCGACCGCCCGGCCGCCGCGGCGCTGACCGGCCTGGCCGAGGGCGCGGGGCTGGCCGTGCAGTGGGACGGCACCCGGCGCCACCTCGGCGGCGCGCTGCCCGTCGGCGACGCCTTCCTGGCCTGGTCCCTGGCCGCCCGCCCGTGGACCGGCGGGGACCTCACCGCCGCCACCGGCCCGTCCTGGACCTGGCGCCTGCCCTGGTACGCGGTCTTCACCGCGCTGCTCGCCCCCGCCTGGCTGCTGGCGCTGGTCGCGGCCGGCGTTCCGCCACTGGGGCGCGCCAAGACTCGCGGGCGGAGTTGAAGATCAGCGTTTCGTGTCAGAACCTCTGCTCAGAGCCGAGGTTGTGACACGAAACGCTGATCTTCCCACTGTGGACCCGGCCGGAACACCCGCTCAGCGCGGGACGGGACCGAGCGCCGGGTCAGAGCACGCGGCTCAGGCCGGTGAGGCCGGGAATGGGCTGCTCGCCGAGGCGGGTGCCGGTGGCCGCGTCGAACCAGGCGATGCGGTCGGGCAACGCGGCGTAGAGACGCCTGCCGTCGGGGCTGGCGGCCAGGCCGGACACCGGGCCGCCCGCGGTCCAGCTGCGCCACGCGGAGACGCCCGTGCGCGGTGTCGTGTGGACCGATTCGCCCACCGCCACGAACAGCGCGTCGAACGTGGCCGCGGCATAAGCCGTGCCCGCCGCCTGCGGGCCCTTCGCGGTCGATCGCACGGTCAGCTGCTCGGTGTCGATCACCGCGTAGCTGCCGCTGGACACGTCCAGGACGTACAGCTCGGACCGGTCGGGCGCGATGGCCAGGGTGTGCGCCGCGCCGGGGCCCTCGCCGAACGGGGCCGGCAGGTCCACGCAGAACGCCCACTGCTCGGTCAGGTGCAGCGTGTGCACGAACGCGTGCACGTTCGAGCGGCGGCCCGCGACCAGGTCCCGGGTGTGCGTGTGGTCCGGCTGGTGGGTGTACAGCGTGTAGAGCACCTGCCGGCCGGGCGCGTACACGGCGAGCCGGCCCTCACCGCTCATCTCCTCCTCCGCGCCCTCGGGCACCGGCGACTTCAGCCGGGTCAGCAGCCGCGACGCCGTGCCCGAGGCCACGTCCAGGTGGCGCACCCGGTAGCGGTCCGGTGCCGCAGGGGGCAGCCAGTCCAGCACGAACAGGCCCTCGCCGCCGGACGTGAACGCGTCGGGCACCAGGTTGCCGGCCAGCTCCAGCCTGGCCACCTCGGCCGTTTTCCCGGCGACCACCAGCGGGGTGCGCGCCCGCCCGGCGGGCACGTGGGTGACGCCCGCCGAGTCCGGCGCGGCCAGCGCCACCAGCCGCCCGTCCGCCGAGGCGACCCGCGGCACCCACGCCCCGGCCAGCCGCGGGCCCGGCGTACGCCGTCCGGTCCGCAGCTCGATGGTGGACAGCACCGTGTCCACGCCCTCGGCCCGCGCGGCGAAGACGGTCGCCCCGTCCGGGGCGGCCAGCCCGGCGCCGAGCCGCTCGACCCCGTCCGGCCGGAGCACCGCGAGCCCCTCCTCCACCTGCGCCAGCACCAGGTCCGGTGCGGACACGGCCGGTTCCGGACCGGCCTGGCCGCAGCCGGTCAGCACCGCCGCGGCACCCGCGCCGAACAGTGCCAGCGCGTCACGTCTCGTCGTCATGCACGGTCGAGTCACGACCCATCGACGCGGTTCCACCCCGATCCGGGGGACAACGCAGGACCGTCGGCTGGCGGATTGCTGACCGAGCGGATGGTCCGCCGCCGCTCCGCGATGACTACGTTTCACGCTCGGAGCGATGGCGGGCCGCATGGCGGCGGGTGAGGACGGCGGGACTTCCGGGTGGAAGACGATTTCGGGTACGAGGGACGCCGCAGGCGCCGGTTCACGGTGCTGGAGCGGCTGCGCCTGCTGCCCCTGGTGGCCACCACGGTGTTCACCGGCGCGCTCATCCTGCTCATCGTGACCACCGTGCGGCAGCCGATCTCCTGGAACGACGCGCTGCCCTGGCAGGACGCGCCCAGCCCGGCCCCGGCCGCCGGGGCGCCCAACGCGCCGGACGTGCCGCTGGCGCACACCCCGGCCCCGCAGCGCAGCGGCGTACGCACGTCGACCGGGCCCAGCACCGGGACCGCCGCGTCCACCGCAGCATCGCCGGGGGCGAGCTCACCGGCTCCGCCGCCGTCGCCGTCGCCCACTCCCCCGCCCGCCGTGCAGCGCACGGTGCGCTACGAGGCGGAGAACGCCGCCGGCTCGCGGGCGCGTTTCGCCAACGACCACCGCAACTACAGCGGCAGCGGGTTCATGGACTACGAGAACACCTCCGGCAGCTATCTGCAGTGGACGGTGCAGGGCGACGCCGGGCCGGCCAGCCTGCGGCTGCGCTTCGCCAACGCCAGCGGGCGCAACCGGCCCATGGACATCAGCGTCAACGGCACCGTCGTGGCCCGCGACGTGCGCTTCGACGCCACCCGGGACTGGGACGACTGGGGCTCCGCCACCGTCACCGTCACGCTGACCGCCGGCGCGAACATCATCCGGGCCACCGCCGTCAGCGGCGACGGCGGCCCGAACGTCGACTGCCTCGACCTCACCCAGTGACGGGTCAGGGGATCAGCAGCAGCTTGCCCGTGGTGCGCCGCGACGTCAGGTCCTCGTGCGCCCGCGCCGCCTCGGCCAGCGGGTAACGGCCGCCGACCGACACGCGCAGCGTCCCGGCGGCCACCCGGCCCAGCACGTCCGTGGCCCGTTCCAGCAGCTCCTGCCGGGTGACCACGAAGTCGCCGAGGGTGGGCCGGGTCAGCACCGCCGAACCGGCCTGCATCAGCCGGATCGGGTCCACCGGTGGCACCGGGCCGCTCGCGGCGCCGAACAGCGCCAGCGTGCCCCGGCGGCGCAGCGACGCCAGGCTCGCGTCGAACGTGGACGCGCCGACGCCGTCGTACACGGCGGCCACGCCCTCGCCGCCGGTCAGCTCGCGCACCCGGGCGGCCAGGTCGTCCACCTGGTCGTAGCGGATCACCTCCGCGGCGCCCGCCTCCCGGGCCAGCTTCTCCTTCGCCTCGGTGGACACCGTGCCGATCACCCGCCCGCCCAGGTGCGGGATCAGCTGGCACAGCAGCAGGCCCATGCCTCCCGCGGCGGCGTGCACGAGGACCGTGTCGCCGGGCTGGATCGCGTACACGTCATGGGTCAGGAAGTGCGCGGTCATGCCCTGCAGCAGCACCGCCGCGGCCGTCTGCTCGGCCAGCCCGTCCGGCAGCGGCACCAGCCTGTCCACCGGCACCACCGCCTGCTCCGCGTACGTGCCGGGCAGCAGCGCCCAGGCGACGCGGTCACCGGCGCGGACCTCGGTCACCTCCGGCCCGACCGCCAGCACCCGCCCGGCCCCCTCCACGCCGGGCACGAACGGCAGCGGCGTCGGATAGCGGCCGAGCCGGTGGTACACGTCGATGAAGTTCACCCCGGCCGCGGCCACCTCGACGAGCGCCTGGCCGGGCCCCGGGGCGGGCGGATCCACCTCCGCCGGGGTGAGCACGTCCGGGCCGCCGTACCGCATGATCTGAATCGCCTGCATGCGGGTCAGCCTGCCCCATCGGCCGCGTGTCCGCCTGCCGGGCACGCCTGGCGAGGGACAATGAGAGCAGCATCGCAGCAGGGAGGGGACGCGCATGACCACGGCGACGATGACCAAGACCTTGATGGTCGAGCTGCGGTTCGAGGAGGACGTGGATCTCACCCGGGCCACCGCGTCCATCCGGCTGCCCAACGGGCGGCTGCTGGTCGGCGAGGGCCAGGCCCGCCGCAACCCGGTCGACCGGCCCCGGGCCTCCATCGGCGAGGAGATGGCCGGCGCCCGCGCCCTCTCCGGCCTGGCCCACCGCCTCCTGGAGGCCGCCGCCGACGAGGTCGAATCCAACGTCCACGGCGGCGACCCCTCGATCTGACCCGCGAAGGAAGGGCACCTTCTTAACGCTATCCGTAGTGGAAGGGCACCTTCTTAACCTCCGCAGCTCGCGGCTCGCGGGCCGCCACCGGGTTGATGCTGTCTCGTGTCGACAAGTGCGGTTCAGCCTTAGGTTTCGACACGAGAACGCGATCAAGCATGGTCTCCGCGAGTCGATCAGGCAGTTGTGGACGCGACACGCCGTCGAACACGCCCATAAGTTCATGATCGACGCGGACGGGGGGTGGGGTCAGGCGGACAGGGCGAGGGCGAGGGGGAGGACGCCGGGGGCACCCGCCTGGATCAGCTGCCGGGCGACGACGGCCATGGTCCAGCCGGAGTCGACCAGGTCGTCGATGAGCAGGACGGGGCCGGTCTGTTCGCGCAGCTCCGCAGCCAAGGCGTCGGGGATGGTGAAGGCGCCGTGGAGGGCCTTGACGCGCTGCGCGCTGTTGGCGCGGTGGACGCCGGGCGGGGCGGTGCTCGTGACGGTGCCGAGGAACGGCAGCCTGCCCACGCGCGAGACGTGCTGAGCCACGGCCTGGATCAGGCGGGGGCGGGTGGTGCTGTCGACGGCGACGACACCCGTGGGCCGGGCGGGCCAGGGGCTGTCACCGTGGGACCAGTCCTTGAGGACTTCGATCAGCACTGCCAGCAGGTCCTGGGGCGGAGCCTGGTCCGCCGCGCCGTCGGCGAGCAGGGTGCGCAGCGTGCCGCCCCAGCCGAGGTCGGAGAGGCGGCCCACGGCGCGCCCGGGGTGGGTCTGCTCGGCGGGCGGGATGCGGCCGGACAGCGGTACGCCGACAGCGGGCAGCCCCGTGGGCCACATCTTGCGCGGTTCGATCTCGACCCCGGGACGGCCGAGGAAGGTCTGCGCGGCGCGCAGGGCCTCTGCCGACACGTCCGCGGTGAAGGCGGGGGCGGTGCAGTTGTCGCAGTTGCCGCAGGGGCCCGCCTCGGGGTCGTCGAGGGAACGCCGGAGGAACTCCATACGGCAGCCCGTGCCGGCCGCGTAGTCGAGCATCGCCTGCTGCTCGTCCTGGCGCGCACGGGCGATGCGGGCGTAGCGGGCCGTGTCGTAGGACCAGGGCAGGCCGGTGTGCTCCCAGCCGCCCCGGACGCGGCGCACCGCGCCGTCCACGTCGAGCACCTTGAGCATCAGCTCCAGCCGGTTGCGGCGCAGGTCGACCTGGGTCTCCAGGGCCTGCGTGGACAGCGGGCGGCCCGCGTCGGCCAGCGCGTGGAGCACACCGCGCACCTGGTCCTCCGGCGGGAAGGCCAGCGAGGCGAAGTATCGCCAGATGGCCGTGTCCTCGGGACCGGGGAGCAGCATCACGTCGGCGCTGGCGACGGCGCGCCCGGCGCGGCCGACCTGCTGGTAGTACGCGATGGGCGAGGCGGGCGCGCCCAGGTGCACGACGAAGCCGAGGTCGGGCTTGTCGAAGCCCATGCCGAGGGCGGAGGTGGCGACCAGCGCCTTGATCTTGTTGTCGAGCAGGTCCTGCTCGGCGGCGCGCCGGTCGGCGTCCTCGGCCTGGCCGGTGTACGCGGCGACCGCGTACCCGCGCGAGGCCAGGAACTGGGCGGTTTCCTGCGCGGCGGCCACGGTCAGCGTGTAGACGATGCCCGAGCCGGGCATCCGCTCCAGGTGGTCGGCGAGCCAGGCCAGCCGGTGGGCGGGGCTGGGCAGCCGCAGCGCGGCCAGCCGCAGCGACTCGCGGTCCAGCCGGCCGCGCAGCACCAGCGGATCGTGGTGAGTCGCTTGGTGCGCCGCTTGAGCGGCGGCGCGCCGGGACGAGCCATGATCCGGAGCGTCGCCGAGCTGCTCGGCGACGTCGGCGGTGACGCGGGCGTTGGCGGTCGCGGTGGTGGCCAGCACGGGCGTGCCCGCGGGCAGCTCGGCCAGCATCGTGCGCAGGCGGCGGTAGTCGGGCCGGAAGTCGTGGCCCCAGTCGGAGACGCAGTGCGCCTCGTCCACGACCAGCAGCCCGGTGGTCGCGGCGAGCCGGGGCAGCACCCCGTCGCGGAAGTCGGGGTTGTTGAGCCGCTCGGGGCTGATCAGCAGCACGTCGACCGACCCGTCGGCGATCTCGGCGGTGATCTGGTCCCAGTCCTCCAGGTTGGCCGAGTTGATGGTGCGGGCGTGGATGCCCGCCCGCCCGGCCGCCTCGACCTGGTTGCGCATCAGCGCCAGCAGCGGCGACACGATGACCGTGGGGCCGTGGCCGCGCTCGCGCAGCAGCGCGGTGGCCACGAAGTACACCGCGGACTTGCCCCAGCCGGTGCGCTGCACGCACAGCACCCGCCGGGCGTCGGCCACCAGGGCCTCGATCGCCCGCCACTGGTCCGCCCGCAGCACCGCGTGCTCACCCGCCAGGCGGCGCAGCACCGCCTCGGCCCGTTCCCGCAACTGCGCCCTGTCCTCGGCCATCCCGCAGTTCTACCAGGCGGGGGTGTCAGGCCCGCCGGGTGTCAGCCCCGCGCACCGGGGGTAAGCAGCGGGAATGACCAACTACGGATACACGCTCATGTGCGAGCAGCGCGGCCCGCGGGACCTGGTCGACGACGCGGTACGCGCCGAGGCGGCCGGGTTCGGCTTCGCGGTCTGCTCCGACCACTACTACCCCTGGCTGGCCGAGCAGGGGCACGCGCCGTTCGCCTGGTCGGTGCTGGGCGCGGCGGCCCACGTGACCGACCGGATCGGGCTGGTCTCGTTCGTGACCTGCCCCACCATGCGCTACCACCCGGCCGTGGTGGCGCAGATGGCGGCGACCGTCGGGGTCATGTCGGGCGGGCGGTTCACGCTCGGCCTGGGCGCCGGGGAGAACCTCAACGAGCACGTGGTGGGCGCCTACCCGCAGGCCACCCAGCGGCACGCCATGCTGGCCGAGGCCCTCGACATCATCAAGCCGCTGCTGGCGGGTGAGACGGTGCACCACAGCGGCGAGTTCTACGACGTGCCCGAGGCGCGGCTGTGGGACCTGCCCGAGGAGCGGGTGCCGATCGGGGTGGCCGTGTCCGGGCCGTCCTCGTGCCGGCTGGCCGCCCGCCACGACGCCGCGCTGATCGCGGTCGAGCCGAAAGCCGAGCTGATCGAGGCGTACGAGAAGTCCGGCGGCAACGGCCGGCCGCGCTACGGCCAGGTCGCGCTGTGCTGGGGGCCGGACGCCGACGCGTGCGCGCAGACGGCGTACGAGCAGTTCCGCTGGTTCAACCTGGGCTGGGCGGTGAACGCCGAGCTGCCCGGCCCGCGCGCGTTCGACGCGGCCGCCGCGGCGGTCACCCCGGAGTACGTCGCGTCGAAGATCCCGTGCGGCCCGGACGTGGACCGGCACGTCGCGGCGATCCGCGAGTTCACCGATGCGGGCTTCACCGACGTCGCGGTGCTGCAGATCGGCGGCGACTCGCAGCCGGAGTTCCTCGACTTCGCGCACAAGGAGCTGCTGCCCGCGCTCAACGGCGGGTGACGATTTGCCTACAGCCCCTAACGATCAACGCGGATCGATACTAGGGTGCAGGATGTGTCTTCCTCAGCGCTGATGCTGCTGGGCGGGGTGCCGTTCACGCTGCTCGCGATCGCCTTCCTGAGCCTGCTGGCCCGGATGCAGGCCGCCGCGGACGGGCGGCCGGTCCGCCTGAACGCCGCCGCGCGCGAGCGGCTGTCCGCCGAGGCGCAGGAGCTGGAGGAGGTCGCCGCCGAGGTGCTCGAAGCAGCCCGCACCGCCGTGCTGAAGGCTGAGAAGACCGCATCCGAGCTGGCCGCCGCCGAGGCCGAGCGGGACACCGCCTGGCAGGCCCACCTGGACGCGGCGGGCCGGCTGGAGGAGGCGGGCGAGGCCCTGCAGGCGCAGCCCCCGGCGGAGGAGCCGGCGGTGTCCGAGGAGGCGGTGCGGGAGATCTCCCGGGCCGCGCGGGACGCGTACAAACGGGGTGATCTCACCATCGAGCAGCTGCGCGCGGTCTGGCAGCAGGTCGACGGCTGGGACCAGGCCCGCCAGGAGCGCTCGCACGAGCTGTCCCGGCTGCGCGCCGAGGACGCCGAGGCGCAGCGGCTCTACCAGGTGGCCGCCTCCCGCGAGCGGGCCGCGCGACGGGCCGCCGAGGTGGCCCGCGTCTCGTCGCACGCCCTCACCCAGGAGGCGGCCGACGCGGCGTACGAGGCCCAGGCGCTGCAGACGCTGCTGCGCAAGGGCCGCCGCGGCCGCTGACCGGTCAGACCTTGTCGAGCTGGCGTACCAGCTCCTCGCAGAATCCCGGCAGGTCGTCCGGCTTACGGCTGCTGATCAGAGTGAACGGGCCGGCGTTGTCCACGGACAGCGCCTCGTCCACCCAGTCGGCGCCCGCGTTGCGGTAGTCCGCCGCCATGCTCGGCCACGAGGTGAGCCGCCGCCCGCGTACCGCGTCGACGTCGATCAGGACCCAGCCGCCGTGGCAGATCACCGCCACCGGCCGCCCCGTGTCCAGGAACCGCCGCACGAAGTCCCGCGCGCTGTCCTGCCAGCGCAGCAGATCCCCGTTGGCCACCCCGCCCGGCAGCACCAGCGCGGAGAACTCCGCCGCGTCCGCCTCCCCCGCCGCCTGGTCCACCGGGAACGTGTCCCCCGGCTCCAGATGGTGGTACGCCCGCACCGTGCCCGGCTCCGGCGAGATCAGCCGCGGGGTCGCCCCCGCCTCCGCCACGGCCCGCCACGGCTCGGTCAGCTCCACCTGCTCGATGCCCTCCTTCGACACGAGGAAGGCGACGCTCTTACCAGTCGGATTCATGATCCACCCACTTCCAGATCGTCTCCGATGACGCATACCCGCCCCCGATCCGGGGTATTCCGAAGAAATGCGCGATTACGACGAAGTAGTGGAGATCGTCTACGCCTGGCAACAGGACACCGGCGAAGGCGTCCCCGCCCGCGACCTCTCCGACGAAGACCTCTACCGCGAGCTGGCGGCCCTCTACCGCACCCGCCTCGACTCCCTCCGCCACGCCTCCGACCAGGCCCTGACCCGCCACACCACCAGAACCGTGGAACTCGAGACCGACTACGTCCGCCGCTTCCCCGACCGCGAGATCAACCCCGACCGCCTCCGCTCCGGCGCCCGCACCCGCTCCTGACAGCCCTGACCCGCACCCGCACCCGCACCCGCCTCAAGTGCGTCGATCTTGCGCGTACTGTGGGTACGACACGCACAAATCGCCCATATCCCTAACACTTCGCGCAAGATCGACGCGATCTTGAGGGCGGGGCGGGGGGCGGGGTGTGGTGTCGGTAACCAGGGGGTGGGGGGTGGGGTGGGGCGTGAGATTCTTGGCGGGTGAGTGGTGCGACGTTGATGTTGGGGAGGATCCCTGTTGATCCGCCGGTGGTGCTGGCGCCGATGGCGGGGATCACCAATGTCGCGTTCCGGCAGCTGTGCCGGGAGCAGGGGGCCGGGATCTACGTCTGCGAGATGATCACCACGGTGGCGCTCGCGGTGCGGAACCCGAAGACCGAGAAGATGATCGAGTTCGGGCCGGACGAGCAGCCGCGCAGCATGCAGCTGTACGGCGTCGATCCGGACATCACGGCCAAGGCGGTCCGCCGGGTGGTGGACGAGAACCTGGCCGATCACATCGACCTCAACTTCGGGTGCAGCGTCAAGAAGATCACCAGCAAGGGCGGCGGGTCGGCGATCCCGTGGAAGCGGCGGCTGTTCGGGTCGATCGTGAAGGCGGCCGTGGACGCGGCGGCGCCCGCCGGCATCCCGGTCACCGTGAAGATGCGCAAGGGCATCGACGACGAGCACCTGACGTACGTCGAGGCGGGGCTGATCGCGCAGGAGGCCGGCGCGAAGTGGGTGGCGCTGCATGCGCGCACCGCCGCGCAGCGCTACTCCGGCGAGGCCGACTGGGAGTCCATCGCGACCCTCAAGCAGGCGCTCGACGTGCCGGTGCTGGGCAACGGCGACATCTGGGAGGCCGACGACGCGCTGCGGATGGTGGCCGAGACCGGGTGCGACGGGGTGGTGGTGGGGCGCGGCTGCCTGGGGCGGCCGTGGCTGTTCGCCGACCTCGCCGCCGCGTTCGCCGGGCGGCCCGAGCGGGTCATGCCGAGCCTGGGCGAGGTCGCGCTGGTCATGCGACGCCACGCCGAGCTGCTCACCCTGTGGTGGGGCAAGGAGCGCGAGGCGGTCACCGACTTCCGCAAGCACGTCGCGTGGTATCTGAAGGGCTTCCCGGTCGGGTCGGAGCTGCGCCGGTCGATGGCGATGGCGTCGTCGCTGATGGAGCTGGACGACCTGCTCGGCAAGCTGGACCATGGGGTGCCGTTCCCGGAGGCCAACCTGGGCCAGCCGCGCGGCCGCACCAACTCCCCCGCCAAGGTCGTGCTCCCCTACGGCTGGCTGGACGACCGCGACTCCGAGGCCGTCCCCGAGGACGCCGAGCACGACGACTCCGGCGGCTGACCGGCACCGACCGCTCGGCGGGCCCCGCGACCTCGTGATGATCGCTATCTCGTGTCGAAACCTGGGGCCTGAGCAGAGCTTTCGACACGAGACAGCGATCATGGGCCGCAGAGCTGCCCGGCTAAGCCGTCACCTGCGGCGGTCGGCGAAGTGGTCGACGATGCCCTCCAGCAGGCGGGTGTCGAAGGGGAGCGCGTGCAGGCAGGCGACCGCGTCGGCGCGGTGCTGCTCCATGAGCCGTCGCGCCTCCGGCAGCCCGTACACCCGGACCAGGTTCGCCTTGCCCAGGTCCGCACCGGCGTCCTTGCCGAGCTGAGCCGAGGTGGCGGTGGCGTCGAGGATGTCGTCGCGGGCCTGGAACACCACCCCGGCGTGGTCGGCGTACCGCGTGACCAGCTCGATCTCCCCCGCCGGGCGCTCCAGCAGCATCATCAGCGGCACCAGCGCGGCCTCCACCATGGTCGAGGTCTTCAGCCGGTACATCTCCAGGATGTCCTCGCCGGTGACCGGCCGCGCGTCGCGGGCGAAGCGCAGGTCCAGGTACTGCCCCCGGCACAGCCGCTGCGGACCGAGCACCTTGCCGACGTACTCGATGACGTCGGTGACCCGCTGCGCCGGGTAGTGCCGGTCGAGCCGGGCCAGCATGCCGAACCCGGAGGACAGCATCGAGATCGCCGCGAGCTGCACGCTGCCCTCGTCGAACACGGTGTGCGCGGCGGGGCGGCCCCGGCGCAGCGCGGCGTCGTCCTGCGCGGGCAGGTCGTCGAAGATCAGGCTGGCGGTGTGGAACAGCTCGATCGCGCCCAGCAGCGGCTCGGACAGCGTGTCGGCGACGCCGAGCCCCTCGGCCAGCATCAGCGTCAGCGCGGGCCGCAGCCGCTTGGCCGGACCGTCCATCGTGTACGCCAGGATCGGGGCCAGCTCGCCCGCGTCGACCCCGGTGTGGCACTCGTGCACCAGCTCGTTGATGCGCTCCAGCCGGTCCAGCACGAAGGTCCGCGCGTCCACGCTGTTGGGGTCGCGCTCGCCCATGATCACGGCGGCCGCCCGCTTGACCCGCAGGTCGCCCGTGGTCAGGTGCGGCAGCGCGCGGCGGGGCACCGACGCGGCGGTACGCAGGAACGACGCGATCTGCGCCGTCGCCGGGTACTCGTCCAGCAACGCGAGAGTGGCGCGCGGGTCGCGGCACAGGTGCGCGACGAGCTTGACGGTGCCGACGCCGATCAGCGCGTCACGGGCCGCCGGGTGGCCGCCGTACACCTGCTCGACCACGTACGCGTCGTACGCGAACAGATCGTACAGCGGATCGGCCCGCCCACCGGCGCGCGCCGGCGCGGGCAGCGTGAACGGCGTCGTCCGGCCCGCGCGCCGGTCCTCCTCGCGGTCGGCGAGGTCGTCCTTGAACTGGCTCAGGAAGATCGTGTTGAGGCAGCGGGCGTAGAAACCCTCGTCGACCTCGCGCCTGCCCAGCAGGTTGGCGACCACCCGGCTCAGCCCGGCCTTGAGGAAGATGTCCGGATACGCCGCGTCCAGCCCGCCCTCCGGCGACAGCTCCGCGTCCCGGTGCTGGGCCAGGTACATCGACTCGGCGGCCTGGTAGAGGTGCCGGTGCGTGCCGAACGGGTAGACGTCGAGCGCGACGCCGTACAGCTCGTGCAGCTCCTCGGCCAGCGGATGGTCGGGGATGTCGGCGGGGTCGACGGCGCCGCCGGTGGACAGCCCGCGCAGGATCAGCCGGTGCAGCCGGTCCCGGTCGGCCTGCGGGATGTGCTCGCTGCGCAGGTCCTGGAACGAGTCGTCGACGATGGCGTACGCGGCCCCGTACGCGTACGCGCCGGGCAGGATCCGGGTCAGGTGGGCGCGGATGGCGGCCCCGCCCGCGTCCCGGGTGTCGTACGCCCCGATCGCCAGCACCCCGGCCAGCGTGCGGACCACCTTGCCCATCGCCCCGGCGCGCACCACGGTGTCCGGCAGGCAGCGGTGCAGCCGGTCCAGCCGGGCCAGCAGCCAGCGCGTCTCGGGCACCCCGCGCAGCCCGGGAAAGCGCGCCTCCAGCGCCGCCACCACCCCGGCCGGGCCGTGGCCCCCCTCGATCGCGGCGAGCGTGTCCCGTACCGCGCCCGCATGCACCCGGGCCAGCCGCTCGGCGCGCGCCACGTCGGCCGGGCCGGGGATCTCGCTCAGGTTGTAGACGCCGAAGTAGTTGAGTTCGCGTACCGCCTGCGCCCGCTCCTCCCGGCGGCGGCGCGGCGGCCACGCGGCGCGGTGCAGCGTGCCGGCCGCGCCGTGCCGGGACAGGATCTGCCGCAGCTGCTCGGTGTATCCGTCCACATGCGCCGCGATCACGCCTGGCGAGTCGTCCCGCCAGTGGAAGTAGTGGTCCAGCGTCTGCCGTACGCCCAGCCCGATCCGTTCGGGATCGAGATCCTCCCGCCCGAACGGGAACGGCCGCCGCACCTCGGTGGCGGTCTCCAACACGGCCCGTCACCTCCCCCGCGCCGCTCGAGAACCGGCGCTGACCCCATGATCCCACCCCCGCGCCAGCTCCCCGACCAGGCAAAGCGGGCACGCTTTCCCAGATCGCTGTCTCGTGTCGAAAAGTGTTGTCCAGCCTCAGGTTCTGACACGCGACAGCGATCATCACCCTGCCGCGCGTGGGTTTCGGCGCTCGCGACGGCGGGTCGCCCGTGACCTGGGAGACGTTAGGAAGGGCACCTTCTACAACGCATAGCGTTAAGAAGGTGCCCTTCCTTTGGGTATGGCGGGGCTGGGCGCTCTCCCCCGTTCCTACAAGAGCGCCCGGCCCGTGCCGCCTCGGCACGACCTCGCCCGCCCTCTCGACCGGCGTGTTGTCGCTTGTGGATATCCCATCAGTAGGGTGGTTGCGCCACCCAGCGATTCGGCGTACGCCGAAAGATCGGAGAGCCCGGTGAGCCGGATCCTGTTCGGGGTGCGCGACGCCGCGGACATCCGTTTCTGCATCTCGCCGCTGTGGGAGACGGTCCGCGGCAGGTACGTGCTGGGCAACTCGGACCGCTTCCCGGTGCACCTGCCGTGGCTGCGCTGGGCGCGGCAGGTCCGCCCGGATCCGGCGGCGGCCGACGGTCTGGCGCTGCTCAGCGAGCTGACCCGGGCGCACGGTTACCTGCCCGACTTCCTGACCCCGGCGCCGCCCGGCCCGCTCGGCGAGCTGGACGACGAGCTGGCCGTGGTCGCCGCGACCCCGGCCGACGTGCTGCACGCGGACCTGGCGGCCACCACGGAGAAGCTGCCGCTGGGCCCGCGCACCACGGCGCTGCTGGACGACCCGCCCCGCCTGCTCGATGAGCTGGTCGCGGGCGCCCGCGAGTGGCACCGCGTCGCGGTCGCGCCGTACTGGGCGCGGATGCGGGCGCGCGCCGTCGGCAGCGTGTGGGAGGACGGCCCGGCCGCGGACGGGGCGCTCGCCGCGCTGTTCGGCGCGTCCCGGGCGCGGCTGCTGGACATACTGCGCCAGCCCGCCACCACCAGCGAGCTGGCCCGTCGCACCGGCATGGCGGCGGGCACCGTATCGGAGCACCTGGGCGTCATGCACGCCGCGGGCCTGCTGGCGCGCAGCCGCCACGGCCGGACCGTGCTCTACGTGGCGACCGCCGCGGGCCAGTCGCTGCTGGACGCCCGCGACCGCCCCGGACCGGGCTGACCTCCCGGTGCGTCAGAAGGCGCGCTGGTACTGGTCGGGCCAGTGCGGCAGGCCGCCGAGCCGGTCCAGGGCGCGGCGCGGCCAGTACGGGTCGCGCAGCAGCTCCCGCCCGAGCAGCACCAGGTCGGCCTGACCGTCCTCGACGATGCGCTCGGCCTGCTCCGGCTCGGTGATCAGGCCGACCGCGCCGGTGAGCACGCCCGCCTCGGCGCGTACCCGCTGCGCCAGCGGCACCTGGTAGCCGGGCCCGAGCGGGATGTCGGCGTGCGGCGCGGCCCCGCCCGACGAGCAGTCGATCAGGTCGACCCCGGCCGCGGCCAGCTCCCGGGCCAGCACCACGGTGTCGGCGACGTCCCAGCCGCCGTCGGTCCAGTCGGTCGCGGAGACCCGGGCCAGCACCGGCAGGTCCGGGCCCACCGCGGCGCGTACGGCCCGCGCGACGGCGAGCGCCAGGCGCATCCGCGCGGGACGGTCGCCGCCCCAGCCGTCGGTGCGGTGGTTGGTCAGCGGGGAGTAGAACTCGTGCAGCAGGTAGCCGTGCGCCGCGTGGATCTCCACGGCCTGGAAGCCGGCGTCCACGGCCCGCACGGCGGCCTGCGCGAACGCGTCGATCACCGCGGTGATCCCGGCCTCGTCCAGCGCCCGGGGCGCGCGATACGACGGGATGAACGGCTCCGCGCCGGGGCCCACCGGCTGCCAGCCGCCGTCGCCGTCCGGCACCCCACCCCGTTCCTGCGCGAACGGCCAGTACGTCGACGCCTTGAACCCGGCGTGGGCCAGCTGCAGCGCCGGGACGGCGCCCTGCGCGGCGATGAACGCGGTGATCGGGCGCCACGCGTCCACGTGCGCGCCGGACCAGATGCCGGTGTCGCGGGGCGAGATGCGGCCCTCCGGCAGCACGGCGGTCGCCTCGGCGATGACCAGCCCGGCCCCGCCGACGGCGCGGGCGCCCAGGTGGGCCAGGTGCCAGTCGCCGGGCAGCCCGTCCCGGGCCGAGTACTGGCACATGGGCGCCAGCGCGATGCGGTTGGGCAGCGTGACGCCGCGCAGTTCGAGGGGCTTGCCGAGTACCGTCACGGCGCCAATCTACGGCGCGGATGTGAAATCGCCCGGTGTCTGTGGTCACACAGCAAGGGGTGGGTGGACCGCGGTCCACCCACCCCAGTTCTTGCGGCGCGCACCCTACGAGAAGATGCTGACGCCCCCCGGTCCCACGAGCAGACCGACGACGATGAGCACGACGCCCCAGAGAATCTGGCGCCGAGCCAGCGAGACGATCCCGGACACGACCAGTACCACGGCGAGGATCCACAGCAGAAGTTCCATGGCAACCATCTACCCGCGACACCGGACGTGAAACCGAGAAATCGTCACCCCGGCTCAGTCCTCGGCCAGCATGCGCTCCCGCAGCTGGGCGAGGCACCGGCTGAGCAGGCGGGACACGTGCATCTGGGAGACCCCGATGCGCTCCGCGATCTGCGCCTGGTTCAGGCCCAGGTCGAAGCGGAGGCTCAGGATGCGCTGCTCGCGCTCCGGCAGTTCCTTGACGAACTGCCGCACCGCGTGCACGTCCGGAACGGACTCCAGTGCGTTGTCGGTCTCGCCCACCAGCTCACCGAGCTCCACATCACCGTCTTCGCCGCTGACCGCGACGTTGAGCGAGTTGATGCGGTAGGCCTGCGCGCAGTGCATCCCGGCGAGCACGTCCTCCGCGCTCACCTGCAGATGCTCGGCCAGGTCCTCGATGCTCGGCCACCGGCCGAGGGTCTGGCAGAGCTCCGGGGACACCCGGTTGATGTCCAGGTAGAGCTCCTGCATGCGGCGACTCACCCGCATGCTCCAGCCACGGTCGCGGAAGTGGCGCTTGAGTTCGCCGACGATCGTCGGCACCGCGAAGTGCACGAAGGCACTGCCACGGTTGGGGTCGAAACGATCCACCGCCTGGATCAGGCCGATGGTCGCGACCTGCACGAGGTCGTCGCTGTCCACGCCACGGTGGCGGAAGCGGCGGGCCAGGCGCTCGGCCAGCGGCAGGAAGGCGCAGATGGCCTCCTGGCGCACGTCCTCGTGCTTGGGGTCTTGCTCGTCGAGCTCGGCGAGGCGGACCAGCAGCATTTCGCCGGTCGTGGCGTCGAGCGTGGTGTCGGTCAGGGACGAGGGGGACGCGGACACGACGGTCTCGCGGGCGATCTGGACAGACATTACAAAGCCTCCGGCGCAGTTGAACCGCGGGGGATCCGGTGACGGGGTCTCCGGACGCGGTCCTGCTGTGACGGACCCGGCACCCGTTTCTTGAGCGACGTTACGGCTGATAGCCGGCCCGGCCGAAGCCGAGCAGACATGACGTTACCAAGTAAGTGCCCGAAAGTACCAGTCCGGACGAGAGGAAAGTACACGTACGGATTTCTTAGAACGCGAACCCCGAGGTCACGGCCCGGTGGTCGGTGCCGGGGGTACGCAGCGTGCCGGCCTGCGTGGCGGTGAACCCGCGGTACAGCACGTGGTCCGGGCGCATCACCGGCAGCGTCGACGGCCAGGTGAAGCCCCAGCCCCAGCCGGCGTCGGCCTGCGCGTCGTGCAGCAGCTCCGACAGCGGCGCGATGGCCCGGTCGGTGGCCGCCGTGTTCAGGTCGCCCAGCACCAGCACCCGCTCGGCCTTGTCCGCGCGCAGCGCCTTGGCCAGCATGTCGATGGTGTGGTCGCGGGTCTCGGTCTCGTTGATCCGGGCCGAGCCGAGGTGGACCACGTACACCGCGATGTCGCCCTGCGGCGCCTTGACCACCGCGCGCAGCGCGCGGGTCCAGTCCAGGCCGGTGTCGACCCCGGTGACCTTGGTGATCGGGTGCTTGCTGAGCAGGCCGACCGTGGACTTGATCGCGTGGTGCGGGTAGGTCTCGGACAGCTCCTCGGCCAGCTCCTCTATGGTGCCGCCGGACGCCTCCTGCAGCGCGATGAGGTCCGGGCCGCCCGCGGCCAGCGCCCGCACCGTCGTCGCCGGGTCGGGGTTGCCGGCGTACAGGTTCTGGGTGACCACCCGCAGCTCGACCGGCCCGCCGGCGGGCGGCAGCAGCGCGCCGCCGAACATCGCCAGCCAGATCACGGCGGGCAGCAGCACCGCCAGCAGGGCCTTGCCCGAGCGGACCAGCAGCGCCGCGATCGCGAGCACCGGGACCGCCAGGCCGAACAGGGGGGCGATGCTGTCCAGCACGCTGCCCACGCCGTGCCGGTTGGGGACCAGCCGGTGACCCGCGAGAAAGACGGCCAGCAGCAGCGCGGCGGCGATGACCAGCCACGCGCGCCAGGACGGCCGCGACCGGGCCGGCTCGGGCGCGGCTCCCGGCGTCTTTTTCAGCTCGATGGTGGTCACTGTCCGTATGTTACCGGGGAAGACCCGAAACTAACTCGACAATCGTGCCAGGGCTTCGCTGAGAAGTCCCCGGGAACGGATCCCGGGGACTTCTCACAGCTCAGCTGCTCAGCAGCCGGGCAGGCGCTCGATCAGGTAGCGCTCGACCTGGTCCAGCGAGACGCGCTCCTGCACCATCGAGTCACGATCACGTACGGTCACCGCATTGTCGTCCAAGGTGTCGAAGTCGACGGTGACGCAGTACGGCGTGCCGATCTCGTCCTGGCGGCGGTAGCGGCGGCCGATCGCCTGGGCGTCGTCGAAGTCGACGGTCCACCGCATGCTCAGCGCCTTCTGCAGCTCACGGGCCTTCGGCGAGAGCTGCTCGTTGCGCGACAGCGGCAGCACGGCCACCTTCACCGGGGCCAGCCGCTTGTCGAAGCGCATCACGGTGCGCTTGTCCACGCCGCCCTTGGTGTTGGGGGCCTCGTCCTCGTCGTACGCCTCCAGCATGAAGGCGAGCACGGCGCGGGTCAGACCGGCCGCCGGCTCGATCACGTACGGCACCCAGCGCTCCTGCTTCTCCTGGTCGAAGTACGACAGGTCGGCGCCGGAGTGCTTGCTGTGCGTGGTGAGGTCGAAGTCGGTGCGGTTGGCGATGCCCTCCAGCTCGGAGAACTCCGTGCCGCCGAAGCGGAACCGGTACTCGATGTCCACGGTCCGCTTCGAGTAGTGCGACAGCTTCTCCTTCGGGTGCTCGAAGAAGCGCAGGTTGTCCGGGGAGATGCCGAGGTCGAGGTACCAGTTCCAGCGCTCGTTCAGCCAGTACTCGTGCCACTGCTCGTCGGTGCCGGGCTCGACGAAGAACTCCATCTCCATCTGCTCGAACTCGCGGGTCCGGAAGATGAAGTTGCCCGGGGTGATCTCGTTGCGGAAGCTCTTGCCGACCTGCGCGATGCCGAACGGCGGCTTCTTGCGCGCCGTGGTGGCCACGTTGGCGTAGTTCACGAAGATGCCCTGCGCCGTCTCCGGCCGCAGGTAGTGCACGCCCTCGGCGCTCTCGACCGGGCCGAGGAACGTCTTCATCAGGCCGTTGAACATCCGCGGCTCGGTGAAGCCGCCCTTGTTGCCGCAGTTGGGGCAGTTCAGCTCGGACAGCGCGAAGGTCGCGCCCGGCTTCTTCGCCAGGAACGCCTCCTCCAGGTGGTCGGCCCGGAAGCGCTTGTGGCAATGGGTGCACTCGGTCAGCGGGTCGACGAACGCCTCGATGTGGCCGGAGGCCTCCCACACCTGGCGGGCCAGGATCACCGCGGAGTCCAGGCCGACGATGTCGTCGCGCTGCTGGACCATCGTCTTCCACCACTGGCGCCGGACGTTGTCCTTGAGCTCCACACCCAGCGGACCGTAGTCCCAGGCCGAGCGGGTGCCGCCGTAGATCTCACTCGACGGGTAGACGAAGCCCCGGCGCTTGGCCAGGCTGACGACGGAGTCGATGCGGTCCGCGGGCATGATCAGGCTCCATTCCGTTGGAGATAGCCGCCGGCTGGCTGTCGGCGGAGGTCGGTCGGGCTCAGCTGCCCGCCGACGTGGATACGGTACGGGCCACCGACGGCAACCCGCATTCGGTTAACGCTACTGCACCGGCCGCGTGAGCAGGCGCGCCGGGCGGGGCGCTCAGCGCGTGCCGGAGCGCTTGCCGCAGACCTCCAGCGCCGTCGTCTTGGTGTTCTGCACCAGGAGGTAGGTCACCTGCGCCGAGTCGCCGTCGGTGTAACGCTCGGTCACCGGCAGGGTGATGTCGGCCGCCAGCTCCACGTCGCCCAGCTCGTACGACGCGAGCCGGTCCGGGCGGGCGCGCTCCTGGCTGGTGAACCGGTCCAGGGTCAGCCGCCGCTGTTCGGCGTCGCACAGCATGTCGTACGCGTCCTCGTAGCGCTCGTCCTTCAGCGCGCCGAGGTAGCCGCCGACCGCGACCTGGGCCCGCTCGTTGATCGCCTTGACCCCGGTGACCGCCAGGCCCACCCCGGCGACCAGGCCGCCGCCGCAGCACAGCGCCACGATCAGCCCGGCCGCGCCGAGCGCCCAGCCCAGCCGGGTCCCGCCACCCTCGGCGGGCGCGGCCGGAAACGGCGGCGCGGCCCCCGGACCGGGCGGCACGGGCGGCGTAGGCACATGGGTCATGGCCGCGATCATAAGTCGTCCCGCCCACCCCCACCCCGCCGATCTTGCGCGAACTGTGGGCGCGACACGCACAACTCCGACATATAGCTAACACTTCGCGCAAGATCGACGCGATCACCGACCACGGCGAACACCGGCCCCCGCGCGCGGCGCGCCAAGATCACGGGTTTGTGTCACGAAGTTTGGTTTGAGCATAGGTTTGG